>NZ_CANKXG010000003.1 GCF_947487575.1 uncultured Algibacter sp. | reverse complement strand
CAATCATATGATTGTTCAGTTTTAATTAATAAATTTAATCCTTTAATAATCTGTATCGACTATTTAGGACTAGACAAATTTTATTAAATTTAGATTAACTAACTTTTTTTATACAATGGGTCAGCACCAATTGTTCCAATTAAAGTTGTTAAATAACTATCTGCTTTCACTTTTTTATACAAAGTTTTCACAGATTTTAGTCGATCCTTAATGTTCAGTTCTGAAACTAAAGTTTCATTATCTGGGTTTTTAATAAAACCTTCTAAATAGTCTATTTGAGTAACATAAAAACGAATATCCTTTTGTTGTTTCAATTCTAGTCGTTCTTTATACCAATCGCTATTTGTAACATAATCTCTATCAAAGAATTTACGTAATTCTGGGTCGCTAATATCCTTACCTTCATATTCGCCATAAGCCATAATATGCAGTAAGATTTTTAATGGTGGAATAGCTGCATCAATGCTGCCATCCTCAAAATAGTTAACAGCCACTTTTTGTTGTGCTTCAATAATATTGTTAATACCATCAACATAATCTTCCATACCTTGAAGTTCAGGTTTTAGCATGCGTTCACTAAATACAGCTGTAGGTTCATCAAACAGTCTGTTTAAGCAGAGTAATGAAAACGTTTTTGTAATTCTGTAACCTAATCTACTTGCTAATACTTTTTGGCCTTCATACTCAAAATCTTCGAGTTTTTCAAGAGCACCATTTTTAATTAAGTTTTTAGGGTCTCTATCGTGTGGAGCCATTCTAGCCCATATTTCTGGTATTAGTAAACTCACATCATGATCTATTTTGTTTTCTCCACCAACATAACCTGCTGCGGTACTAAACCCGTTAGATTCTGTTAAAATGTGAGATAACAAAGCGTTGTTTAAATCTGTTGTTGGTGTTAACATATTAAACGGTGCTTTGGTTAATGCGCCTTCAGATCCTGCTCCTGTAGTTGATGGTGATTTACCTGTTAAGCTACAAATAAAATCCATAAATAGCTCTGGAGTTTCCTGATAATGTATTGGGTTATAAACTGCTAATGGTCTAATACCAGCTTCTTTATCAGCAGGATTATTTCTTCTACCAGGTAAAACAGCATTTACAACATGAATTACAGGGTCGCTTAGCTGGATTTTTCTTTTTAAACGAACACCCATATCTGAGATGTAAGATGCTTCAGTTTCATCATAAAACTTATTAGGCTCTAAATAACGTGGGTTTTTCGTTGGTAAACCATCTTCAATAATTCTTGGATGAGATGGTAATACAAACTGCACATCTTCATCGTCACTGTCAATGATTTCTTTTATAAAATCTTGAACAGGTTGTGTGTACTTATCATAATTTATAGTGTCTTCGTAGATTTCAATGGCATCTTGTTTAGTTAACTTTTCATAGTTAGTTAAGAATCTACCATCCGAAATAATATCTAATTCTGCACCTTTATCATAACCTCTTACAATAGCTTCATCTGGTCTTTGAAATAAATGAGCCTCACAGTTTGTTAATACTTTTACACTTTGATTTGTGTATTCTGGGTTTAAATCTTTCAACTGATTTTTAGGAATAGTTATAGAAGCTGTGATATCATCTTCAGTTTGAATTTTTTCACAAGCTGAAAAATCTGAACGCAATTTATTAAGCATCCAATTGCCCTCTTGATTGAACCCAATACGAACATAACTACCTACAACCGGGTTGTTGTTGTAAATTAAAGAAGTGCCTTTAACGCCATTAATAATTTCAACAGACATTAAGTCTTTCCAATTTAAATTACCACCATGAGCTTGTCTGAATAAGCGTTTTACAAACAATACTAATGAGCGTACATGTACAGGGATATTCTCTAACCATGCATTAAACTCATCTGAGTTTTCATCAGAAGGGGTTAATAGTTTTACAACCGAACCTAAAGTTCTTTTTTCACTTAAGAATGATCTTGATTTTGGTCTATTTGGATCATTGTCTTTCCATCTTGTTGAGTAATCAAACTCTATAATTTCATCAGCTTTCTTAAAATCTTCTTCGATGTTATGAATGTTAAATCTACTATAAGTAATGGCATTCTGCATAGATTTAGAAATCTCAGATTTACCTCCGCCAGAAACCGTACAAGGTTTATGGCAAAATACACCTTCAGGATACGTTTCTATAATACGCCACAAATTAACAGATTTATGTTTCTCTAATCTTAGTTTGTTTCCAGATGGATGTACATAAGTTTTAAAAGGTGATAACTTTAACTTTTGTTCCTTGCCTTTATAATTCCAAGTGATGCTATTAGTATTTGTGTTGAAATATGACGATTCAGGAATGTAAATTATGTTAGGGTAATTTTTATCTATTGCATAGTTTTCTGGTTTCACCTCAATACTATCCTTTAATAAGTTTTTTACATCTTCAAAAGTATGATCTAGTCCATAATATTGATTGTAATCATTACAGTTTACGGTATCTCCCATAACACGTCTAGCGTAAGCTATAGCGCCACCAGCATGTTCTTCTTCTAAAATTCCGAATAAATTCGCAGAATAACTAATTTGAGTCTTAATTTCTTTTTTAGAATAGCCATAATAATTGTCTGCTATCAAGGTAACTACTACGCCGCTTTCGTCTCTACAAGTAATTTTAAAAGCGCCACCGTCATTATAAAGTTCGTTTTCTTCTATCCAACACATGCCATCTTTTTTCTGACGCTCTGTAGCATCATCAAAATGAGGAAGACCTACATCTTTCTTTTTCAGTTTTAATAATTGTGGAGCAAGAATAATACATCCTGTATGACCTGTCCAGTGTTCTGGATCTAAGGCAGCATCATTATGAGCTAAATTAGGATTGCCAGCATTACCAAAAATATTTTCTACAAAATCTAAATTACTAACTAAAGAACCAGGTGCAAAAAAGCGAACTTCTAAAGATTTTTCTGAAACTACGCCTTTAGCTTCAGGACATACCACTGGTCTTAAAAGCATTGAAACCATGGTTTTAGCTTGTTTGTCCTGATTTGATGTAAACGGAAGCGTATTTAACTCATCTGTAGGTTTAAAGGCTGCATTTAAAAAATGAGCTAAAACTACTTTAGGAACTTCTTTTTTGTCTAAAGGTACAGGAAGTGGGCCTTCAACAATATGAAACGTTCCTTTGGTTGTTCTCTTATCGTGTAAAGGGTTATTTAAAATCCCTTGCTTTAATCGTTTTGAATTAACTAAATCACTTTCAAAAGAATTACCATTAGGCGGTAAACTAGCTTCTCTTGCTTGCCCCTTTTTAGATAGAATTAATGTATTGTTAGATAGTTTATATGATACATTAACCGATACATCTTTTAAATAGTCGTCTATAAAATTTTGAATTCTGGCATCTGCGGGAGCTAGGTGATTTCCTAAAAGTCTTGATTTTTCTCTAAGACTCATTATTAGCGGACGTGTATTTTTCTCGAATTCTGGATCGCAAAACTTTTCTTTGCTATCTTCTTTGTCCTTAAAAATAGGCTGTCCAATTGCTGCTAATTGTAAATTGATAAATTGGATGGTGTCTTTTCTTGATTCTTCCATGATACTCTAACTTTAATTTTGCTCGTATACCTTATAAAGGTTTGATACAAAGTTAAGTTCAGAGATGTTTAAAAAACCTGTCAAAAGTCATGTTATCAGTATATTTTTACGATAACGATGTAGTAAATAATAGATATTATTTCTTGAAAATATCAGCTATTATTTAAAAGCATTCAACCCCGTTATATCCAATCCTGTAATTAATAAATGGATGTCGTGCGTGCCTTCATAAGTAATAACACTTTCTAAATTCATGGAGTGGCGCATAATAGAATACTCTCCTGTAATACCCATGCCACCAAGCATTTGCCTAGCTTCTCGAGCAATATTAATTGCCATATCCACATTATTACGCTTAGCCATAGAAATTTGTGCGGATGTTGCCTTGCCGTCATTACGTAAAACACCCAGACGCCAGGTTAAAAGTTGTGCTTTGGTAATTTCGGTAATCATTTCAGCAAGTTTCTTTTGTTGTAGTTGAAATTGTCCAATAGGTTTTCCAAATTGTATACGCTCTTTACTATATCGAAGCGCCGTATCATAGCAATCCATGGCGGCACCAATAGCACCCCATGCAATTCCGTATCGTGCAGAATCTAAGCAACCAAGCGGAGCGCCCAATCCAGATTTGTTAGGTAGTAAGTTTTCTTTAGGTACTTTTACATTATCAAAAATAAGCTCTCCAGTAGCCGAAGCACGAAGTGACCATTTATTGTGGGTTTCTGGTGTAGAAAATCCTTCCATACCACGTTCAACAATAAGTCCATGAATACGACCTTCTTCATTTTTTGCCCAAACAACAGCTACTTGAGCAAAAGGTGCGTTACTAATCCACATTTTCGCACCGTTTAGCAAATAGTGGTCGCCTTTATCTTTAAAATTGGTAACCATACCGCTAGGATTACTGCCGTGATCGGGCTCAGTTAAACCAAAACACCCAATCCATTCACCACTTGCTAATTTTGGTAAATATTTATTGCGTTGCGCTTCATTACCGTATTTCCAAATGGGATACATTACTAATGATGATTGTACCGAAGCTGTAGAACGAACACCAGAATCGCCACGTTCTATTTCTTGCATGATTAAACCATAACTAATTTGGTCTAAACCTGCTCCACCATATTCCATAGGAATGTACGGTCCAAAAGCGCCAATTTCAGCTAAACCACCAATAATTTGTTTTGGGAATTCTGCTTTTTGAGCGTATTCTTCAATAATGGGAGAAACATCTCTTTTTACCCATTCTCTAGCGGCGTCCCGAACTAATTTATGTTCATCTGTAAGTAACTCATCTAAGTTGTAGTAATCAGGTGCTTCAAATAAATCTGGCTTCATAAAATTTAATTTTATTCAGTTATGTTACAAATTTATATAAAAAATCAAATAAAAATCAGGTTTTATTGAGAATAAGATAAATTTTATATTCGTTTATAGATTTACATTTTTAAATAAAAATCTTTTGTTAAATCAATATAATGGGAAGTGTATTGGTGTCTATCCGTTTCAATAATTAGAGATTCTATTGTTGTTTCGCTTTCGCGGAAAGAAAACTCTATCAAACTTCGTTTTATTTCTGTATTTGGATTTCCTTTTACATGAAGTTTTCTACTAGGAAACAAGTTGAATTTTGAAGCTAAATTTAAAAATTGAGTGTCCTCTTTAAAAGGAATAATAACTGAGAATATACCTTGATTCGAAAGTAATTTAGAAACACTTTCTAGTAAATAATCAAATGGCATCGCATCTTGAAAACGAGCTAAATCTCGTTGTTTATTTTTCGTTTTAAAATCCTCAGAATAAAAAGGCGGATTGCAGATAATTAAATCGTATTTATCTTCAATCTCATCAACGAATTGATTTAATGAAGCATGATAACAAAATAAACGGTCTCCCCAATCCGATTGCTCAAAGTTTTCAACACATTGCTCATAAGCATTGTCATCAATTTCAATAGCATCAATAAGTTCAGCATAACTGCGTTGCGCTAACATTAATGATAAAACCCCTGTGCCAGCACCAATATCTAAAACAGAAATAGGATTGTTTTTTAGAGAAGTCCAAGCGCCTAGTATAACACTATCGGTGCCAATTTTCATGGCACATTGGTCTTGGTTTATTGTGAATTCTTTAAATTTAAAGGGCTTTCTATACACAACTATTCTTCTAAATATAAATCAATTAATCCTTCCGGAGTTTCTACGAGAATGGTTTTGTTGTCCCTATCTACTTTTACAATAAACTCATCATTCATAGGAATTAGAATTTCAATTCCATCTCTGTCAATTTCAAAAAGCGATTGCGCAGTCGAATCGTTAATGGCTTTTATAATACCAACATCTCCAAAGTTTTTGTCTTTTATGGTAAACCCAATAACTTCATGAAAATAGAATTTATTACCATCAAGTTTTGGTAATAAATCCAAAGGGAGATAGAGACCACTTTTCATAATAGCATCAGCATCAGCTTCAACATCTACATCTTCAAATTTTATTCTAAGCAATTCAGATTTGTGTAATTGAGAACTCTCAACAAAAAAGGGAACAAGGTTATTTCTTAATTCTAGAAATATGGCATCTAAATGTTCATAAAGTTCAGGTTGGTCTGTATCTAATTTAGCTAATACTTCTCCTTTAAAACTGTACTTTTTTACAATTTTACCTAAGTAAAAACAATCTTCTTTTTTCATAGAAAAAGTATTTTTGTCATTCTCGCGAAGGCGGGAATCTTTTCAAATTTAATTCTAAAGTTTATGAGATTCCCATTTTTATGGGAATTATTTAACCTAACTTCTAAAAGTTTGGTTAAATAAAAAACTCCGATATTGCTATCGGAGTTTAAAAGTATAAAAAATTATTTTTTTCTTATTCTTCTTCGTTTGAAGCATCAGCAGCAGCAGTATCTTCAGCTACCTCTTCTTCAACAGGAGCAGGAGCTGCAGCAGCAATTCTTGCTTCGTTAACAGCTTTTTCGGCAGCTAGAGCATCAGCTTTTGCTTTTGCTTCAGCAGTAGATAAACCATCGGCTTTTGCTTGAATTTTAGCTTCTTTTTCTTCTAACCAAGCAGTAAATTTAGCTTCTGCTTGCTCTTCAGTTAAAGCACCTTTTCTAACACCACCAACTAAGTGATTCTTTAACATTGCGCCTTTGTAAGACAATAATGTCTTTGCAGTGTCAGTTGGTTGTGCACCATTTTGTAACCATTGTACAGCACCATCAACGTTTAATTCAACAGTTGCTGGGTTTGTATTTGGATTGTAAGCACCTAATTTTTCTAGGTATTTACCATCTCTTTTTGAACGTGCATCAGCTGCTACGATCCAGTAATAAGGTTTCCCTTTTTTACCATGTCTTTGTAATCTAATCTTTACTGGCATAATAATTAATTATTTGAGGTTCTCGACCTCTGTTATTAATGAGGGCGCAAAGATACTTTATTATTCCCTAATTACCAGTAATTTGTTTGAAATTTTAAACAAACTGGAGAAGGTGTTTTTGCATTAGGTGAAAATTCTAGTTTTCTGGGGAATATATTAGATATAGTCTATCTTCTTTATTGGCTACTAAAAAGAATTTTCTTGTTGAGTCTAGTGTCAAATTTCTAGGCAATCACTATTGTTAGGTATGCTTTGAGTTCAGTCAACTGTTTTATTTGTTGTGTTTTAGCTACGGTTTTAATCATATTAAAAACACTGCTATCAGAATTAAATGAATAGCCGAAATTTCATAAAATGCTGATTTGTTTTTTTAATGTAGAATAATTTTAGCAAAATATACTTAAAAAATGTTGACACTTTTTTGTTTACAACTCTTCATAACTCAACTTTAAAAAAGTATAAATTCTATGTATTTTTATATGCTCGACATTCCCGATTTAACTTATAAACAAATCAACGCATAAACATATAATATGTACTTAATTTTCGATACAGAAACCACCGGATTGCCTAAACGCTGGGATGCACCAATTACAGATACAGATAACTGGCCTAGGTGTATACAAATCGCGTGGCAATTGCATGATGGTATGGGGAACTGTATCGAGAGTCAAGATTATTTGGTGCAACCAGAAGGTTTTAATATTCCTTATGATGCAGAGAAAATCCACGGTATTTCTACCGAATTAGCAGAAGAACAAGGTGTGCCTTTGGCTGAAGTTTTAGAAAAATTTAATATTGCATTAGCGAAAACAAAGTTTGTAGTCGGGCAAAACGTGAAGTTTGATTTGAATATAATGGGAGCAGAGTTTGTTCGTGGTGATGTTGAGAACCCATTGCAAGAACTTCCCGTTTTAGATACCTGTACGGAGCATACAGCCGGTTTATGTCAGATTCCGGGTGGGCGTTATGGGAAATTCAAATTACCAACGCTTACGGAATTACACGAATTTTTATTTGATGTGCCGTTTTCTGAAGCGCACAATGCAACTGCCGATGTTGAAGCAACAACACGTTGCTTTTTAGAGTTAATTCGTTTAGGTGAATACACCAAGGAACAGCTAGATGTTCAGCCTGATTATTTCGAGAATTTTAAGAAAGAAAATCCCGATACGATTCAGCTTATTGGTTTAAAGCACATTAATTTAAAAAAGGAAAGTGCTAAAATTCAAGCGCGTTTACAAACGGCGGAATCAGGTGTTTCTTCTGAAGATATTGAACAAAATGCTTCCGAATTAGCCGATGTAGATTTTGTCCACCTGCATAACCACTCACAGTTTTCGGTATTACAATCCACAATGAGCGTTTCGGATATAGTAGCTGCAGCAGGAGAGCAAAACATGCCTGCCGTAGCTTTGACAGACCATGCGAATATGATGGGAGCATTTCATTTTGTGAATGCCGTTAATAAATTCAATAGTGGTGTAAAAGCAAAAATCGCAGAAGCAGAAGAAAATGGAGAAACCACAGAAGCAAAACTGATAAAACCGATTGTAGGTGTTGAGTTTTTTGTTTGTGAAAATCATGAAGACAAAACCAGAAAGGATAACGGGTATCAAATCGTTTTAATTGCTAAAAATAAAAATGGCTATCATAATTTGGCAAAATTATCGTCTCACGCCTTTGTAGACGGGTTTTATTATTTGCCTAGAATTGATAAAAAATTAATTCAGCAATACAAAGAAGATTTGATTGTATTGACTGGAAATTTATATGGTGAAGTGCCAAGTAAAATTTTGAATGTAGGCGAGAATCAAGCCGAAGAAGCTTTGCTTTGGTGGAAAGAAGAATTTGGGGAGGATTTGTATGTGGAGTTGATGCGCCATAATCAAGAAGATGAAAATCGTGTAAACCCTACCTTAATTAAACTTGCCAGAAAACATGACGTTAAGTTAATTGCTTCCAATAATACGTATTATAGAAAACAAGAAGACGCTAATGCACATGATATTTTATTGTGCGTAAAAGACGGCGAAAAGCAGGCGACACCTATTGGGCGTGGACGTGGATATCGTTACGGATTACCAAATCAAGAATATTATTTTAAATCTTCAGAGGAAATGAAGAAATTGTTTCAGGATGTTCCTGAAGCAATTATTAATGTTCAAGAAGTAGTAGATAAAATTGAAGCCTTTCAATTAGCGCGAGATGTTTTATTACCAGCTTTTGATATTCCAGATGAATTTAAACATGAGGAAGATGAAGCGGATGGTGGTAAACGAGGCGAAAATGCTTATTTGAAACATTTAGTTTATGAAGGTGCTAAGAAGCGATACGGTGAAGCACTATCAGAAGAAGTGAAAGAGCGTCTCGATTTCGAGTTAAGTGTTATTGAAAACACAGGTTATCCGGGGTATTTCTTAATTGTTGAAGATTTTATTCGCGAAGCCCGAAATATGGATGTATCTGTAGGCCCTGGGCGTGGTTCTGCTGCGGGTTCTGTGGCAGCTTATTGTCTTTGGATTACTAATATAGACCCATTAAAGTACGATTTACTTTTTGAGCGTTTCTTAAATCCAGATCGTATTAGTATGCCCGATATTGATATTGATTTTGATGATGAAGGCAGAGGGCGTGTTATGCAATATGTAATTGATAAATACGGGAGTAATCAAGTGGCTCAGATTATTACCTACGGTACGATGGCTGCAAAATCGTCTATTCGTGATACAGCGCGTGTTTTAGATTTACCCTTGTTTGATGCCGATAGGATTGCGAAGCTAATCCCAACCATGTCTAAACTCGGGAAGATTTTTGGTTTAGATGAAAAAGAACTCGGAAAGAAATTTAGGGCAGAAGATTTAGAGAAAGTAAACGAGCTTTTAAATATTGCCGATGGTAGCGATTTACAGGCAGAAACCGTAAACCTTGCCAGAACGCTTGAAGGCTCAGTTAGAAATACTGGAATACATGCCTGCGGTGTAATTATTACACCAGATGATATTACCAAGTTTGTGCCTGTTTCTGTGGCAAAAGATTCTGATTTGTACGTCACGCAGTTTGATAACTCTGTTGTAGAAGATGCAGGATTATTGAAGATGGATTTCTTGGGTTTAAAAACACTAACTTTAATTAAAGACACCGTTAAAATTGTTAAAGCTAAGCATGATATTCAATTAGATCCAGAAAGTTTTCCTTTAGACGATGAAGCAACCTACGCCTTGTTTCAACGCGGCGAAACTGTGGGTGTGTTTCAATACGAATCGCCTGGGATGCAAAAACACCTTCGGGATTTAAAACCAACGGTTTTTGAAGATTTAATAGCTATGAATGCTCTGTACCGTCCAGGACCTATGGAATATATTCCAAGTTTTGTGCGCAGAAAACATGGCGATGAGGAAATCGAGTACGATTTGCCTGCGATGGAAGAATACCTAAAGGAAACTTATGGTATTACAGTGTACCAAGAGCAGGTGATGTTGCTGTCGCAGAGTTTAGCAGATTTTACCAAAGGTGAAGCCGATGTACTTAGAAAGGCCATGGGTAAAAAGCAAATTGCGGTTTTGGATAAAATGAAACCAAAATTTATCGAGCAAGCCAGTGCAAACGGTCATGATGCTAAAATCTTAGAGAAAGTTTGGAAAGATTGGGAAGCGTTTGCAAGTTACGCCTTTAACAAATCGCACTCTACATGCTATGCGTGGATAGCTTACCAAACCGCCTATTTAAAAGCACATTACCCTGCAGAATATATGGCTGCGGTGCTTTCTAATAATATGAATGACATTAAGCAAGTTACTTTCTTTATGGAAGAATGTAAACGGATGAAGTTGGATGTTTTAGGGCCAGATGTGAATGAGAGTTATTATAAGTTCTCGGTAAATAAAGACGGTGCGGTACGTTTTGGGATGGGGGCCATAAAAGGTGTGGGTCATGGTGCGGTTATGACGATTGTAGACAACCGAAAAGAAGATGGGCATTACAGTTCTATTTTTGATTTCGCAAAGCGTATTGATTTACGAGCCGCCAATAAAAAAGCCTTTGAAAATTTAGCCTATGCTGGTGGTTTTGATGGCTTTGGCGATATACATCGTGCGCAATATTTTCATGATGATGGCGATGGTATTACCTTTTTAGAAAAGGCCATAAAGTTTGCCCAAAAGTATAAAGAGAATAAAAATTCTGCACAAATAGATATGTTTGGAGAGCAGAGTAGCGTGCAATTTTCTGAACCCGAAGTGCCACCATGTGAAGAGTGGGGCACCATGAAAACCTTGAGTAAAGAGCGCGAAGTTGTTGGGGTTTATATTTCTGGACATCCGTTGGATGATTTTAAAACCGAAATGAAGACCTTTTGTAATGCTACGGTTGGGATGTTTAATAATTTAGAACCTTATGTAAATCGGGAATTGGTGTTTGGCGGTGTGGTTACTGATGTGCAACATCGTGTAAGCAAACAAGGTAAAGGTTGGGCATTATTTACGATTGAAGATTATACTGATAGTTTTGAGTTTAGAATTTTTGGTGAAGAATATTTAAAATACAGGCACTTTTTACTGCAAAACAACTTTGTATTTGTAAAAAGCTTTGTGCGTGAAGGATGGACCAATAAAGACACGGGTAAAAAGAGCGACCCAAGATTGCAGTTTAATAGTTTCCAATTGTTACATGATGTGATGGAGCAATATGCTAAAAAACTGTCCATACAAGTTGATATAAAAGATTTAACCGAACAAAAAATTATAGCCTTAAAAGAGTTGCTACACATGCATCCTGGAAACCAAGCATTGAATTTTTTAGTGTACGACACAAAAGAAAAGATGAAATTAACCATGCCTAGTAGAAGGCAAAAGATTAAGGTATCTCAAGAGTTGTTGAGTGAGTTGGAAGCGCAGGATGTGAGGTTTAAGTTGAATTGATTTTTTTGATTGAATTGTCATTCTGATCGTAACGTAAGAATCTGTTTATTGAAAGGTCTAGTTTTAATTTAAGAGATTGTCACGTCGTGCCTCCTCACAATGACGACGTGTTTGATGTTTACGTCATTCTGAGCTTTTTCATGAGAAAAAAAGCGTGAGAATCTGTTTGTTGAGAATTTCGGGCTAATAATCAAAAGATTGTTACGGTCGTTTCTCCCTCACAATGACGTAGTGGGTTATGTTTTTGAATCCAAATAATCCCCCAAACTACTCAATTTATCATCCCAGAATTGCTCATAGAACTTTATCCATTTGTTAACTTCTTGTAGTTCTTTGGGGTTGGCATTACAAAAGCGTTCTCTTCCTTGTGAGTTAATGTAAACTAATCCCGCTTCTTCTAAAGTTTTAATGTGTTTGGTAACGCCTTGGCGCGTCATATCAAACTGATTTGAGATTTGTGTAATGGATAATGCTGAGGTTGCAATAACCAAGGCATGAAAAATATCACGCCTTGTTGGGTCTGCTATGGCTTTAAAAAGTCTGGTGATTTTATCCTGCATTTATTGTTTCTTTTAAATAGCTAGTTAAACCGTTTATACAGTTGTCCCACCCGCCATTAAAGCTTTCGAATATTTCAATAGCCGTTTCGCCTACGTAGTTTGATATACCGGTGTGTTCTAGGGTTAGTTTTGTGCCTTCGGCGGAGGATTCTAGTTCCCATTTTACGGTGGTTTCTGTTTCTGTTCCGCCAACAATCCATGTGTAAACTAAAACATAAGGATTTGCTTCTAATATTTCTCCACCAATGGTGGTACAACCTTTTTCGTTTGGTGGGGAAGTGAACAGGTATTTATAGCCTTTTTCGGCTTTAAAATCGGCTGGGATAAACCATGTTGAGATTTCTTCGGCTTTTGTAATGGCGTTCCAAACCTGATTGATGGACTGGTTAAACACGACTTCTTTTTTGATTGAATCTTTCATTATAGTTCGATTTTTGATTATTATGCAACTTTACGGTTGCTAAATTAAGTTAAATAAATTTAATACGCAACTTTTTAGTTGCTTAACTAAAATTTCAATTGGTGTTCTGCATCTGCGCAAGGGATAGTAGAGGAAAGCCCACAGCCCGACGAAGGAGGTGCGAGGACTTGTAACGGATAGCCCGACCCTTGTGGTTGCGCCCAAATTAATATTTTAAATAAAACCAATTGATGCTATTATAGGGAAAACAAATTGCCAGTTTGTAAGCTTTGGGTTTTTTTTTGACTAATTTTGTGTAATTAAAATGATTTAAGAACTTATTAAAATATAAATATTATGGCATTAGAGATAACAGATGCAAATTTTGAAGAAACAGTATTGAATAGTGATAAACCTGTATTGGTTGATTTTTGGGCTGCTTGGTGTGGACCATGTAGAATGGTTGGACCGGTAATTGAGCAAATTAGCGATGAATATGAGGGGAAAGCCGTTGTTGGTAAGGTAGATGTTGATGCTAATCAAGAATTTGCAGGTAAATACGGAGTACGTAACATTCCAACTGTTTTGGTATTTCAAAATGGAGAAGTTGTTGGAAGACAAGTTGGTGTTGCTCCTAAAAATGCATACACCGAGGCTATAGATGCGCTTCTATAACAGAATGAGAAAAGAAAGTTAAAAAGGTTTGCCTTATGGTGAACCTTTTTTTATTTTAGATGCTTACTAAATAAAATATTGAGATGAGTAAAAATAAAGTTCAAGACGCGATAGATAATAAATTATTAGAGCAACGCAAAGTGTTTTTGTGGGGTCAGGTAGATGATGAATCTGCTAAACATGTAATTGATAGGTTACTATATTTAGATGCGTTGGAAACTGCCGACATTCAATTATACATTAATAGTCCAGGTGGTTATGTAACTTCTGGTTTTGCCATGTATGATTGTATAAAGTCTTTAAATAGTGATGTGTCGACTATTTGTACAGGGTTGGCGGCGTCAATGGGGTCAATTTTGTTATCGGTTGGGGCAAAAGGTAAGCGTTTTATTCAGCCTCATGCGCGTGTGATGATTCATCAACCAAGTGGTGGTGCACGCGGACAAGCAAGCGATATTCAAATTACGGCACAAGAGATTTTGAAAACGAAAGAGTTGAGTGCTAAAATTTTGGCTGATAATTGTGGGCAGACTTTTGAAAAGGTTATGAAGGATTTTAATAGAGACCATTGGATGGGTGCAGAGGAGTCTGTGGCTTATGGTATTGTTGATGCAGTGATATAGACCCCCTAACCCCCAGATGGGGGAACTATTACTCTTTCCAAGAAAATGGAAAGTTTAAATTTAATTAATTAATATTTAACGTATATTTTTTACCTCATGAATATTTCCTCCCCGTTTGGGGAGGTTAGGTGGGGCTTTTCTATGAACTTACAAAACGAACTTAATAAAGCAGAAGGTTTTAAAAATCTTGAGTTACTTGCAAAACAGGTGGTTGAAGGGTTTATTGCTGGTATGCACAAGAGTCCGTTTCATGGGTTTTCGGCAGAATTTGCGGAGCATAAAATTTATAATCAAGGCGAAAGTACACGACATATAGATTGGAAACTGTTTGCCAAAACAGATAAACTTTACACGAAACGCTATGATGATGAAACCAATTTACGGTGTCATCTTATATTAGATAATAGTAGCTCAATGCATTATCCGAAATTGGATTCGTTTTCGATTGATAGTTTAAATAAAGTTGGATTTTCAGCATTGGCAGCAGCTTCGTTAATGCATATTTTAAAAAAGCAACGTGATGCTGTTGGTTTAAGTATTTATAGTGATGATTATGATTATTACGCACCTGAAAAAGGTAGTGAGCGTCATCATCAAATGTTGTTGAATCATTTAAGTGACGCTGTAGTTTCTAAACCGCAGAATAAACAAACAGAAACGTATAAGTATCTTCATGAAATAGCTGAAAAGATTCATAGGCGTTCTATGATATTTTTATTTACGGATATGTTTCAGACTTCGGAAGATGAGGTGAAGTTGTTTGAGGCTTTACGACATTTAAAGTATAATAAGCATGAAGTGGTTTTGTTTCATGTGTTTGATAAAGCCAAAGAATTAAATTTCGATTTTGATAATAAACCAAAGCGTTTTATTGATGTTGAAACAGGAGAGTATATTAATTTGTATGCGGATTCAATAAAAGAAAGTTATAGTAAAACGGTTGATTCGTATTTTGAAGCTTTGCGATTAAAATGTGCGCAATACAAAATAAAGTATGTTGAGGCTGATATTAATAAAAATTTCAATAACATCCTCACAACCTACATGATAGAACGCCAAAAGTTCTCTGGATAATTTTTTTCTATAAAAAAGAGAAAAAAAGATTTGAGATATAAAAAAAGGCGTGTATATTTGCAACCGCAATAATGCAACGGTCTGGTAGTTCAGTTGGTTAGAATGTCGCCCTGTCACGGCGAAGGTCGCGGGTTCGAGTCCCGTCCAGACCGCAAAAATTGCAAAAAAAGCTCTGAGAAATTAGAGCTTTTTTAGTATTAAGATGTTGTGTTGTCCCAGAGGTGTCTGGGATGTAGTTTGCCAAAGCAATTTGGTAACCAATGGAAAGCTTTCCTTTTTCGAGTTATCGAAATTGTGAAGCTTTTTTGTTTTTGTGATATTTTGCAAATAGACTTTTATAAAATGTGACCTTAGTTAAAGATTGTGTCCAAAACAATAGTTAACTAAATTTAATCTTAAATTATGAAAAAAATCATCATTCTTTTGTCTATACTTATTTTAAGTTGTGGCAATAAAAAAGAGAAAACAGTTAGTGAAGAATTAACTAAAACTGAAATTACCGAGTTAAAACAAGAGATAGATTCGATTGAGGAGATTACAGGTGAGATTAAGCAAACCGAAGAGAGTATTGAGGCTTCGATTAAAAAGTTAGATGAAATGTTAAACGAAATAGAAAACTAATTTATTATGAAAAATACATTAAAATTATTTTTAACTATTGTATCGCTATTTAGTTTTGTGGCGATAGGTGTTGCTCAAAAACCTGAACATGCAGGTAAAAAAGAAAAAGTAGAAAAGAAAATCAAGAAGGAAAAGAAAAATGTAAAAGAGGATATTGATAAAGATATAAAGGAAAAGAAGGATAAAGCTGAAAAAATTATAAAAAAGAATAAGGAAAAAGCTGAAGAAGCAGTCGAGAATCTAGAAAAGGATGGAAATGCCTATGGAAAAGATAAATATGGGCTAGAAGGTAAAGCTTATGGACAGGAACGTGCTAGACAAGCTAAACTAAAAAAGGATGAGAATGTAAAGCAGTTAGAAAGTACACTTGAAAAAGGTAAGTCTAAAGTTAGTGATGCCAGAGAAAGAGTCAGAATAGCTAAGGAAAAACTTGAAGCTAAAAAGAAGCAAGGTAAATTAACAAATAAAGAATTTGATGAAGAGATGCAGGAGATAGAAGCCTTAGAAAATGAAGTAGAAATACTAGACGATAAGGTAAAAAAAGGAAAAAAAATAACGATGACTGATAGATAAATAATATAATTTATTTAAGTATCAATGAGTCCAGAAAAGGCTAATCGAAGTGATTAGCCTTTTTTAATTTCAAAAACAATTATTTTTTATTGGATTGCTTAAAAAGTTATTTATAACCATTCACAGACACATCATGTAGTAAAAATCTTTTGTTTTTTTAAAACAGTTGCATTTCAGCGAAAATATTTTACAATTAGTCTGTGTTGATCTATATTTGGTTTATAAACCTACTTAATACAAATGTTATGAAACGTATAGCTAAAGTTTATCTTTTATGCTTAAGTATATTGGTTTTTGGATGTAATATAGAAAGTGTAGAGCAGTCTAAAAATCAAATTTCTGCAAAAGAAGAATCACCCCAAAAAGAGCAAAATTTTGAATTAGAGGAGAGTAGTAATTCTACAAATACATCTTCTGATGAACATTGTTACTCAGTCAGTCTAATTGCTGGACAGCATTACGATATTGGAAATGTGACTGTTGATATAGATGGTAATATTCTAACAATAACTTATGTTACTAATGGCGATTGGGTTTTAAATGCAACACACTTGCACATTACTAATTGTGAAGAAGATGGCTTCCCAACTACCGGAGCTAACAACCCGAAAATTGGACACTTTGACTACTCGGGTGAGCATGATAATGGCACAACTGAAGTGATTTATACCATTGATATTGGTGATATTACAGGTGAGTTATGTTTTGCTGTACATGCTGAGGTAGATGGTCCATCTGAAGAGACTGCTTGGGCAGAAGGTGAAGATTTTGGCGGTAATAGTTGGGCAATGTATTTTACAGCAGATTTAACAGATTGTGATGGAGGAGTTACACCACCACCTTTTTAGATTAAACAAAAAAATATTAAAATGATAAACGTAACACATGTTACATAATGTTATTTTTTTGCTGTTAAATTGCATTATAAATTCTTACTAAGAATTGATTGAATTAATAGCGAAAAAGGTTTATATATTACTTATAAACCTTTTGTTTTTTAGAGATTTTACCTGGAACTATAAATTTATTTTATTTAAAACTCTTTCTTCCCAAATTCACTATCAATAAACTTCGCTTTACTTTTAGTTTTGTTAAATGAATAAGATAGGTTTAACATGATAACATCAACCTCATAAACATAATTTGTTGTAGTAAAGAATTCACTAGATCTAGATGTTGTTATGCGTTGCTCGTTTGTGTCAAGTAAACCCATATCAATATTTTGCCATTGTAAAGTAGCTACTAATTGATTATTTAAGAAACTCTTTTTGAAACTTAAGTTAGGTGAGTAGAATCTTGAGTCTTTTCCTTGTGCTGTTTGTCTTTCAGATAAATAGTTTAATGTAAATTGAAGTGTTGCTGTATCAGAGAAATCAAAAGTGCTATTTGCATTAATAGAATATTGAGTAGCGTTATTATCAATTTTTTCACCATTGTAGGCACCATCAATTTTAAAATTATAAATATTGAATCCTATAAAATTACTCCATTTATCTGTTGGTTTAAGTTGAGTTCCTAATTCTAAACCAAGAGAACGTCCTGTGCCTATATTTGAATAAATACGGTCTAAAACCACATTATCAAAACGTGAATCGTCAGGATCAATAGGAGGTCCACTATAAATTTGATTCACTCGGTTTACTAAATTTTCAACATTTCTAAAATAGGCTGTTGCGAAAATAGAGTTGCCTTTGTTGAATTTTTTTGAGATACCAAGTTCAACTAAATCAATAAATTCTGGAAGTAAATTTTTATCACCTTGTTCTAAAGTTTCAGAGTGTTCACGTTCTCTAAAAGGGTTCAGTTTAAATGCAGATGGTCTGTCAACACGTTTGCTATAAGCTAATTTCACACTTGTTTTATCGCTTACACTATATTGAACAGAAGCTGATGGGAAAAGTTTTTCGTAGTTATAATTTAAAGTTTCTTGAAAAGTACCTGCTTTATCGGCTAATATTAATTCTCTATCAAGAATTTCTAAACGTAAACCAGCGGCATATTCCCATTTATCCTTTTTTCCACTTAATTGTGCATAAGTAGAATGTATGGTTCTTATTAAATCAATATCACTTGAGAATAAATCCACTCTGGTGAAATCATCATTAAAATTACCTCGTCTTCCATAAAAGAAATCACCTCTATTATTTAAAGTTCTGTATTGGTAACCAGTTTCTAAAGTTCCAAATGAAAGTGGTTTCCATGAGTAATCTACTTGTCCTCTGAAACCATTTAAAGGATTATTGTTAGTGTTAAATTCATCTTGAATTAAACTTTCAGTATTCGGAAAGTTTAAGTTTCTATTAGTTGTTGGTCCTCCTAATAATGTGTACTCATATAAAAAAGAAGAAGATAATTTCGACTTGTTATTAAACGTATGCGCATAATCAAAACTTCCTAAAACAAAATCTCCTTTTCTAATCCTTAGGTTTTCATTGAAATAAGAAAGCTCAAAAATTTTGTTATCTTCATCACCAACAGGATACGCTTCATTATTATAAAGAATATCTGCAGTTCTCGCTTTTTCTCGCTTTCCAGCATAAAACCCTAAAGAAAATTCATCATTAGTATTAGGAGTAAAATCAACAGTAAATCTTCCTGAAAAATTTTCTTCATCAAAACTACGTTCACCATCAGATGGAAAACTAGTAAATACATCATCTACAATGGTCCAAACATCTCCTTCACGTCTACCGCTAATGTCTTTTCTTTGGTAATTAGCACCAATAGAGATATTCCATTTTTCTCTTCTTATGTTGTATGTACCATCAATACCGTAGCGTTGTGTGTTTTCTTTGTTATTATAACCTTCAATAGATGGCAAACCTGCACTAATGTTTATTTGAGCAAAGTTTCCACTAACACCACCTCTTTTGGTAATAATATTTAAGATACCTGCTTTTCCTTCAGGGTCGTATTTAGCAGAAGGTGCGGTAATAACTTCAACACGCTCGAGTGCATTTGCAGGCAATTGATTTAATAATGTTGAGGCATTTCCCTGAACGGGTTTACCATCAAGTAGTAAAACAAAACCGCTACTACCACGAACACTAATTTCTCCTAAACCATTTACACTAACTGAAGGTAAGTTTTTAATAACATCTGTAGCTGAACCTCCTTTGGTGTTTTGGAATGCTTTAGTATTAAATACTTGTCTATCAATTTTATTAATTACAGTTGCGTTTTCACCTTTTACAACAACAGCATCTAACTGATTTTTGCCAATAATTAAACTAATAGTACTTAAAGAAACAGCACTATTTTTATTTATTACTTCTATATTATCAACTTTTTTTACTTCATAACCAATAAAAGAAGCTTCTAGGTAGTAAGTTCCTTTTTTTATATTTTCAATAGAAAAAGTCCCATCTTCATTAGTAATTACACCAGTAATCAGTTCTTTATTAAGCTTTGAATAGAGTGCTGCTGTGGCATATTCTAGAGGTGTCTTTGTATTACTGTCAATAATTTTACCAGAAATTTGACTTTGGACAAGTTGTATTCCTATTAAAAGAAATAAAAGCGTGGCGATTATATGTTTCATGTGAAAAAAGAAATAGTCTGTATAATAATTTTTCAAAGTTATTTATAAAAAGTGTATAGTTTTAGTTTTTAATCAGACTGTTTTTTTTGTTTAAGGTTTATTAGAAAAACTCAGCTATATATTAAATAATTCTTATAGTGTGCGTGTAATTTTTGTAAATTGCGTAGTAATAAAAATTTAGGTGTCACTAGTATGGTTACTTTAAAACAATTAGCAAAAGAATTAAATGTCTCGATATCCACGGTTTCTAAAGCACTAAATAATAGTGAAGAAATTGGAGAAAGCACGGTAAAACGTGTTAAAGAGCTTGCTGAATTGTATAATTACAGACCTAATAAAGTAGCTTTAAGTTTAAAAAATAATAAAACTAGAACAATAGGGGTTATAATACCTAATATACTTAATCGATTTTTAGCCAAGGTTCTTTTTGGTATTGAAAGAGAAGCAACTAAGCATGGTTATAATATTATAACTTGTATATCTAACGAATCTTTGGAGAAGGAAAAGGAAAGCTTGCAATTATTGGCAAATGGAAGTGTTGATGGTTTTATTTTATCTGTGGCTCAAGAATCTCAAATGAATAATGAAGTAGAACACTTTAGAAAAACAATTAAGCAGGGTTTACCTATAGTTATGTTTGATAGAGTGGCACACGATGTGTTATGCGATAAAGTAATTGTTGATGATTTTGATGCGACTTACAATGCTACTAAAAGTTTGATTAATGAAGGTAGAAAGCATATAGTGTTTATTAGTAATATAAACGATATAAGTGTTGGTAAGCTAAGAGAGCGTGGTTATAATAAAGCCATGTTAGAAAACGTAGGCCTTGAATCTTTTGTATTGAAAATAAAAAAGAAAGACGATCATCAAAAGAAAATAAAAGCGCTTTTTAAGAAAAATAAAAATATTGATGCTATTATTGCTGCAGATAGTTCCTCTGCTGTTATTGCTTTAAATACAGCAGTGAGTTTTGGTTTAAAAGTACCTAAAGACATTTCTGTAATAGGGTTTGCAAGCAAATCTGATTCTAACCATACCCTTCCAAAACTAACCACAATAAGACAACATGCTAAGGTAATTGGAGCGCATGCAGCAGAATTACTTATAAAAAGAATCCAAAATACTGGTGCTGAAGTAGATGTAAAAACCAAAATAGTAAAAACTAGCTTGGTTAAAAACAAATCTACCTTGTAGTTTTATACATACAAAAAAGTATTAATTTGCATTTCGTCGATGAAATAAAGTGCATTTCGTCGAATATTTTACTTTTTGTCGAAAAAAAGATACTCTAATCTTCTACTTCATATATTTTAGCCATCCTTAGTTGAGCGAACTCATTACATTCCCTAAGTTCGGTTAAGAAGAATTAATCCACTTTGACTTTTATCGGTCATTTCCCTCAAAATAAAAATTTATAGAATCGTTCTGCATTTTTATGTATTCGATTTTAAGTTAATTATCCATTTTTTCCCTTAGCTACGATTTTGTTTTTCAAAATCTTAGTTCAATGTTCTATTCCAAAAGAATAGAGAAAAATGTGAAACCTTAAAATTTGAATATATGAAAACCCTAAAAATTACTTTAATTGTAGCATTATTTTTTGCGTCTTTAACGTCTTGTACTAAACAAGAATTAACTGAAGATGATATACAAGTTGCGCCGGATAAAAACGTAGTAGTACCTTTTACAGGTGGAAGCGGTCAAGATTAAATCCAATTCCATTTTATAAGTCTAAATCCTGTGTATTAATACACAGGATTTTTTTATGAATGTAAATTAAAAAATTATGGATACATTTGAATAAACAACTCTTCTAATATTGAAATTTAGAATACTTTTAATTATTATAATAATGAGCATTGATTTTTTAAATGCTCAAATAGATGAAAATTTACAGAAAATAGATTCAATAAAAAGTCTAACAGAAAATTTTGAAACTAGAGATTCGACTTCTATTGCAGAAGAATATTATAAAATAGGTGAATTTTATAGATACTCTCTAGTTAGTGATAGTGCCTACTTTTATTTTCAAAAAGCTGAGAAAGTTTATAGAAAATTTAATAATAAGTTTAAAACTGCAGCAACTCTTTATGGAATAGCAGTTTGTCAAACTTATGATAAAGATTATACAGGTAGTGAATCCACATCAATTGAAGCCATTACTTTATTAGAAAGTTTGAAGAAAAGTAATAATGTTGTAAAATATAAAGCCTTTATTTATAACAACTTAGGGATTGTTTTTGACGAACTAGAGCAGTTTGATCAAGCAATAAAATATTTTGAATTATCATTGAAATTAAAGAAAAGCTTAGAGGGAGATTTTGAAAGAAGCAAAGGTTTAACTTTAAATAATATGCTAAAAGTATATAGGCGTTCTGGAAATTATGATTTGGCAATTAAGAAATACAATCAAATTTTTGATAATAAAAAACTTATTCAAGAACACCCCGAAGTTTATGTCCTAGCTTTGGGTAATTATGCTAACACTTTATATCTATCAAAAAACTATGAAGAATTACCTGGATTATATCTAAAAGCTTTAAGAATAAGTGATAGTATTAATGATAAGTATAACTCCATAATAATTCATCAACATTTAGCTGAATATTATAATGATTTAAATCAAAAAGATTCTGCAAAATATTATGCTTATCAAGCAAAAGAGATTTCAGAGTTATACAATAATGATGATTTATTGAAATCATTATTAATTATCTCTAAAGTTGAAAGTGGTGACATTGCTACGGAATATTTAAAAGAATACATAAAATTAAGTGATAGCTTACAGAAAAGTGAAAGATTAAAACGCGATAAATTCGCCAGAATACGTTTTGAAACTAATAAAATTGAACAAGAAAACATTAAAATAGCTAAAGAGCGTCTGTGGCTTTTAATCATTTCAATAGTGTTAGTATTAGCTTCATTTCTCTTATACCTTGTGATTTCGCAAAGAAATAAGAATAAAGAATTACAATTTATTCAAAAACAACAAGAAACAAATGAGGAAATCTATAACCTCATGTTATCTCAAAATGAAAGTATCGAGGAAGCTAGAACATTGGAAAAGAAAAGAATTTCGGAAGAACTTCATGATGGTGTTTTAGGCCGTTTATTTGGCACCCGCCTAAGTTTAGATAGCTTAAACATGAATAATAGTGCTGAGGCCATAAAAACTAGAGAGCAATACATTGATGAACTTAAAACAATAGAAGAAGATATTAGAAAAGTATCTCATGAGTTAAATACCGATTTTGTTTCAGGTTCTGGATTTATTGATATTATTAAAACATTAATTGAAACACAATCTATAGCTTATAAATTGAGTTATGAATTAAATCATGATGATGCTATAACTTGGGATTCTGTGACTAATAAAAAGAAAATTCATATTTATAGAATTATTCAAGAAACACTCCATAATATATATAAACATGCTAGTGCAACGCATGTAAGTATTAGTTTTAGACTGAAAAAAAATGTAATTTGCTTATTCATTGCTGATGATGGTTCTGGATTTGATGTTAATAAAGTCAGGTCTGGAATTGGTTTAAAAAACATCAATTCTAGAATAAAAGAAATAAATGGAACTATAGATATAATCTCAGAAAAAAAATTAGGCACCAATGTAATTATTGAAGCCCCAATACCCTAACCTAACTCCAAATTATGATTGAAAAATTAAATATACTTATGATTGATGACCACCCAATGATTATTGAAGGCTATCAAAATACACTACAGTTTGCAAAAAAAGACAATCAAGAATTAACAATAGATATCGCTAATAACTGTGATGAAGCTGTTGCCTTTATGGATAAATCAGTTGATAAAGAAACGCCTTATAATGTTTTGTTTGTTGATATTAGTTTACCACCATCATCTGATGGTTCTATGAGTTCTGGAGAAGATTTAGCAGAATATGCTAGAAAAATTTTACCAGATGCTAAAATTATTATATTAACCATGTTTAACGAATCATTCAGAATTCATAATATTATTAAAACCATAGATCCTGAAGGTTTTATGATTAAAAGTGATTTAACATCAAGAGAATTAGCTAGTGCCTTCCAAGCTGTGCTTAACAATCCGCCGTTTTATAGCGGTACAGTTAATAGTCATATTAGAAAAGCGATTACTAGTGATATTGTTATTGATGATAAGAATAGAAAAATTCTTCACTTATTATCACAAGGTGTAAAAACGAAAAATTTAGCAACGCACTTAGACATTTCTTTAAGTGCTATTGAAAAAAGAAAGAAACAACTAAGGGAGATATTTGAAGTTCAAGACGGGCAAGATGAAACTTTACTTCATGAAGCCAGAAAAAAAGGGTTTGTATAGCTAAAATATTACATAAAATAAAAAAAAATGATTTTTACAAATAAAATCATTTTTTTTTTTGCGCTCAAAACCATTACTATTATTGAAGACTACCATTACCCCGCAAAACAGTTACGGGTTTCCCGTAGTTCAAAAACAATAGTTCTAATTATATTTGGTTTATCAACACTTCAAAAATTAATTAATCCCTCAATTTTTTTGTTGATAATAGCAATTTACATGAACCCTATGGAGGTGAGAGACCCATAGGGTTTCTTCTTTTTAAATTGAAAAATAATTCGTCGATTTTTTGAGACTTATCATTTGAAATTGTCATTCCCCTGAAGATGGGAATTAAAATAAAACACCCCTATAATCCCATAAAATTCCAATAAATAATCCTAGATAAATTATAGCCACTACAAATTTGATAAGTGTAGAGGTTAAAAACCCTATGAAGGAACCAAAAGCAGCTTTTGTGGCAGTTTTAGTATCGTTCTTATTAATAAGCTCTCCTATTAAAGCTCCAATAAATGGGCCTATAATAATGCCGCCGGGTATAGGTGCTATTAATCCAACAATAAGTCCAATTGTGGTTCCTATCATACCATATTTTGATCCTCCAAAACGTTTTGTTCCAATTGCGGGAATAATGTAATCGAGTACCCAAATAAATATGGCTATGACCAATGTTATGATTAGAAATGATTTGTCCATTGGAATGGTATCGGTAAAATGAAGTACCAAAAGTCCAATCCAGCTAGTAAGTGGTCCTGGTAAAACAGGCAGAAAACTCCCAATAATGCCTAGAAACATAATAAAGGTAGCAATAATAATTAAAATAATATCCATAAAAATGTTTAAGTTATATACTGTTTAGACTAAAAATCATGCCAAATGTTACATTTTAAACTAAAAAGTTAGTTCAAACTAATTTTTTAGTTATATTTGTAAAACTAAAAGTTTAGTTGAATAAATTAATGGGTATTAATTATGAAGCAATTTACTAAAGCAGAAGAAGATATTATGCAAATTCTTTGGCGATTAAAGAAAGCTAATGTAAAAGCAATAATTGAAGAATTTAAAGAACCTAAGCCTGCATATAATACGGTTTCTACGATTGTGAGGATTTTAGAAAGTAAGGGTTTTGTTGATTATGAAAAAGAGGGTAAAGGACATGTTTATTTTCCGTTAATGGAAAAGCAAGACTATAGTAATCAATCTATAAATAAACTGGTTGATAATTATTTTCAAGGTTCTTTTAAAAGTATGGTGTCCTTTTTTGTGAAGAAAAACGATATGAATATTAAAGACTTAGAGTCTGTTTTAAACGAGATTAATAAAAAAGATTCATAATATGTTACATTATATTATACAAACTATAGCATTTCAATTATTCTTTTTAATTATTTATGATGTATTTTTAAAAAAAGAAACTTTCTTTAATTGGAATAGAACTTATTTATTAGTAACGGCAGCGTTCTCACTAATAATTCCGTTTATAAAAATAAGTAGTTTTAAGAATATTATTTCGCAAGACTATATTATAAATTTACCTGAAATTTTTATTGGTGGTGCTAAACAACCAGAAACAAACCCAATTCAATTATCACCAATATTATTAGATAATAAATCATTGTTGTCTTGGGAGATCATCTTTTATTTAGGAATAATTATAGCGACACTTTTATTCACTTTTAAACTAATTAAATTATTAGTGTTACTTTATAAAAATCCAAAACAAAGAGAGGGTAATTTGCTTATTGTTAGCTTATTAAAGAGCAGTATGGCGTTTTCCTTTTTTAATTATATTTTTTTAGGTGAGTATCTTAAAAAGGAAGAAAGGGCGACTATTTTAAAACACGAAATGGTTCATGTTGAGCAAAAGCACACCTTAGATTTATTGTTTTTTGAAGTATTAAGAATTCTATTTTGGTTTAACCCTTTAATTTATATGTATCAAGATAGAATCATGTCGCTTCACGAATTTATTGCAGATGCTCAAGCTGTAAAAAGTCAAAGTAGAAATCAATATTACCAGAATTTATTAACTCAAGTATTTGAGTCTAAAAATATTTCATTCATCAATCCATTTTTTAAAAAATCATTAATCAAAAAACGAATCATTATGTTACAAAAATCAAAATCAAAACAAGTTAGACTATTTAAATATGCGCTATTAATTCCAATGGTTTTTGGAATGTTAGTGTATACCTCAAGCATTGAAGCTAAAAATGACAACGACACGAGTTATAATGTTAAAAAGGAAATTGAAAAAGAAACTCCACTAATAGAAAAGATAAAAGCTGTAAAAAAACAAATAGGAATTCAAGGTAATTTGAATGATAATGAAGAAAAAGGGTTGGAATTATTATCTGCAATCGTTAAAGGAGAAAATTTTGATTCAGATTTGGTTACAGAAGTAAGTACTTACACTTCTCAAAAGACAGATTCTGAACTAGTCAAAAAGATATGTATTGTTTTTGAGCAAATTCAAGTTCAAGGGAATATAAATGATGAGGAGGAGAAAGAATTAAAAAAACTACTAGTTTTAACTAGCAATAATGGTTTTGACGATCCATTTTTTGCTGACATTATAAAATATATAGATATTCCTTTTGGAATAATAGATCAAGTTCCTGTTTTTCCAGGCTGTGAAGGTTTATCAAGTAAGGAACAAAGAAACTGTATGTCTAAAAATATTTCCATACATGTAAATAGAAATTTCAACACAAAAATAGCAGATAGTATTAAAGTGAAAGGTAGACAACGCATTAATGTTATTTTTAAAATAAATAACGAAGGTGACGTTGTTGATATACGCTCTAGAGCACCTCACCCCGATTTAGAAACTGAAGCTATTAGAGTTATTAAGACACTTCCTAAATTTAAGCCAGGGGAGCATAAAGGCAAAAAAGTTAATGTACCTTATTCGTTACCAATTATTTTTGCCATAGCTGAGGAAAAAGCTAAGGATTAGTTTTAATTATTCTTGTTAATTTAAATTAAAACCGAAGCTAAAACTTCGGTTTTTGTTTTTTTAGATTTTATAGGACACAAAAAAATTGTACTTTTCGGTTTCAGTTGAAATCCATGAGGTATTCTTTCGTTTTTATGTTCATTTTATTGCTTACTTCTTGCGAGTATTTTAATGTAAAAAAAACATCTTCTGAGGCTATTTTAGAAGAAGAGTTACAAACTTTTAATTGGAATGATGTTGATGAATATCCTAGTTTTTCAAAATGTGATGATGCAATTTCGAAAGATGAAAGAACATTATGTTTTCAGGAAACTATAGCTGAAAACATTACGAGTTATTTGCTAGATGAACGTATTGTTGTTACTCAGGATATTAACGATACTATAATGCTAAAATTTCAAGTTTCTAACGAAGGTGAATTAGTATTACTTGAGGCTAAAATAGACTCGCTTACCACTTTAGAAATACCAAATATTAAGCACTTACTTAATAAAAGTCTTGATTCCTTGCCTAAAATATTTCCAGCGATAAAACGCGGGCAACACGTAACAACAGTGTTTAAATTGCCAATAGTTATTCAAGTAAATTAGCTTATTTACACTTGCCTTGGCGGATAGCTGCGTTAGGGATTGAACGGCGTGTTTGAGCTCGCCGACGAAGGAGGAAGCGAGTAGAGAAAGCCCGACCCATTTGGGTAACGCCCAAAATTAAAACTTAATAGCTAGTTTTCGCATTAATCTTAATATTTCCATATATAACCAAACTAGGGTGACTAGAAGTCCCCATGTGGCTAACCACTCTTTATACTTTGGCGACTTATTTTTGTGACGCTCTATATAATCAAAGTCGAGAAGTAAGGATAGTGATGCAAAAATGGCTGCGAGAATATTGAATATAATGGCTGGCCACGAAATACCCCAAATGAAAACTTTAATACCGAAAAAACTTAATATCCAAGAAATTATATAAATAACAAAAATGCTTGTGGCAGCTGTGATAATAACGCTTCGTAATTTTTTTGTAACAACTATAATTCGAGTTTGATAAAGTAGTAGCATAACGATAAATGTTACAACGGTTATACCAATGGCTTGATAGGGCAAATTAGGAAATTGTGCATGCGCATAAACGGTCATGGCGCCCAGAAAAAAGCCTTTTGCAATGGCGTAAAGTGGGACTAAAATATGTGCCCAATGTTGACGAACCGAAATAACGATACTAATAACGATGGCTGATAACATACCGCCTAAAGAATACCATTTAATGGGTTCGCCGTTTTCGTGAAGCTTCCACATACCGAAGGATATGATAACAATAATGGCTATGGATAACATGGATTTGATAAAAATGCCAGTTACCGTCATGGTTTTTGCTGCCGATTTTTTATTTCCAAAAAAATAGTTATTGAAAGCTGGGTTTGAAGTTTTGCCAAATAAGTCCATATGGGATAAAACTACTAAATTTATTTGAAAAAGAAACTCCTCAAAATTTGTTTCGAGGTTGCTATTAAATTTGTCATTCCCGTGAAAACGGGAATCTAAAATAAAGGGTTTTATAAATCCTTTATTTTTTAAAGCGGCGTCCTTTCCATTTGTAACCCGAAAATATAGATATGAAGGCAACATAAACGTTAAATAAAGGATATACTATGAATCCCAAAATATAACTTTTAAAGCCCTCTTTTTGGTTGAAAAATGAAGCTGATTTGTAGATTAAAAAGAAATCGATATTAAGTTTTATAAATGCAATATAAAAGAGGGTTTTTAAATTTAAAATACCAATGAGACTTAGCATTAAGCCAATTATAATTATGGCATTCATTAACAAAACAACCAACCCAATTAGTTTGCCAACCCAATTGTTATAAGCACTTGTTTTTGCTGCCCACCTAATGCGTTGAGATATTAAATGACTCCAAGTGGGTTGCGATTGTGTTTTTACAATAGCCTTTTCGCATTTTAGATAATGTAGTTGGTCTGGATACTGTTTGTTAACTTTTTCTAATATAAAAATATCGTCTCCGCTGGCAATATTGGTGTTGCCTTCAAAACCATTTACTTTAAAGAATATGGATTTTTTATATCCCAAATTTGCACCATTGCATAAAAATGGCTTTTTGAGACCGAAACCTCCAATGGTTGCTCCTTGTAAACTAAGCATATCTAGTATTTGAAATTTATTTAAAAAGGAATTGCCAATATTATAAGTTACGGGAGCAGCAATACAAACGGCATTGCCTTTTTGAATAAACTCATCAAAACTATCTAGCCAAAATTTAGGTAACTGGCAATCGGCGTCAGTTGTAATTATCCAATTATATTTTGCTTTTTTAATAGCTGAGGTTATGGCGTCTTTTTTTGGAGAATTTGTTTTTCTTTCGTTTGAAATTATTGAAAAATTCGTTTGAGATTCATTTAAAGCTTTTTTAATAATTTCAACGGAATTATCCTCTGAAGCATCATTAATAAAAATAACTTCAAAAAGATGGTTTGGATAGTTTAAAGTTTCAATAGATTTTAATAGATCTGGTAAGTTTTTAGCCTCATTCCTAAATGGTATAACTATTGAAAACTTGGTTTTAGCAGGTATATCCTCAAGCTTAAATGTGTTAACCTTGTCAAACCCAAAAATAAAACTTCCAATTAGGCTTAGGTAAATTAGTGTTATCAGTAGAGCTATTAAAATCATTGTAAATCTTTAGTTTTTGGGAGTTTGTAACTAAGAATATAATAGCTTCCAAACAAGCTTGGAATAACAAAATTAAGAATCCACATTAAAGAAATGATGCAAAGAATAATTAATTCATTTACACCTGCAAACGAAAATAAATAAACAGCAATACTACCTTTTATCACAACATCAAAAATAAAAATCGATGGAATAATTGATGCCAATAAATACATAGATGTAATTATAATCATGGCATCTAGGTAGTTTAAATCTGTTTTAAAAATTAATAATAAAAAATAAAACTGGAAAGAAAATATAGCATATCGTATTAATGAAAGCAGAAAGCCAGTAGCTAATTTCGCTTTTGGATATTCTACAATAAAACGTTTAATTTTTTCTAAAGAAAAACCTTTTACGGTAAATCTGCTTTTAGTTATTCCTAAGCCAAGTAAAACAATTGCTAATACTACAAAAACTAAAAACCTTGCAATCTTATAATAATTTAAATCTGGGTCGTATTTTAAAATATAAAAACTAAATCCAATTACGCCTAAAATAGTAGTAACACTCATTTGAAGAAAGTTACTTATTAAATTGACTAACATGATTTGTTTTCGAAAATTGGATATATAATACATGGCTTTAGCACCATATTCAGCAATTCTATTCGGTGTAAATAATGAAGCTGTTAATGCGCCCAGACTTTGTTTTAAAGCATCTTTAAAAGTGATTTTTTTAATAAAACTCACTAAAATTTTCCATTTTAATATTTCGAATATCCAGTTAAAAATGCTTAAAATCATTAAAAAAGTGATGTTTTTTGTTGAAAAAAGGTTGTTTTTTAATAAAAAATCAATAAAATAGGAAAAACTTAAAGCACTATTATTAACTATTTTATTGTAGATAAAGTAAAAAGCACCAACTACTATACTTAATTTAATAAGTACAAAAAAGAATTGTTTAGTTTTGTATGGTAGTGCTTTGTGCATTAGTGTCGCAAATTAAAAGAATATTACCACATGACCTTAAGTTTTAAATTGAATACCACTTTTTGGTTACCCATATTTATTTTTTTTATTGGCTTTTCAAGTTTTTCACAAGGTGATACAAGCACTTTTAAAGCACAATTTGCTTTGGGTGTTAATAGTCCATTATCAAATGGTTTTGTAAATGATTTTGAGGCCAATTCTATTAATTTTCCAACTATTAACTTAGGGCTGCAATATATGTTTAAACAACGTTTAGGGGCAAAGTTAGATTTTGGTTACAACCGATTTTCAAATCTGGATAATACACCAGAGTTTAAAGTAAACTATGCACGTATAAATGTGCAACTGGTTTATGATGCTTCAATAATAACCAGTTTTTCAAATAAAATGAGGGCTTTTGCTCATGCTGGTCCCGGATTTTCCATGATTAAACCTTTAGGTAACTATAGAAGTAATAATACGTCATTCTTAAATGTAATGGGCGGTATTGAGTTTCATTATGGTGTTTCTGATAAGCTATCAGTTTTTATGGACACCTCTTATATTTTTGGCTTTAGTAAAGATTTTAATCCAGTTTCTGCTGGCTTTGGGTCGTTTAACGGAGATTTATTAACTATAACTTTTGGCGCATCTATTTCGCTAAGCGGTTGCTATTACTGTGGAGATTAATGAAGCAAGAACGAATTATTTTAGGAATAGATCCAGGAACAACTATTATGGGTTTCGGGCTTATAAAAGTGGTTGGTAAAAAGATGCAATTTATGCAACTTAATGAGCTGGATTTAAAAAAATATGATGACCATTATTTAAAATTAAAACTAATTTTTGAACGTACTATCGAGCTGATTGATACGCATAACCCTGACGAAATAGCTATTGAAGCTCCTTTTTTTGGTAAAAACGTGCAAAGTATGCTCAAGTTAGGAAGAGCACAAGGTGTAGCCATGGCTGCTGGTTTAAGTAGAGAAATCCCGATAACAGAATATCTTCCTAAGAAAATTAAAATGGCTATTACTGGTAACGGAAATGCCAGTAAAGAACAGGTGGCAAAAATGCTTCAAAGTTTATTAGGATTAAAAACACTACCTAAAAATTTAGATGCTACAGATGGATTGGCTGCGGCAGTATGTCACTTTTATAATTCAGGAAAAATTTCTGTAGGTAAGAGTTATTCTGGTTGGAGTGCTTTTGTGAAGCAGAATGAAGGGAGAATAAAGAAATAATTGTTTTGTCATTCCTGCAGAGGTAGGAATCCACTTTTAATTAGCTTTATGATTTACTTGAGAGTTATTTTTTTGATGCTATATTTTTTAGAAATTTATCAAACAAGATTTCGGAAGACTAGAGATAAATGGATTTGGTTTATAGTAGTGCTAGTTTTTGGTTTTTATGGATATTCATTTTATCTAGCTTTTAGAAGACAATTAATTGTTAAAAGAAAATTTAGTTCTAATTTTACTCATAATTCAATAACTTAAATTCATAATCATCGCCGGCATCTACATACACATACCATTCTGTAAACAGGCTTGTCACTATTGCGATTTTCATTTTTCAACATCTTTAAAAAAGAAAGATGAGTTAATTCAATGTATAGCAAAAGAGTTAGAATTGCGACAAGATGAATTCCAAAATGAAACTATAGAAACCATTTATTTTGGCGGAGGTACACCCAGTTTATTGACCGATAGTGAATTAAAATTATTGATTGATTCAGTCTATAAGTACTATAAAGTCTCTGAAAATCCAGAAATCACTTTAGAAGCAAATCCAGATGATTTAACGCCTCTACGAATAAAAGAATTAACAAATACTCGAATAAACCGCCTTTCAATAGGTGTTCAGTCTTTTTATGAGCGCGATTTAAAATTGATGAATCGAGCACATGATGCAAATGAAGCAAAACAAGGTTTAGCTGAGGCAACTCATCACTTTGATAATATTTCTGTCGATTTAATTTACGGTATTCCTGGATTAACTAATGAAGAATGGATTGAAAATATAGAAACCGTATTATCATTCAATGTACCACACATATCTTGTTATGCACTTACGGTAGAGCCTAAAACCGCCTTGGAAACGTTTATTAAAAAAGGCATGATAGAAAATGTTGATGACGATTTAGCACAAGAACAATTCCATATTCTTGCAGAAAAATTAGAAGCTTCAGGCTTTATTAATTACGAACTTTCAAACTTTGGAAAACCTAATTATTTCAGTAAAAATAATTCAGCATATTGGTTAGGGAAATCATATTTAGGTATTGGTCCATCTGCACATTCATTCAATGGTGACCAACGTGCTTGGAATGTGTCAAATAATACAAAGTATATAAAGTCAATTCAAAAAAATGTGCTTCCAATAGAAGTAGAAACGCTTTCTAAGGCTGATAAGTTTAATGAATATATCATGACAGGTTTACGAACTATTTGGGGGATTTCATTAAAAAAAATTCAAGAAGATTTTGGTGAAAACTATAAAAACTATCTTTTGAAACAATCAGAAATTTATATTAAGGAACATTTATTGTATATTGAGGATGATAAATTGCTAACTACAAAAAAAGGTAAATTTTTAAGCGATGGTATTGCCTCTAACCTTTTTAAAATTAACTTATCTTGATTACAACAATACAATATAATTCTAGGAAACTTCAAATAGATTTATCAAAACCTCTTGATGTTTCCATACCTATTAGAGCTTCAAAAAGTAACGTAAGTGCATGGTATGTAGATGAACCCAAAATAGAACCTGTAAAAGAAGGAGAATGGACTGCTAGTGTAAAAGAAGGAGCTTGTGTAAATTTCAATAATGTATATTTTAATCCTCATGCTCATGGAACACACACAGAATGTGCTGGTCATATTACCGAGAAAGTACATTCAGTAAACCAAAACTTAAAACGGTTTTTCTTTTTAGCTGAAGTAATAACGGTAGCACCAGAAAGATTAAATGGTGATTCTGTAATTTCGTTAAAGCAAATTCAATTTGCATTGGGTAATAAAAAGCGTGATGCCATTGTTATTAGAACCCTTCCAAATACAAGATTAGAAAAGTGGACTAAACAATATTCACACACAAATCCGCCATATTTATTGGAGGATGCAGCAATTTATTTACGTGAAAAAGGGGTGAAACACTTGTTAATTGACTTACCAAGTATAGATAAAGAAAAAGACGAATGCCAACTTTTGGCACACAATGCTTTTTGGAACACTAAAGGAAAGTTACGCTTAGATGCCACAATTACCGAATTGATTTATGTGTCAAATAAAATAGAAGATGGCGAGTATTTTTTAAATTTACAAATAGCCCCATTTGAGAATGATGCATCCCCCAGTAAACCTATTTTATATAAAGTTATTAGTTAAATGGAAATTTTTTTAGCCGTAATTATTGCAATTTTAGTAACACTAGGTGTTGTTACCGTTTTAAAGTCTATTAAAAAGAAGCAGCTTGTTAATTCGCAATCTACTATACTTTTAGATAAGATAAAAAAGGTATGTAAGTTTATTACTGTTGAAGGAGATTTTGCCGAAATTTATCATTATGAAGATGTTAAGGAACGTTTTTTAAAGCTAATTTCAAGTAAAAAGAAAGCCTTAGTTGTTATAAACGCCAAGGCGCATTTAGGGTACGATTTGTCGAAAATTGAATTGCAGGCCGATACCGATAAAAAGAAAATCATTTTAAATCATTTTCCACAGCCCGAAGTGCTTTCTATAGAAACTAATCTAAATTATTATGACAAATCTGATGGTTTGTTTAATAAGTTTGAAGCTAGTGACTTAACAAGCTTGCATAATGATGCAAAACAGCATATTCAAGAAAAAATACCAGAAAGCGGGCTCATTCAAGTAGCACAAAAAGAGGCACTAGAAACCATTTTGCTTATCGAAACTATTGTTGAAACCATTGGTTGGAAATTAGATTACTCAGCTTTAGAAATAGGAACTTCTGAAACCAAAAAACTTGAATAATGTTGAATATTTCTGATGATAAAAGTAAACTTCAAATAGAAGTTATTCATGGTTTTTTAACAAAATCATATTGGGCTAAAGGAAGGACTTTAGAGGAGGTTAAAAAATCAATAGACCATTGTTTTTGTTTAGGTGTTTACTTAGATGGAAAGCAAATAGGTTTTGCAAGAGTAGCAACTGATTATACTGTTTTTGCATACCTCATGGATGTATTTATATTACCAGTTTACAGAGGTAATGGCTATTCTAAGGAATTAATAAAAACAATACACGAGTCTCCAGAATTACAAACCTGTAAAGTATGGATGCTTAAAACAGCAGATGCACATGGATTGTATAAACAATTTGGATATTTAGAGTTAGCACATCCTGAAAAAATCATGGAACGTCTTTTAAAATGAACATCGAGCAAATTCGAGAATACTGTTTAAGCAAAAAAGGAACCACGGAAGATTTTCCCTTTGATAATGATACCCTTGTTTTTAAAGTACTAGGCAAAATGTTCGCATTGGCTTCTCTTAAATGGTGGGAGCGCGGAGAGGCAGCTATAAATCTAAAAGCAGATCCAGAATATTCAGAAGAGTTACGTGCTGAATATAACAGTATTCGGCCGGGGTATCATATGAGTAAAAAACATTGGAACACACTCTATCTTCATCAGGGTGAATTACCATCAACACTTATTAAAGCATTAATAGATCATTCTTATGATATGGTTATAAAAGGCATGACTAAAAAAATGAAAGAAACTTTACTTGAGTAAAGTGCTGATAATCATTTGTTTTTAAGTATATTTATAATCTCTCAATCTCCTTAATATTTTTTATAGCATAGTCAAAGCCCTTAAATCTTAAAGCCGTATTTAATTTTTTAACTAAATATATTAACTTTAATTTTTAACAGATTATGAAAACAATCAACCAATTACTTTCAGCAATAGTTCTAACGCTATTGTTATTTAGTACAACTACAATTTTAGCACAAGATGATGCTCCAAAGAGTCAGGAATTTATGACTGTAACCACCAATCATTGGAATATGGATAAGGAGGATTTTAAAATGTCCGAATGGAAGGCTGCTGCAAAAGAGTACCATGAAAAAGTAACCATGAAGAATGAATATATAATGGGTGCTTCATTTTATTTACATAATATGACGGCAGATAATACTGAGTTTCTTACAGTACAAAACTTTGCCTCTTGGGAAGATATGGGTAAGTTTGGGGAGAGAAACGGTGAGTTAGAAAAGGAAGCATGGCCAGATGAAGCAGAAAGAAAAGCATTCTTGAAAAACTTAAGCTCATATTATGCTAACGAACATTCAGACGAAATTTATGCACCTATTGAGGGAGCTAAACATATGACTGAAAAACCAACAAAAGACATGGTGTGTTACGTTAGAAAAAGCCATTTTGCTTTTCCAGAAGATGGCACTATGGAAGAATTTAATAAATTAAGAATGGAAGGAAATGCTGGAATTGTTCAAAAAAACGAATATGTTAAAGCATATTATCCTAATGTACATGCTTGGGGCTCTGACAAAACCGAGTATATAGAAGCGTTTTTTCTAGATTCAATAGCCGATTTAGATAAAATGTTTGATAGAGGGGATGAATTAATGAAAGAAGCATTTCCAGATACTGAAGAGAATAAAGCCAAAGGAAAAGCTTGGAGATCTTACTTTACTGGAGTTCATGGTGATTATCTGTATACATGGATTCATGACCTTGGAAAGTAAAAGTTGTCTAATTAATTTAACAAAAAAGAACGTTTTATGCGTTCTTTTTTGTTTGTAATAATTTCTACTTGTGTTACCTGCTAATAAGCCGTAATATTGCAAAAAATATAAGCTATGAGCGTTTTACAAACATTACAAGAACGAAGCAATAATGCTTGCGAATTATGTACATCTACACAAGATTTAAACCAGTACACCATTCCACCATCATTAAACGAAAATGTAGCCAATGATGTTTTAGCTTGTAAGACTTGTTTAGATCAAATAAATGGCGATACAGAAATGAATCCAAACCATTGGAGATGTTTAAATGATAGTATGTGGAGTGAGCATGTTGCGGTTCAAATTATGGCTTGGAGAATGTTGCAAAGACTTCGTAATGAAGGCTGGCCAAAAGATTTATTAGACATGATGTATTTAGATGATGATGCCATGGCTTTAGCTAGAGCAACAGGAGAAGATAAAGACGAAAGCGAAAAAATCATTCATAGAGATATTAACGGAGTAATTCTTGAAAATGGCGATAATGTAGTACTTGTAAAAGACCTAAAAGTAAAAGGCTCTAGTATGGTTGCAAAGCAAGGTACTGCTGTGCGTAATATTCGTTTAGATCGCGATAACGAGAAATATATTGAAGGTAAAGTTGGGCCAACGCTAACGGTTATTATTACAGAATTTGTAAAGAAGCTTTAATAAGGCGTTTTTTTAAATTCAGACGGATTACAGTTTTTTATAGTTTTAAATTGCCTGTTAAAGTTCGACATATTGTTAAAACCAACTTGATCTGCAATTTCAACTACAGGTAAATCGTTGTCAGATTGTAATAATCTGCAAGCATATTCTACACGTAGTTCGTTTAAAAATTTAACGAAGGTTTTATTAGTCCGCTTTTTAAAATATTTACAAAAAGCATTTTTTGTCATATTTGCTATATTGGCAATAACGTCTAAAGATATTTCTTTTTGAAAATTGTTCATAGTATATTCAAAAACATTACGCATTCTTTGCCCTTCATTATCAGTATATGTTTTATCATAAATAAAAGAAGAAAGGCTTTTGTAGTTCGATTTTGAAGTAAGTTTTAAGATTTTAAGTAGTGTTAAAAATCTATCTAATTTTGTTTCTTTTTCAAGTTGAAAAAATAAAATTTTTATCTGTTTTAGTTTTGATGTTACTTTAAAACCATGTTTAGCACGTTTAAAAAAACCATGCAATTCTTTGAGTTCTTCCAAATCAAAAAAAAAGGAACCAAACGAGTCTCTTGTAAAAAATAAAGAAAGCATATGGAAGTTTTTAGAAGCATTATTATCACTTTTAAAAACGTGCGGAATATGACTTCCAATTATTAAAACATCATTTTTTGTATAATCATTTACAGAATCTCCTACCACAAGAGTACCTGAGCCATCTACAATCAAACTTATTTGTATTTCTTCATGCTGATGGAGTTTCTCATAAAAAGTATCGCCTTGATCAATCTGAAATATAAGAGCATCTTGTTCAGGTTTTGGAATTTTAAAAGGGAGGACTTTCACTTGTGCTGAATTTATTGCAGTATCTCATTAAATTATTTTCATAACTGCGAGTACAATGATACAAAAATAATACTCTAAAATTTAATTTAAATAATTAAAATGGATAATATAGTATGCGTTATGATTAAAAAAGCATTTATAAAATCCTAAAACACGAAGTAATTTTACAGTATTAAAATTTAATGTTATGAGTATTCAATGGAAAGGCGTAATGCCAGCAGTAACAACCCAATTCAATGCCAATGATGAATTGGATATGCAATTATTTAGAAAAAACATAAATGCACAATTAGAAGCAGGTGTGCATGGTATTGTTTTAGGCGGAACGCTAGGAGAAGCAAGTACACTAACCGAAGAAGAAGGGCGTATCTTAACAAGAGAAACCGTTGCTTTTGTTGAAGGTAGAGTTCCGGTACTAATGAATATTGCAGAACAAACTACAAAAGCTGCAATTACCCTAGCAAAAACAGCAGAAGAAGATGGAGCTAAAGGGCTTATGATGTTACCTCCAATGCGTTACAAAGCAAGTGATCAAGAGGTAATTGAATATTTTAAATCAGTAGCAAATAGTACATCACTACCAATTATGATTTACAATAACCCTGTAGATTATAAAATTGAAGTTACCCTTGATATGTTTGGAGAACTTTTAGAGAGTTGCCCTAATATTCAGGCTGTAAAAGAATCTACCAGAGATACAACAAATATTACACGAATAAAAAACCGTTTTGGAGACAGATTAGCCATTATGTGTGGTGTAGACACCTTAGCCCTAGAAAGTTTGCTTATCGGTGCAGATGGATGGGTTGCTGGATTAGTCGATGCGTTTCCAGCCGAAACAGTAGCCATTTATGAACTTCAAAAAGTAGGAAGAATACAAGAAGCTATATCAATTTACCGTTGGTTTATGCCACTACTAGAATTAGATATACACACAAAATTAGTTCAGTATATAAAAATGGCAAGCGTACACACAAACATAGGCTCAGAATATGTTAGAGCACCACGTTTAGTGTTACAAGATGAAGAACGCAAGCGCATAACAAAAATTATTGAAGATGCTTTGGCAGTTAGGCCAACATTACCAGACTATAAAAATCTAAGTGTTTTAATATAAATAGTTTTGGTGTTACCACGCTTTGGCGCGGTCAGGCTTGTAGCCTGTCTTGAACGAAGTCGAAGGTTATATCTTTTGCGAAAAAACAAAAGAATGCCACTTCAATCCCTAATACAAAAGCAATATGCTAGAGATAAGGCCAACTTGCGAACACTGTAATAAATCATTGCCATTTGATTCTCAAGAGGCAATGATTTGTACATTTGAATGTACATTTTGTAAAGATTGTGTTGACACGATTTTACAACAGGTTTGTCCAAATTGCGGTGGTGGTTTTGAGAAACGACCTATTCGTCCAAAAAGATTATTAGAAAAATATCCAGTATCTGTAAAAGTAGTCCATAAACCAGTCGATATTGAGATGCATTTAAAAAATATAAAAATAAAGAGTGACTAACTCTAAAGGCATAATAGGTGTTATTATAGTACCATTTGGTTTTGAAAAAGGGTAGTTATAAAAGATGTAATTTAAAAATGGCAAATCATACTTTTGTTTGCATTGATGCTCACACTTGTGGAAATCCGGTGCGCGTTATTAAAGAAGGAGGTCCAAAATTGGTTGGTAAAACCATGAGTGAGAAACGTCAACATTTTTTAAAAGAATACGATTGGATTAGAAAAGGATTAATGTTCGAACCTCGTGGACATGATATGATGAGTGGTAGTATTATATATCCACCACATAATCCTGAAAATGATTTTGCTATCTTGTTTATTGAAACCTCAGGTTGTTTGCCAATGTGTGGTCATGGTACTATTGGTACTATTACGATTGCTATTGAAGAAGGGTTAATTGCTCCTAAAGTTTCAGGAAAAATCAGAATGGAAGCACCAGCAGGTTTGGTTGAAATTGAATATAAAAAATCTGGAAATAAAGTTGATTGGGTAAAACTTATTAATGTTAAAAGCTATTTAGCTGCTGAGAATTTAACTATTGATTGCCCAGAATTAGGAGAAGTTACTTTTGATGTTGCATATGGCGGAAACTATTATGCTATTGTAGATCCACAAAAAAACTTTTCTGGCGTGCATGACTTTACAGCTTCAAAAATCATTCAATTTTCACAGGTTGTTAGAGATAGAATCAATAAAAAATATCCTAATAAATTTATCCATCCAGAAAATGAAACCATTAAAAATGTAACTCATATGTTGTGGACTGGAAATCCAATAGATTCTGCGTCATCGGGTAGAAATGCTGTATTTTATGGTGATAAGGCTATAGATAGAAGCCCGTGTGGTACAGGTACATCGGCACGTTTGGCACAACTGTATGCTAAAGGAAAATTAAAACCCAATGAACCATTTATTCATGAAAGCTTTATAGGAAGTAAATTTATAGGTCGCGTTGAAAAGGAAACAACTATAGATGGTGAATTAGCAATTATTCCAAGTATACAGGGTTGGGCAAAAATATACGGGTATAATACTATTTTTATTGATGATGTTGATGATCCTTATGCTTATGGATTTCAGGTAATTTGATATTGAATCTATGAAAAGTAATAAGAATGATATTCTAGAAAATCATTGCTATACAGAACTAGTTTATAAAAGAATAAATAAAAAGTTAAACACAAACTTATCGAATAGTGAAACAGAAACGCTTATTAAAAGCGTTTTAAAAGAAACAGATGTAGAAAATTATAAGAAGAAAGGAAAGAATTTTTATATTTCTAATAAAGATTATAACATCAGGATTACAATTAATTCAAATACTTTTAGAATTATAACAGTTGATAGAATTAGAAAAATAATCACGACTTAATTTATTTAGTAAATGTCGAAGAAAGTAATAATTATTGGTGGTGGAATTATTGGTTTATGTTCTGCGTATTACCTTCAAAAGGAAGGGCATCAAGTTACTATTATTGATAAATCAAACCTTGATTCTGGAGCATCATATGTAAATGCAGGTTATTTATCTCCAAGCCATATTATTCCTTTATCTGCTCCCGGGGTTATGAAAAAAGGATTAAAATGGATGCTTAATAAATCAAGTCCACTGTATATAAAACCACGTTTAGATTTAGACTTTTTAAAATGGACTTTGGCTTTCAATAAATCATGTAATGTAAAACATGTTGAAAAAGCAATTCCCGTTATTAAAAATATTTCACTTTTAAGCCAAGATTTATATGATGATATAAAACGTGATGAAGGCTTTTCATTTCATTATGAAAAAAAAGGTTTACTTATGTTGTGTCAAACTTCTAAAATGCTAGAGGAAGAAATAAAAACAGCCAATTTAGCAAAGCAAGAAGGTTTAGATGCTAAAGAAATTAATTTAAAGGAATTAAAACAACTAGAACCAAATGTTTCGTTAAATGTAATAGGAGCTACTTATTATAAATGTGATTCTCATACAACGCCAAATGAATTTATGGAGGAAATGAAAACACATTTAAAAAACGTGGGTGTTGTTTTTTATACAAATGAAAAGGTTGAAGATTTAGAGGTGATAAATCAAAAAATTTCATCAATAAAAACCAATAGACAAATTTTAAAAGCAGATGATTTTGTTTTATCTACGGGTTCTTGGTCACCAATATTGAGTAAAAAATTAGGAATACAACTATTAGTACAAGCAGGAAAAGGCTACCGGATTAATACAAAAAATGAAACAGAAATTGTAATACCTGCAATTTTAACGGAAGCAAAAGTAGCAGTAACTCCTATGAATGGCTTTACACGATTTGCGGGTACAATGGAAATAGCAGGTATCAATCATAACATAAATAAAGTTAGAGTTGAAGCTATTGCTAATGCTGTTAAGCGATATTATCCAGAAATCAACTTAACTTCAGAAGAAAAAAATAATGTAGCATCTGGTTTACGCCCAGTTTCACCAGATGGATTACCGTATATTGGAAAATCTTTAAAATGTGAAAATTTAACTATTGCTACAGGTCATGCTATGATGGGTTGGACTATGGCAACAGGAACAGGAAAGTTGGTCTCTGAAATTATTTCGGAACAAAAACCTTCATTAGAACTAGCCAATTATCATCCAGATAGAATTTTTTAAATTATGAGGTACATCAAATTTCAAATAACTTATTCATAAAAAACAGAGTTAATTTCTGTTCTAAAATGAAGCCAAATACCATTGTTATTTTAACATCAAATGATGTAAAGCATAATAATACAGATGATATAGGTTTGGATGTACATGATGTTGGATTATATTCGCGTTCGTTTGAAGCTGGTATGGTTTTAACTTGTGAACCAGGAATATATATATTCCTGAAGAAGGCATAGGTTGTCGTTTAGAAAACGATTATTTAATTACAGAAAACGGCAATATTAATTTAACCGAAACTATGCCAATAGAAATTGAAGATATTGAAGCCTTAATGAATAATTAAAATAAAAAATATGATTGGAATTGGAGGGTCAACTATAGAAGAAGAACTAAATGCAATCGTATCAAATACACATTTAGTAAAGCCTATACAAAAGGAAGAGTTTCAACAACGAATTAATACAGCCTGTAAATTAATGAGAACTCAAAATGTTCAAGCTATATACTTACATTCAGGAACTAATTTGTTTTATTTTACTGGAACCCATTGGAATTCTAGTGAGCGTATGGTTGGTGCTTTGTTATTTCCAAACGGAACACTTCATTATATAGCACCTCAATTTGAAAAAGGTACTGTTTTAGATTTTATGATTATTGATGGCATAGTTCATTGTTGGGAAGAACATGAAAGCCCTTATCAATTATTTATTCAAATTCTTAACGACAATGGTGTAATAAATGGCGAGGTTTTAATTGATGAAACAACACCTTTTTTTATTAGTAATGGTATTCAAAAAATTACATCTGTATTTACATTAAGTAATGCTAAATCTATTATATCTGGGTGCAGAATGATAAAGTCTGAGGCAGAAATAGCTATTATGCAGCATGCCATGAATATTACTTTAGAAGTCCAGAAAGCCACAGCTAGAATTTTAAGAGTAGGTATTAGTGGTAAGGAAGTTGAAGACTTTATTAATGAGGCGCATAAACGATTTGGAGCTGCTTCTGGTTCTTATTTTTGTATTGTATTATTTGGTGTAGATTCTTCATTTCCGCATGGTGTTAAATCACCAAAGAACTTGGAAATGAACGATATGGTTTTAATTGATACGGGATGCGTAATCCATGATTATATATCAGATATAACACGAACTTATGTTTTTGGAGAGGCTAATGATTTGCAACGACGCATTTGGAATATAGAAAAAGAAACACAACAAGCAGCTTTTCACGCGGCTCAAATAGGAAACACTTGTGCTACAATTGATTTGGCGTCTAGAAAGATTCTAGAGTCTCATGCACTTGGGCCAGATTATAATCTTCCGGGGTTACCACACAGAACAGGCCATGGTATTGGCTTAGATATACATGAGTATCCATATATTGTTAAAGGAGATGAAACTATTTTAAAACCTGGAATGTGTTTTAGTAACGAGCCTATGATTTGTGTACCCAATAAATTTGGAGTGCGCCATGAAGACCATATTTATATGACAAAAGAAGGGCCTAAATGGTTCACTAAGCCAATGAGTAATATTGATAATCCATTTGAGTAACAAGAGAACCTTATCTTAAAATAAATCCATCTTTTATGGGAGTTGGTTAGGGCAATAATAAAGGTTTGCATTTCTGGCTATTCTAAAAAGGTTTGCATTTCTGGCTATTCTAATTTAAAGGAGACATACATTAAGACGACGTATCGGCAATTATTTTCCATTCTCCATTAATTTTTTTGAAAACAAGCATAAAAATACCATCGGCATTTCCAACTTCGCGTTTTAAATGATACTCACCTAAAACATAATATGCACCTTCACTTATTTTTGTAATATCGTTAATTCTAAAGCTTAGTTTTCCTGTGTGGTCTTTTGTAGGGTAGGCTTTTTGGTATCGCTCTAATGTATTATACCAGCCATAAGTTACGCCATTACTGCCATAAAACTTTAACAAATCACTTTTCCAATAACCTTCCATATATTCTTCCAAGTTGTTATTAGACCAAGCTATTCGTTGCTTTTTTAGAACTTTATTAATGGCTTTTATATCGGCTTCTTCATTAGTTTGTGCGTAACTATTAAAAAAACAGACCATAAAAAGTAATACAATAATTTTTTTCATCTGTTTAAATTTATAATGAGTAATAATTTTATTTGTTAATACAAAACATGTACCATGTTTTAAAACGAAGGTAAATGTAGTAAAATCTTAAAAGCAGTTTTAATTTTTTCGATTAAGTGAAAATTAGAAATTAAAAAAGGTAGCTCATCGATGAAATTTACATAAAGGTTTTTTTTATCTAGAGTAAAAATCTATTGGTCGAAAAAATAGTGTGTAAACCTCATATCTTTTCTACTTTTAACTCACAATAAAAAAAGAACTCTCCCTCAAGTTTATTTTTAACCTCTTAAAATCAAATGATTATGGATTTTCAAATTTCCCAATGCAACAATTTTTTCAAAGTAAAAGGTATACTTAACAAGCAAAGTGTAAATGTGTTTAATGATGAATTTAACAACATTTTTGAAAAAGTAAATAATCTTACTATAAGTATTCAAGATATTGAAAGTATGGATAAATATGGTGTTGATGCTATTTCAAAGCTTCATGAAGAAGCTTTAGCTAAAAACAAAAGATTATCTATAGTTGGTTTTGGTTGTAAAGAGTTATACGATCATTTCAAAACTGAAGTAGCAGCAGCTTAATTATAATATATTTTTCTGTTGTTTATAAAAGGCATCTGCCTGCAATTGCATAAGTTCCCTCGCTTTTTTGCGCTTGTAATTATATAGCTCGTCCTCTTTTTCAATATCACTATATATTCTATCGTTAATAGCGTAATCTGCTTTTAACATAGCTTCGAGTTGGTTTTTATTTTGAAGTACGTTAGTTTTTAAAGCTGTTTCTTGGTCTTCTAACTTAAAGTCATAAGCTCCTTTAGGTGATAATAGTTTTGCAAAAATAGGCGAGGTCTCAATGGCTAAAAACAACAAAAAGATAAATAAAGATGGTAACCAAGGGAGTTTACCTAAAGCGTCTACCCTTGCCATTAATCCATCAAAATTATTAATTATGGGTTGTGTGGTTGTCACTTGGGTATCGTAATCACCTTTTAGTTTAACTATTTCATTTTCAATAGCAGCAATTTTTGCTTTATTATCTAGTTTTAATTGTTGTAATTCAGCAAGAAGCGCATCATGTTTCTCTCGTTTTTCTTTGTAGACAGGCCCTTTGCCTAATAATTTTGTTCCTGCTGTTCCTTCGGCTTCAGCAATATAAGTGTCATAAAGCTGATTAACTTCTGCTTCTTTAGAGTCTATTTGTTGTTGTAGTGCTAAAATATTATTGTTTAAACCATCGATACTTGGTGTAAACTGCTCCGCAAGTTGAGTTTTATTTGCTAATGTCATCTCGTTTTTTTGTTCTAGTAAAACTTGATTTATCTCTTTCTCAAAAATCTTAAGTTCTAGAGGTTTTGAAATTACTACGGCTATAATAATGGCTAATAAAATTCTAGGAGATGCTTGAATTAATTCATCTATAACATGGCCTGTTTTTTTTATGGTAGAAACAATATAGCGGTCTAGATTGAAAATGAGTAAACCCCAAATAAGACCGAAGAAAATAGAAGTGTAAAGATTGTCAAAAACAGTAAATAGGGCATAACTAGCGGCAATAAAAGCCATTACTGCAGTAAAGAAAACGGTGGCGCCTATGCCAGCGTATTTGTTTTGTTCTCCTATAGAACAGTCTTCTAAAATATCTGTATCTGCACCAGAGCAGATGATGAAAAAGCGCTTTAACATAATGTGATTGTTTTTTGATTGATTGACTATTAGAACGTTAAAGCGGGTGGTTTGTTACACTTTTTCAGAGAAAAAGATAATTGTTTATCTTTTTCTAGACCGAACACTTTCAATAACCACAGTAGCTAAAATTAAACTTCCGCCAATAAAGGTGTTTAATGTGGGGATTTCGTTTAAAGAGAAAAATGCGATAACAATGCCACAAATGGGTTGTGCGCTTCCAATGATGCTAGCAGTACTTACCGAGAAATGCTTTAAGCTCCCAATAAATAAGGAGTGACCAATAGCTGTGGTTACTAATCCTAAGATTATTAAATATGGGAACTGTGTACTTATATTTTCTGTATTCATAGCAAACATTATGGGAAGAAGTAGAACGCTTACTATAAGCACTTGCTGCGTCATAAGTACTGTACCATTATATTGGTTTACATGACGTTTTAAAATTAAATTTCTGAGGGAGTAACATAAGGCTGAAATAAGTCCAAAGCAGATGCCTTTTAGTTGTGTATTTTCAAAACTAAACTCGGGAGCTAAAATGTAAATACCTATTAAAACTATTATTGCTAAAAGCACATGAATAGGGTTGAATTTTGATTTGGTGAAGAAAGGCTCTAACAGCGCTGTCATTACTGGAAACGTAAACATAGATAGCATACCTAATGCTACATTGGAAAGTTTTAAAGCATAAAAATAGGTAAGCCAATGTGCGCCCAATAAAACTGCACCTAGTATAATTGTTGGTGTATCTTTTTTAGATTTTATTTTAATACTATACTTTTTGTAAATACAATAGATAAATAGGAAAAAGGCTGCTATAGCACTTCTAGACCATATTGTTACAGGGGTTGGTAGATTTATGAATTTCCCTAATGTACCAGATGTACTTATTAAAACTGTAGCAAGTGCTAATAGTAAAAGATGGTTGGTATGCTGGTTTTTCATGTATTACATATTAAAGTTGGGACTGCGTTAGGGATTGCAGTGGCATCCTTTTTTGTTTTTCTCAAAAAAGATATAACGGAAAGCCCGACCCCTTGTGGGTAACGCCCAAATTATTTTTTTGATAGTTCTGTGAAATATTTGTAAAAAAATGGAATGGTTTCTATGCCTTTTAAATAATTCCAAATTCCAAAATGCTCGTTTGGCGAATGAATAGCGTCGCTATCTAAACCGAAGCCCATTAAAATGGTTTTGCTTTTTAACTCTTGCTCGAAAAGTGCCACAATAGGAATGCTACCACCGCTACGTTGCGGAATTGGAGTTTTGCCAAAGGTGTCTTGATAGGCTTTGCTAGCCGCCTGATAACCAATGCTATTTATTGGGGTAACGTAACCTTGGCCACCGTGATGTGGTGTAACTTTTACTTTAATACCTTTTGATGCGATTTTTTCGAAATGCGTTTTGAATAGTTTTGTAATGTTTTCCCAATCTTGATTTGGCACTAAGCGCATGGAAATTTTAGCATAAGCTTTACTGGCAATAACGGTTTTTGCGCCTTCGCCAATGTAACCTCCCCAAATACCATTAACATCTAATGTTGGGCGAATGGAGTTGCGCTCGTTGGTGGTATAGCCAGCTTCTCCGTAAACAGCATCAATATCTAATGCGTTTTTGTAGTGTTCTAAATTGAAAGGTGCTTTTGCCATTTCTGCGCGCTCTTCTTTAGAGAGTTTCTCTACGTTGTCATAAAATCCTGGTATGGTTATGTGATTGTTTTCATCATGAAGTGAAGCAATCATTTTAGTTAGTATATTGATTGGATTTGCTACAGCTCCGCCGTAAAGCCCCGAGTGTAAATCTCTATTTGGCCCTGTAACTTCTACTTCAACGTAACTTAAGCCTCTCAGTCCGGTTGTGATTGATGGTACATCGTTGGCTATCATTCCTGTATCAGAAATTAAAATAACATCGTTCTTTAGTTTCTCTTGGTTGTTTTTTACAAAGGTCGCTAGGTTTGCGCTCCCTACTTCTTCTTCGCCTTCAATCATGAATTTTACATTACATGGGAGTTGGTTTGTGGAGGTCATGAATTCCATAGCCTTAACGTGCATGTACATTTGCCCTTTATCATCACAAGCACCACGAGCAAAAATAGCACCTTCTGGATGTTTGTCTGTTTTTTTAATTACGGGTTCGTATGGTGGTGAATCCCATAATTCGATGGGGTCTGCGGGCTGCACATCATAGTGTCCGTAAACCAAAACAGTTGGTAGGCTTTTATTAATAATTTTTTCGCCATAAACTATGGGGTATCCATTTGTTTTGCATATTTCGACTGAATCACATCCTGCTTTTTCTAGGCTGGTTTTGATGACTTCGGCTGTTTTTAGAACATCATTTTTATAAGCAGAGTCTGCACTTACAGACGGAATTTTTAAGAGTTCTACAAGCTCATTTAGAAATCTGTCTTTGTGTTCTTTTATGTAAGATTGAATGTTATTCATTAGGTTTTTATGTGGATGCATTCAAAAATATAAAAAAGAATGTTTTTTGATACTATAAAGTTTGCAATTTAAAAATGTTGATTATATTTGCAGTCCTTTAGCGGGCGTGGTGGAATTGGTAGACACGCTAGACTTAGGATTTAACCTAATTATTAGTGTTAAAATATTTGAAATGCAGGTGTGGTGGAATTGGTAGACACGTTAGACTTAGGATCTAATGCAGCAATGTGTGGGAGTTCGAGTCTCCCCACCTGTACAAAAGCTCTCAATTTATTGAGAGCTTTTTTTATTTAAAATCAGACTTCGTTTTTACTCAGGTACAACATAGGTACAACATTTTGTTATTTTCTTTGACTTAATTTAGAATAATGAGATTTAAATAGATTTAATATCAAAAACTATTATCTTTTTTTTGTTATTGATATTTTTTCGTAGTAGAAGTGATTTAAATGATTAATCAAAGTTTTAAATTTCATAACCTAAGAGTCGCCGATTCGAGCCCAGTTTCCATAACTAGTAAGGAAAATGCAAAACATTTTCTTATTTAATATTTGCAAAATAAGGCTGTTTTTACTCTTTTCATTTTTTAATTTAAAAAAATCAGTATGTTGGAATAAAATAAAAGCATTATTTTTACAAAAAAACTAACCCCTATGAAAAAAAACCTCGTATTTTTCTTCGTATTAATTTTTCAATTAAGTTTTTCTCAAGCTATAGAAATAGGTCTTTTGACCGACAAGGATACACCAGAAGTACAACCTTTATTAGAACAATTAAAAACTGAAATTAAAGCAGTTTTGGGTCAAGGTAAAACAGTAAACTTTAAAAATGTACTTTCAAACAACTATAATTTAGAAACAGCAAAGGCAAACTACCAATCATTGGTTAATAGTGATGCAGATATTATTTTGGCTTTTGGAGTTATGGATAATATAGTTTTGAGCCAACAGGAAAGTTATACCAAACCCGTCATTGTTTTTGGTTCAATTAATTCAGATTTTATAAACTTACCTTCAGAACAGAAAACGTCTGGGATTAATAATATTACATATATCATCGCTCCGCTGTCTTATAAGAAGGATTTGGACGCCTTCGAAACTATCTACGACTATAAAAATATCGGCATTATTATAGATGATTACATTATAGATGCGCTTCCATTAGAGACGATATTTGATCCATATTTTCAGAAAGCAGGAAAACAATATCGTTTAATTCCGTTATCAGAAAATGGTATTGGTTCTTCTGATTTAGATGGCATTGATGCCGTTTATCTTGCTGGTGGTTTTGATTTTGGTAATGCACAATTTGAGACCCTAACCTCAATGATTAACACTAAAAAACTACCATCATTTTCAGCTAACAGAGTTAAGGATGTAGAGCGTGGTATATTAGCAACCAATCAACCTCAAACGAACTTAGATCAGTTTTTTAGACGTATCGCTCTAAACGTAGAAGCTATTAATAGTGGTACTAATGCTTCAGAATTGCCATTGTTACTAGAGTATAAAAATAAGCTAACTATTAATTTCGATACTGCAAAACTTATTGATTTTCCATTGAGATATGCCATGTTAGGCTCCGCAGATTTTATTGGAAGTACTACAAAACCTAAAACAGAAAATGCATTGTCTATATTAGATATCATGGGTGGTGTTTTAGACCAAAACTTAGGCTTATCTTCGAGTAAAAAGAGTATTGAACTAAGTGGTCAAGATGTTAAAATTGCTAAAAGCGGTTATTTGCCAAATGTTACCGCTGGCGTTAGTGGTGTTTATCTAGACCCTAGAGTAGCAGAAATTTCAAATGGTTCTAATCCAGAAATTTCAACATCAGGAAATGTTGTTTTGGAGCAATTGATTTATTCTGAAAGTGCTTCAGCAAATATTGATATTAAAGATGAATTACGAAAAGCAGAACAGGAAAATTATAATGCTAATGAATTAGATGCCCTGTTAAATGCTTCAGTAGCTTATTTTAATGCCTTAATTCTAAAAACAAATACAAATATTCAGAATCAGAACTTGCAAACTACAAAACGTAATTTAGAATTAGCTGAACAAAATTTTGAAGGCGGTGCATCAGGTAAGTCTGATGTGTTGCGTTTTAGGAGTCAGTTGGCACAGAATACGCAAAACCTTATTGATGCTGGGAATCAATTACGACAAGCCTATTTTACAATTAATCAATTAATGAATTCACCTATTAATAAAGATATAGATATTAATGATGCAGTACTTTCCGAAGGTGTTTATAAAAATTATAAATATCAAGACTTTTATGTCATTTTAGATAATCCGAAATTACAACCAGCTTTAATTGAATTTTTAATTCAGGAGGCTAAAAATAATGCTCCAGAATTAAAAAGTATAGATTATAACCTAAACGTCACTAAACGCACTTATGATTTAAATGATTATGGTCGTTTCATACCTACAGTTGCATTACAAGGACAATATAATCTGGCTATCTCCCAATCGGGAAAAGGCTCGACGCTGCCAGCTGGTTTTCCAGCAGCTCCCGACGGAACATATAATGTAGGGTTGAATCTATCCTTACCAATATTCAATCAAAATCAAAGAAATATAAATCGTCAAACAGCACTAATTCAGCAAGAACAACTAGGTTTTGAAAAGGAAAACATTCAATTAAGTATAGAAAAGAATGTCAATGATATTATTTTAAATTTAATTAGTGAAATAGCAAATATTGAAATTTCTAAAGTATCTGAAGAAACAGCTAAAGAAAGTTTAGAGCTTACACAAAATGCTTATAAACAAGGCGCGGTACCAATTATTCAATTAATAGATGCACAGACGAATTTCCTGCAAACACAGTTAGCAAGATCTACTGCAAATTATAATTATTTAATTACTTCTATGCAATTAGAACGTGCTATAGGGTATTTCTTTTTAACCCATACCGAAGCCGAAAATCAAGAATTCATTCAAAGAGCCAATCAATATATATTGAGTAAAAACTAACAACCTGTATTATGAAGATTAAAAAATATATCCTAATCACAATTTTAAGTTTAATTGCCTTTATCTCTTGTAAAGAAGAAAAGCAAGTTAAAGAAACTGTTTTGCGACCCGTGAAATATGAAGTAGTGGGAGATGTTGATGCTCATAAAATAAGAACATTTAGCGGTACTGCAAAAGCCAGTGATGCAATAGGTTTAAGTTTTAGAAGTAGTGGTGTTATTACCAAAGTTAATCATTGGAAAGGAGCAAAAGTTAAAAAGGATGATGTGATTGCCAGATTAGATAATGTAGAAGCAAATTTATCTTATCAACAATCAGTTTCAGCTTTAAATACGGCGAAATCGGCTATGAATACCGCTAAATCAAATTTAGATAGAGTAAAATCTTTATATGAAAAAGGAAGTAATTCATTAAGTGAATATGAACAGGCAAAAAATTCATATCAATCAGCTTTAGATCAATTTGAATCTGCTAAACAGGGTAAAACTATACAAGCAACACAATTGAGCTATGGTGTTATTAGAGCACCAAAAGATGGTGTTATTGCTTGGACTGATGGTGCTGTAAATGAACGCGTTTCTGCTGGTCATCAGTTTGCCGAATTAAATGCTGGTGATGGAATGAAGGTTGAGGTTGGTTTACCCGAATCTGTTATTAATAAGGTAAAAGTAGACATGACTACCAAAATGGATTTTTCTTCAATTGAAAATAAAACATTTGAAGGTAGAATCTTTGAAGTGTCACCCAGTATTGATCCAAATTCATCAACTTATATTACTGCCATAGAAATTATTAATCCAATACAAGACATTAAACCAGGAATGGCAGCCAGCGTTACTTTCGATTTTACAAATGGTGACAACAAGCAAAGTAAATCATTAATTATTCCTGTTAAATCAGTTGGTGAAGATGGGAAAGGGCGTTTTGTTTTTTTAATTACATCTAAGGATGATGCAACGGGAACAGTGAATAAACGCTATTTAGAATTAGGAGAGTTGACTGCTGATGGTTTTGAAGTGAAAAATGGATTAGTAGCTGGAGATAAAATAGCAACAGCTGGTTTACAAACCTTATTAGACGGACAAGACGTAAGATTAAAATAATAATAGCTAACCAAACCATTAATTATGAATCTTACAGAATTTTCAATAAATCGTAATCGCGTAGTTTTAAGTATCCTAGCTGTTGTTATGGTCATGGGGATGTTGTTTTACGCAAGCCTTTCAAGAGATAGTATGCCACCATATACCATTAGAGTAGCATCAGTAGTATCCTCATTTCCTGGCGCAAGTCCAGAACGTGTAGAAGAATTGGTTAGTGACAAAATTGAAAAAGTAGCACAGGAATTACCAGAATTAAAAGTGGTGAAAAGCACATCGCGTACAGGACTTTCAGTTGTTCAGGTTGAATTAAAAATGGAAGTTTCACCTGAAGAATTACAGCCAGTATGGGACCGTTTACGTCGAAAACTGAGCACGATTCAAGGCTTGCCTAGTAATGTAAATCCGCAATTACGGGATGATGGTATTGGAGAAGTATTTGGTATTGCTGTAGGTTTAATTTCCGATGGTTATGACTATGCAGAAATGAAAGATTATGCAGATGATTTGAGAGATGATTTAATAAAACTTGAAGATGCTGCCAAAGTTGAGTTGAACGGTGCGCAGGAAGAACGTGTTTTTGTTGAGTTTGAAAATACCAGATTAAAGGCCTACGGACTAACTTCTAGCAGATTGAAAAATATTATTGGTAGTACGAATATATTAAGCTCAGGTGGAACTATTAATGTTGAAGCCGAACGTATTATTCTTGAACCAACGGGTAATTTCAACGATTTAAGGTCGATACAGAACATGTTAATCCCCGTTGGAGAAAGTGGACAAGTTATAGCTCTTGAAGATATTACTACGGTTAAAAAAGGGTATATCAATCCGCCAAAACAAAAAGTACGTATTAATGGAAAGGATGCTATCTCATTGCATATATCTTTAAAAGAAGGTGCAAATATCATTAAGTTAGGCGAAGAAATTGATGTGTTGTTAGCGGAGTGGCAAGATAAATTACCAGTTGGATTAGAGGTATCTCGTTTAGCATCAATAGATCAATACATCGATTTAAAAATTAGTGATTTTATTGGAAACCTTTTACAGGCTATTGCCATTGTATTGGCAGTGATGTTATTCTTTTTAGGAATAAGAACAGGATTGGTCATAGCAAGTTTAATTCCTATTGTAACCATCACCACACTTATGGTTATGGGGTTAATTGATGTTGGATTAAATCAAATTTCGTTAGCAGCTTTAATTATGGCTTTAGGGATGATGGTAGATAATGCTATTGTTGTAGCAGAATCGGTCATGGTAAAAATGGAGGCAGGTATTTCTGTTAAAAAGGCAGCCATAGATTCGTGTTCAGAATTATTTACACCCTTATTAATTTCAACATTAACAACATCTGCAGCGTTTTTAGCTTTCTATATGGCAGAATCGGTCATGGGAGATATTATGGGACCCATTTTCGTTGTTATAACGATTGCTCTCTTGTCTTCATGGATTATAGCGTTAAGTGTTATCACCCTATTCTGTGTTTTCTTTTTAAAAGTAAAACCAAAAGAAGCTGGGAAAGTAAGCTTCTTAGATAAATTAATTAATGGATTAAAAAGTAAGTATAAAGATTTAATCTTAGTAGCGCTCAATTGGAAAAAATCAGTATTGGTGCTTATCGTTTTTATGTTCTTTTTATCCATTTTTGGATTTGGTCTTTTAGGATTTGTATTCTTTCCAGATAGTGATCGTAATATGATAACGGTAGATGTTAATTTACCAGAGAACACAAAAATTGAAAGTACCACAGCTGTAATTTTAGCACTTGAGGACTTTATGGGAAAAGAACTAAAAGTAACAGATGATAAACCAGATGGGATTGTAGATTGGTCGGCTTATATTGGAGAAGGCCCATCAGCTTACGATTTAGGTTATAATGCAGATGAAGCAAATTCTAATTATGCACATATTTTAATTAATACCTCTTCTTTCTTGGTGAATAATCTTATGGTTGAAAAACTAGATGCATTCAGTTTTGAAAATTTCCCAAATGCCGATATTAAAGTTGGTTTACTTGGTTCTGGTGGTGGTGGAACACCTGTAGAAATTGAAGTTTCAGGTGATGATCCAGATAAATTAGCAAGTATCTCCGAAGAAATTAAAGCAAAGTTATTTACCATTTCTGGAACAAAAAACATCAAAGATGACTGGGGACCAAAAGGGAAGAAGTTTGTTATAGATATTGATCAAAGTAAAGCACAAACTGCAGGCATTACTAATCAAGATATTGCAACGTCTCTGCAAACTGTTTTAGATGGTTTTCAAGCAGGAGAGTATAGGGAAGGCGATAAATCCATTCCTATCATAATGAAGAGTAACCAAAGCAAACAACAATCATTATCGTCATTAGAAACCTTAAATATATATGCTCAAAGTTCAGGAAAAAGTGTGCCTTTATTACAGGTAGCCACTATTATTCCAGAATGGCAATACTCTAAAATAAAGCGTATTGATTTAACAAGAACCATTAAGGTATCCAGTGAATTAACAACTACGGGTAATGCTTCCGAGGTGACTCAAGCGATTACGCCTTGGCTAGAAGAACAAAAAGAAGTTTGGGGTAAAGGCTATACTTATGAATTAGGAGGTGATGCAAAGAGTTCTGCAGAAAATATGGGAGCAGTAGCTAGTTATTTACCGCTTTCAGCTTTTATCATTGTCATGTTATTAATCATTCAGTTTAACTCATTTAGAAAAATGGTGATGATTGTTTGTACAATTCCGTTGGGAGTCATTGGGATGGTTTTAGGTTTATTATTGTTCGGTGTTCCATTTGGATTTATGGCATTTTTAGGTGTAATTTCATTAGCAGGAATCGTTATTAATAATGCCATCGTTTTAGTAGATAGAATTGAAATTGAAGAATCTGAATTAAACCGTAAACCACAAGATGCTATTATTGCAGCATGTTTACAACGATTTAGACCCATTTTATTAGCCACATTTACAACCGTTTTAGGCTTAGTGCCTTTATATCTAGGTGGTGGAGAAATGTGGGAACCTATGGCGGTAACCATTATGGTTGGTTTACTGTTTGGAACCGTAATTACATTATTATTTATTCCAGCATTTTATAGTGTGATGTATAAAGTGAATTATAAAGATTATAAATTCAATGATGCCCTTTTAGATTAAAATGCTAAAGAGATTATATCCATACCGTTTCGAGGTTTTCTTTTTTAGTCAGATTGCGATACTGTTTGGGTCTCTTATTGTACCGTCAATTGTATTTGAAACCTATCTATCACCAGTACTGTTTTTAATTAATCTATTTGCTGGGATTGTGCTGTTATCAAAACAGAAAAAAACAATGTGGTTTTTAGTTGCTTTACTTGTTCTAAGTGCCGTATTACTTGGCTCAGAATTAATAGAAACAGCAAATGAGAATTTAGTTGGTCCAATAAAAATGTTGACTTACTTTTTGTTTTACATCGTAGTTACTGTAGAAATTATAAAGCAAGTATGGCAAGCAAAAAAAGTCAGCAAAAATGTGATATTTGGACTTGTTAGTGGATACATTTCTCTTGGGTTAATCGGTTTTTTTATCTGCTTAAGTATCGAAATGGTATACCCTAATTCGTTTTCAGGTTTAATAGATGGGATTTCAATTACAGAAAATCTGATGTATTACAGCTATATTACATTATTAACCATTGGGTATGGAGATATTTTACCTGTTAGTGCATTAGCGCATAAAGCAGCTATTTTAATTGGTTTAATGGGGCAAATATATTTAGTTGTAATAACAGCTATTGTTGTTGGGAAATATATAAATCAGCTATCTATAAAGAATGATAAAAATTGATAATAAAAATGAAATAGTTATATCTTTAAACTTTTAAATATTGTTGTGTTCTTATAAAAAAAAAGAAAAAAATAAAATTATAGAATGAAGAAATTAAATAAAACTATTGCCTTACTTGTACTAAGTATTGTATTATCAAACTGTGCGTCGACTAAGCTTACTGAAGCATGGTCTTCAAAAGATTTTAATGACACAAAATCTAAAAAACTATTAGTAGTAGCAAGGTCTAATGATTTAGAGGTTCGTAAAGCATACGAAAACGAATTGGTTTCTGAATTAAAAGAACAAGGTATAGATGCTGTGGCTGCTCATGTAAAATTTCCTAATCTTAAAGAAGATAAAAACCGTTCTCAAGAAGAGATTGATGCCATTTTATCTATGTTCAATAAAAATGGAATTAAGAGTATCATGCTTACAGCTTTAAAAGATACTAAAATAGAAAGCTCATCAGCGAAAAGTCCTACTGATTATGGTTCGGCTTCAATAAAAGGGAAATATGGAGTAAGTTTTACAGATTATTATAATGTGCATTCTATTGAATATATTAGTAGAAACTTAAAACCAGTGTATAATGATAATGCAAGTGAAAACAGTTTTGTTTTATCCTCAAAAACTTATATTTTAGAGGCTGTTGTTTATAATTTAACATTAGAGAGTGACAAGCAGCTTGTTGGTATTTATGAAATAGAAGCAACAAACCCGTCATCGTCACAAAAAATATTGGATAAATTCACAACATTAATTTCAAAACAATTTAAAAGATAGATAATGAGCCCACTTAAATCATTTTTAATACTTAGCCTAATATTAGTTACTATAAATGGGTTTTCCCAACAGAAAACTCAAAAACAGAAAGAAAGAGAAAAGAATAAAGTTGAACTTTATACACCAGAAGAAAAAGATAATTTACAAGAATTCTATGCAGAAGAAGTAGATAAGATGAAATTATCAGAAGAAGAAAGGGATGAATATTACAATATCTTATTGTTTTATACTCACAGTATGTCTAGACTTGATGATAAAGATAAGAACTATACACAAACAGAAATTTTAGATAAATTTAATACTTTACATTTTAAAATGAATGAAAAGATGAAGGTGGTATTAACACCAGAGCAGTACGTTATTCATCTTGAAACTTTTAATAAAATAATATATAGTGTAAGTAGAAAAACAAGTTTATTTAATCAAAAAAAATAGATTTAGATATGAGTAATTCAAGAAGTATTTATTTTGAGGCTTTTGCCTCTATTATGAAAATTACTTTAAGAGATGATAATGCTACTGATGAGGAAAAGGTCTTTTTACAACATTTTGGGAAAAAATTAGGTGTTACGAGTACAGAATATTTTGAGTTAATTGACGACAATCTGTATATGAAATATGAAATAAAAGCACCTTACCTGTATAATAAGCGTTTAGAAAGTTTATACAAAATTACTCAAATTGTCGATGAAGATAATTTATCAAAAGCCACAAAAGAGAAATGGTTAAATAGAGTGGTAATAGCAATTGGATTTGACCCAAGTAATGTTAAATATGTTGTGGGTAAATCTCTAGATATGTTTAATACAAACAAAGATTTAACTTTAGAGGAATACAAGGATGGTATCAAAAATATTATGATGTAGAAGTAAATACTTTTTACATAATTAAATAAAAAAAATGCTAAATAAATTATGACTATTTTTTTTAGAAAACTAAAAATACTCAAAAAGAGCCATTTATTACTTGGGGTAATACTTCTATTTCTTTTTAACGTTCTAAATGTTAATTCTCAAACTAAGGACAAAGAACAAGACACTATTAGTAAAAATGAAATATATTCAAAGTCTGAAGAAAAATACATGCAAAATTGGTTTTCAGATAATGTGGAGGAAATGACTTTAACAAAATACAAAGAAGCTGAATACTATAAAATTTTACATAATCATATTTTAGAAATTAATCAGCTTAGTAGATTAGAAGAAAAGAAGAATTCTAAAAATGAAATAAAAGAAGAATTGAATAACATAGTTAAGAGTATGAATATAAAAATGAAAATGTTGCTAACTAAAAAACAATTCGATATTCATTATAAAACATTTGATAAAATATTATGGAATGTTTATGTTCGAAAAGGGTGGAATTAAATATCTTCAGCTGTTAAAATTTAAATAATTTTACTTTATGTCTGAGTTCATTTCAAACATTGGTTTACCTATAATTTCCGATTATTAATAGAGCCAATTTGTTCTTATGTAGAACGAAAACACTATAATCTAAAAATCACCCCAATATTAAAACTTAAGTATGGGGCAAGGAATTTTATATTCTTAGTAGCTTCCAACTCATTTTCATCACTGTCATCGACAAAAGGTAAATTAAACCCTTCAAAATTAACAGGAGAAAATATACTACTTTTTAAATTAATACCAATTTTTTCACTAACCCAGTAGACAGCACCAATCTCAAAATTTACAGCGTAGTATGATGATTTTTTTATGTTATTATTTAGTATATCTAAATTTGGATTTTTAAAACTTGTAAATGCGGCTCCTACTCCTGCACCCAAATAGGGTTGTAACTTTGTTTCTGTTAGGTAATAAGTTACTCCCGCTAGTATAAAATTTAGGTTAATGTCTGATAAATCCGATTCATTGATACTAACATCTTGGTCTTTAATTAAAATAGAAGTAGATTGATTATGCCATGATAATTTAATTAACATTTGCTCGCCAATATTAACACCTCCAGAAATATTAATATTACTTCCTGAATCAAGTTTTAAATAATTAATATCATTTGGTTTTTCTGTGAGCTTAGCACCTAATTCATAGCCATAATTTGCCTCTAACTCAAATTTTTGGGCTAACAGAATATTAATACTTAATATAAAAAGCAGACTTAAATGGAAATTACATTTCATATAATAGATTTTATTGTTATCATTTACTAGTACGAGTCAAATTTCAGATCAAAAATTATTGAACCAATGAATTTGAAGTATTATTTAGTTTCAATCAAAAATAATTGAAAAGTCAAATATATTTAACGAATTTCAAAAAAACAAAAGGTTTTAAATAGATAATTTAAAGAGGTTTAGATAATTACTTTCAGCGAAAGGAATAGTTACTAATACGATTATTCATAATTGAGTTTATTGTTTTATAAATTTAACTAAAATTTATAAGAGAAGGCAGTAGTCTCATGAAATTTTATGTGTAAAATGCATTTTAATTTCAATATTAGCAATTATTTGATTAATAATGTAAGAGGATTTATTAATTAGTTCATAAGCACTAGAAGGCTTCATTTATACCAAAATAAAAACCATTATTACCATTTACTCCAGAGCCTATATCTAAGCGTAACCATGTGTCCTTGTCCTTAAATATTTTATAGCGTGCACCAATTCCTAGACTAGGTTTTATGTTTTTTATGCTAAAAAAGTCTTCAGGTTCATTAGCGACTTCTCCGGCTAGTCCGAATGTAGCAAGCGTCCATCGCGGCTTAATTCGCCAGCGAAATTCAACTTGAGATACGTACATATGTTTATCAATGTAGCGTCCATAAAAATAGCCTCTAGCTCTAGAGCCACCACCATAGCTTGCAAGAGCCTGGAAGGGAACATCTCCAAAATTATTTTCGGAATACAATTGAAATGCCAAAAGACCATTTTTACTTATTGGTAAATACTCTCTTAAATCAAGAGTGAATTTGTTAAATCCGGAAGTTGCACCAAATATTTCACCCGAAAATAGTGCTTTAGCTTGATAGTAAAAGCCCTTATTTGGAGAACCAACATTATCACGGGTATCATAATTGAAAACAGCTCCTAACCCTGCGACAACAGTTCTTCTATTTCCTATAATATCTTGAGTCTCCAAAATACCGCCTTCTTTTATTTCTGTGATTTCATGGTTCTTGAATACAAATTGAAATCCAAAATTAAGATCTGGGGGTAATCGTTTCAAGAATGAAATATTCAAAGCATGTGTTGTTTGGTTGTATATTTCCTCATTTGTGTCCGGTGTGCTGTTTCCAACACCCCAAAATGAATTAGGGTATATTTCTAATAAATAATGTGCATCAATAAAATAATTCCCTCCTCCAAAATAAACTTGAGGAGTAATTTCAAAAATGAGTTGTTCATTAAGGGTGTAAATACCACTGAATATAACATTTGATAATCGGTTCTTAAATGTATTCTCTTTTTTTAAGAAGAATAATTGTCCACCTCCACCAAAACCAAAACCAGTTTCTGGCGTAAAAAAAGCAATGGGAATTGCGATTAGTTGATAATCTTTATTACTAGAAATTGTATCAGTCTTAATGACATTGTTTTCATCTTTCCTTTGACTGAACGAAGAAAAGGTGAAAAGTAATAAACAGCTATATATGAGTATTTTTTTCATTTAAAAAAAGAAATCATCAAGTATAATATTAAAACCAAAAGAAAAAGAAATGTCATTTGATGCTATACTTGTATTAGCAACGGTTTGACTTGGTAAAGATTCTTGCTCGATATCAACCCAAAACAAGTTAACATTTAAGCCTAAATCAAAAGCTATAAAATCGTTTATTGTATATGAATATCCTAAACCAACAATGGCTCCTAAACCGCCGCCTTCACCATTTTCTTGAACTAGTTGCAGCTGCGTTTCATCCCTATATCTTACATAACCTAGAGAAGCAGTAGCGAACAGTGACCCTGTTTTATTGTCGGTTAAATAATAATTGGTAAAAGGCCCTATATAAAAGGTTTCAGTAGTTCTTTCAACAGTACCGTTCGTACTACTTTGATTGGCTTGAAATCTACCTCCTAATAGAAAACGATCTTTAATGAATTTTCCTGTTTCTATATTAATTCCATAATTATTTGATGAGCTTTTGAAATCAGCATTTTTTACTTCGGTTGTGGATGAGCTAATAGTTCCAGATAACCCTGTTAACCAACGCCCTTTTCTAAAAGCAGTATCTAAAGAATCTATATTTTGTGAGGTAGCATTGAAACTTAAAATCGATACAGCTAATATGAATAAATAATATTTTTTTTGATTCAAAAGATGAGTTATTTAGATTGCAATTTAATAATTTTTCCACCTCGTAATACCGTCATTTCAAATTTAGGCTTTTTTTCTAAACTATTTGCAAAATCAGCTATTTTCAATAGAGTGTAATCTGTAATATCATATGTTATGTCATTAAAAGCCAATATAATATCACCGCCCATTATTAGTTTTCGAAGTCCAATGGTTACTTCTATACCGCCTTCTTTTATATCCATTTTATCAAATAAAGAATTTGAAGCAATACGTTGGACCAGTAGACCACTGTTTTGCGGTAAATTAAATAATTTTGCTTCATTCCCAGAAAGGGAGTACAATTCTGCTCCAAACCAAGGCATTTTGTTGTTTAATAATAATTTGGCAGCTAAGTTTGAAGTTGAAGCATAGCCTATACCGTCTGACCCTCCTGATTTGGATGTTATATGACTCACAATGCCAATAACGTCCCCATCTAAATTAAACATAGGACCTCCTGAATTGCCTTGATTTATAGCAGCATCGGTTTGAATATACTCGGTATTTGTAAATGGATTTCTTCCAAGAGATTGTTTTTTAAATGCGCTAATATAACCTGAAGATAAGGAAAAGCCTAAGCCTAACGGTACGCCAATAACAAACACCCGTTGTCCAATTTTCATTCGGTCTGAGTCTCCAAACCTTACAACTGTAGCATTCATCTTTTGTCTTGATAACTCTAATAATGCAATGTCTGCACCTTCATAAGAAGTGATTACTTTGGCTGGAATCGTTTCTCCATCTGCAAATTGTACAACTAAAATATCAGGTACTTTTACAACATGTGCTGCCGTAACCACTAATTTATTAGAGATCATAAAGCCAGATCCTAATCCTGAATTTGTAACCGTTTGAGAAACATTGTTTGGTGAGGTTACTATATTATTTTCTTTGGTATAAATAGCAACAACCGCAGGACTTACTTTTTCGTAAATAGAAGAAAGGTCTTGAGCTCCTAATGATATAAAAAATAATGTACAAATAGTACACGTCAAAATTGTTTTTTTCATATTTCAATTGTAAATTATTATCTTTATAGAAGGTCTAAAGTTACTAATAAAATAACTAAATGATTATAACATTTTACGGAACTAGAGGTTCTATACCCGTATGTGAATCAGGATTTCAAGAATTTGGAGGAAATACAACTTGTGTTGCCGTTTCTGGAAATACTTTAGGAGAAAGTGTTCTTATTTTTGATGCAGGTACAGGTATACGACAGTTAGGAAAAAAATTGATTCATCAAGTCTTTTCTGAAAAGAATAAAATATTCATTACTTTTTCGCACTTCCATTGGGACCATATTCAGGGATTCCCTTTTTTTGCACCAGCTTATGATAAAACTAAACATATTGAATTTTTTATTTTATCCGATACTCCTCCTGTTGATGATTTAAAGAATGTTTTGTCAAAACAAATGGAAAGTACTTATTTTCCAATATTAATAGATAATATGGGTGCAAATTTCACATTTACTATAAACAAGTCTGATGAATTGTCTTTTGATGGAGGGAAGCTTCTTGTTAATAAACATAATCATCCAGGAGGTGCTTATGGATATAGATTAGAAGTTGAAGGAAAAATATTGGTTTACTGTACTGATATTGAACATGGTGAAGAAATAGATCAAAAAGTAGTCGATTTTTGCAAGAGTGCTGATGTTTTGATTCATGACGCTCAATATACACCAGAACAGCTTTTTAATCATAGGGGTTGGGGGCATAGTAGTTGGGAACAGGCTATCGAAGTGGCAGAACTAGCTGGAATAAAGAAATTGTTTCTTACACATCATGATCCTGAGCATAATGATGAATTTTTAAGAAATATAGAAAAGCAATGCCAAAAACGATTTCCGAATTGTTTTTTAGCTAGGGAAGGTCAACAAATAAAGATTTAAATAAAATTATAATACCACATGATTATGTTATAACAAGAATAAGGTAAAGATATAGAATTTATTAGAGTTCAATATATAACAAAAATAATATGGAATTTCAGCCTTAATGAAATTATTAAATCTATAAAACTAAGTTAAAAACGATAGCCGAATTGAACTGTTGTAGTTTTTCTATCACCAAAGCCTACTTGAAATAATAAATCCCAATGTTTGCCAAAGCCTTTATAAACACCTACTAATCCGTTCCATACTATAGGTTCAAAACTCACATTATAATTTAAAACATCTCCAGTATCGGTTTCTATAAAACCTTTAATATCAGAATCATAAAATTGCCCTAATGCTCCAGCCATAATGTTAAAATCGTAAGGCAATCTGTAGCCTACCAACGGTAATAATGAATGTACTAAGGTTGAGGTATTTGCTTCTTTAACATTTGCTAAAATAAATTGGTAGTTAGCACTAAAAAAAACATCATCAATACCACCAGCTAAAGTTAAACCTCCTCCATATAAATTAGCAGTAACATCAACATTTAATGGGATTTGGCTAGGTATGTCGGCAGGATTTAATCCTAAAGCAGGAGCAAGGTTAACTAAGGTTTCTCTTAATTCCTGGTCTAAAATTAAATTACCGCTAATACTATTATCTAAAGTACCAACAAGCCCCATAACATTAAGAAACGGGAAGATCCAAACATCGCTTCTTACCATATATGTGGTGGTGTTTTCGGTTAGAAAGGAGCCTTCTATATCAAATAAATCATTTAAAGGGTTAATTTTACCATCATTCAAACTAATGCCTAGTCCCGTAAAATCTAGTGTTGATTCTTGCGTGTGTACAATAGCATTTAATCCTATTGGTCTAGGTAAGCCATACCCTAATTTTGTAGCAGGTTTTCCCCAAATAGGTAATGCCCATCCTAAGGTTACGTTAACAGTATCTTTTGCTGTTTCTTGGGATAGGAATTCAGATATATTTTCCTTTCCAGACCAAGTAATTGTTTTACCTTCTGAAGTTTTATAATCAGAAGTGGTAAAATTCATTGTATACTTGATGTCTTTAATGCGAAACTTTTCTTCTATATAGGAAACAATATATCCTTTTTGAGTTTCAATTTTTTCATAAAATACAGTTTTTGTATAGTCTGATTTTCCTTGAGAAAGCGGTTTTGTATTTGAAAGCACAACTTTGTTGAGTACGCCATCTACAATATGTATTTTCCCTGTTAACTTTTTTATATCCTGAAGTTCGGGTTCAATATCATCTTTAGAATATTTAAAGCTTATAATTTGTTCATTATAATTAGATGAGATGAGTTTTAAAGACGTTTCATCATATAAATACTTGCGGGATAACCGCCCCATTTTATGACTTTTTTCAATAGCTTTTTTTAACTGTTTAATTTCATTTTTATTAAAAGTGCCTGTTTCGACAACAAATCTTATGTCTTTTCCATCCTTAAAAGAAGGATCATAAATAATTTGAGTTTTGTATGTCCTTGTAGAATTGTCTTGTAAAGCGATAGTTATGCTTAAATTTTGGATAAAACTACCATCTTGTAAAAGTTCACTAGCTGCGGCATCTAAAACTCTAGGCGAAATACCATTTTCAATTAAATAATTACTATTTAAAGGCATGCCTTCTTGAGCGTTTATAAATTGTCCCATCAAAAAAAGGCAGAGAGAAATAAGGTAGTAGCTGTAAGATTTGTTTTTAGTAGATGTTTTCATCTCATTTAATTATTAATTCGAGGTTTGTTTCATTACAATAGCGAAATTTATTAAAAAAAATAAAAATATGGAAAAAAACACGAAACTTTCAATTTTACCTGCAGGATAGATACTTTGTAATTTAAAAATGAAATTTTAGTATGTGATACTAATTTATAATTAAGGCGTCTAAAAAGGCCAAATCATAGGCACTAAAATCAAAGATAAAATAAAAAATAGTAGTAATAAAGGTGTACCAACTTTTACATAATCCATAAATTTATAATCGCCCGCAGCCATAACCATGGCATTGGTTGTTGTGCCAACGGGGGTTAAAAAAGCAGTAGATGCACTAATGGCAACAACAATCATAAATGGTTCGGGTGAAATATTTAAAGACGTGGCGGCTAATATGGCTATTGGTGCCATTAAAACAGCAGTAGCTGAGTTATTAATGGCTTGACTAAAACCAGTAGTTAATAAAAATATGCCACCTAATAAAACAATAGGGTGTATACTTCCTAAATTAGTAACCAAGCTATTGGCAGCAAGTTCCGCAACACCCGTTTTTTGAAGCGCAATACCCATAGGAATCATTGCTGCAATCATTACGACACTTATCCAACTAATACCTTTATATGCTTTAGCCATTGGTACACAACCAGTCAATAAAATAACACCTGCAGAAATCATAGCTGCAATTGCTCCAGGAACAATTTTAAAAACTAATAATACAATCATTAATAAAAGCATTGCTAGCGATATATATGATTTAAAGGTTAGCTTATTTACATCTTTAGCCATACTTTCTGGGCTTCCAGAAATGACAAGATTTTTATAAACACTTTTTAAATGTTCTATGCGTTCCCATGTACCTCTAATAATAAACGCATCTCCAGCTTTTACAGCAACGTTTTTATCTTTTAAAGGTTTGTTGTTTCTTGAGGCTGCCAATAGTTGAATACCAGCTTGTTCCAAATATAGTCCCATAGGTATGTTGTGTCCTAAAAAAAGCGATTTGGGTGTCACAATCATTTCAGCCATACCTACTTCCTGATTTATGAACTCATCCTTTAAATCATCATTATTGTTTTTAAAAGGAATTAAATTGAGTTTAAATTTTAGAATTAAATTATCAACATCTTCTGTCTTCCCTTTTACTGTAATAATATCATGATATTGTAAAATTGTATCTGGTGTTGGAAATTCAACATACGGTTTCACACCTTTTACTAAATTAGGAAATCGTCGTCTTAATCTAATTATTGAAACATTATGTTTATTATCGAAGTCCCATTCACCAATCGTAGTATTTAGTAATGGAGACATAGAGCGGACTCTTAGACGATAAATATTTTCATCAATACTATAATTTTCAATCCATTGATGCATTTCAGAATCTATATTTATTGGCTGATTTTCAGAGGTGTTTTTTGGCAATAATTTATAACCAATAAAACGGAAATATAAAATTGAAATAAGTAGCAATGGCAAGCCAATGAGGGCAAATTCAAAAAATGAAAAGGATTCGAACCCATTTTCTACTAAGGCATTACTGGCAATAATATTTGGAGGTGTACCCGTTAATGTCAATAAACCTCCAGTATTTGACCCAAAAGCAACAGGCATTAATAATTTTGAAGGCAATGTGCCCATTTTATATGCGGCAGATACAGTAACTGGTAGTAATGTAGCAACAGTTCCGGTATTGCTTACAAAACCAGATAAAATACCAGAGCCTAAGGTAACTAATACTAATAGCTTAGGAACACTTTTACCAGCCCATTTAACAAATTTTTGTCCTGCTAATGCTGTCCATCCTGTTTGAGATAAACCTTCTCCAATAATAAATAAGGAAGCAATCATTATTACTGTAGGGTTACTAAACCCGCTAAGAGTTTCAGGAAGGTCTAAGATGCCAAATAAAAATAAGCTTAACATGGACATAAGCGCTACAATATCTGGTGTGAATTTACCCCAAACAAAAAGCCCTATTGTAATACCTAAAATAATTAAAAGTGTAAGCATAAATTATAAAAGAAGTTAGTTGGACTAAAATAGTTAAAACTAAAGTCTATTCAAATGAAAAGAGGTGCGTTTTATATTTTCGCACCTCTTTTTAAACTCTGTTTTTTATTCAAATATAACATCACTTGTTTTTAAATTTTCAATATCCTTTTGATTTCTAGTGTTAACAGGAACCTCAATAGTTAAAAAGGTATCTTTTCCATCAGAATCTTCACCTTGATAAAATTTAAAAACATAAGTTTCTTTCTGTAATGCTCTTACTGGTATTGAAAATGTTGTTTCAGTAATAACTTCATTACAACCAATACCATCATCTACATGTACTATAGGGTATATAAGCCTTGTTGGTCCATCATAAATATAATCAAACTGGTCATAGTAAAAATAACAACTATTGGGTAGCGATATGGTTATATTAATTTTGTAAGTGCTCCCGTAATTAAATTCATTTGGAAGTTCTGCGTTTGTAACACCTGAATACTCTAAGTGGTAGTCGTGGTCGTTGTAGTCGTTGTCGCTGCTGCATGATAATACAGATATAGAAAGACTAGCGATTGTAATTAATAAATACTTAAAATTTTTCATCTTATTTTGTTTTTAATTTCTATTCAAATGTACCCGTGCTTTACATTTTTAATGGATTCATTTGAAGTGTTTAATGGTTAATAATGATTTTATTTTCTCTCTTGTTTTAGTGTATCCAAAAACTCCTATTTGAATTAATGCCGACACTAATACTATAATTTTCAGGTATTCTAATAAAATAGCCATAACTTTTAGTGTTTATTGTCTCATAGCTACTCCTGCAGCTGTACCATATTCTTCTAGCATTTTGATAGTGTTTTTGAAAACTATTTTAACTTTTTCCAGTATTGTATATGTTGGTTTTTCTCCCATTATAGGTCTATAAAAATTCTTATTGAATTGAGCATTGTTAATTGTTGTGCTTTGAGTTCTCATATCTATTTGTATTTAATTATTATTTATAGTACAAATTTAGGTCTAAGTGAAAGTTGAAATTGTGGTTAACTAAGTGAAGTGACCAAATAGAATAGTGAAGTGATTCTAATTGAAAGTGAACTTAAAATGTTAGTATTAGGTAAGTGATAAGAGTTGAAGAAAACAGTCCTGTTTTGATGCCCTAATTATAGTGGTATAACTTCAAAAATGCTACTTAGATTGGAGAGTATCCTCAGTGCGTGTTACGGAATAGATATTTACTGTTCCCTGCTTACCTTTTAGAAGCACATTGCCTTCAAGTTTAGATGTCGTCCATGAGTCAATTTCTACGACTTTTAAAAATTTTTCTGAAATAAGTAGGTCAAACCCTAATCGATTACATTGGTCTTGGATTCTTGAAGCTGTATTTATAGTATCACCATGATATGCAATTTCACGTTTATATTCTCCAACTTCTGCAACAGTTACGGTACCACAATTCATACCTGCTTTAAATTCTGGTACTAAACCATAAGTTTTTAGATAGTAATCTGTTTTACTCTTAATTTGATCTTTAAAAGCATAAAAAGCGCGAATACTTTTAGCGTTTTTAAGGCCTTCTTTATACGGCCAAGTTAAAACAGCTTCATCTCCTACATATTGGTAAATAGAAGCTTTATATTTATTAACTATGCCCTAATTTTTCAGCAATTGTGGTAGAATTCCTAAGGTCTAAAAACATAAAAATAAGCTCTTTTTCTTTTGGAGTATAGAATTTTCCTGAAATAAATTTAATCAAATTGCCTTCACCTAACATTAAATTAATATTGAGAAAAAGACTGATAAAGAAGTTAACTACTATAGTATAGATAAAGCTTACCCAAATAACAGGTAATTGAATAAACTCTGACATTTTAAAAGTAGTATCTACAAATATTTCAATCTTAACAAATAAATAAAATATAAATAAAATATAAATAAATAAAATCCAATAGCCGATATAATTTGTAGTATAAGTGCAAATACCAATAACTTAGATAATGGAATACGTTTTCTAACCAATTTTTCAAGGAAAATATGAAGTATACCGTAAAGTATCCCTTGGGTTATCCATGCTATAATGAATATAAAAAGTATATTGGAGAAAGAGTCCTCCATATAAGGGATGTTCACGTCTTGAGACCCGCGAAGGAGTTGCCAGACCAGGCTTGCCATTAGCCAACCAATGATATAATCTCGTAATATTTTATAATGTCTAGATTTCAAATTAAATCATTGATAGTTAAACATTTTTAGTGAGCCTAATTATTTATCCATGTCTTTATTTCTGATGATTTCGCTTTGCTTATTGTAATGCGCTCCTTAGATGACGGATTTACATTAATAATTAGTTTTCCATTAAAGTAGAATTTAATATTCTGTATAGCATTTCTATTAAGTATAAATTGCCTGTTTACCCTATGAAAGTTATACGAGTCTAATTCGTTTTCAATGTCTTCTAGTTTTTTATCTATTATATAAGTTTGATTTTTAAGCGTCACAGCTTTTACAATACTATTTTCTATAAAAAAATAAGCAATATCTTCTGTTTTAACTGGAATTAATTCATCTCTCTGATGTACTAAATATGTAGTTCTGAAAACCTGATTTTTAGATTGCATTAATTGTACTAATTGTTGGATATTATCGTAAGAGATTGTGTCAATTTTGGTATTAGTTTTAAACTTTTTAATAGAGCTGCTTAATTCTTCCTCATTAATTGGCTTTAAAAGATAATCAATGCTATTTACCTTAAATGCTTTTAGTGCATATTGGTCATAAGCTGTTGTAAATATTATTGGAATATTGATAGTTACCTGTTCAAAAATTTCAAATGAAATACCATCAGAAAGGTGTATATCCATAAAAACTAAAACGGCTTCGCTTGGATTAGAAAAATAATCGATGGCAGATTTTACAGAATCCAGAACAGTTAGTATCTCTATGCTAGCATCTATATTATTTATTAAGTAAGTGAGTTGTTCACTTGCTGCTAATTCATCTTCTACAATAACTACTTTCATGGTATTCAATTTAAAGAAAGTTTAACTTTAAAGGTGTTGTTTTTATTACTTATTGATATGTGTTTCTTTTTTAGAGCATAATACCGTTTATTAAGGTTTGATAAACCATTTCCTGTTCCAGTAACTAAACTTTTTCTGGGTCTTATTTCATTTTCAATAATTATAAACTCATCTTCAGAATATATGTTGACTTGAAGCGGATTCTCTTCTGATATTTCATTGTGTTTAATGGCATTTTCAACTAATAATTGAAGCGCCAAAACAGGTACTTCTTTATTTAACCATTTTTCATGAATATTACAAGTGATGTTAAAACGATTACGATACCTTGTTTTAATTAAATGGATATAACTATTTAAAAACTCAAGCTCTTCTTCTATAGATACTAAATCTCGTTCACTGCTTTGCAGAATATAACGATACATAGAAGAGAGTTTGTTTATAAAGTTGGTAGCGTCTTTATTTTGTTTTACAAGTGCACTTAATGAATTTAGAGAGTTGAATAGAAAATGAGGATTAACTTGATTTTTTAAAGCCATCAATTCATTTTGTAAGCTTTGTTGTTTTAAAGCTTCTTGCTCTATTAATTTTTCTTTTAAGCTCAATTGATACCTTAAAATTCTAGCGACAAATATGATTATTATTGCTACGATAAAATATACGAAGTAGGTTAACCCTTGTTCTTCTGAAACCATTGATTCTCCTACTAACCTTGGGTACAAAAAGAAGAACAAATGTAATAAAGCGAAGTATAAAGCAATATTAATTATGATGGTTGTTAACCCTCTTAGTACGCTTTGAAATTTGGAATAAAAATATTTAGTGTTTGCATTAAATTCTAATAGTAACCAAGAGAAAAAAGTAAACCATAAAAATCGAAAGAGTATATCTTTTACAGAAGCCGAAGTGAAAGCAGTTGATAGGTCATCAACAATATCAAATATAATCAAAATTCTAGGTAAGGTTAAAAGTGTTGATATAATAAATGCTATACCTAGTAAAATGTTTTGCTTTATAAATTTGGTCGTCAAAATGGTTATAGTGTTATTGATGAAGAACATAACTAATATAGTTAAAATTAATGTAAGTAAATTGTATAATTTTAGCTGAATGAATGAAATTAAAAACTGCCAGAGAGGCATGAAATGTATTTCAATAATCTCTGGCAGTCAAACTAACCAACCAAACTAACTATGCATGAAAATTATTTTATCAATTTTTTTATTATTTGTTTTGAAAAATCTTTAGAAATAGTTCCTAAAGACTTAGGATTATCAATCTCTGTCGTTATAACTGATATTAATTGTTCGTTATCAGTTTTTGTTAAATCGTAAATAACAGTTTCTAGAATGTATTTTTTACCAGTATGGGTAATAGTGCTTTCAGGCTCAGATTTTACATGAATACTATTGTAGTAACGATAGAATGTTCCATTAGGCCCTCTAAAGTATGTGGGAAAATAAAGTGTTGAGTAGCCACCACCAGTTGTTTCTGTTCTGGTATATTCTTGAGTATCTTTTAAAGTATTAAGAATAATTATGTCTACTCCTTTGTTTTTCAAATCCTCAACGATTTTTTGCACTTCATTTTCGTTAAGTTTTACCTCAGTATCAATTTTTGGAAAAACGGTTAGGCTTTCCATAGAATTGAGACCATGCTCCCTTAACTTGTTTACAAGGTCACTCTCAAACTGACTTCTAACAATATTGTCATCCGTTTTACTTATTACCATGATGCGCTTATCATTTAAATTGAGTTCTTTTGAATGGTTCCAAGTACTAACAACTTTGACAGTTGAGCAACTTGTAAACATAATAATTAGTATTAATATGCTTAGTATTTTGCTTATTGTTTTCATGATTTCTAGTGTATTTATATAAACATATGAATGTTATTAATGTCTCTGTTGATTAAAATTAATCTAGCTGAGGTATCTTTTTTAGAGTTTTTTAGATGTAAAAAACGTTTTCCAAACTTCCATTTCTTTAGCATTGATATTAACTTTTTCATGACGTTATTGTTTTAATTCTTATACAAATGTATACCACGACTAAAGGCAGAATAATGACTTTCTAAGTGAAGTGACTAAAATCTAAAGTGAAGTGTTTTATATTGAAAGTGAACCGTATTTAAAGTTCAAGCAACCCATTTGTGATTTTAAAAGAAAGGTAGAAACCTGAAGATTGAGCATGAGTTATTTAAGAGAAAAAGCTTTCTTTCTGTAATAAGCTAACACAGATACAATGATGACTACAACAATTAAAACGTAAATGAATGTTGGTATGGGCAAGGGGTCTCCAGCAGCGTAACTATGTAAACCAGATAAATAATAATTGACACCAAAGGATGTCATGATAATAGAGCCAAATGCGAATACACTTGCAGTATTTAGCATGTAATTGCTTTTTAAACCAGGAATTAAACGAAGGTGTAAAACAATAGCATAGACTATAATGCTAATTAATGCCCAAGTTTCTTTTGGGTCCCAAGCCCAATAACGTCCCCAAGATTCATTTGCCCATATACCTCCTAAAAATGTGCCTACAGCTAACACGAATAAACCGATAGTCATTGAGATTTCGTTGATATATGTGAGTTCTTTAATTCTAATGTCAATTTCTTTCTTTGTCTTTTCAGTTTTAAAAATCATGAGCAATAATGCCATAAAACCTAATACAGCAGAAAGGGCTAAAGGCGCATAACTACTTACAATGGTAGCTACATGAATTTTTAACCAAAACGATTTTAGTACAGGCATTAAATTGGTTATTTCTGGACTTAACCAATCTAGGTAACTTACAAATAATAAAGCGCCTGAAAATAATGTGGAGAGTGGTAAGGCAAAATCCGATTTCCTAAAAGTCATTAATCCGCAAAGTAGCAATACCCAAGATACAAATACCAACATTTCATAGCCGTTACTCCAAGGTGCGTGTTGTGCTATATACCATCGTAGAATGATGTTTCCAGTAAATAGAAGGAAGCTAATAAGGGTTGTAATGATAAAGATATTCCAAAGATATTCAATTGCTTTTTTCTTAGTAAAAATTTTAGTTATAGCTAAAACTAAAAGAATAGCGCCCAAAGTAAAAAACACTTGAAACAACCAAAAATTTAAATTGAGTTGGTTGTACCATAATTCTGCTTCAATACGTTTTCTATTCGGAATAATGTCTTTGCCTAAAACGTCTTGAAATGTTTTAATATAGGCTAATTTTTCACTAGCATCTACCCAATTTTTAGTAGTAACATCTTTAAAATAAGTTGGTATAATTTGTTTAGCAAATGCACCATCTTCAGCAGGGAAATCTTGAAAATGATGTGTTTGACTATGCCATTTATTATTTTCATCATTGCTATTAGGAAATACTTTTAAATAGTTTCCAGAAAATACGTTGTAAAGAATATTGAAGCGTTCATCTACTTTTAAAACTTCTTTATCCAATTCACTTCGCTCTGCAGGTTTTTTTTTATTAGCCTGTTCAACAGCTTGACCAAATAAGTACTTTCCTTTATCGTCTAATAAGCCTACAAAAGCCACTAAGCCATCTTCGCTTATGTTTAATTTTTTAAAGAGTTCGCCTCCTTTTTTAGGGTCTATTTTTATAAGCGGGATATATTGCCAAACATTTGATGCCGATTGCATAGCTAAAAATGCCAGATTTGCACTAAAGCGAATACTTTCTCCATCTTGTGTAAATTTGAAATAAGGCTTGCGTGATAGTTTTCTTAAAAACTCGGAGGCCAGAGTATTCATTGGTTTTATACGTCCGTCTAAATCTTGTACCATTAAACGACCAAACAATTCTGCGTGTTGTACATCTATATGCTGTTGGCCTATAGTTTGTAAATTAAGTTTTGGTGCTTTGCTTTTTTTATTTTGTGCAAAAGCACTATTTGAAAGACCACAAAAAAGTAGAAATATTAAAGCGTTTTTCAGCTTGAGCTTTTTTAATTTTTTATTAATTAATGTAAAACGAGATGTTTTCCCGAAGAGTGTAAAAAACATACCTATCATCATTAAAAAATAACCCAAATAAGTAATATTTGTGCCAATAACATCATGATTAACGGCTAACACGGTTCCTAATTCGTCTGTGTCATAACTGGCTTGAAAAAAACGATAGCCTTTGTAATCCAATACATTATTCATGAAAATGCGGTGTGGTGTTTCTGTGTTATTATCAAGAACTTTAACCTCACTTGCATATGCAGATGGACTTGTTGATCCAGGATAGCGCTCTAATTGAAAATCGTCTAAATGAATTGAAAAAGGTATAGTTATAGCTTCAGCACCATAGGATAGCGATACTTTAATATTGTCAATGTTTACATTGTGTGTTGTTGGTAAAAAGCCTTCACGATATAGTAATGTTGCTTTTTTTAGGGTTTCGTTTACTTGAATATTTACAACTAAAGCATCATCTTTTTGTTCATCGTTATCTTTTGGTTTTTCAGAGGCACTTACAAGTGCTATTTCCGCTTTTGGATGATAAGAAAGTGGTACAAAAGACACATCACCATCACGATATAAGGTTCGTAATGACATGGTTTGTAAGCTATCTTTTTTTATGGTTCCTGCTATTTCGGTAGCCATAACAAATGTGCTTAAGTTTCTAGGAGATAGGATGCTGAAAGCATCATCTTTTTCAATAATATTAATCACATCAGGCTCGTCAACTTCAAAACCTACTTTGTGTTTATGCGCACCAATAGCTTCAACTTCTCCTTTTTCTAAAAACACAGTTTCTCTTCCGTTTCCTGCTGAAACGACCATTTGAATCATGGCTTTCCCGTTTTCTGCATCATCTTTTATTTCTGGTATGGCATCTGCAACAAATTCATTATAAGAAATTGTAATTGGTGTAGTGTTGAATTCTGTATCTATATTAAAATCGTTATTACTTAATGGAGAAAAATTGAGTTGCTTTTTTATCGTTTTTGTAGTTGTCCCATCTGATAGACATATATGAAGGAAATTGTTATCAGATACAATAATATTAGAAGATGCGCCTTCACGAATTCTCATGACACCTCCATAAGATGCATAGCGTGTAATACTGGCACCAATTAATATAACAATAAAGGCCAGATGAAACATCAGCAAAGCCCATTTTTCTAAACGCCAAAGCTTGTATTTATAAATATTCATTATAAAACAAAAGCCTAACCCTAGCATAACGAGTTCAAACCACCAAGCATCATAAATAAGTTTCCAAGCCGTAGCAGTGCCAAAATCGTTTTCAATAAATGTAGCCACAGCCATAGAAATTGCGAAAGTAAATAAGAATAGCACTGCTAAAATAGGAGAAGAGAATAGGCGTAAAAGTTTATTCATGTAATTGATAGCATATAAATTAAAAGATACCTTACTGTTTGTTTAATAAGGTATCTTTGATATAGTAATCTTGAAAATAAATTAGTTTTCTACTGAAGATACTGCATTTATTGGCATTTTATCTTCGCGCGCTTTTGCTTCTTCAAGCCATTTTGGTAATAATGTTTTTTTGAACTCCGCTTTTTCATCTCTTAATTTTTCCATATCTAGACCTATAAATTCCTGTGCCTTTTCTTTCGTAGAAATATCAGGCATTTCTATTGGTTTATTGTGCCCTAAGTCAGCCAATAAACGTGCAAGTTTAACACGAGCTTCTTGGGCTATAACTAATCCGCTACCAATAACTCTTGCCGTTTCAACAGGAGAATGAAATGATGCGCCATGCGAAGCTGCCGAATAATCCCAACGCCATTGTCCGTGACGGATGTCTGTTAATATGGGCTTCATCTGTTCTTCAGTTGCTCCTAAATCCCAGCATTTTTTAGCTTCTAAATGTGCTTTTACAAGAAGGTCTTCTAATTTTAATCTATTCTCGGTAGCTTTACGTTGTCTTTCATAAACATTGGCAATGAGTTTATCAGATTCTTCTCTATGGCAAACTTGGCACGCATTAGATGTATTTGATAAAGGTGAGCGAATATGATGATCTGTAAATTTTTGACCCCCTTCACTTTTATATGGCATATGGCAATCGGCACATGATACGCCTCGGTCTGCATGTACACCAGTAACAAAAGTTTCATATCCTGGATGTTGTGCCTTTAGCATTGGTGTTTTACTTAATTTATGCGTCCAATCTGCAAACTCAATATTATCATAATACTCTTCCATAGCTTCAACTGTAAAGCCTCCTTTCCAAGGGAATTTCAAATAAGGAACACCTTCTTTACCAGGTAGTTTTTTGTCAAAGTAATACTCTACATGGCATTGTGCGCATACAAGAGAACGCATTTCATTGTGTGTTGCTTTATTAATATCTTTTCCCATTGCATCAAAAGCTTCAACTAAAGCGGGTCTTGTAATACGAAGTTTCATAGTTTCGGGGTTATGGCAATCTGCACACCCAATCGGGTTGACTATTTCTGCACCTTTATCTGCCCATTTTCCACTATAAAATTCAGCAATACCAATCTCATTCATTAAGCGCGGTACATCTGGACTTTTACAAGTCCAACATGTTGCAGGCATAGGGCCGTCTCCTTTTCCTTTAGGGCCACCAGTTCTCAAAGTATTATGAATATCTTCTATAGCATAAGCATGTCCACGTCCTTGATTATAATCTTTTGAAAAACCATAGCCTGCAAATAATACGATTAAGCGTGGGTCTTCTTCTAATACATCACGCATTCTTGAACCTCCTTGATAAGTTGCAAAAGAAGTATCTAATGTTTGTAAAGAAGATTGATACTCTAAAGGGAAATTTTCTCCCCAAACCTCATTTCTAGGTTCATTTTCTCCAATGTTTACCTGAGGGACATATTTATATTTTGCTTCTGACTTTCTATTTACAATACTAGAAGCTAAAAGCCCTAGTAGAAAAACTACGATAACGGTTACGATAAATAATACTTTGTTTTTCATACTATAATATTTTTATTATTCTTTAATTCGTTTTTCCATCCAAGAAGGAATAACGAGTTCATCTTCTTCATCTGTTGGTAATGGAGCAACATTAAATTTTATAGTGGTTAAGCCATGTACTTTACCATGTGGTACTTGTTTATGACAACTCCAGCATTGGCGCCCTGTTCTATTTTCTTTATGACCTTCTAACCAACCATCGTATTTTACTTGGGTTACTTGTTGTACATGACAGCGAATGCAGTTACTCTGCACCACTTCTTGCGAAGCTTCTTTCATTTCAATAACATCAGGTTCAGCACGTGCTGTAAAAACAGAGGCGTGGTATAAGCCGTCTTTTGCTTTAAAGTAATATTTATTGAAAATGTTGTTATGAGGTACATGACAGTCATTGCATTTTGCCCATTCTCTATGTGAACTGTGCATCCAACTATTATAAACTGGTGTCATAACATGGCAGTTCACACAGGCTTGTGGGTCATCAGACATATAAGATATTATCCGAGACTCTCTTGCCATAAATAACCCCAAACCTATAACCACAGCTATAAAGAATATAGCGGTGGTTCTCCATCTTGATGTCTTTGGTGGTAAAATTTTTGGTTTAAAGTTCAATTATGGAGTTTCTTTTTTTTAGTTTTTGATGAAAAAATAGACTTTTATAAAAGTAGTTAATAAATGTATAAATTTCAAGTGTTTGTTGGATAGTTTAGCAGCTTTTGTTTTAAAACGTAGTTTGCATATATTTTCAGTCCTTATAAATGCAATATTTCAAAATATATTAAAAAAGATATTTTTATAACAAGAAAAGTGGAATAAAAAACTATTTATTAAAATCTATGGGATGGTTTAGTATTCAAAGAAATTAATGTTTGTTTTAGTGCCTTAAAACTAGATTTTTTCTATTCAAATTTTGTGTTGATAAAACATAATTCCTGCTAAAAATGAGAGAGATATCTATATCAATATTGGCACAAAGATAAACTCGCAAAATATTATCATCAAAAGACTACGGCATAAAGCCAACGCTTCGCCCACAACTCATTTATTCCGTTTCCTTTTGAGCAGAAATTTTGTCTTCCGTTTGGGTTCTGCAAAAATATTGTTTAATCTAAAATTTAAGTATTATGACAACAAAAGCAAGTACTGCAAGCAAAAACGGAAAGGCAACAGCCACCGTAAAAAATGAAGTCAAGAAAAAATTGACACAAAGCGCCATTGGACTTCAAGTTCAAGAACTACCTATCGGAAGAATTATTCCTGACCCAATGCAACCAAGAAAAACCTTTAACGAGGAAGCGCTTAAGCAACTGTCCGAAAGTATCGAAGAACACGGTGTCCTACAACCTATTACAGTTAGAAAATCTGGAAAGGATTACATCATCGTAATGGGAGAGCGTAGGTTTCGCGCAAGCAAATTGACGAAAAAGAAAACCATTCCGAGCATCGTTAGGGAATATGCTAATAATGATGTTCTGGAAATTCAAATTATCGAAAATTTACAAAGACAGGATGTTGAACCTACTGAAGAAGCCGAAGCGGTAGTATTCTTAAGCGAAAAATATTCGCCAACGGAGATTTCAAAACGGTTGGGAAGAACAGAGAACTTTGTAAGGCAACGGTTAAAATTAGCAGGTCTAATTGAAGGTTTTAAAGTCTTTGTTCGTAATGGTGAAATGACGATTTCGTTAGGTATAGGTGTTGCACTTTTCGAGCCAGAGGAACAGCAAATGATGCTGGAAACCATGGGTGAAGATTTTAATGCCCATCAAATTAATCAGATGATTAAAAACCAGACTTACGATTTAGAAAATGCACCTTTCGATGTGGTCGATGAAAAATTGATTACTAAAGTTGGAGCTTGTACAACCTGTCCGTTCAACGCAGCAAATCAAGGTAATTTGTTTGGCGATGGTAAAATGGTGTGTACAAAATCAGCCTGTTATGAAACGAAGAAAAGCAAGGCGTTTTTGAACTTGATTGAGAAATCGAAGAAAGAGAATGTGTTGTTGATTCCTGAAATTCGCAAATACTGGGCAGATGACGAGAATAATCAGCTCATTATATCGCAATTGGAAAAAAAGGGATTGAAAGTCTATCTTCTGGACGATGTTGAAATAATCGAAGAGCCAATTAAACCTACAATAGAAGCAATTAAGATAGAATACCAACATTACGACTATTCTGAAGATGAAATAAAAGCTGAACTTGAAGAAGCTGTTGATAATTACAAGGAAGAATTGGAAGTTTATAATTCCGCAAAAGACAATGAATTTGTAACTGGTATTATGTTTCATCCAAAAACGTATGTTCATAAAGCCGTTTTTGTAAAGCGTTTAGAAGATTCAAAAAACGAAAATTCTACATATTCTGAACCATTGGCAAATAGAAAAATGGCAGAGTGTTCGCCTGAAGAGCAAATCGTTAAAATCAACGAAAGAGAGACTCGAAAGCGACACATCGAGCACAATAAGGAATTTGAGGACATAGTTCAGATGATTCGTGAAACCGATTATATTGACAAGAAGAAATCACTTTCGGTAAATGAAATGGTGGCTTTTTCATTAACCTTATATGAAAATAATGTGGACTATGTAGGTCGACAAAAACACTTTTCAAAATTATTGGGCAACATATCCAAGAAGACTGATGTGGAAACTGTTGAGCATTTCAAAAAGAATTTCAAAAAGGAAACCTTTTATAAGTTGATAAGGTACATCCTTACCAAGCAAGTACATTTTGGAGAATGCAATCACGTTAATAACTTGACAAACATTTCATTCTACAATGCGATGCAAGGATATTATAAAACTAAAATTGCCAATATTGATAAGAAATATACTGAAGAGGGAAACAAGCGTGAAGCACGTTTGAAAGAGCGAATAGGAAAACTTGAAAAGAAAATTCAGGAATTAAACGATTAGCTTTTGTTGTTGGAAGTAAGGGTTAGCATTCGTGCTGGCTCTTATTTTTTTATATAGTCCTTCGTAAAAAAAAGGTAGGTAGAACCTATTCAATCAATATCAGCGCAAAGGTAAACTCGTAAAATACACCCATCAAAAGACTACGGCATAAAGCCTACGCATCATCCAACGCTTATTTATTCCGTTTCCTTTTGAGCTGTGATTTTAGCTTCCGTTTAGATACTGCTCAAATATTGTTTAATCAAAAAATATTAGAATTATGAAACAAGTACCTGAAAAACCCAACATGTCATTACAAGAAGCAGAAGAACATTACCGATTAAGTAGTGAAAATTACGATGTCGATAGTGGAGAAAGTCATTTAGCTTATTACAGGGAAAAGCATCCTGCGAATTATCAAGTATTATTAGATAGCGTTTAATCTAAAATCTCACATCAATGGAAAATTTAAAAGTAGTTCAGTTTGATTTCGGTTTTGAATGTAAGCCGATATCAGTAAAAGAAAAAGTAGTGAAACCAAGTAAAAAGGATAAGAGCGATTTCGTCTTCGATTTAATGGATTGTCTTGCGAGTCCAATCATTGTTTTTAAATCGGCATGGCAAGACACCATTCCAAAAGAAATTCTCGGTAGAATAAAATTATCAAGAATAATTTGCTCAATGACAGGAAATAAAATGGCATCACTTACAGAGACTTTAGCCTATATGATGCTGCCAAGAACTTACGAAGCACCCATGCAAACAGAATGGGCAAACATTTACACATGGCTAGGACTTCAATATGCAATGCAGAACAAAAGTAAGAACCAATTGGAAGCTATGATTGAAATAGCACCAAAAGAACTGTCTGATTATGAAAAAGGACTCTTAAAAAATCTGAGATTATGGATTTACGATAAGCGAAGAAAAGCGCTTAAGGTTATTTTGAAAAAGAACAAAGTGTCAAAAGATGATGGTATTTTGGATATTCAAGAGAAACTGTTTTAAAAATAAATATTCAATTTTCAAGGGGAATTTATCTTCCTATCCCATTCAGCACATTTCCTTCCATTCCGTAAAAACTTCATTCCAGAAAAAGAGCTTCATTATCAAAGTCTTGAACCTAATCCACACTTTTGACTTTTCATTCCGTTAACCCTTTCCGTTTCTCTGGAAAGGAACACTTCATTCCCTAGTAAAAAGCGTGAATCAAGTCCGCCAAATAGGATAAAAATGTATTTACATTTTGTTCCACTTCCTATGATTTTGTATTTCACAAAGACTTTAGAATCACTTCCGTAATCCAACACCGTCATACCTTTTTTTGACAGCAAAATAACAACATTCAGCTTTGAACGACAGCATAATCAGGCTCGTGCCTCGCACTTTTTATATGTCTAAACAAAGCTGAATATCGAAAGCACTAAGCAACAAAAAGAAGGTAACAGCGTCGGCTCTATGGGAAGTAAATCTAAAATGAATCTTATGAAATCTTACAAAATCAATAAAAAGGAAGCGGAACAAAAGTTAAAAAAACAAAAAAAGGAAAACGCTCTGGATATAATAAGTAAATCACTATGACGATACAGCTTTTGAAGCATCAATGGGTGGATGGTGTCTCTAGCAATATTTCCGAATGAGTGGCGAGCAATGTGCATTGTTACTTTCTTATTTATTCCAGCTTTCAGAGCAATAGACTTTAAGTTCTTGTTGAATTTTTTATTAGCAGTTTTAATTTTATTGTATAAGTCTTTAGCATCGTCAAGATTAGCTTTTTTTAATTCTGGAAATATAAAGTCATCATCATAATTCTTATTGTAAACATATTCCTCTAAAATTTTATTGATTTTTAATGGTATTTTTAGAGAAAGCAATTTGGAATTTTTACCCATTCTGTAATGTAATCTACCATCATAAATTTGAGACCATCTTGTTTTCAGAACATCTGAGACCCTCATTCCAGCAAAGTAAAAACTAAAAAGCCATACATTCAATGAATGACGTTCTACATCAGATAGGCTATCTAAGCTCTCGATGACTTTTAATTCTTTCTCTGAGAGTCCAACTTTGACAGTTTCTGGAAATTTTATTTTGAATTTTCCTGGCCCAAAGCAATAAAGTTCTTTACTTACAACCTTATCCTTAATCGCTCTATTGAATAACAGCCGAATAAAAACCATAACATTCATTGCGGTAGTTTCGGTAAGAGAACAGTTGCCGTTTAAGTATATTTTAAATTTTTCAAGAAACCGTTCATCGATTTCTTGAAAAGTTAGATGCCTTACTTTACAATATTTTTCAATATAACTAACCCAAGCCGAGTCAGTAGAAAGACGATTCATTTTGCCTTCGACTTCTAAAGCTTCGAGGTGTTCATCAACAAAATCAAAAAATGTTAAGTTTGATGTGGGTTTGTAAATCTCTTTTTTAATTTGATTTGCAGATGCATCTTTATTGTTAGTTTGTAGAGCAATAAGACCTTTCCTAGCTTCAGATAATTTTGAAGTTATAAGGTTGTTTAAACTTTCAGAATTTGGATGAGATTTTTTTATTTCATTATTTTTTGAATCCCAATCCTCTAAATCTATATAATGACCTAAAAGCTTATAGGTAGAGCGTCGATTTTTAGTAATTCGAATTGCAAGTGGATAAAGCCCTTTGGTGTTGGGCTTTTTACGTAGAATTATTTTTGCACTTGCTGACATCTTTGATTTGTTTTGCGAAAGTCAAATCATAATATCATTTGATTAAGTACTTATGTAAAGATACAAATTATTATCTGCGTTTGGGTACAACATAGGTACAACAAATATTGATATCATATGATATTATATGACTTTAAAGAAAATTGACAAACAATTAAATCATTGAAAATGAGTGTGTTTGTGTTTCTTTAGTGCAATATACGCTAGACTTAGGATCTAGTGCCGCGAGGTGTGGGAGTTCGAGTCTCCCCGCCCGCACTGTAAAGGAAAAGCTGAAGAGAAATTTTCGGCTTTTTTTGTTTATAGCCTTAGCTCTTTTTTTGAATAACTCAGTAGTATTGTTTCAGAGCAGTAATTGATAAAAGAGTAGTGTTTTTTTAAAAATTTACCGAAAGTACAGGATAGATGTTTCATTTTATTATAATTAATTTGATGAAGTTGGTTTTTTTTTTTTTCAATGATGCCAAAAGATTTTTCTTTACTAACGAAGATTCTATTTTTTTTCTATGATTGCTCAGAAAGTTTTTCTTAAAGATATTGATGGTAACAATATTCCAAAATATCTTAAAATTGTTAATGCATTTAAGGAGTCTATTAATATAAATGCATTTGAATCTGGGGATAGTATACCCTCTATAAATGAATTTAGTAAAGATTACGGTGTTTCAAGAGATACTGTTTTTAAGGCATATACTTTATTAAAGAAACAAGGTTATATAAAGGCCACTCCTAATAAAGGTTATTATATAAGCGAAAGTAGAAAAAAAATCCTATTACTAATTAGTACTTTCAAAGCCTATAAAGAAGTTTTTTATCACTCATTTATGAGTTGCTTGCCCGAAAATGTTATTGTCGATTTGCAATTTCATCATTATGATATAAAAAACTTTAAAGCGATGTTAAATACAGATAATGGTGTGTATTATAAATATATTGTTATGGGGTTTGATCATCCGGAAGTCTCTGATATTCTCTTAGGAATTGATAAGAATAAATTACTGTTAATTGATTCACAATCAGGATTTAAAAATGTAGAAAATTATGTGTTTCAAGATTTTGGAAAGGCTTTTTACTCGTGTTTAGAAAAAGCGCTAGATGTATTTGAAAAATACGAAGTTTTGAATTTTGTTTACCCTGAGTTTACCCATCATCCACCTGAAAGTTTGGAATACTTTAAGAGGTTTTGCAAGAACTACAACTTTAAATGTGCTATTTCTGATAATTCGAAGGAATTTGTCGTAAAGAAGAACACAGCCTATATTACAGTAAATGATAGGATGTTATATGAGGTTTTAAATCAATGTTCTAATGCTAATTTTGAATTAGGAAAGGACGTGGGTATTTTATCTTATAATGATACGCCGTTAAAAAAATATACGTACAAAGGCGTTTCGGTAATTTCGATTGATTTTAAGGAGTTTGGAGCTAAAGTTGCAGAGTTTATTAATTCTAATCAAACATTGCAAATGTATTTAAACACTAAGCTTATATTAAGGGATTCTTTATAAAGAGGTAATCAGCTTGGAGTAATCTTCTGATTAAAAATTAATATTTCCAAAATTTTAAATTATTGTTTTTTTTCTGTCGAAAAAAAATTAATTTTACAAAAAAAACAGGACAGAGCAGGACGGTATAAGTGTCCTTGTTTTCTATATTTGATTAATAATTTTTTTCTTTTTTACTAAGAGATTTTAATGAAAATAATAGGGTGCAGAAAAGTACAAATTGTGTATAAATTAAGTACATTTCTCAATTAAAATATTGTTAAATATCAAACAATATGGTTTTTTTACAGAACTTACGCTTAGAGATGATTATTAAAATATTAATAGTTGAAAATATAACAAAACTAAATACTTAAAAATGAGTAAAACTATAGTAGTTACTGGTGCAGGAGGTGTGCTTTGTAGTACTTTGGCTGAGGCCTTGGCAAAACAGGGGCATAAAATAGCCTTATTAGATTTAAATAAAGAAGCGGCTGTAAAAGTAGCTGATAAAATTATAGAGGCAGGTGGAACAGCTATTGGAGTTGAAGCAAATGTTTTGGAAAAAGATTCGTTGGTTTTAGCAAAAGAAGAAGTTAATAAAGCATTTGGAAAATGTGATATTCTAATAAATGGTGCAGGAGGAAATCATCCTTTAGGAACAACTAGCAATCCGTTTTTACAAGCCGAAGATTTACTTAATAAAACAGAAGGTTTTAAAACATTTTTTGATTTAGATCCTACGGGAATTCAATTCGTATTTAACTTAAATTTTATTGGAACTTTATTACCAACACAAATTTTCGCAGAAGATATGGTAGGAAGAGAAGGTTGTAGTATTCTAAATGTATCTTCAATGAATGCCTTTACACCTTTAACAAAAATACCAGCTTACAGTGGTGCTAAAGCAGCAGTGTCTAACTTTACGCAGTGGCTAGCAGTTCATTTTTCTAAGGTTGGAATTCGTGTTAATGCCTTAGCACCTGGTTTTTTCTTAACAGAACAGAATAGGGCTTTATTAACGAATAGTGATGGAAGTTTAACACCTCGTGGTAATCAAATTATTGAACAAACGCCAATGGGTAAGTTTGGAGAGCCTGAACATTTAGTTGGTACAACATTGTGGTTATGTGGTGAAGGTGCTTCTTTTATAACAGGAGTTGTAATACCAGTTGATGGAGGTTTTAGTGCTTACAGTGGTGTTTAAATAAATAATAATATGGAACAAACATGGAGATGGTACGGGCCAAATGACCCTGTATCTTTATCAGATATAAAACAAGCTGGAGCAACAGGAGTTGTCTCGGCATTACATCATATTCCGAACGGAGAAGTATGGGCAATTGATGAAATTGTTAAAAGAAAAGAAACTATTGAACAAGCAGGTTTAACTTGGAGTGTTGTTGAAAGTATTCCTGTTCATGAAAATATAAAAACACGCTCAGGTGAGTTTGAAACTTATATTGAACGCTATAAGGAAAGTATAGAGAATTTGGCTAAAAATGGTGTAAACATTGTGTGCTACAATTTTATGCCAGTTTTAGATTGGACGCGTACTGATTTAAATTTTGAGGTTGAAGATGGTTCTAGAGCATTACGTTTTGATGTGATTGCTTTTGCAGCTTTCGAATTGTTTTTATTAAAACGACCTGGAGCTGAAGATAGTTATAATGATTCTCAAAAAGCAGCGGCTAAAGTTTATTTCGATGGTCTTGATGAAGCGCATAAAAAACAACTTGTTAATAATATTATAGCAGGATTACCAGGAGCTGAAGAAGGGTATACGTTAGAACAGTTTCAAACCATTTTAGATACTTACTCAGGGATTGATGCGCAGACATTAAGAGAAAATTTGGTATTATTTTTAAAAGAAATTATACCTGTAGCTTCTCAAAATGAAGTATTAATGTGTATTCATCCAGATGACCCACCTTACCCAATATTAGGCTTGCCTAGAGTAGTAAGCACTGAGTCAGATTACGCTTATTTATTCGATAATGTTCCTGATAGATCAAATGGAATTACGTTTTGTACAGGATCCTTAGGAGTAAGAGCTGATAATAATTTGGTGCAAATATTTAAACGTTTTGCAGATCGTGCTCATTTCCTTCACTTAAGAAGTACAAAACGAGATGAACAAGGTAATTTTTACGAAGCTAACCACCTTGATGGCGATGTAGATATGTATAGCATTGTCAAAGAAGTTCTTGTAGAAGAAAAAAGAAGACAGGCTGAAGGATATAAAGATTACGCTATTCCAGTAAGACCAGATCATGGGCATCAAATGCTTGATGATTTGAATAAAAAAACTAATCCAGGGTATTCAGGAATTGGAAGATTACGTGGTTTAGCAGAATTAAGAGGTTTAGAATACGGTTTAAAACAAAATATATAAATTAAAAGCATAGGTTAATCATGAATACAAATTATGAAACGCGTTACGCATCAAGTCCACAAGGCGTAAAACAATATGATACAAATCAATTAAGAGAAGAGTTTTTAATTGAAAATTTATTTGAATCCGATAAAATAAACTTAGTCTATTCGCATTATGATAGATTTATAACTGGTGGGGCTATGCCAATTTTAAATTCAATTGAATTAGAAGCTATAGACCCTTTGAAAGCGCCGTATTTTTTAGAACGAAGAGAACTTGGTATTATAAATATAGGGGAATCAGGTACTGTATCTGTTGATGGTAAAGACTATGTTTTAAATCATAGAGAAGCATTGTACGTTGGACAAGGAAATAAAAAAGTGGTTTTTTCAAGTGTATCTGAAAAAAATCCAGCTAAGTTTTATTTAAACTCTACACCTGCACATAAAGCACATCCTACTAAAAAAATTGGAATCAATGATGTCGAAGTTATCGAGTTAGGTGCACCTGAAACTGCAAATGCGCGTACTTTAAGAAAGTACATAGTAAATAGTGTAGTTGATGTTTGCCAATTGCAAATGGGAATGACAACTTTAAAATCAGGAAGCTCATGGAACACCATGCCTGCGCATGTACATGATAGACGAATGGAAGTCTATTTTTATTTTGAAGTTGCCGAAGACCAAGCGGTATGTCATTTTATGGGGCAACCACAAGAAACACGCCATATCTGGATGGGAAATAATCAAGCAGTAATTTCGCCACCATGGTCTATACACTCAGGTTCTGGAACGAGTAATTACTCATTTATTTGGGGTATGGCAGGCGAAAACCTAGATTACGGAGATATGGATCATTGTAAAATAAACGAATTAAAATAAAATTATAGATATGTCAATTAACTTATTTGATTTAACAGGTAAAGTAGCATTAGTAACTGGTGCTGTTCATGGATTAGGAATGGCAATGGCCAAAGGATTAGGTAATGCTGGAGCAACTATTGTAGTAAATAATAATTCTACAGATAAGTTAGCAGCAGCAGTTGAAGAATATAAGGCGTCAGGACTTAATGCATACGGATACGTTTTTGATGTAACTGATGAAAAGGCAGTAAAAGACTCTATTGCAAAAATAGAAAAGGAAGTTGGATCTATAGATATTCTAGTCAACAATGCAGGAATTATAAAAAGAACTCCTATAATCGATATGGAAGTCACAGATTTCAATGCTGTAATTCAGGTAGATTTAGTTGCACCTTTTATTGTATCTAAGTGTGTTGCGAAAGGAATGATTGAAAGAGGAGGAGGGAAAATCATCAACATTTGTTCTATGATGAGTGAATTAGGACGAGACTCTGTAAGTGCTTACGCATCAGCAAAAGGAGGTTTGAAAATGTTAACAAGGAGTATGGCTACCGAGTGGGCCAAATTTAATATTCAAACTAATGGTATTGGTCCTGGGTATTTTGCAACATCACAAACAGCTCCTATTCGCGTAGATGGACATCCATTTAACGAATTTATTGTAGGTAGAACACCTGCAGGTCGTTGGGGTGATCCTAATGATTTAGCTGGTGCAGCAATATTTTTGTCATCAAAAGCTAGTGATTTTGTTAACGGTCATGTTGTATATGTTGATGGTGGAATTTTAGCTACTATAGGTAAACCTTCAAACGAAGATTAATTATGAAAAAAGCAACTTTATTTTTAGTGGTTCTAGCTTTTTTTATCCTTTTAGGTTGTAAGAAAGAGCATAACCATATTATCATGGTTAAAAACACTTTAGATATAGCACGTACATTTGAAACAGTTGAAATCAATAAAGCAGATTTAAAACTTAATGAAGATGAAGATTTTGAAAGCTTTTCAGTCAAGGATATAAAAACTAATAAGATCTTAGTATCTCAATTTGTAGATAATAATGAAGATGGTAAAGCAGATGTGCTATTATTTCAACCAGAAATAGCTGCTAATGCAACACATCAATATAAATTAGTTTCGGTTGATGCTTCTGAAAAACCTGAAACATTACAGTATTGTTATTCTAGATTTGTTCCAGAAAGAACAGACGATTATGCGTGGGAAAATAACAAAGTTGGATTTAGAACTTTTGGACCTACGGCACAAAAAATGGTTGAGGATGAGGTTAAAGGAGGTACACTTTCTAGCGGGATTGATGCGTGGTTAAAACGTGTTGAATATCCTATAATTAATAAATGGTACAAAAAAGCTGAAACGGAAAAAGGTGCTTATCATAAAGATTCAGGAGAAGGACTAGATAATTTTCATGTAGGTGTTTCTCGTGGTGTAGGTGGTATTGCTGTAAAAGCAGATTCTATATATCACATATCTAGAAATTTTACTAACTGGAAAACGATTACTACAGGGCCAATAAGAACCAGTTTTGTTTTAGAATATGCAGATTGGGATGCTAATGGGAAATCTATTTCAGAAACCAAACATATTTCTTTAGACTATGGAAATAATTTATCTCGATTTGAAATTGAAATTTCAGGAACAGATACGTTTTCAACAGGATTAACTTTACATGAAAAAGATGGAGAGGATACTCAAAACCAATCTTCAGGATGGGTATCATATTGGCAACCACATGGAGATTCTGAATTAGGAACAGGCATAGTGGTTCCTAACGGAAGCATGATTACTTCAACACTATATGATACACCATTGAAAGATGAAAGTAATTTATTTGCAGAAGTTAAAATAAACAATAATAAAGCAATTTATTACGCTGGTTTTGGCTGGAAAAAGGCAGGAGAATTTATTTCTAAAGATAATTGGAATACGTATTTAGAAAGCTTTTCAAAAAAAATAAATAACCCGTTACAAGTATCATTGAACTAGATTTTATCTATGAATACAACTAACTTTATTAACGATAATTTTATTTTGCAATCTGATGTAGCTGAAAAACTATACCATAATTATGCAAAAGATTTACCAATTATCGATTATCACAATCATTTATCACCTCAATTAATAGCAGAAAATCAACCAATAAAAAACATTACCGAAGCATGGCTTAAGGGAGATCACTATAAATGGCGTGCTATGAGAGCTAATGGTATTGACGAAATTTTTATTACTAGTTCTGCAACATCTCATAAGGAAAAGTTTTTAAAATGGGCTGAAACAGTGCCTTATACTTTAAGAAATCCATTATTTCATTGGACACATTTAGAGTTGAAGCGTTATTTTGATATCGATGAATTGTTACAACCTAATACAGCCGAAGCTATTTACGAAAAAGCAAATGCTGTTTTAGAACACAAAACACCAGCCCAACTTTTAGAAGATTTAAAAGTTGAGGTAATTTGTACTACTGATGATCCTATTGACGATTTAAAATACCATCAGGAAATTGCTGAAAAAGGTTTTTTTACTAAGGTGTTTCCAACATTTAGACCTGATAATTTGTTAATGGTGCAAAAACCATCATTTTCATCTTATATTGCTAAACTTGCTGCTTGTGTAGATTTTTCTATTCAAAATTTAGAAGATTTATTAAAAGCTATTCAAATGCGTATTGATTTTTTCGATAGTTTAGGATGTCGTTTATCTGACTATGGTTTAGAAGAGATTTTTGCTTCAGATTTCACAGAAGATCTAGCTGATGTTATATTTAAGAAACGCATCTCTGGAACTGAAATTTCTAAAGAAGAGGCAAACATATTTACATCTTGTATTCTTGTAAAGTTATGCGAAATGTATCATGCTAAAAGCTGGACGCAACAAATGCATGTTGGCGCCATTAGAAATAATAATAGTAGATTACTAGAGCAAATAGGTCTAGATGCTGGTGTAGATTCTATAGGAGAGTTTCCTGTAGCTCAGTCTATGTCTAAATTATTTAACACATTAAACTTAAATAATAAACTAGCAAAAACCATTACATATAATTTGAATCCGTCGCAAAATGAAGTTTTTGCAACTATGATGGGGAATTTTCAAAATTCTGATTACCCAGGTAAAATGCAATGGGGGTCTGGATGGTGGTTTTTAGACCAAAAAGATGGTATGGAAAAGCAAATTAACTGCTTATCTAATATGGGCTTATTAAGTAAATTTGTTGGTATGCTTACAGATAGTCGTAGCTTCTTGTCATTTCCAAGACATGAATATTTTAGACGTATTCTATGCAACATCTTAGGTGAAGATGTAAAGCAAGGATTAATTCCAAACGATATTGAATTTTTAGGAAAAACGGTTCAAGACATTTGCTATTACAATGCCAAAAACTATTTTGGTTTTAAAATAAAATAATTATGAAACACGTTATCTTAGTCTGTATTTTGGTTTTAGCGTTTTCGTCTTGTAAAGAAGAAGGAGATACACAAACTTTATATTTGGCACACACTTTACCACAGGGGCACCCTGTTCACAAAGGTATTTTAGAGTTTAAAAAAGCACTAAACAAAAAGTCTGGTGGTAAAATGAATGTGAAGGTGTTTCCTGATGGCCAATTAGGATCTGAGCGTGAAGTTCTTGAGCTTTTGCAAATAGGAAGTGTAGCGATAACTAAGGTTAGTGCAGCAACATTATCTAATTTTGTTCCAGAATATCATGTATTAGGTATTCCTTATTTGTTTAGAAACAAACAACATCAATTTGATGTTTTAGAAGGTGAAGTCGGTAAATCTATTTTAGAAAAAGGAAGTAAATTTTGGTTAAGAGGACTTGGGTATTATGATGCAGGAAGTAGAAGTTTTTACACCTCCAACAAAGCTATTAGAACGCCTGAAGATTTAAAAGGCTTGAAAATTAGAGTGATGAATAATCAAATGGCTATTAATATGGTGAATGCCTTAGGAGGTTCGGCAACACCAATGGCTTATGGTGAATTATATACTGCTATACAGCAAGGTGTGGTGGATGGTGCGGAGAACAATCCACCTTCATTTGTATCTTCAAATCATTATGAAGTTAGTAAATATTATACTTTAGATCAGCATTCTTCGGTTCCAGATGTGTTGCTAATTGGAACTAAATATTGGGATAAACTTACAGAAGAAGAGAAGCAATGGGTTCAAGAGGCTATGGATGAGTCTGTGCAAGCTCAAAAACGGTTTTGGAACGAATCTGTAGAAGAATCAATGGCTACTGCAAAAGCAGCTGGTGTAGAAGTTATTATTCCAGAGAAATCATTGTTTCAAGAGCAGTCAAAATCTGTTTTAGAGGCTTTTATGGAAGAACACCCAGAAATGAATGATCTTATCAACCAAATTAAAAATCAATAATTATGAAAACAGCAGATGTTATTTTTAATAAGGCATGCAAAGTCATGGAAATTATTTTGGTTTTCATTTTCGGTCTATTAGTTATAGATGTATTGGGGCAGGTGTTTTCAAGGTATATTTTAAACACATCGTTTGCTTTTACTGAGGAGCTGGCACGTTTTTCATTAATATGGATGTCTATTTTAGGAGCAGCGTATTTAAATGCTAAACGTTTGCACTTATCAATGGATTTTCTGTATCAAAAGTTCTCACCTAAAACCAGAAAAAAAGCATTGATTTTTATTGAAATCTGCATTTTTGCATTTGCACTTATTGTTATGGTTATTGGCGGATTTAATCTTGTTTACACCACGTTACACCTAGGTCAATTATCAGGAACATTACGTATTCCTTTAGGATACATTTATGCTATTTTACCAGTAAGTGGCTTATTGATTATGTGGTTTTCTGTCTACCACATGTTTAAAATTAATGCTAACGAAATAACCGAATAATTATGAGTATTGAAGTAATAAGTATTATCGTATTATTTGCTAGTTTTTTTACTTTATTGATGCTTAAAGTACCAGTAGCATACAGTATTGGTATTTCAACAACTATAAGTTTATTGTTAAATATAGATAAATTACCTGGGTTAACAACCATAGCACAACGTATGACGACCGGTATTGATAGTTTCGCACTATTAGCCATACCGTTTTTTGTTTTGGCTGGAGAAATCATGAAACGCGGCGGCATTGCAAACCGATTAATAAATTTTGCTAAATCATTAGTAGCTAGTTTGCCAGGAGGTTTAGCTTATGTAAATGTATTAGCATCAATGTTATTTGGAGCTATTTCAGGATCAGCCATTGCTGCAACATCTGCAATTGGAAGTATTATGACGGATAGAATGGAAGAAGAAGGTTATCCAAGAGAATTTAGTGCTTCTGTAAATATTACCTCTTCTACAACAGGATTATTGATACCACCGAGTAATATTTTAATAGTATATGCACTAGCAAGTGGAGGTACAGCATCTGTTGCTGCTTTATTTATAGCAGGGTATTTACCAGGTATTTTACTTGGAGTTGCTATTATGAGTTACATCGCATTTGTAGCTATAACGAGAAAGTTTACAAAAGGAAGTCGCGCACCATTATCATTAATTTGGACTTATTTCAGAAAAGCATTTTTTAGCCTTTTACTTTTAGTTATCGTAGTAGGTGGTATTGTAGCTGGTATATTTACAGCTACTGAAGCTTCAGCTATAGCTGTACTATATGCTGCTGTTTTGGCTCTAGTTTATGGTGATATAAGTACTAAAGATTTTCCAGATATATTACTAACAAGTGCTAAGACTACTGCGGTAGTTATGTTTTTAATATGTACATCTATGGCCATGTCTTGGTTATTTTCTTTTGAAGGTATTCCAGAACTTATTAGTGGGTTTTTATTAGAGCAATTCAGTAATAAAATTGTGATATTCTTAGTGATTAATTTAGTCTTATTAATCATAGGAACGTTTATGGATATGACACCAGCTGTATTAATATTTACACCAATATTTTTGCCTGTAGTTGTTGCTTTAGGAATGGATCCTGTGCATTTTGGTATTGTTTTAGTACTTAATTTATGTATTGGACTTTGTACTCCTCCAGTAGGAACTATACTTTTTGTTGGTAGTGGTATAGCAAATGTTTCGGTTTCACAAGTCGTCAAGCCATTATTACCTTTTTTACTTATTATGGTAATTGTATTGCTACTTATAACTTATATTCCAGGAATTTCTATGTATTTGCCAAGGTTGTTTGGTTTGTAATAAAATTTTAAAAATGTTTAATATTTTAAATAAGTCAACGTTTTAATGCGTTGACTTATTTTTTTAGTAATCAAAATTAACCAAATTTAATCTTATTATATTTACTTTTAAAAGAAAGCATTTTTTATGAAAAAGATTGTATTATATCTTTTCCTTTTCATTGTATTTTGTACTCTCAAGGCTCAAAATAACAGCTATCTATTTAGACATTTGTCTACTTTTGATGGGCTTTCACAAAGTTCAGTTATCGCTATTCATCAGGATAGATTAGGTCAAATATGGATCGGTACTCGAGATGGGTTAAATAAGTATGATGGTACAAAATTCACGGTCTATAGAAACCAAGAAAATAACTCCAGTTCTATAAGTAATAATGATATTTTGTCTATCCATGAGGATAACGATGGCTTTCTGTGGGTTGGGACATACAATGGCTTAAATAAGTATAATCCTAAAACCGATTTGTTTACTAGATATTTTCATGATGAAAAAAGCTCGTCTTTATCAAATAATACAATTTGGATAATAAAAACTCTTTCTAATGGAAAGGTATGGCTAGGAACCTCAGAAGGACTTTCTATTTACAATAAAGAAGAAGACAGTTTTAGTAATTACTTAAATACGTTTGAGAGACCAATACAAAAGCGTATTATGTGTGTTATGGAAGCTTCAAATGGAGATGTTTTTGTAGGTACAGGAGCAGGGATTTATAAGTTGTCAAGTTTAAACGAAAATATATTTGAGTTTACCATATTAAAGGGAAGTGAAGATTTTTATGTTCAAGATTTAGTTGAAGGTTTTAATGAAAACATATTAATAGCTTCAAGAAACAATGGTGTTATTAGCTATGATTTAGTTTCGAGAATGTTTTCTTCGTATTTAGAAACTGATAATACTATAGGAAATAATGATAAAAATGTTCGAAAATTGCTTTTTGATATTGATAATAATTTATGGATTGGGACTTATAATGGTTTAAAGATTGTTAGTAGAGATAAATCTGTAGTAGCATTAAGAGCAGATATTGACAACAAAAACGGATTGAGTAAAAATTCAATTAAATATTTATTTGAAGATATAAAAAACTCCATTTGGATAGGTACATACTATGGAGGTATTAATATTTGGGATGATTCTAATGTCAACTTCAGAAATATAACACAAAATCGAATAGGAAAGGGTTTAAGCTATAATGTAGTGAGCTCAATTGAATACTACAAGAATAATATTTACTTCGGTACAGAAGGAGGAGGAGTTACTATTTGGGATAGAAATAAGAATACATATAGCTATATTTTAAAAAAAAATACTAGCCTTTCAGATAATAACATAAAATCTCTAAGAGTTATAAATAATACTCTATGGATAGGGACTTTTAAAAATGGCTTAGATTTATATGATTTAAGAACGAAACAATTTTTAAAAAATAAATTACCTGAAAACCTGCGTGAGTTTATAAAAAACGCAGGTGTTTATGCTATTAAAAGAGATCGTTTTAATAATGTGTGGATAGGTACTTTTGGTCAGGGTTTGTTTAAATATAATCCTGAAACTAAAGATTTTAAACGGTTTTATGAGTCAGATAACATTAAGAGCACCTTATCTAATAATTTAGTACGAGCCATTTGTATTGATTCACAAAACAATATTTGGGTTAGTACAGAAAAGGGTTTAAACAGAATAGATAATAAAGATATTGTTTCCACTTTTTTTTATGATGAAACTCTACAATATGGAGATGATATACTATGCGTATTTGAAGATATTCATAAAAATTTGTGGGTAGGTACAAAGTCAAAAGGTTTGTATAAATATGATGCTACAACTTTTAAGCCAGTTAATTTATCAGTTAACGATATAAATATATCATCAGTCCATAGCATTCATGAAGATAATAAAGAGCAATTATGGATTAGTACAAATCAAGGTTTAGTAAAATATAATTCTAAACAGAATGAAATAGAGATTTATAATCAAACAGATGGTATAGTAAGTAATGAATTTAATGATAATAGTAGTTTAAAGCTAGGTGAATCTGAGTTTTACTTTGGTGGACCAACTGGCGTTACATATTTTGATTCAAATAAATTAATCACTAATAGCTATACACCACAGGTTATTTTGACAGATTTTAATATTAAAGAAAATGATTACAAAAAGAGTAAGGTTAATACTGTGTTACAAAATACGCTTCCCTATACCAAATCTATAAACTTGTCTCATACTCAAGGTAATTTTAGCATTTCATTTTCCATTCCTAACTTTATTAACCCAAGTAATAATAACTATAAATACAGACTTAAAGGTCTAGAAAAAGAATGGAATTTAACGACTAGTAATACCGCTTCATATACAATTCAGAACCCCGGAAATTATGTTTTTGAAGTTAAAGGAGCTAATAGTGATAATGTTTGGAATGAAGGTGTAACACAATTAAAAATTTATGTAGCACCTGCACCATGGCGAACATGGTGGGCATTTACAATTTATGGCTTACTTATTATATTGGCACTTTATTTTTTATTAGATATTCTAAAATCTAGAACAAAATTGAGGCATGATTTACAATTAGAATACCTAGAAACTGAAAAGACAAAAGAAATAAATAAAGATAAACTACAGTTTTTTACGAATATATCTCATGAGTTTAGAACACCTTTAGCATTAATTTTAGGACCGCTTAATCAAATAATTGAGAATTATCGAGGAAGTAGTAATGTTTATAAAAAATTGCTAGTTATAGACAATAATGCAAACCACCTATTACACCTTATTAATAGGTTAATGGATTTCAGAAAATTTGAAAATAATCTATATAAATTGCAAGCTGCCGAAGGTAATATTGTTAAGTTTTTAAGAGAAATTTATTTGTCTTTTACAGAATTTGCAAAAAATGGTAATTATGAATTTGACTTTATATGTGATGAAGATACTGTTTTGGTTTACTACGACCGTAATAAGTTAGAGCGTGTTTTTTATAATTTAATATCAAATGCATTTCGCTATACTCCAAAAGGAGGCAAAATAGTAATTAGAGTTAAAAAAAATGAAAATAGCTTAAATATATATATTGAAGATACTGGAGTGGGTATAGCTAAAGAATATCATGACAAAATATTTGAACGTTTTTTTGAAGTTGCAGTAAATAATAAACCAGACAACAATTATAATAAAGGTACAGGAATTGGGTTGTCCATTGCCAAAAATATAGTAGAACTACATAAAGGAACTATAGAGGTAAAAAGTAATTTAGATGATAAAGGTTCTATATTTTCAGTATCATTATTATTAGGTAGTACACATTTAAATGAAACAGAGATTTTGCAGGATTTTAAATTTAGTGATGATGTATCTCAATATATAGAGCAATTAAATGAACCTAAAGATTTTATTGAAGATGCATTTGTGGAAGACATAAAAGAAGAAGATAAACAGACTATTCTAATAGTGGAGGATCATAAACCACTACGTAAATTTATAAAGAGTTTATTAAAAGGGCAATACAACGTAATTGAAACTGAAAATGGAAAATTAGCTTTAAAAAAGGCCAAAAAAGAAGCTCCTGACTTAATAGTTAGTGATGTTATTATGCCTGAAATGACAGGAACAGAATTATGTTCTGCAATTAAAGAGGATTTAAAAACAAGTCATATCCCCATAATACTATTAACTTCTAGGTCGTCTTTAATATATAAGATTGATGGGTTAGAGCTTGGAGCCGATGATTATATTAGTAAGCCATTCAATATAAATGAGTTTAAGCTTAGAGTTAAAAATTTGCTTCAAACAAGAGAAAAATTAAGGAAGAAATTTGTTTCAAATGAAGGGCTGAAACCTGAAGATATTTTGGTGTCTTCTTATGATGAGAAACTCTACAAAAAAGCATTACTAATAGTTAATGAAAATATTAGTAATGAAGATTTTGATATTACTTATTTCTGTGCAGAACTAGGTGTTAGTAGAACGATGTTATTCACAAAAATAAAAGCATGGTCTAACTTTACACCAAATGATTTTATTCAACATTTCAGAATGAAGCGTGCAGCACAATTATTAGAACAAGGGAAAATAAATATTTCTCAGGTTAGTTATCAAGTTGGATATAGAGATCCAAAATATTTTAGTAAATCTTTTCAAAAGAAATTTGGAGAAACACCTTCAAAGTACGCTTCAAAATTCTCCGATTAAAATCGTCTTTATATATTTAACCAATTGAAATACAGAGCGTTGTACTATTTTGCCCCTTATTTTGTACTTCTGTAGCAATCAATTGTTATAATTTTATACTGATGAAAAATATCAAACCAACAACAAAATATTTGGAATACATACTAATTGCATTTATTGTTGTTTTAGGGTTGATTGTTATTTATTTAAACTAAATAAAGGATATTTAAAACTAAATTAACTAATGAAAAAAACAAAACAATTAAAACAAACACTTTTTTTGTTATTAGGTTTTTGTTTTGTGCTCTCCATTGATGCACAAAACAAAACAATAACAGGAACAGTGACATCCAAAACGGATGGACTAACATTACCAGGAGTAAATGTTATAGTTAAAGGGACCTCTAATGGAGCGTCAACTGATTTTGATGGGAACTATTCCATAAATGTAACCGAAGAAAACGCAATTTTAGTTTTCAGCTATGTTGGATATAAATCGTTAGAAATTACAGTAGGAAGTTCTAATCAAGTTAATGTTCAATTAGACGAAGATTTATCAGCCTTAGATGAGGTTGTGGTAGTAGGTTATGGTTCCAGAAAAAAGAGTGATTTAACGGGTTCTGTTTCTTCTGTTAAGTCAGAAGAGTTAACAGCATTTCCAGTTTTAGATGCGCAACAGGCTTTACAAGGAAGGGCTGCTGGTGTCGCAGTTCAGTCTAATAATGGTGGAGAGCCAGGAGCACCTATTAGTGTGGTTATAAGGGGTAATGCTTCGGTTAATGGAAATAGTTCAGCACTTGTGGTTGTGGATGGTTTTGTAGGTGCTACATATCCCCAACCAGGAGATATTGCATCTGTAGAAGTTTTAAAAGATGCTTCGGCAACTGCTATCTATGGATCTAGAGGTGCTAACGGTGTAATATTAGTTACTACCAAAAAAGGTAAAAAGGGCAAAATGACAGTAGAATTAAACAGTAATTTTGCAATTCAGTCAACATCAAATAGGTTAGATTTATTGAATGCCAATCAATTTGTTAATTACAACAGGCAAATTAACTCAGCTTATGTACAAGGACCAGATAGTACGAACTGGCAAGATTTAATTTTTACTACAGGTCATACAACAAATCATCAATTATCTTTCTCAGGCGGATCGGATAAAATGAACTACTATGTGTCAGGTAACTATTTTGATCAAGATGGTGTAGTTATTAATTCTGGATTCGAGCGCTTTTCATTTTTGACCAATATTGATGCACAAATTAATGATAAGTTAAAGATTGGTTTTAATGCTTTTGGTAGCAGAAGTAATAAAGACGGTGTGTCTAGTCAGGCAGATAGTGGAGGACGTGGAAGTGGTGATGTAATTTCTATTGCTTATCGTTTTGTGCCAGATATAGGGGTTTTAGATGAAAATGGTAATAACACTTTCAATCCAGTGGGTGATAATATAGATAACCCATTTGCTGTGGCTACAGAGCGTGTTGACGAAACCGTTGAAGATATATATCGAGCAAATTTTTATGGAGAATATAAAATTTTAGACAACTTAGTATTTAAGTCTACATTTGGATTTAATTCTAGAAATGAAACCAGAGGACAGTATACACCTTCTACTTTAATCACATCTGCTGCAGATGTTGGCGGTATAGCAAGTATTGAAAACTTAAAAAGAAACACCTTATTAACAGAAAACTACTTTACATATACTAAAGAGATAGGTAAAGGTAATATTACTGCTTTAGTTGGGTTCTCATATCAAAAAGATGAAGAGTTCACTAACTCTACAGGAGCTCAAGGTTTTATAACCAACAGTACTTCATACCTTAATTTAGCCACGGCTTCAGTGCCTTTATTGCCTGAGTCATTTTTTAGGGACAGAGAATTGCAATCTCTGTACGGGCGTATTAATTATAGCTATGATGATAGGTATTTAATTACCTTAACTGCTCGTCGTGATGGATCATCTGTTTTCGCTAAAAATAACAAGTATGCTTTTTTCCCATCTGGTGCGATAGGGTGGAAAATTTCAAATGAAGATTTTTTAAAAGATAGTGCTACCATTTCTAATTTAAAATTAAGAGCAAGTTATGGTGCATCAGGAAATCCATCCATTACAGAATTTCAATCATTTTCTACGTTTACACCAATTTATACTGCTGTTGGAGACCAAACTGTAAATGCCGTAGTTCCTGGGCGCCCTGCAAACCCAAACTTAAGATGGGAAACATCAAGTCAAGCAAATATTGGAATAGATTTGGGCTTATGGAATAACAGGGTATCATTGAGTCTAGATTATTATAATATTGAAACAAATGATTTAGTATTAAGAAACAGTTCTACAGCAGAATATACTGGTTTTTTAGAGCCAGACTTCTTCGCAAACATAGGAGAACTTAGCAATACTGGGTTTGAAGTTGTGCTTTCAACTAGAAATATTAGTACGGATAATTTTTCATGGTCTACCGATTTTAATTGGTCCAGAAACCGTAATGAGATTGTGAAACTTGCAGTAAGTGGGGAAGATTTGTTTCTAGATTCTGCTGCACCAGGACACTTTTTACAAGATGATACACATATTCTTAGAGAGGGAGAACCTATAGGTCAATTCTTCGGTTATGAATATAGAGGCGTTTATCAAGGCGGAGGGTTGCCTGAAGGTACAGCTACATTTAGTGGAGCAGTAGCAGGTGATGAGTTATTTACAGATGTTGAAGTAGATGGTGTAAGTGATGGTGTTATTAATAGTGCTGACAGAAAAATTATTGGAGACCCAAATCAGGATTGGACTTTTGGTTTAAACAATACGTTTAAATACAAAGATTTTGATTTAGGTATATTCTTTCAAGGTGCTATAGGTGGTGATATCTATAGTTTCACATTATCTGAGCTTGCTTCAGGAGGTTCAAATGCAACTACAGAAGCGCTTAATGTTTGGACACCAAGTAATACTAATACTAATGTTCCGAGAGCTTCAGCTAGAGAAAGAAGAATCAATTCTAGGTTTGTTTATGATGGTAGTTATGTACGTTTAAAGAATTTAGTTTTTGGGTATAGTTTGCCAAGTCAATTAGCCAATAAGCTAGGAATGGATAATGTTAGATTGTCTTTAAGTGGACAAAATTTATTAACCATAACAGATTACCCAGGTACAGATCCAGAGGTAAGCTATCAAGCTTCAGGAAATAGAAATGGTAACGTAAATAGAGGGTTTGATTATGGTAACTATCCAAATATAGAATCAATCACCTTCAGTGTAAATCTTAAGTTTTAAAAAAAATAACAATGAAAAAATTTAAATATTTAATAATACTGTTAGTCTTGCCTATTATAGGTTGTACAGACTTAGAGGAAGAACTCAAATCTGAATTATCTCCCAATGGTTTCATAAAATCTATAGGCGATGTTCAAACTACTATTAATGGTAGTTATGGTAATATGGCAACAGAAGCATTTTGGGGAAGAAAGTTTTCTTTACCACTAATGCTTAGAAGTGATATGGTCGGTATTGGAGATCAAGGTACTGCTGGTAGAAGAAAGGATCATGATAATTTTGCTGTTGCAGATGATAACGGAATGATTACTGCATTTTGGCCAAGAACCTATCAAATTATTGCAGGAGCTAACGAGGCTATTCTTGGAGAGAGTAATTTAGATTTATCAGATGAAATTTCAAAACCAGTTGTTGCACAAGCGTATTTTGTGCGAGCGTATACATATTTTCATTTGGTAAGACTCTTTGGCGATATACCATATATTGATGCTCCTGTTGCAGTTATAGATGATGCAAATCAAATATCGAAAACTCCAGAAGCTACGGTGTATGAGAATATTATTGCAGATTTGGAATTTGCAAAACAGTGGTTGCCAGATACACAACCTTCTTCAGGCCTACCGTCTAAAGCAACAGCTGCAGGTTATTTGGCGTTGGTTTACTTAACTATTGAGGATTTTGAAAATGCTTATGATGAAGCAAAATTTGTGATAGATAATGAAGGTAGATTTGATTTAGAGCTTGCAACTGATTTTCAAGATTTATTTGATTCAACTAAGCAAGGAGGTTTAAAAGAAGCGCTATTTACCATTGATCATAATGGCTTTAGAGATGGTAACTACGGGCAAGATTATATGCCTGCACTTACAGGTATAAGAAGAAATGAAATTGGTAATATAGGTGGCGGATGGTCTGTTGCTGTACCAAGTATAGAAGTTTATAACAGATGGGATGGTAGAGATTATAGAAAAGCCGTAAGTCTCGATACTACAGGAGTTTTTAGTGGGTCAGTCGATGATTTTATGAATTTTCCAACCTACGATGCCAGAAATATACAAAGTGCCTACATTGCTAAGTACGCTAGGTTTACAGGACAGACTTCAAACGGAAACGGTCGAGGTTCAGAGCATAATTATGCGCAATTGCGTTATGCCGAAGTTTTGCTAATAGCTGCTGAAGCACTAAATGAAGTGACTCCAGGTACTACGGAAGCAGATGGTTATGTAAACAAAGTTAGAGCTAGAGCACGAAATGGTAACGGTTCTAGTTTTCCAGCAGATGTCTCTGGTTTAAATCAAGATGACTTTAGAGACATGGTTATGGAGGAACGCAGATGGGAGTTAGCCTTTGAGTTTAAAAGATGGTACGATATTAAAAGGCGTGACTTAGGAACCCAAGTATTTGGTCCTGGTGGTTTTGAAGTAAGATCAAATTTTACAGCGTCAAGAGATTATTTGTACCCACTTCCGAATGATGAGTTACAACGTAATCCAAATTTAGAGCCACAAAACACTGGTTATTAAAAAACTTTTGAGTTTGATGTTTAGAGTTAGTTTTTTATTTATTATCCTTGGATTTACATGTGTATCATGTAAATCTGAGGATAAAAATAAAGTAGTAGACAGTAAAGAAACTATTGAAGCTTTGTTACAAGCTAGATACAATAAGTTTCTAAATTATAAAGTAGATTCCACAGCTTTTGCAAGAAGCTATAATCCAAAAACAACAATAATAAAAAAAGTACCTTCTGAAAATTGGACTAGTGGTTTTTTTGCTGGTAACTTTTGGCAAATTTATATGCTAACAGGAAATGAAGCTTATAAAAATAAAGCCAAAGAATGGACAGCTTTTATCGAAAAAGAAAAGTATAATGATAAAACTCACGACATGGGTTTTAAGGTGTTTTGTAGTTTTGATAACGGACTTAAAGTTGAAGATAATCAAGAATATAAAGATGTTATTGTACATAGTGCACAAACACTAAGTACACGATACAATCCTCATATAGGTAGTATCCGTTCATGGGATTTTAATAGAGATAAGTGGCAATTTCCTGTGATAATAGATAACATGATGAATTTAGAGTTGCTTTTTGAGGCAACTAAAATTTCAGGAGATAGTACATTTCATAAAATAGCGGTTAATCATGCGAATACAACCATGAAAAATCATTTTCGTGAAGATCATAGTACTTGGCATGTATTAGATTATGATACTATTTCAGGACAAGTAAGGGGTCGTGTTACCCATCAAGGTATTCATGACAATTCTGCTTGGGCTAGAGGACAAGGTTGGGCTATAAATGGTTTTACTACAGTATACCGTTATACAAAAGATAAAAAATATTTAAATCGAGCTGTAAAAACAGCCAATTTTTTTATAAATCATAAAGACTTACCCGAAGATGGTATTCCGTATTGGGATTTTTCACATTCAGATATCCCAAATATCCCTCGAGATGTTTCTGCAGCAACAGTTGTAGCTTCAGGTTTGGTAGAGTTATACCAATACACAAAAAATGAAGCTTATTTAAACTATAGTAAAAAAGTGGTTAATAGTTTGAAAAGTTCTAACTATATTTTACCAAAAGATTTAAATATTCCATTTATATTAGACCATAGTTTTGGTGATTGGTCAAAACGTCATGAAATGGATGAGCCTATTGTTTATGGCGATTACTATTTTTTGCAAACTTTATTGCGTCTAAAGGACTTAAAGTAAAAAAGACGCATCAATCAGAGACCAAATACAAGTGAATCAAACTTAATCTATAGTTTATGGATTAAGTTATTTATTACCCTAGTTTAAAAACATAAAATGAAATATAAAGCTTTCAGTTTCCAGTTAATTATATGTTTCTGGATGAGTTTTATGATGTTATCATGCAACTCAAATTCAGAGAATAACAGTGTTCGTAGTAAAACAAACATTAATAATAATTGGTTTTACTTAGAAAATAATACAAACTCGTTAGATGATGCTTTAGGGCAAGCCAAATGGAATTCAATAGATTTACCACATACATGGAACGCGTTAGATGCTACTGATATTATACCGGGTTATAGAAGGAGTGCAAGCTGGTACAAAAAAGAATTGCATATAGAAACACTAATTATTGGGCAAAACTATAGTCTATACTTTGAAGGTGTAAATATTGAAAGTGAAATTTATGTTAATGGTAAAAAAGTAGGTGGGCATATTGGTGGATACATTGGTTTTGAAGTAGATATTACAAGTGTTATTAAAAAAGGGAAAAACGAAATTTTAGTTCGAGCTGATAACACATATAACCCAGAAGTTATTCCTTCTCAAAAAAGTGATTTTTTCATATTTGGGGGTGTAACTAGAGACGTATGGTTACAAACCTATCCAGCAAGTTATCTTTCAAATTTAAAAATTAGTACCCCAAAGGTTTCTCATGAAAGTGCGGAATTAATAGCTACAGTTTCAGTAAGTGGAGCTAAAAAATCTAACCTAAAAGTTAAGGCATCATTGATTGATGCTAAAAACACAACTATAAAAATAGCGTTATTTGATATCTCTAAAAACTCAGCTGATATTGTATTTAACGATATTAATAATCCTCAACTTTGGGATACTGAAACACCAAATTTATATACACTTAAATTAGAATTAATTGATGGTGAATTCGTCAAAGATGCTGTTGCAGAACGCTTAGGTTTTAGGTGGTTTGAGTTTAAAGACCACGGAGCATTTTATCTTAACGGAAAACGTTTATTGCTAAGAGGTACTCACAGACATGAAGAGCATGCTGGTGTAGGTGCAGCTATGAGTAATGAGCAACATAGAGCTGATATGGAACTCATTAAGGATATGGGAGCCAATTTTGTAAGATTAGCACATTACCCACAAGACCCAGAAGTTTACAAGGCTTGTGATGAGTTGGGTTTATTAGTTTGGGACGAATTACCTTGGTGTCGAGGTGGTTTAGGTAATGATGCATGGAAAAAGAATTCTAAAAACATGTTAAAGGAAATTATCGAACAAAATTATAATCATCCAAGTGTTATTTTATGGTCTCTAGGTAACGAAATTTATTGGTTGCCAGATTTTGAAAATGGAGATGATAGAGAAAATATAAATACATATTTGCAAGAACTAAATGATTATGCGCACAAATTAGATCCATTTCGTAAAACAGCTATACGTAAATATTACGAAGGGGCTCATATTGTTGATGTGTTCTCACCGTCTATCTGGTCGGGTTGGTATTCAGGGAGTTATAAAAGTTATCAAAAAGCTATAGATCAATATAAGGCAGAGTATCCACATTTTTTGCACGCTGAATATGGAGGGTCTAGTCATGTTGGGCGTCATACTGAAAACCCTATAACTGGCGAAGGTAAAATTAAATCTGATGGTTGGGAAGAGGCTATCGTTCAAACTGATGTTGCCAACATTGCACAAATAGGAGATTGGAGCGAAAACTACATTGTAGATTTATTTGATTGGCATTTACGAATTTCTGAAAATGATTCTACATTCGTTGGTAATATACAATGGGCATTTAAAGATTTTGGGACGCCATTACGACCAGAAAATGCGATTCCATATATGAATCAAAAAGGTTTAGTAGATAGAACAGGCAAACCAAAAGATGCCTACTATGTTTTTAAAAGTTATTGGAGTGATGAGCCTTTTGTATATATAGAATCCCATACCTGGACAGAGCGACAAGGGCCAAAAGGTAAATCAAGAGATATAAGCGTTTATAGTAATTGTCCAGAAGTTGAATTATTTTTAAACGGAAAAAGTTTAGGAACAAAAAAAAGAGACACTAAAGTATTTCCTGCTGCAGGTTTAAATTGGAGCATTGTTTTTAATGAAGGTGAAAATAATATAAAGGCTATAGGTAAAACTAAAGAAAAGACACAGGTTAACGATGCATTGAAAGTTAATTATCGTTATGTTAAAAATGGAAAAGCACGAGCTTTAAAATTAGAGTATAAAGAATTAGCAGATAATAATTATTTGATAACAAGTACAGCAGTAGATAATAATGGTTTAAGATGTTTAGATTACCAAAATCGAGTGTACTTCCAATGTTTAAATGGAGGAACTGCTTTGGTTAGCCAAGGAACACCAACAGGAAGTGAGATAATAGAGATGGCTAATGGTAAAGCTTCAATTATGGTTAAGCGTACATCAAAAGAAGAACCGCTTCAAGTTATGGTACTAAATCAAAGTTTTAAAGGCACGTATTTGACTATTAAGTAAAATATTTGCAGTACAGTACAGGATGTAATTTGTTGTCTAAATTATTAATATTGATAAGGTCAAACTATATCTAAATGAAATTACAACAAATATTATTTTTATGTTGGCTGTTAATACTACCTGAATTAACACTTTCGCAAGATTTTTCATCAAAAGGGAAATGGGAAACAATTAACTCTCCTGATTCACCTATAGCACGTCATGAAAATAGTTTTGTTCGTGTAAAACATAAATTTTATTTGCTTGGTGGTCGTGGAATTAAACCGGTTTCAATTTATAATACTAAAACAAATACTTGGAGTAAAAGCTCTAAGCCACCTGTAGAAATTCATCATTTTCAAGCTGTAGCTTACAAAGGTAATATCTATATGTTTGGAGCCATGACTGGTAAATACCCCTATGAAACACCATTACCAAATATTTTAATCTATAATCCTAAAAAAAATACTTGGGCAGAAGGTGCAGAAATCCCTAAAGAAAGACGGCGCGGTTCTTCAGGTGTGGTTATTAAAAAAAATAAAGCTTATATTGTTAGCGGTATTGTAGATGGTCATAATAGCACGCATGTGCCTTGGTTAGATGTTTATAATTTTAAAACAAAACGATGGACAGTTTTAAAAGACGCACCAAGAGCCAGAGACCATTTTCATGCAGTTATTAAGAAAGGTAAGATTTATGCAGCTGGAGGCAGAAATTCTTCTTATGCGACCAAGCAAACATTTCAATTAACTATTCCAGAGGTTGATGTTTACGATATAAAAACAAATACTTGGACAACATTACCTCAAGAGAATAATATAAAAATATCAAGAGCAGGGGCATCATCTGTTATTCTAGGAGATGATTTAATTTTGATTGGAGGAGAAAGTATGGCGCAAAAAGAAGCGCATAGCGATGTTGATGCTTATAGTATAAAATCTAATACATGGCGAAGAATTGAAGGTTTAAATAGAGGTAGACATGGCACTCAGGCTATTGTTTATAAAAACAGCATTTATATTGTTGCTGGAAGTGGTAATAGAGGTGGTAAACCTGAATTAGATTCTATGGAAAGATTCAGATAATTATCTACTAGGTCTGAATCAGTATAGCGCAGGATGTTTTGTATTTCTTAAATAAGTAATATTGCTATTCAAAAATATTTTAAATGAATAATAAAAAAATAATTTGTTACGTTTTATTTCTACTTTCCTTTGGAATAGTTCAGTCACAACAAAATAAACCAAATATTCTTGTGTTTTCAAAAACAGAAGGTTTTCGTCATAAATCTATTCCAACAGGGATTAAATTCATGACTGAATTAGCGAATAAAAACAATTGGAATGTTAATTTCTCTGAAGATTCTAAAGATTTTACAAGTGATAATTTAAAGCAATACAATGTACTTGTTTTTTTAAATACATCAGGAAATCTATTTGATGAAAATCAAAAAAAAGCACTAAAACAGTATATGATTACAGGTAAAGGATTTGTTGGAATCCACTGTGTATCAAATACAGAAATAGAGTGGCCTTGGTTTACTGAAATGATTGGAGCTACTTTTAAAGACCATCCAAAAGTTCAAAACGCTACACTTCACGTTGATAAATCAAGTGAGCATCCAACAATTAACCATTTAGAGGCAGTTGAGGTTTTTAAGGACGAATGGTATAATTTCACAAAGCCTGTTGCTAAACATGTCAATGTTTTAGCATCGCTAGATGAAAGTTCTTATAAAGGTAAAAAAATGAATACCAATAACCATCCCATTACTTGGTACCATCATTATGATGGTGGTAGAGTGTTTTATACAGGAATGGGGCATACTAATGAGATTTATGATGATATAAGGTTTGAAAAATTAATACAAGGCGCTATATTTTGGGCTGCAGATTTAAAGCAAATAAAAAAACCTTCAACTAAAAAATGGACAAATCTTTTTGAGGATGATTCAAACAAAAATTGGGATGTGTTTATTGGAGCACCCCATGCTACGGTAAAAGGTTTGGATAACGTTGATCCAGAGAGTAACGGTAAAAATGCAGCACCATTGGGTTTAAATAATGACCCTAAAAAAGTATTCAATTTTAAAAAAGAAAATGGAGAAAATATACTTCATGTTTCCGGAGAAATTTATGGTGCATTAACCTCAAAGCAAGATTATGAAAATTACCATTTAAAACTCCAATTTAAATGGGGGGAGCAAATTTGGGAACCAAGATTATTAAGAAAACGCGATAGTGGTATTTTATATCATTGCCACGGTTCATATACGGCTTTTTGGAATGTATGGATGGCTTCTCAAGAATTTCAGGTTCAAGAAACCGATGTAGGTGATTACTATGGATTAGTAGATGTTTTAATAGATATTCCTTCAGATAAGAAAGAAGGTGAAAAGGAATTTAGTTATTTAAAAAATGGCAAAAGGAATCCTTATTCGGCTATAGAGCACTTTCCTCCAAACCACTGTAATAAAGGTTTTGATAATGAAAAACCTCATGGAGAATGGAATACACTTGAACTTATTTGTTATGAAGGTACAAGTTTGCATATTGTAAATGGAAAAGTGGTAATGGCATTGTATAATTCAAAATATAAGAATTCAGATAATCAAATTGTACCTCTGGTAAAAGGGCGTATTCAAATTCAATCAGAGGCGGCAGAGGTTTTCTATAAAGATATTAAAATCAAGTCAATAGATAGGATTCCAAATAAGTTTATCAAACAGACTAAATAGGGTGTTAATATTTCTTTCTTTTTGAAATAGAGTCTTTTAAGTGAAAAAAGCATCGGAAAGTATTTCAAAGAATTAAAAATATAGTATATTTACAAACCAGAACAGAACAGAACAGATTTTTAATGAGTGTAAATTTAACTATCAATACTAATAGTGAAGTGCCAAAGTATCAACAATTGGTAAACGCCATAAACAATGATCTTGCCAATAACAAATTAAAAAGCGGCGATGCATTACCTTCTGTTAATTACATATGCAATACCTATCAGTTATCTAGAGATACCGTTTTTAAATCCTATTCTATTCTTAAGGAACAAGGTGTTATAGAATCAGTACCCAATAAAGGGTATTACATTGCAAATAACACACGGAAAGTACTTCTAGTTTTAGATACTTTTAAAGCATATAAAGAAGTTGTTTATCATTCTTTTGTAAACAATTTACCCGATAATATTATTACAGATGTTCAATTTCATCATTATAATATTGATAATTTTAAAACCATTTTAAATAACAGTAAAGGGAAGTATTATAAGTATGTTGTTATGACGTTTAATCATAATGATGTCCCTTCAGTATTGTCGGATATTGATAATAATAAGCTTTTGCTTATAGATTGGAGTATACACTCTAACTCTAATAATAATTATGTGTTTCAAGATTTTGGTGAAGCTTTTTTTGAAGCTTTAAAACCAGCTAGTAGCACTTTTAAAAAATATAAAAAGTTGATTTTTCTATACCCAACTTTTACTTTTCATCCAAAGGAAACTATTGATTATTTTAAAAAGTATTGTGAGTTATTTCAATTTGATTACGAAATAATATCAAACCCCAAAGCATTTAAAGTAGAAAAAGATGTAGCATATATTTCTACAAGCGATAGAATGTTAGGTCAGTTTTTAGAACAATGTAAATCAGAAAATTTAGAGCCTGGTGTCGATGTGGGCTTTTTGTCTTATAACGAAACACCAACCAAAAAATTTATATATAAAGGCATTTCGGTTATTTCAACAGATTTTAAAGCATTAGGTACTAAAGCGGCAGAATTTGTAACCCAAGATAAACCAATACAACATTACGTACCAACCAAATTAACATTAAGAGACTCATTATAAAATGAATTATTACTTAGGATTAGACATAGGAAGTTCATCGATTAAAGCTGCTTTAGTAGAAGTTGAATCGGGTAAAAGTTTAGGCGTTGTACAAGAACCAAAAGAAGAAATGGGTATGTATGCCGCAAAAAACGGTTGGGCAGAACAAAGTCCAAACGACTGGTGGAAACACATTTGCAACGCTATTACACAATTGAAAAAGAAGTATAATGTAAGCAAAGCTCAAATTAAAGGTATAGGTATTTCTTATCAAATGCATGGGCTTGTCGTAATAGACAAAGAAGGCAATCCTCTTCGTAAAAGTATTATTTGGTGCGATAGTAGAGCTGTTGAAACAGGTAATACCGCTTTTAACGAGATTGGAAATGACACCTGCGCATCAAACTTATTAAATTCTCCAGCCAATTTTACAGCCTCAAAATTAAAATGGGTAAAAGAAAACGAACCAGATATTTATAACAAGATTTATAAATTTATGCTCCCAGGAGATTATGTGGCATATAAGTTTTCAAACACGATAAACACAACTATTTCAGGATTGTCAGAAGGGATTTTTTGGAATTTCAAAGACGATAATGTAGCCGATTTTCTTTTAGAACATTACGGTATAGATAAAGCGTTGGTTCCAGATATTGTTGAAACCTTCGGCGCGCAATCTACAGTCGATGCAAATGGAGAAGCAGAAAGTGGTATCGCCGCAGGAACCCCCATTTTTTATAGAGCAGGAGATCAACCAAATAACGCCTTATCACTAAACGTGTTTAATCCGGGCGAAGTAGCGGCAACAGGAGGAACTTCAGGAGTCGTTTATGCTGTAACAGATAGTTTATCAGCCAAAGAAAGTTCGCGAGTAAATAATTTTGCACATGTAAATTATCAAAAAGGAGCAGACCCAAGAATTGGTAAATTACTATGTGTCAATGGTGCTGGTATTCAGTACCGCTGGTTGTTAAATAATTTAGCGGTAAACTCCTATGAAGAGATGAATAATTTAGCTTCAGAAATTCCAGTAGGGTCAGATGGCGTGTGCTTAATTCCTTTTGGAAATGGAGCAGAACGTATGCTAAACAACAAAGAAATAGGCACGCGTATTGTCAACATGAATCTAAACAATCATCACAAAGGCCACATGTGCAGAGCAGCTCTAGAAGGCATCGCGTTTTCATTTGTATATGGTATGGAAATCATGACATCCGACGGTATGAAACCAAGCGTCATTCGCGCCGGAAACGATAATTTATTCCGCTCAGAAATTTTCGCAAACACCGTAGCCACTTTAATAGAGCAAGAAATAGAAATTTATAACACAACAGGCGCCATAGGGGCAGCACGAGCAGCAAATTTGCACAAAGGCGATTTTAAAGCCTTCGGAAAGGCTATTATGGATAATGATCATGTTATGACCTTCATGCCATTTAAAGACAAGAAACCTTATCTAGAAGCTTATAATAACTGGAAAAACGAATTAGAACTAATATTAAATAAAAAATAGTTGGGCGTTACCGCAAGGGTCGGGCTTTCGGCAGTCGCTTCCCGATAAAAAATTGGGAGAGCTTCAACAAATGCCTCAATCCCTAACGCACAGCAGAACTAATAACAAATAAACGAATAAACAAAAACACATATAAACTTTTTATCATGGCAACTAAAGAATATTTTAAAGGAATAGACAAAATTAAATTTGAAGGGAAAGAATCCGATAACCCATTAGCATTTAAATACTATAACCCAGATCAGGTTGTAGCCGGAAAAACTATGAGTGAATGGTTTAAGTTTTCAATAGCTTACTGGCATACATTCTGTGGTCAAGGTTCAGACCCGTTTGGTCCAGGAACACAAAACTTTGCATGGGATCAATCTTCAGACCCTATTCAAGCAGCAAAAGATAAAGCCGATGCCGCTTTCGAATTTATTGGTAAAATGGGCTTCGATTATTTCTGTTTCCACGATTTCGATTTAATTCAAGAAGGTGGAACGTTTTCAGAATCAGAACAAAGATTAGCAACTATTACAGATTATATCAAAGACAAGCAAGCAGCTAGTGGTGTTAAATTATTATGGGGAACAGCAAACTGTTTTTCAAACCCACGCTACATGAATGGTGCTTCAACAAATCCAGATTTTGATGTGGTTGCTAGAGCAGGAGGGCAAATTAAATTAGCTTTAGATGCTACAATAAAATTAGGTGGTGAAAATTATGTATTCTGGGGAGGTAGAGAAGGTTATATGTCTTTATTAAATACAGATATGGGGCGTGAGCTAGACCACATGGGACAATTTTTAGGTATGGCTAGAGATTATGCACGTAGCCAAGGTTTTAAAGGGAATTTCTTTATTGAGCCAAAACCTATGGAACCATCAAAGCACCAGTACGATTTTGACACAGCAACAGCTATTGGATTCTTAAAAGAATACGGATTGGATAAAGATTTCAAAATAAATATTGAAGTAAATCACGCTACTTTAGCGCAACATACATTCCAACACGAAATTGAAACGGCTGCAAAAGCAGGCATGTTAGGAAGTTTAGATGCTAATAGAGGCGATTACCAAAACGGATGGGATACCGATCAGTTTCCAAACAACATTCAAGAAACTACAGAAGCTATGTTAGTGTTCTTAAAAGCAGGAGGCTTACAAGGTGGAGGTGTTAATTTTGATGCTAAAATTAGAAGAAATTCAACAGATTTAGAAGATGTATTCCACGCACATATAGGTGGAGCAGATACTTTTGCTCGCGCTTTATTAATTGCAGATAAAATCATAACTTCATCACCTTATGAAAAATTAAGAAAAGAGCGTTACAGTTCTTTCGATTCAGGTAAAGGAAAAGATTTTGAAAACGGTAAATTAAGTTTACAAGATTTATATAAAATCGCTCAAGAAAACGGCGAATTACAATTAAGAAGTGGTAAGCAAGAGTTGTTTGAGAATATTATTAATCAATACATATAATAACCATAAGATGTTTCAGGTTTTTAAAACCTGAAACATCTTTAAATATTAACTAACTAAATATAAATTATGGGAACATCAAAAAATTCAGGATATTTAATAAAACTAACCTTAGTTGCTACATTAGGAGGTCTCTTATTTGGGTATGATACCGGTGTTATTTCAGGAACCGTAGGTTCTTTAGATAGCTTTTTTGTACAACCAAAAGGACTCGGTGAAGCAGCCGCAAATGCATTTAAAGGATTTTTAGTTGCTAGTGCTTTAATAGGTTGTATTATAGGTGGTATTTTTGGTGGACTTGTAAGTAAAAAATTAGGTAGAAAAAAAGGTTTAATTCTAGCGGCCATATTATTTTTAATCTCTGCTTTGGGATCTGCAATGCCCGAAATGGGTCTTGCTCCAATTGGAGAATTAGATCATACATTTTCAACAATTTTTATCTGCTATAGAATTATTGGTGGTATAGGAGTTGGTTTAGCTTCTATGTTATCACCTCTTTATATTGCAGAAATTGCGCCTGCGGATAGTAGAGGTAAACTAGTGTCTTTTAATCAGCTGGCAATTGTTGGTGGTTTCATGGTCGTGTATTTTGTAAACTACTTTATTTCAAGAGGTGGAGGTTCAGACGCGTGGTTGAATGAAGTGGGTTGGAGATGGATGTTTGCATCAGAAGTTATTCCTGCAGGATTATTTTTAGGGCTATTATTTTTTGTGCCAGATACGCCACGTTCTTTAATGCTTAAAAATAAACCAGAAGAAGCATTAGACGTTCTTAAAAAAGTAAATGGAGAAGAAGAAGGAAACAGAATTTTAGCTGAAATTAAAAGCTCAGTTTCTGAAACTAAAAGCTCAGGGAAATTATTATCATACGGTTGGGGTATTATACTTATTGGTATTGCACTTTCAGTATTCCAACAGTTTGTTGGTATAAACGTGGTATTATATTACGCACCAGAAATATTTAAATCTATTGATCCTAATACAGATGGTGCTTTATTGCTAACCATTATTGTGGGTATTGTAAACTTCTTATTTACGATCATAGCTGTTAAAACAGTTGATAAGCGAGGCAGAAAACCGTTAATGCTTATTGGTGCATTGGGCATGGCAGTAGCTATGTTAGCTTTAGGGTTTGTGTTTTTCTCAGGAGCAACAGGATATTTAGCTTTAGCATGTATGATGCTTTATGTAGCAAGTTTCGCCTTAAGTTGGGGGCCAGTAGTTTGGGTATTACTTTCAGAAATATTTCCTAATAAAATTAGAGGAAAAGCTATGGCAGTTGCAGTAGCAGCGCAATGGATTTCTAATTATCTAGTATCATTAACATTCCCTATGATGAATGATAATACAGCTTTAACCGAACAATTTAATCATGGTTTTGCATATTGGGTTTACGGTATTATGTCTTTATTAGCCATGTGGTTTGTATGGAAATATGTACCTGAAACTAAAGGGAAAACTTTAGAAGAAATGGAAAGTCTTTGGAAAAAGTAAGCGGTTTCTAAAAGCACACACAATGTATATTATTAAACATACAAATCTCCCATCTGAAGATCAAAATTATATTGAAATTCAAAATATAAAAGAAGCGTCATACGCTAAGATTTATTTGAATTTAGGTGGGAGTTTACAAGAGTTAGTTTGTGAAAATCAAACTATTATAAAAGATTTAAGTCCTCTGAGTTATAGAGATACCTATGCTTCTTCAATTTTGTTTCCATTCGCAAATAGAATAAAAGATGGTAAATATAAATTTAAGGGTAAAACATTTCAATTTGATATCAACGAGAAAAAGCTTAATAATGCCATTCACGGTTTGGTTTATAATAAAACTTTTGAAGTTGTAGATAAAAAGGCAACAGAAACTTATGCTTCTATAAAATTAGAATATCAAGAAGAAAACATGTCTAATGGGTTTCCATTTAAATATGCAGTTTATTTAGAATATGTTTTAACTAAAAACACACTAGATTTAAATATTGAAATAAAAAATACGGATTTAAAAACTTTTCCTTTTACAATAGGTTGGCACCCTTATTTTTTAAGTAAAAACTTATGTGAAAGCTCAATAATTTTTGATTCAAATAAAAAATTGAAACTAGACCATCGTAATATAACCGATGCAGTTATCTCTAATAAAGAAGTTAAAGGATTTGTTGTAGATAATAAGAGTTTAGATGATTGCTTTATTTTGGATTCTAATAGCGTTTTATTTAAAACACCAAACTATAGTTTAATTTTAAAATCTTCTGAAAAAGACAGCTTCTTACAATTGTATACGCCTCCATTAGAAAATACTATGGCAATAGAACCAACAACGGGAGTCTCAGATAGCTTTAATAATGGTATAGGTTTAAAAGAACTTCAACCTAGTGATGTTTATAGTGTAAAATGGAGTCTTAAAATAGATAAATAATAAAACATTGGTTACCAATGTTTTATTGTTTTAAGTTGGAATAGGTGCTATGTGAATAGGAACATTTTTTTGTGCTGATTCATATATGGCTTCCTGTATTTTTAATGTTTTTAAATAATCATGTCCGCTAGTTTCAAAAGTATCTCCAGAGATAAGTTTATCGATAAAATCTCTTTGGAAAATATAACAACAATCTCCTGCAAAACCAATATCATTGTGCGTATAGCTGTGCTCTTCTTCTTTTTGACCTAATTTTTGAATGGTGATTTTTCCATCAGAATAAAGTCTTAATGAACCTTTAGAGCCATCAATTAGGTACTCACCAAAAGTGTATCTTGATTTTTTGAAATTATTTTCATTAAATCGATTCGCATCCCAAATAGCTGTAGATTCATTGTTAAAATTTAAAATCATTAATCCAGAATCTTCACCTTTTATAACAGGATTCAATCTTTTTAGAATAGCATAAACGCTTTTCACTTCACCAGCATGATAACGAAAGGTGTCAATAAAATGGACGCCAGTTTCGTATATAAGCAACTTTTTGTAATCTCTAAAATAAGGCTGTCTTGCCAAATAAGCATCATCTCCCCAGCCATCACCCATTCGGGATCTGAAGTTAAGGTTAAACAAGTCTCCTAATTCATCATTATTAATAATTTTTTTGATTTCACGATGCCAAGGTTGAAACCTGAAATTTTCATGTACCACAAAGCGCACACCTTTAGAAGATACATAATCTACAATTTTTTGAGATTCTTCAATAGTAGGTGCTAATGGTTTTTGGCAAATAATATGAACACCGTTGTCTGCGGCAAATTTACACATCTCAAAATGTGTTTCTGGCGGTGTAATAATATCTACAAAGTCTGGTTTTTCATTAATAATCATTTCTTTGTAATCTGTGTAATGCTTTTTTACACCAAATGAATTCATGATGCCCTTTGCTCTTTCCATATTAGAATTGCAAAGTGCTGTAATTTCAACTTCAGAAATACGCGTCCAAGCTTCATATTGAAATCTACTAAAATATCCAGCGCCTATAGCAACACCTTTCAACTTATTTTTCATGATTAATTGCTTTAGAAGAATCCATAAATAACCAACAGAAAATAGCAACAAAACCTAAAAAGGCAGCTACATAGAAAAATGGCTCGTTTGACCCCGTCCAATCTAGTAAATAGGGGAAGGCTAGTGCTGTAGAAAAAGCACCTAAGTTTCCTGCCATATTCATCATTCCAGAAACTTTTCCAGAATGTTCTTTTCCAATATCCATACAAAATGACCATGATGGACTCAATGTCATATCTGCGCCAAATATGGCAACTGATAAGCATAATACAGCACCAAGAGCCGTTTCCATATATAAGCTAGAAAGTATACCTATAACCACTAATACAAAGCCAATAATGGCAGGTATTTGTCTAGATAATTTCCAATTTCCTTTTTTGTAAATAGCATCTACGGTATAACCAGACACCCAATTTCCTAAAGCACCCGCTAAAAGCGGTAACATGGCATAGAATCCAGTTGTTACCAAATTCAAACCATATTTTGCCTTAATATATGGGAATAACCATGTTAGTGTGAAAAAGAAAATGAAGTTACTTCCTATATATTGAATCATGGCAAGAATCACATTTTTAGATCCAAGAATACGATTTAGCGGTAAACTTGTTTTAGTGCCTTCCACTTCTTGTTGACGATTTTTAATAATGTACTTTTTTTCAGCATCAGAAATGCCTTTATGTTCTTCAGGCTTATTTCTAAATAGAAAATAAAATGCTACAGAACATATAATTCCCACAGCGCCAAAAAAGTAGAAGATATTTCGCCAGCCCCAAGCATCAATTAAATAAGCAACCAATGGTAAAGCAAAAGCAGCTCCTAATCTAGATCCTGAAAAATTGATGCCCTGAAAAATACCGCGTTCTTTTAAGGGAACCCACGAAAAGGCAGCTCTAGAAATATTAGGAAAAGCACCAGCTTCTCCAGCACCAAAAATAAACCTGAAAAATACCATGGATACATAATTCCAAGCTAAGCCTGTAAACGCTGTAAAAATAGACCATAAAATCATAATTGAAGTCATCACTTTCCGAACACCAAATTTATCTCCTAATGCACCTCCAGGGACTTGGAATAAAGCATATCCTAAAGCAAAAGCACTTAAAACCCAGCCCATTTGAATATCCGTAAGTAACAAATCTCCACTAATGGCATCTTTGGCAGATGATATACAAACACGATCTATGTATAACAATAATGTAATAAAGAAAGAGCCTGCGAAGAAACCGTATCTTCTTTTTGGAATACTTGTGTTCATAATTATTTTAGTTTTTGGATTATTGTTAAAAGCGAATTTTCATTTCCTACATTACCAGGAAATACAATATAGGGTAATTCAGGAAATTTAGTTTCTTTACCCATAGACCAAACAGGAATACCAGATTCTATTTGACCTAAGACTTTTGATTGTTTCATACCTAAGCCTTTAGTTGCTAAATCATGAGAAGTAATGCCGCCTTTTGCAATTAAATATTTTGGACAAACTTGTATGCCTTTTACTAATGCAACTAATGTATTTGATATTTTTGAAGCAATATTAATATTAGAGGTAGTGTCTTTTCCAGAGATTATTTTTCTACTGGTAAATATAATAGCATCTTTTCCTTGAATTAACAGTTTATCTATTTTAGAAATTAACGATGCGATATAATTAGATGATTGTTTACTTAAAATAATTTCAACATTTACTTCAACAATACATTCTTTTTCAAAATGATTTAAAGCTGAATTGAGTTGAATGGACGATTTTTTAACATAAGAACCTACAACTGTTAGTCCGCCAGATGAATTATTAGTATCTAAAAGGTTTTTAGAATTAAGTAACCCTTTTGGTTTTTGTCCAATATATGAAGGCACAAAAGAACTAGAGGTTCTGAAAAACATTGTTTTTCCTGATTTTTCTGCTAACAAAATAGCCTGAGAAAATTTATCTAAATCGGTATAATTTAATGCGTTTACAATACAGTATTGATTCGGTTTTAATGCGATTAGTTGTTTGCTTAATAATTTTACATCAAGCGTTCTTACGTCATTAATACTAAAAGAATAAACTTCTGAAGCTTTAATTTTTCCTTTTGTTTTTTCTTCTATATAAGCTTTTAAATTTGCATTAGAGTATCTGAAAGTATGGTCTTCTGCAAATGGAGTTTCATTAACAGGAGTGAGGTGTTCGCTATCCGAAATATAGTGTGTGTCATTAACAGAAACACGTCCGCCTTCAAACATTACCGGAATAAATAAGGTAATACTTTCTTGTATTGAAATAGTTTGTTTAATAACTTCTATTTCAGAAAAATGTCCTCGTAATGTAGAATCACTTCTACTAATAATGGTGAATTTTCTATTTGTAGTTTTTGACGCCTCTCCAACATTTTCAGAAATTACCCTAAATATTTCTGAAGATTGCTTTTCGGATAAACTTCTGGAATTCGTTAAAATGAAAAAAACTGGAGTTTCTTTTTTAAATTCATTCAGAATGGTTTCTTTATCCCAATTGGTTAGTAAAGGAATATCGTAAACTGTTTGATTCCCAGTAGGGTCATCATCAATAACTATACAAGTTCTATTTAATTGTTTAAAGAGGTTGTGATTCATACCTCTGTAGTTAGAAGTATCTTCTACAGGCAGTCGTTTTGCTATGTTTAATAAGGAAATACTCATTTATATTTTTCTATAGCTATGACTCTTGCAGGAGCCCCATCTCCGTCAGCTATTTTTAGAGGTAATGCTATAAGTTCTACACAGTTTGATTGTATTGCTTCAATATTAGTGAGCCCTTCAATAATAACAACCCCTTTAAGTAGTATTTGATGAATTTTTGTAACTTCTTTTAAGTTATTTACGTCGGCTACAGATGGTGGTTCAACACCAATCATTTTAACTTTATTTTCAAGACACCAAAGAGCAAGTTCTTCACTTATTCTGGGTAATTCATCTCTGTATTTTGAAGTGTTTACGTATTGTGACCAACCTGTCCAAAAAATAAGACTGTCTCCTTTAGAAAATTTTTCTAGTATTTTTTTAGGAATATGATTTGAATGTAATAGTCCTTTTGAGCCTATTTCACGGACATCTATTACCCAAGCTTTCCCAACAAAATCAGAAACAGATATTTTATCTATAGTTTGATTACTTACATTAAAATGAATAGGGGCGTCCATATGTGTGCCACAATGTGAGTAAAACGTTAAGATACTCGCATTCCATCCATCTTTTTCAATGCTTCTACTAACTTCTTTTGAGAAGCCAGTAAAAGCATTTGTATAATTTAGAGTAAGATCTACTATAGTATTCATTAGTTATTAAAGGTTTTTAATAACGGCATCAGCTACATCAGAAGTTTTAGCGCTTCCTCCCAAATCTACAGTAAGTACCCCAGAGGATGTACTTTTATCTATAGCTTCCATGATGTTGTTCGCAGCTTCAACTTCACCCAGATGCTCTAGCATAATAGCTGCAGACCATATTTGCCCATAAGGATTAGCAATGTTTTGTCCAGCGATATCTGGTGCAGATCCATGAATAGGTTCAAACATAGATGGAAATTCTTTCTCTGGATTTATGTTTCCACTACCACCAAGACCTAAACTACCCATAACGGCACCACCTAAATCACTTAAAATATCTCCAAAAAGATTTGTTGTTAATACCACATCAAAAATTTCTGGTTTTAAAACAAACATAGCTGTTGAATTATCGATATACATTTGTTCATGCTCTACATCTGGATATTCTTGAGCTACTTCTTTAATTACTCTATCCCAATAGGCTAAACTATTTATTAAGGTGTTAGATTTAGTAATGTGGGTAACTTTTTTACGTCTTGTTCTTGCTAGTTTAAAAGCATAATGTGCTACTCTTTCTATACCTTTTCTTGTAAAAACACTGGTATCTGTTCCCATTCCGTTAGCTTCGTCTGGAAGATATTGACCTCCCATTTGTACAAACTCACCTTCAGTATTTTCTCTAACAATTACAAAGTCAATATGTTTTTCTGTTCTTAAAGGTCTTGTTACTCCTGGATAAGTTCTAACAGGTCTATAATTAACATACTGATTAAAACTTGTACGTACTTTAAAGGTATAATCTTTGGCAGGAAGTGTATCATCAACAGCTGGTAAGCCAACCGAACCAAAATAAACTGCGTCAAATTCTTTCAAAGTTTCTAAACCATCATCAGGCAGAAACTTACCGTTTTTTAAATAGTAGCCCGCACCCCAATCGAAATTTTTCGATGATATATTGAAATTATGCTTTTTAGCAACGGCTTCTAATACTCGATACCCTTCAGGAACTATTTCGTTTCCAATGCCATCTCCTGGTACTACTGCAATGTTATAATTTTTCACTTTTTAGTTTTTATTGATTAAATAATAATTCTCTCGATTTTTTAATGTGCATTCTTGCTAGTTTTTCTGCCTCATCAGCATTTTTTTTAGAAATAGCTTTGATAATACCAAAGTGTTCTTCCAGTGTTTCTTCTGGAGTTCTAATAAGTCCACGACCTGTAACTTTATCATGTATTTTCCCAAAAAAGTATATTTTGTCTAGAGGTTCATTACCAGTAAGTTTAATTAACAGCGAATGAAATTTTTCATCTGCTTTTGAATAGGTTTCCAAGTTTATTTTTTTCTTAGAAATAAAGGGGTTAAAACAAGCTTGAAGTTGTTTTATGATGTTATCATTACTTGAAAGTGCTAACAAACGTGCTGCCATACCTTCAAGTGCTTCTCTACAGATATATATATCTGTAATTTCCTTTTTATCCCAAGATTTAACATACATACCTCTTCGAGGGATGCTTTCTACTAAATATTCGTTTTCTAATGCTAATAAGGCTTTCATAAGAGGAGTTCTACTAACACCTAATAATGAAGCTATTCTTTCTTGAACGATTTTTTCACCTTGCTCCAATTCACCACTAAGAATCATTTCTTTTAACTTTATATAAATAGGCTGACTTATGTTTTTGTGTTCAATCATAAAACATTTACTATTAAATGTATTTTGTATACAAAATACAAAAATATAAATGTTTAATTCAACAACAAGTTAATCTTTGTTTTTTTTAAATAAAAAAAAGTCAACTTGTTTATTGTTAAGGTTTAAAAATGATTTGTGTTGATTGTCTATCTTAGGATTTAAAATAAAAATAAAAAATATTGTTTTATCAGTACAGTACAGGATACTTGAGCAAGCACTTATTTGTAAAATTGTAAAGATATTGGTGACTTCATAACTTTGTTATGGAGTTTTACTATGTCAAACTAATAAAACTATAATATGTTAAAACTAAAACTCAAAATGAAACAAAAATTAAAAAGACAGTTTCCTTTTTCTGGGTTTGTATTAATGCTTGCTCTGGTCTTATCCAGTTTTACAGCTGTTAACTTACAAGCTCAAGAAAAAATTTCTGGTGTTGTGAAAGACGTTGGTGGTATGCCTTTGCCTGGTGTAAGTGTTCTGCAAAAAGGAACCACTCGTGGTGCATCAACAGATTTTGACGGAAACTATTCTCTTGAATTAACTTCTGGTCAAAAAACTTTAGTGTTTTCTTATCTTGGTTTCAAAACGGTAGAAATTCCAGTAAATGGAAAAACAACAATCAATGTAACTCTAGAAGAGGATATAGCAAGCCTAGATGAAGTTGTTATTGTAGGTTATGGTACTCAGAAAAAAGAGTCTGTAGTTGCAGCAATTTCCCAAATAAAAGGTGAGGATTTAATGGAAAGGGCAGCTGGTATCACTAATGTTGAACAAGCGTTACAGGGAAATTTACCAGGTGTTACTGCTATACAAAGTAGTGGTGTTCCTGGGGAGGATAATATCAAGATTTTTATTCGTGGTCGAAGTTCATGGAATGGTGATGGTGATCCTCTAGTTATGGTGGATGGTGTTAAGAGGTCGATGAGCGATATAGATATGAATGATATTGAAAACCTTTCGGTGCTTAAAGATGCTTCTGCTACGGCTGTTTTTGGTGTAGAAGGCGCTAATGGTGTAATATTAATTACCACTAAGCGTGGTAAAATAGGAAAGGCGGAGTTGTCGCTAAATGTGAATACAACCATTAAAATGGTTTCTCAATTACCACAAAAATTAGATTCTTATGACGCAATAAGGGAGGCAAATAGCTCTATTCTTAGAGAATTGTCTATTGCTCCTCTATCATGGGGAGATTATACTCCAGAAGCTATTCGCGATAAATACCGTAACCCTGCATCTCTGGAAGAAAGTTATATTTATCCTAACGTTAACTGGGAAGATGAATTATTGAAAGATTTTGCGCAAGATTATAGAATTAATTTGTCTGTGCGAGGTGGTAATAAAAAGGCCAAATATTTTGGTAGTTTAGCTTACCAAACCGTAGATGATATTTTTGATGGTGGAAAGTATGATAACGGAAGAGGGTATCTAGGTGAATACAACTACGAAAGATTTAATTTTAGAAGTAATATTGATTTTAATATTACAAGTACTACTGAGTTCTCTGTTAGTCTAGCTGGTTTCTTAGGTGTTAGAGAAAATCCTTCTAGTGTAGGTAATGTTATAAATGGTATTTACCAAATAGCTCCAAGTCTTTACACGCCTGTATATCCAGATGGTTTTTATGGGCGATCTATAAATTCTGCTTTTATTTTCAATAACCCTATTGTAAGTTTGTCGGCCTCTGGTTATGATACTTTTACGGAGTTCCAAGTGACTTCAGATTTTATGCTAAAGCAAAAATTAGACTTTATAACTGAAGGCTTGTCTTTTCAAGGACGATTTTCGCTAGATAATAGAAGGAGGAGTAAGCAAGTATTAAATGATGGGGGTGTATCATATAGATTTTACGATAATGGTGTTGAGCAGCTAGACATTCCAAATACTGATACCGGATTTGGTTATGTTCAACCAGATTGGACTTTACGTCCTTCAGAAGAGGAGGATGGCCAACGAAAACGTCTAATGCTTTATGACTTTTCATTTAATTACAACAAAACTTTTGCAGAGAAACATAGCCTTACTGCGCTTTTTTTAATGAGAAGACAGCAGCAAACTACTAATGGTAATCAGTTTCCAATATTTCGTGAAGACTGGATAGGAAGGGCAACTTATAACTACGATTCAAGATATTTTTTAGAGGCAAACGGAGCTTACAATGGGTCTGAAAAATTTGGTCCAGGTTTTCGTTTCGAGTTTTTCCCTTCCATAGCACTAGGTTGGACAGTGTCAAACGAAGCCTTTATGGAAAATGCAGATTGGTTAAATTTGCTAAAATTTAGAGGGTCGTATGGACTTATTGGTGATGATTCTGGGGACAGATTTAAATATCAAACACAATGGGCAAATGGAGGTCCTGTATTTGGTTCTGCATTTTTAGTGCCAAGTACATATCAAGGCAATGGAGCAAGATCGCCTTATGTTTTCTATAGAGAGGATAGTGTTGGAAATCCATTCCTTCAGTGGGAGGCAGCTACTAAAATTGACATAGCTGCTGAGTTCTCTCTATTTAATGGATTATTAACTGGTGAATTAGATTATTTTGCTGAAGATCGCACTGAAGTTATAGTTGCTGGTAGTTCTAGTCGTACTGTGCCAGATTTCTATGGAGCAACGGCTCCAGATATTAATAAAGGTATAGTTGAGGTAAGAGGTTTTGAAATTGTACTTGGGTCCAATTATACCTTTGGTAATGGTTTAAATCTTTTTGGTGATTTTAGTTATACGCAAGCCATAGATAATGTTATACTAAGAGATGATCCAGCGTTTGAACCTTCTTACAAAAATGATGCTGGTTATCCAATTGGGCAAAATAGAACAGCCATTCCCGCAGGGATATTAACAAATTGGGACGATGTTTACATGTCAACACCAAGAAATGAGAATCAAAGTTTTACGCGTCTAGGTTATTATGATGTTGTAGATTTTGATGGAGATGGTGTTTACAATTCTAATTTTGATAACGCACCTTTTGGTTATCCAGAACAGCCTCAAAGAAACTGGAGTGCTACTCTGGGGGCACGCTACAAGGGATTTAGTATTTCAGCTCAGTTGTATGGAACTCAAAATGCTTCTAGGCAATTTAGTAACAATACGTTTACTCAAACAACACCATTAATTTTTACACAGGATTTGGATTATTGGACCGTAGATACGCCTAACAATACAGATACACAACCAGCATGGCAAGCAAAAGGAGCTAGCAACCCTAGGGATAACTGGTTGGATGGATCATTAACAAGGCTTAAAGCAGTGTCTTTATCTTATGATATACCAAAAAAGACATGTGAAAAGCTTGGACTGAAGAAACTTCAAGTTTTTGTGAATGGTAATAACCTAATCTTATGGTCTGATTTGCCTGATGATAGAGAGTTTAACACTGATGCAAGTGCACGTTCAAGAGGAGATTATCCTACCTTAAAAAGATTTAACATTGGTTTTAATATGAATTTTTAAAAAAAAGAAATAATGAAAAACTATAAAATAAAAATATTAATAATCTTAGGACTCGCATTGTCGTTTTCATGTGAGGATTTTTTAGATCAGGCTCCAGAGTCAATCATAGACGAAGTAGAGGTTTTTTCAACCTTTAAAAATGCTCAAGGTTTCGTTGAAGAAATGTATGCCTTAGTGGTAGCTTATGAAGTGCAAGCGCATACCTTTCAAGATTTTCTTTTGGGTGATGACGGGCATGTTAATAGAGAAGTAAAAATGAGTGGTGATATTGATGCAGGAAACTTCAATGCTGTAATATCAGAAAGTTTTTCTTACTTTAATAATCACCAAAATTCTGATTATGGATCGACAGGGACCAATTCAGCCAATGTTGATAATATTAATACTTTTAATAGACAAAGACCAGGGTTATATGATGGTAGCTTACGTGGTATTCGTAAAGCTAATATTGTAATTGCTAATATTGATTTAATGGTGAATGCAACTGAAGCGGAAAAAGATGTTATTCTTGGACAAGCTTATTTTTTTAGAGCATTTTTCCATAATGAGATTATGAAATTTTGGGGACGTTATCCATACATAGATAGAGTCTTAATAGATGATTTTAAATTACCACGTCCAGAAACCTATAGAGAAGTTGCTTTACTAGCTAATGCAGATTACGAAGAAGCCATTAAGTTATTACCTAATGATTGGGATGAAGAGGATTATGGCCAACTAACATTTGGTGAAAATAAGGGTAGGCTTACTAAAGGAACGGCATATGCTTTTCAAGGTAAAAACTTACTTTTAGCAGCAAGCCCTTTAATGTTTGGGAATAACGGTAGTATAAATACGTATCAGTATGACAAGGAGTTATGTGATATGGCTGTTGATGCTTTTTCAGGAATTCTTAAATTAGCAGACCAAGGTTATTATGCATTAGCTTCTTGGGATAATTATGATGAGGTGTTTTGGAAATCACCAACACCTAATGCATGGCCAGGAGGTACAGAATATGTGTTTTCTGCTGGAGGAGGTAATCAAGGTCAAGTCGAAAGATTTATGACATCAGGAGTAAATAGAGACATGCATGGTAGCATATCAGAAAATATCTCTCCTACTCATAATTATATTCATAACAATTTTGGAATGGCTAATGGCCTTTCAATAGAGGATGATCAAAGTGGTCAATATGGAACTTCAGATTTTGACGTAACTAAACCTTTTGAAAATCGTGATCCACGCTTTTACAGATGGCATATTATAGATGGTGATGAGGTAGCTCCAAAAGCAACAGGAGGAGACGCACAGCACAGATTTGCACAGCTTTGGTATAATACTGCGGATGATGCAGGTATACACCGTAGAACTATCTTTGATAATAAAAAATCTACAACAGGGTATATGTGGACAAAATTTTATCCCAAAGTTGATGGTGAGTATCATAGTAAATGGAATAATATTATAGGACAATATTCTGGTATGCGTATGCATATGAGACTAACAGATGTCTATTTAATGTATGCAGAAGCATTACATGCATCTAAGGGAGCAACTGCAACACCAAGTTCTTATAGCTTAACTGCTGAGGGTGCTATTAATTTATTCCGTAATCGAGCTGGTATTCCTAATGTGCATCCTAATATAGTTGCAGATAACAACAAGTTTATGGATGAACTTAGAAGAGAAAGAGCTGTTGAGTTAAGTTATGAAGCACATAGATGGGTAGATATACGACGATGGGGAGTGGCACATTTAGATAAATACAGAAGAAAATTAGCCTTAGATTTTCCAGAAAATAGAAGTAGTTTCACAGAAAGACTTCTTGCTGATAGAGTTTGTGATTTTCCTCAACACTATTGGTTACCGTTTAGAGCTGATCAAACACAAATTTACGAGGGCTTCCCTCAAAACCCAGGATGGTAGTTTTATACAATTTCGTTTTAATTAATATAAAGAAAAAAATGAAGATAAATAAATTATATAAGTTGTTTACTCTAGTTTGCTTAATGTTGTTCTGCTTTTGTAATATAGCATTGGCTCAAAAACAAGTTTCAGAAGTAAAAGCAACTGTGGTTGATAAAGAAGGTAACCCTATAAGCGGAGTTAATGTTTTTGGCTTTAATGGAAATAAAACATCTTCGGATGTTAATGGGCAGTTTCAAATTATGTTACTTGATGATGAGTCTGTTGTAATTAAAAAAAAGGGTTATGAATCGAAGCTCACTAATATGTTTGATTTGACAGATAATATTACCTTGGAGAAATCGCCATTTCTGGCCAGCGAAGATGATGAAATTAAGATGGGAGTAGCTACTAAATATCGTCGTGATATTGTTGGAGCGGTTTCATCAATAAACACAAAAGATCGTTTAGCCTATGACAATACCCAATGGGTTAGAGATTATATTAACGGACTAATGTTAGGAGTAAGAGGTTCTGATAATGTTAGAGGGTTAAGGAATGATGCTATTTTTGTTATTGATGGTGTAATTGGTCGTGATCCTAATATTCTTAATATGGAAGAGGTTGAGCAGATAACGGTGCTTAAAGATGCAAACTCTGTGGCATTATACGGTAGTCAAGGTAGAAATGGTGTTATTGTAATTAACACTAAACGCGGAAAAGAAAATAGAAAAGAGATTAATGTTAATGTACGCTCTGGTATTAGTGTCCCTAGGGCTTTGCCCAATTATTTGAGTTCAGCGGCATATATGACACTTTTTAATGAAGCTTTGGATAACGATGGTGCACTAGCAGATGATGGGCGAAGATTTTCAAATGAGAAGATTTTTAATACCAATAGTGGCTTAAATAAGTACCTATACCCAGATGTAGACTTATATTCAAGTGAATATGTGCAACCCTTTATTAATACTACAAGTGTTATTTCTGAGTTTTCTGGTGGAAATGATAAAAATCAGTATTATGTTAATGTGGGTTGGAATACTAGAGAGGAATGGGTTAATATTAATGATGACATCAATGCAGGTAATAACCGTTTTAATATAAGAGGTAACTTAGATTTTAAAATAAATGATTGGATTACTAGTAGTCTAGATGGTGTTGCGATTATAAGTACAACTAATTCGTCTAGAGCTAATTTGTTGAGCGCTGGTACTACTCTTAAGCCTAATACTTATTCGCCATTTTTACCTGCAAATTTAGTAGATACTAGCGACCCTACGGTTGCAGGACAATTGCAAACGGCACGTACGTTTAATGGGTTTCTTTTGGGAACAACACAACAGTTCGGTACAGATGCACCTATAGCTTTGGCTATTGCTGGTGGGTACCAAACTAATGTGTTTCGTTCTACACAGTTTAACAACTCAATCAATTTTGATTTAGATAGGATAACAAAAGGTCTGTCTGCTAAAACCTATGTGAGTTTTGATTTTTATGATTCTTTTGATTTAAATATAATTAATGAATACAAAACATACGCTCCAGGTTGGGAAGGTAATAGAATAACAAATTTTGGTATTGATAATACTGATTCACTTAACCCTATCGCAGATGATTCTGGTATTTTTGGTAGAGACATAAAAGATCAAACTGAAAATGTTAGTACCAATGGTTTTGTATCTCGATTTGGTCTTTATGGACTGGTAAATTATGACACAACTTTTTCTAAAGATCATTCTTTAAATACCACGTTGTTAGGTTATTATAATTCACAAAGGAGAAGCAATGTTATTCAAACAGATGTTGATGCTCATTTAGGATTTCAAATAGCTTATGACTACAAAAAGAAACTATTTTTTGATTTTACAGGAACCTATGTTACTTCGTTAAAGCTACCGGAAGGAAATAGAGGTGCTTTATCACCAACTTCAGGTGTGGCGTACATTTTAAGTGAAGAACCTTTTTTGAAGAATAGTAATTTTATTAACTACCTTAAGTTAAAGGCTTCAGGTGGTATTATAAAGTCTGACCAAGGAATAGGTGGTTACTATTTATATAATGTAAACTATTCTAATGGTAACAATTTTAATTGGGCTGATGGAAATTCTAATCGTAGACAAAATATTTCACAAGGAGAGAATCTTGATTTAACATTTGAAGAGCGTATTGATTTAAACATAGGTTTAGAAAGTTATTTAATGAATTCTCTGTGGTTAGAGTTTAATTATTTTAAATCAGAGCTCGATAAGCAAGTAGAATTTTTGAATGCCCTATACCCGTCTTATTATGAAGACTTCAGACCCTATAACAATTTCGGTAAGAACTTATATACTGGTTTTGAAATAGGTATGAATTTTAAGAAAAACTTTAATGATGTTTCAGTAGCTATAGGTGCTAATATATTGTACAGTCAAACAGAAGTATTACAACGATCTGAAATAAATGAGTTTGACTACCAAAACAGAGTTGGAAAAGAGGTTAATACAACTTTTGGTTTAGTTGACCAAGGCTTTTATTCTGAGGCCGATTTTGATGGAGACGGTAATTTAAATGCTGGTTTGCCAGTTCCTCGATTTGGTACGGTACTAAAGCCAGGTGATATAAAATACGCCAATCAAAATGGAGATAATTGGATTGATGACGATGACCAAATTGCAATTGGGCAGACTAATAGTCCTTGGAATTATGGAATTAACCTAAATGTAAAATATAAAGCATTTAATCTATTTATACTTGGAACCGGACAAACAGGAGGAGTTGGTAGTAAATTAAATAGTGCTTTTAACCAATATTATTCAGTTGATGGAAATGATAAATATTCTGAGGTTGTTTTAAATCGTTGGACTCCCGAAACTGCAAATACAGCAACGTTTCCTAGGTTGTCAGCTGGTACAAATCAAAACAACTTTAGATCATCTACATTTTGGTTGTACGATAATAGTTATTTTACTATTAATCGTGCTCAGTTAACATATGAATTCGATGATAACATATCGAATAAACTTGGTATTCAAGATTTAAGCATAAACCTTCAAGGAACTAACCTTTTGGAAATAGCTAAAAATCGAGATATTCGCCAATTAAGGATTGGTAGAGCGCCACTAACTAGAGCTTTTACTCTAGGGATAAGAGCGTCATTTTAATATAATTAGAAAATTAAGATAAATAAAATGAAAAATTTAATAAAATATATTTTAATTGTATTGGTGTTTACTGGCATGATTGCTTGTGATACCTTCGAACCTATTGATGAAAACAGGTTAGATTTTGATGATGTTAGCGCAAATCCAAATTTAGCAGAAGGAATATTATTAAATGGATATAATAACTTGTTGGATCAATATTCATTTACTGAAGCGGCTACTGATGATGCTGTTAATAATATTTTGGATAATGATATCAAGCGAATTGCTATTGGAGAGCTAAGCGCACAATTTAACCCTATAGCCCGTTGGAGTAGATTTGAAAATGTATTCTGGGTAAACCGATTTCTAGAAATTATTGATGCAAGAGAAATACAATGGAGCAGAGATACATTAACTAATGATATGTTTTACCTTCGTTTAAAGGGTGAAGCATTGGCGTTAAGAGGGTTGCATCATTTTTATGCGCTTCAAGCACATGCAGGAGTTGGTACTTCTGGTGAATTATTAGGTATTCCTTATTTTACTGAATTTATTGAACCTGATGGTAACTTTAATGTACCCCGTTTACCATTTGAAGCCTCTGTTCAGGCTATTATGGCAGATTTTGATGAGGCACTTACTTTATTACCAACTGATTATGGATTAAGTGAGGTACAGGTAGATGAGTGGTATTCAAATTTGGAAGACTTTGATTATGTTAAATACAAAGTGGTAAATGATAACTTTTTTGATTTACGTATTTCAGGAAGAATTGTAAAAGCACTAAAAGCACGTTTAGCACTTTTTGCTGCAAGTCCTTCGTTTTTAAATAATCAAGACTATTATAATATGGCAGCAAATAATGCCGCTGAAATTTTAAATACTATTGGAGGCGTTGCTGGTTTGGATCCAATTGGTCTTGAGTTTTATGCAGATGATCCTAATTTAGAGAGTAGCGAAATGCTTTGGCGTAGTTCTTTAGGAGGCAATACTTCCAACTATGAAGAAAGAATGTTTCCGCCTTCAGTTAATGGAAATGGGGAGATTAATCCAACACATAACTTTGTAATGGCATTCCCAATGCAAGACGGATATCCTGCAACTGAGGCTAATGGTTTTGATCCACAAAACCCGTATGCCAATAGAGATCCTAGGTTAGAAAAATATGTTGTTCTTAATGGGGCTTCTTTTGGAGGTGGAACAATTAATACTGGTGTTGGTGGTGGAAATGATAGGTTAGATTCTATTCCTCAGCAATCAACAACTACAGGCTATTACCTTAAAAAATTGTTACGTCCAGATGTTAGAATTAATAATGATAATACTGCTACAGGTAAGATACATGTTAATGTGTATTTTAGATATACCGAATTGTTTTTAATTTTAGCAGAATCAGCTAACGAAATTGGTGGTCCTGACCATCAGGTTGGTGGTATTACCGCCCGTGACGTGATTGCAGCAATACGTGATAGAGCAGGAATTACACAACCAGATAACTACTTAGCATCTATTTCAACTACAGACGGGATGAGAGAGCTTATTAGAAATGAACGTCGTATAGAACTAAGTTTTGAAGGTCATAGGTTCTGGGATCTTAGAAGGTGGGGACTATCTTTAAATGAAACAGCTAAAGGTTACTTTTTTAACGGAAGTAATTATGTTGAGTTGCCTTCTGTAGAAGAGAGGGATTACCAACCATTTGCGACTTATATGCCAATTCCAAATGCAGAGACTATAAAATTTCCTGAATTGGAGCAAAATAATGGCTGGTAGGGTAATTATGTAACTTAGAAGAATTAAAAAATATTAGACATGAAAATAAAATATTTAATAATATGCGTAATTGCCTTTAGTTTAATGGCTTGCGAAAATCAGGAAAATGAATTTGACGATTTTGGTTCAACTTCAGTATATTTTCCATTTCAAACCCCTGTACGAACATTAATTCAAGGGAAGTATGATTTAGGTTTTAATGAAAACGACAATAATGGACGGTTTGAAATCGGTGTTGTTATGTCTGGAGTTTACAATAATAATAAAAATCGAAGAGTACATTTTGAGTTAGCTCCTGAATTAATAGATGCTACTCAATTGACAGGGGTTAATGCAGTAAATGTAAGAGTATTACCTGCTTCTTACTATACTATTGAACAAGAAAGTCCTGTGACAATTCCTTCTGGTTCTACAAAAGGACGCATACCGGTGCAGCTTTCAGATGCATTTTTTGATGATCCACTTTCATTTGTTGCTGAAAAGGATTCGGTTAACTATGTTCTTCCTTTAAAAATTACTGGTTATGAAGAATTAGATTCTCTTTTAACAGGTGTACCAGTGGTTGATAACCCAATTAAGATTAAAGCTGATGATTGGGCAACACAACCTAAAGACTATACACTTTTTGGTATCAAGTTTATGAATAAATATCAAGGTATCTATTTAAGACGCGGTGAGGATGCAGTTGTCGGCTTTGTCGGATTGGAAACGGTTTTTGAAAGTGGAGACCCAACAGAGACAGAATCAAGGGACATTGATAACTCTACAGTTTATAGATCTGAGTTTGTTGTAGGTGATGAATTACTTCCAGTATCAACTGCAGGAAGAAATATAGCAACTACTACTATTGGTGTTAGAAGATCAGATCCAGATCTTGCTACCAATAATACATTGTCTTTACTATTAACATTTAACGATAATGAAGAAATTACTGTTACTAATGCAGACCCAAGTAGTACAGTTACTGTAACGGGCTCAGGAAATTTTGTAGAAGATGGAGATGAATGGGGAGGTGAAAGTCGAGACGTAATTTACTTAGATTATGAATACCGAGAACTAGAAGTTGAAGTTACTGAGAGACGCTTTTTTGGTAGATTAATTTCAACAACAACAGCAACGCTTGATTTATTGCATACAGTTAAAGATACTTTAGTTATTAGAGACAGAGATGTAAAGTTTGAGGAGTTTACACTAGACTTAGAAATACCTTAATTTTAAGACATTATAAATCATATCGTTTAAGTTAAAAATAGCGGGATTAAATTCTCGCTATTTTTTTATTCATACAAAAAAACATTTAACTTCTAAATAAAGTTAGTTTTAGTATAAAGGCTGGTTTGTTGACTTAAATACCAGATAATATATTATCAAGTTTATTGTATTTCAAACCTTAACACTTTTTAAATACCCTTTTACTACACTCAAAGTACAAATATTGATATAAGCCAGTTAAAACCTAATATTTTATATCAAACTTACTTTAATTTTAAAACTACAGTTTATTCTTCTGAAAATATTATTTTCAGGATACAGCAGGATAGTTTCTTATCTATATTACATTAGTTTTAATTAATTAACAGAACTTCATAATTAATGATTATAAACTGAACTTAAATGAGTATACAGTTTTTATATATGTTTAAATTAAAGTAGTTTATTGAGTTAGTCAAAAATAACCTCCACTTAAAATTAAGTTTTAAAATGGAGGTTATTTTTTTATTTATCTGTACATTTATTACAAACTATTATAATATATATTTATGAATACAATTACAACCAAACTATCACTAATTGTTGCATGCTTTTTTATCATATCCTGTAACACAAAAAAAGAAGAAATACCTTGGGTAGAATTGATTAAGAATGATTCATTAAATGGTTGGACAATTTTGGGAGGTAAAGCGACCTATAAGGTTAATGATGGCGTAATTATTGGCACTACCAAGGCTAATACACCAAATACATTTTTAACAACCAATAAAATGTATGGAAATTTTATTTTTGAAATCGATTTTAAAGTCGATTCCACGATGAATTCAGGTATACAAATACGAAGTAATAGTCTTCCATATTATAGAGAAGGTATGGTGCATGGATATCAAGTTGAAATAGATCCTTCAAAGCGAGCTTGGAGCGGTGGTATTTATGATGAAAAACGACGTAAATGGCTTAATCCACTTGAGAATAATCCGGAAGCGCAAAAAGCATTCAAACAAAATAAATGGAATAATTACAGAGTTGAAGCCATAGGTGATACTATAAAAACTTGGATAAATAATGTTCCTGCTTCTTATTTGATTGATGATAAAACAGCTACTGGTTTTATTGGATTGCAAGTACATTCTATTGGTAATAAAATGGAGAAGCTTGGTAAGCAGGTTATGTGGAAGAATGCTAAGATTTTAACTGAAAATTTATCAAAATATTCTAAAGAATCTCCTATTGAACCTATAATTACTAAAAATAATTTAACTTACAATGAAAAAAAGGCTGGATGGAAAATGCTTTGGGATGGTAAAACAACTCAAGGTTGGCGTGGCGCTAAATTAGATACGTTTCCAGATAAAGGTTGGTCGATAGAAAATGGAGAGCTAATCGTAGCTGATACAGGAGGTGCCGAATCTGAAGCAGGTGGTGATATTGTTACAACCGATGTATACAGTAACTTTGAATTACAAGTAGATTTTAAATTAACACCTGGAGCAAATAGTGGTATAAAATATTACGTAGATACAGAAATTAATAAAGGATCAGGATCATCAATTGGTTTAGAATATCAAATCTTAGATGATGCATTGCATGCAGATGCTAAACTAGGTTCGCATGTAGGTAGTAGAACAGTTTGTTCTTTGTATGATTTAATTCAAGCAAATCCTAATAAACCGATTAATCCAATTGGAGAATGGAATACGGCGTATATTAAGTCTATTAATAATCATGTAGAGCATTGGCTTAATGATGTAAAAGTTTTAGAATATGAGCGTGGAAGTGAAGAATTTTTAAATTTAGTTTCAGAAAGCAAATATGCTAAATGGCCTAATTTTGGAGTGCTAGAAAAAGGACAAATCTTATTGCAAGACCATGGTGATAAGGTGTCTTTTAGAAATATTAAAATTAGAGTTCCAAAAAATAACAAGCAGTAAAATGGATAATAATAGAAGAGATTTTTTAAAAAAAACAACTGTAGCGGCAATCGGAGTTAGTTTAACAGGTGGCGTTAATGCTATGTCTGCTAAAAGTTATAAGAATATCATTGGTGCAAATGACCGCTTAAACGTAGCTATTGCTGGTTTAGGAAGGCGTTTGAATGCTTTTAAGCCACCCATAGCTTCAAAAGCAACTAATGCCAAATTGCTTTACTTATGTGATGTTATGGAAAGTCAACGCTTGAAGGCTTTAAAGGGGTTTAGAGAATATATAGATTATAACCCTTCACTAGAGAATGATATTAGAAAAGTATTAGACGATAAAAATGTAGATGTATTGATTAATGCCACACCAGACCATTGGCATGCTCCAGGATCAATAATGGCAATGAAAGCAGGCAAACATGTGTATGTAGAAAAACCTTGTAGTCACAATATGCATGAAAATGAACAATTGGTTAAAGCAGCAAAATATTTTAACAAAGTGGTTCAAATGGGTAATCAACAACGTTCATCAGGTCATACTATTGAAATTATTAATGAAATACATAATGGCATTATTGGGAAACCATATAAAGCTGTTGCATTTTATAACAATGGACGTGGTGAGTCACCAGTACAAAAAAGTGCTCCAATACCAGATGGATTAGATTGGAGTTTATGGCAAGGTCCCGCGCCAAGACGCGATTATACCTCTGAAACATGGAATTATAACTGGCATTGGTATGGTTGGGAATATGGAACCGCCGAAGCTGGTAATAATGGCACCCATGAGTTAGATGTGGCTCGTTGGGCATTACAAGTGGATTTTCCTCAGCATGTATATGTTGAAGCTGAAAAGCGTCACTTTTTAGATGATGGTTGGGAAATGTATGATGATATGGAAGCTACATTTAAATTTGCTGATAATAAGGTTATTAAGTGGGATGGTAAATCTAGAAATAGTTACAGTACTTATGGAGGAGGTCGTGGAACTGTTATTTATGGAACAGAAGGATCAGTATTTGTAGATAGAGGTAAATACATGCTATATGACCGTAAAGGAAAATTAGTTAAAGAATACAATTCAGCATCGAAAGAAGCAGGAACTGCTTTAGGTGGAGGTGGAGATACCTCAACAAAACATGTTCAAAATCTTTTTGATACCATTAGAGGAAAAACTAAATTAAACGCACCTATTGATGATGCTAGTAAAAGTATGGCTATGGTGCATTACGCAAATATTGCTTACAGAATTAATGATGGTTTTGATATAGATGATAAAACAGGTATGATGTATAACAGAGATGCCATGAAACTCTGGTCTAGAACTTATGAGCCAGGTTGGGAACCAAAACTATAAAATTTGAAAAGACGCTCATTTATAAAAAATACAGCTGTAGTTACTGCAGGTATAGCAAGTTCTTCTTATTTATATGGCAATGTGATGTCTAATTTAAATGCCAACAACAATATAAATATTGGTGTTATTGGTACTGGAGATCGTGGAGGCGGTTTAACGTCTATAATCAATTCAATAGACCATGTAAATGTAATAGCTGCTTGCGATATTTTGCCATTTAGATTAAATAAAGGTTTAGCAAAATCTAATTCAAATCCTACTGGTTATTCAGATTACCGAAAACTTTTAGATAACAAAGATATTGATGCAATTATAGTTGCAACACCATTTAATACGCACTCAAAAATTGCGATTGATGCACTTGATGCTGGCAAGCATGTATATTGCGAAAAAACATTAGCTAAGGGCTACAAAGGAATTATTGAATTAGTTAATAAGGAAAATGATTCTAATCGAATATTTCAAACAGGTCATCAATACCATAGTTCAAGGCTTTATACACATATAGTAGATTTAATTAAACAAGGAAAAGTTGGTAATATTACAGGTTTTGAGTGTCAATGGAATAGGCATGGAAACTGGCGAAGACCAGTTCCTGATTCTAAATTTGAAAAAGCTATAAATTGGAGGATGTATCGAGAATTCTCAGGAGGATTAACTGCTGAATTATGTTCACATCAAATCGATTTTGTTAATTGGGTTCTTAATGAAACCCCAAATCAAGTTATGGGTGTTGGGGGTGTTGATTATTGGAAAGATGGAAGAGAAACGTTTGATAATGTTCATTTAATATATAGTTACCCAAACGGAGTAGAAGCAAAGTTTACTTGTTTAACCAGTAATGCGAAAGATGGTTATCAAATAAAGGTGATTGGAGATAAAGGAACCATAATTATCGATACTAAGCACGCCTGGTTTTATCCAGAAGGCAAAAGGAAGAATAAAATTATACAAGATGTAGATGGTGTAAGTGGAGCGACTGCGCAATGGGATAAAGAAAAAGGTTATAAAATAGATTTGGAGCATTTAAATCCAAGTAAGCAAGCTTTGCTTGATTTTAAATCATCAATAATAAGTAATAAAACACCAGAATCAAATGTTATTACTGGTGCAAAAGCTGCAATATGCGTACAAATGGGACTTGACGCTATGTATAACAATGAAATTGTAAAATGGAATGATAAAATAGTTCTCTAATAAAATTAATGAAACATTTAAGACTTGTTTACATAGTTGTTTGCCTTGTAAGTTTTCAACTTAACAGTCAGGTTGAGTTGCCAGCTTTTTTTGGAGATAATATGGTTTTGCAACAAAAGGAAATCGTTTCAATTTGGGGTAAAGATATTCCTAACACACTAATAAAAATTTCTTCAAGTTGGGGAGAAAAAAAATCAACAGTTGTAAATTCAGAGGGTTTCTGGTTTTCAAAAATTAAAACAAAACGAGGTTCTTTTGAAAGTCATTCGTTAAAGATTGAAGGGAGTAATACTGTAACTTTGTCTAACGTTTTAATTGGTGAAGTTTGGTTTTGTTCTGGACAATCTAATATGGAAATGCCATTGAAAGGTTTAAGAAAATCAATGGTTTTAAACTCAGAAAAATATCTCAAAATTGCTAAAAATAACAGTATTCGATTATTCAATAATCCAAGAGCGGCAAGTGTTTTACCTAATTTTGATGTTGGCGGTAAGTGGGTTAAATCTAATGAAGCTTCAGCAAAAGATTTTAGTGCAATTGGATATGTTTTTGGTACAACGCTTTTTGAAAATCTAAATGTACCAATAGGGATTATTGAATCTTCATGGGGAGGAACTAAAATTGAATCATGGATACCCAAGCATAAATTGCTAAAATATAACAACATTAAGTTTTTTGATTCTTTACCGATAGAGGAAAACAAGCAAAAGAAACCAACTTTTTTATACAATGCAATGATTTATCCTTTTCAGGATTTTAAGATTAAAGGTATACTTTGGTATCAAGGGGAATCAAATAGGATGCATCCTAGCGCATATAAGAGTTATATGAAAGATTTAATAGCTTCATGGAGAACTCAATGGAAAGATAAAAACCTTCCTTTTTATTTTGTGCAAATTGCCCCTTTTGATTATGTTAAAAATAAAAAGGCTGTAGATATGGGAGCCGATTTAATTAGAGAAGCGCAATTTAAAGTTTTCCAGAAAATTCGTAATACAGGGTTAGTAATTACTACAGATTCTGGAGATTGTAATGATATTCATCCTTCAAAAAAAGAAATAGTAGCAAAGCGATTAGCAAATTGGGCACTTACTAAACAGTATAGTGTTAATAATTTAAATTATAGAAGTGGTGAGCTAAATAAAATGATAGTAAAAAATAGCAAAGTAAAACTTCATTTTAAATTTCAAAAAAGCGATTTTTTCCTAAAAAGCAAAAATATAAAAGGATTTGTAGTAGCATCTTTTGATAAAGTGTTTTATCCTGCTCAAGTGAGTTTTAGTGAAGACAAAAAAAGCTTAATAATCTATAGTGAACAGGTAAAAAAGCCTGTAGCTGTGAGATATGGTTTTGAAGACTGTTTTGAAAGCAATTTGAAAACAAATTCAGGTTTACCAATTTCTATATTTAGAACAGATAACTGGTAAAATAGTATCTTAGTTCTACACATCTTTAGAAGTAGTAGAATTCCCAATTCATTAGATTTTGTTTCAGGACACAACAGGATAGCTTTTGGCTAAAAAATAAATAAATTTATAGGCTATAGATTTTATTAAAATTATCCATTAAACTAAGACTATTTTTATGCAAAAGAACTGCTTTTTACTAGCCATTATTTCGATGCTAGTATGTTTTAACAAAATTTCCGGACAAGCTAAACAGGCTAACAACGGTGAAAAACCAAATATTATTTTCATATTAACTGATGATCAGCGTTTTGATGCCATTGGTTATGCAGGAAATCAATTTGTAGAAACTCCACAAATGGATGATTTGGCTAAATCAGGAACGTATTTCAACACAGCAATAGTTACTACTCCTATTTGTGCTGCAAGTAGAGCTAGTATCTTAACGGGGTTACATGAGCGTGCACATAATTTTAATTTTCAAACAGGTAATGTACGGGAAGAATATATGGCAAACTCTTATCCAAGATTACTTAAAGATAATGGATATTATACTGGTTTCTTTGGAAAATATGGAGTGCGCTATAACGATTTAGATAAACAATTTGATGAATACGAATCTTACGACAGAAATAACCGTTATAAAGATAGAAGAGGATATTACTATAAAACTATTGATAATGATACGGTTCACTTAACAAGATATACAGGACAAAAAGCTCTAGATTTTATAGACGCTAATGCTTCTAACGATGAGCCGTTTTGTTTGTCATTAAGTTTTAGTGCACCACATGCCCATGATGGAGCTCCAAAGCAATATTTCTGGCAATCTGAAATGGACCAAATGTTGGAAAGTACAACTATTCCTGAGCCAGAATTAGGAGATGATAAGTATTTTGATGCGCAACCAAAAATTGTAAGAGATGGGTTTAATAGATTGCGTTGGACATGGCGTTATGATACCCCTGAAAAATATCAGCATAGTTTAAAAGGTTATTACAGAATGATTTCTGGAGTAGATTTGGAAATCAAAAAAATACGTAAAAAACTAAAAGCAAAAGGGGTTGATAAAAACACCGTAATCATTGTAATGGGGGATAATGGCTACTTTTTAGGAGAACGTCAATTTGCTGGAAAATGGTTAATGTATGATAATTCTATACGTGTGCCATTAATTGTATTTGACCCTAGAATAAATCAGCATCAGGATGTTGATGATATGGTGCTAAACATTGATGTTCCGCAAACCATTGCAGATATAGCAGGTGTTAAAGCCCCAGATACATGGCAAGGTAAAAGCTTGATGCCTATTGTTAAAAAGGAAACAAATACAATAGCTAGAGACACTATTTTGATTGAACACATTTGGGATTTTAAACATATTCCACCAAGTGAAGGTGTGCGTACAAAAAAGTGGAAGTATTTCAGGTATGTTAATGATAAATCTATTGAAGAACTTTATGATTTAGAAAAAGATCCTCAAGAAATTAAAAATTTAATAGGAAAGAAAAAGTACAAAGAAGTAGCTAATAAATTACGCATAAAGCTTGATGAATTAATTAAAAAGAATAGCAACGAATATAGAGCAGCACCAACAGATTTAACCGTTGAACTTATTCGAGAGCCAAGTACTGATGTAAAAATATTCGATTTAAAACCAGAATTTGGTTGGACAGTGCCTTTAGGTTCTAAATTTCAAGGGGCGTATCAAATTTTAGTGGCTTCAAATCAAAAAAGTATCGATGCAAATAATGGAAATGTTTGGGATAGTGGGAGAGTAGCTTCTACAAAATCAACAGATGTTGAGTATGCAGGTAATCCTTTGGAAATTGGAAAAGCATACTTTTGGAAAGTTAGAATATGGGAGCAAGAAAACAGACTTGTAGATTATTCTGAAGCACAAAAATTCACAACTGGAAAAAGTGATAGTTATATTATTTCAACCGAAAATAAATTTGAAATTGATAGAATAAAGCCAGTTAAGTTTGAAAACCGAGGAGATTTTTATTTCATGGATTTTGGTAAGGCAGCATTTGCTACAATGGATTTTACTTATGAAGCAAAAACGCCACATACTTTAACAGTAAGGGTAAGCGAAATGGTTGATAATAAAGGTAATGTTAATAGAACACCACCAAAGAAAAGTAATATTCGATACCAAGAGATTAAAGTTAATGTAAAACCAGGCCAAACTAAATATCAAATTAAAGTACAAGAAAACGAGAGAAATACAAGAGCTAATAAAGCCATTCCTTTGCCAGACGGATTCCCTCCATTAGTTCCATTTAGATATGCTGAAGTAGAAGGAGCTCAAGGAACGCTTACTTCTGAAAATTTTGAGCAGTTAGCATTCCGCACTTATTGGGATGACAATGCGAGTGGTTTTACAAGTAACAATGATATTTTAAACCAAGTTTGGGATTTATGTAAATATTCGATTAAGGCAACAACATTTAACGGCTTATATGTTGATGGTGATAGAGAGCGTATTCCTTATGAGGCTGATGCTTATTTAAATCAATTAAGTCACTACACAACAGATAGAGAGTTTGCAATGGCAAGACGTACCATTGAGTATTTCATGAAAAACCCAACATGGCCTACTGAATGGCAACAGCATGTGGCGTTATTGATTTATGCTGATTATATGTATACAGGTAATATTGAGCTTATTGAACGTTATTACGAACCTTTGAAATACAAAACACTTTTTGAACTATCTAATGAGCATGGGTTAATCACATCAACTAAAGTAGACCAAGAGTTTATGCGTAAACTTGGCTTTCAAGACGGCTATAAAAAACCGTTAACTGATATTGTGGATTGGCCTTCTGCTAATTTTAATGGTAGTAAAACTAAAGGTGAACGTGATGGATTTGTTTTTAAACCATATAGTACTGTAATTAATTCATTTTTCTATGAGAACATGAAAATTATGGCAGAATTTGCAAAAATTTTAGGTAAAACTCAAGAGGTTTTAGATTTTGAACTAAGAGCAATTAAAGCTAAAAAAGCAGTTAATGAACAAATGTTTGATGTAGAACGTGGTATTTATGTTGATGGTATTGGAACAGATCATGCTTCCTTACACGCTAATATGATGCCTTTAGCCTTTGGATTGGTTCCAGAAGAGCATTACCAATCTGTTGTAGATTATGTAAAGTCTAGAGGTTTGGCTTGTAGTGTTTATGGTGCCCAATTTTTAATGGATGGCTTATACAATGCAGGAGAAGCAGACTATGCCTTAGAACTTATGGAAAGTAAAGCAGAAAGAAGTTGGTATAATATGATTAGAAGTGGCTCAACGATTACGTTAGAAGCTTGGGATTTAAAATACAAGAATAATCTAGATTGGAATCATGCATGGGGAGCTGTACCGGCAAACGTAATTCCAAGGGGGTTATGGGGTATCAAGCCAAAAACACCTGGTTTTGGCGTTGCAACTATTAAACCACAGATGAGTAAATTGAAATCAAGTACTATAGAAGTACCTACTGTAAGGGGGGCAATAAAAGGGAAATACACCTATAATGGAGCAAGACTTCAAACTTATGAAATCGAAATTCCTGGTAATATGGTTGCTGAATTTTCTTTGAACGGTTTAAATGGAAAAGACTTAATTCATAATGGAAAGAAAGTACCTTCAGCTTTTGATTCTATAAGGCTAGAACCTGGTAAACATGTTATTCAGTTAAAAATAAATTCCTTTTAGAAAAGAGTATAAAAATATTTTAAAGCCAGTAAATTGTTTATTTTACTGGCTTTTTTGTAAGTTTTGTGTAAGAACAAAGACATATTAATAAAAAAATGAAAAAGTACTACTTAGGGTTATATTTGGTATTAGTGTTTTGTTCTTTAGTTGAAGCTCAAAAACAACTAGCTGCTAACTTAGATGAATCTACTGTCGTTGCCAACAATGGATTGTATTTTGATGGAGTAAAGGGCGTAGCCTATCAATTTTCACCACGTATTACACCTCATGGTGATTGTATAGATGTTGTAAATGGTTATGTGTTTGTTACATGGTACAAAGGTGGTATGGATAAGCGTAACTTAATGCTTTCTAGGAAAAACTTAAATGTAGCAAATTCAAGTTGGGTTACCATAGAATTTCCTCATCAGCATGTGGGTTTTCGAGGAACTGATCCAACAAAAGGAGATTCCCACAATACCGCTGCTATAGGTGTAAGCACTATAGATAATACAATTCATATTATGTATGACATGCATGCCTATAGCTCATCATCATTGCCAAACGACTTTTTTAATTACTCAGTATCTTTGAAAAATAAAGCTTTTGTGCCGGATAGTGAGTTTACTTTAGATATTTTTAATCCAAAGCAAAATTATTTAAAACAAGGTGAAAACTATGAAAGAATAACCTATCCAATGATTCATAGAGCTGATGATGGAAGTTTAGTTACCCGTTATAGAGTAGGAGGTTCAGGTAATGGTGATATTTTTATGGCACACTATGATGGAAATGTATGGACAGACAATTGGTTATTTCATGATGGTTCAATTCCTTTGCCTAATAGAAATAATATGTACGGAGGTGAACGTTTTTTAAATGGTAAATTTTTTAGTGGTTTTGCTATTAGGTATGCTAATAATACAAGTGCTAATCCAACTAATGGGTATTCTATTAATAGTGGTTTGTATTATGCTTATACTAATGAAGTACCCAAAAATCAATCAAGTCAATGGTTTAACGTAAATAACCAAGCGATTACATTGCCAATACGGAATAATATAGACGAAAATTTAGATCCAGTTAAAATTGCAGAACCAGGAGACGATTATGGTACGGCAACGTTCCCTAGAACAACTTCAGATCCTGCTTGGACAGTTACAGAGAATGAAGCAATACATTTTATAACACGTGTAGATAATAGAAATGTTCACTATTATAGGGCTTCTGGTACTACTGAGTTTTTAAGTAGTGTTGATGGATTAATACCTAACCCAAGCGTTAGAGGTGAAATTTATAGTTATAAAAGCCATGTGTTTATGGTGGAGCTTTTGGGTGGTAAGGTAAATATTAAAACTACTTTGGAAGATGATAGTGATTGGAAAATAATTTATACAGGAACTGCTAGTGAAAGTTTTATGCATTTTGATGCTTTTGTACAAGATGATAAACTCTATGTATATTTAATGCAACTAGCTGGTGGCGATGCTCGCCCGTTACATGTACAAGTATTTACCCTTTCAGAAGAGGATATTCCTGTTGTTGAAGTTCCTGATTACTTACTAGAGGCAGAAGATTATATAACAGCATCGTCTGATATAGTGGTAGGTACAAACTCTAGTGCTTCAGGAGGTGAATATATAGATTCATTTGCCAAAGATCAATTTTTGGAATATAGATTTCAAGTGACTCAAGCGGGTCTATATAATTTAGTACTGTTTGTAGCGGTTAGAAACAGGGATGATTCAACTATGGATGTTACAGTGAACGGGCAATTGTATGATAATGTATTAATGGAAAAAACTGGAGATTGGAATGTTTATGGGCAGAATACAATTCCTAATGTTGAATTAACTCTGGGTGAAAACGTAATAAGGTTAAAGCAGGAACGCTCACTATCTAGCGAACCAGATAAGCTGGAATTATTTTTGAAAACACCTTTGAGCGTTAACTCGTTTAACCAAAATGACGTTGCTGTTTACCCTAATCCAAGTGAAGGTGTTTTCAATATTCAATCTAATATTAAAAACCTTGAATATACTTTAGTTAATATACAAGGACAAATTTTGGATAAGGGTAAAGTTTTACAAAACCAAGTTGATTTTTCAAAGTTTAGTCAAGGTGTTTATTTTCTAAAGTTAACCAATAATAATGATAACTTAGTAAAGCGGATAGTAATAAAATAAATAGTCAATGAATAAATTCGTCTATCTTCTCTTTTCGTTATTTTTTGTGTTAAGTACTTGTGAGAAATACGAAGAGGTAGTAATAGAAGGCGAGCTAAAAAAATGGCACAGAATTGTTCTTAACTTCGAAGGACCCCAGACTAGTGAGCTAAATCAAGTAAATCCATTTCTGAATTACCGTTTAGATGTAATCTTTAAAAAAGGAGATAAAACTTATGAAATTCCAGGGTTTTATGCAGCCGATGGTAATGCTGCTGAAACAAGTAGTAGTTCTGGAAATATTTGGCAAGTGCGTTTTACACCAGATGGTATTGGTGAATGGACTTACTCCGTTTCTTTTAAAAAGGGAGACAATATAGCTGTGTCTGATGATTTAAGAAAAGCCTCTAGTGCAGGTTTTATGGATGGTCAATCTGGAAAATTCACAATCTCTGAATCTGATAAAAAAGGAAAAGATAATCGTGCTAAAGGTAGGCTTCAATATATTGGTGAATCGTATTTAAAGTTTGCCGAAAGTCAAAAATACTTCATAAAATTAGGTGTTGATGCTCCTGAGAATTTATTAGCATATACAGATTTTGATGTTTCTACAAATGCACTAGGTTTTCAAAAAGCATGGGAACCACATGCAAAAGACTTTGATGAAAGCGGAATACAATATTTGTGGCAAGAAACTAAAGGAAAAAACCTTTTAGGTGCTATTAATTATTTAGCGAGCGAAGAGCTTAATGTGTTTTCATTTTTAACCTTTAACATAGATGGTGATGATAGAAATATATTTCCACACCTATTGAAAGTTCCAGTTGAAGATTATGAAACCTATGCCAGTATAAAGAAAAATAAAGAAGCATGGGAAACCATGTTTCATAAAACAAGATTTGATGTTTCAAAGTTAGATCAGTGGGAACGTATTTTCGAATATGCCGAAACAAAAGGCATATTTCTACATTTTAAAACACACGAAACTGAGACAGACCATTTAATGGATAAAGGTGTTTTTGGAACGGAAGGTAAATTGTACTACAGAGAATTAATTGCAAGGTTTGGTCATCACTTATCCATGAATTGGAATTTAGGTGAAGAAAATAATCAACCAATTGAAGAGGTTGTTAAAGTAGCCAATTATGTTTCAAAGTTAGATGCTTATAACAGTCATTTAGTTATTCATACATTTCCGAATAAAGACGATAGGTATGCAGAATTAATAGGAGACCAATCCCCCTTAACAGGAGCTTCTTTGCAATTGCGAGACCCTGAGTTTGTAGATGTACATCCAAGAGTTTTAAAATGGCGAGAAAAATCAAACGCTACAGGTAAAAAATGGGCACTATCAGTTGATGAACCAGGAAAAGCCAATATTGCCTTGTTACCTGATGATGAAGACCCTGAACATAATTTTGCAAGATCTAGAGCGATGTGGGGAACGCTTATGGCAGGTGGTTATGGTGTAGAATGGTATTTTGGATATGCAAGTCCAAACTCAGATTTAACATGTCAAGATTTTAGGAGTCGTGATTTATTCTGGGATCAAAACCGGTATGCATTACAGTTTTTTAATAAGTATATCCCGTTCTGGGAGATGGAACCTAGTGATGCTTTAGTAATAGATGATACTTCATATTGCTTGGCTAAAGAAGATCAAGTTTATGTCGTCTATGCTGAATCTGTAGTTGATAGTTTGGAAATTGATTTAGGGAATTCTAATTATACATTTAAAATCAAATGGTTTGATCCAAGAAATGGTGGGAGCTTACAAGATGGTTCTATTACTTCAGTTGAAGCTAATGGTAATGTTGTAGTATTAGGGATGCCTCCTTTGTCCTATGATAAGGATTGGGTTGTTTTAATAAAAAAAGAATGAGTTGGTCTTTGGATTTTAACTCATGTTTAAGGAGATATATCATTTTCGGCATAGTACAGGATAGGTGTCAAGTAATCATATTTTATATTTAAACATTGAAAAATTTTATTGAATTTACATTAGAAAGCAAAGTAGTGAAAATGAAAAAATCCAAGAGTAATATATTAATTTTTATTTTATGTTTTAACTTAACTGCTATCGCTAGTTCCTGTTCAAATAATTCAAATGATGAGTCCGAAGAAATAATGGAAACGGATAAAGAAGAAGATGAAGAGGAGGAAGAAGAAGTAGAGCAAGTTGATACCTGTGTATCTGGTAAATTATTTATTGAGAAAGATGGTCTTGTTCGTGTAGATATTGAAAACCCTAGCGCTACAGCCAATGGCTGGACAATAACTAGGGCTTTGGCAGGCTTTAAAGGCGATGGATATTTAGTTTGGACTGGGGCAGATAATTTTAATAATCCGGGGCAAGGATTAATTAAGTTCTCTATAAAAATAAATACACCTGGAACTTATCAATTTGTTTGGAACTCTAGAATAACCACAGGCAATAGTAATACAGAACATAATGACTCTTGGTTAAGAATTAAAGGAGATGATTTTTACGGAGAGAAGTTAAATACTGGGCTACGCGTATATCCAAGAGGTTCAGGGAAAACACCAAACCCAGAAGGGTCTAGTAAAGATGGATGGTTTAAAATATATATGAATAGATTGGGAGAATGGTTTTGGAGATCATCTACAAATGATAATGATCCGTATGATGTTTTTGTAACATTTGATAATGCAGGAACTTACGATGTTGAAATTTCTGGGCGTTCAAGGTCGCATGCTATAGATCAATTTGTACTATTTAAAACAGATAGAACACTAGAACAGGCCAAAGTTGCTAACTTCAGCGAAATAACATGTAAATAAGCAAACATGTTTAAGAATATGAATAAACAGCTATTTAAAGTAGTATTATTTGGATGTATAGTGTTTACTTATGCTCAAAATCCAATAGTGCCAAATAAAGGATTAAACGATCCGCATATTCATATTTTTAACGATACCGCATACGTTTACGCATCACATGATAAGTCTATAAATAATGATAAATTTATCATGGAAGATTGGTGGATTTGGTCATCACCAGATTTGGTAAATTGGACAAAACGTAGTGTGTTAAATCCTAAAAATACATACTTAGGAAAAGACTTTACAAGATGTTGGGCTACAGATGTAGGCTATAAAAACGGAAAATATTATTGGTATTTTTCTGAAGGGAATGATCAAACAGGGGTTGTAGTAGGCGATACTCCAGTTGGGACTTGGAAAGACGTTTTAGAAAAACCATTATTAGATAGTACATTAACGCCAACCCATGAATATGATATGGCAATTTTTGAGGATAACGGCACGCACTATATCATTTTTGGTGTTTGGGACTATTATATAGCAAAACTTAATGATGACATGATAAGTTTAGCTGAAACACCAAAAAAAATAACTATAAATAACCCGAGAGGACCCTACAATCCTGATGGTAGTAATACAAAAATGCCAACTGATGATAAACCATTTGTACACAAATACAATGGTAAATACTATTTGTCTTGGGGCTGTTTTTATGCCATGTCTAACGATGTTTATGGGCCCTACGATTATAAAGACACTGTAATAAAAGAAGAAAGTTTTGCACAAGGATATGAAGCTCCAACGTGGCCTAATGGATTTTTACAAGGACGCCATGGTAGTTTTTTTGAGTGGCATAACCAATGGTATTACGTATATTGTGATATCAGTCAAACTGGAAATCGCTATTTTAGAGATAGTTTTATAAGTTACGTGCATTATAAAGCTAATGGTGAAATGGCAACGATAAGAGTTGATGGTGTTGGTGTGGGCAATTATAATGCAAATGCTACTATTGAGGCTGAAGATTTTTTCAAGTCTAATGATGTAGCAAAAGTTGAAAATACCAAAGGCGGATTTTCAATAGAACCAACCGAAGGTTTAAGCTACGTTGTCTATCCAAATATTAAGAATTTAAGTAACGTAACTACTTTAGAATTAGAAGTTATTGCAAAAGCAGCACTACAAATAGAAGTGAGAGAAAATGATGCTAATGGTATACTCTTGTTTACTTGTAATGTGCCTAAAAATGAAATTTATACCTTTCAAAAAAGAAACTTTACAACTAAAAATATAAAAGATAATCAGTCGTTGTGCTTTGTGTTTAAAGGCGTAAACCAACAATCTTTCAAACTAAACCGATTCAAATTTAAAACTAACAATCAAACAAATAATTAAAAACTAATGAAGAAATTATTTTTTATAGCCGTATTATTAATTGTAGTGTCATGTAATACAAAGGCATCTAGTTCTGCCGATTATAAAGATGCGTCCTTATCAATTGATGAGCGTGTAGAAGCATTATTGCCAAAGTTGTCACTTGAAGAGAAAGTGGCTCAAATGCGAATTTTTCATGCTAATATTGGTACAAAACCTGATGAAAACGGCAACTTAAAACTTTCTGATAAAGTTATAGAAAAGCTAAAGTTGGGTATTGCAGGTATTAAAAACCCAGGAGAGCATATTGATGCTGTTGCTGCTGCTAAACTGAACAATGAACTTCAAAAATACATTATAGAAAACAACCGTTGGGGTATTCCTGCATTATTCGTTACAGAATCATATAACGGTGTAGATGCCGAAGGTTGTACTAAGTTTGGTCGCCCAATGACGTCTGCAGCATCATTCAATCCAGATTTAGTGCGACGCCAGTGGGATGTTGTAGGTAGAGAAGCACGATTAAGAGGCATGCATATGTGCCACTCTCCAGAAGCAGATATTGTTCGCGATCCACGTTTTGGACGCATGAGTGAGGCGTTTGGAGAAGACACCTATTTAACAACGCAAATGGTTAAAAATGCCATAATTGGTGTGCAAGGTAATTACGAAGGTTTAGGAAACGGAACACATATTGGTGCCGTAGCAAAACACTTTGCAGGGTACGGGCAAGTATTAGGAGGCTCTAACTTTGCAGCCATTGAAATTTCTGAAAGAACATTAATTGATGAAATTTATCCACCGTTTGAAGCGGCAGTAAAAGAAGCAAAAACCTTAGGTGTTATGGCATCTCATGGCGATTTAAACGGTGTGGCAAGTCATGGTAATCCAGAATTACTAACGGGCGTATTACGGGACCAATGGGGGTTTGAAGGTTACGTGGTGTCAGATTCTAACGATATCGCACGCTTGTATTATTTTATGAATGTGGCAGAGTCTCCAGAAGCCGCAGCACAAATGGGCTTAGAAGCAGGAATAGATATTGATTTATATGCTGAAGATTCTTATGCGTACTTACCAGAAATGGTAAAAGATAATCCAGATCTAGAAAAACTAATAGATAGATCTGTAAGACGTGTACTAAGAACAAAATTTATTTTAGGATTGTTCGATAATCCTTACATCGATATTGAAGCGGTTAAAAAAGGAGTAAGAGCTGAGTCGTCTTTAGAATTAGCTAAAGAGTCAGATTTAGAGTCTGTTATCTTATTAAAGAATGAAAATAAAGCCTTGCCATTATCAAAAAACAAGTCTTTAAAAGTGGCATTATTAGGGCCGCTATTAAATGAAGATACAAAACAAATGTTTGAGTCTGCAGCAGGTTCCAATATAAAATTTATTGCAGAAAAAGGCTTTCAATTAACCAATCAAAAAGGTGGTGCACCAGAGCTTTTAGAAAGAGATCCAAAGGCCATTGCCAGTTTGGTGAATAAAGCGAGGTCTGCCGATGTATCTATATTGTTTTTAGGAGGCGATAAGTACACCGCTAAAGAAGCTTATTTTAGCAGCAGTACTTTAGGAGACCGCGCTACGATAGACCCTGTAGGGCCTCAAGACGAGTTGGTTGAAAAAATTAAAGCCTTAGGAAAACCAGTAATTGTAGTATTAAAACATAGAAGAACATTATCTATAAATGCCATTTCTGAACATGCAGATGCTATTTTAGACACTTGGGATTTAAGTGAATTTGGAGATCATTCTACAGCAAGAATCATCTTTGGAGAGGTGTCGCCATCAGGTAAATCACCTGTAACAATTCCAAGATCTATTGGGCAATTGCCATACCATTATAGCATGAAAGAAATCAACTATAAAAAAGAATATTTATTTTTGGGTAAAGGGCCGTTATATCCTTTTGGTCATGGGTTAAGTTATGGCGATTTCAAATATTCAGATATTGCAATTTCAAATGCAGAAATAACACCAGATACTGAGTTAGAAGTTAGCGTAAAAGTCACTAACAATGGTAGCGTTAAAGCCAAAGAAGTGGTGCAAATGTATATTAAAGATGAAATTGGTTCAGTAACAAGACCAGACAAAGAACTCAAAGCCTTTGAGAAAATAGAACTAGACGCTGGAGAAAGTAAAACGGTTTCTTTCACCATAACACCAAAAATGTTAGAGTTTACTGGTATTTCAATGAAAAAAGTTTTAGAAGCAGGAGACTATACTGTAAAAGTGGGTACCTCTTCACAAGAATATTTAGAAACAACATTCAAACTAAAAAAATAATACTAAAAAATGAATAAAACAATTTTAACACTTCTAGCAGTTGTATTATTATTCAATTGTTCTACAGCTCAAAAAGTTACTGAAACACAAGCAATTGATAAAACTCAAATAAAAGCATCTATGATCGATGCTTTAGAGTGGCAAGAAGCACACCCAATTATTGCTCTTGCACCTACCGATTGGACTAACGGTGCCTATTACACAGGCGTGGTTAGAGCCCACAAAGCCACAAAAGATATGATGTATATGGCGGCTTTAAAAAACCAAGGGTATTGGAACAACTGGAACACGCTTGATCGTGTACACCATGCAGACGATGTAGCTATTTCGTATAGCTATTTGTATATAGATATGACAGACCGTAGAAAGAATTTTGTAGATCTAGAACCTACAAAAAAATTCTTAGACGCGCATTTATACGAAGACGATAATTGGAAAGCCGGAACCGATAAATCAAAATACGGAAGAACCATTTTATGGTGGTGGTGCGATGCCTTATTTATGGCACCGCCAGTATTAAACCTGTATGCAAAACACACCAATCAACCTAAGTATTTGGATGATATGCATAAGTTTTACATGGAAACTTATAACCAATTGTATGATGAAGAAGAGCGGTTATTCGCAAGAGATATGCGTTTTGTTTGGACAGGGTCAGAAAAAGATAGTAAAGAGCCAAACGGCAAAAAAGTATTCTGGTCTCGCGGAAACGGTTGGGTTATTGCAGGTTTAGCTCTAATTCTAGACGATATGCCGGCAGACTATAAGCACCGTCCGTTTTACGAAAAACTATATAAAGATATGGCCGCAAAAATGTTAGAAATTCAACCAGAAGATGGGCTGTGGAGAACAAGTTTACTAAGTCCAGAATCCTATAATCATGGTGAAGTAAGCGGCAGTGGTTTCCACACGTTTGCCTTAGCCTGGGGTATCAACAACGGTTTGTTAGATAAAAAACATAAGCCAGCAGTTATTAAAGCTTGGAACGCTATAGCAAAATGCCAGCACGACGATGGTCGTGTAGGTTGGGTGCAAAATATCGGCGCATTTCCAGAGCCAGCATCGGCAGATTCTTGGCAAAATTTTGGAACAGGTGCCTTTTTAATGGCAGGTAGTGAGATTTTGAATTTAGATTGAGTTAAATAATAACTAGATTTTGAGAATAATTACTATAAATCGAGGGCTATTAGTCCTCGATTTTTTTATATTAAATCAATTTTAAATAATTAAATGCTTTATTGATAAAGATGCCTAAATCGTTCACTGTTATATTTATTTTTCTATTCATGCGCTTTGTTTCAGCTCAAAACGACATGTATAAGTTTAGTCATATAACTGATGTTGATGGGTTGTCTCAAAATTCGGTGGTGGCTATTCATCAAGATAGATTAGGTCAAATATGGTTTGGAACTAGAGATGGTTTAAATAAATATGATGGTGAAGAATTTACGGTTTATAGACACCAAAAAGATAATAAATCATCCATTAGTAACAATGGAGTGCTTTGTATAGAAGGTGATAGTCGTGGGTTTATCTGGGTGGGTACATCTTTTGGATTGAATAGATATAACCCTAAAAAAAATGCTTTTAAAACATATTTTTTAAATGACAAAGCAAGGTTTTTAGGAAATAATATGATTAAAGTAATTAAAGAAATATCTAATCATGAAATTTGGATAGTGTCTTCAAGCGGAGTTTCTATCTACAATAATAAAACAGATAAGTTTTATACAATTTTAAAAAAGAATAATATAACTTCTATTCTTGAAACGAAATCTGGTATTCTGTTAATTGGGACAACAAAGGGGTTGTTAAGGTTGTCAGATAAAGAAAACGGTAATTATCAATTTGAAAATATTATTGGTACAGAATCATTATTTGTTCAGGATATGGTAGAAACTGCTGGGGGGAATATATTGCTTGGAACCCAAATGAATAGTGTTTTAAAGTATGATATTTCCAAAAATAATATTCAATCTTACTTTGAGAAGTCTCTAATAAAAGACAAAAATAAAAATGTTAGAAAATTACTTTTTGATGATAATGGAGAACTGTGGATTGCTACTTATAATGGACTCCAAATATCAAATAATCAAAATGATTTAATCGCATTATATAATGATGATAAATCTATAAATGATAATTTCATCAAAACCTTATTTAAAGATAATACAGGTGTAATATGGATTGGTACTTATTATGGAGGTATTAATATTTGGAATGATTTTAATAAGAACTTTATTAATATTAGTCAAAAATCCTCAAAATCAGGTCTTAGTTTTAAGGTAGTTAGTTCAATTGTAAATTACAATAACTTACTTTTTTTTGGTACTGAGGGTGGTGGGATTTCTGTTTTAAATCAAGACACAAATGCTATACAACATATTACCACTAAAAATTCATCAGCGCTTAAAAGTGATAATATTAAATCGCTTTGTGTTACCAATGATGATAAACTTTGGGTTGGTACTTTTACTAACAGTATAGCCATATACAACCTTAAAAAAAAGGCGTTTGAAAAATTACCTTTTTCTAAAAAACTAATTGATTTTTTAGAAAATGTAGGTGTGTTGTCTATTATACAATATGATAATGATAACATCCTAATTGGTACTAACTATAAAGGTTTGGTTAAGTATAATACACGCCAAAATATATTTAAGATATATAACACTAATTCTAAGCCTATTGGGCTTACAAGTAACAATGTTAAAACAATAAAAGTAGATTCAAAAAATAATATTTGGGTTGGCACAATAAGGGGGTTAAACTGTATTTCGCCAAATGAGGAAATTACAAATCATGTATATAAAGCGGATTTGAAAGTTAAGTTTGAAATAAATACCATTTTTGAAGATAACAAAGGAGTGTTGTGGATTGGAACGTTCGAGGATGGACTCTTTAAATTTGAAAATAATCAATTTGAACCTGTTTCTTTGAAAATAGATAAGGTTGAAATTAACGGTATACGAAGTATTGAGGAAGCTGAAAAAGGTAAGTTCTGGATTAGTACCTTTACACAAGGTATTTTAAAATACAACCCTCTTGAAGATGAGATTGAAGCTTATTATTCTAAAAAGGAGGGGCTTGCTAGTAACCAGTTTAATCGAGACGCCAGTTTGCGTATTGGTAAAACACAGTATTATTTTGGCGGTTCCTTTGGAGTAACATATTTTGATGAAAGTAAGTTAACTAAAAACAAATATTCCCCACAGGTAATTATTACAGACTTCAAATTACAAAATGCCTCTGTTGAGGTAGATGGTAAACATCAACTTCTTGAAAATACAATTTCTCATACAAAGTACCTAGAATTAGAATACAATCAAGGAAATTTTAGTTTATCCTATGCAATCCCTAATTTTATTAATGCAGGCAGTAACAGCTACATGTACCGTTTAAAAGGTTTAGAAACAGATTGGGTCATGACTTCTAATAACACAGCAACTTACACAATCCAAAAACCTGGGAGCTATACTTTTGAAGTTAAAGGCATTAATAGTGATGGTGTGGTAAATCAAACCCCAACAGCATTACAAATACATGTAAATCCGGCACCATGGGCAAGTTGGTGGGCTTACACTTTATATCTTGTAGCTATTTGCATTGTCGTGTATTATCTATTTAATACTTTAAAAACAAAAACTAAGCTTAAGCATCAATTAGAATTAGAGCATGTAAAAACGGAACAAATTGAAAAAATAAATAAGTCTAAACTAGAGTTTTTTACAAATATATCTCATGAATTTCGAACACCATTAACGCTTATTCTAGGGCCACTTCAACAAATATTAGAAAATTATAGAGGGAGTAGTCAGATGTACAGAAAACTAAAAGTTGTTGAAAGTAGCTCAAATCAATTATTGCAGCTTATCAATAGATTGATGGATTTTCGAAAGTATGAGAATAAATTGATGAAACTAGAAGCTTCAGAAGGAAATATCGTAAAGTTTATTGAAGAAATATGCTTGTCATTTTCTGAGTATGCTAAGGCTAAAGATTATAAATATAATTTTGCAAAATCATCAGATAATATCAATTTGTACTATGATAGCGCTAAGTTAGAAAGGGTGTTTTATAATTTAATTTCTAATGCATTTAAATATACACCAGATCAAGGAGAAATAAATATTGAAATTATTGAAGATATAGATAAAGTAGTTGTATCGGTCAGCGACACAGGTGTTGGGGTTCCAGAAGAATATGTTGATAAAATTTTTGAACGGTTTTTTGATATTTCTGATCTTAAGGATAGCAAAAACAATAATAAAGGTACTGGAATTGGTTTGTCGATAGTTAAAAGTATAATAGATTTACATAAAGGTAAAATAAGTGTTGCTAACTCTACTAAAACCTCTGGTTCTATTTTTTCGGTAGAACTTTTAAAAGGGAAAGGGCACTTAAATGATAATGATATTGTTAAAAACTTCAAGTTCAGTGAAGATATTTCATTATATGAAAATCAGTTAAAAGAGCAAGATTTAAGTTTTGATGATACCACTATCTTTAAAAATATTCCTTCAGTCGAAAAATCTTCAATTTTAGTAGTTGAAGATAATAAACAACTACGAGGTTTTATGCGTAATCTACTCGAGTTTAATTATAATGTTTACGAAGCTGAAAATGGAAAGGAAGGATTTAAAATAGCAATTAAAGAAGAAATAGACCTTATTGTAAGTGATGTGGTTATGCCCATAACTAGTGGGATAGAATTATGTGCATTAGTTAAGGGAGATATAAGAACCAGCCATATTCCAGTGATTTTATTAACCACTCGGTCTTCCTTAATCTATAAATTAGAAGGATTAGAGCGTGGTGCAGACGATTATATTAGCAAACCATTTAATATAAAAGAGTTTGAATTAAGGATATCAAATGTTTTAAAATCTATTTCTAGATTAAAACAAAAAATGAATGCCAATGAAGTTTTACAGCCAGAGGATCTTGTAATGTCTTCTCTAGATGAAAAACTCTACAAGAAAGCGTTAGATATAATTGAAAAAAACATAAGCAATTCAAATTTCGATATTCCCTATTTTTGCGAAGAATTAGGTGTAAGCAAATCCGTATTATTTACTAAAGTAAAAGCTTGGACAGATTTTACACCCAAACAATTTATTCAGCACATAAGGCTAAAACGTGCTGCTCTTCTTCTTGAGCAAGGTAAAATTAATATTGGTCAAATTAGCCTTAAGGTTGGCTTTAAGGACTCTAAATATTTCAGTCGCATCTTTAAAAGTAAGTTTGGTAAAACTCCTAAAGCGTATTCAGAATCTTTTATCGAATACTAGTAGCCTTTAATTCATAGTTTTTTACTCATTGTGCTATTTTATTAGAATGAGCACCTCCATCAAAGCCTTAAAAAAGGAGTTTTGTCCACTTTTTTAGGAGTTCTACACCCTTCTTTTCTAGTAATTTTATACCATAAAAATTTACTAATTAAAACTATTTAAGATTATGAAAAAAATTACACTGTTTCTTTGTTTATGCTTTGTAACAAGCACTTATGCTCAAGTTGTTGATGGGGGATACTATAGACTAAAAAATAACTTTACGGCTGACGGTACTATATATCTTTCTCACGATGGAGCGCCTGATGGAACAACTAAAGCAATTTCTGCACCAGCAGCAGGGGATAATACTCCTACTGATCCTACAGTATTTCAGTTTGTTGAAATTGGCACATCAGGTAATTATGATATTGTAATTAGCACAGGAGACTACAATTTAAGAGCCAATAACACTACAGCTATAGAGTTAAGAGCCTGGAACGGAAGTGGGTCTACATCTAACCCTGAGATTTGGACTGTTGTTGAATCTCCAAGTACTCCGGGTGTTTATAATATTTTCACTCCTACTACTAGTTCTCCTAGATATTTAGTTTATAACGCTCTCAGTAGCTCCAATCCAGGGGTTATTGGTTATTCAGGTAGCGACTTTACTAGAACCCAATGGATTATTGAACCACCTGTTTTAAGTACAGCCGATTTGGATGAGAGTTCTGTTTTTGTTTCGAATCCTATATTTAGTAGCATAGAGATTAAAGGTTTAACGAGGAATGTTAGTAAAGTAGAGGTGTTTAATTTAGTAGGTAGGTCTCTTTTTGTTGAAAATACTAAAGGAAATTCCTCTGTAAGTATAGATGCAAGTGCTCTTTCCAGTGGAATATACCTTCTTAAGTTTTATGGAGAAACATTTGAATTCACGAAAAAAATTATAAAAAGATAAAACGTTAAAGTATTTTTTTTCAATGATGGAAGCGGTTTGATGTTATATGCATCAAACTGTTTTCTGTTATAAAATTATAGAGTATATTTTGTTAAAACTTATTTCATTGCATAAATAGTAAATTGCTAAAAAAAGAAATTATGAAAAATGTCTGTTTTAAAAATCATGCTTGTTCAAATGAATACCGATTATATATTTTTTCGGTTTTTGTTGTAATATTTTTAGCTCAAGAACTAAACGCCCAAGTATTGTGGTATGGAGACCCTAATTTATCTGTAAACGATAATTTTAGAAGGTTGGATCCAAATGGAAATAGTAACCCAACGGGAGACCGCTGTGTTGATGATCCTAATAATCCGCCTTTTGTTACTAAGCCTACAGATCCAGTATATGGGAAATTTTGGCGTATAACAAAGCCTATCTCAAGAAAACGGGCAGAGTTTGCCAGAACCACTGGTGATATTAATTCTTTTGTTCCACAAAAGGCTGGAACATATTATTATGGGTGGCGATGGCGCATAAATGCTACGCCTAATCTAGCTGATGGTGGTATTGCTGTTTTTCAATGGAAAACTGATGAAGGTGGGGACATAAATACAAATAAGCAGAATTATCCGTTTAATATGGAATATGATGGGAGTGTATTGCATTTGAATGCTTTTGGGCCAGCAGAACCCAACTGGAATAGGCCAGGGTCAATCACTCAAAGGCGTACTACACTTTGGCAACAAGCTATACAGGAAGATACATGGGTTACTTTTGTGATTAAGGTAAAAGTTGAAGATACATATGATGGCAATAACAATAGATACGACGGTTATATTGAATTTTGGTTTAACGGAGAGCAACAAACCTTATCTAATATAGATTTTGATGAATATCAAGTGGTGCTTGCAAATTCAAATACTAGAGCTTATCATAAAACCTTCGATGGTATTGAAGTTTATCCTAAGTGGGGGGCTTACAATGAAAACGCTTGCGATTTTGAGGTGATAACAGATTTTGATGATATGCGGGTTGCTTCAACATACGCTGAGGCATTACCTAGTAATCCAAATGGCGGAAACCCTAACGGTTTAGAAGGAATTTATAAAATAAAACATAGTGTAACCAGTAAGTATTGGACTGTTGACAATACAAATTCAAATATTATAACTGCAGATGAGATGACACCAGATAGTGCGACGCAAATTTTTGAGGTAAAATCTGTTGGAACTACTGGTTATTATAACATTTCTTGTGCCGATCCTAATTGGGATGCTGTAAGGTTTCATACTACTAATGTTTATCCAACTACAACTTCAACACCAACTACTGATACAAATAACACAAGAATTTTTGAAATTCTTTCGAATGGCTCTGGTGCATATGATATCCATACGCCACAGACTACCACTGGGAGATATGCTTATGACAATTCTGGAGACGTGAATTATACAGGCTCTGCATCAGCTAACACTAAATGGATACTCGAAGATATTAATTCGCTTGGTAGTGAAGATTTTGATAAAAGTTCAATATTCGTTTCCAATCCTGTGGATAATCAAATATTAATTAATGGATTAGACGATAAAGTAAATAAAATTGAAGTGTTTAACATAATGGGTAAATCTATATTAGTGCAAGATGTAAAAAAAGCATCATCAATGCGCATAGACGCTAACACCTTAACTAATGGTTTATACCTTGTTAAGTTTTATGGGAAAACGTCAATATTTACAATAAAATTCATTAAGAGATAGACTCCTAGAGTAGTTTCTTTAGTCTGATAAAAAATTAAATAATTTTTATTTAGTTTACTGATTTATGAATTTTTAAAAATCAAGTCAACACAGGGTGATACTTCAAATTTAGAAAACTAATTTTAGCTTTTATTCCATATCAGAATCCGATTTTTATGTAATTCATCTAGTATTCAGTAAATTGCAGAATACTATAATTTCTTTTTTTTAATATATTCTTTTACTTTTATTTAAAAATAGAAGTCCAGGGCTATCTTTTTAATTTGTCAAAATTATTGTAGTTTCTTGAATATTGAGACTACTAACACCTAAGTTTTTAATACTAATAAAAGAATTTGTAAGAGACGGTGAGTATTTTCATTATTGTTATTAGAAATATTAAGTATTGTTTTTCAACTATATAATATTTTGGTGTGTTTTGTTGTAGGAATAAAATTACTAGTTTTGTAAATAGGCGAAGGTGTTATTGAAATATTATTATTCATTTTTTTTAAATCAAAAAAGTGTAATAAACCTCTGATAATACTATGTATTCAAACTTTTTTATTTAAAAAAATAAGTAGAAGCAGGTTAGTACAGGATACTATAAATAACTAAAAGTTACTATATTGTAGTATTAATTAATATAAAACTAAAATTATGAAAAAAATTACTTTAAAAATTAGTGCATTTTTATTATTTACTATGTTTGCGTTTCAAGTGCAAGCACAGGCAAATTTTACAGGCGATGGTATTTATAAAATTTCAACATCAGGTTTAACACCAAATCTTTACATGACAGTTGACCTTTCTACTGGTGCTATAGTATGGCAGCCAGAAATAACACCTGATGATGAAACACAACTTTGGACTATACAAGGCCATAGGACCCCTGCTTCTGCGGGATTGATGGAAATTACGGGAAACATTACTGGTTTAGGACCCGTTACCATGGCTACAGCTGACGACTCAGCGCATCCAAGTCAAACGCTTATAGCTAGACCTGGTAATCCGGTAAGTGTAGCATACGATGATACAACAGATCCGATTACCTATTCTGGTGATCGTTCTGGTCTAGATCAGTTTCAAAGAAGAAAAGCTAAAGTTAATGCAGAAGGGCTTGCTGATCCTGCTGGGGCTAATCCACCTGGAAATCCAAATAATAATGCACTTTTTCTACAAAATACACTAGGTACTAATTCAAGGTATGGTGTAATTCCAGCTGCAGCAGGTGATGTTGTGACGTTTGATGGCGGAGGTATTGATGTTATACAGTTCCATCTTATATCTCTATTAAGCACTCCAGACTTTGATGCAAGTTCAATATTTGTTTCAAACCCTGTAAATGATGAATTAACTATTAAAGGTCTTCCTTCTAATATTAAACAAATATCTGTATATTCATTACTAGGTCAAGAAGTATTAAGTAGAACAGTAAATTCAGAATCTATTAAGGTTGATGTTAATACTTTAACAAGTGGAATGTATCTTGTAAAAATTTCAAGTGATTCAGGAAGTTTTACTAAGAAAATAGTAAAGCAATAAGAAAATAGTAAATAAAATTTTTACTTAAAAAAAGGCCATTTAATAACATTAAATGGCTTTTTTTTTGGTTATAAATGAATAAACTTTATAGTAAAAATTAGTTTTAGTTACTAACTTTGTCTGCAAATTTTTAAAATTATAATTTGTATAATAAGAAAAGTATAAATAATACTATGCTCAAGTGTTATGTTTTTTTGCTACAAGTCCAAAAGAAATAAAATAAAAAAGTATATATAGTCGTAATTTTAGGGTTAGTATTTTTCTGAAGTAATCGAGATAATGATGCATTAACTTTTGATGTATATTTGGATACAGCTAGCAATCCAATAGTAAAAGTTTCAGAAAATCAAACAGAAATCACTTTTAATGCAGCAAACTTAACTGCGGCAACGACCTATTATTTTAAAGTAGTTGTAAAAGATGTTAATGGAGGAGTAACAATTGGTCAGGTATGGCCTTTTAAAACTCAATAAATATATTGTTGAAAAAATAAGGTAAAGAAAATTGTACGTATAATTTTATTATCAACAAGAGTGTGCAGGATGCTTTTTTGTTAATATTTCTTTTTATTTAGTAAATTTTTTAAAACTATATAAAAGATGAGGTTTCAATTTTTTTTAACACTAGCGTTATTTGTACAATTATCATTTATACAGTGTAAGTCTCCGGTCGAAAAAAAGAAGTCAACAATTAGTTTAAAACAATTAGCTAATGGTTTTACAGCTCCGTCTAAACAATTCCGTCCAGAAACATGGTTTCACATAAACGGAAACAACATTTCTAAAGAGGGTTTAACCCTTGATTTGGAGGCTATAAAAGAAGCAGGACTTCAAGGTATACATTTATTTAATAAGTCAGGACGTCCTTTTCCAAATGTAAAACCAATTAAAATCTTATCCCACGAATGGGAAGATATGATTCGTCATGCGGCTGATGAATGCAGACGTTTAAGCTTAAAATTTACGATGCAAAATTGCCCAGGCTGGTCTATGACTGGAGGTCCTTGGGTACCAGTAGAAGAGGCGCAGCGTGAAATGGTGGAAACCGTTTATAGAATAAAGGGTGGAAAACTCTTTGAGGAAATTCTTCAGTTAGACTCATTATATCATACACCAGATTATAATTATAAAGATATCCAAGTATTAGCTTTTCCAACACCAGAAGGCGATGACATTGAACCTTTTAATCCATTTGAAATAGAAACGAATAATCCTTTGGTTCCATGGGAAGATATATTTAACCCCAATTCAAAAATTATAGTAACTCGTAAAACTACGCAATTAGTTAAACCCTTAAAATCATACAGAAATCAAGGTATTTCAAAAGTTAATGAAACAAATTCTTGGGTTAAAACTATGTTTAAAGAGGCAGTTACTTTACGTTCTATTATGTTTCCTCAAACGCGTCATATGATAATGGGAACAGAATACCCTCAAGTAAATATAGCTATTAAAGTGGAAGCTTTTATTAATGATAAATTAACTACAATAGCAACCGTAAAATTGCCTGATGCTAACTGGAATGATAGGAGAAAACATCTTACGCTTGCTATACCAGAAACCACTTCAAATACTTTTAAGTTTACTTTTGAAGGCCAACATACTATTGCTCCAGAATTTATTCGTTTAAGTCCAAAACCTAAGTTTCATAATCATGAGGCTAAAGCGGCTAAAGTACTAAGGCGTTTACAAAATGATGTAAAGTATGATTATGCCGAAAACACCTTCATTAAATCGAATGCCATTATTAATCTTACCGATAAAATGGATGCTGAGGGTAAGTTAACTTGGGAAGCACCTAAAGGCAATTGGACAGTGGTGCGTTTTGGGCATGTAAACATGCGATTAACAAACAAACCAGCAGTTCCCGAAGCTACTGGTTGGGAATCTAGTAAATTAGATAAAGTTGCAATTGAAAATCACTTGAGAAATGGGATGATTGGTAATTTAATTAAAGATGGAGGTCCTATAGGAGATGGAAAGTTACATGGCTTATTGATTGATAGTTGGGAAAGTCATGTACCCACTTGGACCATGAATTCAGAAGATATGTTCGCTGAATTTGAAAGTAGAAGAGGATATAGCATGAAAACCTATTTGCCTGCAACTATGGGTTACATTGTTCAAAGTCCTGAGATAACAACTAAATTTTTAAGAGATTTACGCCATACCATGGATGAGGTATTTATAGATAATTTCTTTAAGCATTTTGCAACTGTTGCAAATGAGATGGGAGCAGATGTTTATACAGAAGGGGCTGGAGGTGAAGTCTTACCAATAGACCCAATGAGATATTATGGTGTTAGCGATATACCAATGACCGAGTTTTGGTATCCTAAAGCACCTTCTGCTCAAAATGAATATGCTAAACCTGTTTTTAATGCTGCATCTGCAACACATTTGTACAATAAACCGATGTTGGCTGCCGAGGCGGGAACACAATTAGGAGTGCAGTGGAATGAGCATCCATTTACATTAAAATATTTAATAGATTATAATTTTACCAAGGGTATTAATCATTTAGTATTTCACACATTTTCGCATACACCTCAAACCAATGTATTTCCTGGGTCTAGTTTTGGTGGCAATATAGGTTTTCCATTGGTACGCAAACAAACATGGTGGCCTTACATGAAAGATTGGACGGATTACTTGGCACGAAATCAATATATTTTACAACAAGGTGAATACGTTGCTGATGTATTGCGGTATTATGGTGATAATTTTGAAAGACCGCCTTTCGATTTAGATTATTTCCCAAAAGGCTATCGTTTTGATTATTTAAATGCGGAAATATTACAAGATAAGTTGAGTATCGTAAACGGGGAAATTCATGTTGAAGACGCTGGAAATTATAGGGTGATTACACTCAGAGATTCAAAAGACATGTTGTTATCTACAGCTAAAAAACTAAAAGAATTGGTTTTGGCAGGTGCAGTAATTCTTGGAGATAAACCTCAAGACTCTCCAAGTTTAATGGATGATGAAAATGATTTAAAAGAATTATCTCAAATAGCAGATGAATTATGGGCAAATACGATCGAGGGTGTAAAACAAGTTGGTAAGGGAAAGGTATATTGGGGAAAAACACTTGATGACGTTTTAAAAGCAGAACGTATTGAACAAGATGTTATAGTTCCAGATGAATTAAATATAAAATGGATTCATCGAGAAACAACAGATGCTCATATTTATTTTATAGCTTCAAATCACAATAAACCGGTTGACGCTACTTTAAGTTTTAGGCTAAATAATGTCTATCCGCAAATATGGAATGCTTTTAATGGCGAACAACAAGATGCTAAAATTTGGAATGCATCAAATGATAGAACAAATGTAGCTTTATCTTTTCCACCAAGTGGAAGTACAATTGTAGTGTTTCCCAAGGGAAATAAAACCCCTTATGCATCAAAAGTAACTTGTAATAATAAAATTGTTTTAGATTCTAAAACAGGATGGTATAACATTCATGATTTAGAAGATTATTCAAAATTATCTTGGAAAGAAGATGATTATATAGCTTCAAATTCTGGTGAATATGTATTTTATCAAAAAGGAAAAGAAATTAAAAGCGTGGTTAGTATTGAAGAAAAATCACTTCAAAACAACTGGAAATTATCTTTTGAAAATGGTTGGGATACACCAGAAATAATTGAAGTTTCAGAATTAAAATCGCTTACTCAATTGGATAATGATGCAGTAAAACATTATTCGGGAACTATAATATATAGCAAGGTGTTTAATTTAGAAAGTATTAAAAAGCACACGATTTTAAATTTGGGTGACGTTGCAAACATTACAGAGCTTTGGTGTAATGGTAAAAAAGTTGGTGTAAAATGGGCGCCTCCTTTCGAGTTTGATATTTCTAATTTAGTGAAAGTTGGAGAAAATCAGTTGGAAATTAAAGTTACCAATACGTGGCGTAATCAGCTTATTTTTGATAATTCTCGCCCTAAAGCAGAAAAAAAGACTTGGACGACAAACCCTCCTAAAAAAAATGAAAAAAATCTTGATAAATCAGGCTTAATTGGTCCAGTGGTTTTAAGGTCTATCAATTAAACAAAAGCATAGTTTGTATAATTAAGAAAACTTTCATCCAAAATATAATGTCTTTTGGCGAAAACATGACTTAAATAATTAAAAATTAGGATAGTTTAGGATTGGTTTTTCCTTATGATTTTATAATTTTCAAAAAAACGATTATCTTAAGTCATAGCTATGAAAAAAAACACTTTTAAACACCTATTATTTTACAGTTTTGCACTGTTCTCTCTTTTTTTAACAGCCCAAACGGCGCCTGATGAAGATACAGATTCAAGTATTGCTTGTTCAGATGAATTCCGAAATGCTACTAGGACATCATCAGACTTGCCAAACCCTGTAAATGTAGGGACTATTGATGATAGAAGTTGCTACTCAGATTACTCAGAAAGTAATGTTTATGATAATACTTGGGGGGTATACAATATAACAGTTGGTTCAAACCATTTTCCGGAATCTTTACAGCCTAGAATAGAGCGTTCATTACCTAGGTCTCAAACAACAGGTGTGGGGAGTTATGCAAGATTTACAGGAACCGTTAGAATACTTGAAGTTGGTAGCGTTGATGGTTCTCTTAGTCGAGATGGTAGTTATATCATGCAAGCCAAAGGGAAGCATACTGGCGGTGGAGGTTCTCCAGATCCTGCTATTTGTTTGTATTTGGCGCTACCAATATATGGTTCAGGTGCTAATAGTAATGTACAGGTGTCTTTTGATATTTTTAGAGAGCAAATTGTTAATCGAGAAGGACAAAGAGAATTCGCTTTTTTAACCAATATAGCTAAAAATGTACCTACTGATATTGAACTAGAGGTAGGTTTTAGAGAAAACCCTAATAATCCTTCAAAAAAAATACATTATGCCGATGCTGTTATAGGTGGGCAAGTTTTTAATTGGAACATTCCAGAACCAGAAAGAGGCATACAATCAGGTGTTAGATATGGTGCATACAGAGTTAAAGGCGGTAGAGCTCAAATTAGATGGGCAAATACAACGTACCAGATGGAAGAAGTAGAAGGGGAACCTGTTGTAAGCGACGATCCAGATTTAACGAAAGCAGTTTACAGTTTAAGAAATGTAGCTACTGGGGAATTCTTAACCGATGTAGGGTTAGCTGCGACACCAGTTACCATGAGTGATTCAGATGAAGCACAAAATACGCATTGGACTTTTGTTAATAGTGGAGCTTTTTTTAATATTGATAGTGAAACTTTTGGAATACTGCGAGCTCCAGGTTCAGGTGGTCCAGGAGGACCTTATGTTGTTTTAAGTACGGAAAGAGATTCGCCAGAAAGTACTAGCGATAAAATTTGGACGATACATTACAATGAATCTAATGATACTTTTAGATTTGAATCTAGTAGTGCTAGGTACTTATATCATGAAGTAAATGGAAACGTAACACATATTTGGGCTTCAGAAACTGATAATAGAAGTGTATGGGAAGTTATTTTGAAAAGAGCTTTAAGTGTTTCTGTTGAAGAGTTGAAAAATAGTGCATTAAAAGTATATTCAAATCCAACAAATGGCGATTTTACTTTAGCGTTTAAAAATTTAGATGCTGTTAACGTTAAAATTTACAGTATACTTGGTGAATTGGTTTACGAAAACAAAACAAACAATCAAAAGTTAGAAATAAATAATAAGGCATTTACATCAGGTATGTATCTCATAAAAGCTACTACAAACGATAATAAAACTTACACTACAAAGCTTGTAATACAATAAGCTAGTAGGTATTAAATTAAAACAAAAAATATTTTGGGCGTTCCCCTCCTAAGGTCGGGTCGGGCTATCCACTATATCTTTTGTTTTTGTTGTTTCTGAGCAGGCAAGAAATATATAATTGAATATTTGTGCCTTTTCATTGTTATGGCAATCAATAAACAAACAAAAGGATACCGTTTCTATCCCTAAGCGGAATAAACCCGAAAGTAGTCGTTCTAAAAACAGCATAAGGCTTAAAATAGAAAAAACCAAGAACGCTCTTAAAATATTATTTTTATAACTCAGGATAAAACAGGACGGTTTTTAAATAACATTTTAATAGTTTTCCGATGATTTAATATAATAAAAATGAAAAGACGCAACTTTATACAACTATCAACCCTCGCAGGAATAGGAATCTCTCTTCCAATGGCAGGATTGCTAAATGCATGCGAAAGCCACTCAGAACATTCTTTAGAGTTTAAAAACTTAATTACAGGTTTGTTAAAAGATTGGAGTGATGGGATGTTAAAAGTACAAATTAACAATCCATCTAATTTAGATGAACATGGCGCTTTAGGCTGTCCATCTTGTTCTCATATTCACGGGCGCTGTATGGACGCGGTATATCCGTTTTTATATATGGCAGATAAAACTGGCGATGAAAAGTATATAGAAGGTGCTAAATTGGTAATGACTTGGGCAGAAAATAATGTTTCTCAAAAGGATGGTTCATGGACAGTAATTACAAACCCAAAATCTTGGAAAGGAATTACCGTTTTTGGAGCGATAGCTTTGGCAGAAGCTTTACATTATCATGGTCATGTTTTAGATAAAACAACAAAACAGGCTTGGACAAAACGTTTAGAAAAAGCTGGAAATTATATTTATAAAGAGTTTACAATAGATTTTACCAATATAAATTATCCAGGGACAGCAGTTTACGGTTTAAATTTAATAGGTAATGTTTTAAATAGAGACGATTTTAAAGCTAAGAGTAAAACATTAGCGTCTCAAGTAAAATCATATTTTACTGCAAATGAAGGCTTATTATTTGGGGAGTGTAAAAAGAGCTCCAGTAAGCTTAGTGAAAAAGGATTGCATGGTGTGGACTTGGGGTATAACGTAGAAGAAACGCTAAACAGCTTAGTCATGTACGCCCTTAAGGAAAAAGATGAAGAGCTTTTACAGATCTTAACAAAATCCTTAAATAGCCATTTAGAGTTTATGTTACCAGATGGTGGCTGGGATAATAGCTGGGGTAATAGAATGTACAAATGGAGCTATTGGGGCAGTAGAACCTGTGATGGTAGCCAACCGGCATTTGGAATGATGTCTCATATCAATCCTGCGTTTGGAACAGCAGCGGTAAAAAATACAGAATTATTGCAGCGTTGCACTGCCAATGGGCTAATACATGGAGGCCCTGGTTTTATTGAAGCAGGCATTCCACCTTGTGTGCACCATACATTTACACATGCAAAGCCTTTAGCAGCATTGTTAGATCATTGGGGTCATTTACCAGAAATCAATACAAATGCTAATCTGCCAAGAACAACTGCAGATGGTGTAAAACATTTTAAAGATTTGGATGTCTTCCTATTTGCAAGAGGCGATTGGAGAGGAACCGTAAGTGCTTACGATGCAGAATATCATTATAAGTACGATTATCGTCAGGCTTCAGGAGGAACTTTAGGGGTTTTATATCACAATAAAGTTGGGCTTTTATGTGCAGCAAGTATGGCAGAATATGCTTTAGTTGAAAAAAATAATCAACAAGTACAACCTAATAAAGATATCTGTTTAACACCAAGAGTTGAGGTGTTTAAAGATGATGTTTGGTATACAAATTTATACGATTTACCAGCAACAGTGACTTCTAAAGACGAAAATGGAACGATTGAATTATTAGCAGATACAAAAATAAAAAATGTAAATAGAGAAGAAGTTACAGAAACGGCTTCTACATTTAATATTGCTTACAAGTGTGCTGCTGATAAAACAGAAATTAAAGTAAGTACAGAGCAAGATATTATAGAGCAAACTGCTTTTGTATTACCAATTGTTTCGCCTTCAAGCGAAGTTGTAACAAATATTAGTGAAAACGAAATTACCATTCAAAAACCGGAAGGATTAGTAACGATTAAAGCAAATGCGCCCATTAGAACTAAAGAAATTTCAGGAAAAAGAACTTTTAATATGGTGCCTGGAGTCGAGGCATTACCCCTAGAAGTGTTTTTTGAGGAGGATAATAAAACTATTGAGCTTACAATAACAATAAGCTAATTAATAATAAACAGGGTATTATTTTAAATGATTCTCTGTTTTTTATCACAAGATGTCCTTGCTTATATTTCTAAATTGACCAGGTGCTAATCCAGTTTTTCTTTTAAACAATCTATTGTAATACACATCAGATTCAAAACCGAGTTCGAAAGCAATTTCTTTTTGAGACTTATTAGAGTTTAGTAATAATTCTTTAGACTTTTCAATTTTTAAGAGCAAATGATATTGTAATGGAGAAACCCCTGTTTGTTTCTTGAAGTCTATTCGAAATTTAGAATAACTAATGCCTAAATTTGAAGCTATCTCAATAAGATTAATAGAACTATTTATGTTTTTATACATAATGCCTTTTGCATGAGATATCATAGAATTTAAATCGTCTAAATTGCTACCCCCACTTTTTATATTATGTAGTTCTGCCATTAACTGTATACAAATGCCAGAAGCTAAATGTTGATATCCATAAGTGGTTTCGTCAAACAATTTAAACAGTGTGTTAAAATGATTTAGTATTTGAGGTTTGTTACATTTTGAAATAATAGGTTCATCTGGGTTGAAAAAACCATTGGATAAAAACTGATTTGCAATAGCTCCAGAAAACCCAACCCACCGCTCTGTCCAACCTGTACTTTTTTTGGGTTTATAACGATGCCAAACATCAGGGAATAATAAAAACACATCACCATCAGAAACTTTTATTTTTCCAGTAGCGTTGCTTTCAAAAACACCTTCGCCTTTAGTGATAAATACTAGATGAAATTCATTTAAAATACGTCCTTTATCCCAAGTAAAAATATATTGATCTGGATGATCCATAGAAGGATAATTTTCATATTTTTTTATAACATTTCGTCCTAAATTATTCACATAAAATCCCCATAATTTATCTTTTTTTGAGGTAATAAGATATTTTCTATAGGTATTTTTCATATCATTTTGTGCTACTAATATATCAAATTGTTAATTGATATAAGCATTAATAATGTCGAAATTTATCACACTAACTTTTATGACAAAACTTTTACTTTATTTGGTACATGATATTACAGGATGATAAATTTACATTTTAGAAATATATTTAAGGAGTTTAAAAAAGTACTTCAATTTTTTTGACATAAAAACAAACACATCTATTTAAAAATGAAAATGCAACTAAGCAGAACCGCATATATAAAGTATATTTTTTCTTTTTTTGCAATAGTCTTACTTATTAGTTTTTCAGGTTGCGATTCATCGTCAACTATAGAGTTAACAGATTTAAAATCAGAATACCGCACAAACCCCTTGGGTATAGATAATACTGCCCCAAGGTTAAGTTGGAATCTTTTTGATAACAGTCAAACCAGAGGTCAAAAACAAACGGCTTACCAAATTTTGGTAGCAAGTTCTATAAAGAATTTAGAAGGTAATGTTGGAGATGTTTGGGATTCTGGAAAAATTGAATCCAATCAATCTGTAAATGTAAAGTACGAAGGTAAAAATTTGGCATCAGCGCAACAATATTTTTGGAAAGTAAAAGCTTGGGATGTTTCAGGAAATGTTTCAAATTGGAGCGAAATTGGACACTTTTCAATGGGTTTATTAAAAAAAGAAGATTGGAAAGGCGAATGGATTTACAAAAAAGGTCAGAATAAAAAAGACCACAATTGGTATAGAAAAAATATTTCATTAGAAGAAAATCCACAGTCCGCTTTTATTTATGTAGCATCCTTTGGGTATCATGAAGTTTATGTAAATGGACAAAAAGTGAGCAATGCGGTAATGAATCCTGTGTATTCTTTTGTAAAAAAGCGATTACCGTACTTAACTTATGATATTAAAGAACATCTTAAAAAAGGAGATAATGTTATTGGTGTTTGGCACGCAGCAGGATGGTCACGCTGGGGAAGGATCAAAGATTATTACGATGCCCCGTTTGTGTTTAAAGCACAAGCAGATATTAAGTTAAGTAATAGTAACTTATTAATAAATACAGATGCTTCTTGGAAGTGTAAAAAGAGCTATAGCGCTTATGTTGGGCGCTGGGATATTAAAGATTTTGGCGGAGAAATTATAGACGAGCGTTTACGAGAAGACGATTGGAATACTACTGCTTATGATGACAGTGACTGGGATAATGCCGTTGTTTTTAATAATAATGAGGCAACGGAAGTTGGTATCTCCAATGTAAATCTTGGTCCTAAAGGAGCTATTGTTGTTCCCAGTACAGATGAAAATCCACCAACAAGTAAAATCACAGCAGAGTTAAGTGCTCAAATGGTGGAGCCACAAGTGAAGTATAAAGAAATAAAACCAATTGGTGTTCAAAAAGATAAAACAGGAAACTATGTGGTGGATATGGGTGAAAATTACACCGGTTTTTTTGAAATGAATTTATTTAATGGAAAAGAAGGCGATACTATTACTTTTAAAATAGCGGATCGTGAGGTAGTAAAATCATCTTGGGACCAACGTAGTAAGTATGTTTTTGATAGCACAGGAACAGGACATTTTACAAACCGTTTTAATCTAGCAGGAGGGCGTTGGATAACGATTGACGGTATCAATTACAAACCAGAATTAAAAGACATTAAGGGCTATGTAATTACTAACGATAGAAAGCAAATTAGCAAGTTTGAAAGTTCTAGTGAACTGCTGAACAAAATCTATCAAGTTAATTTAAATACATACATTGCCAATACTATTGATGGTATCTTAGTCGATTGTCCACATCGTGAACGTCGTGGTTGGGGAGAGGTTACCGTAGCGGCTATGTATGGCGATGCACTGCCAAATTTTGAAAGTGGGGCGTATATGACACAGTACGCGCAATTTATGCAAGACGCACAGGCCGAAGATGGTAAAATGAGAGCGGTAATCAATGGTGATGATTTTGAGTTTTTAATGTGGATGGCAAACAGCCCAATTACCATTTGGGAAACCTACAGAATGTTAGGCGATAAAAAATTGTTAGAAAACCATTATCCAACATTACAAAAGTGGATGCATTGGTTATACGAGCATTCGGATTACGAAACGGGAGGCGCTCTAAAAATTGGTACACGAGGTTCTTTAGAATTTCCTGGTTTGGGAGATTGGTGTACACCTAGAGGTAATTTCTGGACATCAAGTAATTCGCCAGAATCGGCACATTTTAACAACTGTGTATATGCGTTTATGTTAGAAAACGCCCTCAATATTGCAAAGACTTTAAACAAAACGGATGATGCTGAGGTTTTTAAAAAACGCTTAGACGTCCAACGAAAAGCCACACATAATAACAGTTACGATGCCAATACAGGAAAGTATGGCAAAGGGCATCAAGTTAATCAAGCCTTTGCTTTGTTAACAGGTGTTACGCCAGAAGCTGAAAAACAAAAAGCGTACAATAACTTAGTAGACCAAGTACTATATAAATTTCCGTATTACGATACAGGAAGTTCAGGACAGGCTTTATATACACGTTATTTTACGGAATATGGAGAGCGTATGGATTTAATCTACGAACTCTTAAAAGACAAGCGTCACCCTAGTTATGGGTATTTTATAGAACAAGGTAAAACCGTATGGCCAGAGCGTTGGTCTGCCATTGGAAACAGTCAAATTCATACTTGTTATACGGGTATTGGAGGCTATTTTATTAAAGGATTTGCTGGTATTCGTCCAGATTCTGAAAGGTTAGGTATGCAACATTTTATTATAAAACCTTCTCCCGTTGGCGATTTAACCTATGCCAATACAAGCTACCAATCTATGTATGGTAACATAACAGTAAATTGGAAAAAAGAAAATGAAAGTGCAACATTTCATATTGAAGTTCCTGTAAATACATCCGCAAAAATATACATTCCTGCAAACGAAAGTAATGCTGTTTTTGAAAGTGAAACTATTGCTGAAAATGTAGAAAGTATCAAATATATCGGCACAGAAAAAAGTGGTGCTGTAGGTAACTATGTCATCTACGAAGTGGGTTCTGGTACTTATACTTTTAAAGTAAATGAATTGCCTAAAGTAAATTATCCTGAACCAATTAATAAACCAGATAATTTAGCTTTAATAGGACGAATGAATGCCTCTTCAATGACCATTCAATCCGAAAAACTACCTGTTTTTGAAGCTTTTAGGGCGAATGATGAAAATAATGAAACCCACTGGAAAGCTAATTCTAACTCAAATGAATGGTTAGAAATTGAATGGTTTAAACCACAAACGTTTAATCAAGTTGTAATTGATGAATACAACGCAAATATTTCAAGCTATAAAATTCAGTATTTTTATGAAGACAAATGGTATGATGTAGCCGATGGTAAAAGTTGTGGTAATAATAATAGCCATGATTTTGAAACGGTAACAGCATCAAAATGCAGAGTCTTAGTGCATCAGTCTAAGAGCAATCCAGCAATTTCAGAATTCAAGATTTACCATAAGTAGAGTTTATAAATATAAATTTATTAATATATTAAGAGTTAAAATAAAAGAATAGAAATATGAAAACATGGCAAAAGAGATACACTAGTATTATTTTAATTTATTCATTATTTTTTAGTTCATTCATTTATGCTATTGAAGTAAAGAATTTAAAATGTAACTCTCAAGTAAACCCAGTAGGTATAATTAATTCAAGACCGCATTTTAGTTGGACATTCATTGGTGATGAAAAAAGTTCGAAACAAGGTGGTTATCGTATTATGATGGCTACATCTATAGAAAAACTTAAATATCCAGACCTTTGGGATACAGGGCCAACAAGTATTTCCGAAACAGGACCTTTTGAATATTTAGGAGAACCTTTAAAGTCAGGTCAGCGTGTGTATTGGAAAGTAACGGTTTGGGGAAATAACCGAGGCGTATCACATAGTGAACCTTCATGGTTTGAAATGGGAGATATAGAAAACCCAGAAACTGCATTTAAACCTTATGTATTTCCTAATACTAATGGAGTTGTACAAATTGCATTAAATGGACATGATAATGGGCGTACATTTGAAGGTATTGGAGGAGTAAGCGCAGGTGCTTCAACTGATTTATTATACGATTATGAAGACCCAATTAGAAGTCAGATATTAGATTTCTTGTTTAAACCCAAATTTGGTGCTGGTTTTCAGCATTTAAAAGTAGAAATGGGTGGTGGTGAGAACTCAACCTGTGGTTCGGAACCATCACACGCTATTACACGAGAAGAATTAAAGAATCCAGTGTCTAGAGGCTATGAATTTTGGTTAATGAAAGAGGCACGTAATAGAAATTCTGAGGTTATTTTGGAATACCTACCATGGAGTTTTCCTGGATACTTAAAACCGGATATTTTCACAGAGGAATCTGCAGAGTATTTTGTTTCTTTCCTTGATGTAGCTAAAAAACAATGGGGAATGGATATTGATTGGGTGGCCGCTGCAGAGAATGAAAATTATACAAGTCCCGATTGGCTAATAAACCACGTGCGTCCATTATTGGATGCTAGAGGGTATGAAAATGTAAAAATTCAAGGTCCCGATGATAATAGTGGAGACTGGAAGATTTTTGATGAGTTTGAAAAAAATAAATCTTTAGATAGCATTATGGAGGCCGTAGGTTACCATTATGTTACGGGGCGTGAGTTTAATGAAAATATGGTAGATGGTCGCGGCCGCCCTACAACCGAAAAAGCTAAGAATAGCGGTAAACCTTTATGGGCTAGTGAAGATTGGAGTTGGACAGGAAAGGAATGGGGAGGCGCAGGAGCGTTAAATTTGGCTCGTGTTTACAACAAATTTTATATCCGTGATAGGATAACTAAAACTTTAATATGGGCGCCTATAGGTTCCATTTATGAATCGGTAACTTGGGATAAAGCTGGGGCTATGAAAGCAAATAGTCCATGGAGTGGTTATTATGAAGTATGGCCAACTATTTGGGCAACTGCGCATACTACACAGTTTACGGAGCCTCTTAATTGGCAGTACTTAAACAGTGCGTGTGGTCTTTTTGAAGGCACAACGTATAAAGGAAGTTGTGTTACTTTAAAAGAAAAGGATGGCTCTGAATGGAGTATGATTATTTGCACTGAAAAGCAAGAAGAAATTGAAGTTAAAATTGGAGAAGGACTTTCTACAGGTACAATTAACGTTTGGAAATCTAACGAAAAAGAACAGTTTGTACAACAAGAAAGTATAACCCCAAAAGACGGAGTGATTCGAATTTCACTAGACCCTCAATGTATATACTCTTTAACAACTACATCTGGACAGAAAAAAGGAGCTTATAAAATCCCTGAAGAGAGCCCATTTCCATTTCCCTATAAGGAAGATTATGAAGATAGAAAAGTGGGAGACTTGCCTAAGTACCATTCAGATCAAACTGGAAGTTTTGAAATAGCTCTAAAGGAAGATGGATCACAATGTTTGAAACAAATTATCCCAGAGCAGGGGTACGACTGGATGAGAGTTTACAGACTTTCAAATGTAAAACCAAATACATTAGTAGGCGATGTAAAATGGAAAAATTATACCTGTAGTGTCAATGTGTTTATTGAAGGTGGGAATGTGGAACTAGGAGGGCATGTAAAAGGAAGCTACCTAAAAGGTTATCGTTTTCAAGTAGCGAAAAATGGTGATTGGAAGTTGATGTTTGATAAAGAGGTTCTAAAAAAGGGTGTTATTCCTGATTTTGATGGTAATAAGTGGCACACCCTTAAACTTACTTTTCAAGATAATGAAATAGAAGCCTTTATAGATGAGGTATCTGTGTTAAGTATGTCTCATCAGAAAACCTCAGGATATGTTATGTTGGCTAGTTCTTATGATGAAAATTTATTTGATGATTTAGAAATTACTCACTAGTAATTAGTATAATTTAAAAGAGGTTTAAAAAACTTAATTGTAACTCAAGTTTGGTACTGAAAAAATGAAAAACAGATTATTAATCCCGTTATGTTTGATATTATCGCTATGCGTACTGAGTTGCCGTGAATCTTCTGTAACCCTTTTAGATTTGCGTTGCGAATACCGAATAAATCCTTTAGGTATAGATAATACAAGTCCACGATTAAGTTGGAAGTTAGAAGGGAATCATCAAGAGAGAGGACAAAAACAAACAGCGTATCAAATTTTAGTAGCAAGTAGTTTAGATGTTTTAAGTAACAATAAAGGTGATGTATGGAATTCAGGAAAAATTGAAACCAATCAATCTGTTAACAATACCTATCAAGGCAATACACTAGAATCTGCTAAACAATACTACTGGAAAGTTAAAGTTTGGGATAAAGATGGTAACATTTCAGATTGGAGTGAAGCTTCAAGTTTTTCCATGGGACTATTAAAACAATCCGATTGGAAAGGCGATTGGATTTTGAAAGAAGACCAGAAAAAAATCGATCATAACTGGTATCGAAAGAATTTTGAATTAAAGGAAGAAGCTTCATCAGCATTCGTATTTGTTGGCTCATTTGGGTATCACGAATTGTATGTAAATGGAGAAAAGGTTACTGAAAATGTGATGAATCCTGTGTCTTCATATATGAAAAAAAGAATTCCTTATTTAACTTATGACATTTCAGATAAACTAAAAAAAGGGAATAATGTCATTGCTATTTGGCATGCTGCGGGTTGGTCTAGATGGAGACGAATTAAAGAATATAGAAAGATTCCTTTTGTGTTTAAGGCTCAAGCAGAAATTATAGCTGGAGGAGAGCAAATAACCCTAAAATCTGATACGACTTGGAAAACTAAAAAAAGCTATAGTGAATATTATGGTGATTGGGATGTGTTACATTTTGGAGGAGAAACAATTGACGCCAGAAAGGCAGAACCCGATTGGAATAGCGCAGAATATGATGACAATAATTGGATAAACGCCAGTGTTTATGATTATAATGCCCTGAATGCAAAAATACCCAAAGGCAATAACATACGTATCTTTGGTGATAAGGGTAAAGGGTCTCGTGCACTTTACACTCCAATTACTGCGCAGTTGAGCGCACAAATAGTTGAACCGCAAGTAAAGTTTAAAGAATTAAAAGCTATTGCCATTAAGAAAAACGATAGTGGCTCTTACCGCATTGATATGGGTGAAAACTACACCGGTTTCTTTGAAATGGATTTGTATAATGGTGTAGAAGGCGATTCTATTACGTTTGAAATTAGTGATCAAACGGAGGAGGTAATGAACTGGAACCAAAAGAGTAAATATATTTTTGGGAAGTCTGGAAAAGGAAAGTTCCAAAATCGATTTAATGTTGCTGGTGGCAGGTGGATTACCGTTTATGGTTTAAATTATGCGCCTAAATTAGAAGATGTTAAAGGTTACGTTATTACTAACAATCGTAAACAAATTAGCAAATTTGCATCCTCAAATGAGCAGCTTAATCAAATTTACCAAATCAATTTAAATACGTATTTGGCTAATACCATGGACGGTATTTTGGTGGACTGTCCGCATCGTGAACGCCGTGGTTGGGGAGAAGTTACAGTAGCCGCAATGTATGGAGATGCGTTACCAAATTTTGAGAGTGGCGCCTATATGGATCAATATCTACAATACACCCGAGACGCTCAGGTAACTGATGGTCAAATAAGGGGTGTTATAAATGAGCAAGATCGCCCGTTTTTAATGTGGAAAGCCAATAGTCCATTAACCGTATGGGAAACCTATAGAATGTTAGGCGATAAAAAAGTATTAGAAGACAATTATGAGTCTATGCAAAAATGGATGCAATGGTTGTTTAATAACTCAAATTACAAAACAGGAGGTGCTCTAAAAGCTGGAAAACAAGGCGCAAGAGAATTTCCTGGTTTAGGTGATTGGTGTACACCAAGAGGTAATTTTTGGAGTAGTTTTAATTCGGCAGAAGCTATTCATTTTAATAATTGTGTTTATGCCTTTATGTTAGATAATGCAGAAAAAATTGCAAAAGTTTTAGGTAAGAATGAAGATGCAAAAAAATATGCAGATAGGTTAAAAGTACAGAGAGAAGCGACTCACAAACTATCATACAATCCGGAGACCGGAAAGTATGTAAAAGGGCAACAGGTAGATCAAGCATTTGCTTTATTGGCAGGAGTAACACCAGCATCAGAAAAAGAAAAAGTAGAAGCTGTTCTGGAAGATAATGTACTCTATAAATTCCCTTATTACGATACAGGAAGTTCAGGGCAAGCCCTTTATACTCGATATTTTACAGAATACGGAGAGCGTATGGATTTAATTTATGAGCTATTACAAGATAAACATCACCCAAGCTATGGCTATTTTTTAGAGCAAGGAAAAACCGTTTGGCCAGAACGTTGGTCTGCCATTGGTAATAGTCAAATACATACGTGTTATACAGGTATTGGTGGGTATTTTATCAAAGGTTTTGGAGGTATTCGTCCAAACTCAGAACAATTAGGAATGCAAAACATGATGATTAAACCTGCTCCCGTAGGCAATTTAACTTTTGCAAACACAGAATATCAGTCCATGTATGGAAATGTTATTGTGAACTGGAAAAAAGAAGATAAAGGGGCAGCATTTCATATTGAAGTACCTGTAAATACTACTGCAAAAGTGTATTTGCCGGCTACGAGTAAAAAGAGTGTACAAGAAAGTGGTGTTTTAGCTGATGAATCTGAAAGTATCACCTTTGTAGGGACTGAGAAAAATAAGACCGTAGGAAACTATATTATTTATAATGTCGTCTCAGGAATTTATGATTTCCATGTAGAAGAATTACCCGAAGTATCTTTACCTGATCCGATAGTGGAGTCGCAAAACCTAGCAACTTTAGGTAGAATGAATGCTTCTTCTATGTTTATTAAAACAGAAAAATTACCTGTTTTTGAAGCGTTCAGAGTAAATGATGAAGATGAGGAAACCCGTTGGTTGGCTACTGAAACTAAAAATCAATATTTAGAAGTAGAATGGATAAAACCACAAACGTTTAATCAAATCATTGTAGATGAATTTGAGAACAATATTACTTCTTATAAATTACAATATTGGGATTACGGTGCTTGGAAAGATATTGTAAAAGGAACTTCTTGCGGCGAGAACAAAATTCATCAATTTGATTCTGTTCAATCTAGAAAATGTAGATTGTTTATTGTAGGTGCTATACGGACACCGTCAATAAAAGAACTAAAAATTTCATATACTAATTAGTTTAGTATTTAAAAATATTCACTTGTAGGAAATAGGAGGCAAATAGATGGTTTTTAGCTAGGTAATAAGTTGTAATTAACAAAAATTAATAAATATGCGTTCATTGTTTTGTTTTGTATTGGCTATAATCTGCTGCTGTGGGGTTTTCGAATCTTATGGCTTCCAAAGTAGAGACACTATTTACCCCATTTTTCAATTTCCGCAACATAAAATGCCACGTATAGATGGCAATTTTTCCGATTGGGATTTGGTTCCAGATACCTATGCAATTGGTCTAGACCAAATGAAAGAAAGTATGAATGGTATTGGGTTTAATCTGGATGCAACCGACTTGGATATTACCGTAAAAGTAGCATGGGTAAAAGATTTAAATCGGTTATACTTCTATGTAGAAATTTTTGATGATTTCTGGGAATTTGAGCAACTGAATATTAAACAAGATATTTTTGAATTGGTGGTAGATGCAGATGTTTCTGGTGGCAATTTTATCAAAAAGTGGAATGCAAATATAAATCGGATACCTATTGAAGAGTTGCATTTTAGAGGACATGGGGCACATGCACAAAACTACCATGTTTTTATACCTGCTAAAAATAAAGACTGGGCCATGGTTTGGGGAAATACGCCTTGGATTAAAGATTTTCCGCACGCCAATGCTGCCTATAAGCACAACTTAGAACAAGGAAAACCCGGTTTGCTCAAAATGGAGTTTTGGATAACACCATTCGATTATGCTGCTATTGAAGGCGTGAATCGTTCGGCTGTTTCAGAACTAAAAGAAAATGAGCTTATTGCTATGTCGTGGTGCGTTCTAGATTATGATAATGATAATAAAGAAAGGAAGGATTTTATTAACCTAGCGCATACGCTTAACATGATTCATGATGGCGATTTTTTGAACGCATTCAGGTTAATGCCGCTCACAGAAGATTTAAAACCTCAGTTACAAGCAAATTGGTCGTTTGTTGAGGTGGATAGAGACAGGCGTGTTTTCGCATTCAAAGATGAATCATTAGGCAAAATTAAAACTTGGACATGGGATTTTGGAGATGGAACAACTTCTGATAAGCAAAATCCAACACATAAATATAATACTGCAGGTCACTGGACCGTAGTTCTTACGGTAGAAAATAAAGATGGTAAATCTATACGTTCTAAAGTTTGGGATGTGGTTACAAAATAGGTTGAAATAGTACCATAGTCAAAAATATAAAGTAAGAATGAGGATAAAATTTAAATACTATAAAGGTATATTTCTATTATTAATGGCTATTGTTTCTTCTGCTTCGGTGTTTGCTAGTACACCTAACTGGGAAGGAGCACAATGGATTTGGCAACAAGAAGATGGGCCAGCAAATACTTGGGTAGCGTTTCGAAAGTCATTTAACCTTAATAAAATACCAAAAGATGTAGTAGCAAAAATTGCCGTTGACACCAAATATTGGCTTTGGGTTAACGGAGAAATGGTTTTGTTTGAAGGCGGATTAGCTAGAGGTGCTGCACCAGATACCAATTATTATGATGAGGTAGATTTAACAAAGTATTTAAAAGAAGGTGAAAATACCATTGCTATTTTGGTTTGGTATTGGGGTAGAACCCGAAAAGTACACGATGATAGTGGAAAAGGAGGTCTATTATTTCATGCTAATTTAGGAGAGGAAGAGTTGGTTTCTAATGCCGATTGGAAGCTAAAAGTGCACCCTGCCTATGATGCTAAAAGTGGAGGAGGAGGTAAAAGTGCAAATAGAGTAAATGCCTATAGTGTAAAGTTCGATGCTCGAAAAAGTATGGGTGATTGGTCTAAAGCTGCTTGGTATTCAAATTCATTTGATGATGCTAATTGGGGTAAGCCTGTTGAAAAAGGCGCAGCTAATAATAAACCTTGGGAAACTTTAGTAAAAAGAGTTATTCCGCAATGGAATGACAGAGGTTTAGCTAATTATGAATCGTTAACCTTAGAATCCAATAAAATTGAACTACCTTATAAAAATACTACAGATTCTTTAGTTGTAATTCATGCAAAGCTTCCTTTTAATCAGCAAATTACTCCTTATTTAAAAGTAAATAGTAAAGCGGGTAAAACCATTATCGCAGATATGGATAATCCGTTTAATATGCTTAAAGGGACTTACATTACTAAAGATGGTGTGCAAGAATTTGAAAGTTATTCTTGGATAAATGGTCATAATGTAGAATACACAATTCCACCAGGTGTAGAAGTTTTAGAACTAAAATACCGCTGGACAGGTGTAGGAGAAATGACAGGGACTTTTGAAACGAGTGACCCTTATTTTACACGTTTATGGTGGATGGCTAGAAACACTTTATACGTCTGTGCTAGAGATAATTATATGGATTGCCCAGATAGAGAACGCGGTTTGTGGGTAGGCGATGTTGCAGATCAAACAGGAGCTGTTTTTTATACATTGAATGAGCCAGGGCGTTTGCTATTAAAAAAAGGAATTGATAATACCATTGCTTACAGAGCTGGAGATACAATTCAAGGTTTAGCACCTGGATTTGGTGCTTACCGTGGAAAAAGCAGTGAGTTAACTGGGCAAAGTTTGCAATATATAGACCAAGGGATTTGGCAATACTACTATAACACAGGAGACAAAGCTACGCTTGAAAATGCATATCCAGCCGTTTTAAATTATTTAAAATTGTGGAGCATGCAACCTAACGGATTACCAAAACACAGAAAAGGGTATGCGAATTGGGTAGATTGGGGTATAGATACAGATCCTGTTGCAACAAATGTGGTGTTGTATTTTATGGCGCTAAAGGCCACTAAAAAAATGGCAATAGCTTTGGGTAAAACTAAAGATATTATTTGGTACAACAGTCGAATAAATAGTATTAAAGAAAATTTTGAAAAAGAATATTGGCAAGGGAATCGTTATGGATCTAAAAATAAATTGATAGAAGAGCGCGTGAGTGCCTTAGCAATTATTAGTGGTTTGGCTAAAAAAGAACATTACACTATTTTAGTAGATAGTGTGTTAGTTCCTGTAAAAAAATCGAGTCCGCATATGGAGTGGCTAGCTGAAGAAGCAATCATGATTACAGGGCAATATGATAAAGGCTTGCTACGAATGAAAGACCGTTATCAAGAACAAGTTGATCGCAAATGGTTAACAACACTTTATGAAAAATATCAACCCAAATTGCGTGGCACCTATAACCATGCATGGAATGCACCAAACTATGTGCTTTCAAGATACATTGCAGGTGTAAAAGCAACAGCTATTGCTTGGTCTTCGTATGAAGTAAAACCAAATTTAGCGCACATGAATTCTGTAAAACAAATTGTGCCTTCAGTAAAAGGAGATATTACTGTAGAGGTTCATAAAACAGAAAATAACTATCAATTAAACTTAATTTCTCCAGAAAAAACAACAGCAACAATTTACATTCCTAAAGCTGGAAAAAATATAACTAAGATTGAAGTAAACGGTAAAAGTATTTGGAAAAATAACAAGTTTAAAAAACGAATAAATGCATTTGATTTTGAAAGTGAAGATGATGAGTTTTTAAAATTTCAAGTTGAACCAGGTAATTGGCAAATAACAGCTTCTTATAACTAATTTTAAAAACAATTATGAAGAAATTAATAGTACTTTTTTGTTTATCCTTATTTGCAGTAGGAAAGATTAATTCCCAAAACTATGAAAGCATTCAATCTGGTTTTGTAGAACTTAAAAAAGAAAACAACCTCTGGTGCTATTGGTATTGGGTTAATGATGATATTTCTAAATCAGGTATTACCAAAGATTTAGAAGCGATGAAAAAAGCGGGAATTGGAGGTGCCTTAATTGGTAATATAAACCCAGCTCGTAAAGACGGAAAAGTGCCTATGTTAAGTGAAGAGTGGTGGTCGCACATGGTGCATGCTGTTGTAGAAGGAAAACGAATTGGTGTAGATATAGGCGTTTTTAATTGTCCAGGTTGGAGTCAGAGTGGTGGACCTTGGGTAGATTCTGAAAAAGCAATGCGGTATTTAACCTTTAGTGAAACGAAAGTTGAAGGAGGTAAGTTAGTGAACGTTAAATTAAAACAGCCAAACGAAAAGTTTCAAGACACACATACTTTAGCTTTTAAAGCATCTGAGACAGAACAAAAAAGTACAAAATTCATTCCAACCAAAGTAACTGCCAATTGGAATGATGTAGATGTAAAAGCACTAATTGATGGAAACACAGAATCAGACACTCGTTTTAAAGTTCAAGGAAAGCAAGCTTTAGAGATAACTTTCAATTTAGATGAATCAATTAAAGCGCGTTCCATTTCAATAGTACCAAGTCAAGAATTTAAATGTCAAATAGAAGTATTTGCGGTTGTTGATGGAAAAGAGCAAGTAATCAAAAAAATTATTTTCGATCGTTCTAAAATGACTCCCAATGTAGGGCCAATTTTAAAAGGGGCTTATGCAACAACATTACCAGATGTTAAAGCACAGCAATTTAAATTAAAATGTAGTCAGTTTAGTTCTCGTAAAAAAACATTCGGTTTTGCAGAAATAACTATTTCTGAAGCTCCAGTTTTAGATAAATATATCGAAAAACAATTAGGTAAAATGCACCCAACGCCAAAACCAAAATGGGACACTTATGTTTTTAACAGGCAAGAAGAACTTCAATCTAAAGAATTGAGTTTAGATCCAAATCAGGTTATTGATATAAGTAATAAAATTGATGAAAATGGGAATTTAAATTGGAATGCACCCAAAGGAAATTGGACTGTTTTACGAATAGGAATGTCGCCTACAGGAACTAAAAATGCACCAGCAGCCCCTCAAGGAGTAGGATATGAAGTTGATAAAATGAATGGCAAGCTTGTCCAATATCATTTCGATAATTTCGTGGGCGAATTGTTAAAACGCATTCCAGAAGAAAGCAAATCAGCCTTTAAATATGTGATAGCAGATAGTTATGAAATGGGTTCTCAAAATTGGACTGACGATTATGAAGTAAAATTTCAAGAAAAATATGGCTATGACCCTGTAAAATATTTACCTGTACTTTCTGGTAGAATTGTTGGAAGCGTAGAAGAATCAGAGCGTTTTCTTTGGGATTTACGTCGCTCTATTGCTGATGATGTAGCATATGAGTATGTTGGAGCTTTAAAAAAAGCAAGTAATAAACACAATTTGAAAACCTGGTTAGAAAATTATGGACATTGGGGCTTTCCTGGAGAGTTTATGATGTATGGTGGTCAATCGGATTTGATTTCTGGAGAATTTTGGAACGAAGGTACATTGGGTAATATAGAATGTAAAGCCTCTTCATCAACGTCTCATACATACGGAAAACCGATAACGTCTGCAGAAGCATTTACATCTTCTCGAAAAACATACCTTAGGCACCCAGCCATGTTAAAAAAACGAGGCGATTGGTCGTTAACAGAAGGGGTCAATCATTTTGTCTTGCACTTATACATTCAACAACCAGACGATAATCGCAAACCAGGAATGAATGCTTGGTTTGGTACAGAATTCAATCGCCATAACACATGGTTCAATCAAGCTGATACTTATTTTGATTATTTAAGACGTTGCCAACATTTGTTACAACAAGGTAAATATGTAGCAGATGTTTGTTATTTTATTGGGGAAGATGCCCCAATAATGACGGGCGGTCGTGTTCCTGAAATTCCAAAAGGCTATTCGTATGATTATATCAATGCCGAAGTAATTCTAAACAAATTGTCTGTAAAAGATGGACGTTTTGTATTGCCAGATGGTATGTCTTATAAAGTAATGGTGTTGCCACCTTTTAAAACCATGCGACCAGAATTGCTAAAAAAGATAGAAGAGTTGGTGCGTCAAGGAGGAGTCATTTTAGGACAAAAACCTGAAAAATCGCCAAGTTTACAAAATTATCCAGAAAGCGACGAAATCGTTAAAACCATTGCCAACAAAATGTGGAGTAGTACCTACAATCAAGGTAAAATGGATAAAGGATTCGGTAAAGGTAAAGTGTTAGACGGTTACGAATTATCTGAAGTCTTTGAAAAGCTAAAATTAGCAGAAGATGTGAACGTTTCTGATGATGCACCTGTGTTATGGACACATAGAACTACGCCAGAAATGGATATTTATTTTATCACAAATCAAAGTGATGAAACCATAGAATTATCTCCAGTTTTTAGAGTGCATAAAGATTTGAAACCACAACTTTGGGATGCAGTTAGTGGAGAAATCAGAGCATTACCAGAGTTTGAAATCACGAAAACGGGAGTAAAAATACCTTTACGATTAAAAGCGGCTCAGAGTTGGTTTATTGTGTTTACTAAAGATAATAAGTTATTAGAAAAATCGACGAGTACAGAAAATTTCCCTGCATTTGAAACAGTAAGCGAATTGAAAAATCCGTTTATAGTAGATTTCTCAAATAAGGAAATCGGTCCTAAAGAACCAATCGTTTTTAATGCTTTAGAAGATTGGTCTACATCAGAAAACGAGCAAATTAAATATTATTCTGGTACAGCAACGTATACAACCACTTTTACAATAGATAAACTTCTAAAAAACAAAGAATTTTATTTGAATTTAGGAAAACTTTCTGTGATGGCTAAGGTAAAATTAAATGGAAAAGATATGGAAGGTCTTTGGATAGCACCTTATCGTTTAAACATTTCAGAAGCACTAAAAAAAGGAGAAAATCAATTGGAAATAGAAGTGGTTAATTTATGGCGAAACCAATTGATAAAAGACAAACAACGGTCGGAAAATGAAAAATATACTTGGTTAGTTATAGATGATGTCAAATCGAAATCAAAATTACAGCCTTCAGGATTGTTAGGTCCAGTAAGTATTGAAACGACTAAACAATAATAAATAATACACACAAATATAAAATAACATGTACATAATTTCGAGCAATAGATTGGCAACAGTCATACTGACGATACTATTTTTGGTTTCGTGTTCTTCAGTTCAAAATAATATTCCACCGCACGAGTTGGTAGTAAGTGAACAATTTAAAAATCCAATAGGTTTTTACGATGCTACACCTTCTTTTTCATGGAAACTACCACAAGATAAAAACATCAAAAAGCAAACAGCTTATTCGATTGTAGTGGCTTCTAAACCAGAACTATTGCCTAATAATGCTGATTTATGGGAAAGCGGAAAAGTGGAAAGTGAGCAAACTCTATTTGTCAAATACAAAGGAGAAAAACTCTCTTCGCGACAAAAAGTGTATTGGCAGTTAAAGTTTTGGGATCAAGATAAAAAGGCTTCTGCTTGGAGTGAGGTGGCTAACTTTGAGTTAGGACTACTCCATAACTCCGATTGGCAGGCCAAATGGATTAGCTTGCCAAAAGTTGATAAAGCAAAGTCGCCAAAAACGAATAAAACCTCTTACAAAGTACAGTACTTGCGAAATGAGTTTACTCTTGACTCTAAAATTGAATCTGCTAGATTGTACATTACGGCAAAGGGACTTTTTGAAGCCGAAATCAATGGTAAAAAGGTTGGCGACGATGTAATGGCTCCAGGTTGGACCCCTTACAATAAACGCATTGAAACGTTAACTTATGATGTAACAGACCATTTGCAAGATGGTTCTAATGTCATTGGAATTTCCTTAGCTGAGGGCTGGTATGCAGGTCGATTAATGCTTAGAGGCTATCCAAAAGTTTCGCCCAAAGTAATGTGTCAACTTGAAGTAAAATATACCAATGGCGATGTTAAAACCTTTATTACTGATGAAAGTTGGAAAGCTACCCAAGAGGGGCCAATTGTTTATGCTGGAATTTATGATGGAGAGCAATATGATGCACGGAAAGAACAAAAATCTTGGTCGTTATCATCATTTGATGATGCAAATTGGCAAAAGGTGGTTGCTGAAGATATAGATGCAGAAATTAGTTTGACACCTAAGCGACACAATACAGTTAAATCTGTAGAAGAGTTAGCACCAATTGCTATTACAGAGATTGATAAAGGTGTGGTAATTTTTGATATGGGACAAAATATGGTGGGTGTACCGCGTATTAAAGTGCCAATGGATAAAGACGGAACTTTAAAAATACGTTTTGCCGAAATGCTTCAGCAAGATGGACGCATGTATACTAAAAATTACCGAGGTGCAGTTTCAACCGATTATTATATTGCTAAAGAAGATGGACAAATTGAGTATCAACCAACATTTACGTTTCACGGTTTTAGATATGTAGAGTTGAGTGGTTTTAATGCAAATGCTGCACCAGATAAATCGTGGGTAATAGGTGTTGTGCAACATTCTGATTATAATTTGAATGTTGAGTTTAACTCGTCACACGAAAAACTAAATCAACTACAAAGCAATATTATTTGGGGGTTAAGAGGTAATACGCTCGATATACCAACCGATTGTCCGCAACGTGATGAAAGAGCAGGCTGGACAGGAGATGCTCAGGTTATTGCACCCACCTCGTTTTTTTTAGGTGATGTGCATTCCTTTTGGATGAGTTGGTTGCAAAGTGTACGAAACGATCAAGATGAAGATGGTGCGGTTCCTGTAATGGTACCTTCTTTAGGAGGTAAGCTTAAAGCTGGTGCTGGTTGGAGCGATGTAATCACTATTGTCCCTTGGGAAACATACCAGCGTACTGGTGATGTAGGTGTTTTGGAAGAAAACTATGCAAGTATGAAAAAATGGGTAGGATTTTATCAGTCAAATGCCAAAGACCATATTGTCAAAATGTTTACCCACGGCGATTGGTTACAACCCTATTCAACACACAAAAGAGATGAGCGATTTGGTGTAACCTCAAATAAGCTAATTATCACAGCTCATTATGCGCACTCTGTTAACCTAACTGCTCAAGCAGCAAGAGTGCTAGGATTTGAGTCTGAAGCCAAAGAATATGAGCTTTTATTCCATGCTATTCGCGATGTATTTCAAAATAGTTTTTTCGATACTCAAGGACGCATTATTGAAGGTCCTGAAACTCAAACCGCTTATTTATTAGCCTTAGCGTTCGATTTGTTGGATGATGAATTAGCGCAAAAAGCAGTACCTCATTTATTGGAACAAATAAAACTAACCGATAACCATTTGCGTACCGGTTTTTTAGGTACACCTTTATTGCCTTTAGTACTTGATAAAATTGGCGAGACCGACTTGATGTATGAAATTTTGTTTAAAGGAACCTACCCATCGTGGTTCTATTCTATAAATCAAGGGGCAACTACCATGTGGGAACGTTGGAATAGTTACACCCATAAAGATGGTTTTAACAAAGGCGGTATGAATTCTTTCAACCATTATGCCTACGGAGCTATTGGTCGTTGGATGTACGAACGCATTGCGGGTATTAAACCTATTAAAGTGGGCTACAAAGAAATAGAAATTGCTCCTATTCCAGGCGGCCCTTTAACATCTGCAGCTGCTACTTACAATTCGCCTTATGGAAAAGTAAGTTCAAGTTGGAAAATAGTCGACAAGCAATTTAATTTAGATATAATAGTACCTCCAAATACAACTGCTCAAGTTTTTGTACCAGGAAATACACAAGAAAGCATTAAGGTAAACGGAGTAGAATTTGATAGTAATTCAGATATAAAATTACTAAGCAAAACAAATAAAGCTTTTGTTTTTCAGGTAAACCCAGGAACATATTCATTTGAAATAGAGGTAAATTGATAAATTAGGGAAGTTGTTGAATTTAAGGATAGTTCGTATCTGTTAAGTCATAAATATAAAATGTGAGCTAATTGTTTTTGAATAAAATAATCATGAAATAGAGAATTGTATTTGAGTTAGCCTATTAAGTTTAAGTAATGATGAAAACACCATATTTAAGTTCACGAGCAGTAGTTTTTTATTTTGGATTGATACTATTAATGTCTTCATGCAAAGTAACATCAAAATCTAATGATTTTAAAAAACAGCCTCTTGAAGAAAATTTTCTAAGCCCACCACACCAAGTACGACCTCAAGCATGGTGGTGGTGGTTACAAACGCCAACTAATAAAGAAGCCATTACTAGAGATCTTGAAGAAATGAAAGCCAAAGGCTTATCCGGTTGTATGGTGTTAGACGGTGGTGTTGGTCCTTTTGGTCCGCATAAATGGAAAAAGAAGACTGTTATTGATACTACGGAAATCAGATACGAAATTACAAACGAATACAAAGGCGGAAGCTTGAGTCAACCCAATGATAAAATGGAAACATGGTCTAAACCTTGGCGAGACATGGTACGTTTTGCATCTTTTGAAGCTGGAAGACTAGGACTAGACTTTGGGGTGTTTATTGGACCTGCAGGATGTGCTGCGCCTTGGGTAACACCTAATTATGGTCAACAAGAGCTGGTTTGGAGTGAACTATCAGTTGAAGGAGGGAAAAGGATCAACCAAGAATTTCCAAAACCTAAACTTCCTGTTCAAACAATAAGACAACGAGAAAATCAAACGGTAAAAGACGCGCAAAATGCTTTTTACAATGAGATTGCAGTTTTGGCTTTACCTGATACGAAAACACCCTCGATAAACGAAATAATAAACATAACCGACAAGCTTGATGAAAATGGCCATTTAAAATGGGATGCTCCCAAAGGTGATTGGCGCGTCATTCGGTTCGGTTACCGCCCAACTGGACGTAATTTAGGGGGTGTATTTTATATCGACCATTTAAGTAAAGAGGCATTTGATTTGCATTGGAAAAAAACTGTGGGAACCTTACTAAAGGAGATGAGTCCGGAAGAAAGGCATGCTTTTAAATACGTAGAATGCGATAGTTGGGAAGCTGGTGACCCAAATTGGACGAAACATTTTCCGGAAGAATTTAAAAATCGTAGGGGATATGATATTGTAAAATACATGCCTGCATTAATTGGAGTTAATATTGAATCTAATGAGAAAACTGAATATTTTTTAAATGATTTTAGATTAACCATTAGCGATTTAATTTCTGAAAATCATTATGGAAGACAGCAAGAGGTTGCTCACGAACACAAATTAGAATCTTATGCGGAAGCTGCAGGACCGCACCAATACCAAGCCGATTTAAAAAAATGCGTAAGTAAATGCGATGTAGCGATGGGAGAATTTTGGATGCCATCATCTCACAGAGAAAAACCAAGTGGGCGCTTCTTAGTGCGTGAAGCGGCAACTGCAGCGCATACCTATGGAATTAAAAAAGTATTTGCAGAATCCTTTACTTCCGTTGGTCCTAATTGGGAGGTATCTCCTTTTCAAATGAAAGCAGTTGCGGATCAGGCATTTTGTGATGGACTCAACTGGATTTGTTTTCACACATTTTCGCATCGTCCGTCTGTTACCGATGTACCTGGTTTAACCCATAGTGCAGGTACTCATTTTGACCGCACCAATACCTGGTGGAACCAGTCGATGCCTTTTATTGACTACCTTTCACGTTGTTCTTACATGTTGCAACAAGGTTTGTTTGTTGCCGATGTGCTGTTTTATAACGGTCATGGACTACGCTCAGGTGCTGATGCATTTGAATGGGAAGACGGAATGAAGAATCCACCACAAAGTTTAGGTCAAGGTTACGATTACGATAAGTGCAACGAAGAGGTTCTGCTAAATAGACTAGAGTTCAAGAATGACAAACTGGTGTTGCCTGACGGTATGAACTATAAGATTTTGGTTATTGACGAAAAAACACCTGTATCTCTAAGAGCATTGAAAAAAATAGTAAAACTTGTAGAACAAGGAGCAACAGTTGTGGGTAAAATAGAATCTTCGATGTTGGGTAATAAAGATAATCTTGCTGAGTACCAAAATTTGACAAAGCGTATTTGGGCTCACCTTGAAAAGGGAGAACATAAAATTGGTAAAGGCAAATTTGTTTGGAATAAATCGATTCGAGAAGTCTTGCAAAATCAAAATATCCCTCCAGATTTTGAATGTAAAGGTTTAAGTGATGCTGGGGTTATCGATTTCATCCACCGTAAAACGGAAGATACCGATATCTATTATGTTGCAAGTAAATGGCAACCTACTGAAAAAGTAGCCTGTAGTTTTAGAGTGAGTGATAAACAACCAGAATTGTGGAATCCTGTTACTGGCGAAACGCGTCTTTTAAGCAATTTTAAAGTAGAAAACGGACAAACCATTATCCCTATGGAATTTGGACCTTGTAGTTCTTATTTTGTTGTTTTTAAAGAACCAATATCAATACAAAATTCAACTTTAAATTGGACTGAATTTCAAGTAGTTAAAATTATTGAAGGGTCTTGGAATTTGAGTTTTGATACAAATTGGGGAGGACCAGAATCAATCATTTTTCCAAATTTAGTAGATTGGTCTGCGCATGAAAACTCAGGTATTAAATATTACTCGGGTACTGCTACCTATCATAAAACTTTCGATATGATCTCTTTAAATGAAAATCAAGAGCTTTACATTGATTTAGGACAAGTACATGAGTTGGCTCGTGTTACATTGAACGGTGTAGATTTAGGAGTTACTTGGTCAAAACCATACCGAGTAAACATGACATCGCATGTAAAGGCAAAAGGCAATACTTTAGAAATAGATGTTGTTAACCTTTGGCCAAATCGTCTTATTGGTGATGCCTTTTTACCAGAAAAAGAGCAATTTGCTAAAACCAATATCAGAAAGTTCACTAAAGGAACAAAGCTTCTTCCTTCTGGATTAATTGGGCCTGTACAAATCTTAATTACAAAAAATGACTAATTTTATTTGATTATGAAACGATATTTTTTAATTCTTATACTATTTATATTGACTATTTCTTCATGTAAAAAAGGAGATATAGCATCAATAACACCTCAAGAATATGCCAATTTAAAAGAAGGGTTTATAAATCCTCCTGATTCAACAAAACCTGGTATTTATTGGTATTTTTTAAGTGGACATATTTCTAAAGAAGGTATTACTAAAGATTTAGAAGCCATGAATGCCGTTGGTATCGGAGAGGTTTTTATTGGGGATATATTTTACATGCCTCCTTCAACCAATCCACATGGATTAAGATATGATACACCAATGGGAAAAACCCCTTCGCTAAGCGAAAAATGGTGGGATTGTATGCGTCATGCGATAAGTGAGGGTACGAGATTAGGGATTAATATTAGTTTTTTCAACTCACCAGGTTGGAGTCAGTCTGGTGGACCATGGGTGAAAGAAGAACAGGCAATGCGCTATTTGACGCATTCTGAAACCGTTGTAACTGGTGATAAAAATATTGAGATAGCACTAGAAAAGCCAAAAGAATTTTTTCAGGATGTATCGGTTTTAGGGTACCCTATTAATCAAAAGTTTACAGCTACTCCTAAAATCAAGGTTCTAAACTGTAAAGCTTCGGCATTAAAAAACTTGCTAGATCAAAATAAATCTACAGTAACTACTTTTAATAACAATGGGCAAGAACCTTTAATCTTTGAGGTTTCATTTGATACGCCTATAACAGCAAGAAGTCTTACCGTTAGCCCAACAAAAATGCACTTTACATCGAATGTTGAAGTGCAAGTCTACCAAAACGGAAAATACGAATCGATAAAGAAAACCCTTTTTGATCGTGCTTTTAGTTTGCCTGGGCGTGGCCCTATACCTGATGCGGATATGATTATGGCATTGGACAATATTGAGGCTAAAAAATTTAGAATCGTAATAGACACGGTACCTGCTAATTTTGAATTGACAGGTATTCATATTTCCGATGCCTATAAAATTGAACATGGGAATGAAAAATGGCTCAATAAAATGGCGAATAGAGGTGTTCCTGGATGGGAAGTATTTCAATGGAAAACACCAGAATACAGTGAGCAACAAGACGTATTGCATACGGATGAAATTATAAACTTAACCGAACATTTTGATGGCAATGTGCTAAAATGGGATAATGTACCTGCAGGACAATGGAAAATACTGCGTATAGGAATGACACCTACAGGGCAAACTAACCGTCCTGCAACCCCTGATGCTCGCGGACTTGAAGTGGATAAATTGAGTAAAAAAGCTTTGCGTTCTCACTTTGATGCTTATATGGGGAAAATGATAAAATCCATGACTCCGGAAGAGCGTAAATCTCTAAAACGTGTTATTGCGGACAGCTACGAAACAGGACCTCAAAACTGGACAGATGATATGAAGGAGTCATTTGAACAAGCCTATGGCTATGACCCTATACCTTGGCTAGCAACACTTACAGGAAACATAGTAAATTCTGCAGAAGAATCGGATCGTTTTTTGTGGGATATACGTCGATTAATAGCAGATAAGGTTGCCAATGAGTATGTGGGTGGACTGAGAGAAATCTGTGAAGAAAATGGTGTTTCTATGTGGCTTGAAAACTATGGGCATTTTGGCTTTCCTTCTGAATTCTTGAAATATGGTGGTCGCGCCGATGAAATTGGTGGTGAATTCTGGATCCATCGTCAAGGACCCGAATCTAAACTTGCAGCATCTGCCAGTCATATTTATGGTAAAAACAGAGTCTATGCAGAGTCTTACACTTCACGCGAAGTTCCTTTTTCTGTAAGCCCTATTAAGTTAAAAAAATCAGGAGATTGGAGCTATACACAAGGTGTAAATCAAGGAATTTTACATGTGTATATTCATCAGCCTTATGAAGATAAATTTCCGGGGATGAATGCATGGTTCGGAACAGAATTTAATAGAAACAACACTTGGTTTGCGCAAAGTAAAGAATGGGTTACTTACCAACGTAGAAACTATTTTCTATTGCAACAAGGAAAACATATTGCTGACGTTTGTTTTTATATTGGTGAAGAGTCTCCTAAAATGAGAGGATGGGTAGATAAAAATCTCTCTACGGGTTATGAATATGATTTTATCAATGCAGAAATCATTACAGAACAGACAAAAGTAGAAAACGGGCGACTTGTTTTAAAAAGCGGAGCAAGCTATAGCGCATTGGTATTGCCTCCTTGGAATACGATGCGCCCTAAGGTTTTAAAAAAACTTAAAGAGTTGGTTGAGCAAGGTGCAACTTTAATAGGAATGCCGCCCGAAAAATCTCCAAGCCTTCAAAATTATCCAAATTGTGATATTGAAGTACAGCAACTGGTTAAGGAATTATGGGGTGAATCACTTCCAAACACTAAAGATTTTTTCCATCATAAATTAGGAAAAGGACATGTGTATGCGAACGGAAATATCAATGAGATTTTAAACAAACATGGAATATTTGAGGATTTTATTTTTCCTGATTCGTTAAATGTAAAATGGATACATCGCAAGTTAAAGGGGGCAGATATTTATTTTATAACTAATCAAGGGGATACCAAAGTAACCTTTGATGCTTCGTTTAGAATTGCTGGAAAAAGTCCAGAACTTTGGTCCGCACTTGATGCTACATCTCGTAAACTGTCTATGTATAGTAATGAAGGAGAGCGTACCATTGTTCCTTTAAGTTTTGATGTGAATGAAAGCTACTTTATTGTATTTAGAGAGCAGGGGCATGGAATAAATAAAAACCTATCTGTAGGACAAAATTTCGAAGCTGAAAAACCATTGAAACAATTAAGTTCATTATGGGATATTCAATTTAAAAACAAATGGTTAGAAACCGATTTTACACTAAAAAAACAACCTTTATTTGACTGGACAACTTCCTCTGATGAAAAGATTAAATATTTCTCTGGAACCGCCACATATAAAACTTCTTTTGAATTAACTGAAGAAGAAGCAAAACAAAGCATTGCATTAAATTTTGAAAATATAGGAACCATAGCAACTGTTAAACTCAACGGGAAAAAACTTGGAACACTTTGGACAAATCCTTACCGAATAGAGATGGTTAACACTGCTAAACCTGGGACAAATGTCCTAGAAATTGATGTTACAAATAATTGGATGAACCAAATGTTGTGGCAAAACAAGAAACCTCAACACGAAAGAGACACATGGGTGCTAGCAAACACCCTTGAAAAAATGCCAAATAACGGCATCATGCACTCAGGTATATCAGGTAGCGTATGGCTATCCATAATAAATGACAATTAAAAATCGTACTATCAAAAAAATGAAAGCATCCTGTAAAACCTTGTTTTTAGCATTAATACTGAGTCTATTTGTATCAAATTTAACTGCCCAAAATACACCCTTAGAACAAAATTTTCAGAATCCGCCAGCATCTGCGAAACCACGTACTATGTGGTTTTGGATAAACGGAAACGTTACAAAAGAAGGTATAACAGCCGACTTAGAAGCTATGAAAAACGTAGGCATTCAGGGCGCTCTGATTTTTAATGTGAATTTAGGAAACCCCAAAGGTTTTGCTGATTATTTAAGTACGGCATGGCTAGATTTATTTCATTTTGCAGCTTCGGAGGCCAAACGGTTAAAACTCGAATTAAGTTTTCATAATGGTGCTGGTTGGTCGTCAACGGGAGGGCCATCAATCACCCCAGAATATGCGATGCAAGAACTGGTTTTTTCTGAAACCTCACATGCCGGAAATGGTGTATTTAACGCTAAACTACCTCAACCTAAAACACACTTAAATTATTATAGAGACATCGCCATTCTTGCTTTTCCTAAACCTAAAAACGACCAGCGTATTGACGAATTAGATACAAAAATACTTTCGCATAAAGTTAGAAACCATCTAACACCTGATAATAAGAATGTTTCTGATTTGGCAATAGTTAAAAAAGCAGAAATTATCGATTTGACAACAAAGCTTTCGAAAGATGGGGTTTTAAAATGGCAAGCACCTAAAGGCGAATGGACTATTTTACGAATTGGACATACACCAACTGGTGAAAAAAATCGTTTTCCGAGTGATGGCGGACGTGGTTTAGAATGCGATAAAATGAATAAAAAAGCGGTTGATGTTTTTTGGCAAGGTGGCATCCAACCCATTATTAAAAAATTAGATACTTTAATAGGTACTGCTGTTACAAGATGCCATATTGATAGCTACGAGGTAGGTACTACAAACTGGACAGCAAATTTCGCTGAAGAATTTAAAAACCTTCGTTCTTACAACTGTAAAGCATATTTACCTGCATTAGCCGGTTACTATATAGAAAACGGCGAAGAAACGGAACGTTTTCTTTGGGATTTTAGACGCACTATTGGAGATTTAATTGCTAAGAATTATTACGGTTATTTCGGTGAACTTTGCCATAAAAACGGCATGCAATTTTCTACAGAACCCTATTGGGGACCATTTGATAGCATGCAAGTTGGTGCAACTGCTGATGTGGTAATGTCAGAGTTTTGGAGTGGTAGTTTGGCCTTTTTTGACTCGCCAAAATTTGTTGCTTCGATTGCCAAATTAAATGGAAGCCCAATTGCCGAAGCAGAATCTTTTACTGGTATGGGAGGCTGGAACCAACATCCAGGTACACTAAAAGCCATGGGCGACTTGGCCTGGGCGCAAGGGATCAATCGTTTTGTTTTTCACTGTTATGTACACCAACCTTGGAATGTTGGACCTGGATTGACTTTACAAGTTTTTGGAACAGATTTTAACCGTTTAAATACGTGGTGGAATCAGAGCAAACCTTTTGTAAATTATATTAGTAGAGGTCAGTTTTTACTACAGCAAGGCACCTCGGTAGCCGATGTCTTGGTTTTTACAGGAGAAGCATCTCCAAATGATGCGCTTTTAATGCCAGAACTAAAAACATTAGGCTATGATTACGATGTGATTGGGTCAAACAAAATACGTTCGTTAACGGTAAAAGGCGGTCTTATTTACACCACAGTTGGAGAAAAATACAAGGCTTTGGTATTGCCTTCAATCGAATGGATGACACCAGAAACACTTACTAAAATTAAAGAACTAGCCAATTTAGGAGCACAAATTAGTGGTCCAAAACCAAAAAAATCGCCAAGTCTTGAAAAGTATCCTACTTGTGATGAAAAGGTTATTGAGTTAGCTGATAATTTATGGAATTCTGGTATTATTAAAGATAACTCGATTTTAGATGTTTTAAAAAACGGCACATTGCCTCCAGATTTTTCTATTGAAGAAGGACACCGTGAATCTATAGATTTTATTCACAGAAAAACACAAGATACGGACATTTATTTTGTAGTAAATTCTAAGAAAGAAAGTCGAGAGTTAGCCTGTCGTTTTAGAGTATCAGGAAAACAACCTGAGCTTTGGAATGCCGAAACCGGAGAAATAACTAAGGCTACAATATGGCATGAAAATGATGATGGTACTACAACAGTATCGGTAGCGTTTGAACCAGAAGGTTCTGTTTTTGTGGTTTTTAGAAATCCGATACATTCAGATCAACACATTGTAAATGCTGAAATGAAGTTGGAAAACCCAGTAGTAACGCCCCTTTCAAACTTGAAAATTATCAAAGCAGAATATGGAACATTTTTACCTGATGGCTTGGTTGATGTTACGGAGGTAGTTGCAAACAGGATTCAAAATAATGGATTGAATATACACGCTACGAGAGAACTTTCTATAGGTGATCCGGCACCTGGTTACAAAAAAGAATTACGCATTCAATATACAATAGGAGAAGAGGTCTTCGAAAAAAATGCCATGGAAAGAGAATGGTTAGAAATAGAGGCTACAAACAGCGGGAAATTAACGGTCTTAAAAGCTGTCTTTGGAAAATTTGCTAGAGGTGTTGATGGCATCCCACCAAATAAACCAGTTTTTGATGTAACTGAAAAAGTAAGATCAATGGTTGCTTCAGATGTATATGAAATTCTAGTAAATGACGGTTTCCTTGAAGGAAAAGAGATTAAGACAAAGAAAGCCCTACGTGTTATTTACACAACTAATAATGAAGAGAAAATGGTTACTGTTTCCAATGGAGGGATATTAAAATTTACTCAAACAACATCAGGACCAAAATTAGTATTTGAAGATGATAAAGTAAATTTGGTTACACCCTTTGCTGGAGAAATAAAATACGAATCGTCAAACGGAAAAACCAAAACTTTAAAAGTAAAATCAATACCTGAGCCTATTGATTTATCTAATGATTGGCAAGTAAGCTTCCCGCTAATAAACAAAGATACTTTAGAAACTACATTTAATCAATTGATTTCTTGGTCGGATGCTTTAGAAGAAGATATTCGTTATTTTTCGGGGACAGTTAGCTATAAAAAAGAGTTTCAAATCCCTACAAAACTTATAAAATCGTGTTATTCTTTAGAATTAGATTTAAGTAATGTTAAGGTAATTGCTGAAGTGATTCTTAATGGAGAAAACCTTGGAATATTATGGAAAACCCCATATAGAATCAATCTTGATGATGCAATCTTAAAGGGTACCAACACACTTGAAGTAAAAATTACTAACCTTTGGCCAAATAGATTAATTGGCGACGAGCTGATGGAGCTAGATTACGAAAGAAAAGGACCAAATATAAAAGAATGGCCCAAGTGGCTTTTAAACAATAGCAATAGACCAACAGAACGTGTAACTTTAGCTGCATTTAAACATTATAATAAAAACTCAGAACTTTTGCCATCTGGTTTATTGGGGCAAGTGAAACTTGTAGTTTATAAAGTGAAAGAATTGAAGTAGTGTATAATTCAGTAAGAGATAATTTTGAAATAGATATATCAGGGTTAAGAACTTGTGAAAATGGAATTAGTATTTTGAATACATAATTAAAAATAACTATAAATAAAAGATTGCTTTTCGTTTAGTGAAGTAAGCATATAAAGATTAAAATATAAATTTTATAATTATGGTTTATTGATGGAAAGAATCCTGTTGAAAGGATAGTAAATTTATGTGTTGCACTATAAAACTTATATGTTCTTTTTTAGCTTAGTTATTGATTACCTATGTGAGGTTATAAAAAAATAAAAGTAGCATGGGAGTGCATGATAGAGATAGCTTTTAAAAATAGTATACTTGTTGTATTGTTTTATTCTTGTTATTCCAGATTTGAAGGTTGAATATAAAGAATGAATCAATTATCCTAAGTAAAATTAAAGAAAAGACAACATGTTCTTATTGAAAAAAAGAAAAATATCTAGTTTGCTATTTCTGTTATTTTGTTTATTGATTTTAAATGCTTGTAGTACTCAAAAAAAAGAAGAAATAAAGCCTGATTTGTATAGTAGATTTAAAAATCCACCAACTGAAGCACGCCCATTTGTACGTTGGTGGTGGAATGGCAATAAAATAAAAACCCAAGAATTGGATAGGGAATTAGAATCGCTTAAAAGTGTTGGTTTTGGGGGTGTTGAAATAAATCCTATTGCAATGCCTGTAGATTCTGATAGTGGATATGAATCCTTAGTTTGGATGAGTGATGAATGGATTGATATGGTCGTACATGCCTGTAAAAAAGCCAAAGATTTGGGAATGATTACCGATATGATTGCCGGAACAGGTTGGCCATTTGGAGGAGAGTTTCTTCAAGATAATGAGACGTCTCAACGTATGGTGTCAGATTATATTTTTTATAAGGATGGTGCAATTATTGAAGCTGATGAAGTTGGGTTGATACAATTATATAAAGAAAAGTACAAAAACAACAGATCACAAAGGCATATCAGTAAAAGAACAACTTACAGGCTGTCGTATATTAAACTAGTACCTGAAAATTGTAGTGACACAAATCAAATAGTCGATTTAAAGAATCATATAGATGCTAGCGGTAAAATCTTTTATCAAATAAAACAAAAAGGTAATTATGTATTGTCTTATGGTTTAATTCAGCAAAATTTTAGAGATGTTACACTGGGTGCTCCTGGTGGTGCAGGCCCTGTAATGGATCATTATAAAAAGGAAATAACCTTGGCGTATTTAAATCGGATGAAGAAAATATCAGAACGTTCAGGCATTCTGCTTAGTAATTTAATTCGAGCCATATTTTGTGATAGCATAGAAGTTTCTGGAGCCAATTGGACAGATGGTTTTGAAAATCTGTTTTTTGAGACCTATGGCTATAAACTAGATAATTGGCTACCTTTTATTTTTTATCAAGCTACTGGTAATTACTCACAAGGAAAGTATTCTGAAAATTTCACTCCTGAGTTTAAAGACCAGTTAAAGCGTGTACGATACGATTATAATAAGTTATTGGTTGAGGTGTTTTTAAAAAACTTCACTCAGATTTATAAAGATTTTTGTGAAGAAAACAATATTCTATGCCGTTATCAAGCCTACGGAACGCCTTTTTTAATGGGGATGTTAGATGGTTACATGATACCAGATATACCAGAAAGTAACAATTGGATTTATACTGTTGAGATGAAAGATTCTGTTTGGGATTGGAAGCAATCTCATGGCTATATGATTTGGAATATGTATGCTTCAGCTGGAGCGCATCTAACAGATAAAAAGATTACGAGTTGTGAAGCCATGACCAATTTAGGTGGTGTATTTAAAGCTACACTTGAAGAAATAAAGCAGCATGATGATATGAATTTTATCACGGGAATAAATCATTCTGTTCTGCACGGTTATAATTATTCGCCACCAGAAGTTGAGTTTCCTGGATGGATTCGTTTTGGTACCTATTTTAGTGAGCAAAACACTTGGTGGAAACACTTACCTAATTGGATAGATTATAATTCTAGATTATCCTTTGTGTTTCAAAACTCTCAAGCCGATAAATCTATTGCTATTTTAGGGTCAACTGCAGACCTCTGGGGAGATAAAGGTTTAGCAAGAACGCCTTTCCACATGGAACCAGAGTATTTATATCGATTATGGGAACCTATAAGTCAATTAGGGTATTCTGCTGAATATATTAATCAAGGTGTTCTTGAAAGAGCTTCTATAAATGAAGGTAAAATTATCTATGGTAATATGACCTACAAGTTGTTAGTCTTAGCCAGCTTAAAATCATTAAGCCCAAAGGCAGCAGAAAATATTAAAGCATTGGTGGAGTCTGGTGGAAAAGTTATAGTTATAGACCAATTGCCAATCAAATCTTTGCACTATTCAGAATATGAAAAGAACGATGCTTCAGTTAAGAATATCATAACCAGTTTATCTGCGAGTTACCCTGAATCTTTAATTCAAATAAAGCGACCAAAATCCATAGAGGTATTATTCAACTGGACAAAAGATATTCTGAAAACAACGCAGTTAGAAGCAGATGTGCTTATCAGTAATCCAACCAATAAAGTCTATCAAATCCATCAATACACCCATGATAAAGATATTTATTTCTTTACCAACGTAAACCGTTTTGAAACAACATCTTTTGATGCTAAATTCCCTGTTGAAGGTAAATATCCATGGGTATGGAATCCAGAAACAGGGGAGAAAAAGCCCTGTTATTTTGAACTGAATTCAAATGAGTTAAGTGTCACTTTAAATCCTTTGGAATCTCTTTTATTAGTTTTTGAAGATGAAGAACCTAAAGAAAAAGGAAAACCTGTTACTGCAAAAATAAATAAATCAAAAGTACTCGATGTTAATTGGCAAGTAGAAGGAAAACGGAAGGATGACAAAACATTTATCTGGAATATGCCAACGCTTATTGATTTCAGTAAATCAAAAGATAGTACTCAAAATACTTTTGGAGGGGAAATTATTTATAAAACAACTATAGATAATTCAGGAGATTTTACGCATTTAGATTTAGGTAATGTAAACGAAGGTGTAACAGAGTTATTTATAAATGGAGAAAAAATTGGAAAACGTTGGTATGGTAAAGCGATTTATCCAGTGGCTGATTATCTTAAAAGAGAGGATAATGAGATTGAAATTCATTATACAACCGTTTTAGCAAATTATGCCAAATCACTTAAGAATAATAAAATGGTGTGCGAGTGGACAAAAAGATATAAAGATTTGGTGCCAACAGGTTTAGAAGGGCCTATAAAACTTATTAATAAATGAAATTAAGACAAATGAAAATTAAAGTATTACTTACAATTCTGCTAACAAGCGTTGGTTTTATATCAAATGCGCAATCAAAAAAAAACACAAACTCTATTGTTGATGAAAATGTTGTTTTTGAAGAAAAATCTGGGCTTGTGGCTATTGAAGCCGAATTCTTTTATAAACAAACTAACACTAATGTTAGACAATGGTACCGTTCATCAAAGTTTGAAAAACCTAATGCTGGTAGAGATGAAGATACATTGCACGTTTATGGTTCTAGTAACAACGCTTACCTAGAAATTTTGCCAGACACAAGAGTAACTCATGATGATGCATTAATTAAAGGGGAAAATTTCAGTGATGTGCCTGGTGTTTTGGCTACGCTACATTATAAAGTTAAATTTAATACTCCTGGGCGTTATTATGTTTGGGTTCGAGCTATGAGTACAGGTAGCGAAGATAATGGTATACATGTAGGGCTAAATGGCGAGTGGCCAGAGAGTGGCCAGCGTATGCAATGGTGTGATGGTAAAACACGTTGGACATGGGCTAGCAAGCAGCGTACTAAAGAAATACATTGTGGAATTCCTCATAATATTTATTTAGATATTAAAGAAGCTGGCGTGCATGATATTCTATTTAGCATGCGTGAAGATGGTTTTGAGTTTGATAAATTTATTTTAGCACAGGATAAGCTGTATATCCCAAAGGGCAAAGGTGCAAAAGTGAATACTATTGGGCAACTTCCTAAACCATATCCTAGTGTATCAGCACCAATTATAAAAAAAAATTATTTTAAAACAATCGCAGAAGCATTACCTAAAAATAAATGGATTGCTGCGCAACAGTTTCCGTCAGTAGGAACCGATTTTTACACTAATGGAAAAAATTGGATGGCTATAAATCCAAAAACTCATAAAAAAGCAATAACGAGTACAGTATTTAATTTTGAAAGTGGAACTTACGATATCGTTTTTGTTGGAGTTGGTGAAAATGATGGCAGTTCTACATTTCAAGTATTGATTAACGGAAAAGAACTCGGAACTTATCAACCACCTTTAATTGATAAAATGTTTGAGGAAGGTAAAAAATCTACAAAGGTTTGGAAAGGAATCAAGATGAACAAAGGTGATAAAATTACTGTTAAAGCTGAGGTTGGAACAGATGGAAAAGAGTTCACACGTGGGCGTTGGGCAGGAATTATATTTACTCCAGTAGGAAAAGGTAAAAAAATATTAAATGCGCAATCATCTTATTCTCAAGATTAATCAATAAGCAGACTAAGTTAAAACTTAATAAAAATTTTAAAAATGAATAAAATAGCTTTTTTTATAATAACAATGTTGTTAATATCAGAAACTACATTTTCACAAATAATTAACCCACCTCTAGGTCGTATAGCTGTAGTTGCCGACGGCAATTCTCCTGATCCAGATGATTTAGGAGGAACAGCTGTTTCTCTTGCATTATTGCGTTCGGCTGGATTAGCAGATAGGTTGGTGCATTATTCTCACAGTTGCGATATTGTCCCTTCTAATAGAATTTCGAAAGCAGCTGAAAAAGAGCGTCATGCATTAATGCAAACTACTTGTGATGGTACTGCTAGACGTTGGGGTGGGTTCGATCATATAGATTTTATTGATGTAAAATGGAATTTAGATAAAGCAATTGAGGATTTAGCAAAAGCTATTAATGCGTCTTCAGAGAAAGATCCGCTTTGGATTGTAGAAGCAGGAGAACCAGATTTAATAGGTTTAGCACTAGATGCATCTTTAAAGTCGAAACATAAATTTGTAAAAGTTATTACGCATCATCCAGCAAACGACCAAACTGGCGAGTTTTATGAATGGGAAGAAATTTTAGCGTTTAATGTAGAAGAAGTCCGTATTCCTGATCAAAATATTTTACTAAAAGTATATGAAAAGCAATGGGATTGGGCAAAGAATCATAATGATCATAGGTTAAATTGGGTGTGGTTAATGGGAAAAACAGCAGAGATTGATAATGTTGTTAAGTTTCAAAAAGGAAAATGGGATTGTTCTGATGCAGGTATGATATATTATTGGATAACTGGAGCTAATATAAATAATGGAGAAATTCAACCTGCCGTATATCAGGTAAAAGAGATGTTATTAAAATATGTTGAAAATTCTTCAGAAGAAGAAAATAAAACTAACCATTAAATGAATAAAACAGATTCAAAAAAAATTAAAGTTGGTCTTTTTGGTATCGGTTTAGATACCTATTGGCCGCAATTTGAAGGCTTATTAGAACGGTTAGAAGGTTATCAACAACAAATAGCAACTAAAATGGAAAGTTTTGGTGCTGAGGTTGTCAATGTTGGTTTGGTAGATTCCCCTGTGGTTGCAAGAGAAAAAGCTCAGGTGCTAAAAACAGAAGATGTAGATATCTTATTTTTATACATATCTACGTATGCCTTATCATCTACAGTATTACCTGTAGTACAAAAAGTAAAATGCCCAATAGTTATTTTAAATATACAACCTGTTGCAGCTATAGATTACGAAAGCTTTAATGCATTAGGAGATCGTGGGAAAATGACTGGAGAGTGGTTAGCACATTGTCAGGCTTGTTCGGTACCAGAATTTGCAAATGTGTTTAATCGTGCAGGAATAGATTACGAATTTGTAACAGGTCATTTAGGAGAGCAAGTAGTTTGGGACGAAATTCAGGATTGGATTGATGCTACAAAAGTCGCTTCGATAATGCAAAATAATAGACTTGGTGTTTTAGGGCATTATTATGCAGGTATGTTAGACGTGTATTCCGATTTAACAAAACAATCTTCAGCTTTTGGAACGCATATAGAAATTGTCGAAATGTGTGAAGTGAAAAAGTACAGAGATGCTGTTACAAATGACGAGGTTGGTGAAAAAATAGCTGAATTCCAAAGTACCTTTGAAGTGATTGATGCTTGTGAAGAAGAAGAATTGGTACGCGCAGCAAAAACATCAATAGCTTTAGATAAATTGGTTAAAAACCACGATTTAGGTTCTTTAGCCTATTATTATGAAGGCGAATCAGGAAACGAATATGAAAATATTGTAACTTCTGTTATAGCAGGAAACACCTTATTAACAGGAAAAAATGTACCAGTTGCAGGCGAATATGAAGTGAAAAATGCCCAAGCCATGAAAATTATGGATGCTTTTGGTGTTGGTGGTTCATTTTCTGAGTTTTATGCGATGGATTTTAATGATGATATTGTGATGTTAGGTCACGATGGGCCTGCACATTTTGCCATTGCAGAAGGTAATGTACAATTAGTGCCATTACCTGTGTATCATGGAAAACCAGGAAAGGGCTTGTCAATTCAAATGACTGTTAAGCATGGTCCTGTAACTTTATTGTCTGTAGTAGAAGGTAAAGATGATGTGTTTTTATTAGTTGCCGAAGGAGAATCGGTAGAAGGGCCAATATTACAAATAGGAAATACAAATAGTCGCTACCGTTTTTCAATAGGAGCAAGAGCTTTTATGAATGAGTGGTCTAAACAAGGGCCATCCCACCATTGTGCTATTGGTGTAGGTCATATTGCTAACAAAATTGATAAATTAGGTAAGTTGTTAAATTTAAGAGTAGTCAGTATTTGTTAGTTGAATGTTTTTTTAATCATGACACATCAGGATAAGGAAAATGTAAACCTGTACTATTTTTGGTTATTGTAATCGAATATATTTTGATAATAGAATGAAAAAATTATTAGCGGTATTATTAGTAGTATTACTTAATTGGTCTTGTGAGAGTAAACAGGAATCAATAGTTCCAAACATAGTTATCATAAACGTTGATGACATGGGTTGGAAAGATGTTGGTTTTATGGGAAGTGAATACTATGAAACCCCTAATATAGATTACCTGTCTAGTTTAGGAATGGTGTTTACAAACGGGTATGCGTCTGCCTCCAATTGTGCACCTAGTAGAGCCAGTTTAATGACAGGACAGTGGACACCACGCCATGGAGTTTATACAGTTAGCCCTTCAACACGAGGGAATTCTGAAGATAGAAAAATAATCCCTACAAAAAACACCCATACCTTATCGCCAAAACATCTAATTTTACCTAAGGTTTTACACGAAAACGGATACTTAACCTGTCATGTAGGAAAGTGGCATTTAAGTGATAATCCGCTAGAATATGGTTTTGATGTGAATATTGCAGGAGGGCACAATGGGTTGCCTAGAAGTTATTATCCACCTTATAAAAATGTTACGATTGAAAAAGGTAATAGCCAATATTTGACTGATTTGGTTATGGAAAATGCTTTAAAGTTCGTAGATACAGTTCAAAAACCATTTTATCTTAATTATTCACCCTATGCGGTTCATGTGCCTATAATGGCAGTAGATAGTATTGTGCCTAAATATGAAAAAAAATCACCTTGGCAAGGTCAAGGTAATGCTGAGTACGCTTCAATGGTAGATAATTTAGATAGAAATATAGGACTACTTATCAATAAATTAAAAGAAAAAAATCTTTTTGAGAACACACTTATTGTGTTTACTTCAGATAATGGCGGTTTGTATGGCATAACAAAACAAAAACCACTTAGGGCAGGAAAAGGAAGCTATTATGAGGGAGGTATTAGAGAACCTTTTTTCTTTGTGTTAAATGGTAAGATTCAACCAAATACAAAGAGTGAAGTTCCAATAACGAATTTAGATATTTTTCCAACGGTATTACAATATGCGGGAATAGATGTGAGTGCGCTTCAATTAGACGGAAATAATTTGTCCCCTGTTTTAGAAGAAGAAATACAGGTTTTTGAGCGTCCTTTATTTTGGCATTTCCCTATTTATTTACAAGCTTATAATGTAAATGATAACGAAAATCGTGATCCTTTGTTTAGAACGCGTCCAGGTTCTGTAGTAAGAAAAGGAGATTGGAAATTACATTATTACTTTGAAGATAAAGGCGTAGAGTTATATAATTTATCCGAAGATATTGGAGAAAGAAATAATCTAGCAGAAGTAAATCCTGAAAAAGCAACTGAATTATTAACATTGTTAAAACAATGGTGGAAAGATACCAATGCGCCAATACCTACAACTAAAAACCCAGAGTACGTAAGTAAATTATAATAAATTTTATATTCAAAAATATGCAAGCAATATTAGGGGTTCTATTTCATTCTTTAGGAGGCGTAGCCGCAGGAAGCTTTTATATGCCTTACAATAAGGTAAAAGGTTGGGCATGGGAAACCTATTGGATGGTAGGAGGTGTTATGTCTTGGCTTATAGTACCGCCAATAGCAGCTTATTTAACGGTTCCTGGTTTTGTAGATATCATTACATCAAGTTCTAGTGCTATTTTAGGATTTACATTTTTAATGGGTGTACTTTGGGGTATTGGAGGATTGTCTTATGGATTGGGTGTACGTTATTTGGGAATGTCTTTAGGAAACTCAGTAGTTCTTGGGTTTTGTGCTGCATTTGGAGCTGTAGTACCTTCAATATACTATAATTTTAATCCGGAGGAAGGTAAAACTTCTTTTACAGAAATGATTTCTTCATCGGGAGGAAGAGTTGTTTTACTTGGTGTTTTAGTATGTTTAATAGGTATTGCAATTTGTGGAAAAGCGGGTATGCTAAAAGAAAAAGAGCTGTCCGATGAAGAAAAAAAGAAGAGTGTAACCGAGTTCAATTTAATAAAAGGGTTAATAGTTGCCGTGCTTTCAGGCATATTAAGTTCATTTTTTAGTTTTGGAATAGAAGCAGGAAAGCCTTTGGCAGATGCAGCAGTTGCTTCAGGGTATGATCATTTATTTGCAAATAATGTCACCTTTGTAGTTATTCTATGGGGAGGTTTAACAACAAATCTAATTTGGACAAGCGTATTAAGTATCAAAAATAAATCGTACAAAGATTTTACAAATTCCAATACGCCTATTAGTAAAAATGTAATGTTTTCTGCTCTGGCAGGAACCATATGGTTTTTACAATTTTTTTTCTATGGCATGGGAGAGAGTAAGTTAGGTAATGGTGCCAGTTCATGGATTTTACACATGTCTACTATTATTTTAACAGCTAATCTTTGGGGGATTTACCGTAAAGAATGGTACGGTGTTGCTAAAAAAACAAAACTTACTGTAACAACAGGGATTATAGTAATTATTCTATCTGTTGTATTGGTGGGAATTGGGAATTCTATTTAAGTAAGTTTATGTTGTAGTCATAAAGCACAGGATAGTTCTAGTTCAGAATAATACTATTTTCGTTTAATTGTACTAGAAAAAGATATGTTAAAAAAATCACTTAATTTTTGTGTTGTATTTTTAATAACAACATTTGTATTTGCTCAAGATTATCCCTTTAGATTGCCTTCAGATATGGAGGCAACTATTAATATTAATTCTACCTCAACAGAAGTATATAATAATTTGTTGCTTGGAACAAATACGCATCATTTTTCAACCACAAAAGAGAAAGATTTAATAAATAAATTAAAGCCTATAACTATAAGGTTTCCACATGGTTTATGGGCTAATTGGTATGACTGGCGTCGTGACGTTACGCGACTTTTTGGAACAGAAAGCTTTCAGTACGAACAAGGCGTAAATAAGACTATTAAAACAAAATCACCCGATTTGTTGGCGAATATAAATATATTCGATAATCTTGATATTAAAGTTGGGATAGAAGGTCTCACAAGTTTAAATACAAGCAGGAAATCAACAACAGGTGAAGGGTTTGATATGATGTGGACGTTCAACATGAGTGCCGACGGTACCGATTTTAATAATGGATGTCCAGAAACCATAGCGCGATACGATGATTTGATTGCTAGAGGTTTTGAGGTGAAAGTTGTGGAAATGGGTAATGAAAATTTTTATCCAGGTCAAAGGAGCTCCATCATACCAAATGCTGAAGATTATATTGCTAGGGCAAAATCGATGTCTGCAGCGCTTAAAGCAAAAGACCCAAATATAAAAGTATCTGTGCCATTACTGCGAAGAGACAGTTGGGCAAACCCTAATTGGAATGCAGATTTAACAGAAGACTTAACTTATTTTGATGCAGTAACGGTACATACTTATGTAGGTTCAGATCCTGATGATGCTACAAATAGCGATGAAGCTTATGGTACAGCACTTACTGCACGTAAGCACTTAGGAAATTCTATTTATAATTATGCGCATCAAGTAGCACCCAATAAACCTATTTGGTTAACCGAATGGGGTGTGAAATCTGGCGGGCCAAATGCAGTATCTGCTTTAGGAATGGCAGATTGTTATATTTTTATGAGTCAAAATCAAGATGTTTTTGAGCGAGCCAATTGGTTTAGTGTAAATGGAAAACTTAATTCACATTACGTTTGGGAAACCTATATTGCTCCTAGTGGTGCTGAACGCCCAAGAATTAAGTATCCTTTAGAAAAAACACTCTTTGGGTCGGCTTATGAAATTATACGTTTAGCACTAGAAAACACTACGTTAATTGAAAGTAATGTTGAAGTAGCAAACCTTGTAGATGGTGTGAAAGCAGTTAACGCAAGAGTAGTAACAAAAGATGGAAAAACTTCAGTTTTTGTTGTAAACCTTAGTAATCAAGATGTGCCATTTAAAGTTAACATTGATGGTGCAACTTATACAGAAAATGCAATGCATAAAGCTATTTCCTTTAGTGCAATGGATGAAGAAAGAGTTATGGGGATTGATGTAGATCCGTTATCTTTAATTAGTGATGATACTAAAGGTATTACTTTACCTAAATTTTCAATAAATATTATAGAATTATCTAACGCATCATTATCTACTTCCGATATTGCAAAACAAGCTGAAGTTAGAATATATCCAAACCCTAATAAAGGGACATTTAATATAAAACTAACCCATGGAGAAGAAGCTCAATATAGAATTTATTCTATAAGTGGTGTGGAAATTCAAAAAGGGGGTTTTGTGTCAACAAAAGAGATTCGTTTTGATAATAATCACACAGGGATTTACATTTTACAACTAAATACTGAGCAAGGTGTTTCAACTCATAAAATCGTTGTTAACTAATATTTATTGTTTTATTCCCTGCATAAATTAACCTCTTTAAATTGAATATGTGCAGTTATATTCCCAGTATCGCTTGTGTCGTAAGCGCCATATCTCGTGTAAACTCGTTCTGTAGTATGGTTGTGTTCAATGTAGATTTCAGTATCGCCAACTGTTGTTTTTGAAAATGCCGTACCATTAATATCGTATCCTGTTTCATAAACAAAAGTATATTCTTGGTTGTAATTTAGGGTTTTAAAGTTTTTTACGTCTCTGCCACCACCAGTATCTATAGTATATGGATTAATGGTTACATGTGTTTCAATTGTATTTTACCACTAGATTTCTTTGCGTAAAGTAAAAATTGTGCACTTCTGTTTGTGCTTCCAGCTTCTTCCCTTTTTAAATATTACCACCTGCATGGGACTGGATAATACAGGTGTTTCCACCACTTAAATCTACAATTTTAAGTGTTCCAATTAGAATAGTTTTTTTACTTATTCCTTGCGAAATAGTTTTAAAAAATCGTTCTACTCGAGTTCTAGTGCCATCATATCGTATTTCGCCACCAGTAATTTTGTAGCTACCCCAACCATTAGTTAAATTTTCATAACCTCCAACAGTATTATCTGTTCTACAATCTAGTGTGCCTTGATTGTTAGGGTTTGAAATATCATCACAAGATTGTGATTGTGACGCTGAAGGTCCTAACTTTGGAAAATCGGATACCTCATCACAAACCTGGTTAGGAGTAGGATTCGAGCTGTCGTCCTCTGCTTCTTCTATTATAGTTTCTTCTTTTTCTACTTTGTTTTCAGAATCGGTAGAACATGACATTAAAAGGGCTAAAAACAAAAAGAGTACACTTTTACCTATTAATTGAGGTTTGTTTTTCATTGCAAAAAATAATTGTTATAAATTGGGTTATCAAATAAGCTATTAAAAATACTTCTAGAACCATTTGTAAGTGTCCTGTTCTATCTTGTGTTATGTTTTTTAAAGCATGAGAGTACAGGATAATTTTAACTGATGTAAACAATAAATTTATGATGAAAATTTCATAAACCTACTTTTTGCTTTATTAAATGGAAAATACAAATTGGGTACTACAATTTTTAGGACGTTTACATCCACTATTGGTACACTTTCCAATAGGTCTTTTGGTAGTTGCATTGCTACTAGAGATATTAACTATAGGAGGTAAACGAAAAGGACTTAGAGAAGGTATTAATTGGATGATTTATATAGGTGCAGGATTTGCAGTATTTTCAGCACTCTTTGGTTGGTTCTTAAAAACTCAAGAAGCGTATACTGGCGATTTAGTAGATAATCATCAATACACAGGTATAGCAACAGCAGTATTAGCAATAGTTACAGCCATAATTTTAAAAAATAGTCTAAAAAAAACCATTGTAAATTTAAAAGCATATCGGTTTATGCTATTTGCAACAGTAGTTTTACTTACCATAGCAGGACATTTAGGTGCCAACCTAACTCATGGTGAAGATTATTTAACATCTGTTTTTCCAGGTAGTAAAGAGGGATATAGTAATAAAGAATCGGGAGCATTACTATCTAAACTTAAAGGAGCAGATTCTTTATCAGAATTACAAAAAGATAAATTAAACTTAGAAGTAAGGGGTCTTTTTGCTCATAAATGTTACCAATGTCATAGTGAAAACAAGCAAAAAGGCGAGTTAGTGCTTGAAACTAAACGAGGTGTTTTTAAAGGAGGCAAAAGTGGACTGGCAGTTGTACCAGGTAAGCCAGAAGAAAGTGAAATTTACAAGCGTATTATACTTCCGGCTAATGATAAAAAGGTAATGCCTACAAAAGGTAAACTATTAACTACAGATGAGATAGCGCTTGTAAAATTATGGATTAAAGAAGGCGCACATTGGTCTGATAAAGCGGTGAAAGTTTTTCCAGAAGCAGCATTAGCCCTAGTGAAGCCAGAATTACCAAAGGTTGAAGATATTACACATCCTATAGATAAATTAATAGCCATTTATTTTGATGAAAATAATCTTGATTGGCAAGAGGTTATTGACGATAGGGCTTTTATAAGACGTGCCTACATGGATGCTGTTGGGTTATTACCAGAACCAAGCGTAGTTAAAAATTTTATAAATGATAATAATCCAAACAAAAGAGAAGCGTTAGTTGATACTTTGCTAAATGATAATCAAAATTACACACAACATTGGTTAAGTTTTTGGAATGATTTGTTACGAAATGATTACTACAGCGTAGGAGGAAAAAAACAGATTACGCATTGGCTGTATAATTCGCTAATGAAAAATAAATCTTATGACCAAATAGTAACTGAATTAGTAAACCCCATAAAAGGTTCAGAAGGTTTTATACAAGGTGTAAAATGGCGGGGTGTTGTTAATGCTAGTCAAAGAACCGAGATGCAAGCAGCTCAAAACATCGGGCAATCTTTAATGGGTGTTAATGTAAAATGTGCATCGTGCCATAATAGTTTTATTAGTAATCTAACTTTAAATCAAGCCTATGGTTTTGCAACTATATTTTCTGATTCCATATTGGAATTGAATCGCTGTGATAAGCCCATAGGGAAAATGGCGAAGGCTAATTTTTTATATCCAGAATTAGGGAGTGTTGAAGGAGAAACCGTTAAGGATAGATTGTTAAAACTATCAGAGGTGATGGTGCAGAGAGATAATGGGAGACTCTACCGAACCATTGCGAATAGGTTTTGGGATCGATTAATGGGACGTGGTATTGTCGAGCCTTTAGATGAAATGGATAATGCGCCATGGGACGCTGAGGTACTAGATTGGTTATCAGCAGATTTTATAGATTCGGGTTCAGATTTAAAGCATTTAATTAAGCGCATCATGACCTCTAAAGTCTATCAATTACCCATGGTCAATTATAAAAAAGCGGAAGATTTAAAAACGAAGTATGTCTTTAAGGGTCCTGTAACACGCCGATTAAGTGCTGAACAATTTTCGGACGCTGTAAGTCAAATTATTGCGCCTTTATACCCACAAGCAGCATTTAACCCTAACGGAGATGATATTAAAGCCATACGTATATGGTACCTAGAAGAAGAGTTGGGAAGAGTAGTACTACCTGAACCTGGTAAAAGGTATTTTAGAAAATCGTTTAATGTTTCAAAAGAAACTATTAAAAAAGGAGAGGTTTTAATTTCGGTTGATAATTCTTATGTACTTTATCTTAATGGAAAAAAGATATTACAAAATAAAAATTGGAAAGTTGTTGATAAAGTTGATGTTACAAGTTATCTGAAAGCAGGAAAAAACTCTATAGCAATTATAGGTGAAAATGGAGGAACTATTGCAAATCCAGCTGGAATATTATTTGCTTTAAAGTTAGACTATGAAAATGGAAAAAGTATACTCTTAAAATCCGATAAATCTTGGGTGAGTTCTCGTGATTTACCAGAAGGCGATTGGGTTGCGGTTGCGTATGATGATAGTTCATGGAAAAAAGTTAGGAATTATAGTACCGGAAATTTTAAGAATTGGGGGCAACTACTTGATTTTACGTTTAAACCACACAGCGAAAAATTTGCACGTGCTAGTTTGGTAAAACAACATCCGTTTATGAAAGCTTTAGGAAGACCTAGCAGAGAAATTGTAACTACATCAAGAGAAGATCAAGCAACATTATTGCAAGCTTTAGAACTTACAAACGGTGAATTTTTTAACGGAATTTTAGAAGAAGGTGCGCAATCGTGGTTAATAAAATATGGAGAGGATAGTAGTGCTATTGTAGATGATTTATATGAACAGGCATTGAATAGACAACCTTCAAATGAAGAAAAAACAATGATGCTAAATGTTTTAGGAAATGTGCCTAAACAAGAACAATTGCAGGATGCGTTTTGGGCGGTTTTAATGTCGCCAGAATTTCAATTTATTAATTAAAAATTAAAAAAATGGATGTAAATAAGTCACGTAGAGATTTTTTGAAAAAAATGAGTGCTGCTAGTTTATCGGCAGCAGCAACTACAATTCCAGGTTTTAGTTTTTTAAGTTCTTGTTCACCTGAGGTTCAAAAAATGGCATCTACAGCAGATACCGTTATTTTACTGTGGATGGCAGGAGGTATGGCACATACCGAGACATTTGACCCTAAAGCTTATGTACCTTTTGAAAAAGGCGTGGAAAGCAAGCGAGTGTTAAGTACTTTTCCTAAGAAACCCACTATAGTTGATGATTTATATTTTTCTGAAGGATTAGAAGGTATTGGAAGTGTAATGGATAAAGGAGCTATAATTCGTTCCTATAAATCTGCAGATTTAGGACATATTTTGCATACACGTCATCAATATCATTGGCACACTTGTTATGAACCACCACAGTCTGTACAAGCTCCGCACATAGGGTCGTGGATAGCAAAGGAATTAGGACCTGCGAATCCTGTTATTCCTCCTTTTATTGCTATGGGGCAACGTTTTACAATGGGGGAGTCTGAAGAGCTCAAGGCGTTTCACTCTGCAGGATTTTTAGGTACAGAATATGGCCCATTTTTAATTCCAGACCCTTCAAGTGGTTTGGAAAGTGTACGTCCACCAAAGGGTATGTCGCTTAAACGTTTTGAAGCACGTTATAAATTGTATAAAGAACTTGCCAATAAAAGCGAGGTCATGGAGCAGGGTAGTGATTATCAGCGTGAGTCTTTAATGCGTTCTATGGAACAGTCGTATCGCTTATTGAATTCGCCAGAAGCCAAAGTTTTTGATTTATCTGAAGAACCAAAAGAAGTTTATGATACATACAATACAGGGCGTTTTGGGTTAGGTTGTTTGTTGGCAAAACGACTAGCCATGAATGGAGGTCGATTTATTAGTGTGTCTACAGAATACGAACCGTTTTTGGGCTGGGATACGCATGAAAATGGACATACGAGACTTAAAAAAATGAAAGCGCTTATTGATAGACCTATAGCTCAACTTGTTAAGGATTTAGATGAAACAGGTCATTTAGATAGAACACTTATTATTTTGGCAAGTGAGTTTAGTCGAGATGCTATTATGGAAGGGAGACCAGGTAAAAAAGTAAAAGACCAAGTGAATCAACCAGATATTATAGAACACGAAAAACATTATGGAATGCATCGTCATTTCACAGACGGCAGTTCTATTTTAATGTGGGGCGGTGGTGTAAAAAAAGGATTAGTTTATGGTAAAACTGCAGACGAAAGACCTTGTTCATCAATAGAGAATCCAGTAGTAATAGATGAAGTGCATCAATCTGTTTATCATGCTTTAGGGATTCATCCAGAAACCCATTATGAAATAGAAGGTAGACCATTTTATACAACGCCAGATGGTAAAGGAAAGCCCATATTAGATTTGTTTGGGAACCCTATGAAATCATCAAAAGAAAACATCGCTTAAAATTTAATTCCGTTATGACAAAGTCTAATATGAATCGTAGAACGTTTATAAATACAACAGCAAAAGCAAGTTTAGGTTTGGCAGTTGTGCCTCATTTTAACATATTAAAATCTAAACCAGAGATGTATGACGATATTATTGGTCATGGCGATTTTAAATATAAAGTACATAAATCTTGGGGAGATTTAGATAGGGATATTACCCCAGTAAAGAATTGTCATGAAATGGTAATGGATTCTCATGGTAGGCTTATAATGGTGGGTGATGACACACATAATAATGTTTTAATATATGATAAATCTGGTAAATTGTTAGATGCCTGGGGGGTACGTTACAAAGGAGGTCATGGATTGTCTTTGTGGAATGATGGCTCTGATGATTTTTTGTTTATTGCAGATACTAAAGGAGGAGAAATTATTAAAACCACAACTGATGGTAAAGAATTAATGATTATAGGGCATCCATCTTTATATGGAGCTTACGACAAAAAGGATAAATTTAAACCTACCGAAAGTGCCATTGGACCTAATGGAGATATTTACATAGCCGATGGTTATGGGTCGCAGTACATACTTCAATTTACAAAAGACGGAGAGTTTATTAGAAAAATTGGAGAAGGAAATGGCACAGGGCAAAACCAATTTCAAACAGCGCATGGTGTTTGTATAGATTACAGAGGAAAAGGAGAGCCTACATTGCTAATAACCTCTAGAGCTAGTAATTGTTTTAAGCGTTTTACATTAGATGGCGTGTATATAGAGCAAATAGATTTACCTGGAGCCTTTGTTTGTCGTCCTGTTATTCATAATGATAATTTGTATTCAGGGGTATGTTGGTCTTCAGATATTGATTATGATGCTTCAAGGCGTATGGAAACTCACCCTACAAAAACAAGCCCAGGTTCTGGTTTCATTACTATTTTGGATGATAAAGGTAAAGTAGTTTCCAACCCTGGTGGTACAAAACCAAAGTATAAAAAAGGAAAACTACAACGCATGGTTCAAGAAAAACCGATTTTTCGTCATTGCCACGATGTGTGTGTTGATAATGATGAAAATTTATACGTGTGTCAATGGAACGCAAATAAAGCGTATCCTATTAAACTTGAAAGAGTCTAAAAGGCTTGTTTTAAAACAACAATGTAAAAACAGTTTCTACATCAGGTGTAGATTTTACCATTAAGTGTCCTTGATGCAATTGCATAATATGTTTAGAAAGACTTAAACCAATTCCTGTACCTTTTTCTTTGGTGGTGAAAAACGGAATAAAAATTTGCTTAAGATTGTTCTCTGATATTCCAGTTCCGTTATCTATAACTTGTATTTCTATATTTCCAGAAGTTGTTTTTATAGCTTGTAGTTTAATTACTCCGTTAGCATGATGAGTTAACGCATCTATCGAATTCTTAATCAAATTGACTAAAACCTGCATAATCTGATTTTCGTCTGCGAAAAGCTCTAAATTAGTTGGTGTAATTTGAGTTTCGAGAGATATATTTTTATGTGCCTTTTCGTTACTTACTAACGTGATTATTTTTTCGAATAATGCAGACACTTTTATAAGTGTTTTATCGGGTTTAGGAATTTTTGTTAAAGAACGATACCCTGTAACAAAATCGGTTAAACCTAAACTTTGTTCTTGTATTACGGCCAATCCTTTTTTTACTTTTTCTAAATCACTTTCTTTTAATTGGTCCAATTGAATTTTACCATTATCAGTTTTGATGATTTTAGATAAACTATCTGAAATAGAAGTTATTGGTGCCAAAGCATTCATAATTTCATGGCTCATTACCTTTATTAATCCCATCCAAGAATCGACTTGTTTGGTGTCTAATTCGCTATAAATATTTTGAATACTAACTAATAAAAGAGACACATTGTTAACTTCTATAGGTTTAGATTCAATTTTTAATTCAACCGTTGCACGTTCGTTCGTTATAGAAATTACCTGTTGCTTAAAAGGTTGTAGTTTACTAACTAAATTATAGACGCTGTTATCTATTTTTTTTAGCTGTTGAATATGTGTAAGCACATCGCAATTCAACAATTTTTTTGCACTTTCGTTGGCAAATAAAATATGCCCTTTGGCATTAATAGATAATAAGCCAACATTGGTGTATGCTAATAAAGTTTGGTAGTATTGTTCTTGGGCTTGGGTATGCAATTTCTCATCTTGAATAATTCTATTAACCTTATTTAAATGCGCATTTAATTGATTTGTTACCGAGTTATTTGTGTTTTCTGAAAAGCTAATGGTAGAATCTGAGTTTTCTATAGCATTAAAGAAAAACATGAGTTTACGGTTGGTGCTGTTTAGAAAATTGACAAGTGAAATTATTTGTAAAATTAGTACGACTCCTAATAATACAGCAACGCCTTTTATATCATTTAAAATAAAATACACTACGCTAGCACATACCAATACTAGCAATAGTACTCTTAAAATTATTTTTAGATATAAATTTTTAGATAGCATTTTAGAATATTAAATTTTATAACGCTTTGTTTTATTGTATAAGGTTTGACGCGTGATACCTAACTGTTCTGCAGCAGTACTATAATTACCATCGTGTTTTTTTAGCGCAGTAATAATCATATTTTTTTCCATTTCGTCAATGGTTATGTCTGCCGTGTTTAATGCTTTTGTTTGCCGCTGATTAAACATAAAATCGTTTACCGTTAATAGATTATTTTCACTTAAAATAACACATCGTTCCATAGTATGTTGTAGCTCTCTAATATTTCCGGGCCAAGTATATTTAAGTAGTTTTTTCTTGATGGCACTACTCAATTTCAATCCTTTTTTATCGTATTTATTCGCATACTTATTTAAGAAAAATTCTGCCAATTCTATAATATCATTGCCACGTTCTCTAAGTGCGGGTACTTCAATATGTATAGTATTTATTCGGTACAACAAATCTTCTCTAAAAAGTCCTTCATCAACCATTTTATTCAAATCGCAATTGGTAGCGCAAACCAATCTAACATTTACAGGAATAACTTTGTTAGACCCAATACGAACGATTTCTTTTTGTTGAATCACTTTTAATAATTTAGACTGTAACTGTAATGGCAAATTACCTATTTCATCTAAAAAAAGTGTACCATTATGAGCAACTTCAAACTTACCTGCTCTATCATTTTTAGCATCGGTAAAGGCACCTTTTACATGTCCAAAAAGTTCACTTTCAAAAAGGCTTTCGGGTATGGCACTTACATCTACATTTACTAAAATTTCTTGATGTTGCGCAGATTGGTTGTGAATAGCTCGCGCAATTAACTCTTTACCAGTACCATTTTCGCCAGTTATTAAAACATTTGCAGAGGTTTTTGCAACTTTTTCAGTAATTTTTAAAACGGCATTTATCGCTGACGAAGTTCCAATAATTTGCTGCTCTGTTTCGTTGATAAGGTGCTTTAATTTTTTTTCGCTTTGTTTTAGTAAACTTACTTCTTTCTTAGATTTTCCTAATTGAAAGGCTGCATGAATGGTGGCTAAAATCTTTTCGTTATCCCATGGTTTTAATACAAAATCTATAGCGCCTTCTTTTAAGGTATTTACAGCTAATTCTACATCGCCAAAAGCAGTCATCATTATTACAGAAGCATCGGGTGCTATTTCTTTTAATTTTCTTAGCCAATAAAAACCTTCATTTCCTGTATTTATTCTGGATGAAAAATTCATATCCAAAAGAATAACATCGTAGCTTTTTAAATCGGTAACCGAAGATATTCCGTTTGGGTTTTGAAGTGTAGTTACAGTTTTGTAAACATCTTGCAACAACAATTCTAAGGCGCTTAGCACCCCTTTATTGTCGTCTACGATAAGTATTTTTCCAGATTGCAACATAATAATCCAAAGCTACAAATAAGAACAATACTCAACTATAAAGTGTAAAATATTTTTACACTTTGTATAAAAATATTTTACATAAAAATGATGATTAGATATTGATGATACTTGTAATCTATTGAATTTCAGTATATTGATTTTTTTGGCACGCATATCGTTATATAAAATGCAAAACAATAAAAAATGAAAAACACTTTCCTGATTTTTGTAACCTACATTGCCTTTTCTTTAAATGGTAATGCACAAAAATTATGGACTTTAGAGGAATGCATTATTTATGCTTGTGAAAATAACTTAGACCAAAAAACAAAAACTTACAATTCGGAGATTGATAAGGAATCGTTTCAACAATCTAAACGAGATTTTTTGCCAGACTTTAGTGCTGTATCAAATTTAAACAGACGATTTGGTAGGTATGTAGACCCAAATAATAACGAGGTTATCAATACTGCAACATCATCAAACACCTACGGAGTAACATCGTCTTTAAATCTGTTTAATAATTTTAAAAAGTGGCACCAAAGGTCGCAGAAAAAACTACTATATCATGCAAGCTTAGAAGCTGTTTTGCAAGCAAAATACAACCTTTCTTTTGATGTGATGAACGCTTTCTATCTTGTAAAATTTAGAGAAGATTTATTGCAAATCACAAAAGAAAAATTAGAAATTTCTAATTTAAACTACGAGTTGGTAACTTCAAAAATAGAACTAGGACTGCTAGCGAAATCTAATTTATACGATATTGAATCTGAATTAGGTACTAATAAATTAGAAATAGCTCAAGCCCAAAACGCCTTAAATGAAGCGACTTTAAATCTTATTCAAATCATGAATTTTAATGGCACGAGTATAAAGCTAAAACCCGATTTAGTAGCATTAAAATCTCTTGATAGTTTAACTTTAGAAACTGTTTTTTCTAAAGCAATTGCATTTCTTCCGTCTATTAAACAACAAGAATTACAGGTAAATGCTTCAGAAAAAAACTTGGCCATTAGAAGGAGTGATTTTTATCCATCATTAGCATTAAATGCGGCGTATAGAACAGGTTATTTTGAAACGAGTATTGATGAAAATGGATTGATAACTCCTTTTTTAGACCAGTTGTCTAATAATGCTGCCAAATCCATTGGTTTGTCTTTAAGAATTCCGATTACCAATAAATGGTCGAAACATTCCAATGTAAAAATTGCTAAAATAAATATCTTAAAAGAAAAGAATATTCTAGAGCAAAAGAAGCAAGAACTTTATAAAGAAATACAAAAAACAATTCAAAAAAACACTGCGCTTTTAGCGGAGAAAGAGGAGAACGAGTCCAACTTAAAATCTAAAGAACTCGCTTTTAATTTTGCTCAAAAAAAGTTTAACAAAGGGCTGGCTACGATTTACGAATTAGAGGTTGCCAAAAATAATTTAGCACAAGCTAAAATTGAAAGAACTAGAATTAATTTACAATTACAATATCAAAAAAAGGCAATAGATTTTTATTGCGGTATTGCTGTTTTTCCTTTTAAATAATAACAAAGAATGGATACTAAAATAGAGAAGAAAAGAACACTACAACCCAAACATATTGGCATAGGATTACTTGTAATTATTTTAATCGCAATATTTCTATACAATAGTTTAGGCACGCCTAGTACATCATCAGAAGTTAAAAAAAATGAAATTACGATAACAGAGGTTAAGCGCTCTAATTTTAATGATTACATTACAATTAATGGCGTTGTAAAACCCATTACTACAGTATATCTTGATGCCTACGAAAACGGAAGAATTGTTGAAAAATATATAGAAGAAGGCAGTATTGTAAAAAAAGGAGATATTATATTAAAGCTAGAAAACAGGCAGTTATATGAGCAAATTTTAGCAAGCGAAAACAACCTAGCTATTAAGCAAAACAATTTAAGAGAAACAAAAATAAATTTTGAGTCGCAACGTGTTTTTAATCAAAAAAGTTTGCTTGAGGCAGAATACAGAGTTATAAAAGCAAACAGGTCTTTTGAGCAAAACAAATCGTTATTTGAAGAAGAATTAATAGCTAAAGAAAATTATATAAGAGCCAAAGAAGAAAAAGAATTGGCTTCTAAACAGTACGATGTTATCAAGTTTAAAGCAAAGCAAGATTCGTTATTAAGTGCTACAGGTATAAAAGAATTAGACAACGATTTAATACGAATGAAAAAAACCTTAGCCATGGTTTATGAAAGAATTGAACACTTAAATGTTAGGGCAACTATAGATGGCCAATTAGGAATGCTAGATGCCGAAATTGGGCAAAGCATTTCCCAAGGACAACGTATAGGACAGATACACGTGTTAACCAATTTTAAAGTACAGTCTAATATAGATGAGCATTATATTGATAGAGTTACGAGACATGTTTCTGCATCTTTAGAACGCGATGGAGAAACCTACGCCTTAAAAACTAAAAAAGTATATCCGGAGGTAAGAGATGGAGAATTTCAAATAGACCTAAGTTTTATAAACGAAAAACCAAACAATATTAGAACGGGACAAAGTTATTTTATAAAATTAGAATTGGGGACACCTACAAATGCGATACTTGTTAGCAGAGGAGCGTTTTCTAATACTACTGGCGGAAATTGGATTTACGTTGTAGATGCTTCTGGTAATTTTGCTACTAAACGCCAAATAAAAATAGGCAAACAAAACCCCCAATATTATGAAATTCTTGAAGGTCTAGAACCTAACGAAAGTGTAATAACATCTAGCTATAAAAATTTTGAAAACAGCGATAAACTTATTTTAAATTAATAACCATGATACAGACAAAAAACCTAACTAAAATATTTATTACAGAAGATATACAAACTAAGGCATTAAACGATATAAATCTACATGTAAAAGACGGAGAATTTATTGCTATAATGGGACCTTCAGGTTGTGGAAAATCTACCCTTTTAAATATACTTGGACTTATTGATATTCCATCCGATGGTAGTTATATGTTTCATGGAAAAGAAATAGGCAACCTAAAAGAAAAGGAGTTAACTAAAGCAAGAAAAGGTAATATTGGTTTCATTTTTCAGAGCTTTAATTTAATTGATGGCTTAACGGTTTACGAAAATGTTGAATTGCCATTAACGTTTATGAACATCAATCAAAAAGAACGAAAAGAAAAAGTAAAAGCTGTTTTAAAACGCATGAAAATAGACCACCGTTCTAACCATTTTCCGCAACAATTATCTGGAGGGCAGCAACAACGTGTTGCTATTGCTAGAGCTGTAATTACTGAGCCTAAATTATTGTTAGCAGATGAACCTACGGGAAATTTAGATTCTAAAAATGGTACCGAGGTTATGAATCTATTAACAGAGCTAAGTCAAGAAGGTGCAACTATTATTATGGTAACTCACTCCGAAAGTGATGCAAATTACGCACACAGGGTCATCAACTTATTTGATGGAAAAATTGTAATGGAAACAAGCAATTAGTAATACAGCCAATTAACTAAATAACTAGATAAAAATGAACTTTATCAAACTAAATATTTTCTATCGTAATTTAAAAAGAGATAAACTTATTTCTATAATTAATGCAGTTGGTTTAATTATAGGTATACTAAGTGCCTTGTTTATTTTAGAGTATGTGTATTACCAAAGAAGCTACGATAGCCACCACGAAAATGCCAAAGATATTTATCGTGTTGCTTACAATCGTTATCAAAATAACGAAGTGTTATGGAAAACAGCCAATTCATTTCCACCAACCGGAAAATGGTTAAAAGAACATTATAGCGATGTTGTAAATCATGCGAGGATAACTCCAAAAAATGAAATAACCATAAGCTATAACAATGCCTCTGGAAGCAAAATTATTTATTCTGAAGATAAAACGTACTATGCAACCTCTTCTATATTTGAAGTATTTACAATTCCATTATTACAAGGCGAAAAAGACCCTTTAAAAGCGCCAAATACAGTAGCAATATCACACCTCGCAGCAGAGCGTTATTTTGGAGAAGAACGTCCATTAGGTAAAACAATAAAAGTAAATGGTAATGAAGATTACATGATAACTGCTGTTTATAAAAAGATGCCAAAAAATTCAATTGTAAAATCCGATTTTTTGTTTTCTATGGAAACCATTTACAAACAACGTCCTAGAATTAGAACAAGTTGGGGCTACGATTATGGCAGTACTTTTATACAACTAAAACCAAATAGCGATTATAAAAAGCTAGAAAACGAAGGTCTTCCTGAGATGATAGCTACCAATTATAAAGAACGTCTAGATTCGCAAGGCAAAAGAGATACATACTATTTACAACCGTTGCAGGATATTCATTTAACCTCTAATATAGAATATGAATCGGAGCCTCCTGTTAACGGAAAAATTATAAGTATTCTTTTTGGATTTTCTATTTTTCTTTTAATTATAGCTTGGATTAATTTTATAAACCTAACTACAGCACGCTCTATAGAAAGAGCCAACGAGGTAGGTGTTAAAAAAATTAATGGAGCCTCTAAAATGAATTTAATAACTCAGTTTTTAAGTGAAGCTTTCCTTTTTAACATACTTTGCTTAGCCATAACTATTGTATTATTTTATGCTTTAAATCCTTGGTTTAAAACCATTACTCAAATAGGCGATTTTAATTTATTTGAGCACTCTAAATTCTTAGGTACATTTATAGTAATTTTTGTTTTAGGCATTATAATTTCTTGTATTTATCCTGCTGTTATATTGCAATCTTATAAACCTGTAACTGTTTTAAAAGGGAAATTTAAAAACAAACGAGAAGGAGTCTTTTTTAGAAAACTATTAGTTACTCTGCAATTTGTAATTTCAGTTGTATTGCTTTGCGGTACACTTATAGCATACAAGCAAGCTACGTTTTTAATGGAAAAAGATATGGGTATTAATTATGCTCAAAGTATAGTAATTAAAGCGCCCAAAACAGGAGAAAAACAGAGTGAATTACAAAGTAAAATTCTTTTAATGAAAGATGAATTGACTCAAATTCCTGAAGTAAAAGGATTTACTTTTTCATCTGATATTCCTGGTCAAGAAATTCAACATTGGTTTAGTTGTAGAAGAAAGGGGTACGACAAAACAGACACAAATTCTTTTTTCCAACTCTCTATAGATGACCAATTTCTAGAATTTTACAATATAAAACTACTTGCAGGAAGACTATTTAGGAAAGGCGAAAAAGAAACTGGAACCAAGAGTATTATTATGAATGTAAAAGCTATGGAACGTGTTGGTTACAAAACACCAGAAGAAGCTATTAATAACTTTGTTGTAACAGGTAGAAATGAAGAGTTTAAAATTATAGGCATTGTTGACGATTTTTATTATCAATCCATCAAAAACGAACCAGTACCAACGGTATTACGACTTACCGATAGTCACAAAGCCTTTTTAACCTTAAAAGTGGCTAGTAATAATACCACCGAAATTATTCAAAAGTTAAAAACCATTTATGAGAACTATTTCCCAGAACAACCTTTTGATTATTTGTCTCTAGAAAATAAGATAAGTAATACCTTGAAATCAGACCGAACGTTCTTATTTGTCTTTAGTTTATTTTCAATACTTGCTATTATAATTGCCGTAATTGGTATTGTGGGCTTAATATTAATCACTATTAGCCAACGTATGAAAGAAATAGGCATTAGAAAAGTCCTCGGCTCAGAATTAATGGATGTCTCTAAACTACTAGCTAAAGAAGTTGCTTCACAGATTATTATAGCTATTGTTATTGCCATTCCTTTAGCTTGGTATGGTTATCAAAATTGGTTTTTAAAAACCTATATTAATAGCATAGAGTTGCATATATGGATGTTTTTAGTTCCTGTTATTGTGCTTTTTATAATCGTTTTTTTAGTAATTCATCTTGTGGCTTTAAGAGCGTACCAAATGACTTTGTCTGAAGTATTGCAAAATGAGTAATTGAACGTGTAAAGCTATGAGTTGAATTGGTGTAGAGTTTAGTGTTAGACACAATTAAAAAGACTAATTCTCTTTCTGAAAAGTGTAACAACTAGCAAAAATGGGCGTCTATTAAACGAGCCTAAACGAACTTTATGAAACATTACCTTAAATATCTATTGCTGTTGGTTATAATAATTACCAATAGTTGTACAAATTCAACTTCAAATAAAGCACAAGAAGACCGTACTAGAAAAAACTATGGTTAACAACCGTTGTAAAATATTAATAAAGTAAAAATGGAGTTGATGAAGAAACTAATATTTAAGATAACGCTATTGTTTACTATAGGTACAATAGGTCAAACTAACCATTTAATAAAAACTGACTATGGAACAATCCATTATAAAATTTATGGACAAGGGTCTCCAATTCTAATTATTAATGGGGGACCAGGGATGAATTGTGAAGGTTTTTCGTCCTTGGCTAAACTCCTAAATGACGATTACATGGTTATTCTATATGACCAAAGGGGAACAGGTAAGTCTAAGCTTAATAGTTTGAATTCAAACACTTTAAATATGGATTTACTGGTGGAAGATATTGAAGTCTTAAGGAAGCATTTAAAAATTAACAAATGGGCTGTGTTAGGACACAGTTTTGGAGGCTTTCTTGCTCAACATTATGCTTCAAAACATTCAAATAATTTGACAGGAATGATTCTCTCTGGTTCAGGTGGAATCGATATGGATATTTTTACTTATTTAGGAGCTAATTTTCACATTCGACAAAGCGCTCAAGAAAAAGATTCGTTAAATTATTGGAGAAATAAGATAAAAAAAGGAGACACTACTTATCTAGCTAAATATAAAGTTGGGAGATTTAGAGCACCTTTATACCTATATGGAGATAAATACATTGAAAAAGTTGCACATAGATTAACTCAGGGAAAACCTGAAATTAGTAAATTAATATTTCAAGATTTACATGAAAAAAATTATAACTGGAAAAATGCAATGTCTAAACTTGAGACTCCTGTTTTAATTATTCAGGGAAGACAAGATATGGTTGGTTCTGGAACTGCATATAAAGCCCATAATGTTTATAAAAACTCTAGATTAATATTTTTGAATGAATGTGGACATTATGGATGGTTAGAGCAAGAAGAAAGATATATTACAGAAATAAAATCTTTTGTAAAAAACCTAAATTAAAATATTGTAAAAAGTAAATGATTTTAGAGTCTTTACTGAAACTCATTATGAAAGTAAAAAATAAACTTATTGTAATAATTGCCCTTCTTTTAACAATCTTTACCTCTAAAGCACAAATTGCCAACGACACCGAATTATACAAAAACATCATTAAAAAGGACAGTCTGTTATTCAATATTGGCTTTAATACTTGTGAAGTAAGTCAGTTTGAAAAACATTTAAGTAGCGACTTTGAATTTTATCACGACAAAGGTGGTCAACAAAATAAAGTAGCATTTTTGAATGCATTGAAGAATGGACTTTGCAAATCTCCAGACCAATATCAATCACGCAGAGAGTTATTGAATTACTCAACAAAAATATATCCGCTTTACAACAATAAGAAGTTGTATGCTGTTATTCAAACTGGAATCCATAATTTTTATGAAACCTTCAATAATGGAAAGGCACAATTTGCGAGTTCTGCGAACTTTAATCATTTGTGGCTTTTGGAAAACAATGATTGGAAACTCAAAAGAAGTTTAAGCTATAATCATAAGAATAAAAAGGAAATACAAACTAAAGATTTGTTCAACCCATTTGAGCTTAAAAAATGGCTAATAGCAAATGATATCCCAATACTTGGACTTGGCATCATAAATAACGGACAGTTAGAGGAAGTTAAAGTAATAGGGAATCTAAACAAAAATAAAAAAGCACCTATCAACACCATATTTAATGTTGCTTCTTTAACAAAACCAGTTACAGCCTATATAGCTCTAAGGTTAGTAAGCCAAAACAAGTTAAGCTTGGACGAGCCAGTTTACAAATACTGGACTGACCCAGACTTAAAAGATGATGAAAGACATAAATTGCTAACAATAAAGCACTTGATAAGTCATCAAACAGGCTTCCCTAATTGGCGTGATGAAAAGTTGAAATTTCAATTCACACCTGGAACAAAATACCAATATTCTGGAGAAGGCTTTGAATACTTAAGAAAGGTATTGGAAAGCAGGTTTAACAAGTCTCTAAGTGCATTAGCGTCAGAATTAATATTTGAACCTTTTAATATGGAAGATACTAGGTATGTTTGGGACGATAAAATAGAAGAGCAAAGACTTTCTTTAGGTTTTGATAAAAGTGGAAAGAGTTACAAAGTTCATAAAAGAAAAGTGGCTAATGGAGCGGATGATTTACTCACAACAGTAGAGGATTATGGAACGTTTTTAACAGCCGTATTAAATGGATATGGACTCTCTGAACACGTTTTCAAAGAAATGCAATCTAACCAAGTCAGTTCCCAAAAAGGAAAGCATTTTGGATTGGGATTTGAAAAATATGACTTCAGAGATGGCAATTTCGCACTTTCACACGGTGGCTCTGATAATGGCGTTCAAACCATTGTTTTTATCTTCCCTAAAACCAAACAAGGAATGTTGATTTTTACAAATGTTGATGATGGCTATAAAGTTTATGAGAGTTTATTAAGCCAATATCTTGGAGAATACGGAAAAGAAATTATTGAAATAGAAACTAAAAAGTAACTATGCCCAACATTAAAAAACTGAAAAGCTTAATGAATAAACTGATAAGCTACATTTTATTGTTCAATATATGTGTTTCCTTTGGGCAAACCACTAAAAAAATAGGAATTGACAAGGTAAAACTTGATAGTTTATTTATAAATCTTGACAAGTATAAACTTGGAATGGGTAGTCTTGCCATTTCAAAACACAATCAGTTAGTATATCAAAAAGCTTTTGGGTACTCTTTATTAAATCAATCAGAAAAAAAATATCAACAACAGAAACATTTTATAGGATTGGCTCAGTTACAAAAACGTTTACAGCAGTTCTTGTTTTTCAATTTATTGAGAAAGGTCAGTTATCGCTTGATGACCATTTAAATAAATTTTTCTCAGAAGTTCCCAACAGTGAATTGATTACGGTTAGAAATTTACTAAATCACTCTAGTGGTTTAGCAAACTATTCTGATAAGACAGATTTTCAACAATGGAAATATGAAAAAAAATCAAAAAAGGATTTACTTGCAATAATCGAAAAATACAAACCACAATTTAAACCAGGAAAAAAACACCAATATTCAAATACAAATTTCTTTCTATTAAGTCTTATTCTAGAAAAAATTTCAGGCGAGTCTTATCAAAAACTATTACAAAAAAGCATATTTCAAAAAATTAACCTTAAAAATACTTATTATGAACAAGCTAAGGACTCCACAAGAAAAAAAAGTAAATCGTATAAGTATACTGGAGGTAATTGGAATCAAGAACGTGAAGATATTGCAGAAAATCATTTAGGTGCAGGTGTTATTGTTTCTAATACATCAGATTTATTAAAATTTATAGATACTCTATTTTCGTATCAATTGATTGAAAAGAAAAGTTTAAACTTAATGACTTCTTTTGATAAAGATTATGGATTGGGTATTTTCAAATTTCAATTTGACTCCTCTTTGGCTTATGGTCACGAAGGAAGAATAAACGAATATTATACTACTCTGATTCACTTTCCTGATGTAGGGCTTTCAATTGCTTATTGCACAAACGGAATTTTATACCCTAGGGATGATATAATTAGTGCTGTTGTCGCAATTTGCTTAGAAAACGACTACAAATTGCCCCATTTTAATGGTGTAAAAATAAATGATAAGAAACTGACAGGCTTATTGGGAACATATGCTTCTAATACTATGCCCATTCAAGTAACCTGTAAAGCGGATAATAACCAGTTGATTGTGGAAACTCAAGGAAAAGAGTTTGAAACCATTAAGATTAACAATAATTATTTTGCTAATTATAAATACGGGTATTTTTTTGAATTTCAACCAGAAAAGAATACTCTACTAATAAAAGAAACGGATAATATTTACATTCTAAAAAAGAAATAAAATGTTTAATAACTCCTAGAATACAGTAACAATTGAATGATTTTAAAGTCCTTATAAAAACTCATTATGAAAGTGAAAAATAAACTTATGGAGAGCTTAAGAAACAATTCGAAACTACTAATATTCTTTTTTATCATCTTTACAGTCCAATCTAAAATATTAGAAATCTTTCGAATAACTCTCCAAGGTTTGCCAAAGCCAAAAAAAAAGCTAGTTTTTAGCTGTTTTAAAAATCACATATTCGATAAAACACCCCATCCTTATATTTTTATTTTAACCACTTATCTTTTTGTTCTTTAGTAATATTTCCTCCAGAAATAACAGTAGCAACGTTTTGATTCTTAAAAGCGCTTTTGTTTTCCAAAATGGCTGCTATACCAACTGCTGCAGAAGGTTCTACTTCCAAATTTAAATGTTTAAACAGTAACTTCATTCCTTTAATAATACTTTCATCCTCAACAAGTATGGCATCATCTACCATACCTTTCATGTCTTTTAAAGCTTGCGGAATAGGTATTCTAACATTAACCCCATCTGCAATAGTTTCACTTTTCTCATGCTTTATTAATGTGTTTGTTTTCCAAGAATTTACCATTGCAGGTGCGCCTTTAGCTTGTACTGCAATAATCTTTATTTCAGGATTGTAATGTTTTAAAAATCTTGCTATTCCATTTAATAGTGCGCCATTTCCTAAAGCTACTAATACTGTGTCAATTTTTTTAGGATATTTTAAAAGTTCTATCCCAATGGTTCCTGCTCCTTCTAAACTTTCTATATCAAGGCTGTCTTCAATAAATCGTGCTTTAATTTCTTGTGCTTTCCGTTTCGCTTCAACCTTTGCCTCGTCAAAATCGTTTCCATATAAAATAACATTTGCTCCTAAAGATTTCATTTTCTTAATTTTAACAGCATTTGCATTATGACTTGCATATACAGTTAGGTTGATATCTTTTTTCTTTGCTGAGTAAGCCATTGCTTGTCCAAAATTGCCTGCACTAGCACATATTATATAAGAACCTGATTTTGCCTTCGAAATAAAAACTTCGCTTCCTCTTGCTTTAAAACACTTCACAGGGTTTTCAATTTCGTTTTTAATAATCAAATTTAATCCTAGTGTTTCATTTAAACTTTTACATTCAAATTGAGGGGAATTCAAAAATATTGGATTAATGATTTTAATAACATCTTCTATATTTTCAATAGATAATCTATGATTTGTATTATTCATGAAATGCAGAATTATTAATCTGAAACTAAATATTTGTGTATTATAGGATTGATGATTTTAGCATGTTTTTTCTTAAATACAAAATGATTGGTATTTGGTAATATACATAATTGCTTCTTTTTACAATTAAGATTTTTATACATATCAATCATAGCATCGAAATGAAAAGCATCATTGTCACCATACACCATTAATAGAGGCGTGCTTATTTTAGCATAATCACGATTTTTAATATATGGGTCATGTAGCCACATTTGCCCCATTAATTGCATAAATCTTTGGTATTTCTCGGGCTCTGGATTAATAGTGTCATATTTTTTCTTTTCACGTTTTATGTAAGCATTCTTTAAATTATTATCGGTAATCATCGTTTTGGCAAAACCAATGAACTGTTTATTTAAGTCTGAAACTGATTTATTTGCACTAACAACAATCATCTTTTCAATTTTTTCAGGGATATCAATTGCTAGTTTTAACGCAACTATACCTCCATCACTATATCCGATAATTTTAATAGTATTCAAATTAAGATAGTTAATAAATTGGATAATATCTTTAGTAAGCAATGAATAACTCATTGCATCCAGATTATTATTTGTTCGCCCATGTCCTCTAAAATCTAGTGCATATACTTTAAATTTTTTTGATAGATACGGAATTAGAAATTGAAATTCTGATATTGACCCTGTTCCGCCGTGCAGTAGAATAATAGGCTCTCCTTCTCCATATTTTTCATAATACATAGTAATCCCATTTACATTTGCATAGGAACCAACAATTGAATTATTTCCATATTGAATATCTTGAAGAGCCTGTCCTGAAACCTTAAAACTAATCCAACAAAAAAATATTAGTATATATTTCATTAAATATATGTTATGGTTTTAGTATTTAATTTTTAATCCGTCATAATTATCAAATTTCCCAGTTATTAACCAGCCTCCAAAACTTTCAGAAACTGCCATAATAAGTGTGTTTTTTCCTTTTTTTAAATTGAGGTATGCAGCATCAAATAATCCTATGGTTCCTAAATATCTGTAGTCTCTAGTTCTAAAGCTATTGTTGCCTTTATATATAGAACTCCCGTTTAATATGGCTACTACTCTATCACTATACCCAAAATGAAATAGTTTTTGTTGGTCTTTATCTGATATAATTTCAATTTTTGCAAAAACAGTATTGGCATTTTTTCTATTTATTTGAATTTTTCTTGAAATATTTGCAGCCATTCCTTCTTCAACTTCTATATGCCCCATCCATTTAGCGTTTTCAAGCTTTGATTGCAATTGGTTAGAATCATCCAAGATTTCTTCTTTAAAAGCATTTGAAACCTCCCATTTTTCTATTAATTTAGGTATGGGCTTTCTGTTTATAGTTTTAAAATCAACCAAATCATTAGCTTTTTTATCAACCGTAATATTAGCAATATGTATAGCGTCCTTATTTGCTAAGTTAATAACCAAATCTCCCCATTTCGTTTCGGTAAATAAATTCCATGACAAATTGGGCTTATCTGAATAATCTAAAAATACTTGAGCCTTATCATCGTTTACAACCAGTTTTACATGAGTCCAATCGTTGTATTTATAATCATATTTAAACGAATACTTTTTACCAAAATATAATTGCCAAGGTGTTACTCCATTAATAATTGCTGCTGCTTGGTTTGCATCTGGATTACCAGATTGGTGTGGACGCAAATACCAATGCTCTCCATTCTTGTCATCAATCATTCTAAAATATACACCAGGAAAAGCACGATTTCCTTTCAATACAATATCAAACTCTATAGTGCCGTTTAAAAACTTCGTGTTTTTAAGCTTAAAAGACCCTGATTTTATGTTGATAGCCTCTTTACCTTTAAAGGATTCAAAGGAATAAGACTTGGCTTTAATTTCCCACTTTGTAGTGTCTATAGAAATGTTTTTTTGTGCTTTTACACTATTAAAGCAAACTGTACTAATTATTAAAACTATAGATAATAATTTTTTCATCGTAAATTATGTTTTTTTGATTAATGATAATAACACTTCAAATATCTATATATGACCAACAAAAGCTAGAGACAAGTTGATACAAGTTCATTCAATGTTGTACAAGTATAATTTTTTAAAGATTTTTGCATAATTATGAGTTTATATCCAGAGCATATATTAGTTAAAAAATGCCTTCAACTAATTGAAGATGAATTACAGTGGGGAGATTCGAATACTTGGCATAATAAAACCTTTATTGAGTTAAGTGAAAAAATTAGAGAAGAAACGTCTATATTACTAAGTGTAACAACATTAAAACGTGTTTGGGGTAGAGTAAAATATAATAGCACCCCAAGTATTAGTACTTTGAATACATTAGCGTTATTTGCAGGTTTTAACACTTGGCGTGATTTTAAAACCAATCATGAAACTACTAAAAATAGAGTATGGTTTGAAAAGAAGATGAATGCTAACAGTTATATTATAATTGTTTTAGCAATTATATTTGCTTTGGGTTTTATTTCTATTTATTCAATGATAGATTCCTCTAAAACTAAACCAAAACATGACTTTTCGAATATTAAATTTAGTAGTAAACCAGTTACTAATAGTTTTCCGAATTCTGTGATATTTGATTTTAACTTAGATAATATCAAATCAGATAGCATATATATACAACAGTATTGGGATGTTACGAAAACAATAAAAATAAAATCTGACCAAAAACAAGCTACGGGAATTTATTACTATCCAGGATACTACAATTCTAAACTTCGTGTTGATGGTAAAATAATCAGGAGGCATGACTTATTTATCAAATCAGAGGGGTGGGTTGGAACGATAGATTACAAACCTACTCCTAAGTATTTATCTGAAAAGCAAATTAAGAATGATAAAATGGGTTTTTCAGAAGCTATTCTTAATGAAATAAAGAAAAGTGGAAAACCTTTAGAATCTACTTTTCATTATATAGATGATTTTGGAAATATATCTGGAGATAATATCAAGATAAGTCAATCTGTTAAAAGTGTTTTAAATGACAAATGGGCTGTTTGCCAGAATTTTAAAATTGTTGTTCTTGGAACAGAAGGGGCTATTATTATGCCTTTTTCTAAGTTAGGCTGTGTGTCTAATCTAGATATTTTATTAAGCAATAACGTTTATTCAGGTAAAGAACACGATTTGTCTGCTTTTGGTGTAGATTTAAATGAAAATAAAGCGATAGATATAAGTATAAAAGATAAGACCGTTAATGTATTTGTTGATAATAGAAAAATATATGAAAATACATACCACAAATCTATAGGGAAATTTGTCGGACTTAGATACCGCTTCTTAGGCGCAGGACAAATTAATACTATTAAAATAGAAGATTTAAATAAAAACGCAAAAGTTCTGGAGTGTTTTTTTAGTAACGATAATTAATTTAAAGCCTAAGAGAATAATCGCATTTTATACACGATAAGTTGTAAAAGCAAAGCAACAATTAAGTGAATAAACTTTTAAAATATAGAGAAAAATCAAGTCTAACTCAGTAACAATTAACTCTCCGAAAGAACTAATATATCTGTTAGAACAATTCAACGTATTGAGGCTGGAAAAGAATTTAAAGGACATACTTTAGAAGCTTTATAAAAAGCTTTAGAAGGCTAGTAAATAATTAAAAAATGCAATATAAGTAGCTAAAAAAGGTTTTAAATGCTATAGGATATTATGAACCGTTACCTACAAATAAAAAAATGAATTACCCGTTAATACTTGCTTTTTTAATAATCAATTTTTCTTTGTTCGCTCAGCATGACATAAATAGGGTTATGCCTGAAAAGGTTGGCTTATCCAGTGATAGCTTAAAGAAAATGAACAATCATTTTCATAAACTTGTGGATAATAACAAATTACCAGGGATACAAACAGCTGTAATGAGGCATGGTCAATTAGTCCATTTTGATAGCTATGGATATGCCGATATTGAAAATAAAAAGATATTAGATACGGAAAGTATTTTTCGAATTTTCTCAATGACGAAACCCATCGTTTCTGTAGCACTAATGCAACTATATGAACAAGGTAAATTTAAGTTAGATGACCCCGTCGCTAAATATATTCCACAGTTGGATTCTGTGTTTGTATATACAGACTCTGCAATTAGCCTTGCTAAAAAACCTATTACCATTAGGCAGCTACTTACACATACAGCAGGTTATGGTAATGGTAGAAGTCCATACCCTAAACTAAATCAGTTATACCGGAAGGCCAACCTTTTTAATTCTAAAAATAATAAAGAATTTGTCGAAGCTTTGAGTAAGATTCCATTGCAGTTTGAGCCAGGTACAAATTGGCAATATGGTCATTCAACAGCCATATGTGGCTATTTAGTTGAAGTTCTTTCAGGCAAAAATCTTAATACCTATTTAAAAGAAGAACTATTTTTACCCCTTGGAATGAACAATACTTTTTTTCAAGTCCCCATAGAGAAAGTAAATAATTTCGTGGTAGGCTATAGATGGAACAAAACGCAAGGAATTACTGTTTCAGATACACCCAAAAATAGCAGGTACACAAAAAACATGACAATGTACCATGCTGGAGGAGGTTTGGTTTCAACAACCTTAGATTACTTGAGGTTTTGTCAAATGCTTCTTAATAAAGGAACGCTGAATCATACACAAATTTTGAAACAAGAGACGGTCGATTTGATGTTGCAGGACCATATCCAAGAAACTAGAAAGCATCAACCCAATCTAAAAATTAGAACTGGAGAATCTGGGTTTGGGTTAGGCTTTGTGATAAGCGGTACTCCTGATACCCTAGAAAAGGTATTTGGATGGGGTGGATTGGCAGGTACTTATTTTAAAATAGATGTGGAGAATAATTTAATTTATATTTTAATGGTTCAATTGCGACCTCATTCGCAATTAAAACTGAGAAGTACCTTTCAAAACTTCATAAAAAGCGCATTAATTGATTAGTATGAAATTCATGACCCGAAAAAACTTAATTCTGCTATTAACGTTAACCTTAACATCTGTTGTGTTTAGCCAAAATATATTTAGGACAGCCTGCAAGGGCAATTTGGTAAGGTTAGATAGTATGCTCGTAAATAGTACCATTAATGTGAAAGACAACCGAGGAAAGTCGTTATTACATTGGGCAGTCGCTTGTAAACAGCGGGAAGTATTTGATTTTCTAATAAAGAGAAACATAAAAATTAATGAAACTGATAATCAAGAAAAAACACCCTTACACGTAGCAGTTCGGTTCAATAATATAGAATATCTTAATTATTTAATTGAATTACAGCCTAACAATAACTGGCAATCTTTATACGGAGCTTCATTAATTGAACAGGCTATATTGAATGGAAACAAAGAAATAACAAAGAAATTAATTAAGAGTGGCGTTGACATAAATATTAAAAACAAAAGAGGAAGTACTGCTTTGGAAATCTCGAAACGATTAGGCACTAAAAATATTTCTGAATTTCTAATTTCTCAAGGAGCAGATAAAAATCTTGTTCGAAAGTTCAAAATGAAAGGAAAATATATGGGGCTAAAAGGACGTGAAACGATTCCTAAAATGTTTGCGCCTAACTTCATTTCTACTGAGGAACAAGAATTCGGTTCAACATTTAACAAAAAGGGAACTGAGTTTTATTTTGGAGTAGATGTAAACGGGCGGAATGAAATTCGTTTTTCAAAAATAGAAGGCAACCAATGGTCTAAACCAAAAACCATTATTTCACATAAACGTTACAGCTATAACGACCCTTTTCTTTCGAATGATGAGAATAGACTCTATTTTATCTCAAAAAGAGCATTAGATGGCATTGGTAAAATTAAAGATGTAGATATATGGTATGTGGAGAGATTGAGCAATGGGTGGTCAGAACCAATAAACGCAGGTTCAACTATTAATACAAATGGGAATGAATATTATATGTCTTTCACAAATGATGGAACAATGTATTTTGCTTCTAATGGGCACACTCGAAAAGACGTCTCCAGAACAGACCATGATATATATTACTCAAGAGTTATTAATAATGAATTTCAAAAGCCTGTATTACTAGATGCGTCAATAAATACAACAGGATACGAAGCAGATGTTTTTGTTGCACCAGATGAATCTTATCTTATATTCTGTTCCATTCGTGATGGCGGATTTGGAAGAGGGGATTTATATATTAGTTTTAAAAACTCGAATGGAAATTGGACAAATGCGGTTAATATGGGTAAAAAAATAAATACCGATAATTATGAATATTGCCCATTCGTTACAAAAGATGGAAAATACTTATTATATACTAGTAATCAAGATATATATTGGGTTAGCACAAAAATTATTAATGAAATAAAAGAAAAAAATAAGTAATTATTAGCTAAATTTATACTTAACTCACACCAGTAAAAATATACACAACACACTAGTTTTAATGCACCATGATTAAAATAAAAAAGGACTTCGTATGGATACTTTTGGTTATTTTAAATTTGCCCTTATTTGGTCAAAATATTAAAATCTCAGAAAGTTTAACAGTCACAAAACTTTCTGAGAACACTTATATTCATACACAAAAGAATAATAATGGAATTGTGTATTTTAATAATGGCGAAGCTGTAATTGTATCTACTCCTGATTCAGAGATAGAAACTCAAAATCTAATAAATTGGGTAAAAAATAAAGCGCGTATAGTAGCTTATGTAATTGATAGATGGCACTCTGATGCAATGAAAGGCTTAAATATTGTAAGGGAAAACAATATTAAAACTTATGCCAATAAACGCACAAAGCAAATTGCCAAACAAAAAGGGTTACCTATAACAGATTTTGTATTTAATATCAAAAAAGAAATCAAGGTAGGAAATGAAAAAATAATTTGTCATTATTTAGGAGAAGCACACACATCAGATGGAATTGTGGTTTGGATTCCAACCCCAAAAATACTTTTTGGAGGAAATGAAATTAGAAACTATAATGGATGGATAGGTAATATAGGAGATGCTAACCTACGAGAATGGTCTAATACGGTAAAGAGAATAAAAAAACATTATGGTACTGCAAAAATTGTAGTTCCTGGCCACGGAAAACATGACGACTCAAAGCTAATTGATTATACAATTAAACTTTACGATTTTTATCCCAAAAAATTAACTGTAGAGGATAAAAGTAAAAAGATAATCAATCCTTTAAAAAACAAAATTATCTCAATAGAATCCAAATCTGATACGATAATTAATACTAAAAGAATATTAACTGATGCAAAAGTAATTGTACAGGATAAATCAAAGTTAATTATAGTTGAAGCAAGTAGAATTGAGTTAAAAGACAATGAACTTAGCATTAAATCAAAAGCCGGAAGAGTTCAAATTTATGATAAAGAAAAAGAGTTTATTTCTTTACGAACAGATGTAAATTTCAATACATTATTTGTGTCAAAACTCAATGAAAACGTTGGGTTAGTTGTAGTCTTGAAAGAAATAACAACTGCCCACAAAATATAAATTTTATTCGATTTTGGGTGTTGATAAAATATAAAACCACTTGTTATATCAGACCGTCTTCACTATTAAATTTTTCAACTATCACTATCATTAAAATCATCCTCAAAAACTATATTTTCTTTTTCATCAGAAAGTTTTACATAGTCTATAGAACCTGTACCTTCATAAATAAATACAAGACTAACTATTTTGTTAAAATCTTATAGATTGGCAAAACGATTATTGGTATCTAAAAGATAATGAAAAATTTGTTGCCCCATCCTCTTTACATTCAGAAGTGATAGACTTTACTAAATGGATGATTGCTGTAATGAACAAGAGATTATTGTCTAAAGAAAGTTATAACGAACTATTAAAAGTACATTCAATTCCAAAGAAAGGAAAATATTATGCTTTGGGATTTGAGACATTCGAAAAACCTTATCACACATTGTTTTTTCATGGTGGGAATAACGACGGATTTACTGGTGCTTATATTTTGGATGTTGAGAAAAAATGGGGATTTGTATTGTTTACAAATTCTGAAATGGGACAAGATTTTTTTAATAAATTATTGTATTTCTTAATAGAAGAGTAATAAAAACAGTTCTTCTAAAAAAATGGTATTATTCGATGTGTTGCAAAATGAGTGATTAAAAAATGAAGAAATATCAAAGCTTTTTAGAAATATATAAGCGTGTATTGAATAATAGTTGCTAAAGGGTTTTGTTTTTTTGTTCACGAGTGTACAGGACACTCTTTGTTTTAAAAATCTGTAGTTTTGAGCAGATTAATAGCAAAAAAATAAGAATGACAAAGAAGTTACTTTATTACGGTCTAACAGTGGTAATATCAGCATCATTACATGCTCAGGATTACCCTTTTAGTTTACCTTCGGATATGGAGGCAACTATTAATATAACGTCTTCATCCAAGGAAGCATATAATAATCTATTACTGGGAACAAATACACATCATTTTTCAACCACAAAAGAGAAAGATTTAATAAACAAATTAGAACCGATAACAATAAGATTTTCACATGGTTTATGGGCCAATTGGTACGATTGGAGACGTGATGTAACAAGGCTTTTTGGTACAGAAACCTTTCAGTACGAGCAAGGTGTAAATAAGACTATTAAAACAAAAACACCTGATCTGTTGGCGAATATAAAAATATTTGATAGTCACAATATTAAGGTAGGGATAGATGGTCTAACAAGCTTAAATGCAACCAGAAAATTTGAAACAGGTAAAGGTTATGATATGATGTGGACCTTTAATATGAGTGCAGATGGCACTGATTTTAGTAATGGGTGTCCAGAAACTATAGCTCGATATGATGATTTGATTGCTAGGGGTTTTGAAGTGAAAGTTGTGGAGATGGGTAATGAAAATTTTTATCCAGGCCAAAGAAGTTCTATTATTCCAAATACAGAAGATTATATAGCTAGGGCAAAATCAATGTCTGCTGTATTGAAAGCCAAAGACCCAAACATAAAAGTGTCTGTGCCATTACTGCGAAGAGACAGTTGGGCAAACCCTAATTGGAATGCAGATTTAACTGAAGATTTAACTTATTTTGACGCCGTTACTGTACATACTTATGTTGGTTCAGATCCGGATGACGCTACCAATAGCGACGAAGCTTATGGAACTGCACTAACGGCACGTAAGCATTTAGGAAATTCTATATATGATTATGCGCACAAAGTGGCTCCAAATAAACCCATTTGGTTAACCGAGTGGGGTGTGAAATCGGGTGGGCCAAATGCGGTATCTGCTTTAGGTATGGTAGATTGCTATATTTATATGAGTCAAAATCAACATGTTTTTGAGCGTGCTAATTGGTTTAGTGTAAATGGGAAATTAAACTCGCATTACGTTTGGGAAACCTATGTTGCCCCAAGTGGTGCGGTACGCCCACGAATTAAGTATCCTTTAGAAAAGACACTCTTTGGGTCGGCCTATGAAATTATAAGATCAGCGCTTGAAAACACCACATTAATTGAAAGTGATGTGCAAGTTCCAAACCTTGTAGACGGCGTAAAAGCGGTTAACGCTAGAGTAGTAACTAAAGATGGTAAAACTTCGATTTTTGTTGTTAATTTGAGTAATCAAGATGTGCCATTTAAGGTGAATATTGATGGTGAGGACTATGTAGAAAATGTGGTACACAAAGCCATATCGTTTTCTAGTATGGATGAAGAAAGGGTTATGGGGATTGATGAAGATCCATTAACTGTGATTAACCAAACTGGTGGGAGTATCACTTTACCTAAATTTTCAATAAATATTATAGAGTTATCTAATGCATCGTTGTCTACTTCAGAAATTGGAAAACAAGATGAGGTTCGCATATATCCAAATCCTAATAAAGGGGTATTTCATATTAAACTGAGTTCTGGAGAAGACGCTAAATATAGTATCTATTCCATGAGTGGGGTTGAAATTCAAAAAGGAAAATTTGTTTCAGGAAAAGGCATTCGTTTTAATAATTACCAAGTGGGTATATATCTTTTACAAATCAAGAGTAGTCATGGTGTTTCAACCCACAAAATTGTGGTTAACTAATTGATTATTTCGATATAGAATTTAGGCAAACATATTGAAGCACTCTCTAATCTTATAAAGGGAGTGCCTCATTATTTATTGATATGGCTTATCCGTATTCTGTTGTTTTTCAATTGCAGTCATGAATTACAATGCTATGCATGAAAGTACAGGATAAGGTTTTTAAGGTATTCTGGTACCTTCAACAATTAATATTTTAATAAAATAATTTTATAAATCAGATCATAATAATGATGAAAAAACAACACTTATTTTCAATTGTATTCTTGTCTTTTTTTTGCTTGTCATGTAATCAAGTAACAACTTCTGGAGCACCAATAGATTTTGAAATGTTATTAGTTAATTCAAAAGAAAATCCGTCGACCATAGAAAGTGAAGAACCACTTTTTTCTTGGATAATAGATGTTGAAGGCTTTAATAAGTCACAATCGGCTTATCACATTTTGGTTGCCTCATCTCAAAAACTATTGGGTGAAAATAATGCAGATTTATGGAATTCAGATAAAGTAAATAGTGATAAATCTACATTTGTAAAATACCAAGGAAAATCTTTACAAGCGCTCCAGAAATACTTTTGGAAAGTTAAAATATGGGATGAACAGGGAACGGTTTCAAAATGGTCTGAGGTTCAAGAATTTGAAATGGGTTTGATGCATCCTGACAATTGGGGTGCTTCAAAATGGATTACACTAAATGAAGATACGCGCACTTCAGAACACCGTTTTAGAGGTTATAAAAGAGGTAACATGAAGAAAGCGAAACCAGTTGACGGTTTTGCAGCTAGTTATTTTAGAAATGAGATAGACCTTAGTAAAGATATCGAAAATGCGCAAGCATATATTTGCGGTTTAGGTTATTATGAGTTATATTTAAATGGAACTAAAGTTGGAGACCATGTTTTAGATCCTGCACCATCAAATTACGATAAGCAAGCCTATTATGTGAATTATGACATTACCGAACAATTAAAATTTGGTAAAAATGCCTTCGGAATTATAGTAGGAAATGGATTTTATGGACAAAATATTTCTTGGAGTAGAGATCCTGAATCCAACAAAAAAGGAGTGTCTTACGGTCCGCCAACCGTACGTTGTTTGGTGAAATTAAATTATAAAGATGGTACATCAGCAGATTTTTATACTGACGAAAACTGGAAAGAAGCTACAGGACCAATAGTATTTAATAATATTTATGGAGGAGACACCTATGATGCACGTTATGAATTAGGAAATTGGAATACAGTAGGTTACAATGATGCTAAATGGGGTAATGCAAAAGTAGCATCACCACAAGTTAAAAAAATAAGTGCGAGTCAAATTCCTCCAATTAAAAAATTAAAAGAATTTGAACCACAAAAGGTTTTTAAAGCACCAGATGGTAATTGGATTGTTGATTTTGGACAAAACATTGCTGGTTGGGTAAAATTAAGCGTTCAAGGAAATGAAGGGCAATTAATTGAAATCACAACAACCGAAGCATTATTAACTAACGGAAAAGATATTTTTCCAGGTTCAACAGGAGGTGGTGCAAATGGAATGGCGCAAATTTACAAGTACATCTGTAAAGGTGATGGTGTGGAGTCTTGGGAGCCAAAATTTAGTTATCATGGGTTTAGATATGCAAAAATAAAAGGTGTTTCTACAAAGCCAGATGCTGATATGATTAAAGCGGTTTTGGTAGCTACAGATATTCAAGAAACTGGAAGTTTTATATCATCTGACGAATTATTAAATAAAATGCACAGTATTAGTAAATGGACTATTGTAGACAATGTTCACGGTATTCCAGAAGATTGTCCACACCGCGAAAAATGTGGATGGTTAGGTGATGCACATGCATTTTGTGAATATGCACTTTACAATTATGATATGTATGATTTCTACAAGAAATATATGGAAGACATCCGTACACAAATGCGGCCAACAAAAGGACATAACACCCCAGATATAAAATTTCAAGTACCAACTATGATTGCTCCAGGAAAGCGAACATCTACCTATGCAAAAATAGATTGGGGTGTGGCTACTATGTATTTGCCTTGGTATAATTACAAGTTTTATGGTGATGATGCCATAGTTAAAGAGTACTATGAAGACATGAGAGATTTAACCAATTTCTATTTAAATTTTAAAGGTGAAAATGGTATTATGCAAGATGGTATGGGAGATTGGTGTCCGCCAAGATGGGACAGACGTAAAAATCCTAGTGCTATGGAATGCGACCCAATTATTTCAGCTAATGCTTATTTTTATGATGTTTTGGGTATTATGGAAACCTTTGCTGAAATGAATAATGATGTAGCTTTCTCTCTAAAAATGAAACAAGAACAACGCGAATTGAAAGAGGCTTTTAACAAAGAGTTTTTAGTTGAAATACTTAATACTAAACACAAATGGTATCAAAGCCAAACGGCAACTGTTCAGGCTTTACAATTTGGTTTAGCACCAGAAAATGAGATTGAAAGTATTGTGAATGGTTTAGCACATGATATTGTAGAAGTTAAAGGCGGGCATCATTCAACTGGAATTCACGGTAATAGATACATTTACACCGTTTTGTCTAAGTACGGAAAAGCAGATTTAGCACATCAAATTTTAACAACACCAGATTTCCCGAGTCAAACTTATGTAATGAATTCCGGGTTTACCACATGGCCAGAGCGTCAATTTGTTTGGGAAGAAATGGAGGGGCCAACAAACTCTTTAAATCACCCAATGCATAGTGGTTTTGCAGCTTATTTTTATGAATCATTAGGTGGTGTTAAATCTTCAGAAGACAAACCAGGTTATAAAGCATTTACTGTAAACCCTGAGTTTCCTACTGCGATTACAAAAACGGAAGTAGTAGTACCAACTCCTTATGGAGATATTACCAATAATTGGATGATAAAAGATGAAGTATTGAGTATGAATCTTAATGTACCGTTCAATACGCAAGCAAGGGTTTTAATTGCACCTTCGGAATTTGAAAGTTTAAAAATAAATGGGGCGTCTATTTCAGAATTTAAACAAAATAATCCTATTGAAATAGAAAACGGATTTGTAATTTTAGGATCAGGAGATTACACAATAGCGTATTCTAAAAATTAAGTTTACAAGACACTAAAAACATCTAAAATGCATACTATGAAACTAACATATAACACTGTTTTAAAACCACTAATCATTATACTATTAGTGTCATTTACCAGTTGTAATTCAAAACCAGAAAACAAAACAACAGCTTCAAAAAATGTGGCCCAAGCGCAAACAGGTAGTTTTGGAGATCAAGGTGATGGTACGTATATTAATCCCATTTTAAACGCTGATTATCCAGATTCTGATATCGAGCAAGTAGGGGATACGTATTACATGATTACATCAAAACAACACATGTCGCCAGGGATGCCTATTCTAGAATCTAAAGACATGGTAAACTGGACTAATGTGGGGCACGTGTTTGAAAGTTTATCATGGGCGCCAGAATACAATTGGGATCGCATGAATGGCTACTCTTTTGGTACTTGGGCAGGTGATTTAGCGTATCATGAAGGTACTTGGTATTGTTACCAAATAGATTATCAACATGGTTTAATGGTAGCAACAGCAAAGGATATTAAAGGCCCGTGGAGTAAACCTATTATGATGCTCCCAAAAGCAAAAGTACTAGACGACCCAGGTGTGTTTTGGGACGAAGAAGCGCATAAAGCTTATGTTATTATCAACACAGCAGGCAAACAAAAAAGCCCAGATAATAAAATTGAAGGCAACGAAAACAGAATTTACGAAATGAGTTGGGATGGAACAAAAATCTTAGGCGAAGGTAAATTAGTCTACACAGGCATGGGAGCCGAAGCTGCCAAAATCTATAAAATAGATGGAACTTGGTATATTTTTTTAGCACAATGGACTATGGGTGATGCATCTACCAAACCAGGTGTAAAAAACCCTAAAAACGATAGAAAACAAATTGTACTACGTTCCAAAGAAAGTATCTATGGTCCATATGAGGTGAAAACTGTTTTAGAAAAAGGAACAGCTTTTAACAACCGTAGCTGTAGCCAAGGAGGGCTAATGCAAGCACCAGATAAATCGTGGTGGTATATGCATCAATTGATTCAAAATGATGATATTCCGTTTCAAGGCAGACCACAATGTTTAGCACCCGTTACTTGGGTAGATGGTTGGCCAATAATTGGCGTAGATGAAGATAATGATGGTATTGGTGAGCCTGTAAAACAGTACAAAAAACCAATAGACGGTTACCCAATTGCAGCACCAAGTTCAGATGATGATTTTTCATCGTCTAAGTTAGGTTTTCAATGGGAATGGAATCACAATCCAAGAAACACACATTGGTCATTAACCGAGCGTGAAGGTTGGTTACGTTTAAAAGCAAGCAAGATTTTACCAAACGAAAAAGGTTATGGGCCAAATATAAACGAGTGGACTAATAATGATGGCTCAGATTCAGATTTCTGGAGAGCTTGTAATACTTTAAGTCAGCGTATCATGGGTATTACCACTGGAACTGCTGTCGCTAAATTCGATATTTCAGGGATGAAACCATACCAATTAGCAGGATTTGTTAGATATGGCGGCGTATTCAATTTATTGGGTGTAGAGGTAGATGAAAACGGAAATAAGAATCTATTTTACATGAATCCTATGGCAGAAAAAACCAAAGGACCAGAGCTAAAGGGTAACGATTTATACGTAAGAACATCAAATAAAATAAACCAAGCCACTTACGAATATAGTCTCGATGGTGAAAACTATAAAAGCTTTGGGCCGACGTTTGAAATTGCTTTTGGAAAATGGACGGGAGACCGTTTAGGGTTCTTTTCATGGAACGAAAAAGAGGATGCAGGATACATTGATGTCGATTGGTTTACCTATGATTACGACGGGCCAAAATTGGCTAAATAAATAGGTTTATAGTTTTGAGGTAATGCCAGATCCAAAATAATTGATATTATTATTCAGCTATTTTGGATTTTGCATTTAAAATAATATCTGAGAATTATCAATCTTGATATTTATAAAAATTGTAGTTTTCTGGAAATTGCTTTAACAAAAGTTTTTTCATATTAGCTTCTACCATTTCGTATTCAAAATTCCCAGATAGGTTCTTATCAGTGATTAAATGAGTTTCATGATTAAACAATTCTGTAGAAAGAACTTTCTTAGTTTTTGAGTCTCGCCATTCTGTATATCTAAATTTGCCATTAGTAACAGTGCACCCCATATATTTTTTTCCTCTTGGGAATAAACTATAGGCAGCTTGGTTCCATGCTTTGTTTGGGTTGTCAATTAGCGGTAAAAGACTTCTTCCATCTACCTTGTGAATGTTTAAGCCACAAGCTTCGGCAATGGTTGGTAATATATCAATGTTTTCAACAAGAGCATCAGATTTCATTTTTTTGGTCTTTGTGCCATAATTAATAATTAATGGTACTCTTGTGTCTATTTCCATATTTGAATGCTTGCACCAAGCTCCATATTCACCTAGTTTATATCCGTGGTCGCTCATAAAAATAATAAGCGTATTTTTTCTTAAATCTAAAGTGTTTAATGTATTTACGATTTTTCCAATTTGGGCATCAATATAGCTTACACAAGCATAATAACCGTTTATGAGTTCTTTAGTTAAATTATCATTTAAGTCACCTTCATCTGGAATATTAGAATAGTTTTTTAATTCGCCCCATTTGCTTAATGAGAGTCTAAACATGCCTTCAGGTTTATTTCTTGAGGGCACTTTAAAGCTGTTTTTATCATAAATATCCCAATATTTTTTTGGTGCATTGAACGGTAAATGCGGTTTGCTTAAACCAACTACCATTAAAAACTTATCATCTTTTAACTGCTTTAACGCTTTTATAGCATTGTTTGCTGCTCTTCCATCTTTATAAGCTTCATCTTCTATATCAATTTTTTCAAAAGCAGGGCCTTTTGCTTTCTTTCCTTCTTTTTTAAGGCGCTTAATAAGGTTCATACTTTCTGCTTTAACATAAGTATTAGCTTCTTTAGCATGATATATGTCCCAAACATCTTTGTCGTCTCTAGAATGGTGGTACACTTTACCAATGCTAACAGTTTTATAGTTGTTGGCCTTAAAAAATTGAGGCATAGATACAATGTCTTTACGTAGCTTTCGCATAGGTGTAAATATATCATAGATGCCAATAGTCTCTGGACGTAAACCTGTAAGAATACTCATTCTTGAAGGTGCGCAAATTGCCTGTTGGCAATACGCTTTATTAAATAAAATACCGTTTTCAGCTAAAGTATCAATGTTTGGGCTTTTAACAATGTTGTTGCCGTAGCAACCAAGCTCATTACGTAAGTCATCAACCAAAAATATTAAAACGTTAGGTTGCTTTTGAGCAAAAGAAATCCCAATTGATAAATAGCAAAAAGCAAATACTAATAATACTTTTTTCATTAATTTTTAAAATTTTAAGATAAAAACAAATTTAATTTTTAAGGTAGTTTGAACCATCCTGCACTGTTATGATAATTTTGTTAAAACTAAAAGAACTTTTGTTCAGCACCATGATAGTGCAGGGTGATGTTTTTTGGATAAAATTTTATATTTGCTAATAATACTTACTTAAAAAACTATATAATGTATACTCCCCATAGGAAAATAGTTGTTTCATTAGCATTTATCTTTACTAGCTTTATGTTTTTTACCTGTTCAAAATCTGATCAAATAGATGAAGAAGAAGTTTTTGAAAATCCTAAACCAGAAGAACCAGAAGAGCCTATAGTGGTAGATCCAGATAAAGTTGTAATGATAAATACGGGGGCGGTAATTGGTGAGATGTATAACTTTTGGTCTACAAGACCTATGATAAACCAAACTCGATTTAGTGCTTCTGGGTTTAGAACAGATATACAAAAGATAAAACCCTATGTGAAAAGTTATAATTTGGTTCGTGTTCTAGGTGGTAGAACAGACAATAAAAATGATTTTTATAAAGGTGTAGATGGCTCAGGCAATATTATAACAGATTTTAGTGACTTGCTAAATGATATGCGCAATTTTATGCTTACAGGTTTTAAACCTAGAATTGTTTTAGATAACGTGCCTTGGGAAATGAATGCTGTAAAAGAAGTGAATACATATGGTAATACCAATCCGCCAGATGATTATGATATTTGGAGGCAATATATTAATGCTTTTTTACAAACATTGATAGGTGAATTTGGTATTAACGAAGTTAAAACATGGCGTTTTAGAGTAGCTACAGAACCTAATTTTACACCACAGCACTGGAATGGCACTAAAGAAGAATTTTTTAAGCACTATGATATTACTGTGGATGAAGTACTAAAAGTAATTCCTGATGCCATTATTGGTCCAGGAAATAATTTGACAGAAGGCGTTGCAACCTTTTCAACCGAAATTATAGATCATTGTGCTACAGGTACAAACTATGCAACCGGTGAAATCGGAACAAAAATGGATTTTTTCTGTATATCATACTACGAAAAAATGGATCAAAACACAATCAAACTCCCTGAAACCGTAGAATCATATAGGGCTAAGCTAAATAGTTACTCACAGTTTAGAGATATTCCTTTTGATATACAAGAGTTTGGAATATTACGTGATGAAAACGGAGAAAGAGGTATTAGTTTAACCGATGGAACAGAATTTGGTGCTAGTTGGTATGCTAGAATTGCAGATTTAGCTTATGATTATAAAATAACTGAAATATATGATTGGGGTCAGGAAATTGAAAATAGTGATTTGCCCCAAGGAAGAAGAAACGTTACTGAAATGTTTTTAAAAATGGAAGGAGGTAATAGACTAGAGACTATTGATAACATTACTGGGCATGCAGGGATTCTGGCAGTTACCAAAGAGGGTAAGATATATTTGTTAATATATAACCACAATACTACAAGAAACAGTTCTTCAAAAAGAACCTTATATCCTCAATTGGAAGGGGGCTTAATTTCTGGTGATTCTAAATGGAAAATGAATGAGTGGACGGTTGATAAAACCCACGGTGTAATGATGCATGAACTTTATAAAGATATAAGAGCAGCAGGTGTTGGAGAAAAAACAAATGGACGTATTTATGGTAATAGACCTTCAGACCGTTTTGAGGATGGTTGGAAAACAGTTTTGAGTACAAACTTATCTAAGTATAAAACTATGGCAGAATTACCACAAACTGTCACTGGTTCTATTGTTGAAAGAATAGACGGTAAAGTTACTTTAAAAGTAGATTTAGAGCCTCATAGTGTTAAGCTTATAGAGCTAATTCCTCAATAAAACAGATATTACTTTTTTATTCATACGTTTTTTAAAATCTCAGGTTACATGTTAACTTGAGATTTTTATTTTATATACATCATAATTTTGTAATGGATTTACTTACAGTTTTAACATATATAGCAGGCCAGTACAGGATAGTAAGGGAAGGAGCAGGATAGTTTATAAATTATTCCACAATATTTTAGGATCTTATTAACAAACAAACTAAAATTAAATGAATTTAAAAACTACACTAGGCACATGTCTAAGTTTTCGTAAAACTTGGATGTGTGTTGTTTTGGCATTGGCATGTATGTCTATGTCAAACGCACAGACTGTAAATGGTACAGTAACTGTCGACGGCCAACCACTACCGGGAGCAACGGTTGTGGTAAAAGGAACTGCCACGGGAACAACTACAGATTTTGATGGTAATTATACCATTAAAGCGGATTCAGGAAATACACTTGTATTTTCTTATGTAGGTTATTTAGTCAAGGAAGTATCAGTTGGGGGACAGACTACAATTAATGTGGCTTTGGAACAAGATAATGAGCTTGATGAGGTTGTGATTATTGGTTATGGTACACAGCGTAAATCTGATTTAACGGGGTCAGTTTCTTCTGTAAGTTCAGAAGATTTAACTGCTGTACCGGTTTCAAGGGTAGATCAAGCCCTGCAAGGTCGGGCTTCTGGTGTACAAGTAACTCAGGTTAATGGGGCACCTGGAGCAGGTACGGTTATTAGAGTAAGGGGTGGTAACTCTATTACTGGTAATAACGAACCACTTTGGGTTATTGATGGTATTATTGTTGGAACAAATTTCAACTTAAACAACATTAATAGTAATGATATCAAATCCATAGAGATATTAAAAGATGCATCTTCAATTGCTATTTATGGTTCTAGGGGTGCAAACGGTGTAGTTTTAGTAACTACAAAAAATGGAGCTGGAGCTGGAACAGGTAAACCACAGATTAGTTTAAATCTTTACACGAGTTCACAAATGTTACCAGAATTACCAGATAGACTCTCTCAAAGGGAGCAAATAGAATTTACAAACGAAAGTGCTCGTTTTAGGTCTGCTGCAGAACCATTTCCAGGTGATCCATCTTCATATCCTGACAATGATTGGGTTGATTTAGTGTTAGGGACTGCTCCAATTTATAATGCAGATATATCTATTTCTGGAGCAACAGATAATATAAACTATTATACTTCATTAAATTATTTTAATCAAGAAGGTATAGTTAAAAGTTCTGGTCTTGAAAAATATATTTATAGAGCAAATCTAGACCTTAAAATAAGTGATAAAGTAAAAACAGGGTTTAGATTAAACTACTCTAGATTAGAGCAAGATAATGCTTTGGCGAGTTTTAGTCAAGCAGCTTTCGGTATTCTTCGCACGCAACCAGTTTATAATGACGATGGGTCTTTTAATGGGTTTAATGATGTTGTTGGTTCGCCATTTAATAATCCTTTAGCAGCAATAGCACTAAATACTAATGAAACGCTTACTAATAACTTATTATCAACGGTTTATTTAGAATATAGACCTTCACCTAAGTGGGTAATTCGTTCTACATTTAATCCTGAATTTAATAATGTTAAACAAAATAGATTTTCGTCAAGTCAATTACCAGGTAATTTAGCTATAGGTGTTACTGATGGAGGTACAGCAAGTGTGAGTATTCAGACAAGAAGTGGCTGGAATAATGAAAATACGGTACAGTATCAATCTGATTTTGGAGAAGATCATAATATTACGGCATTGGCTGGACTTTCATTTCAAAAAGAAGTTAGCGAATCTGCTTTGAGTTCGGCAGCAGGAATTACTAGTGATGCTACTGGTTTTAACCGTTTAGAAAACTCTAGACCAATATTAGCTTCAAATACAAGTGGTTTCGGACAGAGAACAATTGAGTCTATTTTTGGAAGAATTAATTATATTTATAAGGATAAATACCTGTTAACTTTAGTAGGTAGACGTGATGGTAGTTCTGTTTTTGCACCAGGTAATAAATATGCGTTCTTTCCATCTATAGCAGGTGCTTGGAAAATTTCAGAAGAACCTTTTATGCAAAATCAAAATGCTGTTCAAGATTTAAAGTTAAGAGCAAGTTGGGGAAAATCGGGTAACCAAGCTATTGATAATTTTAGTACACTTGCAACCTATACATCTGCTAACACAACACTTAATGGGTCAGAAGTACCTGGTTTAACAATAGATAGACCTGCTAACCCTGACTTAAAATGGGAAACAACGAGTTCTTTTGATATTGCATTAGAAGCCTCTTTGTTTGGTGGTAAAATATTTACAGAATTTAATTATTACTACAAGAAAACTGAAGATTTATTATTGGATGTTACTATTCCAAGACAAACTGGCTTTGAAAGTCAATTACAAAATGTTGGTTCATTGGAAAACCAGGGATGGGAATTGCTTGTAAACTCTACCAATGTTAGAACTTCTAACTTTAATTGGAATTCTACAGTAACATTGTCAGCAAACAGAAATAAAATTTTAGATCTTGGTGGTAAGCAATCTCAAGATATTATAGTAGATCCTATTATAGGGTCTGGTAATACACGTTTAATTGTGGGAGAGTCAGTTCCTGTTTATACAGGAGTTAGATACTTAGGGACTTGGAAAAATCAAGCAGAGATTGATGCATCAGGTAGAACAGATCCACAGGTTGTAGGAGGTCCTATATTTGAGGATTTGAATGGAGATGGTATTTCTTCAACAGAAGACAATATAGTATTAGGTAGCCCATTTCCAGATTTAATTTTTGGTATTGAAAACTCATTTTCATATAAGAATTGGGACTTTTCTTTCTATTTTCAAGGTACACAAGGTAATGAAGTCTATAATTTGAGCATGAGAAATAATTACTTTAATCGTGGGGAGACAGTTAAATTTGGAGACTTACGTGATCGTTGGGTGGAAGGTGTTAATGAAACTTCTAATATAAGTAGAGCTGGTGGAGATTCTGTAACTAACACACCAAGTAACTCAGAGTATGTTGAAGATGGATCGCATATACGTCTTAAAACCTTAAGATTGGCTTATAACTTTCCAGTTGATAAATTAGGATTAGACGGAATTAAAAATGCAACCGTTTATTTTTCAGGAACTAATTTATGGTTATCGTCTAAAACAAGATTGATAGATCCTGAAGCAAGTAATTTTGGACGTAGTAATATAGCACAAGGGTACCTTAGTGCTCAGTATCCTAACCCAAGAATTATAACGCTTGGTCTAAACGTAACTTTTTAAAAAAAACAGATATGAAAACAAAAAATATATTTTTATGTGTCTTTATAGCTTTTGCATGCTTTAGTTGTGAGAGTTTTTTAGAAGAAGACCCTAAATCAATTATTTCTCCTACAACCTTTTTTGCTTCAGAAAATGACGCAAGACAAGCAGTACAGGGGATGTACGCAATTTTAAAGAATAACTCTTTGTATGGTCAAGTAGGGCTGGATCATTTTTATGATAATGGGTGTGATATTATTGAGCCTAATCGTTCTGCAAACTTTGTAGAACCTATTGGGAATTACTCAATGAATGAAGCTTTGGCAGATATTTCTATTCAAAAAATGAGTGTTTCAGATACTTGGAAAGACCTTTATAGAACGATATTAAATGCTAATGTAATTATAGACAGAGTAACAGGTAATGAAGCTATAGGTACTCAGGAGGTAAGGACTGATATTGTAGCTGATGCTAGATTTATTAGAGGTTTATGCTATTGGCATATTACCAATCTTTGGGGTGATGCACCTTATCATACTGAAGTTTTAACACTAGAAGAAATTGGTTCATTAGGAAGAACAGATGAGGCTACAATAATTACAGGTACTCTAGAGGATTTGCAGTTTGCTCAAGATAATTTACAAGATGCCTACACTGAAGACCAAAGTGGTAGAGCTTCAAAATGGGCTGCAGCGATTGTTATGGCTAAAATTTATATGAAGCAACAACAATGGCAGCTAGGTTTAGATAAGTGTTTAGAAATTTTAAACCAATCTCCTCACAGTATATTGCCAACTTACAATGAAGTTTTTGACCAGTTTAACGAATATAATCCAGAGATTATTTGGTCATTGGATTTTGCAAAAGATATTACAGGGCAATTTGACCCAGCGTTTCCTGGCGCTGCTTTTGCCGGTAATAGTAACTGGAGGCCAAGTATGTTTAATCCGCGTTTAAGAGATGAGCCTGCAAATACAGATGAAAGAGAAGCTTTAGGTGATGCACTTAGAGCGAGGGGAGAAGCTTTTAATGGCACTGGCTTACAAATTGCTTCAAAGGATTTTGCAGAAAAATTTCCTGTCAATGATTTAAGAAGAGAGTTAAATATTGTAGATAACTATTTAGGTTTCGATTTAGTTTTCCCTTATATGGCAAAATTCTGGAATCTAGAGTTAGATAGATCTCCTCGTTTTAATCACTCTGATAACAGAATGGTATTTCGTTTAGCAGATGTTGCTTTAATGGCGGCCGAGTGTGAAAACGAACGCCCAGGTGGAAATCCGAATGCAGCTTTTGAGTACATACGTGAAATTAGAGAACGTGCTTATGCTACAGTAGGAGAAGCTGAAGCTATTTTAGGTTTAGACCAGCAAGGGTTTAGAGAAGCTATTTACGATGAACGTAAATGGGAATTAGCTGGAGAAATGCATAGAAGATATGATTTAATAAGATGGGGTATTTTATTAGATGTGGTTCAAAATCTTGAATTTAGATTTTGGAAACCAAACGAAAATATTAAATCATACCATGTGAAATTACCAATTCCACTACAAGAGTTAATAAATAATCCTGCTTTATTAGAGTCAGATCCAACAAATAATGGATATAGATAGAGTATAGTTTTTTAAGTTAGTATTTAAAGACCGAAATTTTTTATTTCGGTCTTTTTTATGTCATAAATTGTAATTTATGTAAATAGTTTTACAGCACAGTACAGGTTACTTTTTAAGGATTCAAAATCTATCTTGCATAGAATTTTAACCTAAAATTACTTCATGAAATTACAGTTTATTTTTTTTGTGTTTTGTTTCACATCCATTATGACTTTTGCTCAAATAAAACATGGGCTAAGGGACGAGCAAGGGCGACATATTATCCCAAGAGGATTTGTTGTAAATACTAATGACCATGTAGGTGAGGTGTTTTTTGATTCAGATGATTATGCTAGAATGGTTAGAATGGGTGCTAACACACAAGTTATTCGGTTGGAGTTAGGTAAACTAAGTAATTTTCCAGGAGGAAAACTTGATCAAAACTACCTTAAGAAGCTAGATGATTTAGTAGCTTTAGGTAAAAATCACGACATTAAAACTGTTTTTAAAATGACGGTTTATGGCGTTGATAAATTTATCTGGGAAGAATTCTGGCAAAATAAAAAGAATGAATATAGTACTTATATAGATGCGTGGAAAGTGATATGGAATAGATATGCCGATGACCCTGCTGTTTTGGGGTATGATGTCGTTAACGAACCAAGGAAATTAACCATGGATATTTCTTATGAAAATCTTACAAATAAATACCTTATTCCGCTTTATCAAAAGATAATTGATGAGAGTCAAAAAATAAATGTGGATAAAATGATACTGTTTCAGTCTATTTTTATGAATAAAGGAGAGAAAATAGATAACAACCAGTATTCTGAAATAACCGCGCCTATTAACAGAAAAAATATCATTTTTGCACCTCATATATACCAAAATGATATCGATTTTATTAAGCGAAATATGGACAGATTTGATAAAGAATCTGATATGTTAAAAGCTCCAATTCTAATTGGAGAATGGGGGTTTCCAACTTTTGCAACAACTGACACCCTTATAGATGGTAAATTAGGGCAACTAAAATATCGTGAACTATATATTAGAACAGCCGAAGTTTTTGACCGTATGGGAGTAGGCTCCATAAAAGCTTGGTTTTTAGGAAACAGAACGATGCAACATTTTCTGTCAGGAGGGCCATCAACTTGGTCAATTTTTAGCGATAGCACTGATGCAGGAACCGTAGAGCGTAAATATATTACCGATGTAATATCAAGACCCTTTCCTCAAACTATTGCAGGTGATATTGATTCCTTTTTGTTCAATCATGCTACGAGGACTTTAGGTATTAAAATAAAACCAGATAACAGTAAAGGCGCATCAAAAATATTTATTGGTGCTAATAGGCATTATCCTGATGGTTTCTCCATTTTAATTGATGACGATATTGTTATGTATTACAATCCTTTAAAAAACGTAGGACTTGAAACTTATAAATGCTCCAAAGACGTAAATCCATCAAATTTTATTTGGGACCCACAAAGCCAAAAACTAATTGTTTTAAAATGGCCAAATAATAGAATAAATTTAAATATAAAAATTGTTCCAGGGCTTCGGAATTTTGATTAAATAGTATAACCAATTTTAAAGAAATGAAGAAATTAGTATTAGTAGTTTTTGTTATAACCACATTATTAAATTGTGATTCAAAAGATAGTACAACAGAAACCACAAGTAAAAAAGATTCTGAAATCGCCTCAAAAGTTGAAGATTTAATAAGTCAGATGACTTTAGAGGAAAAGATGACAGAAATGATACAGGATGCACCTGCCAATGAAAGGTTGGGTATTCCTGTTATGAAATATGGAGAAGCATTGCATGGACTATGGCTTGTTCTTGATTATTACGGTAATACAACGGTTTATCCACAAGCAGTGGCGTGCGCCTCAACCTGGGAACCAGAGTTAATAAAAAAAATGGCTACTCAAACAGCAAAAGAAGCTCGTGCTTTAGGGGTAACACATTGTTACTCTCCTAATTTAGATGTTTTCGCTGGAGATGCTCGCTATGGTCGCGTTGAAGAATCTTATGGAGAAGACCCTTATCTAGTTTCTCGAATGGGCGTTGCATTTATCCAAGGTTTGCAAGGTGAAGGCGATGAGCAATTTGATGAAAATCATGTTATTGCAACAGCTAAACATTTTGTTGGATATCCTGAAAACCGCCGTGGTATAAATGGTGGATTTAGCGATATGTCTGAACGTCGTTTACGTGAGGTTTACCTGCCGTCGTTTGAGGCCGCAGTAAAGGAAGCTCAGGTAGGTTCTGTTATGCCTGGTCATCAAGATTTTAATGGTGTACCATGCCACATGAATACCTGGTTATTAAAGGATATTTTACGAGATGAACTAGGTTTTGACGGTTTTATTGTTTCTGATAATAATGATGTTGGGAGGTTAGAGACTATGCATTTTATTCCTGAAACTAGAGCTAAAGCAGCTATTTTGGGATTAAAGGCGGGTGTTGATATGGACTTGGTAATTGGGAAAAATGTTGATTTGTCAACCTATCATATCAATGTATTGAAGGATACAATAAAGCAGGATCCTTCATTGATGAAGTATATAGACAAAGCCACATCACGTATTCTAACAGCAAAATATAAATTAGGCTTATTTGATTCAAAACCAAAAGAGATTGATGAGAAAACTGTAGAAGCTGGTACTGATGAACATCGTGATTTTGCTTTAGAAATGGTAGAAAAATCTATGATTATGCTAAAAAATGATAATAATCTTTTACCACTAGATTTATCTAAAATAAAATCTTTAGCAGTTATTGGCCCTAACGCTCATGAAGAGAGACCTAAAAAGAAAACCTATAAACTATTAGGTGGCTATTCAGGGTTACCACCATATTATGTTTCAGTTCTTGATGGTTTAAAGAAAAAAGTAGGAGATAATGTGAAAATAAATTACGCTAAAGGTTGTGATATTGATAGTTTTTCAAAAGAAGGATTTCCTGAGGCTATTTCTGCAGCTAAAAAATCAGATGCTGTTGTTCTAGTAGTAGGTAGTTCGCATAGAACCTGTGGTGAAGGTGGAGACCGCTCTGATCTTGATTTGTATGGTGTTCAAAATGAATTGGTAGAAGCCATTCACAAAACAGGAAAACCAGTCATTGCTGTTTTAATTAATGGACGCCCATTAAGTATCAACTATATCGCCGAAAATATACCGTCTGTACTTGAAACGTGGTATGGTGGTATGAGAGCAGGTGATGCTGTTGCCAACGTCATTTTTGGATACGTAAACCCAGGAGGTAAATTAACCATGTCTTTTCCACGCTCCGTAGGACAGGTTCCTGTAACTTATCTTGAGCGTCCTGACTTTATTGGGTCTGGAAAAGGTAAGTATAGATTTAATGATAAGTCTCCCTTATTTTCATTTGGTTATGGGTTAAGTTATACAACGTTTAAATATGGAGAGCCAAAATTAGAAAACGCTACTATTAATCTCGATGAATCAACTACAGTTTCAATAGAAGTTACCAATACTGGGGACAGGCTAGGAGATGAGGTAGTACAAATGTATGTTAGAGATGATTATGCATCAGTAGGGCGTTACTTTAAAATGTTAAAAGGATTTGAGCGTATTACCTTAAAACCAGGTGAAACCAAAACAGTAACCTTTAAATTAGGTTTTGATGAGCTTAATGTATTAAACCAAGATATGAAAAAGGTGGTTGAGCCAGGAACATTTACAATATCAGTTGGAGCTTCATCTCTTGAAAAAGATTTAAAAACTATAACATTAACCGCTAAGAAATAAAAGTAGTTTCTGATTTGATTATTTAATAATATGAATAAGTGTTTTAAAAGTATTATTTGTCTATTTTTTTGTTTCACAGGTTTATTAATAAATGGATGTAGTTTTCAAAATCACGAAAAAAACTTATCTAAAGGCAATAGGTTTAAGTATAATTTCAATCTAGATTGGAAATTTATAAAAGATAATCCAGATCAAGCAGAACTAAAAAATTATAATGATAAATCATGGGCTACTGTAAGTTGTCCGCATACTTTTAATGATGTTGATACTTTTGATGATTTAAGTCATGGTCATCACGATGGAGAAGATAATCAATGGCGCGGTACAGTTTGGTACAGAAAGAATTTTAAACTTCCAGAATCAGAAAAAGGAAAAAAAATATTTATCGAATTTGAATCGGTACGTCAAATTGCCGATGTTTATATTAATGGTAAGCATATTGGTCAAAACCAAACAGGGTTTATCCCTTTCGGATTTGATTTAACTTCACATATTAATTACGGGGAAGAAAACGTGATAGCCGTAAAAGTTAATAACGACAGAGGCGATCATTTTAGAGATAATTTTCCTTTAGTTTGGAATCATGAACATTGGCACCCAACACATGGTGGCATATACAGAAATGTGTTTCTGCATGTTATGGATCCTTTGCATGTAACTTTGCCTTTGTACGATAATTTAAAAACAGTTGGCACGTATGCATATGCAGATAACATCACTAATGATAAAGCAACTGTTATTGTAAAATCTGAAGTTCATAATGAATATCAAGAACAAAAAAGTGTTGTACTTGAAACTTATATTATTAATAAAGAAGGAAATATTGTTCAAAAAGGAACAAATACTCAAGATATAAAAGCAAATGAGAAACTTACATTTGAAACACAATTAAATATTGATAACCCACAACTTTGGTACACTCGTAACCCATACATGTATAGAGTATATACCATAGTTAAACAAAATGATGTTGTTTTAGATAGTTATGAAACACCTCTTGGAATAAGAAGTTTTGAATTTAATAAAGACTCTGGGTTTCATATAAATGAAGAACATATAAAGTTACATGGTTGGGGACAGAAACCAACCAATAGTTGGGCAGGACTTGGTGCTGCTTTACCAGACTGGTTAAGAGATTTTACCTATGATTTAATGGATGAAGCAGGCGGCAATTTTATACGTTGGGGACATTGCGCAGGATCGCCTTCTGAGATTGCTATGGGAGATAAATATGGTTTTGTAACCTTAATGCCAGGTGTTTCAGGTGAGTCTGAAGATGAAGGAGAAACTTGGGATATTCGTATTGCTGCTTTTAGAGATATGATTGTTTACTACCGTAACCATCCATCTATTTTTATATGGGAAGGTGGTAATTGGGCTGAATCTGAAGCACATTATCAGGAAATATTAGATGTTATTAATACTTTCGATCCTAATGGAAAACGATTAATGGGAAATAGGCGTGCCGATAATGCACCATGGTCAGAAAAATATGTGAGTATTGAAATTGGTACTGAAGGTTGGGAAGGAGAATATCCAAACTTACCAATTATAGAAAGTGAATATTGTCGTGATGAATCGCCACGTAGATCATGGGATAAATATTCGCCAGACGATAATTTTTTCAGTCACCCAAATTTAAGCAGAAATACGTATAAATTAACGTCAGAAGAGTTTGCAGTAAGACAAGTAGAGCATTGGTGGAAAAAAATGGGTAAAAAGCCTTACCATAGTGGTGGTGCAAATTGGATTTTTTCTGATGGACCTCATGGTGGTAGATGTCCTACAGAAGTTACCAGAGCAAGTGGAGAAGTAGATGCGGTTCGCTTGCCTAAAGAAGGGTTTTATGCATTAAAATCTATGTGGCGACCAGAGTCACAAGTTCATATAGTTGGGCACTGGAATTATACCGAAGATACAACCAAGCCAATATATGTTATATCCAATACAGCAGCAGTTAAATTATTTGTAAATAATGAGTTGATAGGTACAGATAGTATTCCAGACAATGGTTATGTTTATAAATTTGATAATGTACAATGGAAACCTGGAGAAATAAGAGCAGAAGCTTATATTGATAATGAACTTTCAGTAACACAAGCTAAACGCACCATTGGAAAACCTGTAGCCATTAAGTTAATACCTATAACTGGCTCTGAAGGATGGTTAGCAGATGGATCAGATATTGCTTTAATAGATGTTGAAGTAGTTGATAAAGATGGTAACAGATGTCCATTAGATAAAGGACGTATAGATTTTACTATATCAGGTGCAGGTATATGGAGAGGTGGTTATAATAGTGGTAAAGAAAACACAATTAATAACCTATATCTAGATACAGAATGCGGTATAAATAGAGTGGCAATTAAATCATTATTAAAAGCTGGAGAAGTTATAATTACAGCAAGACGAGAAGGAATAAAAGATGCTACCATTACTTTAAATTCTAAACCCGTAAAATTAGAAGGTGGTTTAAGTACTAAAATGCCACAAATTTATAAAACGGTAGTAAAAGAAGAACAAAAACCAGCTTATACACCACATATTCCGCCTTATGTACCAGGTGTAACTAATAAGAGTAAGTTATTTACAAAGTTTAGTTATACGGGTGACTCTAAAGCGATTTTAAGAACAAATGTGTTTTGGGGAAAGAAACCGTATACTGACTTACAATATAATTATACAAAAATTCCAAGTTATTTACATGGTTCAGAATATGTACGGCTACCAAATTCGGATAGTCGTTATTGGGCAAGAGACCTGTTACAATTTATAGCAGGAGAAGATATGACACTTTATGTAGGACATGATGATAGAGTGTCTCGTCCAGAGTTTTTAATTGAAGATTATGTTGATACAGGGGATGATTTCATTATAGGAGAAGTTAAAATGTCATTATTTAAGCGTAACGTTAAAGCAGGAGAGAGTGTAGTTATGGCAGGAAACAGTGATGGTGATGCGCCAGAAGAAGCAAGAATGTATGTTGTTATTGCCAAAAAAAGGAAAAAGTAAATAATTTTAACACTTACAATAAACTCATATTAAGATAATATTTTAAGGCCACATTGATGAATACAAATTTGAAAGCAATATTTAATATTTTTATAGGAGGTATAATCTGTTTCGTGTTTTTTAATTGCCAAAACACTAAAAGCGTAAAAGAAGAGGTGGTAAAGGAAGCGCCAATAGAACTGCCTAAGAAACCTAATATTTTATGGTTAGTTACAGAAGATATGGGAGCTTATATTCCACCTTTTGGAGACTTAACGATTAAAACACCAAATTTAACTCGTTTAGCTAACGAAGGTGTTATTTATCCTAATTTGTATTCAACTTCAGGTGTTTGTGCACCAAGTAGGGCAGCCATAGCAACAGGAATGTACCCTTCAAGTATTGGTGCAAACCATATGCGTACAACATCTAATACTAAGCAAACAGGTTTGCCTAAGTATGAAGCAGTACCCCCTTCTCAAGTAAAAATGGTTAGTGAGTTGCTACGGGTAAATGGCTATTACTGTACTAACAATTATAAGGAAGATTATCAATTTAGAGCACCAGTTACAGCGTGGGATGAAAGTAGTCCTTATGCACATTGGCGTAACAGAAAAGAAAATCAGCCTTTCTTTTCAATATTCAATTTTACAGAAACACACGAATCTGGCTTATTTGAACCTTATGGTTTTAGACAAATAGAAACAAGACATTACCGTGCTGGAGATAGAACTTATACTTGGAAACAAAACGGACTACCTGAAGCAAAAAATAGAATTGCAGAAGAAGATATTACAAAGCATTTATCTAAAGATACAAAGTTTAATATTCCGCCATACCTTCCAGATAACGACGTTACTAAACGTGATATGTGGAAATTGTACAACAATATTGCCGAAATGGACAATCAAGTTGGAGCCGTTTTAAAGCAATTAGAAGATGATGGACTTTTAGAAAATACCATTATCATTTTCTATGGTGACCATGGAGGGCCATTGCCTAGGCAAAAACGTTTAATTTATGATTCAGGCTTAAATACACCAATGATTATTCGTTTTCCTAATAAAATGAATGCAGGAACTAAAGATGAGCAGTTAATTAGTTTTACAGATTTTGCTCCAACATTATTATCATTAATAGGTGAAAAGCCTAAAGAGTATATGCAAGGACAAGCGTTTTTAGGAAATTATAAGGCTAAAAATAAGCGTAACTATATACATGCAGCTGCAGACCGTTTTGATGAAGTGACCGATGCTATAAGAGCAGTAAAGGATAATCAATTTAAATACATTCGTAATTATAGACCAGAACAAGGCTATTATTTACCACTTGCTTACAGGGAAAAAATTCCAACAATGCAAGAATTATTGAGATTAAAAGATGCAGGTGAATTAAACGATTTACAAATGCAATGGTTTAGAAACTCAAAACCTAAAGAAGAGTTGTTTGATTGTAAAGCAGACCCTCATGAATTAAATAATTTAGCTAATAACCCAGACTATAAAGACAGGCTTAATGAATTACGTTCTGAAATGGACAGGTGGTTAGTTGCTATAGGTGATAAGCCAAACTTACCTGAAGCAGAACTTATCAATCAACTTTGGGAGGGCAGTAAAAGTAAACCTCAAACTTCTCAACCACAATTATCTTATTCTAATGGGAAAGTTCAGATTAGCTGTCAAACAGAAGGCGCATCAATAGGATATAAAGTTAAATATGAAAGCTCTAAAACTCCAGATAACTGGACAGTTTATGATGAACCATTTTCAGTTCCTGAAAATACTAAACTTATAGTTCAGTCGCACCGTATTGGTTTTAAGCCAAGTAATCCAAAAACTATTGATGTTTTAGATTTAAAGTAAAAGAGTCATTTGGACTATAAATTATCCAGATGATAGTATTTAATTTATTTGATTGAATTGAAAAACACATTGGTGGTAGAGATTTCTTTGTGCTAAAAAATGTTTAAAAATGAATACAAAAAGAGTTAATGTGCTATGTAAAAGTATAGTCTTGTTGTTGTGTTTTTGTTTTTTTCAATCATGCAAAGAAAAAAATCAAAAGAAACAAAAAGATGATAAAGATTTTGTAAGCATATTTAATGGTAAAACGCTAGAAAATTGGAAAGGTAATCCCAAATATTGGAGTGTAAAAGATGGTAATTTAACCGGAACTGTTACACCAGAAACCATTCTAAAAAGCAATTCGTTTATTATTTGGCAAGGTGGACAACCTGAGGATTTTGAACTGAAATTAGATTATCGTATTTCAGATTTAGGTAATAGTGGTATAAATTATAGAAGTGTGTCTCTTGAAAATAATCCTTTTGCATTAAAAGGTTATCAATGCGATATTGATGGAAAACAACGTTATACAGGACAGAACTATGAAGAGAAAAAAAGAACAACATTAGCTTACCAGGGAGAAAAAGTAGTTTTAAATACTCAACTAAAGCCTGATTTATCGGGTAATTTAAGAAGTAATATAAAAAAAAATTGTTGGCAAAGTAGAAACGTAGTTAGTGTTCTAGGTAATAAAGATGCTCTTAAATCAAAAATAAATAGCGAAGATTGGAATCAAGTTCATTTGATAATAAAAAACAATACACTTAAACATTATGTAAATGGTGTTTTAATGAGTGAAGTTATAGATGATGATAAATTAAATAGAACAACTAGAGGTTTTATAGGCGTGCAGGTACATGTGGGACCTCCAATGAAAGTAGAGTATCGAAATATTAAATTGAAAGTGCTTTAGAAACTGTTTTACACCTTCTTTTTATGAAAAAAATAAGTTGAATTGTAATGGGGTTCTTGGTTTATTTACAGCTCAAAAAAGAATAAGAAATAAATGCTTACAATAATTGTTAAATATACAGTTGGTTATTTAAGCTCAATATTTTTAGTAAAAAATAATAAAACTAAATAGTATGAAGAGATTAGCTTTTAGAATGAAGTTAAATGAAGGGCAAAAAGAAGCCTATAAAAAACGCCATGATGAATTATGGCCAGAACTTAAGCAATTATTAAAAGATAATGGCGTGAGCGAATATTCCATTTTCTTGGATGAAGAAACTAGTATGCTTTTTGCGTTTCAAAAAGTATCTGGAGAAGATGGTTCTCAAGATTTAGCAAATAATGATGTTGTAAAAAAATGGTGGAATTTTATGGCTGATATCATGGAGACCAATCCAGACAATTCACCGGTTTCAATACCTTTAGAAGAAGTGTTTTATCTGGAATAATTAACTGCACGGTGAGGTAATTGTTTAAAAGCTATCAGTATACTGCAGGACACTTTTTTATTCAAATTGTATAAATTTGTATTTAGAAACCTTTCTTGTTAAGGTAAAAAGAAAAGCTATGAAAAAAGATTACTCCATTAGATTGGTAAACAAAGGGTGTGTATTCGTCTTTTTGTTATTATTACTACCAACGGGTATTTTGAATGCTCAAGTTGTTTTAGAGAAAGAAGTTAAAATTACCGACATAGGGTTGCATTTTGATGGTAATAAAGTTTCAAGTGGTACTGCAAACACCGGAGATAGTGCACCATATGATTATTTTTTCGGACGTAATATTTCTGCTCATGGAGATGCCATAAAAACCTATGGCGATTATGTTTTTATGACGTGGTATCGTGGTGGTAAAGCAGACCGCCATGTGATGCTAACACGGTATAATACAAAAACAGATGCCATGGCGACCATAGAGTTTCCTCATAGGCACACGGGATATCAAAATCAATATTGGATTGGAGAATCTCATAATACTATAGCTATAGGTGTAAGCCCTTTAGATGGAACAATTCATTTGTTGTACGATATGCATGCTTACAGTGCTTCAAGACCTTCCAATGGAAGTTTAGCTAATGATTATTTTAGATATTCATATTCAGTAAAAAATGCAGCCTCTTTGCCAGATGCAGATTTTACTTTGGATAAATTTGTTCCGAATGGTACAGGAGGATATAAACATTTAAGAATGCCAGGAGCCGCTGCTCAATCAGAATTCTTGTCATTAACTTATCCAAGATTCTTCCAAAATGACGGTGGAGAGCTGTTTATGCTTATGCGTGAAGGAGGAAATAACAATGGTATGTATAAGTTTGTTAAATACGATACCAATACTGGAACATGGGGTAACTTCGTAGATTTTAATAGATTAAATGCAAGAAGCCAACCAGGAATCGATTATAACTGGGGACTTTACGGTGATATGAAATATGTAAACGGAAAGTTTCGTATTGGTTTTCAACGTAGGTCTCAAAACAATGATGATAAATATCTTTATCAAAACGGGGTGTATTATGCCTATTCAGATGATCAAACGGCTGCCACAAGTTGGAAAAATCACAAAGGAGAATCTTTTAGTCTGCCATTATGGGATGCCGATTTTATCAAAGTTATGGAGCCGGGAGATTACGTAGCTACAACACAGCCAAATAAAGTATACATCGTAGGTGGTTTTGACTGGACAGTAACTGCTAACGAAGATGTTCATATTATAAGTCAAGTTAGAGATACTGAAAATAACGTAACCAAGAATTTACATACTTATCGACCCTCAGGAGATGCAGATTTTATTACTTCAGAAGATTTTTCTGGAGGTTCAGCAATTTACACATCTGGAGATAGTGTTTTTCTAATTGGGCTAAACAGTGGTGGTCGTGTATTTGTTGAGAAAGCAGAAGGAGGAACAAATAACTTTACTAAAGTATATGAAGCAACAAGTGGGAGAACTTTTGATCATGGCGTAGTGCATATTGAGAATGGAAAAGTTTATTATTACTTAATGGAAGATAAAACGGGTAATGCTCAACCTCTATATCTACAAATTATAGATTTAGATATTGTCCCATTAGATCCTTTAGGTCCCAATAACTTTACAATTGAGTCTAAAGGAGAGACTTGTTCGGGTGTGGGTAATGGAAAGCTAGTAATAAGTGGAGCGGCTGCTCATGATTATGTAGCTACTATTAATGGAATTGACGACTATAGTTTTACTAAAAATAAAACTATTGAAGGCTTGAACCCTGGAATTTATGATTTGTGTATAGAAGTAGTTGGTGAAAATTTTAATCATTGTTATCAAGTAACTATTGAAGCAGCTCCAACGTTAAGTGGTAAAATTAGTATAACAAAAAAATCAGCAAAAGTTTCTGTATCATCAGGAGAAGCGCCATATACCGTAATAAAAAATGGAATGGAGTTGTTTGAAACCTATCAAACTAATTTTACTTTAGATGTTAACGATGGCGACACTATTCAAATAAAAAGCAAAGAAGCTTGTCAGGGAGAAATGTTGAAAACCATTAACTTACTTGAAAACGTTAAAGCATATCCTAACCCTACAAACGGATTGTTTGAGATGTATATTCCAAATAACATAAAAACTATTGATTTAGAAGTGTACAATATGCAATCTCAATTAATAGTTTCTAAAACCTATACGGCAAACGCTGGTAAAGTGCAATTGAATTTAGAAGATAAGCCAAATGGTATTTATTTTGTAAAAGTTAATTCAGAGCAACCAATATTTGTTAAAGTAATAAAGAAATAAAATGAAAAAGATATACTTATATTTAATAGTAGCTGTGGCATTGATTATGATATCTTGCAGTGGCGGTGAAGATGATTCAAACGATACGAAAAAGTCAGAAGAAAATACTGCGCCAACAATACCAATACAAGTTTATCCATTAAATAATACCATTTGTATTGATAATAATATTGTGTTTGAGTGGGATACGTCCACAGATGCAGAAGGAGATAGAATAACCTATACTGTTGAAATTGCTGAGAATAGTGGTTTTTTACCAATATTAAATATAGAAACTAGTGCTTCGTTATCCAAATTGATTAGTTTGGAAAAGGGTAAAGCTTTATACTGGCGCATCAAGGCAACCGATAGTAAGTCTGCAGCTAGTTCCTACTCCCCCGTGATGCAATTTTTAACAGAAGGAGATGGGGTGAGTAATCATGTGCCATTTGCACCTAGTTTAACAGCTCCTTTTTTGAATTCTGAAATAGACGGTACGAGTACTACATTAAGTTGGTCAGCGTCAGACATTGATGGGGACCCATTAACCTTTGATGTGTATTTAGATACAAATGCAGATCCGATAACTAAAGTTGCTGAAAACCAATCTGAGACCACTTACAATGCTACAGGTTTAAGTGTAGCATCTACGTATTACTTTAAAGTGGTCGCGAAAGATGATAGAGGAGGTATAAGTATAGGGCAAGTTTGGAGTTTTACTACGAAATAAGGTGCTTTTATTTGAAATTTTCTGTAGTAGAAATATATATAGCGCAGGGTGGTTTCCAAAAAAAATAAAGGTAAATTTATAAACTAATCTGTTAACAGGTTAATATAAAAGGCTATGAAAAAAAGTTACTCTCATAATTATACTCTGTTATCTGTATTATTGATGTTTTCCTGTGTTTTAAGCAGTCAAGTTGTTTTAGAAAACGAAGTTAAAATTACCGATTTAGGTCTGCACTTTAATGGTAGTAAAGTAGGTAATTCTTCAGCAGATAACGGAACTACTACTACATATGATTATGTATTTGGTCGTAATATATCAGCACATGGAGATTGTATAAAAACATATGGTAATTATGTATTTATGACTTGGTATCGAGGAGGTAAAACAGATAGACATGTTATGTTAACACGATATAACACAGTTACAGAAACAATGGCTACAATAGAGTTTCCTCATAGGCATACTGGTTTTCAAAATAGGTGGTGGCTAGGAGAATCACACAATGCTATCGCGATTGGAGTAAGTCCTTTAAATGGAACTATACATTTATTATATGACATGCATGCTTACAGTGCTTCTAGACCATCTGACGGTTCTCTTGCTAATGATTATTTTAGATATTCTTATTCTTTAGCAAATGTTGCATCTTTACCAGATGACGAATTTACACTGGATAAGTTTGTTCCAAATAATAATGGAGGTTATAAGCACTTGAGGTTAACAGGAAGTGTGTCACAAAATGAATTTATTGCCTTAACCTACCCTAATTTTTTCTTAAACGATGCAGGAGATTTGTTTATGTGGATGCGTGAAGGAGGTAATAATAATGGTATGTATAAGTTTTCTAAATATGATGCTAATACTTCCACTTGGTCTAATTTTATAGACTTTAATGCATTGAATGCCAGAAACCAACCAGGAATAACATACAACTGGGGGTTATATGGAGATATTAAATACGTTAATGGGAAAATGCGTATTGGTTTTCAGAGACGATCACAAAATAATAGTGATAAGTATCAATATCAAAATGGCGTATATTATGCGTATTCTGATGATCAAAGCGGTGCTACAAATTGGAAAAATCACCAAGGACAAGGTTTCAATACACCACTTTTTGATGCCGATTTTATAAAAGTTATGGAACCAGGAGACTATGTTCAAGGAACAAATACAAATGCACTAAGTATAGTTGCTGGTTTTGATTGGACAGTTACTGAAAATGAAGATGTACACATAATAAGTAGAGTACGAGATAATCAATTTGGTGTAACCAAAAATTTACATACCTATAAACCTGCTGGTGCTACTGAGTTTATAACATCAGAAGATTTTTCTGGTGCGTCATCTATATATACTTCTGGAAATGACGTGTTTATTATAGGATTGTCTGGAGGTAGAGTATTTGTAGAAAAGGCTGTAGGTGGTACCAATGATTTTACTAGAGTGTATCAAGCTAGCTCAGGAAGAACTTTTGATCATGGTAGAGTTTATGTTAGTAATGGCAAGTTGTACTATTATTTGATGGAAAATGCTTCAGGTAGTGCACAACCGCTTTATTTACAAATAATTGATTTAGGTATTATACAAGAACCTTTTAGAGTATCTTTAACTTCACCTTCTAATAGTGAATCTTTTGATATTGGAGAAACAATTCAAATTTCGGCAGATGCTGTTGATGAAAATGGAAGTATTTCTAAAGTCGAGTTTTGGGTAAATGGTACATATTTTAGCGAGGATAATTCTGAGCCATATTCAGTGGATTGGACACCAACTGAAGTAGGAGGCTATACCATTCAAGCAATTGCCTATAATGCAAGTGCTGAAACGGTTAATTCTTCCATAATTACAGTGAATACTAAGGTCTTCGATCCAAATGATTTAACAGGCGATATATATAGAATCAAAAATTTTGTAACAGGGAAATATTTACATTCTGTTGGTTCAGACGTTGTTGAAAGTGATACTGGAACGAATGTAGCCTCTGGAGATAAGGAATGGGAATTTGTAAAGGCTGGTAATTTTTATAATATTGAAAGTAAAAGAGCGGATAGAGGTATATTAAGGGCTGCCGGAAATCCTCCAAATGATATTATTAATACTGGTTTTGGAGCGCCGCGAGAAGATGGTGATAAACAATTTAATGTCGTTTATAATGCCGCAGATAACTCATATCAATTCCGAACCCCAAACAATGTAAATTATATATATCACAATGCTAATGGTATTATTGAGCATGTTGCCAATAGTGATGATAGATCTAAATGGATTGTTGAATCTACAACACTAAGTACTCCAAAATTAGAACCTAACCCTTTTCTAGCAAGGATTTTTCCTAATCCTGCAACCAATAGTTTTACTGTTTTACTTAATGATGCAAATAAGGCAAATATTATTATAAACGATATGCTAGGAAAAGTAATTTATCAAAACGCGATACATTCTAATAGAATTGAAATTGAAAATAATGGACGTTTCAAGTCTGGTTTATATATTATTAAAGTAGTTGATCATAACCAAAGAATTTTTCATTCTAAACTTATAATTAGGTAAAAAAGTAAAAAACATTTTTACTTGTAAAATTCAGATGATAAGCGATTCATATTTGAATTTCGAGACAGTACAGGATAGTTTTTTATGAAAAAAAATGGAATTTGGTGATCAGTTTTTTTGTCTAAATTTAAAAACTGAAAAGGACTATTATCTAGTGTGTTTAAAATGAAATTATCAAAAAAAACAGTAAGGTTAACTTTATTTTATTGCTGTATTGTGACATTTTTTGTTTGTGTGTCCTGTAATGAGGAAGCAATAAAAAAACCACAAGAATTAAAACTTTCAGAAGGTTTTAAAAACCCAACAGGATTTTATAATGCAAACCCAACGTTTTCATGGAAACTACCTGTTTTAGAACAAATTAAATCGCAATCTGCTTATCAAATAGTTGTAGCATCATCAAAAGAACTATTACCAGATAATGCTGATTTATGGGATTCTAAAAAGCAAAAAAGTACGCAATCTACTTTTGTAAAGTATCAAGGAAAAGCATTAAAATCAAGACAAAAAGTATATTGGCAAGTAAGGTATTGGAACCAAGATGAAAAGGCTTCAGATTGGAGCGAAACCAATTCTTTTGAGCTGGGACTATTAAATAATTCCGATTGGCAAGCCCAATGGACAGGATTAGATACTGCAAAAGATAGCATTAAAGGTGTTCGTAAATTTTTAATGCACAGGCCACAATATTTAAGAAAAGGTTTTGAGTTAGCTTCTGATGTTGTTTCAGCAAGAATGTATATTACAGCAAAAGGTGTTTTTGATGTGCATTTAAATGGAAAAGATGTTAGTGACGATGTTATGACTCCAGGTTGGACACCATATAATCATCGTATAGAAACATTGACTTATGATGTTACTGAACTTTTACAAGCAGGTAAAAACGCTTTAGCGGTTGAGTTAGCTTCAGGATGGCATTCAGGAAGAATTAGTAGAGGTAGAGCGTTATATGAAAATTTTGCATCACCAAAAATTCTATGTCAGTTAGAAGTTGTGCTGAAAGATGGTTCGAAACAAACCATTGTTTCTGATGAATCTTGGAAAGGAACAACCAACGGACCAATACGTTTAGCAAGTGTTTACGATGGCGAAGTATATGATGCAAATTTTGAAATACCAAATTGGAACACTGTTGCTTTTGACGACTCTAACTGGAAATCGGTTGAAGTTGAGGCAATTGCTAAGGATGTTAAATTAGCTCCCAAAAGACATCACACCGTAAAAAATCAAATCGTTTTAAACGATGTAGAAATTATTTCGGTTAAAGAAAATACATCGGTTTTTAATATGAAACAAAATATGGTAGGTGTGCCAAGAGTAAAAGTACCCATGAAAAAAGGCGATACTTTAAAAATACGTTTTTCTGAAATGTTACTGAAAGACAATACCTTTTATACTAAAAACTACCGTTCTGCAAAGTCAACAGATTATTACGTAGCAGCTAAAGATGGTATTGTAGAATATGTTCCAAAATTTACGTTTCACGGATTTCAATTTTTAGAATTGAGTGGTTACGATAAAAATGCGAAACCAAACGCTTCTTGGGTGCAAGGTATAGTACAACATTCCAATTTTGAGAAAAACGGAACGTTTACATCATCTCACGATAAGTTAAATCAATTACAAAGTAATATTACTTGGGGGTTACGAGATAACTTTTTTGATGTGCCTACAGACTGTCCGCAACGTGACGAACGCTTGGGTTGGACAGGAGATGCACAAGTAATTGCACCAACAGCATTGTTCAATTATAGTACTCACGCTTTTTGGACGGCTTGGTTGCAAAGTTTAAGAGAAAATCAGTCTGAACACAAAAATGGTTTAGTACCTTTTATAGTGCCCGATGTGCTGCAAAACAAAAACGGTGGTTCTGGTTGGGGCGATGCCTGCGTTATTGTTCCTTGGGATATTTATAACATAACAGGAGATGTTACTGTACTTGAAGATAGTTATGAATCTGCAAAAAAATGGGTTGGATACTACCAATCTAAAGTTAGAAAAAAACCTTATATCCCGATAATGCATTCTTTTGGAGATTGGTTGCAGCCATATCCTTCTAAAAGTTTAAAAAAGGGAAATAGAGGAGATACACCAAAGGAATTGATTAATACCGCTTATTTTGCGCATTCCGCACATTTAATATCTAAAATTGCTGGTGTTTTAGGTAAAACGGATGATGCAAAAAAATATGCAGCTTTATACAAAGCTGTTGCCAATGCTTTTGAAAATGAATTTTTTGATGAAAACGGAAAGTTTAAACAAGAAAGACAAACGCAAACAAGTTATTTACTAGGTATATATTTAGAATTATTTCAACCAGAAACCAAACTAAAAGCACAAAATCACTTGCTTGAAGAAATTAAGAATGCCGATTATCATTTAGGAACAGGATTTTTAGGAACACCAATTCTACCAAAGGTTTTAGATGATATGGGAGAAATCGATTTGATGTATAAAATTTTGTTTAAAGAAACCTATCCATCTTGGTTTTACTCTATAAACCAAGGGGCAACGACGATGTGGGAACGTTGGAATAGCTTTAGTAAAGAAGGTGGTTACAATTCACAAAGTATGAATAGTCTAAATCATTATGCATACGGAGCTATTGGGCAATGGATGTACGAGCGTATCGCAGGTTTAGCATCGTTAGCACCAGGATATCAGAAAATTAGAATTGCACCTTTACCAAATACCGAGTTTTTAACGTCAGCTTCAGCAAGTGTAAAAACACCTTATGGAAAAGCGTCATCATCTTGGAAAATTGAGAATGATTCTTTTAAACTTGATGTTGTTATTCCACCTGGCACATCTGCAGAAGTGCATATTCCTTATGGAAATAAAGATAATTTATTAGAAAATGGAAGTATTTTTACAAAGAATTCAAATTTAAAATTAATGAGTTCTGATGATAATTCAGTAATAATTTTAGCAGAACCAGGAACTTATAACTTTCAAACTAAACTTTAAATCATGTTAAAAAAAATGAACTTAAAATATTTTGGATGTGCTTTGTTTGCTTGTGTGTTTTTGAGCTTTACGGCATGTAAAGAACAGGTAACTATAGCAGAAGCTCAAAAATTAACCATTTCAGAAGGGTTTGAAAATCCGTTAGGGTTTTATGATAAAACACCTAGTTTTTCATGGCAATTGCCAGTTTTAGAAGGCGTTTTAAGTCAATCAGCATATCAAATAGTAGTGGCTAGTACCCCAGATTTGTTACCTGACAATGCAGATTTGTGGAACTCAGAAAAGCAACAAACAGCTCAATCTACTTGGGTAAAATATGATGGAGCAGCTTTACAATCACGTCAAAAAGTATATTGGCAAGTAAAATACTGGAACCAAGATAACGAAGCTTCAAAATGGAGTGAAATTAGTCATTTTGAGTTGGGTTTGTTAAGCAATAACGATTGGAAAGCAAAATGGATTGGCTTAGATACCAAAAAGGAAAAGCTTTTAGGAAGTCAAGAAAATATCATTCACAGACCACAATATTTAAGAAAAGGTTTCGAATTGTCTAATGATGTAGCATCAGCAAGATTATACATTACAGCAAAAGGAGTATTTGATGTATCTATAAATGGAGAAGATGTCAGTGATGATGTAATGCCTCCTGGATATACGCCTTATAAAGAACGTATTGAAACAATCACTTACGATGTTACCGATTTAATAGAATCTGGACAAAATACCATAGGTGTTGAGCTTGCTGCAGGATGGCATTCAGGACGTTTAGGTTGGAAAAAAGAGTTGTGGGTTGATACAGAAACGCCTAAAATGATATTTCAATTAGAATTAACGATGAAAGATGGTTCTAAAGAAATGATTTTATCTGATGATACTTGGAAAGGTACAACAAACGGACCAACTAGAATATCAGAAATTTACGATGGAGAAACCTATGATGCCAATTTAGAAATGCCAAATTGGACTACAAATAATTTTAATGATAAAACATGGGAGTCTGTAAATATGTTTCCTGTAACGAATGACATCCGTTTAGAGCCAAAAAGACATACCACTGTTAAAACTAAAATTGAATTAGCAACACAAGAAGTTGTAGAAAAAGGGGGAGTAGCTGTTTTTGATTTTCAACAAAATATGGTAGGTGTGCCGTTACTTAAAGTACCTATGAAAAAAGGGCAAACGCTAAAAATTCGATTTGCAGAAAAGTTATCTCCAGATGGTACATTTTATACCCAAAATTATAGAAGTGCGCAGTCAACGAATTACTATACAGCTTCAAAAGATGGTGTTATAGAATGGATGCCAAAATTTACATTTCACGGATTTCAGTATGTAGAATTAAGTGGATATGACACTTCAAAAACCCCATCAAAAGATTGGGTAACAGGATTAGTGCAATATTCAGATTTTGAAGAAAACGGAACATTTACATCGTCTCACGAGAAGTTAAATCAACTACAAAGCAATATCGTTTGGGGATTAAGAGGAAACTTTTTTGATATTCCAACCGATTGTCCACAACGTGACGAACGTATGGGATGGACAGCCGATGCACAAGTATTTGCCCCAGCATCTATGTTTAATGCCGATGTATATAAATTTTGGGCAAGCTGGATGCAAAGTGTTGGCGAGTCGCAATCTGATAATGGAGCTGTGCCATGGGTCGTACCAGATGTGTTATTTAATAATAAAGTAAGTGCAGGTTGGGGAGATGCATGTACCATTATTCCTTGGAAGATTTACTTAAGAACAGGAGATAAAAAAATCCTCGAAGAGAATTTTGAAACCATGAAAGGTTGGGTAAAATACCATGAAAGTGTTACTAAAAATTACATCTCTTCTATGGGCTTTTTTGCAGACTGGTTACAGCCGCTTCCAGAAAATGATAGCCCTAAAGGTGATACTTCACATTCCTTAATAGGAACTGCGTTTTTTGCACATTCGGCAAACTTAACAGCAAAAACAGCAAAAGCTTTAGGTAAAACCGAAGCGTTTGAAAAATACAATGCGATTTACAAAACGGTTGCAAATGCTTTTGAAAATAAGTTTTTTGAAAACGGAAAAGTAAAAGGTGTTGCAGAAACACAAACCTCTTATTTATTGGCTTTAGCCTTTGATTTACTATCTGAGGATAATAATGCAAATGCTAAAAAACATTTATTAAGAAAAATAGCAGAAGCCGATAATCATTTAAGAACAGGATTTTTAGGAACACCATTATTATCTGAAGTTTTAGATGCAACAGGAGAAATAGATTTGATGTATAAGATTTTGTTCAATGAAACGTATCCTTCTTGGTTCTATTCTATAAATCAAGGCGCAACCACTATTTGGGAACGTTGGAATAGTTATAGTAAAAAAGATGGTTTCAATCCAATGAAAATGAATAGCTTAAACCACTATGCTTACGGTGCTATAGGAGAATGGATGTATGAGCGTATTGCAGGAATAGCACCTTTGGAAGCTGGTTATAAAACCATTAGAATAGCGCCTGTGCCAAAAGAACCATTAACATCTGCGGCAGCTAGTTTAAATACACCTTACGGAAAAGTAGTTTCTTCTTGGGAAATAAAAGGAAGTAAATTTGAATTACATGTAGTAGTTCCTCCAAATACAACGGCAAAAATTACTATTCCTGCTAATACAGAAAAAGAATTGATATTAAACGGTAAAACATTTAAAGGCGATAATCGTGTAAAATTAATTGATAATACAGTATCTGGTTTTGAATTGTTAGTTCAACCTGGAGATTATAAATTCACGTCTCAACTTTAATTTGATGAAATTTAAAATTTCACTTCTTTTTTTTGTGATTGCTTTGGTAAGTTGTAAAAATCAGAAAAACCAAACAAAAGAGAAACAGGTTGAAAAAATTGAAGTATCAATAGAAAAACAGGAGAACAATCCTGTAATTCGTCATATGCGTACTGCAGATCCGTCTGCCCATGTTTGGGAAGACGGAAAAGTATGGATGTACACTTCTCAGGATATGGAAGATGCTACATTCTATGATTCCATGGATGGATATCATGCCTTTTCATCAACAGATATGGTAAATTGGACAGACCATGGTGAAGTATTACATTCTAGAGATATTCCCTGGGGAGCAAAAGGGTGGATGTGGGCGCCAACTGCCATTTATAAAAATAACAAGTACTATTTACTTTATCCGCATTCTGTAAAAGGTTCAAAAGACGACATGCGTTGTGGTGTAGCAGTTAGTGATGTACCTCAAGGACCATTTAAAGACATCGGTTGGATAAAAGGTGTTGAAGGACAATGGTTAGATCCTTGTGTTTTTACTGATGATGATGGGAAAACGTATTTGTACTGGGGTGTTAGAGAGCCGAAAATGGCTTTGTTAAAAGATAACCTTTTGGAATTGGCTGAAACTCCTAGAAGTATAGCGTATGGAGCTGAAAATTTCTTTGAAGCCAGTTATATGCACAAATACAACGGAAAGTATTACTATTCTTATAATGCAGGTTTAGGTGGTTTTTATGCTATGGGAGATAGTCCTTACGGACCATTTGAATACAAAGGAGCCATCAATCCAAAGCAAAGACAAGATCATCATTCTATAGTTGAGTATAAAGGACAACATTATTTCTTTTACCACTGGCAAGGTTGGAATGGTGGTTCAAAATTTAGAAGAAACACGTGTATTGAATATTTATATTATAATGAAGACGGAACGATACAAGAAATTAACGCAACCAAAGAAGGAGTTCAAAAAATTAAATAAAACCAACCCAACAATTATTCAAAAAATGAAAATTAAATTATTTTCGATAACTCTATTACTAACCGTAGTTACTTTATCAAGTTGTAAAAAAGAAACAAAATCTGAGTCAGTATCAGAAAGTTCTAAAGAAGTATCTAAAAAGCCAAACATTGTATACATTTTAACCGATCAATGGAGAGGTTCTGCATTGGGATATGCAGGAAATCCTGATGTAAAAACACCTAATTTAGATGCGTTTGCAAAAGAAGCTGTCAATTTTACAAATGCAGTATCTGTAACACCAGTTTGTACACCACATAGAGCAGCGTTGTTAACAGGTAAGTTTCCAACAACTACAGGAATGATTGTAAACGATGTGTATTTGCCTTCGGAAGAATTGTGTATGGCAGAAATATATAAAGAAGCGGGCTATAATACAGCTTATTGGGGTAAATGGCATTTAGATGGTCATGGACGGTTAAACTACACTCCAAAAGAAAGACGCCAAGGTTTTGACTATTGGAAGGCTCTAGAGTGCTCACATAATTACACCAAAATGCCGTATTATTATAATGAGGATCCTGAGATAAAATACTGGAATGAGTATTCGCCATTTGCAATTGTTAAAGATGCCAATAATTATATAGCTGAAAATGCCAAGGACGACAAACCGTTTTTAGCATTCATTTCAATTGCAACACCGCATTTTCCACATCATAATGCGCCTAAGAAGTATAAGGATATGTACCCACCAGAATCTTTAACCTTAAACCCAAATGTTGCTGAGAAGTTTAAAGATAGAAGTCGTGAAGAATTACAAGGATACTATGCACATGCAACCGCAACCGATGAAGCCATTGGAACCGTTTTAGATAAATTGAAAGAGCTTGACTTATTAAATAATACTATCGTTGTATTTTCGGCCGACCATGGTGAAATGATGGGAGCACATGATGTTAGACCTTTCCAGAAACAGCTGGCATGGAATGAATCTATTAGGGTTCCGTTTTTAATTAGTTACCCGGGAATAGATAAACAAAAAGGTGCAGTTGTAAATGCGCCTATAAACACGCCAGATATTTTACCTTCGTTGTTAGGACTATCCAATATAGAAATCCCAGAAGATATAGAAGGAGAAAATTTGACAGCACTAATACAGAATCCTGATTCTAATTCAGATAGGGCAGCATTAGTAATGAATGTTGCACCTTTTGCAGGAAGTTATAATAATCTACCATATAGGGCCATAAGAACTAAACAATATACCTATGCAAGAACAACAGATGGGGCAAGTATGTTTTTTGATAATGTTGCAGACCCATTTCAAATGAACAACTTGTTAGGTAAACCTGAATTCAAAACAATTCAAACACAATTAGATAATAAATTGAATGAGAAATTAGCTCAAATAAAAGATGAGTTTAAACCAAGAGATTATTATCTCAAAAAATACAACTACACATTTGATAAGAAAAAGCCTGCTGTTCCCCATTGGGAATTTGAAAAAGGTAAGGGAGTTGTACAGTCACCAAAACCAGTAAATTAAAACTTCCATATATCTATATTAATCAATATTATTAAAATGAATAGATTACTAGCATTATCAATAATAGGATTGTCATTTTTAGCTTGTAATAAAAACAAGTCTACTGAAATTAAAGAAGAAAAGCCTAACATCATTTTTATTCTTACAGATGACCAAAGGTGGGACGCTTTAGGTTATGCTGGTAATGAGTTAGCCCACACGCCAGAAATGGATAAACTAGCAAAAAGTGGTGTGTTTTTTAAAAACACCATTGCCACAACACCCATTTGTGCTGCAAGTAGGGCAAGTATATTTAGTGGGTTGCAAGAACGTACACACAATTACAGTTTTACCAGTAAAGCTATGAAAGATGAGTATATGGAGCATGCTTTTCCTAGAGTTTTAAAAAAATCGGGATATTACACGGGTTTGTACGGTAAATTTGGAGTGAAATATAAAAAACTGGACTCACTTTATGATGTTCATGAAAATTACGATTTAAGGTACGACCGTAAAGATATTACCAGTTATTATTACAAAACTTTAGAAAAAGATACAGTACACTTAACACGCTATACAGGAGAAAAAGCACTACAGTTTTTAGATAAAGCGCCAACAGATAAACCATTTTGTTTGCAGTTGAGTTTTAGCGCACCCCATGCAAGCGATAATACAGTTGAGCAATATTTTTGGCAAGAAGAAAACAATCATGTTTTAGAAAATGTAACCGTGCCAGATGCTAATATTTCTTCAGATGAAGACTATAATAAATTGCCAGAATTGGTAAAGGATGGATTTAATCGTTTACGTTGGTATTGGCGTTATGATACTCCAGAAAAGTACCAACATAGTGTTAAAGGGTATTTCAGGATGCTTGCTGGAATTGATAACGAAATAGCTAAAATTAGAACAAAACTAGAAGCCAAAGGTATAGCAGATAATACCATAATTGTTTTAATGGGCGACAATGGGTTTTTCTTAGGTGAAAGACAAATTTCAGGTAAATGGTTAATGTACGATAACTCATTAAAAGTGCCTTTAATTATATATGATCCAAGAAATAAAACACATAAAGATGTTGATGCTATGGCATTAAATATAGATGTACCATCTACGATTTTAGACTTTGCTGGCGTAGAAGCCCCTAAGAGTTGGCACGGAAAAAGTTTAAAACCATTTATTAACGAAAAAAATGTGGATTTAGAACGTGATACGATTTTAATAGAGCATTTATGGGACTTTAAAAATATAGCACCAAGTGAAGGGGTTAGATCCAAAGAGTGGAAGTATTTTAGATATGTAGATGACAAATCTATTGAAGAATTGTACAATTTAAAAGACGACCCAAGAGAAACAAACAACCTTGTGAATGATAAGCAATACCAAGATGTTTTAAATAACTTAAGAGCTAAATGTGAAGATTTAATAGAAAAGTATAAAGATCCTTATGCTTTAATTATTGAAGATAACACGTTTGATGGTAAAGCATTTCATTGGAAAGTATCTAACACAAATCAAAAACAAACAGCGTTTCAAATTTTAGTAGCATCATCTCAAGAAAATATTGATAATAATATTGGAGATGTTTGGGATAGTAAAAAAATAGAAAGTGATACAACCGAAGTTTTAAAAGCGAATCAATTTAGGCTTAAAGAAAATACAAGCTATTATTGGAAAATGCGGATTTATGACGAGTTAAATAGAACTGGTAGTTATACAAAAGCTCTAAAAATTTGAAAAAATCAATAAGTATTAAAGCATTTTATAAAACAATCTAATTACGTTTTTGATAGGAGAAATTTGCCATTCCTTTTGGAACTTTGTTATAGCTAAGGGTATTACAATCACTAAAATCTGTTCAATAATAAATGAAGACAGCTTTGTTAAACAGTTATATTAAAAAAACTTTGTTTAATTTAAATATAAAATGATAAAGAAGTTTACTTGTTTGCTGTTTTTGGTAATTGCTGTATCATGCAAAACTAAAGATGAAAAGCCAAATATTCTTTTCATTTTAGCTGATGATTTAGGGTATTCTGATTTAAGTTGTATGGGAAGTTCTTATTATGAAACGCCCAACATTGATGCTATAGCAAATAACGGTATGGTGTTTACAAATGGTTATGCGGGGTGTCAGGTTTGTAGTCCTTCGCGAGCAACACTCATGACGGGTCAATTTACAGCTCGACATGGTATTACAGATTGGATTGGTGCTCCAGCAGGAGAAGATTGGCGCACAAAAAAGCGCTTTTCTAAAGTGCTTCCTGCGGAATACAAACATCATATGGACACCAGTACAATAACACTGCCTATGGCTTTAAAAGATGCGGGTTATTCTACATTTTTTGCAGGAAAGTGGCACTTGGGAGATGTGGGGTATAGTCCTGAAGATTATGGTTTCGATATTAATAAAGGAGGGTACCATAGAGGTAGCCCAGCAGGAGGATATTTTTCACCCTTTAATAACCCGAAATTAGAAAATAAAGAAAAAGGAGAAAATCTTTCTATGCGATTAGCTAAAGAAACGGTTGGTTTTATGAAAGCATCAAAAGATAAACCATTTTTGGCATACCTGTCTTTTTACGCTGTTCATGGTCCAATACAAACAAATAAAGAGAAGTGGAATAAGTACCGTAATAAAGCAGAGGAAAATGGTATTCCAGAAAAAGGTTTTGAAGAAGGTTATTTTTTACCTATGCGAAAGTATCAAGATAATCCAGTATATGGTGGTTTAGTAGAAACTATGGATGATGCAGTGGGCTTGGTTTTAGAAGCACTTAAACAAAATGATTTAGATAAAAATACAATCGTGATTTTTACTTCTGATAATGGTGGAGTGACTTCAGGTGATAATTACTCAACCAATTGTTTACCATTAAAAGGAGGTAAAGGTTATCAGTGGGAAGGTGGTATAAGAATTCCATATATAGTAAATGTACCATGGATGAATCATCAAGGTAAAAAGAGTCATATCCCTGTTGTAGGAAGCGACTTTTTCCCAACAATACTCGATTTAGCAGGTTTGCCTTTGCAACCGCAAGCGCATATTGATGGTAAAAGTATTTTGCCTGTATTAAAAGGATATAACATAGAAGAACGTCCGTTATATTGGCATTATCCGCATTATGGAAATCAAGGGGGGAGACCCGTTTCTATGATGCGTAAAGGAGATTGGAAACTTATACATTATTGGGGAGATGGGCATGATGAGTTGTATAATTTAACTCAAGATATTCATGAGGACAGCAATTTAGCTTTATCACAATCAAAAAGAACTCAAGAAATGATTGAAGCATTAATGAATTGGTTGAATGAAGTTGGAGCTAAATACCCTAGTCCCGATCCACTTTATGATTACAAAAAAGAACAAGTAGCAATATCGAAAAAGAAAGCAAGTATGTTTAAATTTCATGAAAGATTGCGTAAAGATATGTTGCGTAAAGATTGGAAGCCTAATAAAGCATGGTGGGGAAGTCTACCAACTGATGATTAGGTTAACTGGAGTTTTTTAAAATGAATTAAATAATAAAAAGCACTTAAAAATAGTATGGAAATTAATTTAAAAATTAAAATTTGTTTAGCTTTTACATTCGCGTTTTTGTCAATGCTATGTTTTTCGCAACACACAGAAATTAACTTTAATAATAGCTGGAGTTTTGTTCTAGAAGATAATCCTTCATTTTCAGAAGAAAAAATAGATGATTCTGCTTGGCAAACATTAAATATACCACACGATTGGTCATTTGAAAAAGGGGTAAGAAAAGGAGGCGATCAAGGACAAGGTGGTGGTTATCATGATGGCGGTATTGGTTGGTACAGAAAATACTTCAATATTAAAAAAGAAAGCCTGTCAAAAATCACTTACATCAATTTTGATGGCGTGTATATGAATAGTGAAGTTTGGATAAACGGGAATTACATTGCAAAAAGACCTTACGGGTATATTAGTTTTAGATACGATATTTCAAAATACTTAAAAGAAGGAAGAAACACGATTGCAGTAAGAGTAGATAATGCTTTAGAACCTTCTGCAAGGTGGTATCATCCTTGTGGAATATACGCACCTGTAAAATTGATTGAGGTAAACAAAACCCACATTCAACCCAACAGCATTTTTATAAAAACACCTTCCATCAATAAAAATAAAGCACAGGTTGTTGTTGATGCTGCAATTAATGGAGAAATTAAAAAGTTGAAATATGAAGTAAAACTATTCTCTCCAGAAGGAAAAGAGTTGACCAATAATTGTGAAAAACTAGAAAATACAAATCCATCATATCAGTTTGAAATAGAGAATCCACAATTATGGAGTCCAGAAAGTCCAACGCTATACAAAGCAGTGACTCAAATTTTAGATGGTAAAAAAGTAATTGATGAAATAGAAACAAGGTTCGGATTCAAAACCGTAAAATGGGAAACCAAAACAGGTTTTTGGCTAAATGGAGAAAACGTAAAACTGAAAGGTGTTTGCGAACATTGGGAAGGCGGACCAGTAGGTGGTGCTTGGACAAAACCAATGCTACGTTGGAAATTACAGAGTCTAAAAGATATGGGCATCAATGCTATTCGTCCTTCACATAACCCAACACCACCGATGTTTTATGATATCTGTGATGAAATTGGGTTGCTGGTTATGGATGAAATTTTTGATGGTTGGCACAAAAAAGCACCTCAAGATTATGGAAAACAAGCCTTTGACGAATGGTGGAAACGCGATGTAAAAGAATGGATTACAAGAGATAGAAATCACGCCAGTATTTTTGTTTGGAGTTTAGGTAACGAAACACATAGTGATGTTGCCCCAGAAATGGTGGAATTTGGAAGAAATTTAGATCCAACACGATTGTTTACTTCAGGCGCAGGAAATCCAGAAGATATGGATATTGAGGGTGTAAACGGTGGTTCAGAAACCAAATCCTTTATTGAAGGTAAAACGTTAGAGAAACCGTTTATCTCAACTGAAGCACCTCATACTTGGCAAACTAGAGGGTACTACAGAACGCAAACTTGGTGGCGCGATAACGAATTACCAGGAACTTACGAATTACCAAATTTAACAGAAAAAGAAATTTTCTTTTACGAAGGCATTAATCCTAAAAACTGGCGTAATAGAAAACAAAGTTTCAATTCGTCTTATGATAATACAACCGTAAGAGTTTCAGCAAGAAAATATTGGGAAGTTGTTCGGGATAATCCTTGGCATAGCGGAAATTTTAGATGGACAGGTTTCGATTATTATGGAGAAGCTGGTTTAGTACATGGCGGTTTACCTTTTAATTTATTTATGGGTGGCGCTTTAGATGTAGCTGGATTTAAAAAAGATTTATTCCATTTTTATAGAAGCCAATGGACAACTGAACCTATGATACACATGTTGCCACATTGGTCGCATCCAAGAATGAAAAAAGGAACGGTTATTCCTGTTTGGGTATATTCTAATGCCGATGAGGTAGAATTATTTTTAAACGGAAAATCTTTAGGAAAAGACAAACCAGGAACCGTTTGGAACGAAATGCAATGCGAATGGATGGTGCCTTACCAAGAAGGGAGGCTAGAAGCGGTAGCGTATATTGATGGTAAAGAAGTAAAAAGAACCTCATTTTCTACAGCCAAACAGCCTTCAAAATTAAAGACAAGTTTGCAGAAATTAGCAGGAGAAGGTAGTTTTGAAGCAAGTTACATCATCACATCAGAAAGTTTAGATAGCAACAACAGTTTGTATCCTTACGGAGAAAATAAGGTATACTATAATATTCAAGGAGATGTAAATAAGGTTTCTATGGAAAATGGAAATCCTATAGACCAAACTAGTAGAACAAAATCAGATTACAGAGCATTGTTTTTTGGAAAAACAAGATTGTTTTTAAGAGAACTACCAAATGCAAAAAATGCGACTATTGTTACCGCATCAATTTTAGGAGATAAAGCACTATACATTTCAAATCTAATAAGTATTAATGCAGCTTCAGTTCAAGTTTTAGGCGAAAATAAATCTTCAAATTTAGAAATTCTATACACTTTAAACGGAGAAAACCCAGAAACAAATGGACTAGAGTATAAAGGTGCTTTTGAAATTTCAGATGGTACAACTGTAAAAGCCATTGTAAAACAAAACGGAAAAGTGGTTTTACATATGGAAGAAACTTTTGGTAAAAATGAAGGCTTGTTTTGGGGAGATGAACATTCTAAAGACATGTGGATTGGAAGAGGAGTAAATATTTCTGCCGAAGAGGGGATTCTTGAAGGTGATGCAAAAGTAAGCAACAAAGCGCGCCGTTATAAAGGTAGCGGTTTTGTGAGATTTGATGGAAAAGAAGGCGCAATAACTTTTTATCAAGAAAACGATGGTGAAGAAGGGGATTACAGTATGCGTTTTAGATATATGCATAATAATGAAGGGAAATTGCATACTATGAAATTGTATTTGAATGATGAATTTGTAAGGACTTTGGAATTCAAACCAACAGGAGGCTGGGAAAAAGAATGGAAATTTGTACCCGCTATATTAAGGCTTAAAGCTGGAGCAAATAATATTAGGATAGAAACAACTGGTGAAAGCGGACCTTATATTGATGAATTATTTATTGATTAAAATAAAATTTTAACGATGGCAACAGTAGTATTTATTATTTGCGGTTTAATAGTGCTTAATGCCTTATTGATGATGTTTAGTTGCAATAAAGATTGATTTAAATAAACCTATTAATGAAATTATGTAAAACGTATTTGTTTTCAATAGTCCTTATAGCGGTCTTTTATGGTTGTAATAATTCAAGCGGTAAAACTAGTATAAATGTTTCATACTCTTCTGATTTATTTCAATTTCATAAAAATGTTTTAGAGTATTATATAAATCAAAAAACTGATGATGCTAAAATCCAAGGTTTATTATCAGATTTTCAAGAAGATGGTTCTTGGTCAAACATAGATTACACCAATAAAATAAGAGGTGGTTGGCCTGTGAAAAACCATTTAAAGTATGTGCAAACTTTAGCAATCAATTATAAAAACGAGACTTCTAAATATTATTTGGATAAGAATCTTTCAAAAAAAATTCATAAAAGCTTAAATTTTTGGTTGGATAACGATTTTCTAAGCACAAATTGGCACGACCAACATATTGGCGTTCCAGAGTTGCTGTTGCCAATACTTTTTTTAATGGAAGAAGAACTAAGTCAACAGCAGTTAGACAAGTCTTCGATTCTACTTCATAGGGCTAAAATAAAAATGTCTGGTCAGAATAAAGTTTGGTTATCTACCAACGTCATGTTACGCTCATTGTTATTACGAAAACCAGATTCGGTTGCTATAGCCAGTAAAGCCATTCAAAATGAATTACAAATAGCCAAAGGTGTTGGTGTTAAATTAGATTGGTCGTATCATGAGCATGGTGCGCAAATGCAATTTGGTAATTACGGTTTGTCTTATCTAGAGGATATGATAAAATGCTACACGTTTGTGAGCAATACACCATTTAAATTTGAAGCCAACAAAATTGAATTTTTAAGAAACATTATTCTTAAAGGACAGCAATGGGTCATTTGGAATGATACTTACGATGTTAGCGCTTCTGGAAGACAGCTTTTTGAGAATGAACAAATAAAAAAAGCAAACCGTCTTAAAGCATGTATTCAAAGTATGAAGATGCTAGACAAGGACAATGTGAAAGTTTATAATGAGGCTCTTGATGCTAAAACCCTCGCAGGAAATAAACATTTCTGGAAATCTGATTTTCAAGTACACCGCAGAAAAAACTTCTACTTTTCTGTTAAAATGAGTTCGGAGCGCGTTGTAGGTACAGAGTCTGTTAATCAAGAAAATATTCAAGGCTATTACATGGGGGATGGTGTGTCCTTAATATCAACGCATGGAAAGGAATACGAAAATATCTTTCCATTTTGGGATTGGAAAAAATTATCAGGAACCACTATAATTCAAGATAAAGACCCATTACCAATTATTAAGTTTAGTGGTTTCAAAACCAATAGTGTTTTTGTTGGAGGCGTTAGTAATGGTGAAAATGGTATTGCTGTAATGGATTATAATCGTGATGGATTAAAGGCTAAAAAATCATGGTTTATGTTTGATGATGCCATTGTTTGTTTGGGGAGTGGCATTTCAACAAACGCAAACCATCAAGTTACAACATCAATAAATCAGTCTTTTTTAAAAGGTGGCGTTGTAATCGGAAAAGATGGTGCTTTAGAAACCAGTGTAAGAAGAAAAAGAGGAATTATACCAGATTGGGTTTTGCACGATAATATTGGGTATTTATTTCCTGATGGAGGCAATGCAAGTATTTCTACTCAAATATTAGAAGGTAGTTGGAACAAAGTTGCAAAACGATACAGACCTGTAATACTTACAGAACATATATTTAAATTGTGGTTATCTCATGGTAATCAACCTAAAAATGGCTCCTATAGTTACATTTTAGTACCAAATGCATCAGAAGAAAAAATGATGAGTTTATACAAAAGCAATCCTTTTAAAATTATGAATACCAAAGTGCAACAGTCTGTTGTGATGACTGACGAAAAAAAAGCAGGTATTGTATTTTATAAAAAAGGAACAGCTACAATTAAAGGAGGGGTTTCTGTAGACGCACCTTGTGTGATATTATTAGAAGAACAATCAGATCATTTAGATTTTGCAATTAGCGATCCTTCTCAAAAGCTCACTAAAATTGGCGTATCTATTAAAGGGAATTATAGTATTGAAAATAGTAATTATAACAATGGTAAAACTCATTTTGTAATTCATTTACCTAAAGGAGAACAAGCAGGAAAAACGGTTCAATTGCAATTAAAAAGGAATTAAAAAAGTATGAAAAAGACAGTTATAATTTATATACTTAATTTAATAGTAGTCACATTTACGTTTTCAGCTAAATGCCAAAGCATTGAAAATCAGGAAAAAATAAAAGAAGAACTAGTAAAAGGCTTTCAAAATCCACCAGATAGTGCAAAACCATTAACATGGATGCATGTAATGAGTGGCAATATGAGTAAGGTTGGTATAACCAAAGATCTTGAAGCAATTGCAGATGTAGGTATTGGTGGTGTTTTAATTTTTAATATTACTCATAATATTCCTAACGGGCCTATACAATTTAACTCTACCGAGCATATTGAAATGATGACATTTGCAGCTACAGAATGTGAACGTTTAGGCTTAAGTTTTGGTATACATAATTGTGACGGCTGGACAGCAAGTGGAGGACCATGGGTACCCGTAGAACATTCTATGAAACAATTAGTTTATCGCGAAACCATTATTGATGGTGGAGAGATAAACATGATTTTACCCGAACCAAGTAAAATTGCTAACTTTTATCGAGATGTTGCTGTACTAGCATACCCAGCTTTGAATTCTGAGCTTAAGGATAGCAACAACCCTACTAAAATCTCGTGTTCAGAACCTAGTTTTGATATCAATATAGCTACTAATGGTAAAATTGATGAACGCTCAGAATTAATAGTTCCTAAAGATGGAAATACATGGATTCAATGGGATTTTATAGAACCATTTACCGTGAAGTCATTTCTTTTAAAAGCACAAAAGCAACGTTACAAAAATCCTTTTAAGTTGCAGAGTTCTAATGACGGAGTTCATTTTAAAGATGAATTAACAATGAAGATGTCTAGGCATGGTAAGTATGAATATACTATTGACGAAACTTTTGAAGGTATAACAGCGCGTTATTTTCGTTTTGTAACAAATGTACCGTTAGACATTGCAGAAATTAGCCTTACCAATACCTCACGTTATAATAACATGATATCGCGTACAAGTATTCTAAGAAAAAATAATGGAGGGCTACCAAACATAAAAGAGGTGGATAAAAGCATGGTTATTAATAAAGATGCTATTCTAGATTTAACCCGTTTTATGGATGATAAGGGCGTGTTGAAAACAACATTACCAAAAGGGAAATGGACCATTATGCGTTTTGGGTATACTACAACAGGAGTTGTTAATGATCCAGCATCTATTGCCGGTACCGGTTTAGAAGTGGATAAATTTAGTCGTGAATCTTTTGATGTGTTTTACGAAGGACATGTACAAAAGATGATTGACGCAGCAAAAGATATGGCTCCTAATGCTTTTCAGTTTATAGAAATAGACAGTTACGAAGTAGGAGGACAAAATTGGACAAAAGCATACGAAAAACAATTTGAGGATGCATATGGTTACGATCTTATTAAATTTTTACCGCTCTATGCAGGGCGTTACATTGATAATGCACAGACAATAGACGGCGTGCTTTGGGATATCCGTAATTTTAATAGCAAGCTCATGTCCGATAATTATTATGGTTATTTTAATGATAGGTGTCATGCTGATGGTTTTAAAACATATTTAGAACCCTATGGTAATGCTGGTTTTAATAATTTAGATATTGCAAGCAAGACTGATATTCCAATGGGAGAGTTTCATGCAGGTCATAAACTAATGCTTAGAGATGCCGTTTCTGCTGCCCATATTTATGGGAAAAACTTAATTTCTGCCGAAGCATTTACTTCGGGAGGTAATATTAGTTTTGAAGGACATCCAGGATTTTTTAAAAATAATGGAGATGAAGCTTTTAGTCATGGTGTTAATGAAATTATGTTTCATCGTTTTGCACACCAAGCCAATACGCATGTTAAGCCAGGTATGGGTATGAGTAAATTTGGTTCTCACATAGATCGCACTCAAACATGGTGGGATAACGCTGGTAAAGCTTGGTTTAAATATTTAGCTAGAAGCCAGTACTTGTTACGTAAAGGTATTCCTGTTGTCGATATTTTAGCTTTTGTGGGTGATGGTTCTCCAAATACAACAGCGACTCGTAAAGGGGTAAGAGATTTACCCAACCATATTAACTATGATGGTATAAATACCGATGTACTTTTAAATCGGGTTAAAGTAGAAAATGGCAAATTAGTATTGCCAGAAGGTGGTAAATATCATGCACTTTATTTAAATAATGTGAAGCAAATACACCTTTCAACATTAAAGAGAATAGCCGATTTAGCGAATCAAGGTGTTATTGTTATAGGACGAAAACCTAATAAAATAGGGGGTTACAGTATTTCTGAAGCCCAACAAATAGAATTTAATCAATTACTAGAAAAAGTTTGGGATAAACCTACAACATATGATGTTATTGAGTGGGAAACACTATATGAAAAACATAATATCCCTGTAGATTTAAAGATAAAAGCGGGTGAGCATATTAATTATACGCATCGTAAAACGGCTAATGAGGATATTTATTTTTTCTTTAATCCAGATAACACCAAGCGTGTTTACGAATGTACTTTTAATGTAGATGGTAGAATTCCAGAACTTTGGAATCCTATGAATGGTGAAACTACATTATTAAGTACTTTTGAACATGTTGATGGCAAAACTAAAGTTTCTATCTCAATGGAAGCTAAAGCGTCTACTTTTGTTGTGTTTCAAAAATCATCAAACGGAATTAACTCCGTTAAACCTTCAACAGCTGTAAATAATACGAATCTAAGTTTTAAATTAAATAATTCTGGAGATACAGAAATAGAAGCAATACAAAACGGTCTTTATGAGGTTGCCTTTACTAATGGTAGTAAACAAGAAGTAGACATTCAAAATATACCTTCTCCCATATTAATAAAAGGGGATTGGAAAGTTACTTTTCCCGATTTAAAAATGGGGTCTCAAACCTATACTTTTCCAAAATTAAGCAACTGGACTTTACACGAAACAGAAGGTGTAAGGCATTATTCTGGAACGGCTATTTATCAGAAGACGTTTAAAGTAGATAAAAAACTATTGAATACTAATTATAAGTTAAAACTAGACTTAGGTCAAGTTAATGTAATAGCCCGAGTTATTATAAATGATCAAGATATGGGGGTGCTTTGGATGTCTCCTCATAAAGTGGATATTACTTCAGTACTAAAGGCAGGAAAAAATGATTTACGAATTGAAGTTACAAATCAGTGGACAAATCGTTTGATTGGAGATGAAAATTTCCCTAATGTTTCTGGTTACGATTTACGACCACATCTTAATAGCACATTGTTAATAAAAGATCCACAGTTATCACTCATTAACCGAAATAATATGGTGGATTGGTATACGAATAATGAGCCTGCACCTTTGGGCCAGCGCTCTACTTTTACCACGCATCCATTTTATAAAAAAGGAGACGATTTGTTACCTGCAGGATTGGTAGGGCCTGTGAAAATAGAAGTTTCGAAAATAATAATTGATAAGCGATAGATATAATGAAGAAGAAAGTAAGTGTAATTTTAACGGTTTTATTATGTGTTATTACCCTTTATGGGCAAGATACAAGTCGGGTTTTAGAATCAGGTTTTAAAACACCTCCAAATGAAGCGAAAGCGAGAACTTGGTGGCATTGGATTAGTGGGAATGTTTCCAAATCAGGCATTACAAAAGACTTAGAAGCCATGAAACAAGTGGGCATTCAAGAAGCACAATTGTTTAATGTGCACTTAGGTTTTCCAAAAGGTGGCGTTACCTATTTGAGTGAAGAATGGCTGGATTTATTTCACTTTGCAGCTTCAGAAGCAAAACGATTAGATTTAGACTTGGCATTTCATAACAGCGCAGGTTGGTCCTCTTCTGGTGGTCCTTGGGTTACAGAAGAAAACGCCATGCAAACTGTAGTTTTTAGCGAGCTTGTTGTTGATGGTGGTAATGTATTGAAAACAGAACTCCCTAAGCCAAAAACCAAATTCAGTTATTACCAAGATATCGCTGTTTTGGCGTTTCCAAAGCCTAAGACGTCTGTAAAAATTGATGGATTAGATTATAAAATATTATCAGATAGAATCAGAAATCATTTGTTGCCAGATACCAAAGAAATTCCAAATGCAGCCATTATACAAAAGGAAAGTATCATTGACATTACGTCTAAATTTTCTGAAAATGGTATTTTAGAATGGAACGTTCCAAAAGGCGAATGGGTTATTTTACGAATTGGGCATACGCCTAATGGAGCAAAAAATAGGCCTGCTGTTGATGGAGGCCATGGTTTAGAGGTCGATAAAATGTCTACAGCTGCTTTAGATGATTATTGGAACAAAGGTGTGCAGCCCATTTTAAATAAATTAGGAGACTTAGTAGGGAGTACTGTAAATAATTGTTTGATTGATAGTTACGAGGTGGGTTCGCAAAATTGGACCACTGGTTTTGAGCATCAATTTAAAAAAATACGAGGTTATGATTTAACACCGTATTTACCAACTTTAGCTGGCTATTACGTAGAAAGTGGCGAAATTACTGAGCGTTTTCAATGGGATTTTAGAAGAACTATAGGCGATTTAATTGCTGAAAATTATTATGGTCACTTTGCAGAATTATGCCATAAAAACAAATTAAAATTTTCTGTAGAACCCTATTGGGGACCTTTTGATAATATGCAAGTTGGCGCCAAAGGTGATATTGTGATGTGCGAGTTTTGGAGTGGAGGTTATCCGTTTTTTGATTCATCAAAATTTGTCTCTTCTATAGCCCACTTAAATGGAAGTAGCATTGTTGGCGCAGAATCCTTTACAGGAATTGGCGGATGGGACAAACACCCTGCAACCATTAAATCTATTGGAGATAAAGCTTGGGCAGAAGGCATAACCCGTTTTATATTTCACACCTATGTGCATCAACCTTGGGATATTGGACCAGGTATGGCACTAAGTTATCACGGTTTTGATTTAAACCGTTTGAACACTTGGTGGACACAAAGTAAATCGTATTTAGATTATATCGCCAAATCGCAATATTTATTACAACAGGGGACTAATGTTGCAGATGTTTTGATGTTTACTGGAGATTCTTCTCCAAACACCGCTTTTTTATTACCTGAATTAAAGAAATCTGGTTATGATTATGATTTAATTGGAGCTAATAAATTGGCAGAATTATCTGTGAAAAATGGAAAAATTGTTACGAAATTTGGAGTAGCATACGAAGTATTGAGCCTACCAGAAAGCGATTGGATAACACCTAAAACACTAAAGATTATAGAGTCATTGGTTAAAAAAGGCGCAAAAATTATTGGTAATAAACCAAAGCGTTCGCCAAGTTTGAGCAATTACCCAGAAAGTGATGTTTATGTAAAAACAACAGCTAATGCACTTTGGGATAAAGGTTTGATAAAAACTATTTCAATTGCTGAGTTCTTAAATAACGAGCATATAACACCAGATTTTTCCATTGTTGAAGCAAATATGGAAGACATTGGGTTTATTCACAGAAAAACAAAGGACGCTGATATCTATTTTATAGCCAATGACAAAAAGGAAAAAGTAGCATTTACAGGACGTTTTAAAGTCGCAAACAAATTACCTGAAATTTGGAATGCTGAAACTGGAGACATAAAAAAAGTAGCCGTTTGGAAAAGTAATGATGATGGTACTGTAAACATTCCAATTACTTTAGATAGTGAACAGGCTGTTTTTGTAGTATTTAAAGAAAATTCAGTAGATAAAAATTACATTGTTGAAGCTGATGTAAAATTAGAAAAACCAACACCAACACCACTATCTAACTTAAAAATCATAAAAGCAGAATATGGTAATTTTTTACAAGAAGGATTGGTAGATATTACGGATAAAGTAGCTGCAAAGGTAAATGGTGGAGCATTAAATTTTCAGATGTCTAGAGGATTTTGCGATTGCGACCCAGCAATGGGCTATGTCAAAGAGTTTAGAATGGAATATCAAATTGGAGATAAAGTAGAACACATTCATGCCGAAGAACGAGAGTTTGTTAAAATTGATGCAGGCAATCAACCCCTCAAAATAATTTCTGCGGTATTTGGTAAATTTAAAGCAGAAACCAAAGGTGTGCCTAAAAACTTTGAAGCTTTTGATATCACTAAAGACATCGAAAAACAAGTGACTTCTGGAAAATTGAATATCAAAGTTTCAGATGAATTGGTAAATGGAAAAGCATTAAAAAATGCTAATAATTTTCTGAAAATTACATTTGAAACCGATGGGAATTCAAGAACAACTATAATTCCAGAAGGAGAATTTTTGAATTTAAGTAGGTCTATACCTTCATCAGAAATTTATAAAATAAAAGGCAATACCATTTGGAAAACACCTTTTTCTGGAAGTTTGTCGTATACAAAGGCATCAGGAAAATCTAAAGAAATAAAGGTTAAGGTTCCACAGCCAATAGACCTGTCTGAAGATTGGGACGTTACATTTCCTTTAAAAAACGGTCCAGCACTAAAGAAGCATTTTAAAACATTATCGTCTTGGTCGGAAGCAACTGAAGAAGAAATCCAACATTTTTCAGGTACTGCGATTTATGAAAAAGAATTCACTTTATCTAAAAAACAGTTATGTAAAGAGAATGCTTTTGAATTGGATTTAGGGAGTGTAGCTATTGTAGCCGAAGTGTTTGTAAACGATAAAAAGGTAAGTACCTTATGGAAGGCACCTTTTAGAGTTGCTATTGATGATTATGTGAAAAAAGGCAACAATACTTTAAAAATAAAAATTACCAATTTATGGGTAAATCGCTTAATTGGCGACGAAAAAGAACCTTTAGATTACCAGCGCCAAGGTAATAAAACCAAGGCACTTCCTAGTTGGTTGTCACATCCAGAATCTCGTGATTCCAAAAGACAAACCTTTTCCTCTTGGAAACATTGGGAAAAAGATGATGAATTAAAAATGTCTGGTTTATTAGGACCCGTGAGAATTAATGTATTTAAATTGAAACACATAAAATAAGTTTAATCATGAAAACCAGTAGGTATATAGGTTATTTTGTCCTAATCAACTTTTTGTTTTTTAGAAGTTTAGTTGCACAAACTAAAACTTACTTGTCCGGTACTTATGCTGATACTGCTGTAGACTGGGAATTTAAAATGTCTGAAGGACGTAATAGTGGCTATTGGACTACCATTCCTGTGCCATCAAATTGGGAAACCAAAGGCTTTGGCTATTACACCTATGGTAAAGACCATAAGGATTATAAAACAAAACCTGAAATTGGATTTTATCGTCATAATTTTAAATTCAATTTAAATTCAGACAAACGCTATTTTATTGTTTTTCAGGGTTCCATGACAGAAACAACTGTGGTTTTAAATGGACAACAAATAGGAGAAACACATGTAGGTGGTTTTACAGAGTTTAAATATGAAATCACTAAATTTTTAAAATCAGGAAACAATATTTTAGAAGTTGAAGTATTGAAACCAGCAACGCATCCACAAGTAGTAAAAGCAGAACGCATTGCAGATTACTGGTTGTTTGGAGGCATTTTTAGACCTGTTTATATTGAAGAGTTACCCACAAATTTTATAGATCGCGTTGCTATTGATGCTCAAATGAATGGCGATTTTAAAATGGATGTATTTACAGATGCTTTTAAAGAAAATGTATCATTAACAGCACAAATTTACGACAGTAATAATCAAAAAGTAGGGAAGTCATTTTCTGGAAAAATTTTAAAAAATAAAGGTCATTTAAAGGCTAGTTTAAAAAATGTTGCACTATGGTCTCATGAATATCCAAACTTATATCGTGTTGAGGTTACTTTAAAACAAAAAAAGAAACTATTACATACCTATAAACAAAAATTTGGATTTAGAACCTTTGAAGTCCGAGACCACGACGGTTTTTACTTAAATGGCAAGCGAGTTTTATTAAAAGGAGCAAACATGCATAGTTTCAGACCAGAAACAGGGCGTACATTAACCAAGCAAGATATGCTCGATAATGTAAAACTAATGCAGGAGATGAACTTTAATACCGTGCGTATTTGTCATTACCCGCCAGATGCTGAGTTTTTAGACCTATGCGATTCTTTAGGGCTAATGGCAATGGACGAATTACCTGGTTGGAGGCATCCCTATCCCGATGAAATTGGTAGTAAAATCGTAAAAGAACTGGTGGTAAGAGATGTCAATCATCCATCAGTAGTACTTTGGAGTAATGGTAACCATTTGGCACACAATCCTAAATTTGATGACGTTTTTTTTAAATGGGATATACAAAAACGACGTCCTTTAAAAAACGAAACCAAAACAGGGGATATTTATAAAAACTACTCACCCGATTTTGATATAGTAAAAACCAATTTTTATCCTTCTTATACTTTATTAAAGCAACGTTTGTTTAAAGAAAACCATATAGTGTTACCCAATGAGGCCTTACATGCGCTTTATGATGGTGGGGGCGGTGCAAACCTAAAAACCTACTGGGATGCCATTGAAAAATCTAAAGTTGGTGGAGGGTTGATGATTTGGGCACTTTTTGATGAAGGTTTGCGAAGAACCGATATGAATAATCAACCTTTTCATCAAGGGAATAATGCACCAGATGGTATTGTTGGACCCAATGGAGAAAAAGATGGCAGTTATTATGCGGTAAGAGAAATTTGGTCGCCAGTACGTATTAAAGAAGATAAAATAACATCACGGTTTAATGGCAAATTAACTATTGAGAATAAGTTTGATTTTGTGAATTTAAATGAATGCAAAATCAAATGGAAGCTCATTGCTTTTGAAACTCCAAATACATCGACATCAGGATTTAGAACCGTAGCATCAGGAAATGTTAATTCGCCTTATATTTTACCAAATGAATCAGGACAGTTAAGGACAGATTTACCAAAAAACCTCCCTAAATTCGATGCTTTAATTATTGAAGTTTTTGATAATAAAGGGCTATTAGTCTATGAAAAACGATTACAACTTGAAAAAGAAACAGTCTTTTTTCAAACATCAGCACAAAATAAAGTCATTCAAGACCAAAAGAATCCATTCCTTTTTTATATCGGGGATACCACAATTTTGTTTGATGAATATACAGGAGTTTTAAAAACAGTGGCTGTAAAAGGAAAAGCAACGAGTATAAAAAATTTCCCTTTTGTTGATATAAAAAGGGCTGACACACTAAAAGTGAAATCTAATAATAAGCTTGCGATAAAGGCTTCAATTAAAAATAAGGATGATTATTTTATTATTGAAAGTAAAAACCAAAATGGTTTTGAATGTATTAGATGGACGATTAAACCAACGGGAGAATTAAAATTAGATTATACATATGCGGTAAAAGAAGGTGTTTATGAATATGCTGGAATTGGTATGGAAGTAAGCGCTAAAGCAATAAAAAGTAAACGTTGGCTAGGAGAAGGCCCTACAAGAATATGGAAAAATCGTGTAGAGGGTGGTATTTATAATGTGCATGCAGTAGAAAAAAAGATAAATATTCCTGGAGAAATTTATAATCAACCAGAATTTGAAGGGTGTTTTGCACCTTGGAAATGGGCTGTATTTCATATGGAAGATAATGTGTCTGTAGGTTTTCAAAATAATAGCGATGTCATTTTAGGGGTATTAAACCCTATAAATGGTGAAAATGCAAAAATGGCAGATTGGAAATATCCTAAAAAGGAAGGGTTTTATTTTTTTAATGCCATTCCTGCGGTAGGCTCAAAATGGAAAAAACCAACAGAGTTTGGACCTGATGCGCAACCAACTAAAATAAATACATCCTTATCAGGATCGGTGTCCTTATTTGTGAATTGGAATAATGTTAAAAACGATAACAAAATTTTTAAAATATCAATAGAATAAAAATATACAAAGCATCAAAGCGATGAAACTATTTTTTCTTAGTGGAATATTGAAGTAAAAGAGCGAATAATTAGCATCAGACTTATTGCCGAGTGTTAAGATTAACACATTAATTTTCAATGATAAACAAACATCATATAATTAGAATTTGTCTATGTTTCATCTTGATAGGATGTAACTACAAAAATAAAGTGATACATAATGTTGATGTAAAGAATCAAAAGGTAGACTACTTTGCCAACAACGGTTTTGGAAATGCAGTTGCTATTGTGCAGCATCCTGCAGGGGTGTATCATAAAGACATCACTTACGTTGCTTACCAAGGGCCGTTGGAAGATCCTTATGTAGTGTCTTATAATCACACTACAAAAGAATGGAAAGGACCATTTAAAGCGGGAATAAGTCAAATGGGAAAAGACCCAAACCGTAAGAAAAAAATAGATAATCATGGTAAACCTGCAATTCTTATTGATGATTCAGGCTATATTCATATTGCCTATGGAGGGCACGGAGGCACCCCTGCAGATGGTGAAAATACATTAGGAAATCATCACTACGGAAAAAATCTTCATGCAGTTTCTAAAAAACCCTTAGATATTTCTGACTGGGAAACATTAGATAATATTTCTTTATTTGGAACCTACAGTCAGTTTATAAAAATGGATAATGGCGATATGTATTTGTTTTACCGTCATGGAGCACATAGGAGTAACTGGGTATATCAAAAATCAATTGATAATGGTAAAACATTTGAAGAGCCAGTTTCCTTTTTAAAGCATAAAAGAAGAACTGATATTGAAGCCGAAGATTCTTGGTATCCTTGGGTAAGCAAAGGTAATGGAGATGATATTATTATAGCTTTCGATTACCATATTTGTAGAGATAATAAAAACGCTCAAGATGCAAGAGGACACATTCCAGAAAGACATAATTTGTATTACATGGTTTTTAATACGAAAACCAGAAAATGGAAAAATGTTAAAAATGAACCTTTAGAAATGCCTTTAACCAAGGAAATGGCAGATAGAAAAACATTGGTAAAGGAAATACCTAACGATTGGACGTTTCAAGGTGTAGCAGATGTTGACCCCAATGGCAATCCACATGTTGGTGTTTTGGTTGGGCCTGACATAGGCGAAAAAAGAAGTGGTCCTAAACGTTTACAACTTTTTAGATGGGATGGACAAGAGTGGTTACAAAGTGAGAATCCAGGTCTTCCTAACGGTAATGGCGATTTAGAAGTAAAATCTACCACTGAAGTAAGCCTATATTTAGAACATGAAAGTAAAGGTGATGTTGGAGAAATAAGCAGATGGGATAGCTCTGATGCTGGAAAATCGTTTAAAAAGAGCACCGTTTTTTTAAGTAGAAAGAATTCCGGTTTTGTGATATCGTCGCTTATCGATAATCCACATCCCGATGCTAGAATCATTGTTGCACAAAAAGAGGATGGTACTGATTTTAGAAAAATGTATCTTATAGGAGAAAATGGACCTATAAAAAGAAATAAAAAAGAAAGTATAATAGCAAAACCAATAATAAAACAAACCAAAAATTAATATATCTAACCTAAAATGAAAATGATTAAAAAAATATCTTTAGGAATATTAGTAGTAAGTATCTTAGTTTCTTGCGGAAAAGGAACTAAAAAAGAAACTGAAAGTGTTTCTAATAAAGAGCAAACACCACCTAACATTGTATTCATATTATCAGATGACCAATCGTGGACAGACTACAGCTTCATGGGAGATGAAAATATAGAAACTCCAAGGATAGACAAATTTGCTTCAGAAAGTTTAACCTTCACACAATCCTATGTGCCAACGCCATTATGTTCGCCTTCTTTGGCAACAATCATCACGGGCTTATATCCTAAAGACCATGGAATCTTAGGAAATGATAAGGTTTATGATCGTGGAAATATCCGTGGAAAAGCAAGAGCAGAAGCCTATAAACCTGTAATTTCAGCTTTTGAAAAACAAACCACACTCCCAGATATGCTTAAGGAAAAAGGTTATCTGTCATTTCAAACAGGTAAATGGTGGCACGGTAACCACAAAATAGGTGGGTTTGATTATGGTATGACACATGGAGATCCAACGCGTGGTGGAAGGCATGGTGATTATGGTTTGGAAATTGGAAGAAAAGGTTTAGATACAATTAACAGCTATGTAGATTTAGCATTAAAAGAAAAGAAACCGTTCTTTTTATGGTACGCACCATTTTTACCACACAGACCTCATAATCCTCCGCAACGTTTATTCGAAAAATATAAAAAGAAAACAGATTCAGAGCATTTAGCAAAGTATTGGGCAATGTGTGAGTGGTTTGATGAAACTTGCGGACAATTATTCGATTTAATTGAAAACAAAGGTTTAACAGAAAACACACTTTTTGTTTATGTATGTGATAATGGTTGGGCCCAAAACCCTGACAAAAGCGGATACTTAAAACATTCTAAACGTGCGCCTTACGATATGGGAATCCGTACGCCAATTATGTATAAATGGGCAGGTAAAATAAAACCTAAAATGGATGATAAAACCATTACAAGTAGTATAGATATGATACCTACAGTACTTGATGTTTTAGGAATTGAAAAACCAGAAAATTTACCAGGTGTAAGTGTTTTAGATGAAAACGCATTAGCTGAGCGTAAAGGAATTTTTGGAGAAGTATATGCACACGATTTTGATACAATTGAAAATAGTATGTTTTATAATATGGCCATTTTTCCACCGTATAAAATTATCATACCAGATCCTGTACGAAAGAAGGACGAAGTGGTGCAGTTATTTAATATTAATGAAGACCCTTTTGAGAAGAATAATATTGCAGAAAGCAATCCTGAGATTATTGCACAATTAACGGAAAAGATTAAAACCTTTAGAACGGAGTAGAGCATGAAAAAAGCGCACCTTTTATTATTGTTAATGTTTGCTTTTGTTTTTTCATGCAACAATGAAAAAAAGAAGGAAGAAAAAGAAGAAGTCTCTAAACCCAATGTACTTTTTATAGCAGTAGACGATTTAAACAATTGGATAAGTCCAATCGATAATTTTTCAAATGTAAAAACACCTAATTTTGATCGGTTGGCAAAAATGGGAGTTACTTTTACAAATGCCCATGTGCAAGCGCCACTTTGTGGACCTTCAAGAGCTTCATTAATGACGGGTTTACGTCCTTCTACAACTGGTATTTATGGAATGACTCCTGATAATAAAATCAGAAGAGCAGGTAACCCAGCTACAAAGGACATTACATTTTTACCCGAATATTTTGAAGAAAATGGGTATCATACCATGGGTGTCGGAAAATTGTTTCATATCCATGCACCAGACAGTGTGTTTAACGAATCTGGTGGTCGAGTAAAAGGTTTTGGGCCTTATCCTAAAAAACGATTTGTTTGGGATGGTTTTGGAAAAGGTATTAGAGGAACGCATGGAAGAACAAGTACAGACTGGGGAGCTTTTCCAGAAAGCGATACCTTAATGCCAGATCATCAATCTGTAAATTGGGTTACAGAGAGACTGCAAAGAAATTACGATAAACCATTTTTTATGGGACTTGGGTTTTTACGTGTTCACGTACCATTATACGTCCCTCAAAAATGGTTTGATATGTATCCTTTGGAGGCTATTCAAACTCCACCTTACAAATCTGATGATTTAAATGATATTCCTCCAGTGGGGATGCAAATTAACGATTTACCCATGATGCCATCTACAGAATGGGCAAAAGAAAGTGGCGAATGGAAAAAGATAGTACAAGCCTATTTAGCCTGTATGAGTTATGTAGATTATGAGCTAGGCCGTGTGTTAGATGCTTTAGAACAGAGCAAATATGCCGATAACACTGTGGTAGTTTTATGGTCGGATCATGGCTACCGCTTAGGTGAAAAAGGTACCTTTGCTAAGCATGCCCTTTGGGAAACAGCAACAAAAGCGCCATTAATGTTTGCGGGGCCAAATTTACCGAAAGGCAAGAAAATTAATGCACCTGTAGAAATGCTATCTATTTATCCAACACTTCTAGAATTAAGTGGATTACCAGTCTATGAAAGGAATGAAGGGAATAGTTTAGTGGCCATGATGGAAAATGACGAAGGATTAGAAGAAGCTAGAGCCATAACAACCTTTGGTATGAATAATCATGCTATAAAAGTAAATGGTTTCAGATATATACAATATGAAGATGGTACAGAAGAACTTTACAATCACAGTACTGATCCTAATGAATGGACTAATGAAGCTAATAATCCTAAATTCAAAAATAAAATTGAAACGCTAAAAACGTTTTTACCAAAAACGAATGTCAAGTGGGATTCAGAATCCAATTATACGTTTCAGCCATATTTTGTAGAGCAGAAAAAACGCGTAAATGGTTTATAAGAAAACACTTATACATGGTTAGGGTAAATAGATAAAACTTCAAAAGATAAATTTCATTATAAATAGTTTTCTTATTAAACAGGATATTTATATGTAAAAATACATGTAAATTTGTAAAAAAAAATGTTATTTAATCTTAAATTATAATAATTATGCTATATGAAAAAAAAATAAAAAAGGGATTAACTTTTATTATATTGCTTTTTGGCTTATCAAATATTGATGCACAAGTTACACTCTCTACAGATTTTACAGACAATGCTAAGCAAAATGAACCTTTGCATAATATATGGTCTGTCGCAAATCGCATTAGTCCAAAAAATGGATCCAATATTCGTCCAGGACTGAAGATGAATACGGTTAGGATGATTGGTGGAATCAAAAAGACTGTAAATGGCGAAAATGTAAAAGACTTAGATTTTGATACCTGTTTGTATGATTCTATCAATAATGTGTATGTGTATAGATTTGAACGTTTAACAGATAGATTAGATAAAATCATCAACTCTCAAACAGAAATTCATCAAATTGTGTTAGACCAACCTTCTTGGGCTTTTCAACACGGTTACACTTTTATTCCTGAAGGAACTAGAGATAATGTTAATTTTAGAGAAGATGAGCAAATATCTATTTACGGAAATTCTTTACCACCAGCAAATAAACAGGCATATCACGATTATATAAAAGCGTTAATGACGCATTTAGTAGCTACTTATGGAGAAGAAAAAGTATTGTCTTGGCGTTTTAGAGTAGGTTCAGAAATTGAAACTCCGGACCATTGGTTTGGAACCAAACAAGATTTTATAGAGCATTTTGAAAATACAGAAAAAGCAGTAAGAGAAGTGTTGCCAAATGCTGTTATTGGTTTACACACAAGAGCTCCAGATTTTGTTTTTAAAAACGGAACGGTTTTAAATTATAAAGGCGAACCTTTTGCTTCTTTTGCAGAAGATTTAATTGAATATTGTGCTGATAATAATGTAAGATATGATTTTTGGGGAGTCTCTGACTACGTGGTTTTAGGTAATGGTACTTTACGTGATATGAGCATTAAGTATAATCATTTATTTGCTGATTTGGTAAATCATCCAAAGTGGAATGATAATGCTATTATTGATTTAATGGAGTATGCTACTGTTACTACTATGAATGGTGCTGATGGCAAAGGATTTATAAATGCAGAAACAACCCACGCAGAAATTGTAGAATTGTATTTTTCTAATATTTATTATAAAAATAAAGACAAAGGTTTAGATTTAATTTACAGATGGGGTAATAGAACAGGGTCTCAAGATCCTCCAGGAATTACTGTATTAAATACAATGAATGGTAAGGATCATTATACAACAGTTGTTTCTGGGACTCCACAAACTTCTACAAATGATTTGGATGCTATTTTTTCTAAAAAAGAAAATACTACTGAATATGATGTGTTGCTTTATAATTACAACAACAGTTCTTTAAACTACAGAGATAGCGAAAATGTAAACGTGTCTTTTACCTCAGAATTACCAGAAGGTACCACCTTGTATTACAGAAGTATAGCTTATAGTGAAGACAATAATAAACTTCAAAATTTCTTAAAAGAAAATGCTGGTTTTGTAAAAAGCGGGTTTAATGATAGAGGTTCTCCAGATAGAATTTTAACTGAAGCTGGTTTAGCTGCGTATGATGCATATGATAATCCAAATCCACATACCTATAGTGAATGGAAAAGCATTATGACAACTGCACGTAATGACGGTGAATCTGGCTCTGTAATGTCTGTAGATACTGAACTGCCTTCATTTGCGTTCGAAAAGTTTGAATTTAGAACCGAAGATTATTTTGTAACAGCTATCGCACCAGCAACTGTAGTATGGACAACTACAGAAGATTTTGCACCTTGGACAGCAGTAACTGCAGGAATGAATGTAAATACTGATAATGATAAATTGACTTTAAATTATTCAAGTGGATTTGCATTGCCTATGGCCGCAATAACAGGATTAAATATCAATTCAGATTTATATGAAACATTACAATTGGTAGTTAAGAATAATACAGAAGGTACAAGTCTTCAAATGGCAGCAAATATTCCAGGAGCTGAATTTGCCACAGGTAGAAAAAAAATCACTATTCCTAACGATAATCAATGGCATACCATAGATGTAGATTTAACAAATTGGGGGCATTGGGCAGGAATTATCAATGAATTTAAGGTATATGAAAAAGTAAATACAGGTAGTATTGTTTTTGATAGAATAGAATTTATTCCCAATGCAAATGTTGAGGTATTTGATGTAACTCTAAACAAACAAGGCAATGGTTTGTTAAATTATACAAGCGGGACTTCTTTTGGAGGGCAGCAATTTGATTTTAACGCCATTGCAGAACAGGGTTGGGTGTTTCAAGGTTGGTCTGGAGATATAGTAAGTACCGAAAATCCGTTATCAATAACCGTAAATTCAGACTTAAATATTACGGCAACATTTGTTCAAGATGGTTTGTCTGTGGATGATTTTCAACAAAACAAAATATTTACCGTGTATCCAAATCCAAGTGAAAGTGGTGTGTTTATGCTGAAAAATTATGACTCAGAAAACTGGGATGTTTATAATTTTACAGGAGCCAAGGTTTTATCTGGTAAAGGGGAAACTATAGATATTTCTAACTTTTCAAATGGCATGTATATCATTAAAATAAATAATAGTTATAAAAAAATATTATTTAATTAATTGAAAAGAATTCCTCGACGTTCTGCGTCTGGGTTTCCATTGAAATTATCATTCCCATGAAATCAAAGATTCATGAATCCAATGATTTTAAATATGAAATAATGAATAAAACGGGAATCTAAATATGAAATTTTGGTTTTTGATATTAATAGTCAACATAAAAACCAACAGAATGCCCCTATGGCTTTGCCTTAGGGGTAGATTGTTTAAAGAAATTTTTTATTAAAAATAAATTAGGGTGAAGTTGTTTTCAAAAATTTCAGTATTCATTTTATTAGGCATTCTTTTTTTAAGTTGCAAATCATCGTCTTCGCAAAAGGAAAAGACCATTGAAAAAAAACCAAACATAGTATTAATCTTTGCCGATGATTTAGGTTGGACAGATGTGAGCACGGGCAATACGAGTGGAGGTAGAGGTTCTAAAATATACGAAACCCCAGAAATTGATAAATTGGCAACTCAAGGGATGTCATTTACACACGCTTATACTAATCAAAACTGTGCGCCGTCAAGAGCGTCGTTGATTAGCGGTCAATATCCAACAGGTGCAGATAATCAAGTGTATAATGTAGGGTCATTAAGCAGGCAAGATAAAAGAACAAAAGGTTTTCCAGATTTACCCATAAAACCGTTTCAACAGAAAAAAGTGATTGCGGAAGATGGTGTTAATTTATTTGACGTACTTAAAACCCAAGGTTATCAAACAGCTTTTGTAGGTAAGAGTCATGGCACACCGCACCCTTTAGTGGGGAATTATGGAATTGACTTACCTGCGGATATTCATCATATCATTGCTGCTCCTGTAGACGGAAAGCGCATTAAGTCGTATTACTTGGCATTAGAATCTGATCGAAAAGGCTGGACGTTCAGCTCAGAATACGTAGATAAATACGCGATACCTTACAATCAAGATTATATCAATACAATTCTTAAACCTTATGCTTCACGAAGCGAAGTATCTCTTTTAGATAAAACTCCAAAACACCTCACCGATGCTATTGGCGATTTTTCAGTAGATTATATTAAAGAGAAAGCAAATGGGGGACAACCGTTTTTTTTATATGTGCCTTTTCATGCGGTACATTCTAAGGTTGTAGGTCGAAAAGATCTAACCGAAAAATATAAAAAGAGAGGTTTAAATAAACGCGTTGCAGAATATGCTTCTATGATTGAGTTGTTAGATCAAAATATAGGTAAGATTAACCGTGCTATAAAAGATCCTAATAGCGATGACGATTTCTCTGACGATATCAGTAACAATACAATTTTTATTGTTTATTCAGATAATGGAGGTTTGAGAGACAATAAACCACTTACAGGGAAAAAGGGGAATTTAACAGAAGGTGGTATTAGAGTACCTTTAATCTTTCGTTATCCAAATGTAATTAAGGAAAACACGGTGACAAATCAATCAGTACATTGTATCGATTTTTTACCGACACTGGCAGAATTTGCAGGAGTTAATATGTCAAAACTAGAGAAACCCGATGGTAGTAAACCTTTGTATGATGGTGCATCTTTTGCCAAAATTCTTAAAGGCGAAGAAAAATGGTTGTCAAGAGAAAATTTATTTTGGCACCTTCCGGGATATATGGATGAGCGGTTTTCGCCTTCAACAGTAATTCAAAAACGAGTTGGAGAGGATTATTATAAACTCTTCTATTTTTATGAAACAGAAACGTTTGCCATGTATCATTTGAATGAAGATTTACCCGAAAAAAATAACCTTTTAGAAAGTCCTACTTCAAAAGAAATAGAAATTGCTTTAAGTATGAATGCAGATATGCTGGCATGGTTAAAAGCAAATAATGCCCCAACGGGAACTTGGGTGAAGAATGGAGAAAACGTGCCATATCCTTTAAAAGATGGTGTTAAAAAACATAAAGATTAAGAATAAAAAGAAATGAATAAAAAACATCTAGTACTAATTTTATTAGGGTTTTTAGCTTTAGCATTTACATCGTGTTTAGGAAATAAACATACAGATACGAAACAAAAGGACTTAGCTAAGGTTGAACAAAAAACAAATGTCCTAACCAAACCCAATCTAATTTTCTATTTAGCCGACGACCAAGATGTATATGATTATGGGTGCTACGGCAATGAAAAAGTGAAAACAGTAGCAGTAGACCGTTTAGCTAAAGAAGGCATGCTTTTTAACAATGCTTTTACTGCTCAAGCCATTTGTGCGCCAAGTAGATCGCAACTTTTTACGGGTAATTATCCTTTGAAAAACGGCTGTTTTGCAAATCATACAGCTACAAGACCAAATATAAAAAGTGTGACGACTCAAATGAAAAATTTGGGATATGAAGTAGTTTTGGCTGGTAAAAGTCATGTAAAACCAGCAAGTGTATACCAGTGGGATAAAGAGTGGGAGCCCGTTCCTAAAAAAGATGTGCCTAGAGATTATATTCCTTTAGATAGTATAGAAAGTTATTTCCAATCAACGAAAAAACCATTCTGTATGTTTATCACTTCAAAATACCCACATGGAAAGTATTTTGATGTTGAAAATCCAAAAGCAGAAGCTATTAAGTTTTTCCCATTTAATGAGGATAAAAAAAATGACAAAGCTTTTGTAAAAAAGAAAGCAGGGTATTACAGAAGTATTGAAGAAGATAACACACAAATAGAAGGTGTTTTAAAATTGGTAGATGAGTATTTAGGTGATAACACATTATTTATTTACAGTGCAGATCACGGGGTTTCAGGTAAATTTACGGTAAAAGATATTGGTTTAAAAGTGCCATTTGTAGCGCGTTGGCCAAAAGTAATTAAACCAGGATCTACTTCAAATCAACTCATTCATTATACCGATGTTCTCCCAACATTTATGAACATAGCAGGGGGGAAGTCTCCAGAAGATATGGATGGGAATAGTTTTTTACCGATTTTACAAGGAGAAGATGTTGAAGTAAACAAATATGTGTATGGGGTAAGAACAAATCAAAATATTTTAAATTCTGAGGTTTTCCCTTCAAGAATGATACGTAATCAACGGTATAAATACATTCAAAATTTTAATTCTTTAGAAGTTGTTGAACAAAATTTAACGGGAAAACCTAATGTAGATTACTTTATAAAAAGAGGTGCAAATAAATATAAAAGTGAACCTTTTGAAGAGTTATATGATTTGCTAAATGACCCTTATGAGCAAAACAATTTAGCTAAAAACGGAGAATTACAAGCGATTAAAGAACGATTAAAAAAGGATTTATTTAGTTGGATGAAATCACAAGGAGATATTTTAGATGAATCTCTTGGTAATATGCCAATTATAACCCCTAAAGGAAAAAAAGGATTTAAACTAGATCAAGATACCCCTAGACGAAAAATCCCCGATTCCATAAAAAACACACTAAAAAAAGACGACTATATTGTCATTGAGCATTGGTAAAAAAACTTAGAAAAATGAATAAATTCTTCACATTCGCATTTGGTTTAGTAATCCTTTTCATGTCATGTAAAAATGAAAAAGAAAAAACCACAGAGAAAAAAGGCAAAAAACCAATGAACGTTTTGTTTATTGCTATTGACGATTTACGACCTGAATTAGGTCTTTATGGTGCGCCACAGGTAAAGTCGCCCAACATAGATCAATTTGCAAAAGAAGCTGTTGTTTTTAATCGTGCCTACTGTAATGTGCCTGTTTGTGGTGCTTCAAGAGCTAGTTTATTAACAAGTATTTTACCCACAAAAAATCGTTTTATTGATTATAGAGCTAAGGCGCAAGAAGATGTACCAAATGCAAAAACACTACCAAGCATTTTTAAAGATGCTGGCTATACTAGTATTTCTAATGGGAAAATTTTTCATTATAATAAAGATGTGCAGGAAGCTAGTTGGAGTGAAAACCCATGGATGCCAGAAGGAGGGCACAGAGTGAGTTATGATTCAACAACAAATGCGGTACTTATGAAATCGGGTAATGGTCGTGTGTATGAAGCCCCAGAAGTAGATGATAGTGCATATCCTGATTATAAAATTGCACAAAAAACCATTAGTGATTTACGTCGTTTTAAAGAAACAGGAGAATCTTTTTTTATGGCTTGTGGGTTTTTCCGTCCGCACATGCCATTTTATGCGCCTAAAAAATATTGGGATTTGTATGATAGAGATGCTATAGAGATAGCAGGCAACCGTTATTTACCTGAAAATGCACCTAGTTCTTTACGAGGTAGTACTGAATTTAAAACCTATAGTTTGGGAGACTATAAGCCAAATACTGACGAATTTCATAAAATGATGCGTCATGGTTATTATGCTTGTGTGAGTTATGTAGATCAGTTAGTTGGAGAGGTTCTTGGTGAGCTAGAAACTCTTGGTTTGGCCGAAAATACAATTGTTGTATTATGGGGAGACCATGGTTGGCATTTGGGAGAACACGAATTTTGGGGAAAGCACAATACATTGCATAATGCGTTACAGGTACCATTAATTGTAAAAGTACCTGGAAAAGCCAAAGGACAACATACCAAAGCTTTGGTAGAGAGTGTTGATATATATCCGACACTTTGTGATTTAGCCAATTTAAACACGCCTAATTATATTATGGGCGAGAGTTTTAAATCTGTTATAGATAATCCTAAACAGTCATTTAGAGAAAACGCTTATGCGCGTTTTAAAAAAGCTGATGCTATTGTAACTGAAGGTTTTACATATTCTTTATACGAAAACGGTGAAGAGATGTTGTATAATCTTGAACAGGACCCTAAAGAGAATAGGAATATCGTGGCGGATGCTAGCTACAAAAAAGTGCTTGAAGACATGCGAAATGCGCTGAAAATAAAGCAAGAACAAGCTAATAGCTATAAGTAAGGTAGCTTGTAGTAGAATTGTGATAAAAATCAGTTGGATGTTTTCTAAAAATAAGAAGAGGCTTTTTAAAACTAAAATAGTTCTGCTACTAATACTATTAATTACAAGTTATTTAAATGTAATTAGTCAAGAATTAGAGCGTCCATTCATTTTAGTGAAGTCTAGTGAACGTAATCAAATCCTTGAAAAAATAGATGCTCAGAAATGGGCTAACGACATCTATTTTGATTTAAAAACAAAAACCGATATTCAGGTTAATAAATTTCACCAAAACCCAAAATCATATTTAAAGCAACTTCCATTTAATTGGTCTGAAGCTCAAGAAAATAGTTTTCCACCTTTTTATAAAACTTTCCATATAGAAAACGGTGTCCAAAAAAATCTTGATAATGCAACAGATGCCGAAAAGAAACATATGGAATTATTGATTAAATACCTGCAAGTTGCTTTGGATTGTGGGATGATGTATTATTTAACACAAGATGAAAAATATGCATACGTAGCGAGTAGTATATTATACTCATTTGTGAAATCAGTACAAAAATCTAAAGTTTCAGATTGGAAAGGCAGAGGAGGCTGGTTATTTCCTTACGATGGCTTTAGAGAAGTTCGTGTTTTAGGGTATAGATTGCCTTTAATTTATGATTTTATTCATCCCTATATCAATAAAGGAGGTGCTTCGTTTGATATTATAAAAAACATTAAAGTTGGTTTCTTATTTGAAGAAGCCCAAAATGTATTTAAAACCTACGCCAATATTACGGTAAACTATGGTCAAACTGGATCTAATCATTGTGTGTTAGAAGCGCCAAATTTGGTGTATAACGCATTGGCTATCGATGATGAAGCCGAGCGTGAAAAATGGTTGTCTTATTTCTTAACTGAAAGTACAGAAAATCAAGATGCCTTACCAGTTATGTATAAAAATTATAAAAACAAAGGTGATATTTGGCCAGAGACATCGCAGTATTTAAATCATTCTACATCACTTTTAGCAAAATTAATGCTAGTAGTAAACCGTTATAAGCCACCATTAAAGTTAGGAGAAACCTACCCAAATATTTTATATGCTTTACCAAGGTTAGACTATTTTGTATATCCTAATCATGAAATTGTACGTTGGGGTGATGGGCACAGAAATGCTCATGCACCCTACGAAGCTTATGAAAACGCTTATGTTTTAACTAAAATGGATGGTTTAGAGGGTTTACAGGGAAAATTTTTTCCACTTATAAAAAGAGCGATGGTTAAAGGGAAATACCGAAGAAATAGCCCAGAGGCTTTGTTTTGGTATACTGAGGCCATCAATAATAAAAATACTAAAATTGAATTATCAAGGACAGATAGAGTTTATCATGCAGGCATTGTTTTACAACGTAATTTAAGTAGTACAAATAATCCAATAGATGGGTTAATGTGTTTTGTAGGAGGAGCACACATGGTTCATGGGCACGCGGAAGGCATGAATATAGAGTTGTATGGAGAAGGGCAGGTTTTAGGTGTTGACCATGGAAGGAAAAATTATGGACAAGATCTTCATGAGAACTACTCTAGAATATTTGCTGCGCACAATACAGTAATAGTAAATGGTAGTTCTCAAGGAGAAGGTGGATGGGTTAATTTAGGTATAAATACGGTAAAATTAATTTCTATGGAACCAGAAGTTGGGAAGGAAGGAGTTTCCCCATACCATTCTTTTAGTCAAACTAGTTTTGTGGATGATAAAGGTGAAAAAGCAGAAGCAAAACAAGAACGGACTCTGGCTTTAATTAGAACATCTCCAACTACGGGTTATTACGTTGATGTATTCCGTTCAAAATCTAAATTACCAAATGAATATCATGATTATCTGTATCATAATATAGGGGATAAGTTGATTTTTGAAAATACAGATATGGGTTTTAAAAAAACACCGAATCGGTACATGGCTAATACAAATGTAGATTGGATTCAAAACAAAAAATATAGAAACCCAGGGTGGCACTTTTTTAAAGATGTTAAAACATCAAAAACCTACGATAAAGCTGTTAAAGCTACTTTTGCTACAAAAAGACTAAGCCCTGGGGAAATTTTCATGCAACTTCATATTCCAAGTTTTAAAAATAGGTCATACACCAAGGTAAAAGCACCTATAACTTTTGAAGCACCAAAACCTTATGGTAATTTACCAACACCAACATTAGTAATTCGCAACAAAGGAGAAGCTTGGAAAAATCCTTTTGTGGTAGTATATGAGCCTTTTAGTAAAAGTGAAGGTTCATCTGTAAAATCGGTAAATAAAATAGAAGAAAATGGTGTTTATAAAGGTTTAAAAGTCGAAACTTTTGTGTCATCGAAAAAAATGACTCAATATATTATAACACAATCTAAAAATCAAGTTTTTAAAAATGAAGCCTTAAATTTTTACTTTAAGGGCACTTTTGCTATAATTTCATTGGATGAAAATGAAGTGTTAAAAAGTATATATATTGGAGAAGGCGAAAAATTAAAATTTAAGAATGAAGAAATTGTCACTGGAGGAAGTACTGCTTTCTATAAAGAGTATTAATAAAGAATTTAGATTTATAATTATGTTTTCAAGAGTACTGGTTTTACTTTTTGGCTTACTACTCTTAACAGGATGTCAATCAAAAGATGATTTAACCTTGGTTTTTGTAGGAAGCTTTACAGATAAGAAATCTGGTGAAGGTATACATGTATATGAGTTTAATACTAGAACAGGAGAAAGCACTCTTAAATTCACCTTAGATAGTGTAATAAATACCTCTTTTTTGAAACTTTCTCCTAACGGAAAATATTTATATTCCGTTGTTGAAAGCCAAATGAATTACAATGGAAAAGTAGCTTCTTTTGAAATAGACATTATAAATCAAAAAATTGATTTAATAAATACACAAGATTGTGGTGGTCGTAACCCTGCTCATATAGAAATTGATAAAGGTGGAATATTCTTAATAAACTCAAACTATTCTGATCCAAGTTTGAGTGTTTTTAAAATTAATAAAAACGGAAGTCTTAATCCATATAGTCAAGTTTTAAGGTTTAAGGATAGTAGTATTGTAGAAAGCCGCCAGAGTGAAGCACATATACATTCTTCTAATTTTTCACCAGATAATAAATATCTATTTGCTCAAGATTTAGGGGCAGATAAAATTAGAGGATTTGAGTTTAAGGACGAAGCAAGCAATATTATACTTCAAAATGAAAATCAAATAAAAATAAAACCAGGTAGTGGCCCTAGGCATTTTACATTTCACCCAAATGGAAAATTTGGATATAGTATTTCGGAATTAAGTGGTAAAGTGGCTCTATTTAATTATCATAAAGGTAAGTTAGGTTTTATTGAAGATTATCTGTCTAATAAACAAAAGCAAGAAGTTTATAGAGCTGCCGATATTCATATCTCTCCTGATGGAAAGTTTTTATATGCTTCTAATCGTGGGCCGAAAGAAGATAGTATTTCCATTTTTTCAATTAATCAAGACAATGGAAAGCTAAGTTTAGTTGGTCATGAACCTGCTTATGGCGAGCATCCTAGGAATTTTGCTATTTCTCCTGATGGAAAATTTTTATTAGTGGCAAATCAATTTTCAAACAATATTGTTGTATTTAAGAGAAATGATAAATCAGGAAAACTTTATAGGCTTCCTAATGAAATAAAGGTCAATAGTCCCTCAAGTATTCAAATGCGAACCTATAATATAAATTAAAGTAACGCTATTTTAGAGTGAATCTCTAACAATAAAATTAAATGGAACTTTTACCTTGCCTTGTGATTTGTTTAGAATCATTTGAGCTGCGGTTTCCCCCATAACCTTAAAATCGGTGGACATTACAGTAATTCCCAGTAATTCTTTTAAAGGCGTGTCATTATAAGATATTATGCCTATTTCCTCACCTAATTTAAACTCATCTTCTCTTACCTGCTTAACAAGATTAACTAAATCGGCTTCTTCAATAGTTATAAATAAATCTCCTTTTTTTAATATCATATCATCATAAACCTCGTTTAGAATTTCAAAATCTAACTTGTGTTCAACACAAAATTTTCTAAATCCATGTAAAATCCTTCTAGGGTATGGGTATACAGCCTTTTCTGGGTATACTAACATGATTTTTTTGTATTTTTTTATTTTTGATATTCCTTCTGTCAAAGCATTGTAGATGTCATTTTCGAAATCCTGATAGATTTCTACAAGGCTACTATTTATGTTTGGTTTTATATTGTCTAGAATTATTAATTTGTCTTTTGGTATTTTCTTTATGGATTTAATGACATTATCTGTTAGGCTTACATGTTTTAGTTGCTCTGTTTTAAAATGTGGCATTATAATAAAGTAATCATAGGCAGACTTGTTTTTATCTAACAAGTTCAAAAAAAGTGTTTCATCACAATGGTATATGTGTAAATCGGTGTGGGAATTTGGGCCAATGGTATCAATAAAGTGATTGTAAGTTCGTAATTTATATGAACTTAATTTATTGATTAAAAATAAAATATTGACTTTTGAAATTAATTTGGTTCTTGAAATATAAAATCCTTTACCTCGTATAGAGGTTATAATGTTTCTGTCTTTAAGGATGCTATAAGCTTTTTCAACAGTGTCTCTAGATAAATAAAACTCTTCACTAAACATATTTATTGAAGGAATCTTTTGATCCATCGTTAAATTGCCAGCAGATATATTATCAATAATTGAATCTATAATTTGTTGGTATTTTGGTATTCTTGAGCTTTCATCAATCTTAATATATTTAATTAGGTTCATTTTCTTTAAATTAGATAAATGAAAATAAAGCTTTTTTTTGATAAACTAAAATAATTTGTAGTTACAATTATTTTAGTTTAAAGCGGATAGTAATTTGGGTCTTATATAGATTGTCTATCAATAAAATTAAAAGGCACTTTATATTTGCCGTTTTCATTATTTAAAATCATGCTAGCTGTTGTTTCTCCCATGACTCTAAAGTCCGTTGAAATAACAGTGATACCTAGAAGCGCTTTTAAAGGTGTGTCATTATATGAAATAACACCTATGTCTCCACCTAAAACAAATTCTTTATCTCTTAGTTGCTCAATCAGATTAACTAAATCGTCCTCATCTATAGTGATAAATAAATCGCCTTTTAAAAGAATCATATCATTGTAAACTTGATCTAAAATGGAAAAATCTAAATTATGCTCAACACAAAATTTCATAAATCCATTCTTAATGCTTTTGGGGTAAGGGTAAATTGTTTTTTTTGGGTAAATAAGAATTATTTTTTTGTATTTAGAAATCTTTTCAATGCCATTCTTTAAAGCATTATAAATGTCTTTTTCATAATCCTCATAAACTGTGATAATATTATCTTTTAAAGGAACCTCCTTATTATCTAAAATAACTAGTTTGCTTTTAGGGATTTTATTTATTGCTTGAGAAATGGCAGTAGTGGTACTAGTGTGTTGAAGGTCTTTAGTTTTAAAATGAGGCATTATTACATAATAATCATAGGCTTTTTTATGCTTGCTTAATAAGTTTAAAAATAATGATTCATCACAATGGTATATGTGCAAGTCAATATAAGCATTAGGTCCAATACTGTTTAAAAAAGAATGATAAATTTCCATTTTGTACCAGCTCAATTTATTGATGAGAAACAAAATATTTAATTTCTTTATTAGTTTAGTTTTAGAAATATAGAAGCCTTTACCTCTTATGGGAGTTATTATATTACGATCTTTAAGGATGCTATAGGCTTTTTCAACAGTGTCTCTTGAAAGGTATAAATTTTCGCTAAGCCTATTTATAGAAGGTATTTTATCATCGAATTTAAAATTTCCTGAAGATATATTGTCTATAATGGAGTCTACAACTTGTTGGTACTTAGGGATTCTAGAGTCTTCGTCAATCTCTATAAATTTATGTATTTCCATTAATATATGTTTTTAGAACTTGTATTTTTTATCACTTTAGCGCTGTAAAATTCTATAAGCTATTTCAAGTACATGGGGTTGCATTCAGTAATATCAATTTTTTAGAGGTAGGCTTGATTTGAAAAAATATGGTTTTAGTTGTTTTCTTTTGGAAAATATTTAAATCCCACTAGATTATCAATGCCATACTCCAAAACGATTTCATATTTCTTATCTATATATTTGTTTTTTTAAAAGTGAATGTTGGACTACGAAATTTCAAAAACTCTAAGTTAGCTTTTAACTAGAAGTGTTTATCCTGTAGTGTCCTGTTGTTATAATCTTTTTAATGGATTCTAAAAAAATATAAAAATTTACAGCTATCAGAAAACTTAATTATATTATGAATAATAGTACTTCGCGAGCTTTTGTGGGTTATAATTTTAAATTCTTTAAAGTAATATTCATTTTTACGGCATAGTACAGGATACAAAAGTTTTTAGTGTACTATATTTTTGGTTCTATAATTTATTTTACATCAATATGGAAGAAATTACCAATACAAAAAAATTTAAATATGTGGATTATTTGTGGGATGAAGCAAAAGCTGCATCACTTGGAGATAATCAAGTAGATTTATTTTTATACCGCTCAAATATTTTAGGGGCAGATTTAAGAATCACTAATTATGGTGGTGGAAATACAAGCTGTAGAACCGTAGAAAAAGATCCTCTTACCAATGAGGATGTTGAGGTAATGTGGATTAAGGGTTCTGGTGGTGATATAGGTACTTTAAATAGAGCAGGTATTGCTGGTATTTATGTGGATCGCTTACGTAATTTAAAAAATGTTTATGGAGGCATAGAAGATGAAGATCGTATGGTAGGTTTATTTAATCATAGTATTTATGATTTAGATAGTAAAGCGCCTTCAATTGACACGCCACTTCATGGATTATTACCATTTGCTCATATAGATCACTTACATCCGGATGCTTTAATTGCAGTTGCAGCAGCAAAAGATAGTAAGCAAGTAACCAAAGAAATTTGGGGAGATACTATGGGTTGGGTACCATGGCAACGACCAGGTTTTGATTTAGGTCTGCAAATTGAAAAATGTTTAGCTGATAACCCAGGTATTAGAGGTATTGTTTTAGGGAGCCATGGTTTATTTACATGGGGAGATACATCTTATGAGTGTTATATGAATAGTTTAGAAGTTATTGAAATGGCTTCTGAATTTATTGCCAAAAAAATTAAAGAAAAAGGAAGTGTATTTGGTGGACAAAAAATTGAGAGTTTGCCAAAAAATGAACGTTTAGAAAAAGCAGCTCAAATTATGCCTTTGCTAAGAGGGTTGTGTTCTTCCGAAAACAGAATGATTGGTCATTTTTCTGATACAGATGTAGTCATGGAGTACATCAATAGTAATGATTTAGAAAGATTGGCGCCAATGGGTACATCGTGTCCAGACCACTTTTTAAGAACAAAAATTCAGCCGTTAGTATTAACCTTAGATAAAAATGAAGATTTATCTGATGCTGATGCAATCTTAAAGAAATTAGAACCAGCATTTGAAGCTTATAGACAAGAATATGCTGATTACTATAATACATGTAAGAAGGGCAATAGTCCTGCAATGCGTGATGCAAATCCAGTAATCATTATATACCCTGGTGTTGGTATGTTTAGTTTTGCAAAAAATAAGCAAACCACTCGTGTAGCTAATGAGTTTTACATAAATGCAATAAACGTAATGCGTGGTGCTGAAGCTATTACAGAATATACTTCACTACCAAGACAAGAAGCTTTTGATATTGAGTATTGGTTGTTAGAAGAAGCTAAGCTACAACGTATGCCAAAAGAAAAGCCATTATCTCGAAAAGTAGCTTTGGTTACAGGAGCAGGTGGCGGAATAGGTAAAGCAATTGCTGATAAATTAGCTGCTGAAGGTGCTAATGTTGTACTTACAGATATTAATGAAGAAGCACTTATTGAAGCAAATGGAACTTATGCTAGAGATGTTTCTACTTATGCTATTTGTGATGTAACAAATACTGAATCTATAGCAAGTGCTTATAAAAAGGCAGTTATTGAATTTGGAGGTGTTGATATTATTGTACATAGTGCAGGGTTAGCAATTTCTAAACCTTTGTTAGATACAACAGATAAAGATTGGAATATATTACAAAGTATATTAGTTAAAGGTCAGTTTGACTTAGCAAAACAATTCTCTGCAATTACTCGTAAACAAGGTCTAGGCGGAGATTATATTGCTATTGCAAGTAAAAATGGCTTAGTAGCTGGTCCAAATAACGTAGCTTACGGTACTGCTAAGGCAGCACAACAGCACATGGTTCGTTTATTAGCTGCTGAATTAGCTAAAGATAAAGTACGTGTAAACACAGTAAACCCTGATGGCGTTATTGTAGGAAGTAAAATATGGGAAGGTGCTTGGGCAGAAGGTAGAGCCAAAGCTAACGGAATTACCGTTGAGGAACTTCCAGCATTTTATGCAAAAAGAAACTTATTAAATGAAATTATTACACCAAATGATATTGCAAACGGTGTATTTTCTTTAGTAGGTATACTTGACAAATCTACAGGAAACATTATTAATGTTGATGGTGGAATGGCAAATGCTTTTGTAAGATAAAAAAATAGTAAAAATATTGTTTAGTTTAGTTGAGTAAAAGGAAAACTTCCATAAATTCCAGATGGAGTTTATGAGGTTTTCTTTTTTTTATTTGAAGATGTTAAAATTATGAAAATACAAAAAGAGCAAATATCAGATTATAATAAAAAGGGATTGGAAAATCATAATGAGAGTTTTGATTTTCTGGCAAACAAATTAAGTAAAAATGGCTTTGATGTTAATAGTATCATATCCAAATTAGCCGATTTTCAAGTTGCTATTCCTAGTTGGGCATTAGGTGCCGGAGGAACGCGTTTTGGACGTTTTTCTTTTTATGGAGAGCCTTCCAATTTAGAGCAAAAAATTGATGATGTTGGAGTTTTACATAGTTTAACTCAAACTGCAGGTGCAGTATCTTTGCATATTCCTTGGGATATACCTTCGGACTATGCAGCTATAAAAGAACGTGCCGATTCACTTAATATTAAATTTGATTCTGTAAATTCTAATACCTTTCAAGATCAAAAAGATGCTAAAGAAAGCTATAAGTATGGTTCTTTAAGCAATACAAGTAAGGCGGTTAGAGATCAAGCTATTGCTCATAATTTAGATGTAATAAATATAGGGAATAAATTAGGTTCAAAAAGTTTAACTGTTTGGTTAGCTGATGGATCTTGTTTTCCTGGTCAAAATAATTTCCAAACTGCATTTCAGAATACTCAAGATAGCTTAATAGATATCTACAAAGGTCTTCCGGATGATTGGAAATTATTAGTAGAATATAAACCTTACGAGCCAAACTTTTATAGTACGGTTATTCAGGATTGGGGTGCTTCTCTTATGTTGGCTAATGGGTGTGGCGATAAAGCTTATACACTTGTAGATTTAGGACATCACTTACCAAATAGTAATATAGAACAAATTGTTTCAATTTTACAATTAAAAGGTAAATTGGGAGGTTTCCACTTTAACGATAGTAAGTATGGTGATGACGATTTAACCGTGGGAAGTATTAAGCCTTATGCATTATTTTTGATTTTTAATGAATTGGTTTATGGAATGCAAAACAACCCACAAAACCCAGATTTAGCATGGATGATTGACGCAAGTCATAATGTGAAAGACCCTTTAGAAGATTTAATTCAATCTTTAGAGGCTATTCAAGAGGCTTACGCTAAAGCAATGCTTATAGATCAATCAGCATTAAGGGTGGCGCAAATGGATAATGATGTTGTTAAATGTCAAGAAATTTTGCAAGGAGCTTATAGAACAGATGTTAGGCCTTTAATAGAAAAGGCACGTTTAAATAGTGGTGGAGTTTTAAGTCCTATTGGTGCTTATAGAGATTTAAAGGTTAGAGATGCACTAATTAAAGAAAGAGGAAGAAATACAGTAGCTACAGGACTTTAATTTTTTACTATGAAAAAGGTAACAGCTGTATTTGATATAGGTAAAACTAATAAAAAGTTCTTCTTATTTGATAAAAATTTTAAAGAAGTTCATAAAGAGTACATTTCTTTTGATGAAATTGAAGACGAAGATGGGCATCCTACCGAAAACCTTCCTGCGCTAAAAAAATGGTTAAAAGAAGTTTTTGATAGAATTCTAAAATCGAATAAGTACGATGTTAAGGCTATTAATTTTTCAACTTATGGAGCTAGTTTAGTTCATATAGATGAAAATGGAAACCCGTTAACACCATTGTATAATTATACGAAGTCATTACCAGCAAACATTGTTTCTTCTTTCTTTGAAACTTATGGGCCGAAAGAAGAATTTCTTAAAGATACAGGTTGTGCAGATTTAGGAATGTTAAATTCTGGATTGCAGTTATACTGGATAAAGTTAACCAAACCTGAGGTTTATAAAAAAATCAAATATTCTTTACACTTGCCACAATATTTGAGCTATGTTTTTACAGGTATTGCTTTAAGTGAATATACAAGTATTGGTTGCCATACAGCATTGTGGGATTACGGTAAAAAAGATTACCATAGTTGGGTTTATAGCGAGGGTTTTGATAGAATTTTACCACCTATAGTTTCTACAGAAACAAGTATAAATATGAACTACAATGGTAGTCGTATAAAAATTGGTGTAGGTATTCATGATAGTTCTGCAGCTTTATTACCTTATGTTAGAAGTATTAAGAAAAAATTTATTCTGGTATCAACAGGTACTTGGAGTATTGTTTTTAATCCTTTTGCAGACAATTCTAATTTAGCTACTACTTACAAAGAAGATACACTAAACTATATGCGGATTAATGGTAAACCTGTTAATGCTTCCCGTATATTTTTAGGTAACGAATATAAATTGCAGGTTACAAAATTAGATAAACATTTTGGTGTTAATGGTGATTATCACCGTTCTGTAAAGTTTGATTATGATACCTATTTTGAAATTGTAAAAGACTTTAAGCATAGTTACAGATGGGATAGCATAATAGATGAAAATATGCCTGAAGAAACAGATATATCTTATCATAAATACGAGCACGCCTACCATCAGTTAATGATTGAACTTGTTTTATTGCAAATCAAATGTATTAAGGAAGCCCTAGGAGGTGATAGTATTGCAAGAATATATGTAGATGGCGGTTTTAGTAACAATGATATCTATATAAAGCTCCTTTCACACCATTTCAGAGATAAAAAAATAAGTACAACAGATGCTTCTTTGGGATCAGCCTTAGGAGCGGCAATATCAATTTCTGATAACAAATTGAATTCTAAGTTTCTTAAACAAAATTATGCACTAAAAAAACATGTGCCCTTTATTGTAAAAGGTTAGTTTTTAAAAATACAAATATTAATGAATTTTATTTACTACTAAATATTTCATTTCAAATTATATAAAATGTCAAAAAATATAAAGTTAATACACCCAAGAGATCAAATTACCGAAATTATAGATAGAATCTATAAAAGAGGAATGACTACCACTTCTGGTGGAAATATATCTATTATTGATGATAGTGGCGACATATGGGTTACACCATCAGCTGTTGATAAAGGTTCGTTAAGACCTTCAGATATTATATGTGTTAAAAAAGATGGAACCATTATAGGAAAGCACAAGCCATCTTCAGAATTTCCGTTTCATAAAGCTATTTATGAAGGAAGACCTGATATTAAATCAGTAATTCATGCCCATCCTCCAGCTTTAGTCTCTTTTAGTATTGTGCGTCAAATACCTAATACTAATATTATTTCACAAGCAAAGCATATTTGTGGGCCTATTGGTTACGCAGACTATAGAATCCCTGGAAGTGAAGAATTAGGAGAGGTTATAGCAGACGAATTTAAAAAAGGATATAAAGCTATAATAATGGAAAATCATGGAACCGTTTTAGGTGGTAGTGATTTAACTGATGCTTTTGAGCGTTTTGAAGCTTTAGAGTTTTGTGCTAGTACTATTTTATATGGTTCTCAAATAGGGACACCAAAATATTTAACTGACAATCAGATTGATGAATTTGAAGCACAGGCTACTGGTGTGTTGCCAGAAATGGAAAATACAGAATATCCTTCAGATGAAAATGAAAAGCGTTTAGAAATTTGTCAAATTGTACAACGTTCTTGCCAGCAAGGCCTTATGATAAGTTCTTACGGAACTGTTTCTATGCGATGGAAAGATAACGACTTTTTAATAACACCTACAGGTATAAATCGTTGGGATATAGATGTTGACGATATAGTACAGATTAAAGACGGAAAGCGAGAAGCTGGAAAAATTCCTAGTAGAGCTACATGGATTCACCAAGAAATCTACAATCGTAATCCAGATGTTAATTCTATTATTATGACTCAGTCGCCTTATTTAATGGCATTTGGAGTTACAGGAGAATATTTAAATGTTAGAACTATTCCAGAAAGTTGGATCTTTTTACAAGATATTAGTGCTGTTAAATATGGTGACCATTTCAGGAAAAACAATAATTCTCAAATGGTAGATGATTGTTCTACTGCTTTAATCATTGAAAACGATTCAGTTATTATTACTGGAGATAAACTTTTACAAACCTTTGATTATTTAGAGGTAGCTGAGTTTAGTGCTAAATCTATTGTCTTAGGGAACTCTCTTGGAGATATGGTGGCTATTAATGATGAACAAGTAGAAGATTTAAGAAAGAAATTCTTATCATAATAAAACATTATGGCAGTAAAGTTTGATACCCGATATCCATCTATTGATGATTTGAGAACTAAAGCTCAAAAGAAAATTCCAAAGTTTGCTTTTGAATATTTAGATGGAGGCTGTAATGAAGATGTTAATTTAATTAGAAATACATCAGAATTGAGGGAGGTACAACTTAAACCTAATTATCTTCGTAAACATCATGGGTCTTCTCAAAAAACCAAGTTGTTTGGAATTGAATATGATGCGCCTTTTGGTATTGCTCCTGTAGGATTACAAGGCTTAATGTGGCCTAATTCACCTGAAATTTTAGCTAAATCAGCTTTTGAGCATAATATTCCTTTTATACTCAGTACGGTAACAACTACAAGCATAGAGCGAGCAGCTGAATTAACGGAAGGAAAAGCATGGTTCCAATTATATCACCCTACAGAAGATAGTTTAAGAGACGATATTATAAAAAGGGCAGAAACAGCAGAATGTCCAGTTTTAGTTATTTTATGCGATGTGCCTAGTTTTGGTTTCAGACCAAGAGATATTAGAAATGGATTGGCAATGCCACCAAAAATGAATATTAGTAATATTCTACAGGCCTTTGGAAGACCACATTGGAGTTTACAAACTTTAAAACATGGAATTCCAAATTTCGCGAATTTATTACCATACATGCCTAAAAATTTAGATTTAAAACAATTAGGTAAATTTATGGATCAAACATTTTCTGGGAGACTTAATGAAGAAAAAATCAAGCCAATTAGAGATATGTGGAAAGGTAAATTGGTTTTAAAAGGTGTTGCTTCTCATTATGATGCAGAACAAGCTATTCGATTAGGGTTAGACGGAATAATTGTATCTAATCATGGTGGTAGACAACTAGATGCCGGAGAATCAACAATAAAACCACTAGCAAGTATTGCCGAAAAATATGGCGACCAAATAGAAGTGATGATGGATAGTGGTATTCGTTCTGGTCCAGATGTTGCAAGAGCTATGGCTTCTGGTGCTAAATTTACTTTTATGGGACGCTCCTTTATGTATGGTGTTTCAGCATTAGGTAATAAAGGAGGGAATCATACTATATCATTATTAAAAACAGAGTTACAGCAGGTTATGGAGCAATTATGTTGTGAGAAAACAACAGATTTTCCAAATCATTTAATAAAATGATTTTTTAATTAGCAAGACTAAGTTAAGGAAGTTTTTCTATAAAAAATGTATAGGCTTTCTATTAGAAGAAACGTATAACTAAACCAACTAAAACATTATGAAAAATTATAAGCAATACATTAACGGACAATTTGTTGAGTCAAAAGCGACTTCAGTAATTGAAATATTAAACCCATGTACTGAAGAAGTAATTAGTACAATATCTTCTGGTACGGTTGAAGATGCAAATAATGCACTTGAAGCGGCACAAGCTGCACAACCAGCGTGGGAAGCTTTGCCAGCAATACAAAGAGCTGCGTTTTTGCATAAAATGGCCGATGTTATTAGAGAAAACAGAGTCTTTCTTGCTGAAACGTTATCTAAAGAGCAGGCCAAAGTTATTGGTTTAGCACAAGTTGAAATTGATGTAACAGCTGATTATTTTGATTATAATGCAGGTTGGGCAAGACGTATTGAGGGAGAGATTATTCAAAGTGATAGAGAAAAAGAGCATATTTATTTACACAAAGTTCCAATTGGAGTAGCTGTAGGTATTTGTCCTTGGAACTTCCCATTTTTTGTAATGGCTAGAAAAGTAGCGGCATCTTTAATTACAGGTAATACATGTGTTATCAAACCAAGTTCTGAAGCGCCAAATACCATTATGGAATTTGCAGATTTCATTCAAAAAATAGATTTGCCAGCAGGTGTATTAAATTTTGTTTGTGGTGCAGGTAGAACGGTTGGGAATGCGCTTTCAAAAAGTCCTATTACAGGTATTATCAGTTTAACTGGTAGTGTTGGTGCAGGTCAGCAAATTATATCTGCTGCAGCAGAAAATATAACTAAAGTATCTTTAGAATTAGGAGGTAAAGCACCTGCTATAGTATGTGCTGATGCTAATATGGATTTAGCTGTAAACTCAATAGTGTCATCAAAAGTTATCTTTAGCGGACAAGTATGTAACTGTGCAGAACGTGTTTATGTAGAGGATAGTATTTATGATGAGTTTGTTGAAAAAATAACTAAAAAAATGAGTCAGGTTACTGTTGAAGATGCTTTAACAGGAACAAATGCTGATATGAGTAGTTTGGTGTCTAAATCTCAAATAGATAAAATTTCAGAAATGGTAGAATTTGCCAAAAAAGAAGGGGCTGAAGTTTTAGTAGGCGGTAGGCGTCATGAAAATTTTGATAAAGGATATTTCTATGAGCCAACGCTTTTAACGAATGTTTCTCAACAATCTGAAATTATTCAAGAAGAAGTTTTTGGACCAGTATTACCAGTAATGAAATTTAATACTTTAGATGAAGCTATTGCATTATCAAATGATTGCCAATTTGGATTAACATCGTCAATATTCTCAGAAAATTTCAATAACATTATGAAGGCTACAAATAGTTTACATTTTGGAGAAACTTATGTAAATAGAGAACATTTTGAAGCTATTCAAGGTTTTCATGCAGGTTGGAAAAAATCTGGAGTAGGTGGCGCAGATGGTAAGCACGGCATGGAGGAGTACTTACATACTCGTGTAGTTTATGCTAAGTATTACTAATAAATATCATTAAGAATGTCTAGTCCTAAATAGTCGATACAGATTATTAAAGGATTAAATTTATTAATTAAAACTGAACAATCATATGATTGT
>NZ_CANKXG010000002.1 GCF_947487575.1 uncultured Algibacter sp. | reverse complement strand
ACGCTTTACGTACCCAGTGTTTTCCGATGTTTTCATTACACTAATGTTTTAGTGTATCGCTATTTCAGGACGGGACAAATAAATAATATAAAAAGTCAAAGCTTTTAGCTTTGACTTTTTTATTGATATACTTTAAAAGAGAAAGTTTCTTCAATCGTATTAAACTAGGCATTAACTAAAAGTTTAATGTCTTGAATGAATTGTTTTTTAATACCCATTTTTAAAAATATGAATGCTGTTGTTGGTTTACTTGTGTTTTAATTATTCTTTGGTTTAAAGTAACATATTTGATGTTTCTTAAATCTAAATCAGAATACTTGTGAAATTAAACTACAAGTTGTTGGATTTTAAGTCATTTATTCATTTTATTTGTTATACAAAACATTTGAAATATGATGTCAAGGTAAAAAGTAATGTCTTAACAGGGGTTATATAAAAATTAAAATTCAAAAACATAAATTAAAATGAGTAATAATAACGTATTTTATGCTATAAACCCAGTATCCAATGAGCAATTGGATGGCGTATTTACAAATGTAACTGCTGCTCAAATTGATGAAGCTGTTAAAAATGCAACTACTGCATTTAGTGTGTTTAGAAAGAAAGATAAAAATAGTATTGCAGATTTTTTAAATCAAGTGGCTGATGAAATATTGAATTTAGGTGATGTACTTTTAGAACGATGCCATTTAGAGACAGGGCTTCCTTTAGGAAGATTACAAGGTGAAAGAGGTAGAACAATGAATCAGTTAAAGTTGTTTGCAACAGTTGTTCGTGAAGGCTCTTGGGTAGATGCTAGAATTGATACTGCCATTCCAGATAGAAGTCCCATTCCAAAATCAGATATTAGACATATCTTAATGCCTTTAGGGCCTGTAGCTGTTTTTGGAGCTAGTAATTTTCCACTTGCGTTCTCTGTAGCTGGAGGTGATACGGCTTCTGCCTTAGCAGCTGGATGTCCAGTAGTTGTAAAAGGACATCCTGCCCATCCGGGAACTTCAGAATTAGTAGCGAAAGCATTTCAAAAAGCTATTGAAATTTGTAACATGCCAAAAGGAACATTTTCATTATTACAAGGAAATACAAATGAAATAGGAGGAGCTTTAGTTAAGCATCCAGAAATTAAAGCTGTCGGGTTTACAGGTTCTTTTGGAGGGGGAAAAGCCTTATTTGATTTGGCAAATTCAAGACCAGAACCTATACCTGTATTTGCAGAAATGGGAAGTACAAACCCTGTGTTTATTTTGCCAGGTGCACTTGAAGAAAGAGGAGAAGAAATTGCTACAGGAATGGCGGGGTCTATTACTATGGGAGTTGGTCAGTTTTGTACAAACCCGGGGTTATCGTTCGTTCAAAAATCTGAAGGCGCTAATAAATTCTACAACCAATTAAATAAAAAAATAAGTGAAATTCCTGCAGGAGTTATGTTAACACCAAACATAAAAGAGGCTTTTGATAGAGGTGTTAAAAAGACTTTAGCAATTAATAATGTTGAAGAACTTGCAGTGGGATTAAATGAAGCGTCAACAAATGCTGCATCACCAAGAGTGTTTAAGACATCGATGGAGAGTTTTAATAGCAGTGAAAATTTATCTGAAGAGAATTTTGGTCCTTCGAGTGTTTTGGTAGAAGCTTCAACAAAAGAAGAAATTTTAGAAGTAGCTAGAAATTTAGCAGGACATCTTACAGCAACAGTTTTTGGGACGGAAAAAGATTTTGCGGAGTATAGCGTTTTATTTGATATTTTGGAAATGAAAGTAGGACGGGTGGTAGTAAATGGATATCCAACAGGTGTGGAAGTTTGCCATTCTATGGTGCATGGAGGACCATATCCTTCGACTACAGCGCCACAATCAACTTCGGTAGGAACAAATGCCATAAAGCGTTTTGTAAGACCGGTTTGTTTTCAGGATTATCCTAATAACGTATTGCCAGAAGCTTTAAAAAATGAGAATAAAAATAATATTTGGAGGCTTGTTAATGGTGAATTAACGAAAATGAAAATATAACTAGGAAATTAGATTTTAATAAAAAAAGCATACTTTTTTCATGCTCTTTTTGTTGTCATTTATAATATGCGTCTATTTAACCTTCTTTTGAAGTTTAGCGGTGTCAGAAAGCTTATTTATAATAATCTTTGGATTTTCATATAAATAAATAGCGCTGTTTCCTGAAGCTTCAATGGTAATGTTTTCTATAACTTCTAAGTAAGCATCACCACTAATTTCACTGAGTATATCGCAAGTATTAATAGTAAAGTTTTTCCCGTTAAATGCTGTATTATTATCAAGTTCTAATTTAGTCAAATTGCAAGAGCCTTCAATATTTGCATTGGCACGCTGATAAAGTGTAGCAGAAAGTTCAGTGGTATTTATTAAAGCTTCAAGCTTACTATTTCCACTTAGTGCAATAGAACAGGTTTCACTTGTTAAATTTAATTTCACTTTAGATTTATCATCACCATCAAAATCAAAATTATCAGATTTAATTGTTAAGCCTGCTTTTGAAGCACCTCTAGTTTTTAAAGTGCCATGCTTTAAATCCATAGTAGCTAAGGATAATATTTCGGCATTATCTGTAGTTACAATATGCCTCAATGCGTTATTATAGGTGACTTTTATATATAGCTTCTTTTTTTTAGTGATTTTTGCTTTTTTATTAAACGTAAGTACGCTATCAATAACTCTAAATTCAATAAATTCATGTAAATTTTCATCCGTTTCAACTTCAACATAAGGGTTTTTGTTAAAAATAATTTCAACCTCAAAATCTTCATCTAAGGCTATGGTGTGAAAAGATTCAATATTGGTTTGTTGGATGGTAACATTTCTATTTCCTTTAATTTTTTCTGTACTTTGTTGTGCAGTGCAAAGCGAAATTGATAATAAGCTAATAAGAATAACTGAGCCAAATTTTTTCATTTTTGAATATGGATTAATTACTGAATGCTTTACTAACTTAGACCCAAAATTGCCATATTAGTCACTAACAAATATAAAGCAAAAACCACTCCAAACTTTTCATAAAGCTTGAAATGGTTTTAAAATTAGTTGGTTGTTTCGGGTTGGTTTTATTTTTGTTTTATACTTCCCGCAGAGCTGTTATTCTTATCAACTTTTTCAGGGTTTCCATAATATTTAACGTCTCCTCCGCTTGTAGCTCTGGCTGTTAATTCTTTAGAAGTGTTAATGGTAATATCTGCACCGCTAGTTGCTTTTACTTCACTTGACTCTGCCATTAGATCCGCAGCTTTTATATCACTCCCGCTAGTTGCTTCAGCAACTAATTTTATCGTTTTTCCAGAGACTCTTAAATCGCTTCCGCTAGTAGATTTGCAATTTAAATAAGTAGTATGTACATCAAGTTTCATATCACTTCCGCTAGTAGATTTTAAATTTAATCGATTAACATTAATTGTATTTGTTGAATACACATCGCTACCGCTGGTAGAAGTAATACTTGAAATATCTTGAAAGCTAATATGAACTTTTTTAGATGAGGCTCTTCCAATATTTTTTTTGGTATGAATTTTTAAAACGCCATCTTCAATTTCAGTTAAAATGAGCTCATGTAAATTTCCATCAGCTTCAACGCTAATACTTTCTCTATTACTTTGAGTTAGATAAACATCCAAGCCCTCAGTAGCTCTTATACTTGAAAAAGGTTGGTTAACAGGTCTGTCTTCGGTGATTATATCACCATTACCTCTAACCCCAGCGTTAAAATTCATGTCGAAATTGCAGGAGAAAAGCGTTAAACTTAATACTGTTGCGATAATAAATTTGATTAAAGTTGTCATGATTTTTTTTGTTTTTTGATGATTAATTTATTTCTCAAATATCTTTTAATAAGGTGATGATTAGTAACTTAAATACCTGAGTTGTTATATTTTATTGATGAGTTGTTAATTTTCAGGTTCTATAATTTCTACACCGTCAGAATTAATGTTAATATGGACGTCTTCAGATTCAGCCTTAACACCATTTGCATCTATCTTTATATGTGCGTCTTCAGCTTTAATTTCTAAACCTTCATCATTAATTTTTACACTTGGCGTATCTACATTAATTTCAAAATCTTCCTCAGGACAATCCAAACATTCAGCGTTTTCAAAACCGATTTTCATATAATGATTAGTATTATCTCTAGAAATAATATTTCCATCATAAGTTCTATAATGTAAGCTCTTTTTTGTGCTACTATTAAAATAAGCAACTGAGTTTTCAGGTAAATAAAGAATCACATCAACTTCTTGGTCACTAAATTTATTTTCAGGATTTGTAGTTAAATAAGAATCTAGTGATAATACATTGTTATTAAGGTCAAAATTGTAGGTTATGTTTTTAGCACGCTCAATAGCCTTTTCATAATTGCTGCCATCAGCGCGTTTTCTTATCGCTATTCTAGAAACAGAATCTGTGGTAGATTTTACAACAATATCCACGTCAGAAGAATATAAAACTTTATCTCCACTATCATTATAAGCTAGTTTAAATCTATTATGGCGGTAACTGTCAGAATTAAAGTTGTCATTGCTCACCATTTTAATATTCAAGGTGTCGTTAGCTGTAATAGGTAATTCTGTTTTTTCAGAATAACTTTCTTCAAAAGCGTGTTCACTAGCTTGTCTAACTCCAAAAACAATTAACGCTATAATTGATATAAGCCATAACCCTAATAAGGAGAATTTTGCAATATTACCAATAGATTTTAGGTTGTTAATTAAAATTTTTAAGCCTAAATAAAACAAGAAAAAGAAAGGGATACCAATCGCAAAAAATGCAAATATAGATACCAACCAAATAGGGGTTTCTCCAGCATTGGCCATTTCAACAAAGTCTAAACCAGGTATGTGTATAATATCTGCAACACCTACTGAAAACAAACCAATAATTAAACCAATTAAAGCAGCAGCTCCCGCAATTATTAAGATAACGCCAATAAACTTTGCAAACACCTTAAAGAAAAACATAATAACATCCCCAATAGTATCAAAAAAAGATCTAGACGACGATTTTATGGAGTTACCAGTTTTTTTTACATCTACATTTTTGGCGGCGTTCGAGACCGAATCTGAAACATTTTTAGCAACATCGGTTACTGTTTCCGTCACACTATCAAACCCGTCTTTAATTTTTTTTTCAATATTACTAATGTTAACCGGTTTCCCTGTCATCATTATTTTTTCAGCAGTAGTTTTAGCTTCAGGAACTAACACCCAAAGTAAAATGTATAGTAATATACCTGTACCTGCCCCAAAAATTAAAAGAATCCAAGCTAAACGAATCCAAATAGTATCAATACCAAAATAATGACTTAATCCAGACGATACACCTCCAATATAAGAGTTGTCTGTATCTCTAAAAAGTTTTCTAGAAGAAGCAGATTTGCTGCTTCTGTACGAGGTTTTGGGCTCATCCTCAAAAATCTCGTCATCTACCAAGTAATCTTCAGGTTGCCCCATAATTGAGATTACTTCATCTACCTCTTTAATTCTTATAACTTGTTTGTCGTTTTGCACGCGCTCGTTAAAAAGTTCGGCAATACGCGCTTCAATGTCTGCTATAATTTCAGATCGACCTTGTGAGTCTGTAAATGAACGTTTTATAGCCTCCAGATAGCGTTGCAATTTTAAGTACGCATCTTCATCTATATGAAAAAATATACCTGCTAAATTTATGTTGACTGTTTTATTCATTTTTTTGTTGTTTTTTGGCTTGTTACTATAGTTACTGCATTATGTAATTCACTCCAAGTGGTATTCAATTCCTTTAAAAATAATTTTCCGGTTTCGGTTAAACCATAATATTTTCTTGGAGGTCCAGAGGTCGATTCTTCCCATCTGTAATTTAAAAGTCCTGCGTTTTTAAGTCGTGTTAATAAAGGGTAAATGGTCCCTTCAACTACCAGCAACTTCGCATCTTTTAAGGTGCCCAGTATTTCTGCCACATATGCATCGTCGTCTTTTAAAACCGATAGTATGCAGAATTCCAAAACCCCTTTACGCATTTGTGCTTTTGTGTTTTCTATCTTCATAGTGTCATTCGTTTAATGTTGTGAAACTGTTCATTTTTTGATTGATTTGATTGATGATTATTTTGATGAAATTTGTATTCTAAATTATAATTTGGGCGTTACCCTAAAGGGGCGGGCTTTCCGTTACAAGTCCTCGCGCTTCCTTCGTCAGGCTGTGGGCTATCCACTACAATCCCTAACGCGGGCATATTTGCTAACTAAACGTGTGCCTAAGCATAGTGTCATTTTAAAAAGTTAATAGTTAACGGATATTTATAAACCTGACCATCTCTAGCTTTTAAACTCGCAACAACAATTAAGGCTAGTTCAATAATAAAACCAATTACGGCAAAAGCACCTAAAACACCACCTATATAAAGTAGCGGAGAAGGCTTTCCAATATTAATATGGAAACTCTCAAAACCATGAAAATCTATAAAGTCAATGCCATTAAAAATTTTAAAAATAAAAAGCGGAATCGTCAACGTTCCTAAAATTATGGCATACAGAAAAACACTAATCTGAAAATTAATAGCCTGTTTTCCATGCGTATCTATAAATTCAGATTTTTCTTTATTGGCACTCCATAATATTATTGGGCCAATAAAATTTCCAAACGGAATAAAGAATCTACTAAAGGTAGATAAATGAATAAAAGTGGCAATGTTTTTTTGATGATTGTCTAACATGATTTTTGATGATTGATTAAAACATATAATAGTTTCCTATGCAAATATATGTCTAAAAGAAGGTACTTTGTTACGCATAGTACTAAAAATTAACATAAATTTAACATTTATCAATAGCTTATAATTTCATAACTTAGTAGAGAATTAAAAAAAATATAATGACGTTAACACCAAGAAAATTAAATACATACACTATGTTTAAACTGCCAGCAGCATATCTGTGCGGTGTTAGAACAAAACATATCGATAACGAGAAATGTGTGGTAGGTGTTACATTTAAATGGATAAACCAAAATCCTTTTAAGTCTATGTTTTGGGCAGTACAGGGTATGGCAGCAGAGTTTTCAACGGGTGCATTAATGATAAGTAAGATACAAGAATCTGGTAAACGTATCTCTATGTTAGTAATATCAAACAATGCCACATTTACCAAAAAGGCCACAGGAAAAATTAAATTTACCTGCAATGATGGAAAAGCGATTGATGAAGTACTTAAAAAAGCCATAGAAACAGGAGAAGGGCAAACCTTATGGATGCAATCCGTTGGGGTAAATGAAGATGGGGGTGTAGTGTCAACATTCAATTTTGAGTGGAGTGTTAAAGTTAAAAGCTAGTTTAAAGTCTCAGTATCAGTCTCAGTCTCGGTAGTCAATAAGTCTCTTAATTCTTTGCGACTTATTGCCCTTTGTGAGAAAATAAATTTATTCTCAGTTTGGAATTTTAAAAAAACTTGTAACAAAACTCAAAACAAATCAACATATAAACGAATCAACAAAAAACAATAAAAAATGACATCACACGAAATAGATTATCGCATCTACGGGGAAGAAATGCAATACGTAGAAATAGAACTAGACCCACAAGAAGGCGTAGTAGCCGAAGCAGGAAGCTTTATGATGATGGATGACGGTATTAAAATGGAAACCATTTTTGGAGATGGCTCACAAAAAGATACAGGCTTTTTAGGGAAAATTCTAGGAGCAGGAAAACGTATCTTAACAGGAGAAAGTTTATTCATGACAGCCTTTTATAATGATCTTGTTGGAAAACGTAATGTATCCTTTGCATCACCATACCCTGGTAAAATTATCCCAATAGATTTAACAACATTTGGAGGTAAGTTTATTTGTCAAAAAGATGCCTTTTTATGTGCAGCAAAAGGTGTAAGCGTGGGTATAGAATTTTCTAAAAAATTAGGTCGCGGACTTTTTGGAGGCGAAGGTTTTATCATGCAAAAATTAGAAGGTGATGGTATGGCATTTGTTCATGCTGGGGGAACGATGGCTAAAAAGGAATTAGCAGCAGGAGAAACTTTAAGAGTTGATACTGGATGTATTGTAGGGTTCGATCAAACTGTAGATTATGATATTGAGTTTGTTGGCGGTATTAAAAATACTGTATTTGGCGGCGAAGGCTTATTCTTTGCTAAGTTGCAAGGTCCAGGAACTGTTTTTGTGCAGTCTTTGCCATTTAGCAGACTTGCAGGAAGAGTATTGGCATCAGCTCCGCGAGTTGGTGGTAAAGACAAAGGAGAAGGAAGCATTTTAGGTGGTTTGGGCGATTTATTGGACGGCGATAACAGGTTTTAATGTGTTAAAGTCCTATTAAAATAGTGGACTAATGTAATTTTTTATTAAATTTAGAGTTCTAAATAAAAGAGCCCATAAAAAAAATCTACTATTAATTTAAACCTAAAACCTTAACAAGAACATGGCGAGAGCAATGCTAGAGTATACTAAAACTGTGCTTAATAAAGTTAGTTTTGATACAACGTTGTTTTGCAAAGAAGTACAAAAGGCACTACAAAGATTACTGCCTTATGAGATTGAAGAGCTTAAAATTTTTATTCAATCAATGGTACAGCAAAACCCAGAATTAAATCAATGTTTAATTTATTTAAAATAAAAAAAGCGACCTAGGTCTAGTCATGGTCGGAAGATTTATTCTTCCGGCTTTTTTGTTTTATAAAACAAGAACTCAATGTAAGTCATCTAGTCTCATTGAATAAAAATGGAATAGAAGTTATGCTATGATTGTTGTAGACTGCAAAGGAAACTTAGACCATTTTGAGACTTAAAAAAAATGGTCGGAATTTCTTCCGACCATGACTAGACCTAGGTTGCTTTTTTAGTATTTTTATTTTGATAGTGGACTAATAATTTTCACATTTTGAAAAGCAATAGCACCACGTATTATTCCAGAAATAACATCTTGTAAAGCTTCTATAATCTGCATCTTTAATTCACTTTTATGATAGATGATGCTAACTTCTCTAGCTGGCGAAGGCTCGTTAAAATAATGTAAATTGGCTTTTTCTTTCTCGTTAATATCCAAAGTATGTAAGTAGGGTAGAAGTGTCATGCCTAAACCTTCATTTGATAGTTTTATTAAAGTTTCAATACTTCCACTTTCTAATTGGAATTGATCATCAGAATGGTCTTTAAAAACCTTACACAAATTAATAACTCCATCTCTAAAACAATGTCCGTCTTCAAGGAGTAGCATATCATCGATATCTAAATCTGCTACATCAATTTTTTTATTAGAATGTAATCGGTGTTCCTTAGGTATATAGCTTACAAAAGGCTCGAAATATAAAACACGTTCCTTAATGTTTTCATCTTCTAAAGGTGTAGCAGCAATTGCCGCATCTAAATGACCATCTTTTATTCTAGTTATAATTTCTTCTGTAGTAAGCTCTTCAATTTTTAATTTTACTTTTGGATGTTTTTTTATAAAATTCTTCAAAAACATAGGGAGTAAAGTTGGCATTACTGTTGGTATAATACCAAGTTTGAATTCGCCGCCAATAAATCCTTTTTGTTGGTCTACAATATCTTGAATACGGTAAGATTCGTTTACAATATTTCTTGCTTGTGTCACAATTTTTTTTCCAACTTCGGTAAGTTCAATAGGCTTTTTGCTTCTATCAAAAATTAGAACATCCAGTTGGTCTTCAAGCTTTTGAATTTGCATACTCAATGTGGGTTGAGTTACAAAGCATTTTTCAGCAGCTTTCGTGAAATTTTGGTTTTCGGCTACAGCCAAAACGTAATATAATTGTGTAATAGTCATTGATATCTCTTTAGGCTATAAAAATATAAAAACTATCAATAAAACTTATTGAAGTAGCTGTTAATTATAAATTAAAATTGTAGTTAGGAGTAAATAATTTTTGGAAGATGTAAGTTTTGACATAAACAAGCGTCTAAAAAAATAGTTTAGTTTGAATAGTTGGAATTAGTTTAAAAAAAAGCGACCATCATTAAGAGGTTGCTTTTTTTATTATGTTTTTAGTTTTTAGAATACTATTTTTAAATCTAAATCCTCATTCTTTAATTCGAATTTTGCTGCTGAATATTGAGGTGGTCCATAACTCATTGGGTTGTTAGACATACCGTAAGATTCTTTAGGCATACCGTTTTCTTGAAAATCCATTCTTTTATTTTCGTTTTCGTCGTGTAATGCCATAATAGCGTAACTCCCAGCTTTTACGTTTTTAAAAGTTACTGTAATTTTTCCATCAACAATTTTGCTTTCGGCACTCTTGACGCCTTGTCCTTTCATAAAGGTGTCTTTGGTGTGAAGTCCTAAAATAACACTACCGTTATTATTGGTTATGTTTTCTATGGTTACGGTAATTGTTTTACCGGTTTTGGTTTCTTGTGCGTTACTAAAATTTACGGATACTACTAGTGCGATGATTAATGTTAATGTCTTCATGATATATGGTTTTATGTGTTTGACACTTCAAATATCTAACACTAACAGCCATTTTTATAATTGTAGTTACTGAGTTGTGGTTTTTTAATGATGAATTGTATTGAAAGTATTTATTGTTTTAATCTGTTACAAATTGATAATAGTATTACATGATTTTGTAAAGAGTTGCAGTATTAAAACGATTTCATATCCACGAAATATTGTGTTTTATTGAATGTAAATTAGAATTGTTGAATTAATAGTTTATATCTGTCGGTATCTTCTTAAAACTGTGTTTTTTGTAATAATAAGTAGTTTTTAATCAACTTATTTTGTGTATATTTGTTGTATTAAGATAAATAATAACAATGCTAAACCTTATTCCAACAGATAAAATTATTGAACGTCTTCGCTATGAAAACCCATGGTGGATCACCAAAGAGATTCCGAACACTTATAGTTCTATGTCTAAGAGGTTATATTTTGACCTATTTTATCCGTTCGTAATTGAAAGAAAAATTAAAAGAGCGGTAGTTCTAATGGGACCTAGAAGAGTTGGCAAAACAGTGATGTTATTTCATTGCATTGAAAGTTTACTGAAAGAAAAAACAAATCCTCACAAACTATTTTTTATTGGAATTGATAATCCTATTTATGTCAATTTAAGTCTAGAAGATATATTAACTCTTTGCAAAGAGTCCTTGAACCTTGAGAATCTTAATGGTTGTTATGTTTTTTTTGATGAGATACAATATTTGAAAGATTGGGAAAGACATTTAAAAGTATTAGTTGACTCTTATCCCGAAACTAAGTTCATTGTCTCTGGCTCAGCAGCCGCAGCATTGAAATGGCATAGTACGGAAAGTGGTGCAGGCAGATTTACTGATTTCTTGCTACCTCCGTTAACATTTCAAGAGTATATCCATTTGAAAAAGTTAGACCATTTAATTTTTCAAGGCGATATTCAATATGGAGGTATGGACATATCATATTGTCTAACTCATGACGCCAAAGCATTAAATAAAGAATTTATTCATTATTTAAATTTTGGAGGCTATCCGGAGGTTGTATTATCTGAAAGAATTCAGAGTGATATGGGTAGGTATGTTAAAAACGATATTGTAGACAAAGTTCTTCTTCGTGATTTGCCTAGTCTTTATGGAATCAAAGATGTTCAAGAGTTAAATAGATTTTTTACATACATAGCTTATAATACTGGAAATGAATTTTCCTATGAAACTATGTCAAGGGAAAGTGGTATTATAAAAGATACGCTAAAAAAATATTTGGAATATTTAGAAGCAGCTTTCCTAATTAAGGTGTTGAATAAGGTTGGAGTCAATGCTAAAAGATTAAAAAGAATAACAAGTTTCAAGGTGTATCTTACCAACCCGTCACTTCGTACTGCTCTATTTTCACCAATAAGTGAAACTGACCAAGAAATGGGAAACATGGTAGAAACAGCAATTCTTTCGCAATGGATGCATAGAGAACAATTGGATTTAACATATGCAAGATGGAAAGACGGAAGACAAGAAGGGGAAGTAGATTTGGTTTTGGTTGATGAAAAGAATTATAAACCAGTTTGGGGAGTAGAAATTAAATGGAGTAACCGATATTTTGATAAGCCTCAAGAATTGAAAAGCTTAATTAAATTTTGTGATGCAAATAAACTTGAATCCGCTGTTGTAACTTCAATTAATCAAATTGGAACAAAAGAAGTGAAAGGATTGAAATTTACATATCTTCCTGTCTCAGTTTACGCCTACAATATTGGGGAGATTACACTTAAAATGAAAATTAGTAATTAACAAAACGAAAACACAACAATGTGTATATTGTATGACTGCCCAGTGGGCTAATAGTTCCAACATACACAACCAGTTAAACAAGCCTCTAAAAAAATAAAACAGCCAGCAAATAAGCCTGCGTTAGGGATAGTAGTGGATAGCCCACAGCCTGACGAAGGAAGTGCGAGGACTTGTAACGGATAGCCCGACCCTTGTGGTAACGCCCTAAATTATAATAAGCCTCTGGCTTTTATTTCGAGATACTTATTTATGGTGTCTATAGTTAAGTTTTCTGGAGTTGTGAGGATGGAGTGGATGCCATATTTTTTGAGCTCGTTGACAATGAGGCGTTTTTCGAAGGCGAATTTTTCTGCAATAACTTTGTCGTAAACCTGTTCGATGGTTTCTGCTTTGTTTTCTATTAAGCTATTTAACTCTGTGTTTTTAAAGAAGATAATAACCAGTAAATGACTTTTTGCAATGGCTTTTAGGTAGGGGAGTTGGCGCTCTAAGCCATCTAATGTTTCAAAATTAGTGTACATTAAAATGAGGCTTCGGTGGGTAATGTGCCTTTTTATACTGCTGTAAAGTCTGCTGAAATCGCTCTCAAAAAAATCTGTTTTTACGTTGTGGAGCGCTTCTAGAATAAGCTGCATTTGAGAGCTGCGTCTTTCGGCAACAACAACATTCTCTATACGTTTTGAAAATGAAAGCATGCCTGCTTTATCGTGCTTTTTTAAAACTACATTACTGATAACAAGAGATGCATTTATGGCGTAATCTAAAAGACTTAAACCGTTGAAAGGCATTTTCATGATACGTCCTTTATCGATTATAGAATATACTGGTTGTGATTTTTCGTCTTGAAATTGATTAACCATTAGCTGGTTTTTCTTTGCGGTGGCTTTCCAGTTTATGGTGCGTAAATCGTCTCCTAATACATAGTCTTTTATTTGTTCGAATTCCATGGAATGCCCCAGTCTGCGTACTTTTTTAAGGCCGTATTCTAGTGAGTTTTGGTTGATGTTTAGTAGCTCAAACTTTTTTAATTGTTTAAAACTCGGGTAGGTGGGTACCATGGCGCCACTTTGAAATGTGAATCGTTTGGCAACAATATTTAATATAGATGCTGCGTAAACATTTAAACTGCCAAAGTAATATTCGCCACGTTCGGTGGGTTTTAAATTGTATTGAATGGTTTTTGATTTTCGTGATGAGACGACATCTTTTATTTTGAAATCGCGGACTTGAAACTGTTCTGGGATTTCATCAATAATTTCTAAGTGAATGGTAAAAGAATAATTGTTTCTTATCTCAAGTTTTATTTGATTTTTATCGCCATTTGAAAATTTATCGGGTAAAATTCTAGTCGCTTCTATTTTGTTTTTACCTATGAAAACGATTAGAAAATCTAAAAAGAAAAGCAGTATTAAAACTAAAATGGATAGTTGTGCAACATTGAACAATACTGGAATGAAATAACTTAAAGCAAACAACACCACAATGCCAATACCAACATAGAAAAATCGGGGTTGTATGTAGAAGGGTTTAAAGAATTTCAAAGTGTTGTTTGTATGTAGATTTGTTTAAAGGTTTATCCGTTTGATACTGAATATTGCGACTGTTACTGAAACTGCTAACGTGGTATCTCAACCGTTTCAATAATTTGCGTTATAATTTGTTTGCTATTTACACCTTCCATTTCGCGCTCTGGAGTAACAATAACTCTGTGGTGTAAAACTGGAATAGCTGCTCGTTTAATATCTTCGGGTGTAACAAAATCTCTTCCGCTCATGGCAGCAAACGCTTTACTCGATTTTAATATAGCTATTGATGCTCTTGGTGACGCTCCTAAATATAAGAACTGATTGCTTCTAGTAGCTACAATAAGTTGCGCAATATACTTTAGTAAGTGTGCTTCAACTAAAACCTGAGATACTAAATTTTGATACTCAGTAATTTGTTTTGCTGTTAAAAAAGATTCTATTTCATCAGTTTTAAGTTTGTCTTTTAACTCATGCTCTCTGGATAATATTTCTACTTCTTCCTCTAAATTGGGATAGCCAACATCAATTTTAAACAAGAATCTATCTAATTGAGCTTCTGGTAATCTGTATGTGCCTTCTTGTTCCACAGGATTTTGAGTGGCTAAAACCATAAAAGGCGAATCCAATTTAAACTTATTGCCATCAATAGTAATTTGCTGTTCTTCCATTACCTCAAATAAAGAAGCTTGGGTTTTGGCTGGTGCTCTGTTAATCTCGTCGATAAGAATCATGTTTGAGAAAATTGGGCCTTTTTTAAATTCGAATTCAGAGTCTTTAAGATTGAAAACTGAAGTTCCTAAAATATCACTAGGCATTAAATCTGGTGTGAATTGAATTCTACTAAAATCAACACTCAACGATTTGGCTAAAAGTTTTGCGGTAATTGTTTTTGCAACTCCAGGAACACCCTCAATAAGCGAATGCCCTTTGGCTAAAAGCGATGCAATTAACATATCTACCATGTCTTTTTGTCCTACGATAACCTTACCAACTTCTGCACGTATTTTAGTGACGCTTTGTTGAAGCTCAGATAAATCAAGTCTATTTTTAAACTCTATACCTTTAGAATCTTCTTGTAAAGCGCTATCATCAATTGATGATACAACATCTTGTTCTGGTTTTGGCACCTCCGCTTTAGGTGTTTTATCTTCTTTATTCTCGTCCATAATTATTTGGTGTAAAATGCTTCTATATGTTTGTTGAGTTTTATCAAATTTTCTTCAAAAAACTCATTTTTTGATCTCATTAAATTAATATAATTGACTAGTTTTTTGACATCGTCTTTTTTCTTTCCTGTTTTAGAGGCTAATTTTTCTGTGAACTCTTCATCTAAAACATCGGTGTTTAAGTTTAAATCGCGTCTTATTTTTTCTAAAAAATACGTTATTTTTTTATCAACTAAGTTTTTGTGGTCTTTGGTATCAAAATATAAATTAGATACTGTTTTAACAAAAGCAATGGTGGTGTTTTGTAGTGGTTTAATAATTCTGATAATACGTTGTCTGCGTTTTGCATTAAAAATCATAAATAAGATTCCAAATACAATGGCTGTAAACCACGCCCATTTAAATGATAACTGTTCTAGAAACCACCCTAGATTAGATTCTTTTTCTACATCGCCATCATAACCTGTTTGAATTTTGGTGTACGAATCGAAATAGACATGATTATCTGGTAAGTATGATAAAACACCTTCTGCATATTTATAACGCTTTTCTTTTAAAAGATGATAATTGGTAAATGCTTTAGGTTCAGTGTGAAGAAAAACATAACCTTTTCCAAACGGAACTTTTAAGAAATTAACGTGTTTGTAATCAATTTTTGAATGTCCTAAAACGGTGTGATTAATGGAGTCAAACTCTGAAAAATATTGATCACTTGCGTTTCTATCGAGTATAATTTCTTCAATATTTACATGTTTTAGTGATAGATATGAAATACTGTCTTTTTTGTTTTCAACAAAGTTAACACTCACATCAAGTGTATCATGGAATTTCTGAGGGAAATAATAATCAGAGAGCAATAAGGTGTTGCCAGCATCCACAAAATTTAATAACTCATCAATAGAATCATCTTCTAAATAATCAGAATTTCCAATGATGATATAAGTCCCCTCTGCAACATGTTCACCATAACCATCTTCAGAATTAGCTTTTAAATAACTAGCTGGTTGATGATAAACGGTTCTAATTTTATAATCTTTAAATAGCTTTGGTAATTCTTTATAAAGTACACTTACCCCGTAAGGTTTGTTACTTTTTTCATCAAAAGATTGTTCCCAGTCAACAGTTTTGGTACGCTTTACACCAATAACAACGGATGCAGTAATTACAAGCACTACAAGTATAATAAGTACAGGTAAAATTTTTTTCATTACTTAACCTGATTTAAAAAGCTTGAAAAATTACTTTTCGCTTTGTTGTACTTATCTGTATTTAACGGAAACTCGCCATACCATATATAATTATAAAGGTAAGAGGTATATGCAAAATCTTTACTGAATGGTTTGCTACTTACTTCATCTAAATACTCATTATTAGTTTTGTCATCTTCAAATTTGATGTGATTTTTTAAGCTTAGTGTTTTTAAAACAAGAAGGTAGTAATAACGAATAGCAAGCCTGTAATCATTATTGTTTTCAGCGTTTTTTATTAAAGCATGAATATCTGCATTTTCAATGTTTTCAGCTGTAATTTCCTGATAAGTGTTAATCGATTTATTCTTGTTTATAGTAAATAAACCTGTGCCACCTTCATTTAATAATACATAAACTAAAAAGATAACTGCAAGTGCAATAGCGATGTAAAATAACCACGTAAAAGGACCTAAATTTATACTTAAACCGTCTGAATTGTTTCGTTCCTCTTGTTCAAGTTCTTCCTTTTTATAATCTTCATAATTACCAGAACCTGGTTGTGTTTTGGTTATTATGTCTGTGCCTTCATAATTGTATTTATTACTATCGTATCGGTCTTTAAAATCCGCATCAAATGTTCTGATATTTTCAGGTGTTTGTAATGCAGTTCTTCCAAATGTGGTTTGGAAATTGCTAATCACTATGACTAGGAAAACGAATATTTGTAGTTGTTTTATTTTCAAGTATGAGACGGACTTAAACGTTGAGGTTGAGTAATTTGTTTTTGAACTTTAAAAGGATAGATTAAATAATAATAACTAATAATACTAAGGGTAATAAGAATAATACCAACTGATAACCAATGAGGCATAATGTTAGAATAGCGTGTAATGAAACCCTCTAAAAAGCCAGCAGCAAATGTAAATGGAAACGTACTTATTAAAATTTTAATACCTGTTTTGGCTCCCATTTTAAAAGAGGTATATCTAGAATGTGTGGCAGGAAACAAAATACTAGCACCTAAAATTAAACCAGCAGCACACTCTATAACAATGGCGAAAATTTCCATGGCGCCGTGTATCCAAATACCACGAACACTCTCCCAAAACACGCCTTTGTCATAGAAGAAATACTGGAAAGAACCTAGCATAATACAGTTGTTAAACATAATATAAAGTGTGCCAATGCCAAGAAATACACCAAGGACAAAAGCAATAATACCAACGCGTAAATTGTTAATAGTTATACCAATAAAGCTCCCCCAATTACTACCACTTTTGTAAACAGCTACCGGATCACCAGCTTCAATATTTTCAAGAGACATATTTACATAATCATCTCCTAAAACTGAGCGTACAAATTCACCATCATTAGCAGCAGAAATAGCACCAATAAAAGTAAACCCCGAAAAAATAATAAACGCTATGTAAATAAATTTTCGATATTGATAACAAATTAAAGGGACTTCTGTTTTCCAAAACGAAATAATTCTATTGGTATCTGTACTCTTAGTTTTGTAAATCTTTTGGTAAGCGTTTGCAGATAACTGATTTAAATATGCAATTACCTTACTTTTAGGGTAGTAGGTTTGCGCATAAGCTAAATCGTTTATAACATGAATGTATTGAGAAGCTAGTTCATCAGGATTATCAAAATCATTATTAACGATTGCTTTTTCAAAACTCAACCATTTTTCTTTATTTTGCTTGATAAATGCAACTTCCCTCATAGAACTCGTTTAAACCTTTTAAATTTGCTAAAAAATAATCCTTTTGCATCCATTTCTTGTCTTTTTTCGTTCTGTAATGATGCTATGCAACTCTAAAAAGCCTTCAACTGGTTGCAAAAATGATTGATTTTCGCTTAAATCCAAAAAGATTAAATGAGTTCTTATATTTGATAAATTAAAATAATAAATGTCAGAGTTACAAATTAACACGACCCAAAATGTAAAAATTTCCTTCAATGCCGCAGGAGGAGGGGAACGTTTATTAGCCTTTTTTATTGATATGGCTATAAAGATTGGGTATATCTTGGTTTTAAATTGGACCTTCGGTGCGTTTGATAATATGGATCAGTGGTCGCAAATAGCCATAAACACCGTGCTTAGTTTTCCTGTTATGTTTTATACTTTGGTTTTGGAATCTGTTTTGCAAGGTCAAACCATTGGTAAGCGAGTTTTAAATATTAGAGTAGTGAAAATTGATGGTTATCAAGCCTCGTTTTCTGATTATGTGGTGCGCTGGTTTTTCAGAATTGTAGATGTTTACATTTTTGGTCTTGGTTTTTTTGTAATGCTTTTTAATAAAAAAACACAGCGACTTGGTGATATGGCAGCGGGAACTGCAGTTATAGGCCTCAAAAACCATGTAAATATTAGTCATACTATCTTGGAAAATCTACAAGAAAATTATAAGCCAACATATCCAAATGTTATTAAGCTATCTGATAACGATGCCAGAATTATCAAAGAAACATTTTCAGCCGCAAGACAAACAAAAGACTATCAAACTTTAATTAAACTGCGACAAAAAATAATTGAAGTTGTTGGCATAAAAACCGTTAAGCATAGTACAGATATGGAGTTTATTGATGTTGTATTAAAAGATTATAATTTTTATACACAGAGTATGTAAGCAGAGAATCACTTTTTTTCTTTTTAGAAAAAGTGAGTGAATTACTTATCCCGATTTTTTATCGAGATCTGTTTAGAAAGAATTTTTAATAACAATCTGTTAAAAAAATATTAATTAAAGTTACTGTTCGCGTAAGGGATAGTAGTGGCATCCTTTTTAAAATTGACATGTAAAAAATTGATAGAAGTTGTATTAAGTAGATAGCTAGGTCTTATCGTTCTCGCTATGACGTTTTAAAAAGATATAACGGATAGCCCGACCCTTTTTTGGGTAACGCCCTAAAGGTTATTTAACTGATTACTCTTCTTATCTTCACTGATGGTCCAAAATAATCCAACAAAAAAGAACTGATCTGTAGCAGGCTTCAAAGCTCTTCTATTAAAATTACCATTTGCATTTGGTGTATTTGCATATTGGTAGCCATTTATATTTTTAAAGCCTAACACATTATTAACAGATGCGTATAATATTTTTTGAGGACTTATTAAATACGCCCAATTTAAGCTCAAACTATTAAAAGCTTTGGTTTTTTTATTTAAAAAACCTAGTTGGTTAGGGTTTGTGTATGGTCGCCCCGAAGCATAAGAATAACTCATCCCTACTTGACTACGCCATTTATCAATCCAGTATTTTCCAACTACAGATAAGTTATGTGTATTTGCAAAATTAGGCTGAGCCAAAGTTATGTAGTTTTTATAATCACGCTTAGTATCCAAAAATGAATAACTTAACCAATAATCGAAATTTTTGATGGTTTTACTATCTCTCCAAAATAAGTCTATGCCGCGTGCAAAACCGTTTCCATTGCTGTTGTAATTTGTGTTAAAGTTTGTGAATTCGGTATCGTATTTAACTAAATTATCATAGGTTTTATAATAAGCTTCAGCTCTAAAGATTTTTCTATCGGCATTGTATTGGTAGTTAAAAATGTAATGCGATGTGTTTTCGGCTTTTAAATCTTGATTAAACTTTAGTATATTACTTGATGGGTTTTGATAAAAATTACCATAGGCCAAAGATACCTGACTTTTATTAGTAGTTTTGTAGGCTAATGATACTCTTGGAGCTAAGGTGAAATCTTTGAACAGCTCTGAGTATTCTCCGCGAAGCCCTGTTTTAAATGCTAGTTTTTTAGACATAAAGATATCGGCTTCAGCATAAGCAGCCATAATATTGTTATTATAACCGTAATTTAGCTTATCGATGGTTTTATCTTCATAGGTTTCTTCAAAATCGGTTGCAAAATACTCTGCTCCAAAATAAAGTTTAAATCGGTTACTGACTCTGTTTTTAAACTTCAGTTTAGCGTGTAGCGAGTTTTCAGTGTCATTAATATCACTTTCTATAAAGGTAAAGTCGTTTTTAGCTTTGGTATAACTTACACCACCAAAAAGCGACCAAGTATCGTTTAAAACGCCTTGATACGATCCGTTTAAATAAAAGTTATTGTTGTTTAATTTAAAATATGCGCCTTCTGGTCTGTTGATATCTTCTTGAGTAAGCTCAAAATTAGTAGCATCAAAAGCACCGTAAAGTTTAAATAAGCCCGAATTGGTTTTCTTTCTGTAAACTGTTTCTCCTGATGCAGTTTCAAAAGGTTTAATCCAATCGTTTCTGTTTTTAAATATAGCGTTATATGGCGCTAAGTTTATGTAAGAGGCATTAACACTCAATGAACTTTTATCCCATTTTTGTGTATTGCCAAGAGTTGCTCCAAGGCTCATAATACCAATATCTGTTTTTTCTTGATCAGGTTCATCAATAGTATTTAAAAGTAAAACACTTGATAAGGCTTGACCATACTCTGCTGAATATCCACCTGTAGAAAATGTAATACCATCAAATAAAAATGGCGAATACCTTCCTCGAGTTGGTGCATTATTGGTTGTTGGTGAATATGGTGTAAATACACGAATACCATCAATAAAAATCTGGGTTTCATTGGCATCACCACCACGCACAAATAATCTGCCATCTTCAGCAACGGTTGTTGTTCCTGGTAAGGTTTGCAAAGCACCAACAAAATCACCCAATGCACTTGCAGTGGTTACTACATCCAATGGTTTTAAAACATTTACTTTACTATTATCGCCTGCCGAAAACGTTCCTGCCGATAATACCACAGCATCTAAGGTATTTACATCTTCTTTAAGTTTTATAGTAACATCTTTCATAAAAGAAATATCGCCAATCATCAAATAGGTTTCATAAGACAAAAAAGAAGCCACTAAAGTTTGTGTTCCAGTTTCTGAAGTTTTAAAAGAGAAGCTTCCATCTTCCATAGATGTACTTCCATCATAAGTGCCTTCCAAATAAATATTGGCGCCCGCAATTGGTTCATTTTTTGTATTAATAATTTTTCCGCTTATTATATCTTGAGCAGAAATTTGAAAGCTCAAAAAAGTGATTAAAATGATGGTTAATTTTTTCATGATGGATTAATTTTTACTGTTCGTTTTTCTTGTGCTGAATTTATTTCAGCATAAAGTGTTATTTATTTAGCGCATTTTGATGAGGCAAAAATGCAACACAAAAGCAGTTACAAAAACTCTTAATTACCGAACTGTAAAATTTGCAGGATGAATTGAAATATTGAGAAAAAAAATCGCAAAATAGATTTCAAAATCAGTAACGAAAATCAATTTTTAAATTTAAAAAAAACATATATTTATAATATAAACACGCAAAAACACAAATATTAATTTAAAAAAATCAACCCTTATAACACTAGTTTATTTTTTTTATATATTAGCTATACAGCAAGGTAATGAAACGCTAATTACTAACTAAAAAAGCATTATAGTTTTTATCTATAATACATATTCAACTAATTGAAATTCAGTTTAAAATAAAGATTATATAAACAAAAAGTTTAAGAATGTATTAGTTTCTTGTTTTTAAACAAAATATCAAATACCAAAACTAAAATTCATTAAAAAATATCACATATTAAATAAAATGAAAACCAAGGGTTTCCAATTTTATTTTCACTGGCATGTAACGTTTTAAAACATTAAGCTACTTACATAGTAACTAAACCAAACCATTGAATAGAGAACTAGAACATAGTTTTGTTGAATTGCTAGAAAAGCACCAAAATATTGTGCACAAAGTTTGCCGTTTGTACACTAATAATTATGATGCGCATAACGATTTATTTCAAGAAATAACCATTCAACTCTGGAAAGCATATCCCAAATTTAGAGGCGATGCAAAGTTCAGTACTTGGATGTATCGTGTTGGTTTAAATACTGCAATTACACTTTACAGAAAATCAAAACGCAGCATAAAAACTCAAGATTTTGAAAATGTACAGTTTAAAATAAAAGCAGAAGATTATGATGATACCGAAGAGCAACAATTAAAAGTACTCTACAAAGCTGTACATCAATTAAATGATATTGAAAAAGCTCTAGTATTTTTGTATTTAGAAGACAAAGATTATAGAGAAATTAGTGAAACATTGGGGATAAGTGAAGTAAATGCCCGCGTGAAAATGAACAGGATAAAAAACAAACTCAGAACCATTTTAAATCCGTAACGTTATGGATGAATTAGATCTATTAAAAAAAGACTGGAACAAGCAACCAGACGAAAAAAAGTTATCCATAAAAGATATCTACCCCATGCTGCATAAAAAATCGTCTTCCATAGTTAAGACGCTTTTTTACATTAGTATCGCAGAACTTGTATTCTGGATTTTAATCAACACCATTCCCTATGTAACATCCCCACAATACAAAGAGCGCTTAAACTTTATTTTAAGCGAGCAAATGGTTACCGCATTAACTATTTTTAGTTATGCTATAATACTACTTTTTATATACCTCCTCTACAAATCTTATAAAACAGTTTCTGTAACCGATAATGCTAAAAAACTAATGAAAAGCATTATAAACACCCGAAAAATAATCAGATACTACGTTATCTATAACCTAGTCATGATATTCATATCCTCTGCTCTAGCCTTGGTTTACTCCATAAATCACGACCCTAATCTAGAAAACATTTCAAAATTCACAGACAAACAACTAGCTATCTTCACCATAGTATCCATCTTAATAATTGGAGCATTTATGCTTATTATTTGGCTATTTTACAAGCTTATTTATGGCTTTTTACTAAAGCGCTTAAACAGAAATTATAAAGAACTAGAAAAACTAGAAGTCTAATTTATTATTTGGGCGTTACCACAATCCCGATAGCTATCGGGAGGGCTTTCTGTTACAAGTCCTCGCACCTCCTTCGTCAGGCTGTGGGCTATACACTTCAATTCCTAACGCGGGTTTATTTTCTAACTTAGAGTTTTAAACTTAAATTTGGGTTATTTTTGAAGAGGTATGCTAAACAAAATTAACATTTTTTTCTAACAAAGTTAGTAGAGAAATTAGCTTAAAACACTTAGTTGCTCCTAGAAACCTCAAACACATCAACCTCAACAACATCACCAGCCTGCATAGTATTTACAGAAATACCTCCTACTCTAACACGAACCAAACGCAACGTTGGAAACCCAACTGCTGAAGTCATTTTTCTAACCTGCCTAAACTTACCTTCTTTTAAAGTTATAGACAACCAACTTGTTGGCCCATGCCTATCGTCTCTAATCTTTTTAGCACGCTTAGGTAAATCTGGAATAGCATCCAGCTTAAATACCGTGCAAGGTTTCGTTTTGAAAACAGCACCTTCAACAGTAATCTCAACACCTGTTTTTAATTGTTCAATAGCCTCATCAGAAACAAGACCATCCACTTGTGCGTAATACTCTTTTTTAACTTTTTGGCTGTTTATACGAGCACTCATTTTACCATTTGTAGTAAGTAATAACAAACCTTCTGAAGCTTCATCTAATCTACCAATAGCCATTATGCCTTCAGGGAAATCGTATAAACTACCCAGAAACTTTTTCGATTGTTGCTTGGAGTCGTTACTTGAAAACTGACTCAAATACCCATAAGGTTTAAAAATTATAAAATGCTTATGGTTTGTTTTAGATGCTTCCATTCAAGATATTATGCACAAGCTCTCTAGTTGGTGTTTGCCCATTTATTTTTTCTCTAACGGCATCAAACGTTACTTTAAAATCACAACCCGATTTGTAAGTACTACACCCATAAGCGGTTTTCCCTTTTATTACGGTCCCCTTTTTGCATTTAGGACACGTTAATTCGTTTGATTTTGGTTTTTCTTTTGTCTTAGCTTGTTTAGGTTCTAGTTTCAGCTTAAAACTTTCATCAAAACGCAACAAACCTTCAACCGTTCCAGAATTGGTTTTAAAGCCTTTTAAATTAACAGTAGACCCTTTTTGAAGCAGTCTTATAAACTGTTTTTCCGAAATCTTTTTTTCTCCATATTTAAACGGCATTACAAAATGGCAACCCGTTTTATACCCACTACAGCCATAAGCCGATTTTCCTTTTATAATTTGCCCTTGCTTACACTTTGGGCATTTTTCAGCAGTTATACCTGCTCCCTTTTTAGCCTCTCCCTTTACAGTACGCTTTTTTACTGTAGCAGCATGCGAAATATTGGCGCGCTTTTCACTTCTAACCTCATAAACCAAAGCATCTACCATGCGTTTCATGTTTTTTATAAACGCTCCAGCGGTATATTCACCTTTCTCAATATCTTTCAACTGCTTTTCCCAAGAACCTGTTAATTCTGCCGATTTTAATAAATCGTTTTGAATCGTATCAATCAACTGAATTCCAGTTACCGTTGGTAAAACCTGCTTCTTATTTCGTTTAATGTATTTCCTTCTAAAAAGCGTTTCAATAATATTAGCACGTGTTGATGGCCTTCCAATACCATTCTCCTTCATCAAATCCCGTAACTCTTCATCGTCAACTTGCTTTCCTGCAGTTTCCATAGCACGCAACAACGAAGCTTCTGTAAACTGATTTGGTGGTTTTGTTTCTTTTTCTAAAAATGAAGGTTCATGCGGGCCTTTTTCGCCTTTTTGAAATGTTGGCAAAATACCAGATTCTTTTTCTTTAGTGTTTGGATTTTCAAAAACAACACGCCAGCCTTTATCTAAAATTTCTTTTCCTGTGGTTTTAAAAACCACCTTTGCTGCATGTCCTAAAACCGTAGTGTTAGAAACTATACAATCGTCATAAAACACAGCAATAAATCGTTTTACTATTATATCATAAACCTGTTGCTGGTTGTACTGCAAATTGGTTTGCATGCCCGTTGGAATAATTGCATGGTGGTCTGTTACTTTTTTATCGTTAAAAACTCTAGTAGATTTTTTTATTTTTTTACCTAAAAGTGGTTGCGTTAATTTTAAATAATTGGTTAGCTTTTGAAGAATTCCAGATACTTTAGGATGTACATCATTAGGTAAAAATGTGGTATCAACTCTTGGGTATGTTACCACTTTACGTTCATATAGCGCTTGAACTATTTTTAAGGTTTCATCTGCCGAAAACCCAAACTTGGTATTACAATACACTTGCAATCCTGTTAAATCAAAAAGTTTTGGCGCATATTCTTTACCTTTCTTTTTGGTTATCGATTCAATTTCAAAATCACTTTCTTTAACTTTATTAGCTAAAGTTTCTCCATCTTCTTTTTTTAGAAAGCGCCCGTCTTCATAACTAAATAGCGTTTCTCGGTAAAGTGTTTGCAGCTCCCAATATGGTTGCGGCTTAAAATTTTCTATTTCTTTAAATCGATTAACAACCATTGCTAAAGTAGGCGTTTGCACACGACCAACCGATAAAACCTGTTTGTAACCACCGTGCTTTACAGTATACAATCTGGTTGCATTTATACCTAACAACCAATCACCAATAGATCTGGAAAAACCAGCATAATAAAGGTTGTCATAATCTTTTGAAGATTTTAAATTAAGAAAGCCTTCTTTAATAGCCTCAGTTGTTAAAGATGAAATCCATAGACGTTTTACCTCACCTTTATATTTGGCTTCGCTCATTACCCAACGCTGGATAAGCTCTCCTTCTTGACCGGCATCCCCGCAGTTTATTACCAAATCAGCTTTATCAAATAAACTCTTTACAATGTTGAATTGCTTTTTAATACCTGAATTTGAAGACACTTTTACTTCAAACTTTTCGGGAAGCATTGGTAAGTTATTTAAATCCCAACTTTTCCAATACGGTTTATAATCAACAGGTTCTTTTAAAGTGCATAAATGTCCAAAGGTGTAAGTTACTGCATAACCGTTACCTTCAAAATAGCCATCACGCTTTGCACTTGCTCCTAATACAGCAGCAATCTCTCGGGCAACACTTGGTTTTTCGGCAATACAGACTTTCATTTTTCCTTCTTGAATAGATATGCAAAATAGAAATTTTGAAGCGTTTGCAGAAAGGGAGTTATTATGAGTTATTAACCAACTTAAACATTATTTGCTTTAACAACACAAGGATTACCATAAGCCACAGAATTATCTGGTATGTTTTTCACAACAACACTCCCGACACCAATGATGCAGTTTTTTCCAATAGAAATATCGTTCTTCACAGAAACACCAGAACCAATCATGGTATTTACCCCTACTTTAACAAAACTACTTAACGTAACTCCAGGGTTTATTGTCACATAATCACCAATCTCACAATGATGTCCTAAACTACAGTTTCTTTTAATATTTACACCAAACCCTATAGACGAGCGCGCCGCTATAGTACTTAAACTTTCTAATTGTATACCATTACTTAAAATCACAGAAGGGGACACATAAGATGTAGGATGTATTAAATTTATAAACTGACCTTTAGTGATTTCAGATTTTGCTTTAAACCAATTAAAAACACTTTCTTTTGAATTTACACCTACAACAGAAAAAGCGAACTCGTCTTTCTTTTTAAACTGCAAACTCAGTTCATACGCATTTAAATTGGTAATATTCCAATTCTTATTAGGTGCAAACAATTCGTTAATTTCAACAGGTATATTTTTTAAAATATTAAAAGAAAAAAAAGATTGAGACTCCTCAGCCAATTCTAGCAATGTATTAAGTGTCATAGGTACACATCCTAAAACATTCAAACTCTTATTATTTTTCATATTAAACTTTATAATCTTAGTTAACTAAACGGCTCTGCCATACAAACCATTTCCTGCTTGCAAATTCATTTTTACTCTAAAATCCTTAGGCGACATTACCTTTCTTTCATTTGCATTGGCTATTAAATGAACTCGTTTTAGTAAATCCGAATTCGTAGCTAATTTTGTTCTAGCAGTGTCATACCAAATATTATCTTCAATTCCCACACGCACACCTCCACCTACAGCTATGGCTAGCGAATTCATTTTTAATTGTTCATTTCCGATACCTGCTAGACTCCAATGAGAATACTCAGGAAGATCATTAATCATAACCCCAGAATGTAAAAGATTAGCCTGAGAACAAGCTATATTACCAAACAAAAGATTGTAATAGTATGGTGCTTCAAGTAATTTTTTTCGTTCTAAATATTTCGCATAATTAATCATACCAATATCAAAAGCTTCAAGTTCAGGAACAATACCTCGTTCTTTCATCATCCTAGCAAGATTAACTACCATTTCAGGAGCATTAATACTAGCCGTTTTATTAAAATTTAAGGAGCTTAAAGTTAAACTTCCCATATCTGGTTTTAAATCACCTTCTAATAATAAAGGATCACTACGTTTTTCTAGCTCCCCATAATCTCTTCCGCTTAATGAGACACAAATAACAAGTTCAGGGGCATATTTTCTTATCCCTCCTATAATTTCTGCATACACCTCCTTTTCATAAGTAGGCACCCCTGTTATTGCATCTCTTGCATGCAAATGCACCATAGTTATACCAATCTCGTTAGCAGCATGTACATCTTCCACAATTTCTGAAACACTAACTGGAACATGAGGCGTCATATCCTTAGTAGGAATCATACCTGTTGGGGTAAAGTTTATTATTAAATCATTAACCATAAAGAATTAAATTTATTAATGTTTTTTTAAATTAGTTTTTATGAATGGCAAAATACTTATTCTAGTTTATTGAATTCAAAAAAATCGATTAAATAAACTCTGAATAAGATTGTATAAAGAAGAACAAGTCAATAAAGGTAAAGCACAGATTTGGTTATTAAGTAAAAGACTTTTAATAATCAACCAAAAAGTGCATTTTCTAAAAATAATTACACTACCACTTTCGCTTCGTATTAAGATCTTCTTGCGCTTTTAATTCTGCTTTGGAAATCACCTTTAAAAACGATGGGTGTTGCTCGATGGCATACTCAATTCTTTTCACAATATCTTCCGTAGATTCATTCTCGTAATCAATTTCTAAAGGTGCTTTTATTTCCATAGATTGAAGAATATTTTTCTTCTTAATACGCAATCCTTTTTTATCAAAAGAGCGTCTAAATCCATCAATTACAATTGGCACAACTACAGGCTTATAACGTTTAATAATGTGTGCCGTCCCTTTTCTTATAGGCTTAAAAGGTGTTGTTGTACCTTGAGGAAAGGTAATAACCCAACCATCATTTAAGGCCGTACCTATACTAGAAATATCACTCATTTTAACCTGTCTGTTTACATCTTTTCCTTCAGATCTCCATGTGCGCTCTATACTAATTGAACCCATGTAAGCTAAAATTTTAGGCAATAAACCGGCTTTCATAGTTTCTTTAGCAGCTACATAATAAATATTTAACTTAGGCCTCCATAGGTAACCTATGTTTTTTATTGAATCTGTACGACCACTTAAACTAGCATTAAATACATGAAACATAGATACCACATCGGCAAAATACGTTTGATGATTAGATATGAAAAGCACATTGGTATCTGGTAAGTCTTTGATGATTTCAGAACCTTCTATTTGCAACTCGTTAAAACCTCTAAAGCGTCTATGTGTAAGAGCTCCAAAGATTCTGATAAGCCATTTTTTTACAAATAATATATGTCCAAATGGATTTTTTTTAAACAATCCCATAAATCACACGTCAATTTTAGTTAAACTAAGAATGCAAATGTAACAAAAGTAATAGACTACAAAAGTTGTTTTAACAAGTCTTTAATTTCACTTAACATCATTGCAGTTGCGCCCCAAACCACATAATCATTCAATTTGAATGCAGGCACCTCAACTTCAATACTATATGATGTTTTTACTTTTCTGGTAATTAATGATTGGTTGTCCAAAAATTGTTCTAAATCTACTTCAATAATGGCTTCAACTTCATCATCTTGTTTTTTAAATTTAGGCGATTTTTCTGTAATTCCAATAAAAGGTTGCACATAAAAATTGCTTGGTGGAATGTAAACTTGAGATATTTTTTTAACAATTTGCACGGTATCAATTGGCACTCCTATCTCTTCAAAAGTTTCTCTTAACGCCGTATCTTGTATTGATGCATCTTGGTCTTCTAGCTTCCCTCCTGGAAAAGCCACTTGTGCAGAGTGTACACCTTTATAAGTATTTCTAAGTATCAGAACAAACTTGGTTTGATAATCTTTATCTGGATAAAACAACGCCAAAACCCCAGCCTGTTTTGCTTTTCTAATGGCTTTTTCTTGCTTTTTTAATAACTCTTGACGAAACGGTGGCACCATTTTAAATTGAGAAGCTTCGGCTGGTAACTGGATATTTTTTATTTTTGAAACGGATTTTAAAAATTTTTCAAACTTCATAGTCTATGCGAACCGTATTGTTTTTCTGTTTTTTTCTTTTACTTCTGAATTGTGAAGATAAACAAACTAAAAAGAAAAACACACCTAAAACAGAAGTTGAAACACCCGCTAAAAAAGACATTGAAAAAGTTACTAGTCAAGAACCAGAGCGTGAGTTCCCTAAGTTAAATTCTAAAAGCGCCATGGAGTTTTTCTTGGAGTACGACAAACACCATAAGGAAAATAAAGTACGAATAACTACTGATCTTGGCACCATTGATATTTTACTTTATAATGAAACCAAGTTTCATCGTTCTAACTTTATCTGGTTAACTAAACAAGGTTATTTTAATGACACCCAATTCTATAGAGTTATTGATAATTTTATGGTTCAAGCAGGAAATAGTGATGATGTAAAAACAGCTAGAAAGCGCTCATACATTGGTAAATACTTATTACCTCCAGACACTAAACGCGGCTACAAACATGACCGTGGTGTTATTTCTATGCCTAGTAGCGAAATTAGAAACCCACATAAATTAGCATCTCCTTTTGAGTTTTTTATTGTTTGCCAAAAAGGTGGCGCTCACTTTTTGGATGGTGACTACACCATTTTTGGTCATGTAACTCGGGGAATGAGTGTTATTGATAAAATTGCTGCCGTTGAAACTGATGATGGTGATTGGCCAGATAAGAATATTTTTATCCGTAATGTGGAGATTATTGATTAAGAAAATGACAGGAGACGGGTGTCTCGCTAAGACAAGAAGACATAAAGCTGGATACATCTTTTAACTGAGTACTGCGACTGAATACTTTTTTTGTCGAGTAAAGGAGATAAGACGCAAAGGTGTTGACGTCATAAAATTGCTGAACATTACTCCTCTTTTCCTGAATAAGTTGTTGGTAGCGCAATTTTAAACTTTACTGCTAATAACCTCGTTACAATAACTACTATTCCTGTAATTATAAACACATAGTTGTATTGTATTGGAAATTCTCGCAAAACAAAATAGGTAACACCACCTTAAATGCAAGCTATAGCATAAATTTATTTTCTGAAAATAACAGGGATTTCATTACATGAAATACCCCTAATAACACCTCCAAAGGATGCAGTAATTGTTCCTAAGGTGATGCAAATTACAGGATGCAATTCTGCATTTAGTCCTTTCTCTATACCAACTAGTGTTTAGAGCCCAATACCGATAGTATCGAATAAAAACAGTGAGGTTTTTAAATAATTGATTTTACTTTTAAAAAGTATTGCGAATACAGCGGCTCCTAAAATATCTATGGTATAGAATATGACTTTTTTTGGGTCTTAAAATTTTGTTTCTATTTATTAATATTTTTTGGGCGTTACCCGAAAAGGGTCGGGCTTTTATTTATGCATTTCTATTTTAAATTTTTGAATTCATGAACATAAATGTTTCGCTATATTTTTTTTTACGTCATAGCGAGGAGCGGGCGACGTGGCTATCTGTTAAATTTCATTTCTAAAGTAAAGGTATATCTGTTTTTTTCAAAAAAGGATGCCGCTACAATCCCTAACCTTTAGTTTGTATTCAATATAAATTTATAGCTTCAAATAGAATAGTAGATATGATAAAGGTTCTAAAGAGTTTTAACATTTTATTTACTTAAGCCTAAAATTATGAAAAATTATTTATTTCATATTGGTATTGACATCTCAAAATTAAAACTAGATGTTGTTTTGATAGACAAGAGGGGTACCGCCTTAAACACACACTTTGTGGTTACCAATACCACCAAAGGATTAAAACGCATGTTTAACCTTCTAAAAAAACAAGGCATTGATTTTAACAGACCCTATTTTGTTTTAAGAATACAGGTGTTTACACGTTTCCTTTAAGCTGTTTTTGTTATGAGAACGATTATGATTATTGGATTGTACCCGCAGTAGAGATTAAGAGGTCCAAAGGTATCTCAAGAGGAAAGAGTGACAAGACCGATGCTAAGGATATTGCATTTTATAGTATTCGTAACATAGATAAACTCCAGATCTCAAGTGTTCCAGAGAAAGAAATCCAGCAATTAAAGTTGCTTTATAGTGAACGATAAAAAATTAAGAAATCACTTTTAATATTCAAATCAACTAAGGAGAACCAAAACTTTGCTCCTTCATATGTCTATAAAACAGTAGAGGCTCATAACAAGAAAACAATTAAATTTTTAGAAGCAAGTTTAAAGCTTTCTATAATTTGTTTCCAAATTGGGTTTGATTCAACTGTTTTATCGTTAAGCAATTTATCTAACGTACTTATCAAATAATTAATATCCTTTTCTGTTAGATGATTTCTAGCCTTAAACTTCTTACGTCTTACAACGTCAATAAACTCAATAAATTTATTATCGAAATCTATTTTATTTTCTTCTAAAAAGTTTTTTATGCTTTTTGAAAGATTGTAATAAGAATAAGTCCCTTCATATTGATTATCAAAACCCCAAAGAGTAACATTGTTTTTTTCTAAAAACTGAATAAATCTAGACATTTATAGGAGTTAGATCACATTCCAAAGATATTTCTTTTGTTATGGTCAAAATATAAACCGAAAAAATCGCTTTCAAAAGCAATGTCTTTATAACCATGTTTTAAAACCAGATATTTAACAAATTCTGTTTTGGCTTTAAAATCGGATGCTATATGATGTTCAGCTTCTCCTAAAAAGGCAACCTTTTTGTCAGTCAAGTTTGTTTCTAAAATATTTTTAACATCTTCGGTTAAAAGATTTTCCATTGAGTTCAATTCGTGGATATTTTCTTTGATTTGAGCTACAATAGAATTTAGACCAAAGACAATAATAAGTGTCACTATCGATTTTTTCATATTGTTGCTAATGTTTTTATGGATATGCGTCGTTTTAATGATTTATATCTGAGGGTAAACGAAGTTGTATTTTTTTTCTGATAAAGTCAAAAGCAATGTTATTCAAAACTAAATAAAGAAAACAAACTTCAAAAAACTAAAAAACATCAAAATCTTGAATTTCTAGATATGACAAAAGTCATAGTTGTTAGCCTTTGTAAATCATAACTTTAAAGTAGTGAAATTATGATGAGTTTATGTGATGATAATCTCATCAGTTAAAACGAAGTGTCATGAAAGCTAAAAAAAATCCAAACGTAGAAATAGGTAGAAATAGCAGTATTTATTTTGCTATAGGGTTAAATTTAATGTTGTTTTTATCTTGGCAAGCTTTAGAGTATAGAACTTATGAAAAAGACGATTTAGTTCTAGATTTTGTTGAAATGCAAAGTGAATTTGAGGAAGAAATTCCTATTCTGAATGCTAATACACCGCCACCACCACCGCCGCCAGCTGTAGTTCAAGAAACTATTCAAATTGTAGAAGATGTTGAGGAAATTGAAGAAACCGTAATTGAAAGCACAGAAATAGGTCAAGATGATGCAATCGAGGAGCGTATTGTAGATGTAAGTGATATTCAAGTCGAGGAAATAGATGAAGATGTGCAAGTAGCTTTCTCCATAATTGAAGATGTACCAGTATTCCCAGGTTGTGAAAACTTATCTAAACAAGCAACAAAAGAGTGTTTTCAAAATAAAATACAAAAGCACGTGGCTAATAATTTTAGGTATCCAGAAACCGCTTTAGAATTAGGAATTCAAGGACGTGTTTCAGTAATTTTTGTAATTGATAAAACCGGAAATATTACAGGTGTTCGCTCTAGAGGGCCCGATGCTATTCTACAAAAAGAAGCAGAGCGTATTATAAATAAATTACCAAAAATGAAACCCGGAAAACAGCGAGGTAAACCTGTAAAAGTATCTTATGCTGTACCTATATTTTTCAAGTTTCAAGAAGGTTAAGATTAGTAAAGGGTTTTATGTCAATGTAAAAAAGGCAGTTTGAAAATATATTCCGACTGCCTTTTAATTTAAATGTTTCACCTTATCATTGTGAAATATCGCTTTTCTAAAATCATTTGGTTTCTTTTCATTCATTAGTTTTAAACCATCACTAGCCTCAATTAACATATTAAAATTAGCTTCACTAGCATGGTGTTGTAATTTACTTTTGTATGTAGTAATCAATATAAATCTATATGGCATTTCTGCTGTTGGTTACGTTTCTAGTAATTGATAACTATCTATATATATCCTATTTCAATAGCTTTAATACGTAATTGCTCTCAATTGTTTTGATAATAAAATAGCACTTCGGCTTTGTTATTATTTAAAACCTGCACATAGTCAATCATCGATATTTTTTCAGTCTGAGCATAACTCCATGAGACAATTATAGCTAATAAAAAATGTGATTATTCTTTTCATAATTTAAAATTTTAAGCAAAGGAAAATAGGTAATTTGATAGTCAAATTATAAAGATTTAACATTTCAGCTACAAAAAATAACAGTTCGGTAAGTTGGTTTTTAAAAACATGGACTTCTGTTGGATATTTGTCTCATCATTAAAAAACAACCATTATGAAAAAAATAATTATTATCGCAACACTTTTAGTTTCTGGGTTTATAAATGCACAAACTAATTATGAAAAAGGGATGCAAAAAGCCTTTGGTCTTTGGGAAGAAAATAAACCCATAGAAGCAGCAAATTTATTTGAGCGTATAGCAAAAGCAGAAACAGATAATTGGTTACCGCCCTATTATGCAGCTCAAATCAATATCATTTACAGTTTTGGAGAACGGGATGAAGAGAAGCTTACTGCAAAACTAAAAAAAGCACAAGATTTAATAAATGATGCCACAGCCATCTCAAAAGAAAACCCTGAGATATTAGTTCTACAAGCTTTATTGCATACTGCTTGGGTGGCTTATGATGGCGCTACGTATGGTATGACCTTATCAGGAAAAGTAATAGAGCTTTACACGAAAGCAAATATGCTAGCTCCAGAAAACCCAAGAGTAGTATACTGCAAGGCAGAGTGGGATATTGGAGGGGCTAAATATTTTGGACAAGATGTTACACCATTTTGTAAAGATTTAGAACGTGCCACAGAACTTTTTGCTAACTTTAAACCAGAAACACCATTTTACCCAAATTGGGGCGCAGACCGAGCAAAAATGCTATTAGAGTCTTGTGGTAAGTAAAAAATACTAGATAAATAATTATGACGAAATCGACTAAAAATATCATTACCACTTTCATTATAGGATGTGTCATTTTTGTAATTGGCAACCTGTTATCTGGCGGATTTGATTTTGAAACAACTAATGAGTTTTTAATCGATTTTGGATTTTATCAACTGTATTCTTTTGTGTTAGGCTATTCCAATATGTATTTTTTTGATTACATGGAACGCCGCAACTGGAAAAAGAATGATAACATTAAGCGTATCGTAATTGGTATTCTAGGGGCAACAATTATAACCTTAATTGGTCTGTTTATACTCAGAGTTTCAACCTATATGGTATATGGAGGGGTTTCGTTTAATGATTTTTTATCTAGAGAAACGTTTAAAAGTTATCAATTTGGTTTATGGATAACGCTAACCATTGTTATCATTTTTCATGTTATCTATTTTTATAATAAGTATCAGCAAAATAGAATAAAAGAACAAAAAGTAATTGCAGGTACAGCAAGTGCTAAGTTTGATGCTTTAAAAAACCAGCTAGATCCACATTTTCTATTCAATAGTTTAAATGTGTTAACCAGTTTAATTGAAGAGAATCCAGATAATGCACAAAAGTTTACAACATCATTATCAAAAGTATATCGCTATGTTTTAGAGCAAAAAAATAAAGAATTAGTAACGGTAGATGAGGAGTTGCAGTTTGCTAAAACCTATATGTCTTTACTTAAAATGCGTTTTGAAGATAGTATTGTTTTTACCATGCCCGAAACTGCATCAAACCCAGAAAGTAAAGTGGTGCCATTATCATTACAATTGTTATTAGAAAATGCGGTAAAGCATAATATGGTAACATCAAGTAAACCTTTGCATATTAGAATTTATGAAGACCAAGGAGATTTGGTAGTTGAAAATAATTTACAACCCAAACAAATAGTCAAAAAGAGTAGTGGTGTAGGTTTAAGTAACATCAAACAACGCTACGATTTATTAACCAACAAAAAAGTAAATATACACAAAGAAGCAAATCGTTTTGCAGTAGCAATACCTATGCTTACTAAAAAAATATCAGTCATGAGAACAGAACAATCAACATCACAATTAGATGACAGTTACATGCGCGCATTAAACCATGTAGACGAACTTAAAGGGTTTTATTACAGTGTTATATCGTATTGCTTAGTTATTCCATTGTTAATATTTATCAATTACAGAACTTCATGGAATTTCCAATGGTTTTGGTTCCCAATGTTTGGTTGGGGTATTGGTTTAGCTATTCAAGCTTTTAAGGTTTTTGTAAACGATGGTGCATTTGGAAGAAAATGGGAAAAACGCAAAATGGAAGAATTTATGCGTAACGAAGATAAAAATTGGGATTAAAAAATTAAATAAAATGGAACAAATGCAAGATACAGAAACTAATAAAAAAGAGATAAGAGCCCGTAAGCATATCGAAGATATAAAAGCGTTTTATCAGCACCTCTTTGCTTACTGTTTATTTTCACCGTTCATGATTTTTATCAATTATAAAACCTATTGGGATTATAAATGGTTTTGGTTCCCAATTTTAGGTTGGGGTATAGGAGTAACCATTCATGCATTTGTAGTTTTTGTTCACAAAGGCACCTTGGGACGTAATTGGGAAGAACGCAAAATTGAAGAATTAATGCGTAAAGACGAAAACAAATGGAATTAAAAAATTAAGATTATGGAAGATTCTAAATTAGTACCATACCAAAATAAAAATCATCAAAAGGAGCAAGCTTATATACGTGCAAAAAAACGTGTAAAAGAAATTAAAGGCTTTTATTGGCATGCATTATGGTATGTAGTCGTTAATGTTTTTATAGTTTTTATCATTGTTTCTAACGGCGGTAAACTGTTACATTTCGGAACCTTTTCAACACCCCTTTTCTGGGCTATGGGCTTAGGCTTTCATGCACTAGTAGTTTTTGGTAGAAACCTTGTTTTTAGCAAATCATGGGAAGAAAAAAAGATTAAACAATACATGGATAAAGATAAAAAACAATGGAAATAAAATAAGTTGGGCGTTACCACAAGGGTCGGGCTTTTCGTTACAAGTCCTCGGTCCGCCAATAAAAATTGGCAAACCTGTGGGCTATCCACTTCAATCCCTAACGCACCATCCGCCAACAAAAAGTTAACCATCAAAAACAAACCAATCAATGAATATCATAATTATAGAAGACGAAAAACCATCTGCAAGACGGCTACAACGTATGCTGCAAAAACTAGATTTATCAACAGATGTTATGCTACATTCCGTAGAAGAATCTATTAATTGGTTTCAAAATAACACGCATCCAGATTTAATATTCTTAGACATCCAATTAAGCGATGGTTTATCTTTTGAAATCTTTGAAGCTATAGAAATAAAATCAGCTATAATATTCACCACAGCCTATGATGAATATGCACTTAAAGCTTTCAAACTAAACAGTATCGATTATTTGCTAAAACCTATTGACGAAGACGATTTAGAAAGCGCAGTAAAAAAATACCAAGAACGAGCACCTCAAAAACAAGCTGTAACCTTAGATTTTAATGATATTAAAAAACTACTAGTAAACCCAATTGATAGAGAATACAAAAAGCGCTTTTCAGTAAAAGTAGGGCAGCACCTAAAACTTATAAACATAGATGAGATTGAATGTTTTTATAGTGAAAATAAAGGCACCTATCTACATACTACAGAAGGCAGAAACTACCTGTTAGATACCACGCTAGAACATCTTGAAGATGAGCTAGAACCTCAAACCTTTTTTCGTATTAACCGTAAGTTTTTTGTAAATATAAATGCCATTAAAGATATGGTAAGCTATACCAACTCACGTTTACAAATAAAACTCCATTCTTATAACGAGCAAGAGGTTATCGTAGCCCGAGAACGTGTTAAGGATTTTAAGGGGTGGTTAGAGTAGGCTAGTTTATTTACCCCTTGTTTTGCTCATAATACTCTAAAACATGATTAGGGATGTCCATTTTAGTTGGTATACCTTCATCTGCAATTGGGTATTCGGCAACCAGCTTTAAAGGGACTAAGCCAGCCCAAACATTTAAATCGTAATCCTCAGGTTCATCACCAACACCAACATCTCTTATTTTAGCAGAAGCGGTATTAATAGTCATTTCCACAACTAGTGTTCTATCTAATTCTTTTTTGTGCATGGGTCTAATGCCATCCCAACGCCCTTTCATCATGTGTTCCATAAAGTAAAAAAGCGCTTTATCTTTCTCTTTAGGAGCTTCAATCTTTTTAACTGAACCAAATAAAGTAACAGAACGATAGTTAACAGAATGGTGCAGTCCAGAACGCGCTAAAACTAAGGCGTCTAAGTGCATAACAGTCATACTCATTTCTTTAGCTTCCAATAAGGCTAATAACATTCTGTTGGCTTGAGATCCGTGCAAATAAATTTTATTGTCTTTTCTTCCGTAAGCCATGGGTAAAGTAATGGCTCTATTTTTATATACATAACTTACATAGCCAATAAAACCGCTATCTAAAATGGTATTTATTTTTTCAACATCATAAGTAGCCCTTTTTTGTCCACGTTTTACTCGGTTCAATTTTGTTTTTTCGTATGTTTTCATGCTTATAAATCTTTACCGAAAATTAAATTTGGATAATTACTATTTCCAACAAAAAAATCAATATTTCCAATTTTTTTGAAGCCGTATTTTTTATAAAAATTAATTCCTTTTTTGTTTTTATAATATGCAGTCAGCCATATCTTTTTAAATTTTAAATCAATCGCTTTTTGCAGTATAATTTCTTGTAATTGAGAACCTATTTTTAGCCCAATAAAATCGTTTAAAACGTATAGTCTTTGTAGTTTACAAGAATTAATTTCTGGTTTTGTAGGGTGTTTTATGTTTAATGCTAGTTTAGCAAAACCAACTGGTAATTCATTAGAAAAAACAATCCAATATAGAATGTCATCATCATTTAATTCTTCTTTAATCCTAGAAACTGCATAATGTTCATTGTAAAATTCAAGTAAATCGTTTTTGTTTTCTATATAATCTCCATGAGATTCTGTGTAGGTTACCCTTCCTAGTAGGGCAATATGAATAGCATCAGATGATATGGCTCTTCGTATTTCAATCATTTTCAACTTATTTATTTATATATCTGTTTGTTTGACTATTTCAAAATTACTAGTTTTATGGACTCTTATAATCGTCCAGAATAAATATAATTAATAGTCCAGATGTTTCCGTATAAAACCAGTATTCAATTTGATAGAAAAAGTAATCAAGCATTGTATTTACAATTGTCAAATCAAATTATTCAATTGATTAAAAACCAAACTTTAGGTGCTAATACAAAACTTCCTGGTAGTAGAACTCTAGCAGAACAGTTAAATGTTCATAGAAAAACTATTGTTGCTTGCTATGATGAGCTTTTGTTGCAAGGTTGGGTAGAAAGTATTCCTAAAAAGGGAACTTTTGTATTAAGTAATTTACCTGTATTAAAACAACATAAGTTAAGTGATTTTGGTGATGTTAATTTGAAAAAAAATAGTGGTTTTTCTTTTTATAAAAACAGCGATTTACCCGAAAAGCCTGTTAAGAGAGATGAAGATTTTATGTATTTAAATGATGGAATTTCGGATGGCAGATTAACACCAATAGATGAAATTGCTAGAACATACAGAAGAATTTCTGCAAAAAAATCTGTGTTCAAACATTTGTCTTATGGCTCTGTTTACGGGAATGATACTTTACGTGAAGTTTTAGTAAGCTATTTAAATACAACAAGAGGGTTAAATATTAATAAAGACAATGTGCTGCTTACTCGCGGTAGTCAAATGGGAATTTGGTTATCATCGCAATTATTACTTAAAAAAGACGATATTATTGTAGTTGGAAATACTAATTATGAGTCTGCAGATTGTACTTTTTTATATCAACAAGCAAAACTTGAAACAGTTTTGGTAGATGAAAACGGAATAGTAACTGATGAAATTGAAAAGTTATGTAAGAAACAACAAATTAAAGCGGTTTATGTAACGACTCACCACCACCATCCAACAACAGTAACGCTTTCTGCAAAAAGAAGAATTCATCTTTTAAATCTTTCAAAGCAATATGGTTTTGCAATTATTGAAGATGATTACGATTATGATTTTAATTATAATCATGCTCCAATTTTACCATTAGCAAGCCACGATACTAATGGACATGTTATTTATATAGGTTCGGTTTGTAAAACTGTTGCTCCAGTTTATAGAATTGGTTATTTAATTGCTTCAAAAGCGTTTGTAGATGAAGCAGCTAAATTGAGAGGTTTTATAGATAGACAGGGCGATGCATTATTAGAATTAACATTTGCAGATTTTATAAAATCTGGGGATCTAGATAGGCATATTCGTAAAGTGATGAAAATTTACAAACAAAGACGTTACTTGTTTTGTAAGCTTTTAAAAGATGAAATAGGTGATTTTTTCCAATTTGAAATTCCTATTGGTGGTATGGCAGTTTGGGTAAAGTTACATCCAGAGTATTCTTGGTTTACTATTGCTGAAGTTGCTAAAAAGTATAAATTAGAAATTGGGAATTGGCAACGTTATGATAGGGCTAAATCAAGCCATAATTGTATAAGAATTGGTTTTGCAGCTTATAATGAAAATGAAATTTATGAATTAATAAACAGATTAAAGAAAACAATTATAGAGATTAAAAACTGATAACCTTTAAACAAAATTAAGTTTTTTATTTCTTAACTAATCTACGCATCGCCACCCATTGCTTCAGCATCGCTTTGGCATCTTGTGCAGGATACCCTAAAACTGTTTCACCAGCTTTTACATTATTCATAACCCCAGAACCAGCACCAACAGTTGCACCAGATTCTATAGTAGTATGATCTTTAATTGAGGCACTTCCACCAATAATAACACCATCACCTAAAGTTACAGAGCCTGCAAGCCCACTATGTCCTGCCATAATACACGAACGTCCCATAACACTATTATGTGCTATTTGCACGAGGTTGTCAATTTTACAGCCATCACCAACTATGGTACTACTAAACTTAGCACGATCCACACAAGAATTTGAGCCTATTTCAACATAATGTCCAATAATAACATTTCCAATCTGTGGTATTTTAGTTAAACCTTTACCATCATCACTCGGTCTATATCCAAAACCATCTGCACCAATACTTACATTAGTATGAAAAATGCAATGGCTACCAATAATACAACGTTCTCTAATTACGGTTCCAGACCACGCCATGGTATTATCGCCTATAGTGGTTTCATCAAAGACACATACATTTGGATAAAGAATTACGCCACTCCCTAAAACAACATCTTTTCCAACATAACAATTGGCACCAATTTTACAGCCATTTCCAATTTTAGCGGTTTCATGAATTACTGCAGTTGGATGAATATCGGTTTCAAATTCTGGCACTGGCGGATTAAATAATTCTAATACTTTAGCCATAGCCAAATCAGCATTTTTCACCTTAATAACAGCACGATTGTCTCCAGGTTCTATAGTTAAATTGTCGTTTACTAAAACAGCAGAAGCTTTAGAATCACCCCAATATTTCAAGTATTTACTACTTCCAATAAATGTGATGTGATTTTTTTTAGCGTTTTGAAGTTGTTCTGGGCCTTCAATAATGTTTGTTGTATTACCTATTAATTTTCCTTTTAATAAGTTATTAATCTCCTGAATAGAGTATGATGCCATGTGGTTGTTTTATTTTGTGTATTTGTAAATCTAATAGAAAAAAAACAGAAATTATAATTTTTACTCTTCAATCCTATTTTCATCAAATGCAGAGGGTAGTATTTTTGGAATAAATTTTACTACTAATGGTAATAATAAAGCGCCACCTGGCAGTAAAAATATTGCAAGGCTTGGTATGGATTTAAAAATATCAAGTAGTTGTTCTTGTACTTTTTTTTGTTCGTTTTTATTCAAGTCTCTAAAGGTAGATTGAGTAAGTAAAACCATAAGTTCTTTACTGTCTTTCAATTCTTGATACAAACGCTTACTATTTCTAGTAATTAATTTATTAACCATTTTACTAGAATTGTTATAAAAGCTTTGTACTACATTTTTTGTGCTTAATAGCGCAATGTTATTTTTATTAACGGTATAAAACTTGTTAACTGTTTTAATAGATAGGTTGGTTTTAGAGGTGCTTAAGTTTAAATCTCTACCTAGTTTTTCTATAAAATGTTGTTCTTCAATATCAATCATTTGGTCGCTCCATGTTGCCATGCAAGCGATATCAAGTATGTAATATTTCTCTAATTCGGTAGTGACATTTGCAATAGCCTTTTTGTAGTTTACATGAGAGTTTTCTTGATATCTTAATGAAGATTCAAATAACTTAATTAAACTCTCGTCATATTGGTTTTTAGTTTCTTTAGAGTTTAAAACATCCAGAGAAATTGAAGTAATGGAAGCCTCAATATTTTTTAAATAATCAATAGTAGAAATGTTTATATTTTCAATAAAGGCTTTGTAAGCTAAAATATCTACAAATAAAAGGGCATTAATAATAAAGTAATTAAAGTTTTTGGTAAGTACATTGGCATCTATTTGAATACGCTTATGTATAATCTTTTCTAATTGCTCATCAGATTTTTTTCCTCCTAATAAATCTTGAAGAAAAGAAGTTTTACTAGAATCTATGTTTTCATAAAAACTAATTACGCTTTCAATGAAAGGAATTTTACATTTAGAATTTGTATGAGTGTAAAATAGTGCTAAACATAAATTGGTTTTACATAGCTCTTCTTCGGTTAAGTCCTTTTTTAGTATAACTTGATTTACTACATCCAGATTACTACCATACACAAACCCACAAGACCTTAGATTATCATAAAAGATGTCTTCATCATGTTTTAAAAAGAGATTATTGTTTTCTGTCTCTTTAAGTAACTTTTTTATCCAACCTGATGATGATGGGTTCATAATTCAATTGTAATAATAGATTGTAAAAGTAAACTTTTAGCTGAATAATTAGGTTAGTTTTTCTTTAACAAAGTTATAAGCGAACTCTTTTAATTAATAAAAATGGATTCGAGTATATTCCCAAATACCTCCATATTAACACCAGAGCGATTTGTTAAAACAGAAATAACAATAGATTCTTTAGGATAAATTAGAAGAATAGTAGAAGCACCAACACCGCCACCAGTATGATAATATTTGTGTGTATTGTTTTTTGTGCATTCTACAGAAAAACCAATACCGTAACCTGTTATTTTTCCCGATTTTAACTTCTGAGAAGTTATCATTTCTGACAAAGCTTTTTTCGAGACTATTTTTGGCGAGATAATTTCTTCTCCAAACTTTATTAAATCTTCAGAAGTTGATAAGAAACCACCACCGGCCACTTTATATTCATTGGCAACAGGTGTTGAAAGTGTGCGTTTGTTTTTGTAAAACATAGTCTTGTTTGGAGAGTCTAATTCAGAATCATCTAAAAAAGTATGAGTCATTTCTAAAGGTTTAAAAATAGAATTTTTAACCAAAGAGTTAAATTCTGTTTTAGAAGCTTTTTGCATAATTTCACTCAAAAGAACATATCCAAAAGTATTATATGAGAATTGTGTTGATGGCTCAAATAATAACGAGTCGTTTTTGAATAAGTCTATACCTTCAGAGATTGATATTTTTTTGTTTAAGGTAAACTCGTTGCCTTTGTAATGCCTTATTCCAGCTAGGTGTCCGCCCAATTCTTTAACAGTAAAATCATAATTGTTTTTTGGGTAATCTGGAAGGTAATTATAAATACTTTCACCTAAATTAATAATTTTATTATCGATTAATTTTGCTAGTGTTAAAGCGGTAATAGATTTTGATATACTAGCAATTCTAAAAAGTGTTTTGCTTGGATTTACTTTTGTTCTGGGCTTTCTATTAGAATAACCAAACCCTTCTGAGAAAATTAGTTCACCATTTTGCGATATGGAAATAGACATTCCAGGAATCTTTTGTTGTCGTAAAAACTTTTTGGCTTTTTTCTTAACCGTTTTAATTTTATAATCGGTAGATGTTATATCCGAGCTAAAATTAAAACCAACAGAAGTTAAAAATATAATTAATGATGCTAAGATATGTTTCACGGATATAGTAAATATTTTTTTCTTGTTTTTTTAAACTTTTTTAAATCATTTTCCCAAGTAGTTTTAATATCAGTTTCAGATAAACCGACTTCAATTTGTTGCTGTAACTTATCTGTTCCGGCATGAGTTGTGAAGTTTTTAGTATTAAAAAATAATGATTTATCTGTTGCGTTTTGATAGGCATCAATGACCCATTTAAGTGTCATAACACCATTTATAACTTCATCTTTTAAGTCTTTACCATAGCAAATGTTATTTTTATGTTTAGGATGTTTGGCTCCAAAATTTGCCACAGGTGTGTAGTTGAATTTATAAGCATCTTTATTTAAAAATGGTGCACCATATCTTTGAAATTGAAATTCTGTTCCACGACCAGCATTTATATTGGTGCCTTCAAAAAGTCCAAGACTAGGGTATAATTTTATGGATTGATCGTTTGGTAAGTTAGGTGAAGGTCTAATTGCCAAACTATAAGGTGTTTTATGGGTGTAATTTTTAATAGGGATAATAGTTATTTCACATGTTAGAGCATTGTTTAACCATTTTTCCCCATTAATCATGTGTGCATATTCACCAATAGTCATGCCATGCACCAGAGGTATAGGGTGCATTCCTAAAAAACTCTTATTTTCAATCTTTAAAGTAGGGCCATCAACATAATGCCCGTTAGGATTTGGTCTGTCTAGTATTAAAACTGGTATATCTTGTTCAGCACAAGCTTCCATAATATAATGTAATGTAGAAATGTAAGTGTAAAATCGAACACCTACATCTTGAATATCAAAAATTATAATATCCAAACCTTCTAGCTGTTCTTTTGATGGTTTTTTGCTGCTCCCATGAAGAGAAAATATTGGTAAATTAGTTTTTGTATCAATACCATCTTTAACTAGTTCACCTGCATCAGCTTTTCCACGAAACCCATGTTCGGGAGAAAAAACTTTTTTTATATCAACATTCAAAGCAATTAAAGAATCCACTAAGTGTGTGAAGTTTTTACTATCCGTCTTCAGTTTAAAAATCACTGATGTTTGATTAGTGACTATACCAACCCGTTTTCCTTTTAATAAAGGCAAATACATTTTAGTTCTATTAGCGCCAACAATCAAGGAACTATCAATCACACCTTGTTTCAAAACATCTTCTGCTTCAAGCTTCGCACTTCTAGCTTCAGACTTCCCTTTACTTCCACAAGAAATCATGACTAAAACAAATAATAAAACTGTATTTTTGAAAACATTAAACGGCATAGTATACTTTGAATTACGAGTTTTTTATAGCTAAACGCATTATTGGTAGTAAAGCGTATAAAAGTAGTATATCGGCACCAATAATAAAAATTGGTATCGCTGCAATTGCTATTGGAATTGTGGTAATGATGATTGCCATAGCTACAGGTATTGGTTTACAACAAAAAATCCGCGATAAAGTAGTGGCGTTTAATGGGCATGTTACCATAACAAATTATGATAGTAACAACTCGCAAGAAAGTGTATTTCCCATTTCTAAAAGTCAAGATTTCTATCCAGAATTTAAAACAGTTGAAGGTGTAAAACATGTACAAGGTGTCGCTTCAAAATTTGGGGTTATCCGAACCGAAAGCGATTTTGAAGGCATTTATTTAAAAGGCGTAGGCGCAGATTATAACTGGAAATATTTTAAAGAATTTCTTGTTGAAGGCAAGCTACCAGATTATTCGCAAAAACGAAATGAAGATGTTTTGATTTCTAAATACCTAGCAAATCGGTTAAACTTTAATATAGGCGATAATTTTCAAATGGTATTTCCTAAAGACGACCCAGAAAAACTACCTAATATCATCACGTATAACGTTGTTGGAGTTTATAATTCAGGGTTTCAAGAATTAGATAAGCAATATCTTATTGGTGATATTCGTCACTTACAACGTATCAATAGATGGAAAAAAGACCAAGTGGGCAACTTTGAGGTTTTCATTAATGATTATGATGAACTTGATGAAAAGGGAGTAGAAATACATCAAAATATTTCCTCTTTATTAGATTCTCAAACCATCACAAACCGATATTATTCCATATTCGAATGGATTAAAATTTTCGATAAAAATATTTACGGAATTATTGGCATCATGATACTCGTAGCAGGCATTAACATGATAACCGCCTTACTTGTTTTAATACTAGAGCGCACCAGAATGATAGGCGTTTTAAAAACCCTAGGAAGTAGCAATTGGAGCATCCGTAAACTCTTTTTATACAACGCATCATATCTTATACTACTAGGTTTATTATGGGGTAATATTTCAGGTTTAGGTCTGTTATTTGCCCAAAAGTACTTCAAGCTATTTCCACTAGATCCAAGTGTGTATTATGTAACCGAAGCACCAGTTTACATCAGTTTTGGGTATATTTTAGCCTTAAATATTGGTACGTTAATCTTGTGTTTACTCATGCTATTAGTACCATCGTACATCATAACAAAAATATCACCAGTAAAAGCCATTAGGTTCGATTAATTTATTTTTTGGGCGTTACCACAAGGGTCTGGCTTTCCGTTACAAGTCCTCGTTCGTAACTTACTGTGGGCTTTTCACTGTAATCCCTAACGCATATAATAACTAACTTTTAACATATACCAACTAGCTTTTTAGTATTTTTGGTTACATACAGATATACTATGGATTACGCAAAAAACATACTAGAAACCATTGGTAATACACCTTTGGTAAAACTTAATAAACTAACAAAAAATTTACCTTGTTTAGTGTTATCAAAATACGAAACCTTCAACCCAGGAAACTCCACAAAAGATAGAATGGCTGTTAAAATGATAGAAGATGCAGAAGCCAATGGAAGTTTAAAGCTAGGCGGAACTATAATAGAAGGCACCTCAGGAAATACAGGAATGGGATTAGCCTTAGCAGCCATAGTAAAAGGCTATAAAATGATTTGTGTAATTAGCGATAAGCAAAGCAAAGAAAAAATGGATATCCTGCGTGCAGTAGGCAGCAAAGTAATTGTTTGCCCAACAAATGTAGAGCCAGAAGACCCAAAATCATATTACTCAACATCCAAAAGACTTGCCGAAGAAACTCCTAATTCATGGTATGTAAACCAGTATGACAATCCAAGTAATGCCTTGGCGCATTACGAAAGTACAGGCCCAGAAATTTGGAAACAAACGGATGGTAAAATAACACATTTCGTGGTAGGTGTCGGCACAGGTGGCACCATTTCAGGTGTTGGTAAATATTTAAAAGAACAAAACCCAAACGTTAAAATATGGGGTATTGATACGTATGGTTCTGTATTTAAAAAATACCATGAAACTGGTGAGTTTGATGAAAACGAAATTTATCCATACATAACCGAAGGTATAGGCGAAGATATTCTTCCAAAAAATGTCGATTTCAGCATTATTGATGGCTTCACAAAAGTAACCGATAAAGATGCAGCAATTTATACTCAAAAATTAGCCAAAGAAGAAGGTATGTTTCTAGGTAATTCTGCAGGGGCAGCTATAAAAGGCATTCTTCAACTTAAAGAACATTTTACTAAAGATGATGTTGTTGTTGTACTTTTTCATGACCACGGCAGTCGTTATGTAGGTAAAATGTTTAATGATGAGTGGATGCGAGAACGTGGGTTTATAGAAGATGAGGTTACTTCAGCTGCAGATCTTGTGGCAAGCCATTCAGAAAAAACATTAGTTACAGTAAAAACTGAAGAATTAGTGTCTCATGCTATCGAGCGCATGAAAGCGCATAAAATATCTCAAATACCAGTTGAAGATTCTACAGGGTTTGTTGGTGCCATTGACGAAGCAGATTTATTAAGAAAGTATATCGAAAACAAGGATATTTCAGATTTACCAATTAAAGAGGTGATGCATAAACCATTCCCAATAGTTGATAAAAACACACCAATTGAAGCCATATCCAAATTATTTAATAAAGAAAATAATGCGGTAATGGTAAAGCTAGAAGATGGTAATTACCAAATTATCACTAAGTATGATATTATTAGTGCGTTATAGTATAAATCACTAATATTTAATAAAACGTAACTAAATCGGGTTCTAAAAATTTTGTTTTTGATTCATCAAAATTAAATATATCAAAGCTGTAGTGTTATTCCTAAATAATTCGCAATATAATAATGTGGAATATTATTTATTAAACTAAAATATTCATTTAAGAATACTTCATGATTTTCTAATTTAAAATAGGGAATATCCAAATATTAAAGAGAGAGACTTATATTTAGAACTATAAAAAAGGTAATCTACTAAAAGAGCTCTATCTGTTTGGTATCTTATTTCAATGCTGTATTTGTCATAATGTTTGTAGCCCAAACCAATTGCTAAATTGAAATCACTAATAATTTCTAAATTGTTTATAATTGCATCATTAGCTCGTCTAGTTTCTATAAATGAATTGGAAGTAAAATCTATAACATAAGAAGCATTTGCGAAAATTTTTGAATTGTTATTGAGAAAAAAATAATGCCTTAAGCTTACTGGAACTTCTATAGAGCTGTATTCTATTTTCGATATTGTTATTGTTTTCCCTCCTAGAAAATTCTCATTAATTGTTGTTGTTTCAGCATTAAAATTTTGATAAGTTGTTTCAATTGCTACAGCCCATTTGTTTTTATTAATTGGTAAAATATATTCTGCTTCAATCCCAAATCCAAAGCTCGACTGATTTTCAAAGTCTGTAAATACAGAACTATTACTTGGAAAACCAAAACTACTAGTTTTTAGTGATGCTTAAAGAGGAACTATTTAAACGCGGTCTTAGAGTTAAATTAAATAAATCTTTTTCTTTGTTTTTTTCATAGCTTTTAAAAGTAGCGTTTTCGCATTCATTATATTTAGAAAAAAAATCAATTAAACTATTTTGTTTATATTTTAAACTTTCAATATCACTCATTTTAAGATTAGTACATTGCAAATCAGTCCATAGTTGTTGTTTATACCTAGAGTTTTTCTTTATGTCGTTTTCGTTGTTTTTGTATTTTTTGAAAATTAATTGTTCAATATTAGAAGCTTCAATATTGTAAAAAAAACGATTTAAATTGCCGTCTTTATAAGCGTACAAATTGGCTTTACCTTCAATTAATACTTTTAAAAAAAGAACTTCTTCTTTTAGTATTGGTTTTCTGTTATAGGTTAAATCGCCTATTTTTTCACTAGATCTATCAATTTTTACTTTACTTTTTTGATATCGTGAAGCATTATAAATGCCAAACTCTTTAATGGTTTTAATTGTAACTTTTTTTTGGTCTGAATCTTCAGATAGTTTGTATTCAAATTCAGAAGGATTGTTTGACCAATCAATATTTTTAATTAAACATTCAACCTTCAAACCAGAGTCATATATGAAATATCCTTTTTCAAAAGTAATTTGAGAATAAGAATTAATAGTTATTAAGGTTGTTATCAGCAGTAATAGTTTTTTCTTCATATAAGTAAAAAGATAGATTTTTGTATTACAAATATATTAAAAAAACGAAAGAAAATTCTTGTATTTTAGAATTGTGAAATTCTATATTTCAAACCACATTTCAAGCAAACACTTTCGTGTTCTAGCAATAGATAAAAAGAAAAACCATAAAAATAAGATTATATTACTGAATAATACCAGCACAGCTTACACGAGCTCCAGCAGCTCCAGAAGGCTGCGATGTTAAGTCATCAGTACCAGCGTGAACGATAACACCTTTACCAAGTATGTCTTTTGTTTCGTCGCCACAACCAATGCACCATTCGTCTGTAGTGAAAGAAATTGTACCATGGCCATTTTCATCAGCAGTAAAATTACCTATATCGCCTTTATGGTAACCAGTTTCTGCACCCCATTTACCATGTGGTTGAGCTGTTGGGTTCCAATGACCGCCAGCAGATTTCCCGTCAGGAGAAGAACAATCAGAAGACGCATGTATATGAATAGCGTGCTGACCTGGTGTTAATCCACTCATTATAGCAGTCATACTAACGCCGTTTTCTACGTCTTTAAAAACCACATTACCGCTTACATTACTATCGCTTTTGGCGCTTAAAGAGATTTTTACCTTTTTAGGAGCAACAACTGCCGTTTCGATAACCTCAGTTTCAACGGTTTTTATTTCTTTCTTTTCTTTTTTACAAGACGTTGTACTTATGATTAGGGCTATTAATACGAAGCTTAATTTTTTCATTTTTCAGGAGTTTTTATTTATTCGAAAGTTAAGGGATTAATAAATGAATTGCAAGAATGGGCATGATATATGTCATATTTTAATTTAATCTATTGGTATAATTTTGAATAATAATAGTCAGGTATGTTAGGATCATTAGTCAATAAATATAATATTGCAGGACCTCGTTATACGAGTTATCCAACGGTTCCGTATTGGAACAACGAAACATTTTCTTTAAAAAACTGGAAATCTTCTTTAATACAATCTTTTAAAGAAAGCAATTCGGAAGAAGGCATAAGTCTTTACATTCATTTACCGTTTTGCGAAAGTCTATGTACATTCTGTGGATGCAATAAACGAATTACCAAGCAACATGGTGTAGAATCGCCCTATATAAATGCGGTATTGAAAGAATGGCGCTTATATTTAGCACTGTTTGATGAAAAGCCAATTATAAAAGAGTTACATCTTGGTGGCGGTACACCTACTTTTTTTAGTCCAGAAAATTTGAAATTGTTAATTAATGGAATTTTCGGGCAAGCAACACGAGCTGAGAATTACGAATTTAGTTTTGAAGGTCATCCAAATAATACGACTCGCGAACATCTACAAGCCCTTTATGATGTTGGTTTTAGACGAGTAAGCTATGGTGTACAAGACTATAATGAAACTGTTCAAAAAGCAATACATAGAATTCAGCCTTTTGAGAATGTTAAGAAAGCTACAGAATTGGCAAGAGAAATAGGATATACTTCTATAGGGCACGATATTATTTTCGGGTTACCATTTCAAACATTAAAGCATGTTGAAGAAACCATTTTGAAGACAAAAGAATTATTGCCAGATAGGTTGGCATTTTACAGTTACGCTCATGTACCTTGGATAAAAGGAAATGGGCAACGTGGTTTTGATGATGCCGATTTACCATCTGCAGCATTAAAAAGAAACCAGTATGAATTAGGAAAGCAATTACTTGCTCAGGTTGGTTATAAGGAAATAGGGATGGATCATTTTGCTTTAACAACAGATTCGCTTTATGAATCTATGAATAATGGTGAATTACACAGGAATTTTATGGGATATACGGCATCAAAAACACAAGCTATGATTGGGTTAGGAGTGTCTTCAATAAGCGATAGTTGGTATGGTTTTTCTCAAAATGTAAAAGACATAGAAAGTTATTATAATTTGTTAAACGATAATGTTATTCCTGTTTATAGAGGGCATGTTTTAAATAATGAAGATTTAGTAATTAGGAAGCATATACTCAACCTAATGTGTCAGTTTGAAACTTCTTGGACCATAGATACTCTCTATTTTGAGGAGTTGCCAGACGTTTTAATTCGGTTAAAAGAAATGGAAAAAGATGGGTTACTACTAATGCATTTTAATAAAATAGAAGTAACCAAAAAGGGTCAGCCATTCGTTAGAAATATATGTATGGCGTTTGATTTGTTATTGCAAAGAAAGCTGCCAGATACGCAATTGTTTTCAATGACTGTTTAATAAAAATAAATTCATCGATTTTTAAAATCGATGTTACCTTTAAAATTGTCATTCTCGAGAAATTGAGAATCTAAAAAAAAGAAATCATGAAAAAAATCATTGTACCTATAGATTTTTCTGAGCACTCAGGATATGCATTAAAAACAGCTGCAAAACTTGCCCAAAAATATGATGCCGAGCTAATTGCATTACACATGCTAGAAATGTCCGACATTATGTTGACGGCATCCGATGGACTTCAGAATCAAAAAGCAGCATTCTTCCTTCAATTGGCAGAGCAAAAATTTAAAAATTTCTTAAAAAGAGATTTTCTAAATGATATAAAAATAACCCCAATCATTAAACATTTTAAGGTGTTTAGTGAAGTTAATGATGTAGCCGAAAAGCACAATGCAGATTTAATAGTTATGGGTTCTCAAGGCACAACTGGTATTGCAGAATTTTTTATCGGTTCAAATACCGAGCGTGTGGTGCGTCATGCCAATATTCCTGTATTAGTTGTAAAAAATGATATGCCAAACGTAAATTTTGATGTTGTTGCTTTTGCCTGCGATTTCTCAGAAGAAACGATTGAGTCCTATTTAAAAGCAATGAATATGTTCAGCAAAACAGAAGCAAAACTGTATTTAGTACATGTAAACTTACCTAATGAACGATTTAAGAGCTCTTTAGAAATAGAAAAACGTGTGGTTAACTTTTTTACAAAAGCCGAACGTAGTTTAGATAAAATGGAAGATGTGCATTACGTGTCCGATTATAGCGTTGAGGAAGGTGTTTTAAGCTGTGCTAATAAAATAGGTGCAGATTTGGTAATTGTGCCAACACATGGTAGAAAAGGGTTGGCCCATTTCTTTGAAGGCAGTATTGGCGAAGACGTGGCAAACCATTCCACATTACCGGTTATGACTTTTAAAATTTAATTTGTCATCTCACAGGTATAAATTTATTTAAAAAACTAATAAGAATTTTAAATTATTTGTGCGTTACCCAAAAAAGTGGGGGGGGTAGACGATTCGTTACAAGTTCTCACACTTTTTAAGTCAGGTTTTGGGCTTTTCATTACTACTGTTAACGTGGGCATATTAGCTGGCTTAATTTTTTTAATTGAAAGTTGCTTTGTTTTTGGAGGAGTTCGTTTAACGTTTAGTATATGAAAAGTAAGCGATTTCGGAGCACTAATTTTTTAGTTAAACAAAAAATTTGATATGAACTGAAAGTTTTGATTATTGCACTAACTCGCCTATTTTTATATACATTTTTGGCAGTTCGTTATTTTATTTCGTTCAAAATTTGAGTCCAAATTGTATTTTTAAAGCGGTCTTTAAATATTCCAAAATGTCCAATTTTATTGGTTTGAAAATCAATTGGATTTAAATGTACTGATTTTATTTTTGCATTCTTATATTTCTCGGTCATCCATTTAACTGCCTCTTTCGGGGCAAAGTCATCATCATCTATACTATAAGCCGTTATATTTGTCTCTATTGTTTCATAGAAAGTTTCACTAATAGACTTATCACTAAAAATATAATCTCTATTCTTTCCCCAATTCTTCCATTGGTTAGCTACATTTTTTGGCAAATTTTCCATGCCACTAATTTTCTTAGATTTAAGATAACCAAAAGTCAAAACAAGAAATGGAAAAAGAATATACCAATTCAACCACATTTTTATTCTTTCAATTCCTTTCCAGTATTTCCAGTAACCTGATTGTGCTGCGATTAAAACTATTTTGTCTAATTTATTAGATGATTTTGCAAGACCAATTAGTTGTCCTCCAATACTATGTCCTATAATTACCTTCTTTGATTTTGGATAGTTATTTATTACATATTGTATTATACTCTCTAAATCATTACTGCCCCAATCTGCAGCATCAGTTTTTAACTCTTTGATGGGTTTTTTTAAAGAATGACCTATACCATTATAGTCAAATGTGATAACTGTTATTCCATTGTTTTCAACGAATTTAGAGAATTCACTGTAGTACTCCTGCTTTACACCTGTTGCTGAAGCAATAATTAAAACAGTCTCGCTGCTATTATCATCAAATAAAGTTGCTGATAATGTTTCAGAATTATATTTTATCTCAATTTTGTTCATTTTTTTCTAATGACTAGCAATGTTTCACGGATATGAAATTGTTTTAATACTGAAACAAGTTCAGTACAGGGAGTTTTATATCCAACGTTAAACAAAATTAGCAGAAACTTTTTACAATGTCAAGTAATCTAATATATTGATGGCTAGTTTAATTGGATTTCCGAAAGAGCCAATATATTAAACAAATTAGCTTTGGTTTTAAAAAAACTATTCTCAATATCAATAGCTTTTAATTTAGCATCTATAAGTTTTGATTCTCGAGAGTTTACTAAAAATAGAGAACTTTCGCCTAAAAAGAATTTGCGCTCTTCCGCAGATAACATTTTTGAATAATCATTTACTATTGTATCTGTATAATCGTTTTGCAAAATATATGAATCCAATTCTTGGCTAATAGCAGCAATCTTATTTTTAAGACTTACTTTTGTGTTTTGAATGTCAAATTTGATGTCTTGTAGCTTTAGTTTTGCCAATTTCAAATCGCCACGCTCTTTTCTTAAAAACAAAGGAAAACTAATATTTACACCACTTTTATATGCCGATGTGCTAAACGAACGTGCTATTTCTGGTGTTTGCGATAAAAAGTTGTATTGCAAATCAATTTGGGGTAATAAATTATTCAGTTTTAAACGTTTTTCAATATCCAGGCTCTTAAATTTATAATCTAAAGATTGCAATTTTGGATGATTTTCAATACTAAAGTTTTCGATATCTAATCCGGAGGTATTTAATATTAAATCGATAGTATCAAAAGTATTTATATCTGGAATGACACCAGTTTGAATTTCAATGGGTGTGTTATTATTTAACCATAAATAATTGGAAAGTTCCAATGACGATTTTACAAATTTGATTCTAGATTTTTCTAAATTTAAGCGTCTGTTATTTAAAGCTATTCTAGCTTCAAGCGTATCAATGGCTGGTTTGTCGCCAACTTCATAACTCTTTTTTATACCATTAAAACGTACTTTAACATTGGTTAAAAAATCTTCGTAAACGCGCTTTTCATTATATGTTTTAAGCCAATTAAAATAGGTTACTGTGGCATCATACAAAATATTGTTGATTAGTAATTGCCTGTCAACTTGGGCTTGTTTTACATATAATCTTGATTGCCTTAAGGTAGCCATGCGCTTGTTGGTTAGTAATCCTCGGGCAACAGGAACAGATACGCCTACACTATACAATCCATCTTCTGGAACTATGGCTTGTGGGTTTAAAAAGTCGCCTGTATTCTCTTCAAAATTTCCTTTTATCTCTAAGCCAAACCAAGTTGGTATTTTGAATGAAGCATTAAGTCTGTCGTAATATTCTGTGTTTTTAAATTTTTTTCTGTCATAATCAACTTCCAATTTAGGGTCAAAAGCACCACGAGCTTTCATGAGTTTAGCTTCACTTTCTTTAATAACCAAATTAGCTTGCTTAACAATAGGATGAAAAGACTTTACATACCCTAAGTATTCTGAAAGTGTAATAACCGAGGTTGAATCTTGAGCAGAAACTAAACCACTAATTAATAGTGCTATGTTTACTAAAATGATTCTCATTTTTTATCTTTTTTTAAGGCCGTTTTACTGCCCTCAGGTTGATAATAGTTAGGAGGAAAACTGTTAATTTGTCGCCATAATTCAAACCAAATTGGTACGTCTTCTAGCAGGGCAATAGTTTTTGCACCAGAACCCACACGTATGGCTTCTGGCCATTCATGGTCTGTTTCATCTGGTGCTAGTAATACTCTATACTTACCATTATCGCTAATGAAGCGCTCAATAGCAACTACTTTTGCACCGTAAGTTCCGTAAGATACATTTGGCCATCCGCTAAATACAATAGCTGGCCATCCATCAAATTGTACTCGCACTTCTTCTCCAATATGTAATAATGGTAAATCAATTGGACGCACAAAAGTTTCAACAGCCAAATCATATTTTGTGGGCATAATACCTACTAATTCTGCACCCTCTTTAAAGGTTACGCCAATACCACCAGTTAATACTTTATTTATAAACCCACTTTGTGGTGCTTTAACATATAATAAGTCACTACGTCGTTTATAATTTGTAGATGCATTTTCTAGTTTCGAGACTTGAGCTTGTGTATCATAGCTACTAGATTGTGCTGTAAACATATCACTTTGAGCTTTTGAAATTTTATCGACAAAAACTGCATTAGTTCTTGATAATTCTAGCTGAGCATTTATAACTTCATTCTGACTGACTAAATATTTGTTTTCTTGCGAAATAAGTTTAGCCTGAGTTTCTTGTAATTTTAAGCGTTTTTCCTCAACATCTTTTACTGCTTTTAAACCTTCTTCTTGTAATGTTTGAATACGATTAAACTGCGTTTCTGCAATTTTTGAATTTGTTTTTGCAGCTTGTAAATCTATACTATCACTTTTTACTTTTAATCGCGATTGCATTAATTTGTTTCTGGTTTGCTCCATCTTCAATTTCTGTTCATTTCGTAATGCGGAAATCTGCCTATTTAAAGCATCAACTTTACCTACATAAGCAGTAACAGAAGATGATTTTGCTTGGATCTGATCGTTAGTTCTTTCAACTAATTTATCATCAAAATAATCACTTTTTACTTCAGAAATTCTTAAAATGGTGTCGCCTTTTTTGACTTCATCACCTTCTTGCACATACCATTCTTCAATACGTCCTGGGATTTGAGATTGAATGTGTTGAGGACGCTGATTAGGTTTTAAAGTTGTTACAATACCTTGCCCTGTTATGTTTTGGGTCCATGGTAAAAATAATACAATAAAACCTATAATTGCGGCAGCTAGTAAAAACCTGTTAAAGTATTTGTAATACTTAACATTCATGATGTTTTTTCCAGACTTATAAGTGGATAAGTCTATTTTTTTATTTAACTGGTTATGAGATATATTGAGCATAACTTAATTGTTTTTAGATTTAATTTCACCTTTTTCTAAAGTGATAATTTCTGTGCATTTATCTGCCCAAACACTACTAAAACTTACTACAATAAGTGCCCATGGCCTGTCTTGGTGCGATAAATAATCTACAATAGCTTTTGTTTCTGTTCTATTAAATCTATCCAGCGCATCTTCAAGAATAAGGATTTTAGGTGCTTTTAAAATGGCGCGAGCTAAAACAATTTTTTTAGACAATGAGTAAGACATTTGTCTACCATCAGGATAAAGCACAGTATTTAGGCCATCAGGTTGTTCTTTTAAAAAGGTTTTAAGACCTACAATATCAAGTACTTCATAAATTTTTTCATCAGGGACGTTTTGATTTCCAAAAGTTAAATTCTCACGAATAGTACCTTCAAAAGGGTTTTCGTCAGATAGGGATAGCCCAAGTTGTGATCTATAAAAGTTTAAATGCAAGCTGTTTATGGACATGTCGTTGACATAAACATAACCAGATGTGGCTTGAATTACTCCTGCAATTAATCGTAATAATGTAGATTTTCCAGAGCCACTTTCTCCTTTTATCAAAATTCTGCTTTCTGGCTTAATAGTTAATGAAATGTTTTTTAGTATATGCTTATCTCGGTTGTCAACTTTATAGGTCACTTGTTCTAATTCTATATGAATGCCTTTACTGAATTGGGAAGAATCTCCAGTTTGACTTTCTAAATCTTTATCAACTATTTGACCTATTTTTTCTAGGGACGTTAATGTATCATAAAATGATTCTAGACCAAGAATGAGCTTTTCAACCGAAGCAATTACTAAAATGATGATAATTTCTGCGGCAACAAACTGCCCGATATTCATTTCTTGATTCAGCACTAAAGCACCACCAATAAGTAATAAACTTGCGGTAACAATTACTTTAAAACTTATCATTTGAATAAACTGAAGCATCAATACTTTAAAGTGACTTTCTCTAGCCTTTAAATAATCGTTTACTAATTCATCATTTTTGTTAATACCCAAACTGGTACTTCCTGATAGCTTGAAACTAATTACAGAACGTGCAATTTCTTGGATCCAATGCGCAACTTTATATTTGTTTTTAGACTCTTTTAAACTTGTTTCAAGACCTTTAATGGCTGTGAATTTAAAAACGATAAAGATTAATATTAAAAGTAGTAATCCGAAAATGATAAAGAATGGATGGTAAAACGATAGTAGGATTAATGCAAATAAAATTTGCAAAACTGCCGTTGGTACATCAATTAATATTTTTGATAAACTTTTTTGAATTGTTAAGGTGTCAAAAAAACGATTTGCTAATTCTGGGGGATAATAGTTGCGTAATTCAGACATCTTTATTTTTGGAAAACGATATGCCAATTCAAAAGAAGACCTTGTAAATATACGCTGTTGTATGGTTTCAATAATTCTTAGTTGCATGAGTTGCAAAGCGCCAGAAAAAGCCACGCCTAATGTTACTATAATTACCAATACAACCCAAGATGTTGAAATTTGAGCACCTTGTATTAAGTTGATAATAGCTTGAATCCCCAATGGTAAAGAAAGTGCTACTATACCTGCAAAAATTGCATAATAAAATATTTGTAGAATATCTCTTTTTTCTAATTGTAGTAAACCAACTAAACGTTGCCAGGGCGTCATTATTTTTTGTTCCATAATTAAGATTTCAAAGTGTTAAGCACAAGGTTTTTAATAAAGTTTGTTGGAGTTACTCCAGCATTACAATCGGTTATTGATGTAAAGTGGTCTTTTAAAAAATGTTGGTGCAAACTACCTTCAATAATGGTGCTTGCAAGACTTGATGAGAATTTATAATTGGGGTTTAAAGCTATAATCATATCTCGTAAGCGGTGTACAATACGTTTGTAAATAACAAAGTAGCCTTCCTTGTTTTCCTGATCGACCTCTTTAGTTAAAAAAGATTTTGAGTTTTCGTTAACGATAATTCTGTTTAGAACAACTTCGTTTATATGAGAAAAATTAGAATCTTCTTTAATGGTTCTGGTAACAATTTCAATTGCTTTTTCAAGTTTATTTTCAGGGTTTAAACTATGCGTTTCAAAAACTAATTGATATTCTATCCAAGCCCAATACCAAGAGGATAGGTAGAGTAGGAGTTTGTGTTTACTTTCAAAGTAGCGATATATAGAACTCTCGTTAGAGCCTATGATGTTTCCCAGTTTTTTAAAGGTAAAACTATCAAAACCAATTTCATCAATTAAGGTGATACTGTGTTGTATGATGCGTTTTCCTAAATCGGAAGATTCTGGGTCTTTTACATAGATTTTTTTTGGAACCGCAATTTTTAAATTTGAAAGTAATGAATCCATAATTAATTTATTTAATTGCAAAAATAATAGTAATACTATTAATAATGTGTAAAAAACTATTGAATATGTTGATACAATGCATAAATAAAATTTATGATACGTGTAACTAACTGAAAAACAAGTAATTTTGTTAGTGGTGTGTTTTGGTGGAAAGTGTTTTTTATATATAAAACGACTTTAGCGGATGTGTGGGTTAGGGATTGCAGCGTAAAGCCCACAGCCCGACGTAGGAGGTGCGAGGACTTGTAGCGTAAAGCCCGACCTGAGGCACGAGGGTAACCCCCAAGTTATTTTAATGACAATCTATCTCGTTAGAAACCAAATCGTAAACTGGTGCAGGCGAGAGGTAAGGGATACCTAGACCCAAACCACGAAGAATAAACAAGGCTCCGATAAGAACTACAAAAATTGGAATTGCCTTTTGGATGCGCTGTCTTGCTTTTCCTTTTAAAAACTGACTGAAATAAATAGCGGTTGTCATGAGTGGAATAGTGCCTAAACCAAACACTGCCATATAGAGGCTTCCGTTGGCAGCAGTTCCAGCAGCAATAGCTGCAAAAAGAGCCATGTATACCAAGCCGCAAGGCAAGAAACCGTTTAGAAAACCTATGGTTAAAAAGGTATCCATAGTTTTTTTCTTAAGCGCTGTACCTAAAGCAGATTTAACTTTAGAAATAACCCTGTAGATAGGTTTTGAAAAGTTGTATTTATTAAATGTTTTTTGAGGAACCACAACTATTAAAATCATTAAAATCCCAATAATTATAGAAAGCTGTTGCTGAAATCCAAAAATAAATAGGCTCTTGCCAATAAGACCGAACACTAACCCAATCAGGCTGTAAGCAATAAGTCTGCCTATATGATAAACAGTAATTTGTGATACTTTTTTAACCGCATTTGTTCGGTCTACAGGTAGCATAAAAGCAATTGGTCCGCACATGCCAACACAATGAAAACTCCCTAATAGTCCTAATATGAATGCCGATAACAGCATATTAATAATTTATTGATTCTTTAAATAAATAAGATTTTCCTTTATATTGCCAATCTATTTTAATGTTCCAACGACCATCTACCAAACGTTTGTCAGGTATGAGCAAATTATGATTAGACAATGAGATAGCAGTCTCAAAGTCTAGTTGTTTGTTAGATGGTCTATATAGGAACAATTTTCCTGTAATATTTTTATAATCGAATGCTTCAGGAAATTTTATAGCCAAACCTTCAGCTGTTTTTTGGTAGCTAATATTAGCCTCTAAAGTTTTAGAGTTTTTAAGCTTATTTATATCGTTTTGGTATTTCAATTCGTCGGCGTAATAATCCTCACTAACCAAATCATGATCGTATTTATTATTCACATTCATAGTGACAATAAAGTACATTATAAACGAAATAAAGCCTATAAACGCTAATACAATTCCGGTACCCCAATTAAATTTCATATCTGTCATTCCTGCGAAGGCAGGAATCTATTTTTAGTTAATAATAATTTTAATTTTATACCTACAAGGTTTTTAAAACCTCGCAGGAAACAAGCTCAAACTTCTTTTTTCCCGTCTTCGAGCTTCCGTCTTTTTTTATTTTGGCATTACCCTGTCGGGTCGGGCTTTCCACTATATCTTTTTCTCGTGCCTCAAAAAAGGATGCCGTTTCAATCCCTAATGCACGTATCCGCCAAAGTCACTTCCAACTTCTGTCTTCGGGCTTCTAGCTTATTTATAACTTCGCGGTCCTAAAAAATTAGCCGTAGTCGTTTCAATGAGTTTTTCACCTTTATAAACACCAATTTTAATTTTATTTCTATCTCCAGATAATACCGAATTATTAATCTCGATAAACAAAGTTCCTTCGGCAATACCTTGACTTGGCACTACAAAGTCACTACTTGTTGATACTAATTTCAATTCGCCTTTATGCGACATCAGTTTAAAACTCACATCATTAATATCCGCCGAAGTTTTGTTGACTAATTTATAAGTAAACACATTACTTATAATATTACCATCTTTATGTTCGTACAATTGCCCAGGCAACCTTAAAACATTAGCTTCCACATCATGTCGCAAAAACAACATACCAATTAACAACCCAATCATTATAGAAAGAACAGCTATATAGCCTTTTATTCTAGGTGTAAGTTTAAACTTGGCTTTCTTTTCAATTTCCTCCTCACTTGCATAACGAATCAACCCTTTTGGTAAGTTGATACTTTCCATTATATGGTCGCACTCATCAATACAAGCGGTACAGTTTACACATTCTAGTTGTGTGCCATTTCTAATATCAATTCCTGTTGGGCAAACGTGTACACATTGTAAACAATCAATACAATCACCATGACCTAAAGCTTCGCGATCTTCATTTTTTCTAAATTTCTTTCTACCATTTTCAGCTTCACCACGTTTATGGTCGTAAGCCACAACAATAGATTTTGTGTCTAGTAACACACCTTGTAACCTTCCGTAAGGGCAAGCAATAATGCACACCTGTTCTCTAAACCATGCAAACACAAAATAGAAAACACCTGTAAAAATTAATAAGGAAATTAAAGTACTAATGTTTTCTAATGGGCCTTCAAAAATGTATTCAATCAGTTTGTCGCTTCCTATTAAGTAAGCTAAAAATACGTTTGCAATAATGAATGAAATAATAATAAAAATGAATTGTTTTAATCCTTTTTTTCTAATCTTTTCAGCATTCCATTTTTGTCTAGCAAGTTTTCGTTGTTTATTTCTATCACCTTCAATCCAATATTCAATTCTACGAAAAACCATTTCCATAAAAATAGTTTGCGGACAAATCCAACCACAAAAAATACGACCAAAAACTACCGTAAACAGCGTGATAAAAACCACACCAATTAGCATAGAAATTACAAACAAATGAAAATCCTGTGGCCAAAACGGAAATCCAAAAATATTAAAGCGACGTTCCAATACATTGAACATTAAAAACTGATTGCCGTTTATTTTTATAAAAGGCGATAGCAATAAAAAAATCAATAAAAAGTAACTTACATATTTTCTGTATTCATAAAATTTTCCACTTGGCTTTTTAGGAAATACCCAAGCACGTTTACCATCTTCTGTAATCGTACCAATCGAATCTCTAAATGTTTCGTTTTTTGGAGTTTCCAAGACTTGGGTTTTTTAAAATCCTGCCAGATTCAATATGGTTTGTTTACCTGGCAGGATTAGATAGTTTAGTTATTTGCTATTAATCGGTTACTAAATTATCTGTTATTGTATTATCTTCATTTACCCAAATATCGCCTTCAGCAGCTTTAGGGTTTGCAGGAGTTGTACCCTGAAAACTTAAAACATAACTAGCTACTTGAGCCATTTCAGATGGTTTTAACTGTGCCTTCCAAGCAATCATACCTTTTCCTGAACGTCCACCTTCAGAAATGGTTTTAAATACATTTTTAATACCACCTCCAAGTATCCAATGTTCATCGGTTAAATTTGGTCCAATACCACCACCACCGTCTGCCATATGACAGGCTACACAATTGGTTTCAAAAATGTTTTTACCAGAACTTAAATCGCCTGTATCTGTTAATAAGGTTACTGTATTAAAATCTACCAAATCTTTAGCGGTTTTCTTGTATTCTTCTAAAGCAATTCTGGCATCAGCTAACTCAATTTCTAATTCATCAACTTGATTGTTACCATCAAATACATGGTATCTTAATAAATAAACGGCAGCAAAAACTATAGAAATGTAAAATGAATATACCCACCATGGTGGTAGGTTATTGTCTAACTCTTTAATCCCATCATAGTTATGGTCAAGTACAATTTCACCTTCCTCTTCAATAGGTTTTGAACCTAGAAGCTTTTGGTATGTTTCTTTTAACCATGTAAACTTAAATGATTTTTCTTTTTCGGCTAAAAAGCGTGCTTTAGCGTCTTCATCTAATTTATGAAGCATTACGTTTTCTAATGCACCAATAATGGCTTCAATAGCAATTAGTATTAGTAATACTAAAAGGAGAAACAGTAATACTGATGGGTATTCAATAAATGCAGGTTTTTCTCCAGAATCTACAAAGAATTCTACGGCTCCAAAAATAATAAAGAATACTACTGGAACACGAATCCAGGATGGAACTAAATTTCTCATAATATATTGTCGTTTTGGTTGTCTAATGGTAAGTTGCTTACGTTTTTTATATAGTCTTTCTTAGCGGTTATAACCCACCAAAATAGGAGTACAAAAAAAGTAAAGAAGATAAGTAGAGAAATCATCGGGTAAATCTCTATTCCTGTAATGCTCTCCATATGGTTTTTTACAAATTTTAGCATGATTCTAAATAATTTTGATGGTTATTGTTGCTCAGGTTTTACATGAATATCAGTTCCTAATCGTTGTAAATACGCAATCATTGCAACAATTTCTCTGTTTTTCATTTCTATAAAATCTTCGCCATTATCAGAAGCATATTTCTTGTCGGCTTCATAAGTTTTTGCAAAATCAGGGTCGCTATAAAGGTTTTGCTCAATTTGAGCACCTTGCTCTAGCATGTTTTGTTGTGCATTGGCTATGTCTTCTTCTGTATAAGGAACTCCTAACGTTACCATAGCTTCCATTTTTGCTTCGGTCATTGATTTATCTAGTTCGCTACTACTACCTGTAATTAACCAAGGGTAACGTGGCATAATAGAACCAGATGAGGTACTCTGCGGATCGTACATGTGGTTAAAATGCCAGTTGTCAGAATACTTAGCACCAACACGGTGTAAATCTGGACCTGTACGCTTACTACCCCAAAGGAATGGATGGTCGTAAACAAACTCTCCCGCTTTTGAGTATTCTCCGTAGCGTTCAACTTCACTTCTAAACGGACGAATCATTTGGGAGTGGCAACCTACACAACCCTCACGGATGTATATATCTCTACCTTCTAATTCAAGAGGTGTATAAGGTTGTACACTTGCAATAGTTGGAATATTAGATTTTACCATAATGGTTGGTACAATCTGTATAATACCACCAATCAAAATAGCTACAGTTGCTAATATGGTTAATTGAATTGGTCTTCTTTCTAACCATGTATGCCATCCTTCGCTTGAAGTACGTCTGTTAGTTACACGTTCTAAAGCAGGAGCTTCAGCTAATTCATCTTGTACTTTGCTTCCGCTTTTCACGGTAGCAATCACATTATAAACTAGAATAAACATACCAACTATGTATAAAGTACCACCAATAGCACGCATCCAATACATTGGCATAATTTCAGTAACGGTTTCTAAAAAGTTACCGTAAACTAAAGTGCCGTCAGGGTTAAATTGTTTCCACATACTTGCTTGTGTAAAACCAGCAACATACATGGGTAATGCATATATAATAATACCTAAAGTACCGAGCCAAAAGTGTAAATTGGCCAAACCTAAAGAGTATAATTTTGTTTTAAATAATCGTGGAATTAGGTAATAAATAATACCAAATGCCATAAAACCGTTCCAAGCTAATGCACCAACGTGTACGTGCGCAATAATCCAATCGGTAAAGTGAGCAATAGCATTTACATTTTTAAGCGAAAGCATTGGGCCTTCAAAAGTTGCCATACCATAACCAGTAATAGCAACTACCATAAATTTTAAAACAGGGTCGGTTCTAACTTTATCCCAAGCACCACGTAAGGTTAAAAGTCCGTTTATCATACCACCCCAAGATGGCATTAATAACATCACAGAAAATGCTACACCTAAGTTTTGTGCCCATTCTGGTAATGCGGTGTATAATAAGTGATGGGGTCCAGCCCAGATATATAGAAAAATTAACGACCAAAAATGTACAATAGATAATCTATAAGAATACACAGGTCTGTTTGCTGCTTTTGGAACAAAGTAATACATCAATCCTAAAAACGGAGTCGTTAAAAAGAAAGCTACTGCGTTGTGTCCGTACCACCATTGTACAAGCGCATCTTGTACGCCAGCGTAAACAGAATAACTTTTCATTGCACTAACTGGCAACTCTAAACTATTAAAAATATGAAGTACCGCAACGGTAACAAACGTAGCAATGTAAAACCAAATAGCAACATATAAGTGACGTTGTCTACGTTTAAGAATAGTCCAAATCATGTTCACACCAAAAACCACCCAAATTAAAGCAATGGCAATATCTATTGGCCATTCTAATTCGGCATACTCCTTAGATGTAGAATACCCTAATGGTAATGAAATAGCTGCAGCTACAATAATAAGTTGCCACCCCCAAAAGTTTATATTACTTAACAAGTCGCTTGCCATTCTAGCTTTTAATAAACGTTGTAACGAATAATAAATTCCTGCAAACATGGCATTTCCCACAAAGGCAAAAATCACAGCGTTAGTATGTAAAGGTCTTAAACGCCCAAAACTAAGCCACGAAATTCCATCCGTAAGATTAGGGAATAGAAACATAAAAGCAAGTAGTAAACCTACCGCCATACCTACAACGCCAAAAATTATTGTCGCGTAAATGAATTTTGTAACGATTTTATTATCGTAATGAAATTGTTGCATTTCCATAATTGTAATTGTTATTCTTCTTTGGTTAGTATCGTTTTTTTGGTTTTTCTTTAATCAATTCGTCCTCAAATAACATGCGTACCGATGGTGTATAACTATCGTCAAATTGTCCGCTTTTCACAGCAATAATAAAGGCTACAAAAAAGCCAATTGCCACTATAATGCTTATAGTCAATAAAATATATATAACACTCATACCTACTTGAAGTTACAGCCCAAAAATACTTTTATACTTATTTTAAAAAGATGACATTTGTCATGTTTTCTTATTTGTAATCATTCTTTTTGTGGCGTTACCACAAGGGTCGGGCTTTCACTACTCGCTTCCTCCTTCGTCGGCGAGCTCAAACATACCGTTCAATCCCTAACGCATCCACCCTCAAAAAAATCACCTCAATTCCTACTTCAATTTTCGCCCTAAAATATTCGTGCAAACTGTTGTAAATACCACAATGCTAATAGAACTTAAAGGCATTAAAATTGCAGCAACTACAGGTGATAACTGCCCAGTAACCGCAAAATAAAGCCCAATACTATTGTAAATAAAGGACAGTAAAAAACTCCATTTTATAATTGTGATAGCTGATTTTGAGGCTTTTATAAAATTATATAATTGGTTGAATTTAGTAGCATCCAAAATGGCATCACAAGCTGGCGAAAACACATTAACATTCTCAGAAATAGCAATCCCAACATTGCTTTGTGCCAAAGCCCCAGCATCATTTAAACCATCACCAATCATTAAAACTTTAGCGCCTGAATTTTGATGATGTTTTATGTACTCCAATTTATCCTCAGGCTTCTGATTAAAAAACAATTTCGTTTCAGCAGGAAGTAGTTTAGTTAAGTTCTCTTTTTCTCCAGCATTATCTCCAGAAAGAATTACCAAATCATAATTGGGTTTTAGTTTATTAAACAATTTGGAAAGTCCTTTTCTATACTTGTTATAAAATGTAAATTTTCCTTTGTATTTGTTGTTAGTACTCACATGAACAGCTGTATTTAAAGTAGCTGTTTCAGAAGAAAATCCCACAAAAGGAGCAGAGCCAATTTTTATAGAATTATCATTATGCTTAGCTTCGATACCTTTTCCAACATATTCTTCATAATCTTCTAAAGTCACAATATCATGCTCTTCCAGAAGCGAATATAAAGATCGACTTAAAGGGTGATTAGAATTCCGCAAGGTACTTCTTAATAAGGTTTCTTCATCTCCCGAAAGCTCAGAACCGTCATACTCAATAGATGTTTCTTTATTGGCTGTAATCGTTCCTGTTTTATCGAAAATAATGGTGTCAATAGCAGCTAATTGCTCAATAACTGAAGCATTTTTGGCATAAAATTTTAGCTTTCCAAAAATGCGAAGCATGTTCCCGAATGTAAAAGGAGCGGCCAAAGCAATGGCGCATGGGCAAGCAATTATAAGTACGGCAGTGAATACATTCAATGCTTTTGATGTGTCTATAAACAACCAATATGCAGTAGCTATAAACGCTATACTTAAAATGGTAATTGTGAATTTTTTACTAATGGCATTGGTTAAGGTTGTAAAACTATCTTCCTTGTTTTTATTAAATACATCGTTACTCCATAATTGCGTTAAGTAACTTTGCTCAACAGTTTTTAAAACATCAACCTCAATACTACCGTTTAACTGTTTTCCACCAGCAAATAATTTGTCACCCGATTGTTTAGAAACGGCTTCAGATTCTCCAGTAACAAAACTATAATCAATTCGCGCATTGCCAGTAATCAAAATACAATCTACAGGAATTAACTCTTCATTTCTAATTAAAAGTCTGTCGCCTTTTTCAATATCATAAACCTGTATTGATTCCTCTTTTTTATCTAAAAAAATCTTTGTAATTCCAATTGGGAAATACGACTTGTAATCGCGTTCAAAAGACAAGAAATTATAAGTTTTCTGTTGAAAAAACTTCCCCAATAATAAGAAAAAAACCAGACCAGATAAACTATCAAAAAAACCTGTGCCAATATCTAAAATAATTTCGGCACTACTTCTTAAAAACAAAACGGTAATACCTAAAGCAATAGGAACATCAATATTTAAAAGTTTTGCTTTTAAACCTTTATAAGCAGAAATAAAATAATTTTGACTACAATAAAAAACAACAGGTAGCGAAAACGTAAACATTAACCATCTAAAAAGGGGTGCATATTTTTCAATCCAATAACCATTAAATTGGAAATACTCTGGAAACGATAAAAACATTATGTTTCCAAAAGCGAAACCTGCAACCCCTAATTTGTATATAAGTGACCTATCAACATCCTTTTTACCTACAGAATAATCATCTAAACTTATAAAGGGTTCATAGCCAATACTGCTTAAAAGCCTTACCAATTCCTTCAAAGAAAAACTATCAATATGATAATTGATACGAACTGTTTTTTTTCCAAAATTGACAATAGAAGAACTTACAGAAGGATGAAGTTTATTTAAATTCTCTAGAATCCAAATACAAGAACTACAATGAATGTGTGGAATGTAAAGCGTGACAATTTGTGTTTTATCATCATTAAACTCCAGCAGATTTTCTACAATTTTTGTGTTATCTAAAAAATTGTACTTGCCTTCAATTTCTTTTGGTGTAGTGCCTGGTGCGTTTTGTAAGTCGTAGTAACACGTTAAATCGTTTGCAGAAAAAATCTCGTAAACAGTTTTACAACCGTTACAACAAAACGACTTATCATCATAGATAATTTCAGAAGATGTAGAATCTAGTCCACAATGGAAACATGATTTATGCCCCATAATATTTGCTCATTTATACCTGACACAAAAGTCTTAAAACAAGTGCTTTTTAAATATGATATTTGTCATGTTTTAATTATTTTTACGGTATAATCAAATTTAGCATTATGGGAAAATGTGAACAATGCATAATTAAACAATTTAATTCACTTAAGTCTTTGACTAAAGATGAGTTAGTGAGAATATCTTCTTGCAAGACTTCTAAGACTATTAAAAAAGGTGAAGTCATTTTTGAAGAAGGCGAAACTTTAAATGGCGTGTATTGTATTAAGGATGGAATATGCAAACTATCAAAACTTAGTGAAAATGGTAAAGACCAAATTGTAAAAATGGTTGTAAAAGGCCAGTTATTGGGGCATCGTTCTTTAATAAGTGATGAAAGCTCTAATTTACAAGCTTCAGCTTTAAATGATATGGAAGTTTGCTTTATACCAAAAAGTGAAATTATTGCCGATTTGCAAAAAAACCCAAAATTTTCTTTTGATGTTTTAAAAGATATGGCGCATGATTTAAGAGAATCTGATGATATTATTGTAAATATGGCTCAAAAATCAGTAAAACAACGTTTGGCTGAAACTTTAATTTATATTCATGATAGTTTTGGTGTAAACTCAGACGGAACATTAAGTGTACTTTTATCTCGTGAAGATTATGCGAGTATTGTTGGTACGGCTACTGAATCTGCAATTCGAGTACTCTCTCAATTTAAGAAGGAGGGTTTGATATCTACCGTAGGGAAATTTGTTAAAATTGAAAACCTTAATGGTTTAAAACGTATGGAATAGCCCATATATGAAATTCATGTTAAAGTATAGATAAATCTGATTATAGCGGTTGTTGTTTTCTGTAAAAATATAGTATTTTTATAGAGCTATGAAAAAAGATAATACATCAAGAAAAGGTTTTGTATTTAAAAAATACGAAGCACCTTTAAAATCTCCTTTTGATACACTTTTTGAAGTTTTCAAGGAGCTAATTACACATACTTCAGGAGATTTTGACGAAGCTATTGATTGGTTGCGTGAATTAGATAAAGAGTATAAACTTACTACTCTCGAATACACCATTGACGATTTTATAGAAGATTTAAAACAAAAAGGCTATTTGCGTGAAGAAATTGACCTAGATGGAAATGGTACTTTATCCATAACTGCAAAAACGGAACGTGCTATACGTCAACAAGCTTTAGACCAAATTTTCGGAAAGATAAAACGTAGTGGACAAGGTAATCATAAAAGTAAAAGCCCAGGCATAGGAGACGAACACACAGGAGATTTTAAAAACTATCAATTTGGAGATGCTCTAGATAAAGTGTCTATGACAGAAAGTTTAAAGAATGCCCAAATCAATCATGGTATTGGAGATTTCACCTTGTCCGAAGATGATTTAGTAGTAGAAGAAACACTTCATAAATCTCAAATGAGCACGGTATTGATGATTGATATAAGTCACAGTATGATATTATATGGTGAAGATAGAATTACACCAGCGAAACTAGTGGCTATGGCGCTTGCAGAATTAATTACAACGCGATACCCTAAGGACACCTTGGATATTTTAGTCTTTGGTAATGATGCATGGCAAATTGAAATTAAGGATTTACCGTATTTAAAAGTTGGACCTTATCATACAAATACAGTTGCTGGTTTACAATTAGCCATGGATTTACTAAGGCGTAAACGAAATACAAACAAACAGATTTTTATGATTACTGATGGAAAACCAAGTTGTTTGCGTTTACCTGATGGAGAATATTATAAAAACAGTAACGGTTTAGATAAGCACATTGTAAATAAATGTTATGCCATGGCACAACAAGCTAGAAGATTACATATACCAATTACAACTTTTATGATTGCACAAGATAGTTATCTCATGCAATTTGTTCGAGAATTTACCTATGCAAACCAAGGAAAAGCGTTTTACACGGGGTTGAAAGGTTTAGGTGAAATGATTTTTGAAGATTACGAAACAAACAGAAAAAAAAGAATTAGAGGATAATTAACTAGCTGTTAGCTTTTAGCCTTATTACTGAAGGTTTGCTAATAGCCAAAAGCTATAAAATGAAAGTGAAAAATATAAATACATTAGGAGATTTAAAGAAAGCAGGTTATCAAAGTAAATCTATTAAAGATGAATTGCGAGATAACTTAATTCAAAAAATAAAAAATAAAGAAACTACTTTTGAAGGTGTACATGGTTATGAGAATACTGTAATTCCTGAATTAGAACGCGCCATTTTATCAAGACATAATATTAATTTATTAGGATTACGCGGACAAGCAAAAACAAGACTTGCACGTTTAATGCTTAATTTATTAGATGAATACATTCCAATTGTTGAAGGCTCAGAAATTAATGATGACCCATTTCAACCTATTTCAAGATTTGCTACAGAATTAATTAAGGAAAAGGGAGATAAAACACCCATTTCTTGGTTACACAGAAGTGAACGTTTCGCTGAAAAATTAGCAACTCCAGATGTTACTGTTGCTGATATTATTGGTGATGTAGATCCTATTAAAGCCGCCAATTTAAAACTAAGTTATGCTGATGATCGCGTGATTCATTACGGAATGATCCCAAGAGCAAATCGTTGCATATTCGTAATTAACGAATTACCAGATTTGCAAGCAAGAATTCAAGTGGCTTTGTTTAATATTTTGCAGGAAGGCGATATTCAAATTAGAGGTTTTAAGTTGAGGTTACCCTTAGATATTCAGTTTTTATTTACAGCAAACCCCGAAGATTATACCAATAGAGGAAGTATAGTAACACCTTTAAAAGATAGAATTGGGTCTCAAATATTAACACACTATCCTGAAGATATTGAGACAGCAAGAAAAATAACTGAGCAAGAGGCAAAAGTGGTTGAAAGTCAGAAAGCCTCTGTAATTGTACCAGATTTAGCAAGAGATTTATTAGAACAAATCGTTTTTGAAGCCCGTGAAAGTGAGTTTATTGATGCTAAAAGCGGAGTAAGTGCGCGTTTAAGTATTACAGCTTTAGAAAACTTACTAAGTACCGCAGAACGACGAGCATTGATTAATGAAGACGGTCAAACAATACTGAGGTTATCCGATTTTGTTGGTATTATTCCAGCTATAACTGGAAAAGTTGAACTGGTTTATGAAGGCGAGCAAGAAGGCGCTGCAGTAGTTGCTTATAATTTAATAGGAGAAGCAGTAAAAAACCTATTCGAAGAGTTTTTTCCGAAGATTGGTAAACTAAAAAAGCAAAACGAAGAAAGTCCTTATGACGATATTGTTTCATGGTTTTTCAACCAAAAAGATGGTTTCGAGTTATTAGATGACTTAAGAGATAAAGAATATAAAAGCATGTTAAATGCAATTACCCCGTTAGATGATTTGTTAGGAGAATATCAACCTAATTTATCAAAACAAGATGGTTATTTTGTAAAAGAGTTTGTGCTTTGGGCTTTAGTAGAGTATAAGCAGTTAAGTAAACAACGATTTACAGAGGGTATTGAATTTAAAGACCCTTATGGCAGTTTTATAAATGGAATTTAATCGAAAAGAATTCCTCGAGACTGTGCCTCTGGGTTTCCGTTGAAATTGTCATTCCCGCATAGGCGGGAATCTGAAATAAAAAGAGTTTTTTTACTCTTTTTATTTACCAATTATCTCTACTTTTAATATTATTAGCGCATAATTCAATAATTTGAGTGATGCGCTTTTTTCTTGTTTCATCTCGTTTTGCACTACGTAACCATGAGAGGTAACTTTTCCTATAGCCTTTGGCAAAGTTTTGGTAATTTTCAAATGCACTCTGGTTACTATCAAATGCGCCTTGTAAATCTTTTGGAATAATACCATTTTCAACATCGTCCATGGCTGTCCAAGTTCCAGTTCTTTTTGCAAGCTCAATCATTTTAAAACCCGATTCATGAATTAAACCTGCTTTATTTAATTCCTCAACATACTTTTTGTTAAGTGCACTCCAGGTACTTTTTGGGTTTCGAGGGCAGAAATATTGTCGTCTCTTTCCATTGCCTAAGCTTTTTACTGTTGAATCTATCCAACCAAAACAAATAGCTACTTTAACAGCTTCTTCCCAACGCATGGTAGGAATATTCATTTCTAATTTGTAAAAAATAAGATATACAGCTTTTTCCTTTGTATGATTATGTAATAACCAATCATACCAATCCGTGTTTCTTTCAAAATGGATTTCTTGGAAATCTTTCAACGTTCAATTTTCTTTGATTCAATATAAAAATCGACATCCACCTCAAAAGTCAAGATTTTAGAATCTAGTGACATTATGTTCCATTCTGCTTTAGGAAATAACCAGCGCTCTTCATTATTAATTTTGATTTGAACTGGCATATCAAATCCTTCAACAATATTTGTCCATCGGTATTTTAATTCTTTCTTGTTAAAAGAATACTCTAAAGTTGGAATTTTTATGGTTCTTAGATATTGATTAAAAAATTCAGTTAAATCAATACCAGTTTCTCTAGAAAGAAAATCTTCTATTTGTTTTGTGGTAACCGTTTGGTGATAGAACTCCACATTCATTTTACGCAATATTTTACGCCATTTTTCATCATCTTCAATAAGCTGTCTTAAGGTATGGAGCATATTGGCACCTTTGTAATACATGTCACCAGAACCCGCTTTGTTCACATTGTAATGTCCAATTAGTGGTCTGTCGTTTTGAATATTTTTTCGTGTTCCTATAACGTATTCAGCTGATGCTTCTTTTCCAAAATGATAATCTAAATACAAGTTTTCAGAATACGCAGTAAACCCTTCATGAATCCACATATCGGCAACATCTTTATTAGTAATATTATTTGCAAACCATTCATGACCAGCTTCATGAATAATTATAAAATCAAATTTTAATCCCCAACCAGTTCCTGATAAATCTCTTCCTAAATAGCCGTTTTGATAACCATTTCCATAAGTTACAGAGCTTTGGTGTTCCATTCCCAAATAAGGTACTTCAACTAGTTTAAAGCTATCTCTGTAAAATGGATACTGACCAAACCAATGCTCAAAAGCTTTCATCATCATTGGTGCTTGTTTAAATTGTTCTTTTGCTTTTTCAAGATTATCTCTAAGCACGTAATAATTCATATCAAGATTCCCAGCCATACCATCGTAAACTTCAGAAAAATTCACATAGTCGCCTATGTTAATATTAACACCATAATTGTTTATTGGGTTTTTTACTACCCAATGGAATGTTTTGGTATCTCCTATACGCTCCACGAGTCTTAGTCTTCCGTTGGAAACATTCGTTAATTTGCTAGGTACATTTACACTAATTTGCATACTATCAACTTCATCATACATATGGTCTTTACATGGCCACCAAACACTAGCGCCTAAACCTTGACAAGATGATGCTATAAAGTGATTTCCGTTATCGTCTCTTTTCCATGAAATACCTCCGTCCCATGGGGCTCTAACGGCTTCCTTTGGATGCCCTTCATAGTATACTTCTAAATTATTTACTTCATCTACTTTTTGGTCTTCATTTAGTGTTATGAAATGTGTATTTCCATCAGTTCTAATTTGTAATTCTGTACCATTCTGCACTGCTTTTAGTAGTTTCATAGGAGGTTGCAAATCAATTTGCATGGTAGAATCGTTTTTTAAAACTTTATATTGAATGGTGTTTTTTCCAGAAATGAATTTATTATCTGGGTCAACTTTTATATCTAAATGGTAATATGTTAAGTCCCACCATTCACGTTCTGGAGTTATACTACCTCTTAAAGTGTCTTGTTTTGTAAAGTTAGTTTTTTCTGATAATAATTCTTGGGCATTTAAATAAGTAAAAGGTGTTATTAAAAGAACTATGAGTATAATGTAATAGTTTTTCATCAATTTGAAATTTTCTCTAAATTAAATAAAAAGGTTCATAAAAGTTTGTTAATATTTACTGTTTGGTATAATTGAATTTTACAGTTTCTATAGAACCCTCTTTTTGATGAATATCTACATAAACGTTCATTTCGTTATCATTTACTTTTTCAAAAGTCATGCCATCAAAAACTGCTTTGGTAGCTGTTATTTCTTTTAAAGGAAAATCTACAGTTTTATCCTTGGTTTCCCATCCTTTTAAGTCATTATTAAAATGTTTCAATTGAAGTATTAAAGTATTTTCAACTTCTCTGATAATTTCAATTTCATAAAATGAGACTTTTCCATCGTTAATTAATTTAAAAGTGGCCATCATGGAACCTCCAGATGGTTCGCTCCAATTTTCTTCAGTTATCCCTCCAAAGGCTTTTCCTTTCCAATTTCCTGATATCCAAGATATGTTTTTAAGTTTTGGCTCTAGTTTTTTTTCAACTTGTCCATTACATAACAAATTGAAAAACGGGGCAAAGGTTATTAATCCAATTAGAATAAATGCTTTCATATTTTTAGATTTTATATGGTTTATGTATTGTTAAGACGTTTGTGGGATATCTAAATAGGACATATTCTTAAATTTATTATATATAAAATTTCCTTATTAAGGATTAACCTTATATAGATAGTGAAATAAAAAAACGCTTCGAAAATTAATTCGAAGCGTTTTCAAAATTTGAATTAGTCACTCTATAAGTTTCACTTACATATTTAAAAACAATACTTATTTTCTTTAATTACTTTTTCAGCAATGATATGTCTAAGCTCTATAATGTTTGGCATGTTTACATACTTTATGTAGCGCTTTAAGCCCATAAGCATCATACGTTGTTCATCTCCTGTAGAGAAGGAAATGATAGAATGTTTTCCAGCAGTTTCGATAACATCAATAGCATGGAATAAGTTTAATTTTGCCATCGCTATTTGTTCTTTCACATTGTCTTCTCCTTCTTTCTTTGCCATTTTTTCAGCACGAAGAATTGCAGATTCTGCTAAGTAAATTTGAATTAGGATATCTGAAGCTGCCAACATGAGTTGTTGTTGCTCTTCAATTTTTTCTCCATATTTCTGAAGAGCTGCACCAGCAACCATTAGGAATAATTTTTTTAGACTTTTAATTATACTTTTTTCTTCTGAAAATAATTCTGAAAAATCTTGAACTTCAAAAGATGGAATCCCTGTAAGTTCTTTTGCAACTTCTTGCGCAGGGCCTAATAAGTCAACATGCCCTTTCATTGCTTTTTTAATTAACATGCCTATTGAAAGCATTCTATTGATTTCATTAGTGCCTTCATAAATTCTAGCGATTCTGGCATCTCTCCAAGCAGATTCTACAGGAGTTTCTTCAGAGAACCCCATACCTCCAAAAATTTGGATGCCTTCATCTGTAGAATTTTGTACATGCTCTGAAACAGCTACTTTAAGTATAGAACATTCAATGGCGTATTCTTCTACACCTTTTAATTCAGCTTCTTGATGTGTGTCTTTACCATTATTTTGACGAATAGTAATTCTATCTTCAATATTTTTTGCTGCACGATAAGTTGCCGCTTCACCAACCCAACAATTCGTTGCCATTTCTGCTATTTTTTGACGAATAGCTCCAAAGCTAGAGATAGGTGTTTTAAATTGAATACGCTCGTTTGCATAATTAACAGAAACAGAAATTACACGACGTTGAGCATCTAAACAAGCAGCAGCTAATTTGATTCTACCAACGTTAAGTGCATTCATAGCAATTTTAAAACCGTTACCTCTAGTGGAAAGCATGTTTTCAACAGGTACAACTGTATCGTTGAAGAATACTTGTCGGGTAGAGGAAGCACGAATCCCAAGTTTATGCTCTTCTTCACCCATTGTAATTCCGTTAGGATTTTCTTTATCGTATTCAACAATAAAACCAGTGATGTTTTTATCGTCTTCAATACGTGCAAAAACAATCATGATAGTACAGAAACCTGCATTTGAAATCCACATTTTTTGTCCTGTGATACTATATGTTTTTCCATCAGCAGATAAAACCGCTTTTGTTTTTCCAGAATTAGCATCACTACCCGCACTAGGCTCAGTTAAGCAATAAGATCCAAACCATTCTCCAGAAGCTAATTTTGGGACATATTTTTGTTTTTGCTCTTCGTTGCCATATAAAGTAATTGGCATAGTTCCAATTCCAGTATGCGCGCCAAATGCTGTACTGAATGAACCTGTTGCACCAGATATATAATCGCAAACTAAAGCGGTGTCAACAAAACCCATACCCATTCCGCCATATTCTTCAGGAACAGAAACACTTAAAAAACCAAGTTCTCCTGCTTGACGCATACAAGATTCTGTTAAGGCATAATCTTTCTTTTCAAATTGTGCTTTTTTAGACCAAATTTCTCTGTCAACGAATTCGGTTACAGCTTCTTTCATCATAAGCTGATCTTCATTGAAATCTTCGGGAGTGAAAATATCTTCACAATCTATATCTTTCACTAAGAATTGACCACCACGTAAAATGTCTTTTTCCATTGCTTTTACTTTATTTTAGTTTTTTAATTTAAAAATTCGAATACACCACATGCACCTTGACCAGTACCAACACACATAGTTACTGCTCCATACTTACCTTTCATGTCACGCTTACGCATTTCATCAAATAGTTGTACAGATAATTTAGCTCCTGTACATCCAAGTGGATGCCCAAGTGCAATTGCACCACCATTAACGTTTATGATATCTGGATTTAAATCTAATTCGCGGATTACAGCTAAAGATTGAGAAGCAAATGCTTCATTCAATTCAATAAGCGATAAATCATCTTGTTTTAAGCCTGCTTGTTTTAATGCTTTTGGAATCGCCTTTACTGGACCAATTCCCATAATGCGAGGTTCTACACCTGCAGCAGCATAATTTACCATACGTGCTATGGGTTCAAGATTTAACTCTTTAACCATATCCTCACTCATAACCATTACAAATGCAGCACCATCACTCATTTGAGATGAGTTACCAGCAGTAACACTACCACCTGCAGCAAATACAGCTCTTAGTTTTGCTAAAGCTTCTTTGTTAGTGCCTTTTCTTGGACCTTCATCTTTAGTTACTGTATATTTTTTTGTTGCCTTTTTTCCGTTAGCATCAATAAATGTTTGTTCAATGTCAATTGGTACAATTTGATCTTGAAAACGATTTTCAGCTTGCGCTCTTAATGCTTTCATATGCGAATTATAAGCGAATTCATCTTGATCTTCACGAGACACTTTAAACTGGTTTGCCACGGCTTCAGCAGTGTTACCCATGCCCCAGTAATAATCTTCATGACCAGCTTTTACAATCGCATCGTAATTTAATTCTGGCTTAAATCCAGTCATAGGTACGCTACTCATACTTTCTGCACCACCTGCAATAATACAATCTGCCATTCCCGCTTGAATCTTTGCAGTTGCCATTCCTATAGTTTCTACTCCAGAAGAACAAAAACGGTTAACAGTTACACCAGGAACATCAATAACTTCCAATCCCATTAAAGAGATTAGACGCGCCATATTTAAACCTTGAGAACCTTCTGGCATGGCATTACCAACAATAACATCATCAATGCGTTTTGGGTCCAAATTTGGCAATTCTTTCATCATGTATTTGATGGTTTCTGCTGCCAATTCATCCGTTCTTTTAAAGCGAAATACCCCTTTTGGTGCTTTGCCAACCGCGGTTCTATATGCTTTTACTATATATGCTGTTTTCATTTTTCTTAGTTTCTTAAAGGTTTTCCTTTGGTTAACATGTGTTGGATTCTTTCCAAAGTTTTACGTTCTGTACAAAGCGAAAGGAAAGCTTCGCGTTCTAAATCCAATAAATATTGTTCACTTACTAAAGTTGGTTCAGATAAATCGCCACCAGCCATGACGTAGGCTAGTTTATTTGCAATTTTCATGTCGTGCTCGCTAATATAGTTTGAGTCTTTCATGGCATCTGTTCCTACTAAAAACATACCTAAAGCTTGTTTACCTAGAACTTTTACATCGGTGCGTTTTACAGGTTGTGTGTATCCAATATCTGCCATGAGTTTTGCATGTTGTTTTGCAACTGCTATTTGACGGTCTTTGTTTACAACTACAATATCTTTCCCTTTTTGAAGCACTCCTAAATCAAAAGCTTCATATGCAGAAGTTGATACTTTAGCCATACCAATTGTTAGGAAGTATTCTTGTAATGTGTTTAATTGAACATCTCCTTTTCTAAACGTATCCGATGCTCTTAAAGCCATTTCTTTAGAACCCGCTCCGCCAGGAATAACGCCAACTCCAAATTCTACAAGTCCCATATACGTTTCTGCAGCAGCAACCACTTTATCAGCGTGCATAGACAATTCACATGCACCACCTAAAGACATGCCATGAGGAGCAGATATAGTTGGAATTGATGAATAACGCATGCGCATCATCGTATCTTGGAAGTACTTAATAGCGCCATTCAGTTCATCATATTCTTGTTCAGCGGCCATCATGAAAATCATACCAATATTAGCACCAACCGAGAAGTTTGCACCTTGGTTACCAACAACTAATCCTGCAAAATCTTTTTCAGCTAAATCAATAGCTTTGTTTAGCCCTGCAAGTACATCACCACCAATAGTATTCATTTTAGATTGGAATTCTACATTTAAAATACCATCACCTAAATCTTCAACAACAACACCTGAATTCTTAAATACTTCATTCGATTTTCTAATATTATCAAGTATAATGAAAGCATCTTGTCCAGGTATTTTTTTATGTGTTTTCTTTGGAATATCATAAGCATAAGAAGCACCATCTTTCACTGTGTAGAAAGAAGAACTTCCTGAAGCAAGCATTTCACTTACCCAAGAATTCGGTTCTAATCCTTCAGCTTTCATGATTTCTATTCCAGCCTCTACGCCAATAGCATCCCAGATTTGGAAAGGACCATGTTCCCAACCAAATCCAGCTTTCATGGCATCATCAATTTTATATAAATCGTCTGTGATTTCTGGAATTCTATTTGAAACATAAGCAAATAAAGCCGCGAAGCTCTTACGATAGAATTCACCAGCTTTATCTTTTCCTTTTACTAAGACTTTGAAACGATCAACAACTTTATCAACCGATTTTGTTAATTCTAACGTGGCAAATTTTGCGCGTTTTGCCGAACGATATTCCAATGTATTTAAGTCTAATGATAAAATTTCCTTTTTACCATCAGCTGAAACTTGTTTTTTATAAAATCCTTGTCCCGTCTTGCTTCCTAACCATTTATTTTCCATCATGGTATTGATGAAGTCTGGTAATCTAAACAATTCTAAACGCTCATCATTTTTACAGTTATCGGCAATACCATTTGCAACGTGAACTAAGGTGTCTAAACCTACAACATCAACCGTTCTAAACGTAGCTGACTTTGGACGACCAATAACTGGTCCTGATAATTTATCAACTTCTTCAATTGTTAAATCTAAATCTTTAACGCAATGAAATAAACTTTGAATACTAAAAATTCCAATTCTATTTCCAATAAATGCAGGCGTGTCTTTTGCAATTACTGAGGTCTTTCCAAGAAATTGCTCACCATAGCCATTTAAGAATTCTAAAACTGATGTATCTGTTTTTGGTCCTGGAATTATTTCAAATAGCTTTAAGTAACGAGCTGGGTTGAAAAAGTGCGTACCACAAAAATGCTTTTGAAAATCTTCACTTCTGCCTTCGCTCATAAACTTAATAGGAATACCAGATGTGTTACTTGTGATTAAAGTACCTAGTGTTCTGTACTTTTCTAGTTTTTCAAAGACTTGTTGTTTAATATCTAAGCGTTCAACAACCACTTCCATAATCCAATCAACATCAGCAACTTTTGCAATATCATCTTCTAAGTTTCCAGTAGTAATTCTATTGGCGAATTTTTGATGGTAGATAGGAGAAGGCTTCGATTTTAAAGAGTTAGTTAGAGCATCATTTACCAATCTATTTCTAACAACTTTATCTTTGAGTGTTAAACCTTTTGCCTTTTCCTTGTCGCTTAAATCTCGGGGCACAATATCTAACAATAGTACGTCAACACCAATATTAGCAAAATGACAAGCAATACCACTTCCCATAATACCAGAGCCAATAATGGCTATTTTTTTAATTCTTCTTTTACTCATTTTATTTTAACTATCAGATTGATTGTATATTTTTTTATTACAAACCATATCATTAATAACTTCTGCAACTTCATAGAAACTATTTAATTGCTCTTCAGAAATATTTTTCCGTATGGTTTCATTAAATAATAACACCTTTTCTTTTGAATACTCTCTTTTTTCAATTCCAAAATCTGTGAGCGATATAATAACGCCTCGTCCATCATTTGGGTTAGGTTTTCTGGTTATTAAACCTTTCTTTTCCATAGTCTTCAGAGTTCTAGATAAACTAGTAGCTTCCATTCCCATTTTTGGACCTAATGCAGTAGAGGGTGTTCCTTTTTCGGGATCTATACTTAATAAGGTGAAGCCTGTTGCCATGGTGCTTCCAAATTTTGAAGCTTCTTCATTGTACATTTTTTGAACAGTTAACCAAGTAGTTCTTAGTACATAATCAATGGTTTTGTCTTTCATGTTTGTTGATTGGTGAGACCAAATATAATAAAAAAATACTATGCGTGCATAGTATTTTTTAGTAAATTGTATTTACTTTACTTAAATAAAGAGAAATAATTTGTTTAATCGCCTAATTTACCATTGATAGCGGCTATTACTGCACCAATAATGGTAGTCATAACAACTGATATACCAACATCTAAAGCAGCTAATTGTAACTCCGCTCCAGGAATCATAGCCATATTAAAGAAATTGTAAAATAATCCAATAAAGAGCCCTATAATGGCACCTGCTTTAGCTCCAGTAGCAGCTGTTGTTATTTGTGCCCATTTTGTATAAATGTAAGCAACAAACAATCCAAAAGTAATGCAGCCAAGAAAGATAAATAGCATTGTACTTCCGCTTTCTTCTGGTTGAGGAAAAACATCTTTAAAAATGATACCATAAAAGAGCCATCCTAAAAGGAAATCAACAATACCTCCCGCAATACCCGATACTAAGAAATTTTTAGTTTTCATTTTATTAGTTTTAATTGGTTATGTCTAAATATACTAAAAATTGATTAACTTATTAAATGTCATTGAATTACGGGTTATTTAAAGTGGTTTTATTAAAAGAGATTGTGTTCTAAGAAGGGCGATAAATTTGTTCAATTAAATGTGCATACATTTTTTTGATAACATCTCTTTTCATTTTCATTGTTGGTGTAAGATGACCTGAATTTATTGACCATTCTTCAGGAGTAATTTCAAACTTTTTAATCTGTTCCCATTTACCAAATTTCTTATTGCATTTATCAACTTCTCTTTGGATGCGTTTCTGAACAATTTCAGATTTTGCAATATCCTCAAAAGAAGTTCCGACAGGGTGATTTTTACGTTCAATCCATTCTTGTACAAATTCAAAATTAGGCTGAATTAAAGCGGCAGGCATTTTTTCACCTTCACCAATAACCATTATTTGTTCAATAAAACGGGATTGTTTCAAATCATTTTCAAGAAGCGTAGGAATAATATATTTTCCACCAGAGGTTTTGAACATTTCCTTTTTACGTCCTGTAATTTTTAAGAAACCATCGGCATCAATTTCACCTTTATCTCCTGTATGAAAATAATTACCAGTCATGACGCTAGCTGTTTTTTCAGGATCTTTATAATAGCCCATCATTACGTTGGGACCTTTAATTAAAATCTCACCATCTTCAGCAATTTTAACTTCAACATCGTCAATTACTCTTCCAACATGGCTAATTTTCCAACCTCCGTTTCTTCTATCACTAGCAGAAACTCCGGGTGAAGTTTCTGTAAGTCCGTAGCATTCCATAATTGACATATCTGCTGCACCAAAAATTCTTCCTAACCTAGGTTGAAGTGCTGCACTACCAGATGCCATAAATATAATATTTCCACCAAGGGCAGCTTGCCATTTACTAAAAATTAGTTTTCGTGCTATTGATAATTTTAAACCATATAAGAACCCATTTTGTTTATAGGGTTTAAATTGAGCTCCTAATTCTACTGCCCAAAAGAATAGTTTCTTTTTAAAACCAGTTAAATCAGCACCCTTGTCCATAATTTTGTCGTAGACTTTTTCTATAAGCCTAGGAACAACTGTCATGGTATGGGGTTTTATATCTTTAGCATTATCACCTATTTTATCAATAGATTCAGCATAATAAGTTTCAATACTTCTATACTGGTATAAGTATGTAAAAACACGTTCGAAAATATGACATATAGGTAGAAAGCTCAAAGCTCTTGCATTTGGCTCTAGTGGAAATCTATTACTAGCAGAAATCACATTAGAAACAATATTATTATGAGATAACATAACACCTTTTGGTTTTCCTGTGGTTCCAGAAGTATATATGATAGTTGCTAGTTCCTCAGGTTTGACATTATGCTTTCGTTTTTCAACTTCATTTTGATTTGCATCATCTTTACCAAGTTCTAGCAATTCAGAATAATGCTTACATCCTTTTATATGATCAAAAGAATAAACGTCTTTAATACTAGTGCTTTCTTTTACTTTATTAATTTTTTCAAGAACTTCTTCACAAGACACAAAACAGTATGTAGATTCGCTATGATTTAAAACATACTCATAATCTTCTGCACTAATAGTTGGATAAATAGGAATGTTTTGTGCTCCAACTTGCAAAATTCCAATATCTACAATATTCCACTCTGTTCTGTTAGTAGAAGAAATAACAGCTATTTTATCATTTTTATTAATCCCTAATTTTAATAAAGCTCTACTTATTGCATTAGCCTTGTCAAGATATTCAGCAGTTGAAGTTTTAACCCAATTACCTTTATACTTAGTCACAAGTGAGGCTTCTAAAGGATGATTGTTTAATTGGTGGTACGGAAAATCAAATAATCTTGTAATCTCTTTCATAGGGAATTTTTAAAAGCAATAATGCAAAATAGGGAATAAATAATGATTTTCAAATAATACATTTTAAAGGACGTTCAGTTTATTTTCAAAATAATTCAAAAAAAAGAGTGTAGCATATTTTCTTTTTACGAATAAGTGTTGAAAATTATAAACTCAGAATACTTTTTTATTATGAAAACACTTTTTCGTTAATTATTCTTTAGAGGTTGAAATTAAATGTTGAATAATTCTTATTTTTTTAGGCTTTAATTCAAACGTTTTCGTGAATAATATCTATAAGTAAATCTCTGATTTGTTGGGTTTAATGATAATTGTCATGTTTTTTAAAATAGCCTGTTTTTATCTTTGGATAGTCAAATAAAGACATAGATTTTACAAAATATAAATACAAAATAGAGATGAAAGTAAAACAGTTTAAACCAGGAATTTGGAATGAAGGTATTAACGTTAGAGATTTTGTAATCAATAATGTAACACCTTATTACGGTACAGATGAATTTTTAGTTGGCCCAAGTGTAAAAACTAAAAGTTTATGGGATATATGTAAAGCCGCGACAAAAGAAGAACTCAAAAACAATGGTGTTCTTGCTTTAGATACTGAAACAATCTCAACAGTTAGTGCATTTAATGCAGGATATATTGATAAGAAAAATGAAGTTATTGTTGGGTTACAGACTGATGAGTTATTAAAACGTACCATGAAACCTTTTGGAGGTTTTAAAGTGGTACAAAAAGCATTGGCAGAACAAGGTGTAAAACCAAACGATAACCTAACTGAGTTGTTTTCTAAATATGTAAAAACACATAATGATGGTGTGTTTTCAGCATATAATGCAGAGATTAAAAAATTCCGTTCTTTAGGATTTTTAACAGGTTTACCAGATAACTATGCACGTGGTAGAGTTATTGGAGATTACCGTCGTGTAGCACTTTATGGTATTGATTTTTTAATTGAAACTAAGAAACAAGATTTAGCAAATATTGGTGGACCAATGACAGATGCTGTTATTCGTTTACGTGAAGAAGTATCAGATCAGATTAAAGCCCTCAAGGAAATTATTACTTTAGGTAATAAATATGACTTAGAATTGAATCGTCCTGCAGAAACTGCAAGAGAGGCGGTACAATGGACATACATGGGGTATTTAGCTGCTGTAAAAGAGCAAGATGGTGCTGCAATGTCGCTTGGTAATGTATCTACATTCTTAGATGTATATATTGAAAACGATTTACAAGAAGGATTAATTACTGAAGAAGAAGCTCAAGAATTTATTGATCAATTCGTCATGAAATTGAGAATGGTACGTCATTTAAGAATGAGTGCTTATGATGAAATTTTTGCTGGAGATCCTACATGGGTAACTGAGGCTATTGGCGGTATGTTTGATGATGGAAGAACCAAGGTCACTAAAACGTCTTTCCGTTTCTTAAATACACTTTACAATTTAGGAGCTTCGCCAGAACCAAATATGACGGTGCTATGGTCTAAAGATTTACCACAGAATTTTAAAGATTTTTGTTCTAAAGTAGCCATTGACACCTCTTCAATTCAATTTGAAAATGACGAAATGATGCGAACTAACAGAGGTTCTGATGATTATGGTATTGCATGTTGTGTGTCTTATCAAGCTTTAGGTAAAGCTATTCAGTTCTTTGGAGCACGTACTAACTTAGCTAAAACATTGTTATTGGCTATTAATGGTGGTAAGTGTGAAATCACAGGAACACAAATGGTTGATGGCATTGAGCCTTGTAATTGTGAGACATTAGATTTTGATAAAGTCATGGCTAACTTTAAAATTGCTATGAAAGAAGTAGCACGTGTGTATAACGATTCTATGAATATTATCCACTACATGCACGATAAGTATTACTACGAAAAAGCGCAAATGGCTTTAATTGATACTAATCCAAGTATTAATATTGCTTATGGAATCGCTGGGTTATCAATTGTAGCAGATTCATTGTCAGCAATTAAATATGCTACAGTAAAACCAATTAGAAATGAAGACGGTTTAACTGTAGATTTTAAAATTGAAGGCGAATTTCCTTGCTATGGTAATGATGATGATCGTGTGGATACATTAGCTGCAAATGCGGTTGCTGATTTTAATGATGAATTGAAAAAATTACCAGTATATAAAAATGCAGAACCTACAATGTCTGTGTTAACAATCACATCAAATGTGGTATATGGTAAGAAAACAGGAGCAACACCAGATGGTAGAGCAAAAGGAATTCCGTTTGCACCAGGGGCAAACCCAATGCACGGTAGAGATTCTCAAGGCGCAATTGCGTCATTAAATTCTGTTGCTAAAATAGATTATAAAGATTCTCAGGATGGTATTTCAAATACATTCTCGATAGTTCCAAAATCTTTAGGAACTGATTCAGAAGAACGCATTGAAAACCTGTCATGTATTTTAGATGGCTATTTCTCTAAAAACGCACAACACGTTAACGTGAATGTTTTAGATAAAGAAACCTTACTAGATGCTATGGAACATCCAGAAGAATACCCACAGTTAACCATTAGAGTTTCTGGATACGCGGTAAACTTCGTGAGATTAACAAAAGAACAACAAATGGAAGTGATTACTAGATCTTTCCACGAGTCAATCTAAACACTCTATTTATATTTTGTATGCATCTGAAGAGGGAGTGTGAAAAGCTTTCTTTTCAGATGCTAATTTTTAAAGAGACAAATCATCAAACATAAAGATAACATATTAAGAGTGCATTCCATTGAATCCTTTGGAACGCATGATGGCCCTGGTGTAAGAATGGTAATATTTTTACAAGGATGCAAACTAAAATGTTTGTATTGCCACAATCCTGATACTATTGATACGCATGGCGGAAAAGAGTATCACATTGAAGAATTAGTTCAAATGGCAATCAAGGAGAAACCTTATTTTGGAAAAAGAGGAGGCGTTACTGTTTCTGGTGGAGAACCTTTATTACAATCCAAAGAGTTGGTGCCTTTTTTCAAAAGATTAAAAGAAGAAGATATTCATACTAATATTGATACTAACGGAAGGGTTTTAAATCATTTTTCTGAAGAGTTATTAGATAAGTATGCCGATTTAGTGATGCTAGATATTAAGCACATGAATGAGGAAGGTTACGAATACATCACAGGTCAAAAAAACAAAGAAACAACATTCAATTTCGCAAAGCATAGAGAAGCTTCAGGTAAAAAAATGTGGTTACGCTATGTATTAATTCCTGAAATAACTAATACACCTGAGTTGCTTCATGCCATGGGCGAACATTTTAAAGATTATAATACTATTGAAAAAATAGAATTACAGCCCTATCATAAGTTAGGTGTCCATAAATGGGATGCTTTAGAATGGGATTATCAGTTAAAAGATGCCAGAGAAAATTCGCCAGAGGAAATTGATGCAGCTGTAGCAATTTTGAAACAATATTTTAAGGAAGTAAGAGTGAATTAATTGAGTGCTTTATAGCAAAACTCAAATAACAAATAATTATGAGTACACAAAAATTAAAAAATCGTTGGTTAATAGCAGCATCAGCTGTGGGAATACATATTTCTATAGGGTCTGTATATGCCTATTCGGTAATGACAAACCCAGTAAAAGATATATTTGATGTTGATGGAAGTGTCATTAAATGGGCATTTAAAATTGCCATTTTATTATTAGGTTTATCAGCAGCATTTTTAGGAAGATGGGTAGAAAAAGTAGGACCCAAAGTTAGCGGAACAACCGCAGGTATATTTTATGGTTTAGGTATTTTAGGTTCAGGATTAGCAGTTCAATTAGAATCGCTATGGCTATTTTATTTATGCTATGGTGTTATTGGTGGTATTGGTTTAGGTCTAGGATATATTACGCCGGTTAGTACTTTGGTAAAATGGTTTCCAGACAGACGTGGTTTAGCCACAGGAATGGCGATTATGGGCTTTGGTTTTGCAGCTTTAATATTTGGACCTGTTATGCAGTCACTTTTTGATTCTGTTGGTGTTTCAAATGCCTTTTACATTTTAGGATTAATTTATATGGTGCTTATTTTATCTTCTGCAAGATATATTGAAAGACCGCCAGAGGGCTATTTACCAGATGGTTTTAAACCAGGAGAAGGTAAAACTATTAAAAAAGATATGGCAAATATTACGGCTAATGAAGCTTTGAAAACACCTCGTTTTTACTACATCTGGGTTATGATGTTTATAAATATTGCATGTGGTATTGCAATTATTTCAGCAGCAAGCCCAATGATGCAAGAGAAATTGAATTACACACCCATGGAAGCGGCGGGAATTGTAGGTTTAATAGGTGTATTTAATGGATTAGGCAGAATTATGTGGTCTACATTATCAGATTATTTAGGACGTGCAAATACGTATATCATATTCTTTGTATTCCAAATTTTAGCCTTCTATTTCTTACCACAAATAAGTATGGAACTAGCATTTTTAATAGTCTTGTTTACTGTAATAACGATGTATGGTGGTGGTTTTGCAACCTTACCAGCCTTTTTAGGAGACTTGTTTGGTACTAAACAATTAGGAGCAATCCACGGTATGGTATTAGCAGCATGGGGCTTAGCAGGTGTAGTAGGGCCAACTATTTACGACATGGTTAAAAATGCAACAGGTTCTTTAGATACAACACTTAAGGTCTTTGCTGGGTTATTTGTTATTGCGTTATTGGTGTCTTTATTAATGAAGCGTACTGTAGTGAAAGCGTATAGAAAAGAGGAAAAAGAAGCAGACGAGAAGTTGAAATTTGCTTAAAAATATTTTTTTTAGTATTGTTTGTATTGGTCAAAAAGCCCCGAAATGGATATTCATTTTAGGGCTTTTTATCTATAATTATTGTTTCTCAATCCACAATTTTGCATTAACAAAAGCCTCTAACCAAGGCGATACTTCATCTTTACGTCCATCAGGGTAATTAGCCCAATTCCATTGGAACGTAGAACGCTCAATGTGTGGCATCGTTACTAAATGACGGCCTGTTTTATCACTCATCATAGCGGTGTTAAAATCTGAACCATTAGGGTTATTAGGATACCCTTCGTAACCGTATTTAGCAACAATATGATATTTGTCTTCTGAGTATGGTAAACTAAATTTTCCTTCGCCATGCGAAATCCAAACCCCTAATTCTGTACCTGCTAGACTAGATAACATAACTGAATTATTCTCTTGAATTTTTACAGAAGTGAAAGAGCTTTCATGTTTATGCGAATCGTTATGATGCATCTTACCGTGGATTTCATGGTCTGGATTAATTTCCTCTAATTCCATGAATAACTGACAACCATTACATATTCCAACAGACAACGTGTCTTTTCTATCAAAGAAATTCTTGATGGCTTTATTTGCTTTTTCGTTGTATTTAATAGCGCCTGCCCAACCTTTAGCAGAACCTAATACATCAGAATTAGAGAAACCACCAACGGCTCCTAAAAACTGAATATCTTCTAGGGTTTCACGACCAGAAATTAAATCGGTCATGTGTACATCTTTCACATCAAAACCAGCTAAATACATAGCATTTGCCATTTCACGTTCAGAGTTACTTCCTTTTTCACGAAGAATAGCTGCTTTTGGTCTTGTGTTTCCAATAACAGGTAACTTTCCAGTAAAATGTTTTGGGAATGTATATTGTAAAGGTTGTTTTTTATAATTGTCAAATCGGTCTTTTGCTAATCCATTTGCAGTTTGTTTGTTATCTAATAAGAAAGAGGTTTTATACCAAACATCTCGCATTTCAGCAACATCAAAAGCGAAAGTGTCATCGCCATTTTTAATATTTAAGTTTCCAGAGTTATTTACTGAACCAATATTGAAAAATTCGATATTATTTTTAGATAAAATAGCTTCTATTGAAGCATCAGCTTGAAAAACAAGTCCTGAATTTTCAGCAAATAAAACTTTTATAGAATCATCTTCTTCGCTCAATTTAGAAATATCTAAATCAGCACCTAAATCTACATCAGCAAAACACAATTCTAAAAGCGTTGTAATTAATCCACCAGAAGCCACATCATGTCCTGCAACAATTTTATCATCAACAATTAAAGATTGTATCGTATTGAAAACAGTCTTAACATATCCCGCATCTTTAACATTTGGCGCATCATTTCCAATGGTATTTAAAACTTGGTTGAAAGAACTTCCGCCCAATTTAAATTCATCCCGCGAAACATTAATATAGTAAATATTACCCCCTTCTTGTTTGAAAACAGGTTCTACAACTTTAGAAATATCATTACAGTTAGCGCCAGCTGAAATAATAACAGTGCCAGGGGAAATTACATCCTCATTTGGGTATTTCTGTTTCATAGAAAGGGAATCCTTTCCTGTAGGCACATTAATGCCTAAATCTATAGAAAATTCAGAAATGGCTTGAACAGCTTCGTATAAACGCGCATCTTCACCTTCATTTTTACAAGGCCACATCCAGTTTGCAGATAAAGAAACCGATTGTAAACCATCTTTTAAAGGCGCCCAAATCAAGTTAGTTAAAGCTTCAGTAATTGAGTTTCTGCTTCCTGCAACCGGATTAATTAATCCAGAAATAGGCGAGTGCCCAATAGATGTTGCTACACCTTCTTTTCCTTTAAAATCTAGTGCCATAACACCAACGTTATTCAACGGAATTTGTAAAGGTCCAACACATTGTTGTTTAGCAACTTTACCACCAACACAACGGTCTACTTTATTAGTTAACCAATCTTTACAAGCCACAGCCTCAAGTTGTAACACTTGATTTAAATAGATGCTTAAGTTTTTGGTTTTATATCTTGGGTTTTTATAATTTCTAACAATCGTATTATCCGTTAAAACTGTTTTTGGCGAACTCCCAAACATATCTTCCATTGCTAAATCCATAGGCTTGTTGCCTTTGGTTTTAGATTGAAACGTAAAACGGTCATCGCCAGTAACATCTCCAACAGTGTACATTGGCGAACGCTCTCGGTTAGCTATTTTATTAAGTGTCTCCACATGTTTTTCGGCAATCACTAAGCCCATACGTTCTTGCGATTCATTACCGATTATTTCTTTATCAGATAAAGTTGGGTCTCCAACAGGAAGTGCATCCAAATCAATTTTTCCGCCAGTATCTTCAACCAATTCAGATAAACAATTTAAATGGCCACCAGCACCATGGTCATGAATAGAAACAATAAAATTCTCATCACTTTCTACCATACCACGAACCGCATTTGCAGCACGTTTTTGCATTTCTGGGTTAGAACGTTGTACGGCATTTAATTCAATTCCAGAAGCAAACGCCCCAGTATCAGCTGATGATACCGCAGCACCACCCATACCTATACGGTAATTTTCGCCACCAAGAATTACAATTTTATCGCCAGTTTTTGGTGTATCTTTTAAAGCCTGTTCAGCCTTTCCGTAACCAATACCTCCAGCCTGCATAATCACTTTATCGAAACCTAATTTTCTTGCTTTTGAGTCGCTAGAAGACGGGTTCTCATTATGCTCAAAAGTTAAAACAGAACCACAAATAAGCGGCTGCCCAAACTTGTTTCCAAAATCAGATGCACCGTTTGATGCTTTAATTAAAATATCTATGGGTGTCTGATACAACCATTTTCTAGCCTCAAATTTTTGCTCCCAAGGCCTGTTTTCTTCCAAACGCGAATAACTGGTCATATAAACCGCAGTTCCTGCTAAAGGCAAGGATCCTTTTCCACCAGCAAGTCTATCTCTAATTTCGCCACCAGCACCAGTTGCAGCACCGTTAAAAGGCTCAACGGTAGTAGGGAAGTTGTGTGTTTCAGCTTTAAGCGAAATCACAGAATCAAAATCTTCAGTAGTGTAATAATCAGGAACATCCGCACGTTTTGGCGCAAACTGTTCCACTATTGGGCCTTTAATAAAAGCCACATTATCTTTATAAGCCGAAACAATGTCGTTAGGATGTTGTTTCGATGTTTCTTTAATTAATTTGAAAAGCGACGTTGGTTTTTCCTCTCCATCAATTACAAACGTCCCGTTAAAAATTTTATGTCTACAATGTTCCGAGTTTACTTGCGAAAACCCAAACACTTCAGAGTCGGTTAAGGGTCTGCCAATTTTCTTCGCCACACCATCCAAATAATCAACCTCCTCATCACTTAACGATAAACCCTCCTGTTGGTTATAAGCCGCAATATCGTCAATATTTAAAATTGGTTCAGGTTTAATATCTATCGTAAAAGAGTCTTGATTTAAACCATCAAATTTCTCCGAAATCATCGGGTCGAAATCGGTATAATCGTCTGCAACCGCTTTAAATTCCTCAATCCTGATGATGTCTTGAATTCCCATATTTTGGGTAATCTCAACTGCATTGGTACTCCAAGGCGTAATCATTGCTGCACGCGGGCCAACAAAAAAAGCATCCAATGATGCTTGCTCAATTTTAGGCTGGTTGCCAAAAAGCCACGTTAATTTCGAAATACTTTCGGTAGATAATTCTTTTGTTGTTTGAACAGCAAATACTTTGCCGGTTACGTTTCCAAAGAAATGAATCATTAGGTCTTAATTTGTGAGTGTTTAAAGAAAGTGCAAAAATACACTTTTTTCACGATTCAAAGTTGTTTTTTTTATGAAACCAGAAGCTGTTATTAACAGTATTTTCAACAAGTATTTTACTCTTTCGGGGTACTCAAGATAAACTTTTTAGAAGTCCTAAAGGCTACCGCTAAGTTATACTTATTGGCGGTAATATTACTTTTTGTTATAACTATTCCTTACTTATTCTTACCGCTACTAGTTTTGAAAACTAGCGGGAGCGGGGGGGCATTACTCAACCCGTGTTTTTGTCATTCCTGCGAAGGCAGGAATCCATTTTTTTAAATTTCTATTAATTAGATTCCTGCCTTCGCAGGAATGACAGAATGCTTAAATGTTTATATCATTTGTTAATTGTAACGCCCCTAAGTCGAGCTTAGCTGTAGAGGGGAATTTCCAAAATAGGTAATAACGAGCAATTACTTATAGTCATTGTTGTAACCAGTTATTTATTATTCAGTTTTTGCTTAAATTCCAATATTTCAGACAAATAAATTTCGTTAAGAAACTCATTGTATAGATCATCTCTTTTATAATGCATACTATTTTCTGCTTTTATAATATTCTCTTTTGCTTTTTCGGTTTGCCCTAGTCTTTGTTGAGCTTTAGCTATTCCAAAATAGGATTCAGGAATACTTTCGGTTTGCTTTAATGCTCGCTGAAATTCGGTAATTGCTTTTTCATAATTCCCAAGTTTGTATTCACAAAGTCCGAGATAAACGAAACTATGAATATCAGCCCAATCCTCTTTTTGGTTCTTAATATTACGATTAAATAATTCAATCGCTTTTTGATAGTCCTTTTTTCCGAAATAGCACTCTCCTCGCAAAAAGTCAATATCTTCCCCCAAAGGAGCGTCTACAAAATTTGGTGTTAGACTGTCAAGTCGGTCAAAATCAATGAGAGCATTGTCATAATCTCTTATTTTTCTTAATCTTATCCATCCCCTATAACCTAGATGAGATGAAGGATTTAATTCTACTGCTTTATTGAGGTATTTAAAACCAGTATGAAAATCCCCAGCTTTGTTAAATTTTACAACTGAATATTCCATATATTCATCACTATATCCTGATTCAAAATTTTCGATTCTATGAGATTTTTCTTTAGCAGTTTCAATCATTTCTTTCCCTTTGAAATGTCCATAGATTCCAATACAGATTATTAAAATCAATATGATGCCAATTACGATTCCTGCTATTTTAAAAAATTTCTTCAATTCTCCCGTCTTTTATTGTGAACCTTATCAAATAGTAAGTTTTTGTTTCTGTATCATTTTTCCATTTATTAAGTTTACTTGATACTTTCTCAAGCTTCTTTATCAGTTTACCATCGTTAAACTCGATAGGTTGGTAGTTTGTGTTAATTTGAAAATTCTCTTGATTACAAAAACTCCCGTACTTATCTAAATGCAATCTTAATGTTATAAATCCATTTTTTGGCTCAATATTATTTTCCGATTTCTTGATTTCAGCAAATGCTTTTCGGATTGTAAAATTCTCTCCTTCAATTCTTGTATTATGAGGTTTGCCAAATATAGTTGTAGTCCAGTAAGCAGAAGAGTGTTTTTCGCAGTCTGAAACCTTTCCAGAACAAGAAATTATTAATGAAGTTAAAATGATTGCAAAAAGCTTTTTCATAATTACTGGCAGCGGGTTTGTGTATGGTTAGTTGCGTGTTTAAGCAACTAATTTAGTAAACAAAAACGAACGCAAGAAAATTCCGAAGGAATTTTCCAAATAATCACTTGCCAAAGCAATTAATTATACACGTTGTTACCACACGTATTTTATTTACGAAATCCAAGTTCCCTCAATTTTATCTATTATCCATTTTCCGTTGTCATTTTTTTTGATAAAAATTTTAAAGCCGCTTCCGTTTAAAATTCCCATATTATAACCTCCATTCAGCACGCCTGAATTTTTAGTTTTGTCAAATATTATTCCACCAAACTGAATGATTGCTGCAATAAAAAAGTCATATTCAGTTCGCCAAAATTCACGTCCATTTGGGAATTCCGAGCGATATTTGAATTTAAACTTTTCATTGTTTGATTTCAGTCTATTAAGGTCAATTTTATATTTTTCAAATCCACCAATAGAATCAGAAATGACTAAATATATTAAAGCATTATCTCTTTCCAGAGAGTCTTTTTTTCTTTCCCATTTTTTAATATCGTTTTTATACTTGTCAGTTTGTTTATAGTCCTGAATTCCTTTGTCAATGTCGTTTTTATATTCTTCTTTTTGGAAAAATTCGGGTGGTGGCGGTGGTGGTGGGGCTAGTCTTTTCTCGTAGTAGATTGAATCTAAGATTGCAGGAAATATTTCGTAGAAAACGGTTTGTTCAAATTCACTTTCACTAATAGCTTTTTCTTCTTTGCAATTCCAGAAAAACATGGTCAAAATCGAAAGTGTGAATATTGATATTAGCGTTTTTCTCATATGTGTGGTAACGGTTTAGTATATGAAAAGTTGCGTGTTAATGTGCGTCACTTTTCGGTTTAAAAAACAAACAAAACAGAAAAGATGGAACATAGAGAAAAGAACAGAAATAGCAATTTTTTATATACATTGTTGTGCCACGTTTTTTATTCGGTTATTGATTATTTAGATTCTTTAAATGAAAAGTATCCTTATTTACAGCCTTTTCATTCAGAGTATTTTTGGTGGATGAATCTATATCTTTTATGCGCTTATGGTTTGATGTATTATGGTGTTGGTCTGATTCTTTATTATGAGTTTTATCTTTAGAATTATTGTATGCATAAACAGAAAAAACAAGTCCAACAACTGAAACCAAATAAGGAAGCCAACCAGTTTTAGACTGAAACCAAGAAATGTGTAAATCGTATTTTTCTTTTTGCAGTTTCTTGTCAAATAATGATTTTTTATGAATAAGGTAATCATCCCAACTTTTAAATTGAGCAACGTGATAACCATATTCATTAATTATATAAATGTCCTTTGTGTGAGATACAAGACCTTGACTTAATAGATAGCTTAATCTCTGTTGTTTTTCGCCGTCAGAAGCTCTTTGCTCTCGGTTAGAAACAGTCGATTTATAATCAGATTGATTTACAGGATTTTTACTAGCTTCCTGTAATAATTCAAAAGTCTTTTTCTCCATATAGAGCGTTTTTCAAATGTGGCACAACTCGTTATACAACTACTTTTATGACTCATATCCCCTGAATTAGTCAGGATAAAGTTAATTTTTGGTCATTATCATCACGTAAATATAATTAATTTTTCCTACAAACAAAACCAAAAAATCCTGATAGTTTTCTATCAGGATTTTTTCAATGCTTTTTATGATAATAATGAGATTTTAAAACAGCACTTCGACTGCGCTCAGTGTGACAAGAAATTAAGCTTTACGCTCCAACAATGCCATATAAAAGCCATCAAACCCAGATTTATGCGATAATAGTTTTTTGTCTTTTAATAATTTGAAATTGGCACCAGCTTCTGAGGCTAAAAAGGTTTTAACTTGCTCTTGATTTTCAGATGGTAATACGGAACAGGTTGCGTACACCATTTGACCACCAGCTTTAACCATTCTTGAATATTGTTGTAAAATGTTTTGCTGTGTTTTTTTTATTTTATCAATAAATTCGGGTTGCAGTTTCCATTTGGCGTCTGGGTTTCTGCGTAAAACACCTAATCCAGAACACGGCGCATCAATTAAAACACGGTCGGCTTTATCGTATAATTTTTTAACGGGCTTTGTAGATTCAATAACACGGTTTTCAATGTTATGCGCTCCGTTTCGTTTTGCACGACGTTTTAATTCGTTTAATTTATTGCCATAAATATCCATAGCAATAATTTGCCCTTTGTTTTCCATTAAAGCGGCTAAATGCAATGTTTTTCCACCTGCACCTGCGCAAGTGTCTACAACACGCATACCAGGTTTTACATTTAAAAATTCGGCTACTAATTGCGAGTTTGCATCTTGAACCTCAAAGTGTCCGTTTTTAAAAGCTTCGGTTGAAAACACATTGGCGCGTTCTTGTAATTTTAACGCACTTGGATGCTCTTTTAAAAATTCGGTTTCTATATCTAAATCGAATAGCGTGGTTTGCAGTTTTTCTTTAGTGGTTTTAAGGGTGTTTACTCTTAAAATTACATCGGCTTGCTCATTTAGTGCAGCAATTTCTTTGCTCCAAAGGTCTTTTCCTAATTCTTTTACCCCAATTTCGTCCATCCAATCTGGGATAGATTCTTTAAACTTTCTGTTTTTTGAAAGCTCGTCATAACGTCCTTTTATTTTACGTAATGGTGTGCCTTCAAAATATTTCCAATCGGGTAATTTTATGCCTTTTAATGTTGCCCAAACGGCAAACATACGCCATAGATTATCACGATCATAGGGTTCTTTTACTTCTGCAATTTCTGCGTATAAACGTTTCCAACGTACCATATCGTAAGTGGTTTCGGCAACAAAACCTCTATCGCGTGAACCCCAACGTTTATCGCGTTTTAATAGTTGTTGTATAACCTTGTCGGCGTACTTGCCTTCGTTGAAGATTAGGGTTAGGCCGTCTATAACTGCAAAGCAGAGGTTTCTGTGTAATCGCATTTTTTAGTTCTCAGTGTTCAGTATTCAGTAAGCAGTCATTGACATTAAACTGAATTTGAACTTTATAAATTATAAGGATGCAAAGGTACGGTTTAAAATTGTTTAATTGTGGATTTGTTTATGGGTTTAAATGGTGGGCTGTTTGTTATACCTACGTTAGGAGACAGCTCTTTGTATTGTTCTGTGATTTATTGTTTTACTAACGTTCGATATTGTGTTTTTCTTCTGTTCATTTTGCTTTGATAGACTATTTAGCTTGAAATGTCTGGGAGGTATTTCAAGCTAAATACTAAAACCAAAAAATCATGTTTAAGCCAGCGGCATTTATTCATTCTTTTTTAGAATGCGCTTCTTGTTCTCGGAGCTTTTTAAATCTATTCTGCGAATTGAATGGGGTGTTGATTTATATGTTAGGGTTTGGTTTAATTCTTATTTCCTTTTTTTTTCTAAAATCATATCAAGAATGAGTTTTCCCCCTCCAAGGAGGGGATTAAGGGGTGGGTTTTTAAGTTTGTAATTTATTTCTGTACATTGCTTACTCCGTATAGTTTCCCCTCCTTTGGAGGGGCTAGGGGAGGTTTTTGCGTTAAGGATAGCAGTGGATAGCCCGCAGCCCGACGTAGGAGGTGTGAGGACTTGGAACGGAAAGCCTGACCCCGACCATAGGAGGGGTAACGCCCAAATAATTTTTAAACGCAAGTTTTAATTTTTTTTAGCATCTAAACTAGAAAAGTTTTCATCAAAGCTTAGCTTTGATGCATCATTTGAAATTGTTATTCTCGCGAAGGCGCGAATCTATTAAGTTTAACACCGATTATTTGACTGAAAACGAATTTATTGAGGGATTGAAAAATCATAACGCTAATGCGTATGGTAAGTTGTTGGATGATTTTCAGCAGAAAGTGTTTGCGACTTGTATTTCGTTTGTGCCTAATACCGAGGATGCGGAAGATGTTGCGCAGGAGGTGTTTTTGGAGGTGTTTAATTCGATTGGGAAATTTAAGGGTAATTCGAAATTATCGACTTGGATTTATAGAATTGCAACTAACAAGTGTTTAGAGTTTATTAGAAAACGGAATACAAAAAAGCGTTTTGCATTTTTGCAATCTATAATGGGAAATGAAATACCGATGGATAAAACCAAATATTTTACAGAAATGAACCATCCTGGGGTTTTATTGGAGAATAAAGAGAAAAGTGAAACGCTTTTTAGGGCTATTAATAGGCTACCAGAAGCGCAGAAAGTGGTATTTACATTAAGCAAAGTGGATGGGATGAGTTATCAGGAAATTTGTGATATTACCGAGAGGAGTTTATCGTCTGTAGAATCATTAATGTTTCGAGCAAAAAAGAATTTACAGGTTTCTTTAGAGAAATTTTATAAAAGTGAAAAGTAACGCAAGTTTTAAAAAAAAAATGCATCTAAAATAATATAACACCATAAAATGGACAAAAATAAAAACATACAAAGTAAAATAGATAGCACGCTAAGTGCCATGGATACTATTGAAACTGTAAGCGTGTCTCCTTTTTTTAAGGATAAAACCATGCAGCGTTTATTTGCAGAAAAAGAAGAAGCAAGCACAGTTTGGAATTGGTTTACTCCTAAATTGCAATTAGCAACTTTAGTTTGCGTAGTTGTTTTAAATGTGATTGCGTTTACTAAGCTTGACGACTCATCTTCTTACGATGAAAATGTGAGTGAGTTTGCTGAGTCTTATGGATTATCAATTTATAATGATGAGACATCAATTTTAAATTAATTTAACATGAAACATACAAAGTTAAAAACTCAAAATTTAAGCACTAATAATAATTGGATGTTACATGAGTCCATTGAAAAATAATAAAAACTATCTCATGAATAAAAATTTACTCTTATATATTTTACTTGTCTTTTTAATTGTTGTGAATGGTTTTTTTCTCTATAATTATTTAGGACGTGGAGAACAGGAACAAGAGCTACAAGAACGGAAACCTCCTATAGCTTTTTTGGGAAAGGAACTTGGTTTTGATGATGCGCAAAAAGAGGAGTTTAGAGCTTTGACTAGAACACATCGTAGAAAAATGCGTGGTATTTCTGATGATATTCGTGGTTGGAAAGATGATTTGTTTAAAGGGTTATCTGATGATTCTTTAACGGATATAGACACAGAAGCTCTTGCTTATTTAATTGGACAAAGTGAGGCCGCTAAGGATTTAGAAGTGTTACGTCATTTTAAGCAAGTTCGGGAGTTATGTAATGACCAGCAAAAAGAAAAATTTAGTAAAATTATAAAGGATGCGTTAAGGCATGGTTCAAGGGAACAAGGACCGCCGCCAGAAGGAAGACCTAATAGAGATAGACCGCAACATCCAGATAGACCAAATGGAAATCGACCGCCTAGATATTAGAAATTCATTTTATTCAATTAATTGATTAAACTTTTTGGAATAATCAAGGTCAAAAACAGAAACTAAATTATAACTCCTTATGAACCTTAAAATTAAAATTGCTTACTTATTAATTTTTAGTATTTCATTTTCATGTGCAAATGATGACGTTGAATCAATGGATTCTGATAAAGATGATGAGATGTCTCAGCATAGTGATTCTCCAAATATTTTGTTGATTATTGCTGATGATATGGGATTAGATGCTACGCCAGGATATAATTTAGGTACTGTTAAACCTAATATGCCCAATTTGCAGCATTTAATTAATACAGGCATAACGTTTAATAATGTGTGGTCTAACCCAGTATGCACACCAACAAGAGGAACTATACTAACAGGAAAATATGGTTTTAGAACAAATGTGTTGAATGTTGATGATAGGATGTCTATTTCTGAAACCTCATTACAAAAACACTTGGATAATAACGCTACTGGATATAGCCACGCTGTAATAGGTAAATGGCATTTGTCTAATGATGCTAATCACCCTACTAATATGGGAGTTGGCTATTATGCAGGTATACTAGGCGGAGGTGTGCGATCATATTCCAATTGGAGTTTAACCGAGAATGGTGTCACGGCATCTTCTAATGCGTATACAACATCAAAATTTACTGATTTGGCTATTGATTGGGTAGGTAAGCAAGTACAGCCTTGGTTTTTATGGTTAGCATATAATGCGCCGCATACACCATTCCATTTGCCTCCAAACGATTTGCATAATCAAGATGGCTTACCATCAGATCAGGCAAGTGTAGATGCTAACCCTTTACCTTATTACATGGCTATGATTGAAGCTATGGATACCGAAATAGGCAGACTTATTAATTCAATGACTGAAGCAGAAAGAGATAATACCATTATTATTTTTATTGGTGATAATGGTACGCCTAATAAGGTTGTTCAAGATTACCCTTCTCGTAGAGCTAAAGGCTCAGTCTATCAAGGAGGTGTTAATGTACCGATGATAATTGCAGGAAAAAATGTGACAAGAATGAACCAAACAGAAGATGCTCTTATTAGTACAACAGATTTGTTTGCTACAATATCAAACATTGCTGGTGTAAGTTCAACAACCATTAATGATAGTAACAGTTTTAAAGAGCTGTTTACCAGTGCCAGTTCAACTAACTCAAGGGAATATGCCTATACCGAAATAGGTAGCGATATAGCTTCTGATTATACGATTAGAAACACCACGCATAAGTATATTCTTTTTGATGATGGGTCTGAAGCGTTTTACAATCTGAGTGTAAATCCTCTTGAAGCTCCCAATTTATTAAATACAAATCAATTGCCTTTAAGTGATGAAAACAGTGCAGTAAAGGATAATTTAACTTCGAAACTAATTGATATTAGGCAATAAGTAATTTGTTTAAATAATATAAGCCTCGTGAATTTTCATGAGGCTTTTTTTTGGCTTTTATTTAACAAAATGATGCACAAGTTTAAAAAAGAGAACGCATCTAAAAGTTCATAACAATAAAAAATAAAAAAATGAATAAAGGGTTTAAAACAACAGTATTAGTTTCTGCAGTCATGCGATTTATGTCGAAAAAATCTTTTGAATAGTCTGAAAACAAATAAGAAAATAATATTAAAAAACTAAAAATATGAAAACAATAAATTCAATTAAAACGGTAGTTAAAGCATCCATATTTCTATTTCTCGCATTATGGATTATTGGGTGTAGTAATGACGACACAGCAGAACAGGAAATAATGGAAGAGGAAGAAGAGCAGGAAGAAGTTACTATTGATGATACAGATTTTGAAGCCACGGATTGGACAACGGAAACACACACTAAAGATGTAGATCCTAATTTTAATGAAGTTTTTGAAGACCATGCAGTAAAAAGACTAGACATAGTCATCACAGAAACGCGTTGGCAAAGTATGTTGGATGATATGGCAGCAAATTATGGCGCTTTTGGTGCAGGTGGTGGCCGCCCCGGAGGAGGTTTAGTTGAAACCGATGAAAACCCAATTTTTGTTCCAGCAGAGGTGTTTTATAACGATAAACAATGGTATAGAGTAGGCGTTCGTTTTAAAGGCAACTCAAGTTTACAATCGAGTTGGAGAAATGGTATTTTAAAATTATCATTCAAATTAGATTTTGATGAGTTTGAAGATGATTATCCACAAATTGATAATCAACGTTTTTATGGATTTAAAAAATTAAGCCTTAAAAATAATTATGATGATAGATCTATGTTGCGCGAAAAAGTTGCTGGCGATGTTTTTAGAAATGCTGGGCTTGTTGGTTCGCATACGGCATTTTATACACTTTATGTTGATTATGGTGATGGTCCTCAATATTTTGGATTGTATACCTTGGTTGAAGAAGTTGATGATACTGTTATAGATGAACAATTTGCTGATGATGACGGCAATTTGTACAAGCCAGATGGCGATGCAGCCAGTTTTGCGGCAGGAACTTTTAGTGAAGATGAATATGTTAAGAAAACGAATGAGGATGAAGCTGATTTTTCAGATGTTCAAGCACTATTAAATATTATAAATGATGATTTAAGAACCACTGATGCTGATACTTGGAGAGCAAATCTAGAAACTGTTTTTGATACCGATGTGTTTTTAAAATACTTAGCAGTTAATACTGTCATTCAAAATTGGGATACTTATGGACGTATGACACATAATTATTTTCTTTACAATAACCCAGATACTAGCAAATTAACTTGGATTCCTTGGGATAATAATGAAGCACTTCAAGATGGAAAAAGAGGAGGTTCATTAGCCTTAGATTTTTCAGATTTAAACACTACAGAATGGCCAATAATTGGTAATATGTATCAAGATGAAGTATATAAAGCTAAATACAAAAACTACCTTCAAGAGGTTGTTGATGGTGCTTTTAATGTTAGTAGTGTTCAAGTACTTTACGATTTGTATGCCGCTTTAATCGAGCCTTATGCAATATCTGAAATTGATGGGTATACGTTTTTAAATTCTAGTTCAGATTTTCAAGTAGCGATTAATCAGTTGAAAACCCATGTGTCTTCTCGTACTTCTGCAGTAAATGCATATTTAAATGAATGAGTAATAGTTAGATTTAGTAGGTTTTAAAAAAAGCTTAGTTTAAATCACGAGGCTTTTTATTTATAGAACGCAAGTTTTTATCAAATTAAAGCATCTAAAAAAATATAATGTAAAAAAGTAATACCATGATAAACAAAAATTTTAAAATAGTAATTAGTGCGTTTGCAATGTTTTTATGTCTAGGTGTTTTTGCTCAAAGACAAGGAGGGCCACTAAGAGACGGGCAAGGTAATAGAGATGGAGGCCAAAGAGGCGGACAGCAACAACGCGAAAAACCTGATGCATCCAGAATATTAGCAATGTTAGATACTAATGATGATGATAAGATTAGTAAAGAAGAAGCGAGTAAAGCTAAAAGAGGTAAATTATCTGATAATTTTGATATAATCGATGTAAATGATGATGGGTTTTTAGTTTTAGAAGAATTAGAAACCTTCTTTGAGAAAGGGAAATCTAAAAAAGTTTCACCTGAAAAAATCATAAAAAAAGCAGATAAAAATGATGATGGACTATTAAGCGAAGAAGAGTTAAGTTCTAAACGTAATCGTCATATATTAAAGAATTTTAAAGCTATTGATACAGATATGAATAGCCAAATTAGTTTAGAAGAGTTGAAGGTGTTTTTATCTGAAAGTAAAAGAAGAAAACCTCAAAGTAGAAACTAATTATAATAAATCGTGAAAAAAATATATGTAATATTTAGTGTTTTTACCATAATCGTTGTACTAAGTTGCAATAGTTTTAAAGGTTCAAATGCACATACACACGAAAGCCAAGACATGCACTATCATGGCGCAAATTCACATTCGCATTCCAAAAAAAAGGAGGTAAAGTTGAGTGGTTATTTTGGAGACTATAGTTTAAATGATGAAAACTTTGGAACTAAAACAACTGTAATTGTAAATGATAAAACACGAAAAATGGTTACTAATGCGTTGCCAAATCATAAAACAGGTGAATATCCAAGAAAAGGAAATCCAAATACTATTTCTGCTCAAAAACGAACGTATAGTTTTCCTGTAAACCCAAAATTTACTGGAAATCCTAAATGGGTTAGAGAACCAGGAGTAGCATTAAACGGTGTAAAATTTGAACCTGGAACTGCTGAGGTTGTGGCATGCGATACCGGAGAGAATTATCGTGTTGAGGCTTTCCAAGAGTTGATTAATTTAGGGTTAGATTTTAATAATGCACACGTACAGCCCACAGGCGCGTATCATTACCACGGTGCACCAACTTCGGTGATAGAAAAATTTGATTCAGGAAATGATTTGGTTCATATTGGTTTTGCTCATGATGGTTTTCCAATGTATTTTTCTAAAATTGGTGCGTATAAGCCTAGTTATGAATTAATTGGAGGTTCTCGTAAGGGGGAGGCCTGTACTTATGAGACGAGACGAAATGTAAGAGATATTTCAGTTGATGGACATCATGATGGCACCTACACTTCAGATTATGAATATGTTGATGGTTTAGGAGATTTAGATGAATGCAACGGCATTGCTATTGATGGAAAGTATATGTATTTAGTTACTAATGAATTTCCTTATGTAAGTAGATGTTTGATGGGAGAAGTTATTCAAGAAGAGCGCAAAGGTAGACTAACTATTACTCAGTTATTTGAGCGCATGAATTCAAATAATGATGAAAAAATTTCTAAAGCCGAAATAAGAGGGCCATTAGCATCTCAATTTTCAAAAATAGATAATAATAATGACGGTTTTTTAGTCCAATCTGAGTTAGAAAATATGTCTAGATTAAATCGAATTCAAAGACGAAGAGAATAATTTTTGATTTTTTTCGCAAGTTTTTTAAAAAAGGAGCATCTAAATAAATAGCCCAAATATATAAGCATGAATTCAAAACAAAAAAGATTGTTAAAGCTACTTTTAGTCATAGTTGTTGTTATTTTAGGATTAAATATTTTAATGATTTATTTGTGTTTTAATAAATAGGATTGTTTAAAAACAAAATTTAAAGAAAAAGAAACCCATGAAAAAGTTAATAAAATCAACAGTACTATTATCAAGTACTTTTATGTTAATGCTATTTTTTGTTATGTCTTGCAGTAGTAATGATGATTCTGACACCATGAAAGTAGAGGAGCAAGAAGAGGTTATGGATGAAACAGATTATGATATTAGCAGTATACTGTCAAAATTTGAAGGCACAGGATTATCTTATGCAGTTAATGGAAATATTGTAACATTCACGACAGCAGATCTGCCAAATCATACAAGCCCGTATTGGCCAACCGATAATCCACTTTATGAAGACTATAATGGTACAAATTTAAGCTTTCGTCAAAACCCGAATGAAATAGCAGAACAAAACATTGTTTTTACCATAACCTTAAATCCAGAAGAAGCCACAAATAAACAAGCAACACCGCTTGGGCCAATTGGTATTTCAAGAAATGGCGTAGTATTTTTTAATCAGTATGCTGGTCCAGATCAGCCTTTAACTAATGAAATTAATTCTTTCGATCAGTATTTAGGACATCCAACAGGCAGAAGTCAGTATCATTATCATATAGAACCTACATATTTAACAGATCAATTTGGAGATGATGCCTTTTTAGGATTATTGGCTGACGGATTTCCAGTTTATGGTCCTGTAGAAAATGGAGTTATCATAACGAATAGTGATTTAGATGTTTATCATGGGCATACTGGAGTAACTCCGGACTTTCCTGACGAGATTTATCATTATCATATTACAAGCGAAGACCCATATATAAACGGTAATGGCTATTTTGGAACACAAGGAAATATTTCTCGTTAATTGAAATTAAAGCATTTATATATCGTCATTATTTGTTTAATAACTTTGAGTTGCAATACATCTTCAGGTTCAAAAATGGTAGATGCTTTGGATGAGAACCTGAAGTTAGATAATGGTGTTTTACTTTATAATGAAATTCATTTTGAAGGTATTTTAGTTTCTTATTTTGAAGCTGAAAAAGTAAAATCTAAAATTGAATATGTTAATGGTAAGAAGCACGGTTATGAAAAGCAATGGTATAAAAATGGAAGTAAGTCTATAGAAAGATTTTATAAAGAAGGATTTAAAACAGGTATACATAAGTCATGGTGGGAAGATGGAACTCCTAAGTTTGAATATCATTTTAATGAAAAGGGGGAGTTTCACGGTGTTGTGAAAGAATGGTATAAATCAGGTCAGATTTTTAGAGACTTTAATTATGTAGCTGGAAAAGAATTAGGAAGTCAGCGTATGTGGAAAAATGATGGCACTCTTAAAGCAAATTATGAGGTGATAAATGGCGAACGTTTTGGCTTAATTGGTTTAAAAAAGTGCTATACCGTAACAGTTAATAGCAATGAGGTTAAATAGATTTTTAAAAGAATGATGAATATTAATTTGAAACTTATAGGTTTTTTTATATTGATGATTTTTTGGTCGTGTAAAGAAAAGAAAGGTATGCATCCAATTACATCTTTACCTTATTTTAATTCTGCAGATTTCACACCAGAATGGGATGCGCCAAAGCATAAAATACCATCATTCTCTTTTGTAAACCAAAATGGAGAGATTGTTACCAATTCCACTTTTGAAAACAACATATACATAGCAGATTTTTTCTTTACAAGCTGCCCAGGGATTTGTCCAAAGCTTACCAAAAATATGAGTGAACTTCAAGAGACTTATAAAAACGATAATGAGATTTTATTGCTATCTCATACAGTAATGCCATGGCGAGATTCAGTTCCTTTATTAAAAGAATATGGTTTAGAAAATAATGTGAATCCTGATAAATGGCATTTAGTTACGGGTGATAAAGACGAACTTTATAGCATGGCAAGAAAAGGCTATTTCGCTGATGAAGACTTCACTAAAACACAAGACGAAAGCAATTTCATTCATACTGAAAACTTTGTTTTAGTCGATAAAGAAGGATATATACGTGGTGTTTATAATGGTACTTTAGAAATTGACATTGAACGTTTAAAACGACATATAAAAATTTTAAAACAAGAGGTTTGATTTGATTGATTTTTTGATAAAAAGCTTCGTGGTTTATTCATGAAGCTTTTTTACTTTTATAGAAATTTGAAAATTATGAAACGGTTTGGACTAATATTTTTATTGATTGTGTTTTTATTTTCTTGTAAAAGAAAGGATGCTCCTGTATCTAGAGTTTTTAAAAATATTGTAATTAAAACACATGCTTTAGATTCAACTTTAAGTATTCGAGCTATAGAAAGGACTAGCGATGATAATATTTTTTTTCTAACTTCTAATGGGTTTGGAGGAGTGATTTATTACAGTGAATATGATAAAAAAACGAATGTGATTTTTCCAGTTCCAATGGCTCATGATAGTGTGAGTAATAATTTTAGAGCATTTGCGTCAACTAATAGATATGGTTTTGCGCTTTCAATAGGGTCACCTGCAAGATTATATAGAATTAAAAACGATGAGAAAATAATAGTCTACCAAGAAAATCACCCAAAAGCATTTTACGATTCCATGGATTTCTGGAACGACCAAGAAGGTATTGCAATTGGAGATAGTACAGATGGTTGTTTAAGTATCATAATTACTCGTGATGGAGGAAATACTTGGAGAAAATTGGTATGTGATGAACTACCAAAAGGTACAGAAAATGAAGGTGCTTTTGCGGCAAGCGATACTAATATAGCTATAATTGGAGATAATACTTGGGTTGCCACTACTGCAGGCCGAGTTTATTATTCTCCAAATAAAGGAGATACTTGGGAAGTTTTTGATACACCAATAGTAAAAGAAAAAGATACTGAAGGCATTTATTCTATAGACTTTTATGATGAGTTAAACGGGTTCGCCATTGGAGGCGATTACACCAAGCCAGATAATAATAAAGCTAATAAAATTAGAACCCGAGATGGTGGGAAAACATGGAAGCTAGTTGCGCAAAATCAAAATCCAGGATACAGAAGTTGTGTGCAATATATTCCAAATAGAGAAGGGAAGGAGCTTGTGACTATTGGTTTTAAAGGTATCGACTTTAGTAATGATTCGGGAAGTACTTGGACGCATCTAAGTGATGAAGGTTTCTATACTATTCGTTTTTTAAATGATTCTACGGCTTATGCAGCTGGTACAGGAAGAATTTCTAAATTGACGTTTACTGAATAAGAAGAAAAGAGAAAATTAATTTTTCTCTTTTCTTCTTTTTTTAAATTCATCGAGTATTTTCCTTTTAAAATCTTCTTCAGCTACTTTGAGAAGAATTATTTTTTTAGGAGACAAAATACTAGATAGGTTTTTAACGAGTTCCACTTTAATCTTATGCGCTTTAATTTCTGCAGTATTGAGTCTTGTTAAAAGGGTGTTAGCCTTTTCATCAGTCATGGTATCAATATTATTTTTTATTTCTTTTCTAATGTCCCTCATCTCTTTAAATCTAATTGCGAACATTTCTTTTTCGTGGGCATTATAAACAGGCCAAAATTTTTGAGCTTCTTGAGTAGTTAAATCTAATTTCTCAGTTATAAAGGATACTTTAAGAGCTTTTATGCGTTCTCTTTTGTTTTGTTGCCCTGAAATATTTAATGATACCAGTAGCAGTAGTAATGGGAGTAGTTTTTTCATTGTATATATTATTATTCTATCATTAAAACCTCAATATCGGCATTATCTAATAGGTATTCTTCTATATTATCTTCGTTAAAATTATGTTCAATAAAATTGTCTTCTTCTATATGCTCATCAATAAATAGCGCAGCAATCTCATAAGAACTAATGTTTTCATCTTCAATATAGTTTTGCACGGTTTCAATATCTAAGTTGTCAAATGAGGGTTTGTTTTCAAAAACAGAAAGGTTAAACAATAATAAGATAGCTGCAGCAATCGAGGAAATATAAATTAAATTTCTTTTACTAAAAAGCTGAACAACTTTTGGTTCATTTGTGTTTAAAGTATTATTTAAAATCTTGTTATCTAGAGATTCAAAATAATTATCAGGAACTTTAAACCCTGGTTTTCTAATTGAATCTAATTTATTTTCAATATTTAATTTACTAAATATTTTTTCATCAAAAGACTCAAAATAATCATTAGGTAGTTTAAAACCTGTTGATTTAATATTTGGGATATTTTTATTTTTCATTTTTTTAAATTCTACATATTTGACCAGAATATATCGAAAAGGTTTAATTATGAGTTAAATAGGCTTCAATTTTTTTTACTGCGATATGGTATGATGCTTTTAAGGCGCCTTCGCTTGTTTCTAATATTTCTGACATGTCTTTATATTTCAAATCTTCAAAATATTTCATGTTAAATACTAATTGTTGTTTTTCTGGTAAGGTTGCAATTGCTCTCTGTAACTTTAATTGAATTTCATTACCTTCAAAGTATACATCCGATGGTAAGTTATTAATGGCTAAGTTCTGGACTTCTTCATTACTGACCTGCAATCGTTTTGCTTTTTTGTTTATAAATGTTATTGATTCGTTTGTTGCGATACGATACATCCATGAGAATAATTTACTATCGCCTTTAAACTTATCAATATTCTTGAAAATTTTTATAAAAGTATTTTGAAGCACATCATCGGCATCATCATGAGATTTTACAATACTACGAATATGCCAATACAACCGCTCCTTGTAAAGCGAAAGTAATGCTTTAAAGGCTTTATTTTTATACGTCTCAGATTTTAGTTGTTCTAATAATTGTGCTTCGTCAATCACAAACAATTGTTTAGACTTTAGACTAATAAATATACTAAAAGTTTAAAGTGTAAAAAATCATTTTTATCTCAAAAACGTATTCTGCTGTTTTTTAGATGATTAATGTTAAATAATCGATTAAGTGTAAATAAAATACGATTAAATGTATTTTTTCTTGTAGGATTAGTTTTTGTGTTTTATATTTGTAACAGAAACCTACTTATGTTGTTAGTCTTCCCCAAGTCTAGCAAAAACCAAAAAAAAGGATAGAAACCCAAATCTCTATCCTTTTTATATTTTATAAACTATTAAGCTCTATTCAAAGCTTTGCATGTCTACTAATTTTTTATAAACACCGTTTATATTAATAAGTTCCTCGTGCTTTCCTTGTTCAACAATCTCTCCTTTTTTTAAGACCACAATATTATCAGCATTTTGGATGGTTGAAAGCCTGTGAGCTATAACTATAGACGTTCTGTTTTTCATCATATTTTCTAAAGCTACTTGCACAACACGTTCGCTTTCCGTGTCTAATGCAGATGTTGCTTCGTCTAAAACCATAATTGGTGGACTTTTTAAAACTGCTCGAGCAATGCTTAAACGTTGTTTTTGTCCTCCAGAAAGTTTTCCGCCCGCATCTCCAATATTGGTATTTATGCCTTCGGGTAAATCCTTAACAAATTCCCATGCATTAGCAACCTTTAAAGCTTCAATAACTTCTTCTTCAGTTGCATCTTGGTTACCTAGTTTTAAATTATTGATAATACTATCATTAAATAGAATCGCATCTTGAGTAACAATACCTAGTTGCTGTCTTAAAGAACTTGTTGTAATATCGTTAATGTTTTGTCCATCAATTAGGATGTCACCTTTATTAACATGATAAAATCGAGTTATTAGATTGGCAATGGTAGACTTTCCACTACCAGATTGACCAACCAATGCCACTGTTTTACCTTTGGGAATTGTTAACGAGAAGTTTTTTAGCACATAATCATCTTTATACTTAAATGAAATGTTTTTAAACTCCATTTGGCTATTAAACCCTTCTATGTCAATAGCATTTGGTTTATCTTTTACAGGGTTTGGGGTGTCGATAATTTCCTCTATACGTTCTGCCGCGGCACCACCTTTTTTAATGTTATAAATACCACGCGTTATAGCTTTTGCTGGTGTTAGTATTTGATATGAAAGTGTCATATAAACTAAAAAAGCACTTCCGTCTAGAGACGAACCAGGAACTCCGCTAAGCACTAAGTTTCCTCCGTACCATAGAATGCCCGAAACCATTATAATACCCAAAATCTCACTAGTTGGTGAAGCTAAATTTTGGCGATTTAATAATTTATTTGAATAGTTATAAAATCGATTTGTAGATTTTTGAAACCTATCATTAAAAACACTTTCTGCATTAAACCCTTTGATGATGCGCAAGCCTGTTAATGTTTCTTCTAAAGTAGATATAAATACACCTTGTTCTTTTTGAACTCGACCTGATTTTCGTTTTAAACTTTTTCCAATTCTTGAAATAATAAAACCCATTATAGGGATAAATATAAAAACAAACAGTGTCAATTGAGGACTTATTAAAAGCATTGTAGCCAATGTAAATATTATAGTTAATGGTTCTCTTACAATAAGTTCTAAGACCGGTAGAAAAGAGTATTGTAAAGCATTAACATCACCAGTTACCCGAGCTATAATGTCTCCTTTTCTTTGTTCTGAAAAGAAAGATAGTGGTAGCTCTACAGTTTTTTTATAAACTTTATTTCTAATATCTCTAATAACACCGTTACGCAAAAAAACCATGAAATAACTGGCTAAATATGCAGCAATGTTTTTAAGTAAAAACATTATGACTATTAATACAATTACAAAAACAAGAGATTTAGCCTTATCTCCCCCTGTAAATTCATTCATTTTGAAGGATAGAAAGTCTTGTGCAAACTCCTTGATGTTATCTAGACCCGTAAATTCAGGAATAGATTCTGGAGGTTGTTTTGTATTGTCAAAAATCACATCTAGCATGGGCATTAATGCTACAAAAGAAAGTGTACCAAATAAAGCATAAAACACATTAGAAATAATGTGTCCTAAAGCATACTTTTTATAAGGTTTAGCGTATTTTAATATATTAGTGAAATGACTCATTAAATGAGGTTCATATCTTTTAAGATGGTTTCGGCTTTAGTATCTAGAGCAGCTTCAGTAGCTTTAAAATTTTCAACTGAATCTAATTTAGAATTCACACTTACATAAAATTTTATTTTAGGTTCTGTACCACTCGGTCTTAAGGCAATTTGGCTTCCATCTTCAGTATAATAAATAATAACGTTAGATTTTGGTATGTCTAGAGACGTTGTTTTACCTGTTGCCATATCCATTGAAGTAGCTGATTCGTAATCTTCAATTTTCACAACTTTAGATCCGTTTACAATTTTAAGAGGGTTTTTACGAGCATCGGTCATCATTTGTTTGATTTCTTCTGCGCCTTCTATGCCTTTTTTAGTTAATGAGATTAATTTTTCTTTATAAAAACCATGTTCAGTATAAAGTTTAATTAATTCATTAAAAAATGAACTTCCGTTTGCTTTAGTAATTGCTGCTATCTCACAAGCTAGTAGGGTAGAGGTTACAGCATCTTTATCTCTTACAAAATCGCCTACCATAAAGCCAAAGCTTTCTTCTCCGCCACCAACAAAATCTAATTCTGGAAAATCTTTAATAAGTTTAGCTATCCATTTAAAACCAGTTAAAACAATTTTACTATCAACGCCATAAGCCGCTGCCAGTTTGGTTAGCATTGGCGTAGAAACAATAGTTGAAGCAATAAACTCTTTACCTTTAATTTTACCTTCTGCTTTCCATTGTTTTAATAAGAAATCGGTCATCATCAACATGGTTTGATTTCCGTTAAGAAGTTGTAATTCTCCATCGGAATTTCTAACAGCAACACCTAATCTGTCACAGTCAGGGTCAGTACCAATTACAATATCGGCATTTACTTTTTCAGCTAATTCTAAAGCCATTTTTAAAGCCGCTGGTTCTTCTGGGTTTGGAGATTTTACTGTTGGAAAACCACCATCTGGAACCTCTTGTTCTTTTACAATGTGTACATTTTTATAACCTGCACGTTTTAGCGTTTCAGGAACTGCAGTAATTGATGTTCCGTGAAGTGATGTGAATACAATCGTTAAATTATCTTTTGCCATCTGTGTAGCACCAACACATCCATTTTCTACCGAGGCATCTATAAAAGCATCATCAACATCTTTTCCTATATAATTAATAAGATTATTGTTCGCTTCAAATTTAATATCTGCATAATCCAAATCATTAATTAAATTAATTACTGCTCCATCATGTGGAGGAACTAATTGACCACCATCTTGCCAATACACCTTGTAACCATTATATTCAGGTGGGTTATGAGATGCAGTTAAAACGATACCGCAATGGCAATTTAAATGTTTTACCGCGAATGATAATTCTGGAGTAGCACGCAAATCTTCAAATAAATAGACCTCGATTCCATTTGCTGAAAACACATCAGCAACTACCTTAGCAAGTGTTTTACTATTGTGCCTACAGTCATAAGCAATAACTGCTTTTGGTGTTTCATTTGGAAATTGTTTGTGTAAATAATCACTTAAACCCTGAGTACTTTTTCCTAATGTATATTTATTTATACGATTAGTTCCAACACCCATTATACCTCGCATACCACCAGTTCCGAATTCTAAGTCTTTATAAAAGCTTTCTTGAATATCTTTTGGATTGTTGGCTATACTATTTTTTATAATAGTTTGCGTGTCTTCATCAAAAGCAGGTGTTAACCATGCATTTATTCTTTCTAAAATTTTTGGTTCAATGTGTATCATAAGTTTTATAAAAAAGTAGATTACAAAAGTAATCAATTGTAAAATAATAGCTTTCAAAAAGTTGCCATTTTGAAATAAATGAAGCCCTTTAAAGTATTCTAATTAAAATTTAATTCATCTTTAATTGAATACCTTTTTTTGTCTGTTTTATTGCGTAAAATTAATTCACCTAAAAAACCAGCAACAAAAAACTGAGTTCCTATAATCATTGTAGAAAGCGCAATGTAGAATTGTGGACGCTGCGTTATAAGTCTACCCGTTGGGTTTAAATATAATTTATCAATACCTAAGTATGTAGCAAATATAAAGCCTATAGCAAACATAATAAAACCTAAGGTACCAAACAAGTGCATTGGACGTTTGCCAAAATGCGATAAAAACCAGATGGTAATTAAATCTAAAAAACCGTGTATAAATCTGTTCATACCAAATTTTGTTTCTCCATATTTTCTAGCTTGATGTTGCACAACTTTTTCGCCAATTTTACTAAAACCTGCATTTTTTGATAATACTGGGATATAACGATGCATTTCGCCATTAACATCAATATTTTTTACAACATTTAATTTGTACGCTTTAAGACCGCAATTAAAATCATGTAGCTTAACGCCTGAAGTTCTTCTTGCAGCCCAATTAAATAATTTTGATGGCAGATTTTTACTTAAAACAGAGTCATAGCGTTTCTTTTTCCAACCAGAAACCAAATCGTAATGGTCTTTTATAACCATGTTATAAAGTTCTGGAATTTCATCCGGGCTATCTTGTAAATCAGCATCCATAGTAATTACTACATTGCCCTGCGCTTTTTCAAAACCAGCGTGAAGTGCTTGAGATTTACCAAAATTCCTTAAAAAGCGAATACCCTTTACTGATTCATTTTGGCTTGATAACCTCGATATGGTTTGCCATGAATCATCTGTACTACCATCATCTATAAAAATAATTTCATACGAAAAATGATTGGACTGCATAACTTTAGCAATCCAATCATGTAATTCGGTTAAAGATTCTTCCTCGTTTAGTAGTGGTATAACTACAGATATATGCATTTAGAATAGTTTCAAAATAATATTCAAAAATACTGAATTTATGCTTCGTCTGGGTTATTTTTTTTCATAACAGCAGCAACAATTAATCCAACTACACTAAATCCAATTAATTGAAAAACTAAAGATTGTAATACGTTACCAATAGCAAACATGTTGCCTTGTGCTTCCATTTTCTTCATAGTTTCATCAATAACTTCAGTAGGAACGTTATAAGCTTCCAGTCTTGCTAACTGTGAGTCAATCACTTTTACTTGCAGTTCTGCAGCAGCATCAGGGTCTATAACATTAAAAATAATAAGACTAACTATCGTACTAATAACAATTCCAATCAAGATAGTTATGAAATAAGAGGTAAAAGCATTTTTGAAACTTAAAAACCCTCCGTTAGCTTTTTTAGTATTTACAACAGAAATGATTCCAAAAACAATTATCGCGGCCATTAAACAAAGGCCAAACCATATTTTAGTGTATAAATCTAGATTAACAGCGTAGGCAACTACAGTTATTAAAGCTAATGTGATACCTAAATAAAGACCGTAATTTGTAGCAATAGATTTTAAAGATTTTTCCATAATATTTTAATTAATTTGTTAGTTGCTTAGTTAGTAACCAAAGATAAGAAAACGTTACATTATATATTTAAAAAGAATTCTTCAAAATACTGTCTTGAAGTTTCTGTTTTAATTGCTTTTTTCTAGAAATGGGAATCGTAATAAAAAATAATAAAAAGTATTGCGCATTTATAAAAAATACTTAAATTTGCACTTCCAAAATTGAAAGTAATAAAAAGCATTTAGAGATGAGAAAAGGTATACATCCAGAAAATTATAGATTAGTAGCGTTTAAAGATATGTCTAACGACGATGTGTTTTTAACAAAATCTACTGCAGATACTAATGAAACTCTTGAAGTTGATGGTGTTGAATACCCATTAGTAAAAATGGAGATTTCTAGAACATCTCATCCATACTATACTGGTAAATCTAAATTAGTAGATACAGCTGGTCGTATTGATAAGTTTAAAACTAAATACGCTAAGTTTAAAAAATAATTTAGTACAAAAGATATTTAAAAAAAGCCTTTCTACTATAGAAAGGCTTTTTTATTTTTACAATAATCTATTTGTTAATCTAAAGTTTAAGATAAGGGTATCAAAACTTTTAACTTTTAACTTTTAACTTTTAACTTTTTTATGAATTACATTCTTTTTGATGGTCCATCACGAAATAATTTATTACCCTTTACTTTTACAAGGCCGGTTGCCGATATTCGAGTTGGTATTTTAACCATTAGAGAAAAGTGGGAAACTTTTTTAAAAACGACCACAACAACAGTTACCGAGGATTATTTATCAGATAAATACCCTATGGTTGAAATGGATGAAAACATTATGATTAATGCATCTTATCTTCCCAATTTAGAGTTGGTAGAAATGATAAGAAACTTAAAAGAGAATCAAGCCATTTTTAAAGATGAAGACGTAATAGCGTTTTTTACAAAAGAAGCACAAGACGATATTAATTTTGAAAACTACCAAGCTATTGAGTTCCCTCAAGATATTATTAAAGTAGAAAACACCTGGGACATTTTCTCTAAAAATGGAGAAGCTATTCAAGAAGATTTTTTACTTATCACAAAAGGAAAAATATCTCAAGCTATTCCAGCAAGCAATAATATTATAGCGCCAGAAAATATATTTCTTGAAGAGGGAGCAAAATTAGAATTCGCAACACTTAATGCTAGCAATGGATCTATATATATTGGTAAAGATGCCGAAATTATGGAAGGCGCTATTATTCGTGGTCCATTTGCACTTTGCGAAAGCGCAACTATAAAATTAGGTGCCAAAATTTATGGGCCAACAACCGTAGGGCCGTATAGTAAAGTTGGAGGCGAAGTAAATAACTCAGTTATTTTTGGTTACTCCAATAAAGGGCATGACGGTTTTTTAGGTAATTCTGTATTAGGCGAATGGTGTAATTTAGGTGCAGATACTAACACTTCAAACCTAAAAAACAACTATGCTGAAGTCCGTTTATGGGATTATCAAACAGAGGGTTTTGCAAAAACTAGCTTACAGTTTTGTGGCCTCATGATGGGCGACCACAGTAAATGTGGCATAAACACCATGTTTAATACAGGTACCGTAATTGGTGTAAGCGCTAATGTTTTTGGTAGCGGTTTTCCGCGCAATTTTGTGCCTAGTTTTAGTTGGGGTGGTAACGGTGGCTTTACAACATACTTAACCAAAAAAGCATTCGAGGTTGCCCAAGTGGTTATGGCAAGGCGCAAAATTGAATTTTCGGATCAAGATAAAGCCATACTAGAACATATTTTCGAACAGACTAAACAGTACAGAAGAGATTAAAATTTTGGCGTTACCACAAGGGTCGGGCTTTTTCGCTATATCTTTTTTGCTTTTAATGGCAAAAAAGGATGCCGCTTCAATCCCTAACGCGCTAACCCGCGGTTTTTAAGGTTAAAATAGTAAAACAACGCTAGTGTACTAAAGCCATTTTATAGTTTATAAAAACAAAAAAATTATGTTAGGAATATTATTAATCTACTTTATAGGAAAACGATTTTACGACTTATCTGTTGATTACAGCAAAAACAAATGGCTTTATGCTATTTTAGGGGTTGTAACCTATTACGTTATCGGAAATGTTTTTCTTGCGCTAATTGTTATTTTAGATATTTATGTTTTCGATTGGGGTTTCAATTGGGAAAGCACCTATGGAATAAACTTATTGGCTTTACCATTAGGTCTGTTAGGTGTTTGGGGTTTTTATATTTTATTGGAAAAAAATTGGAAAAAATCTGTTGTAGTTATAAAAGACGAAATCCAAGATATAGGCAAAAACATAGAAGAAAATTAATCCTTCCTCACATATCTTAAATCCAATAAATTAATCGGATTTGTACCTAAGCCTTTTACATTTTTCTGAGTAAACCGCACCACTTCATCATAAAACAAAGGCACCATAATTGTTTTTTGCATAGCTAAAGAGTCCATGGTGGTATATAAATGTTTGCGTTCTTCAATATTTGTAACCGTAAACGCTTTGTTATATAAACTATCAAATACTGGGCTTTTGTAATGGAAATAATTCGAGCCACCAGGCGCAAAATTTTTGCTATAAAAAATAGATAAGTAATTCTCGGCATCTAAATAATCAGCAACCCAAGAGCTTCTAAACATATCAACTTTCCCGTTTGATCTGGCAGACCTTAACGTCGCTTCAGGCATGACATCAACATTAATTGTTAAACCTGTTTTTTCAAGTTCACGCTGTATAAATTCACAAAAACTTAAATAATTACTCGATGTTACTAAGGTAATTTCAGGGTTTGCTATACCGCTTTCATTTTTAAACTGTTCAACTAATCGTTTTGCTTTTTCTGGTTGGTAACTAAATCCAATAGATGTATCATGACCAGGAAGTCCTTTTGGAATAAAACCACCATTGGCGGGATTCCCAATACCATTTCGTAAATAAATCATCATTTTCTTTCGGTCAAAACCATAATTTATAGCTTTTCGTATTAATGGAGATTGTATTTCTGGTGTCTCAGAATCTAAATAAAATCCTAAATATTCCGTATTTAAATATGGCCCTCGAATCATATCAACTGTTTCAGCATATTTACTCCTAAGTTTACCGTCAGCAGTCAGTAATTCATCTTTGTAAGAGGCGTCAAGGCCTTGTAAGTAATCAATATTACCTTGGGCAAATTGTAAAAATTCACTTTGTTTATCTGGCAAAAATGTTAATGCTATCGCTTCTAAATATGGCAGTGATTTTCCAGTATCATCTTTCTCAAAGTATTGATTGTTTCTCCTAAAAACAAGCTTGATATTTTCTTCCCAACGCTTAAATTTAAAAGGACCTGTTCCAATAGGATTTGCTCTAAAATCAGTTCCATAATAATCCACAACCTCCTTGGGAACGACAGAGCAATACTTCATACTTAATAAACCAATAAAAGCAGGAAAAGGTTGTTTTAAAGTAATTTTAAAGATAGTATCGTTAACAGCTTTAAAACTATCAACTTTGTTTAAAACCCAGCTACCAGGGGCTGCAATTTTATCGTCTCTTAAGCGGTTTAGGCTGTATGTAAAATCATTAGCAACCACAGTTCTAGTTGAGTCTTTACCAAATAATTTGTGTTTATGGAAGTAAACATCGTTTCGTAAATTAAAAGTGTATGTAAGCCCGCTTTCAGATATAGTCCAATTTTTAGCAATAGAAGGTAATATATTTAAATCGCTATCCAGTTGCACTAATCCATTAAATAACTGATTACAAACCGAATTGTCTTGAAGTGTTCTAGAAAAGGCAGGGTCTAAAGTGTTTATGTTCGCAAATTCGTTGTATCGAAAAACAAGATGGTCTCTATTGTTGTTTGAATTATTTTCACAAGAAAAAAACAAAAAAAACATACAACTAATTGATAAATAGCTAATTATTTGTCTTGAAATTGGTTTTATCATGTAACTTATTAGTTGTAAATTTGCAATCTTTTAGTCAAAGAAGGTAAATATAATGAGATTTCCGTCTTCACGGAAATGAAAGTACAATGAATAAAAAAGTCGCATTTTATACATTAGGTTGTAAACTGAATTTTTCAGAAACTTCTACCATTGCCAGAAATTTTAATGCTGAAGGTTTTGATAGAGTCGATTTCTCTGAAAATGCAGATATTTATGTGATTAATACCTGTTCGGTTACCGAAAATGCAGACAAGCGATTTAAAACAATTGTAAAGCAAGCGCAAAAAGCTAATCCTGATGCTTTTGTTGCAGCGGTTGGTTGTTATGCCCAATTGAAACCACAAGAGTTGGCCGATGTTAATGGCGTAGATTTGGTGTTAGGGGCGACTGAGAAATTTAAGATTACTGACTATTTAAATGACCTTTCCAAAAATGATTTTGGAGAAGTTCATTCCTGCGAAATTGAAGATGCTGATTTTTATGTTGGTAGTTACTCCATAGGAGACAGGACTCGTGCATTTTTAAAAGTACAAGATGGTTGCGATTACAAATGTACCTATTGCACAATACCTCTAGCGCGTGGTATTTCAAGAAGTGATACCATGAAAAATGTTTTAGAAAATGCTCAAGCTATTTCAAAACAAAACATTAAAGAAATTGTTTTAACAGGAGTTAATATTGGAGATTACGGTAAAGGCGAGTTTGGCAACAAAAAGCACGAACACACCTTTTTAGATTTAGTTACTCAATTAGATAATGTGGATGGTATTGAAAGATTAAGAATTTCATCTATAGAGCCTAATCTTTTAAAAAATGAAACGATAGATTTGGTGTCAAAATCTAGAGCTTTTGTTCCACATTTTCATATTCCTTTACAATCTGGAAGTAACCATATTCTTAAAAAAATGAAGCGTAGATATATGCGCGAATTGTATGTAGATAGGATTGCCAAAATAAAGGAGGTAATGCCTCATGCCTGTATTGGTGTGGATGTTATTGTAGGTTTTCCCGGAGAAACAGATGCTCACTTTTTAGAATCGTATAATTTCTTGAACGCATTAGATATTTCATATCTACACGTTTTTACATATTCAGAGCGTGATAATACTGAAGCTACAAATATGGATGGTGTAGTACCTAAAAATGTGAGAAGTAAACGAAGTAAAATGTTACGAGGCTTATCCGTTAAGAAACGTCGCGCTTTTTACGAAAGTCAAATAGGAACAGCTCGAACCGTTTTATTTGAAAGCGAAAATAAAGAAGGTTATATTCATGGTTTTACTGAAAATTATGTTAAAGTTAAAACACCTTGGAATCCTAATTTGGTAAATACATTACATCACGTTGAACTTTCTCAAATTGACAATGATGGCATAGTGAGGTTTGAATTTTTAGAAGTTTTTCAAGGTAGTTAATTCTAATTTTCGACGAATAAACCCTGAAATTTAGTCTTTTAACTTATTTATTGTGTGGAATTAAGCTTCTGCATATACTTTAGCATAGATTAAATCATGCCCCAATATGAATAAAATATTTATTAACCTATGTTTTGCGTTTGCGCTAGTGTGTTTTTCTAGTTGTTCTACAGACGATTCAATAGATTCAAATGACTCATCTATTACTGGTGTTTGGAAACTGACTGCTTGGCATGTTGAAGAAGGTTTCGATATTAATAATGATGGAACAATAAGTACTAATCTTTTAAATGAAATAGATTGTTCAAGAAATGAAACGCTATTTTTTGATAATAAAGGAGTGGTATCATTAAACACAACATTTAATCCTGATTTAGATATTTCTGTATTAGACAATTCGACAAGTGAATATAGTTTTAATGTGTCTTGTGATGAGGGTATAATAAGTTTGGCAACATCTTATACCGTAAATGATTCTATTATTATAATCGGTGAGAGTCAAGCACAAATTGAAGGCAATCAAATTTCTTTTGTATTTGAAGATAGAATTAAAATTTATAATGAAAATTTAACTCAAGTGATAACAACGAAAGATTTAACTTTAGTTTACATTAAACAATAAAAAAAATCTAATAAAATATAAAAGCCAAAACTTTAAAGTTTTGGCTTTTATATTTTATTGAAAGAAAACTATATTCTAACCCCTACAGGTAGCATGCGTTTATATTTTCTATTACTTCTTACAAATTTTGCTATTGAAGGAGAAGTAGGCATAACACTTAAGTTGCGTGATGCTATTTCTTCAAAAACAAGAGATAAAAATTCTTTTTTAAAATCTTCATCTGTAATACTTTCTGGAATAATTAGTTTGGTTAAAAAAATCTTTCTTTCCTGTAAAGAGTATTCAATTATTGCTAAATCATCATCAACTTTAATTTCAAATTGACGTAGAAAATCATTGTCAATTAATTCTGCAGCTTCAACCATGTTATTTTTGTTTTAATTCTTAGGAAATTAAAAATAGTGAGTACTATTTCTCTAACTTTGTGCAAAAATACAAAAAATAATTGTTAGATTAAAGTAAATTTAAGGTTAATGCCTTATGGTTCAAGAGATAATACATGTTTATTTAATGCCAGGAATGGCTGCAAGTCCTAAAATTTTTGAGCATATTAAATTGCCTGAAAATCAGTTTAAAATTCATTTGCTTGAATGGATAATTCCCTTAGATAATGAAAGTTTAAGTGACTATGCGCTAAGATTATCTAAAATTATAAAACATGATGATATTGTTTTATTAGGTGTGTCATTTGGTGGTGTTATGGTGCAAGAAATGAGTAAGCATGTTAGAGTCAAAAAACTTATTATTGTATCTAGTGTAAAGTCTATGGGTGAGTTGCCAAAAAAGATGCTTTTGGCTAAAACTACCAAAGCATATGCCTTGGTGCCAACACAATTGGCAAGTAAAATTGATGTTTTTGAGAAATATGCTTTTGGTGCAACTATGACCAAGCGTTTAGAACTCTATAAAAAGTATTTATCTGTTAACGATAGTAAATATTTGAGCTGGGCAATAAAACAAATGGTATGTTGGGAACAGACAGAAATTTTGCCCGATATAATTCATATTCATGGCGATAAGGACCCCGTGTTTCCAATAAAATATATTAAAAACCCTATTGTTTTAAAAAACGGCACTCATATTGCAATTATCAATAAATATAAATGGTTTAACGAAAATTTACCTAAGCTAATTTTAGGTAAGTAAGCTATTTTTTTTAATTTTATAAAAAAACTTATTAAAATGAAGATTATACAGAAAGCATTGGCGTTTGTGGGACTATTAAGTTTATGCACCTTATTTATTTATGCCCTACAAGATGCACCTACAGATGAAAATTTCGAAACAAAATTAATAAATGATTATAACGTTTATGCGCTACAAGTTCCAGACAATTTGAATTTTGCTGGCGAGGCTATGCCGCTTGAAAATCCAGATATTTTAGAACGTATGGATAGAGAGTTATTGGTTAACACATATTGGCAATCAAATGGATTGTTAATGTTTAAACGAGCAAAAAAATATTTCCCAGTTATTGAACCTATTTTGGCTAAACACGGTGTTCCTGACGATTTTAAATATTTAGCAGTTATTGAAAGTGGTTTAACAAATGCGGTGTCTCCAGCAGGAGCAAGGGGTGTTTGGCAAATTATGCCAGCAACTGGTAGAGAGAATGGTTTAGAAGTAAACAAAAATGTAGATGAGCGTTATAATTTAGAAAAAGCTACCGAGGTGGCTTGCAAGTACTTATTAGAGGCTAAAAACAAATTGGGGTCATGGACATTGGCTGCAGCTGCTTACAATGCGGGTAATGCAGGAGTTTCAAGACGTTTAAAAGAACAGGGCGTTTCTGAGTATTACGATTTGCTTTTAGGCGAAGAAACGGGGCGCTATTTATTTAGAATTGTGGCTTTAAAAGAGATTTTATCAAACCCAAAAAAATACGGTTTCAATTTTAGAGATAAAGATTTATATACCAACATCCCAACATATAAAGTTGAGGTGGATACTGCGGTAACAGACTTTACTAAGTTTGCACAACGTTTTGGAATAAATTATAAACTATTAAAACTTCACAACCCTTGGTTACGTGAGCCACATCTTAATAATAAATCAAGAAAGGCTTATTTAGTTGAGATTCCTAAAGAAGGGTATTATAATTAGAGAAATAAACGTTTTTTTATTTTGATAGAAAGATGAAAAATATATTGCGGGATAATATCTGCGAAAAGGTACCTTATCCCGATTTATTTATGGGATATAATGAATAGAAGTTATTGTATAACTAGTTAGGGCAAATTTGAGAGAAACCGAGTGACTTTAATCATATGTCGTCAAATAAAGGAAAAAATTTATATCGTATCTGATTCAAAAGTTACCGATAAAAATGCTGTACGAAATAATCCGCTTGCAGGAAATCTGAAATCATTAATTCTGAATCCATATTTGAGTTTAAGTTTCGCAGGAAACATCCATTTTGCGGAAAAAATTCTTGAATTATTCTATTCGAATAAAATCGCAAATCTGCAACAATTAGTCCTTGAGTGTTTAAAAGCAAATATTGAATCTAATAACGAAACTGATTTTATAATTGCTTCTCTTGAAAACGGAAATCCAGTAATTATCAAGATTTCGAATAAAACTGCTCAACAAAATCAACAAAATGCTTGGATAGGAAATCAATTAGCATTTAACAAATTCCAAGAATATTATCACTCTACTGAATCTGATAAAAAAGAATCTTCCAAAATAAATAGTGCGTTTAAATCAGTAATTAAAAATGAGAGAATTGAAGATGTTGCCGATTTTTGCTTGTCAATAGAAACGGTTTATCAAGAAAACGTAAAAAAACAGTGTTTCATTTATGAAATGAATGCTGACGTATCATTTCGACCAGGAACAATAACAATTTCTAAAAACAATCAAAGTCAAATCATCCCATTTGGAGGACCAGAGAAAGGTGCTTTTCTTGCTTTATATATGAGGTCATTTAACCTTCTTAAACCAGCAATAGCAATACACTTTCCCGAAGGAAAATTTGGAGTTCTTTTTTGTCCAGCAATAAATTTAAACAAAGCGGAAGTAATTAAAGAGGCAAACGGAGAAATATTTATGGATATTATTTATGACAAATATGGAATAAATCTAGAAGGACTTGTTGCGGAAGATGGAAATAGATTAACGATGAAAATGAATAAAAAAAACTTGCCCTAACAACGTGTATAATTCATTGCTAGTACTCGCCTACTTACGAAAATCCTCGCGGATTTTCTATTTGGTTTGTATTTGCTAAATTAGTTGCTGAAACACGCAACGAAATCATACACAAACACGTTAGCAAACATTTGAGAATGAACAACGATTGGAAACATTTTAAAACTGCCTATGATGGAGATTATTGCGAAATTGAAGGAATAAATGTTTGGGAATACAAATGGAAATCTGACTATGAGACAGTAATAGTTAAAGACCCAAATTATGGGGAAACAAAATCATTCAATAAGTTTTGGATTGAATTACCTAATAAAAAAATTGAATTTGTTGCTGGCGAATTTTCTAATTGTGTTTGGGGTTTTTACACCAAAAGTTGATAATAAAAAACTATTATGAGAACATTAATAATTCTGTCTTTGATTTTAGGAATTAATTCTTGCACAGCTCAATCTGAATCTGAAAAAAAACTAATCGGAAAATGGATTTTAATTGCAGAATCGGACTCTCTTCCTGACGATATTGAGCCACTAACGGAAAATAACTCGGAATCGGAATCGGAATCGGACGAAAAAACGGAATCGGAAACTACTCTGACTTTTAATATCGACAAATCAATTTTTATTAACCAAAAGGGAAACGAGTATAACTCGACTTATAAATTGACTGACTCAATTCTGACTATTGGAAATCGGAATTATATCATAGTCGAAATTGACAAAAACAAACTGATTTATAAAAATAAAGGCGGACTTTTTGACAAGCATTATGAATATAAAAAAGTGGAATAAAAACGTGTGCAAACAAAGTACTGTGGTAAGAAACAAGTAAAAACTCATTAATTTTTCACTAAAGCACTTCTGTAAGAATCATCATATATTAATCCTGATTTAGCTATTGCAAAAGCCTGTTTTAAAAGCTTATTACAAACCGCTATTAGTGCTATTTTTTACTCTTTACTTTGGTTACTAATCACTCATATATTTCTTGACATGCTTTATTATATTTACAAGCATTAAAACTGCACATAAATAATAAATTCCGAAGTTTCTGATTACCTATCTTACTAATTCTAGCGCGTATATAATTAATTGCTTGGCTCAAGTTTACTCGAAATTTCCTTCGGAAATTCCTCTGGTTCATGAATGTTTGTTAAATTAGTTACTGAAACACGCAACTAACCATGCAGAACGTTATCTGTAATTCCGAAAAAAATCAATGAAAAATAAAGTCAAATTACTAAACAGGCAATCTTCTTTGGAATTCCTGCCAAATTTATCAAATAAATTAGGTCCAAAAATTTATATCAAAAGAGATGATGAAAGTGGTCGCGGAGGTGGTGGAAATAAATTAAGAAAATATGAACGAATTATAGCAGATGCAATTAACAAAAAAGCAGATACATTAATAATTGCGGGACACTTTCAATCTAATGCTGCTCGTGCACTTGTTGGAGCAGCTTGTCAACTTGGGTTAAAATCAATTGTTGTTTGTAAAGCAATGATTCCTGAACAGAACACAACCTTCAATCAAAATGGGAATGCTCTCTTGATGAAGTTAATGAATGCTAATATAATTACTATTGACGCAGAAGATGACTTTTAAATTGAAATGAAAAAAATTGCTGATAATGTAAACAAAAAAGGAAACAAAGCTTATTTAATTCCTTTTGGTGGTTCAAACTTATTAGGCTCTTTAGGTTACTTTGATTGTGCCAATGAAATTATTGAACAATTTCAAAACGTAGAAGGAACAGTGCCTGACTATGTTATAACACCAACCGGTAGTGGTGGAACAATGGCAGGGCTTATCGCTGGTTTTGCTATTGCCAAAACTTCAACAAAAGTGATTGGTTTTAGTGTGTTACACAAAGACCTGACAATTGAAAACGTTGTAAATAACTAACAAACGAAATAATTGAAAATGTTAAACCAAAATTTGACACAACTATTGATTTCGAGTTAAATACCAAATTTGTAGGGAAAGCATATGGAGTTCCTTCAGAAAATGGAGTTAAAGCAATTAAAATGTTAGCCGAATTAGAAGGACTTTTTCTTTGTCCTGTATATACGAGTAAAGCAATGGCTGGATTAATTGAATATATTAAAGAGAATAAAATAAAAAAAGATGAAACAATAGTTTTTATACATACTGGTGGAATGCCTTTAGTTCACGCATACTATAATCTGTACGAATAGGAACTACGCACAACACTGGTAACCGTTGCACAAGCTCTGTCCTTTACTGAAAAAGGTAACATAATTTTACTTTTTCTGCTAAATGCTAAGTGCTAAGTATCTATTAAATATTGAGTAAGCCATATGAGTGAGTGCGTTATGGATTGAATGGCCTTTTTAGCTTGCCTATGTAGGAGGAAGCGAGTGGTGAAAGCCCGACCCTTTTTCTGGGTAACACCCATATTCTATTACCTGCCGCGTCTTTTTTGAGATCTTACAGAACCTCCTGCGCCGTAATGTTGATTAGGTCCTGCGGCCTGTTTCATGTTTTGTTTCATCATTTTTATCTGATCGGTTAGCATGCCTTGTTTGTCTAATTTTTGGGCTTCAGATAATAATTTTTGCGCTTCTTGCTTTCTACGCTTAGAAAAAGCAATGCCTGCTAAATTCAACTTAGCCATAGCTACGTCGTGATCCATTGATAAACCTAATGAAAGAGCTTTTTTGAAATATTTCTCGGCTTCATTCATATTGTCTTGAGAGACCATAATGCCATGTAAATAGTTGTAATAACCTTGTTGTTTTGTAACTAATGCAGCTTCAGGATTCTTAATTCTGTTTAACCATTTTTTAGCGCCTTCAAAATCTTGTTTTCTTAGTCTTAAAAAGGCTAAAAGAATAAATTCGTTTTTAAAATATAGGAATATAAAAATTAAAGACAAAAATATAAGAGCAATGCCGTTACCAATATAGCCTTCGGTAAATTGGTAAATAGCAAAAGCAATTATTCCAGCCGCAATGATTAGTTTTATAGTTTTATTGTACATATTTTAAAATTTCAATTGATAAAAAGTACGGTTTGTATGTGAAATAAACCGCTTTAAAGTTTTAAGACTGCAAAGAAACTAAATTTTTATTAAAATAGATATAAGGATATTTAACAAAATAATTGATTATCCTAAATAAATAAAGGTCTGGCGTGAGTTTATTAGCCTTGAAAAATATTTCAAATATTTTTTAAAAAATGATTTGCAAAGTAATAAAGGGTTTGTATATTTGCCCTCGGTTTTAACAAGCCATCTATTTTTAAAATTACAACACAGATTTAAAAACATAAGAAAATGCCAAAAAGAACGTTTCAGCCATCAAAGAGAAAAAGAAGAAACAAACATGGTTTCAGAGAAAGAATGGCTTCTGCTAACGGTAGAAAGGTATTAGCGCGTAGAAGAGCTAAAGGAAGAAAAAAATTATCTGTTTCAACAGAAACTAGACATAAAAAATAATGATTAACAATTGTTGATAATTAAAAGGTATTACTTAACGGTAATGCCTTTTTTTATATCTGCTGATTACTATTTTTGCAACACATTTAAATACAACATATAACCAGTAAAAAATGCCGAAAAATCCAAAACTAAAATCGATACTAATTATTGGCTCAGGACCTATAGTAATAGGTCAAGCATGTGAATTTGATTATTCAGGATCTCAATCTTTACGTTCTTTAAGAGAAGATGGGATTGAAACTATTCTTATAAATTCAAATCCAGCAACAATCATGACTGACCCTTCAATGGCCGATCATGTTTATTTATTGCCTTTGAATACAAAATCTATTATTAAAATTTTAAAAGAACACCCACAAATTGATGCGGTATTACCAACTATGGGTGGGCAAACTGCATTAAATTTATGTATTGAAGCTGATGAAAAAGGCATTTGGAAAGACTTTGATGTTGAATTAATAGGTGTAGATATTAATGCCATTAACATAACAGAAGATAGAGAGCAGTTTAGAGAATTGATGGGAAAAATAGGTGTTGATATGGCGCCACAAGCTACTGCAACATCATTCTTAAAAGGAAAAGAAATTGCTCAAGAGTTTGGTTTTCCTTTATGCATTAGAGCTTCTTATACACTTGGAGGTGCTGGTGCTGCAATTGTTTATGAAGAAGAAGATTATGATAAATTATTACGTAGAGGATTAGAGATTTCTCCAATCCACGAAGTAATGATTGATAAAGCGATGATGGGTTGGAAAGAGTATGAATTAGAGTTACTTCGTGATAAAAATGATAATGTTGTAATTATTTGTTCTATCGAGAATATGGATCCTATGGGAATTCATACAGGAGATTCTATTACAGTTGCTCCAGCAATGACTTTAAGCGATAAAACGTATCAAAAGATGCGCGATATGGCTATAAAAATGATGCGTAGTATTGGTGATTTTGAAGGTGGTTGTAATGTGCAGTTTGCAGTTAGTCCAGATGAAAAAGAAGATATTATAGCTATTGAAATTAACCCACGTGTATCACGTTCTTCAGCATTAGCAAGTAAAGCAACTGGATATCCAATTGCTAAAATTGCAACTAAATTAGCTATAGGTTATACTTTAGATGAATTAGATAATCAAATTACTAAGTCTACTTCAGCACTTTTCGAGCCAACCTTAGATTATGTTATTGTAAAAATACCACGTTGGAATTTTGATAAGTTTGAAGGTTCAGACAGAACATTAGGGCTTCAAATGAAAGCCGTAGGTGAGGTTATGGGTATTGGACGTTCTTTTCAAGAAGCACTTCATAAAGCAACGCAATCACTAGAAATTAAAAGAAATGGTTTAGGTGCTGATGGTAAAGGTTATACAGATTATAACCAGATAATAGAAAAACTTACCCATGCAAGTTGGGATCGTGTTTTTGCAATTTATGATGCTATTGAAATTGGTATTCCATTAAGTCAAATTTATGATATCACAAAAATTGACATGTGGTATCTTAAACAATATGAAGAACTTTTTCAACTTCAAAAAGAGATTTCAAATTACACTATTGATGATATAGATAGAGATTTACTTCTTGAGGCGAAACAAAAAGGATATGGAGATCGCCAAATAGCTCATATGTTGGGTTGTTTAGAAAGTCAGGTTTATAATAAGAGAGATGAGTTTAATATACAACGTGTATTTAAATTAGTTGATACTTGCGCTGCTGAGTTTACAGCAAAAACACCATATTATTATTCTACTTTTGAAAATGTAGTTGAAACAGCTTCAGGAGAACAATACACACATAATGAAAGTGTGGTAACTGATAAAAAGAAAATTGTTGTACTTGGTTCTGGTCCTAATAGAATTGGACAAGGTATTGAGTTTGATTATTGTTGTGTACACGGTGTATTAGCAGCTGCTGAATGTGGTTATGAAACTATTATGATAAACTGTAATCCTGAAACGGTTTCTACAGATTTTGACACTGCAGATAAATTATACTTTGAGCCTGTATTCTGGGAACATATTTATGATATTATCCGTCATGAAAAACCAGAAGGTGTTATTGTACAGTTAGGAGGACAAACAGCTTTAAAACTTGCTGAAAAGTTAACTAAATACGGTATTAAAATTATAGGCACAAGCTTTGAATCATTAGATTTAGCTGAAGATAGAGGAAGCTTTTCAAGGTTGTTGAAAGAAAATAATATTCCTTATCCAGAATTTGGAATTGCTGAAAACGCAGATGAAGCTTTAGTTCTAGCTGAAGAATTGGATTTTCCAATTTTGGTAAGACCATCATATGTATTAGGAGGTCAAGGGATGAAAATTGTAATTAATAAAGAAGACTTAATAGAGCATGTTGTTGATTTATTAAGAAGAATGCCAAATAATAAACTCCTTTTAGATCATTATTTAGATGGTGCTATTGAAGCTGAAGCAGATGCTATTTGTGATGCTGATGGTAATGTGTATATTATTGGTATTATGGAACATATTGAGCCATGTGGTGTACATTCAGGTGACTCTAACGCAACATTACCAGCCTTTAATTTAGGAGACTTAGTAATGCAACAAATCATTGATCATACGCATACTATTGCTAAAGCATTAAATACAGTTGGTTTAATTAATATCCAGTTTGCTATTAAAGATGATACGGTATATATTATTGAAGCAAACCCAAGAGCATCTAGAACGGTTCCGTTTATTGCTAAAGCTTATAAGGAGCCTTATGTAAATTATGCTACTAAAGTGATGTTAGGTGAAAAGAAGGTAACAGACTTTGATTTCAATCCTCAGTTAGATGGTTATGCAATTAAACAACCTGTATTCTCTTTTAACAAATTCCCGAATGTAGATAAGCGTTTAGGACCAGAAATGAAAAGTACTGGTGAAAGTATCCTTTTTATCGATAGCTTAAAAGATGATGAGTTTTACGATTTATATTCAAGACGTAAAATGTACTTGAGTAAATAATACTTCAGTAAAATATTTGATTAAAAGCCGCTTTATGCGGCTTTTTTTATAATTTTTTTGTTAATGATTAAAATCAATTTTGGCATTTTGAGTTTTAATAAACTCTATATGTTCTTCAATTTTAAACTCAGAAGCCCTAAATTTTGATGACCTTTTTCTAGCTTGTTCTTGTCTAGCTATACTTCTTGCGAAACGGCGAACACTTTGTTCTGTATCTAAAATTAAACCTGGAACTTTAGCATTTTTTCCATCTTTATCTTTGGCAACCATAGTGAAGTAAGATGAATTACAATGTTTAATTTTTCCTGTTTGAATATTTTCTGACTCAACTCGTAAGCCAACAACCATAGAGGTTCTTCCGGTATAGTTAACTGATGCTTTAAGAGTTACTAATTCACCAACTTCAATAGGGTTTAAAAAATCAACTTTATTTACAGATGCTGTTACGCAATAATTCCTGGAGTGTTTTGAAGCACAAGCAAATGCTATTTGATCCATTAAATTTAAAATGTGACCGCCATGAATTTTTCCGCTAAAATTTGAATGTGATGGTAACATGAGTTCTGTAATAGATACTTGAGAGTCTTTGGCGTGCTTAAACATGAGCCTTTATTTTAAAAATGAAACAAACTACAAATGAGCCCTAATGTAGTAATATATTTTATGTCCACTTTAGTGCTTTATTTATTTTTATTGAGTTATGAAATATTTTGTAAAAAAAAGTAATTTTAATAAATATTCTGGATGGAACTGTTAAAATAACAACAGGTAAATTAAAAGTGAGATAGAATGTTATTTTATTCGTCCTCTTCTGCACGTTTAATAATAGCCTCGGGGAGTGATTTTTTTGCTTTAGCTCCCATCTTTTTAAGTTTTTCAACACTTGTTATGAGATTTCCTCTGCCGTCAACTAATTTATTCATTGCTGAAGAATAATCGTTTTTAGCAGCATCTATCTTTTTTCCAACACCAGTTAAATCACTTACTAAGCCTTCAAATTTATCGTAAAGCGCTCCTGCTTGTCGCGCAATTTCAATAGCATTACGTTGTTGTTTTTCGTTATTCCACATGCTGTCTATAGTACGTAATGTAGCTAATAATGTAGAAGGCGTGACAATTACAATATTCTTTTCAAACGCCTTGTTGTAAATTGAATTGTCTTCATTTACAACTATGGCAAAAGCGGGCTCTATAGGGATGAACATGAGTACAAAATCTGGCGATTCTATATCATATAAATCCTGATAATTTTTATCTGAAAGTTGATCTACATGTTTTCTAATAGAATTAACATGGGCTTTTAGAAATTGCTGTTTGTCATCCTCCTCAGCATTTGCCAAACGCTCATAATCAGTTAAAGACACTTTACTGTCAATAATCATTTTTTTACCATCAGGAAGATTCAAAACAACATCTGGTAAAACACGAGACCCATCATCTCTTGTGAAACTTTGTTGCACAAAATATTCTCTATCTTTCTCTAAACCAGATTTTTCTAAAACGCGTTCTAAAACTAATTCTCCCCAATTTCCTTGCATTTTACTATCACCTTTTAATGCCCTTGTGAGGTTTGTAGCTTCCTTTGTCATTTGTTGGTTTAAGTCTTTTAAACCTAATAATTGCTCTTTTAAAGCCGAATGCATACTGATGCTTTCCTTTTGAGTTAAATCAACTTTTTCTTCAAAAGTTTTAATTTTTTCTTGAAGCGGATTTAATATGTTTTTAATGTTTTCTTTATTCTGAAGTGTAAATTTTTCAGACTTTTCATCTAGTATTTTAGTGGCTAACAACTCAAAATCTTTACGAAGTTGTTCTTGGCGTTCTTCAAGTTCTGCATCACGTTTTAGATTGAGTTCTTGAAGGTTTTCGTATTCAGAATTTTTTCTTGCTAATTCTGTATTTAAAAAGTCTTTTTCGCGACGAATGTCTTCACGTTCATTTTCAATTTTAGTTAAATTTTGCTTTAACTCTTCAATAGTTAATTGCATTTGGTTTTGGCGTTCTTCAAGTGTACTTTGTTCACTTTTAGTTTTAAGTTTTGTGAAAAGCATACCTAAATAGCCACCAATGGTAGCAGCAATTAAAATGGATATAATGAGAATAAGGCTATCGTTCATTTAGAAAAGAAATATAGTCAAAGATAATTTTTTAAGTTGGAAGACCGAAACAAGAAGTAGGAAGTTTATCTTATTTTATTAGAATTTTAATGTCGTTAATAACACGTTTAATATCATCATCATCGGTGCCGTCATAAATGCCTCGAATTTGCTTTTTCTTATCAATTAAAATGAAGTTTGGTGTATGAATAAAATCTTGTAAGCCACCATCTCCTTGTTCAACAACGGCAAAGTAGCTTTTACGAGCTAAGTTGTATATGTGTTTTTTATCTCCAGTAGTTACATGCCATTTTGAATCAATAACGCCTTTGTTATTTGCATACTCCTTTAATACAGAAATGCTATCAATATCTGGTGTTACTGATAATGATAGTAGCATAACATCATCATGGTTAATAAATTCATTTTGAATTTTCAACATATTATTCGTCATAATTGGGCAAATACTTGGGCAGCGTGTGAAGAAGAAATCAGCAATGTATATTTTGTCTTTAAAGGTTTCTTGAGTAATACTGTTTCCGTTTTGATTAATCAAACTGAAATTGGCTACTGAATGATTTTCATTTTTATTTAGAAGACTTTTGTCAACTAATTCAGGGTTTAAATCTGAAGGATTATAAACTGGTAATTGTTTTTTTGAAAATGTATTGCAAGAAAATGCTAAAACTAATAATGTTAACGTGCTTTTGTTTAAAAATTTAGAAATCATTTTAAAAATTAAATGGCATGGTTTTTAATAAATGCTTTTGCCTTTTCAATTTCTGGTCTATTACTATTCGAATCTTTTGTTAATTCAATAAGTTGATTATAATAACCAGTTGCCTTACCTAAATCACCAGATTGTTCTGAAGCTATTGCTGCTCCGTAAATACCATTAAACCTGTTAGGGCGTCCTTTTAAATCTTCCTCATAGGCTGCTAATGCCTCTTTTGGTTTATTCATTTCTAAAAGCATATCACCCAATAATTCTATGGCTGGGAGTACATCTCCGGGTGTGACAGGGTGTTTGCTTGTGTGTCGTTCTATTTCGGTAGCTTCTTGCATTAATGCAAGGCCACTTTTTGAATCATTTTTTCTAAAACTTAGCCAAGCTTGTGTTGTTTTAATTTGTATTTCAACTAGTTTAACTTGAATGGCTTTTGTTTTATCATTTTGGTCTATTAAGTTTTTATGTAAACTTTTCAATATTTCAATTTCAGATTCAACAGTTTTAAAATCATTTGTATTTACTGCTCCCATTGCTACTGCAAAGTGATGTATAGCTTTTTGCCACGGAAATTTATCCCAATCTAGTTCTACATCTTGTAAAGTAAGACGAGCAGCGCGTTCCCAATTTTTGTTTTCTAAGGCTAGTCTTGCAGGAATAGCTGTTAAAGGATAAGTTACAGCGGTTAGCATCATAGGATAAAAAACTTTTTTATTCTTTATTATACTATATTGTTCTTCAGCACTTGAATTATCTCCTTTTTGTATATAGGCATACACTAAATAATCAATGGCATGAATTTCTTCAAAATGTGCTCCAGATAAATTTGCAGCTTCTTCATAACACCTTGAGCTTTCACTCGATAATAAATTAGATGTTATAGACTCTTGCCAAATGCCTAATCTGGTAAAAATATGTGATGGCATATGTTGCGCATGAGCTGAAGATGGAGCAATACTGGCATATCTACGTGCCGTTTCTAATCCTTTTTGAGCTAATACAGGGTTGTCATAATTATGAATTATATAGTGTGCAATCCCTGGGTGGTTTGGATTCTCGGCAAATAAGCCTTCAAGAATTTTCCCTGCCTTTCTTTCATTTTTAAATGCTTTACCAACTCTATCTCTTGTAGAAAATAATGCTAAGGAATAAAAAATGGCTGCTTCAATATCTTCGGGATATTTTAAGTGAATAGCTTCCATTTTATTTTCAAACCTTTTGGCTCTTGTTTTATGGTCTATAGTCTCCCAATTGGTATAAAAGGCATCAATAGCATTAATATAATCTCTTTGCTTTTCATCCATCGATAATTCTTTGGCAATTTTCAAAACAGCTGAGCCTTTAATTAAATCTTCATTGGAAGGAGGGAACCATGCAGCATGATAAATACTCATAGCAACGCCCCAATATGCCATTGGGCAATTAGGGTCTGCATCAATCACTTTTACAAATGCTTTTTCAGATTCGCTATATTGAAATGAATGTAGTAAAGCTACAGCTAAATCAAATGCTTTTCTGGTTTCATAATCACAGGAAAGTGAAAATTTTAATTCACCAAATTGGCCACTGCCACATAATAGTAAATCGCCTCTTTGAAAATCGATAGATGCTAATGCTGGATTAGGTTTAGGGTTTTTACAATTAAAGCACAACAATAGCCCAAAAACAGGCAAAATAAATTTTAATGATTTCATTAAATTAGTTTTTAAGTTCGATTTGAAAATCATTTAAAAAAGGAGAGAAAAGGTAATGTTTTGATTTTCAGATATGTAAATATAGTAAAAATTAACAGAAGTAAGAATGCTTAATTCATTACTCGAAATGTTCCTGTGGTTTCATCAAATGAAATCAAGTCTTTAGGGAATAAGGTTTCAAAGGTGCCCTTCGCAATTAAGTTGCAAGGTTCATCCGAAACCACTTCTTTATCGGTCATAACAATCATTTTATCACAAAGCTGAATAGCTAAATCTATCTCATGAGATGAAAATAAAATAGTTTTATTCGTTTCTTTAGCAAGTTTTTGAAGTAACTTTAATATGTATGCTTTATGGTACATATCTAGATGTGTAGTAGGTTCATCTAGAATAATTAAATCTGTGTCTTGGGCTAAAGCTCGTGCAATCATTACTTTTTGTAATTGGCCATCGCTAAGTTCAAAACATTTTTTGGTTTTTAAATCACATAAGTTTGTTTGTATTAATGCTTTATCAACAATTTCGATATCATTTCTAGATAAATTTCCAACCCAATTGGTATAAGGTTGTCTTCCTAAAGCCACCAATTCAAAAACCGATAAATTTTTTGAAGCTATTTGTTCGGTTAAAACCAAACTCATCACTTTTGCCAAGTCCAAAGGGTTATAGTCTACTACATTTTTTTTGTTTAAATGAATAGAACCATTTAAAGGTGCTTGAACTTGAGTTAATGTTCTTATTAAAGTAGATTTTCCAATGCCATTGGCGCCGATTAGTCCAACAAATTCTCCTTTATGCAATTCAATATTGATATTTGAGGCAACAATAGTTTTTGCTTTTTTTGAAGTGTAACCAATGGATAAATCTTCGGTCTTTAAAATGATATGTTGGTTATTGTTTTTCATTAAAACACCATTTTACGTTTTCTAACTAATAACCAAATAACAACAGGAGCACCAATTAGCGATGTAATAGCATTGATAGGTAGCGTATAATCACTATTTGGTAATTGAGCTATGCTATCGCAAATAAGCATGACAATGGCGCCAAGTATAAAAACTGCTGGTAATAGTATTTTGTGATTTGATGTATTGAAAACCTGCCTAGTTATATGAGGAATTGCTAAACCAATAAAAGCAATAGGGCCAGTAAAAGCTGTAATCGTTCCGGCTAGTAAACTTGTGGCTATAATTATTATTAGGCGACTTTGCTTAATATTTAGCCCTAAGCTTTTGGCATAATTTTCTCCTAAAAGTAACGTGTTTAAAGGTTTTATAGATAGAACACTTATAATGATTCCTAATCCATAAATAAACAACAAAATGAGAATATCGTGCCAAGTTAAATTCCCTAAACTACCGAATCCCCAGAAAATATATTGCTGTAATTGTTCTGCAGAGCCAAAATAAGAAAGCACGCTAACAATTGCTGCTGTAATACTTGCAAACATGAGTCCAATAATAAGAATAGCCATAGTGTCTCTTACTTTTATGGAAACTGCCAAAACGGCTAACAACACCAAAAAGCTTCCTAAACTTGCGGCAATAACAATGCCCCATTTTGAAATAAAAAGTGATGCCAGAACACCACCAAAAAAACTAGAACCTAGTATTACAAGAGCAACCCCCAAACTAGCACCAGAGCTTATTCCTAAAGCGAAAGGGCCAGCTAATGGATTTCTAAACAAGGTTTGCATAAGCAAGCCAGAAATGCCTAACCCTGAGCCTACAATAATTGCGGTTATGGCTTTTGGTAATCTGTAGTTTTGGATAATATGTTGCCAAGTTTCTTGTTCTGTTGCATTATTAATAAGGCTATTAAATATATCTTTTAAAGGAATGGACACAGAGCCTAAACTAATATTAATAAAAAAACAAAAGATTAGAATAGCTAATAGTGCTATAAAGGATTTGTGATATGTTTTTTTATTTGACAATTATTTTAATGGTTTATAAAAGTATAACTTATAATTTTCTAATAGTTCTGGATGACAAATTTTCATCAAATCTTTGAGTACTAAATCGGGTCTTGTCATTCCTAATTCGTAATATAAAACACCCCCAGAATCCCCAGTGGTATTGGTGAATGTATATATGTTTTTATTTTGAAATGCATTAAACATAGTATGATTTTGATTGCCATTTTTCAAAGCTTCTAGACTTGAATAATTTGAAGGGCTAAGCCAAATATCAGCATCCTTTGCTTTTACAAAAACAGATTCAAAATTTAATTTTAAACTCCCAGAGCCTTTTGTATCACTCCAAAGATAATTTACATTGGCGTCTTTTAAAAGTTGTGCTTCAGTACTTGTTCCGTTTGGTAAATACCAAATATCAGCATGCATGGCGCCACTTAAAATAGTGGGTTTGTGTTTTACATTTTCGGCTAACTTTTTAGCTTCTAAATATCCTTTTTCTATTCGATTAAAAATAGAATCAGCTTCTTTTTCTTTATTGTATAAAGCTCCAAAAAATTTTATCCATTCCGCTTTAGCTAAAGGAGATTCTTCAATCCAATCGCCATTAAAAATTACTGGAATTCCAGATTTTTTAATAGTTTCTAAGGAGCGATTGTTGCCATCAATACCAAAACCAACAACCAATTCGGGGTTTAATTCTAAAAGCACTTCTGTATTTAAACTTTCGTTTTTTCCAAGTTCTCTTATGTTTCCTTTGTTTATTTGTTGTCTTATTTTTTCAGATGAAATATAATCCGTTCCAGGAAATCCAACTAGGGTTTGTTCAACTCCCAATAATTCTAAAGCAGGGATATGGGTTGTAGATGTGACTACTATTTTTTGAATTGGTAATGCTATGGTATTATCAAAGCGTTCTCTTTCATAAATCCAATAATCAGCGTCATAATTGTTTTCTAGTAAAGCAAACCTATAGCTTCTATTTGCTTCTGGCCAAGGTTTTTTTACTTCTAAAATTTTGTGCGTTTCATACTTTTTTATTGAAAATCCTTTAGCATATTTAAGTTTGATTGAAATACCTGTAATATTTTCTTTGAGTTTTTTTGAAGGTTCACTTTTACAGTTAAAAAAAACAAAAACAATGAATAATAGACAATAATTAAACTTCATATAATGATGTAACATTTGTAGCAAATTAAAACCTTTTAGGTTTTTAATTTTGTAAATAAACATAAAACCTATGCGAGACGGTTCAAATTTAACAATATATATAGTAGGTGGAGTTATAATAGCTCATTTTCTTATTGGCTTTATTTATCTTGTTTATAAATTGAATAAGAAAAAGTAAAGTTTGTTTATCTACTTATACTAAAAACATCTACTTTTGCAGCGAATTTTGGTTCTTGTTCAATTTTAATTGAACGGATTAAAAGGGAATCTGGTGAGAATTTTTAATCAATTCCAGAACTGTTCCCGCAACTGTGAGCTACAAAGCTTCATGTTCAACTTCAATGTCACTGAAGAGCAATCTTTGGGAAGACCAACATGAAGACGCAAGTCAGGAGACCTGCCATTTTCAAAACAAATAAGTTAAACTTTCGGGATAGAAGTTTGCGTATGATAATCCATACGATTCTCGAGTAATTATTCATTAAAATGAACAAAAAGACAAAAGTTATTGGTATACTATGTTTTGGTATATCGGTATTTGGATTTGCACAAAAACAAGCGGTAGATTCAACAAAAGTACAGCAACTTGATGAAGTTGTTATTACAGATTCGCGTTTTGCTTTAAAACGTGAAAATTCAGGTAAAACAGTAATTAAGATTTCAAAACAAGAGATTGAAAGAAATCAAGGAAGAACGGTTTCAGAATTAATTAACACTCAGTCTGGTATTGAGATTAATGGTAGTAGAAGTAATACAGGGCAAAACCTTGGGGTTTATGTTAGAGGCGGGCGTAATCGTCAGGTATTGGTTTTAATTGATGGTATTCAGGTTAGCGATGTATCTCAACTTAATGGCGAGTATGATTTTAGACTTTTGAATTTAAGTCAAATAGAATCTATTGAAATTATAAAAGGAGCTGCTAGTACATTGTATGGAAATGGCGCAGCAGCAGCAGTTATTAATATTACAACTAAAAAGGCAGGTAAGGAAAAGATTCAAGCTGTGTTTGCATCTAGTATAGGTAGTAACCAATCTGAATCAGACCAAGATTATGATATTGCAGATTTTAATAATAGTGTCGCAATAAGTGGAACTTTAAATAAATTCACGTATCGTACTGCTTTAAATCAGCAGTTTGCAGATGGTATGTCTGCAGCAATTACAGATGAAAATGAAAAAGATAAATTTTCTAAATATGGATTGGACGTAAATTTAGGATATCGATTTAGCGATGCATTTTCATTACATATTTTTGGAAATCTTACTAATATTAATTCTGAATACGATGGTGGTGCATTTTTCGATGCTGCTAATGTTTTTAAAAGCAAACAATCTAGAGTTGGTATATCTTCTAAATTCAGTTATAAAAATGGAAGTATTAATTTAAATGCTGCTTTTAGCGAATATGAAAGGGAATTTATTTCTAATTTTCCATCAGAACCATTTTCTAAAAACAAAGTTTTAGACCTTTACAATAAATATAATTTTAACGACTCTTTCTACACTATTATTGGTTTAAATGCTAGTGAAAATGAAGCACAGTTTGCAGAGGAAGAAATATTTACAAATATAGATCCTTACCTAAATTTTGTATATGTGTCAAATTTTGGCTTAAATGTTAATTTAGGTGGTAGGTTAAATAGTCATAGTGAGTATGGGTCTCATTTCACTTACAATATTAACCCATCTTATGTGATTAAGCATGCTGATGATAGATATACTAAATTGTTTGGTTCTTATAGTACATCGTTTATTGCGCCGTCATTAACTCAATTATTCGGGTTTTTTGGTCCCAATCCAGAATTAGACCCAGAAGAAAATACGACTATAGAGGGTGGGGTTGAATTTAAATTATCAAATAATTTACGAGTTAATGCACTTTATTTTAATAGAACTGAAGAGAACTTTTTTATATACGATTTTACATTAGGATATATGAATGCTGAAAACAAAATTAAAACACAAGGATTAGAGTTAGAAGTAAATGCTACACCTACTAAGGATTTAAAGGTTACAGCAAACTATACCTTTGTAGAAAATAGAGATGCTGTTGCTATAGGTATTCCAAAGCATAAAGCTAATTTACAATTAGGATATGATTTATCTGAAAACTCATTTGCTTCACTATCTTATCAATATACATCAGATAGAACGGTTAATGATTTTAGTACTTTTCCAGCAACACCAGTTATTTTTGATAGTTTTAGTTTGCTTAATTTATATTTTAGTCATAACCTTATGAAAAATATGAAAGTATTTGCAGGTATAGACAATATATTAAATGAAGATTATGAAGAAATTTTAGGATTTACTACAAAAGGAAGAAATGCTAGATTAGGTTTTCAGTTGACTTTGTAAAAATATAAATCTTAACTATTTTATTAAAGAGGTTGTCTAAAAGGTCTTTATTTCATTTTGTCAGGTTGAGCGCAGTCGAAACCTATTTCTGATTATCAACAATTTAAAACATTTCGACTGCGCTCAATGTGACAGTAGACTTGTTTTTTAGACAACCTCTTTTTTATGGTATCAAATCACAATACCAAACCCCGTATTTTTCTGAATTGCTTTTACAAATAGAGTTATCGTCTTGTTTTGGAATGTTATATTCTCGATAAACCTTTAAATTTAATGGGTGTTTTAAAAATAGGACCATCAAAACAAAAGGTGTGAAATTCTCCGTTTTCTCCACAAGGGTCTACACCTTCAGGTAGGTTTTTAATAAAATTTTCGTCAATCACTGTTCCCACAAAATCCTCATCAAAGTATTTAGAGTTTGCGCAAACTATGATAGTTTTAAAACCTAAATTTAAAAACTCATTTAGCAATGCTTTGGTATCTCTTTTCCATAGAGGGAATACTGCTTTTATATTTTGTTTTGCTAATTGGTTTTCTCTATAAACTCTTAGATCTTCAAGAAAAATATCACCAAAAGCCGTATGCGTAAAGCCATCTTTTTTTAATCTTAAAACGGTGTCTATCATCTTTTGCTCATAGACTTCCATACTTGGCATTTCTGGAAGTTCAATTAAACTTGCAGGTATATTTAAGGCATTGGTTTGGGCGATTAATAACTCTTTTCTAAGACCATGCATCGAAACACGGTTGAAATGACTATTAACTGTGGTTATTAATTCATCTACCGAGTAGCGATTATCTTGCAATAAATGATAAAGTGCTAATGCTGAATCTTTACCCGAACTCCAGTTGAAGTAGGTTTTGTGTTTATTCAAATAGGATTTCTTTAAATAAATTAGTTGGAATATCTTTATCTGAATACATACCTAATCCTGCTGGGATATAATCTTTGCTATGACTTGTAAATTGAACGGTGCTGTTTTTTTGCTGTATAAAGCGCCCAGAATTAGTAATATCTGCAATTGCTGCTGCAAGTAAGGGTTCGTCTTGATTACCTAAAACACCTAGGTTATTGACGTTTTCTGCAATTAAAATATCAGGGTCTAAACCATTGAAATAATCGGTATCACCATTAATATTTAATGATTTGTAAATTAATGGCAACATAGCATAAGTATGCCCTGGGTTCGCACCAGATCTTCTGAAATTTGGAGAGTCATAAACAATTGTTGAGGCTTGATATTTACCAGTTGTGGTTGTTCCAATTTGAACGACTTGAATATATGGTCTTAAAGAGTTTATAACCAATTCGCTTGCAGAAGCACTTGATCCTGTAGTTAGAATATAAACTTTAGATAAGCCAAGGCTATTTATTGCAGAACCATCATTACTGTCTGTAAACCTATTAATAAGCGATTCAGGGTCTTGGTTTTCATAAAAAGCTTGGAATTCAGTATTCCATTCTTCGGTACTATAAACATCTCCAGTAAATTGTCCAGTAATTAAACTTGATAGTAAAATGGCTGTATCTACTGAGCCACCAGAATTATATCTTAAATCTAAAACTAATTCATCAATATTCTGATTTTTAAACGTACCAAAAACAGTGTTTAATTGACTGTCAAATGGACTTGTAAAACCATTATACATTAAATATCCAATATTTTTACTTTCTATGTTTAAAATGGTGTTTATAAAAATTGGGTTTTCTGAGTATTGAGATTTACTTAAAGTAATGGTTTCTGTGGTTTCATCAATAAAATCGTCTGAAGTATCATTGGGTGTAAGGTTGTCGTTATATGCACCTAAATTAATACTATAGCTATCTCCACCTGTTAATTGAAAGCGATTTTTGCTTGTAAGTTGTACACCATCAATAGCATAAAAAATATCACCACGTTTAACGCCTTGAGATTCAGCATCTGTATTAGGTAGCACGTGAGTTACAATACCATATCTAATATCTGATGATGATGAGAAAGTAAACGCTTTATATTCCATACCGTTTGTTGTGAACACACCGTCTAAAAGCTGTTCAAGAGCAATATAATTGCTAAAAAGCCTACTGAATCTATCTATGTTTTCTGGTTGATGTCTAAGGTTGTAAAAAAAATCGAAATGTGAGGGGATAGCATTTAAATAATCATTATACTCATTATCATTAGAAAAGCGATTGTTTGCCAAATCTGGTACATCATCTTTATATAAATAAAAAATATTTAAACCTTTATAAATAAAGTCGTTAATATCCCTAACTGTAACAGCTGTGTCATCACTATCTTCAAAACAACTGGTTAAAAATAAAGCAGCAAGAATTAGTATTAGGGCAACGTTTAATCTTTTCATTTTTTTCTGCAATTTTATATAAGTAGTCCTTAAAACCATAAATTTACTTACATTATTGTGTAATAAAAAATAAACACTTGATAATTCGTTGAGTGTAGGTAGGTCTATAGCTTTTTTAAATAAAGGTAAAAGTTAATGTTTTACTGAACTTAGCTTATAAGCCCGCGTAAGGAATTGAGCAATTGTTGGAGCTCTTCGCAGAGAGCGACTTATGAAAGCCCGACCCGATTGGGTTACGCCATAAAGTTTATTTTTTTTATTTGTAATGTAACAAAACGAATACATGGTCGTCGTAATATTAAATAGCCGTAACTAAGCTGTTTATTTAAACCAAACCAAAATGACTCAAAAAGAGTTTTTAAATATTGTAATGCCTTTTAAGGATAAAGTATTTCGTTTAGCAAAACGATTACTTGTATCTACGGAAGAAGCTGAAGATGCCACACAGGAAGTGTTGTTGAAATTATGGAAAAACAAATTAAAAATTTCTGAGTATAAAAATGTTGAGGCTTTTTCTATGACTATGACAAAGAATTATTGTTTTGATAAATTAAAATCGAAGCAATCACAGAATTTAAAAATTGTACATAGTAATTATGAGGAAAATAACACGCCATTACAAAAACAGGTTGAATTAAATGATAGTGTAAATTGGGTAGCAAAAATTATAGCTGATTTACCTGAACAACAGAAAATGATAATTCAATTACGAGATATAGAAGATTATGATTTTGATGAGATTGCAAAAATGCTGGATATGAATAATACAGCGGTTCGTGTGGCCTTATCAAGAGCAAGAAAAACAATAAGAGAGAAGTTAACAAATACACATAATTATGGTGTTAGATAATATAGAAAAATTACTAGAAAAGTACGAAAACGGAGAAACATCGCTTAAAGAAGAGCAGCAGTTAAAATACTATTTTACACAAGAAACTGTACCGCCACATTTAGAAATGTACAAACCCATGTTTACGTATTTTTTGGTAAATAAGCAGGAGCAATTTACTAAAGACGTTCCATTAAAAACAAATCGTAATTTTAATTACAAATGGATTTCTGTCGCAGCATTAGTGGCGCTTATGCTTGGGTTTTATTTTGGTACAACGCTTAACACTGGCGAACTAGGTACTTATGAAGATCCCCAATTAGCTTTTAATGAATTTTCAAAATCAATGGAAATGATTTCTTCTAAATTCAATAAAGGTGCTTCAACGGTTGGATACTTAAATGAAGTAAATAAAGGGACTTCAGCTTTAGGATACCTTAACGAAGTTGAAAACACAACAAGTATAATTTTTAAAAACTAATTAACGTGTACTGAACTTGCTTGTGCTGAACTTGTTTCAGTATTTCAGTATCAAAAAAAACAATGAATAATTCAAATAAATTAAAAACAAGAACAATGAAAAATAAATTAATAGTACTAGTAATGGCCATTATGTTATTACCATTAGCGGGAATGGCACAAAAGAATATTTTTGAAAAGTATAGTGACAATAATGACGTTACTTATGTAAACATTAAACCTAAAATGTTTCAAATGATAGCAAAAATGGGAATTAATGTGGAAGATGCAGAGGCAAAAGCATATATGGATATGGTAAAAAGCATTACCAGTTTTAAAACTATTGTAACGGATAACGCTTCTATTTCTGCTGATATTTCTAAATGGGTAAAATCACGTTCTGGAGGTTTAGAAGAATTAATGGAAGTTAAGGACGATGGAACCGAGGTGAAGTTTTATGTTAAAGAAGGTAAAGATTCTGACCATGTAAAAGAACTTTTAATTTTTGTAAACGGTATTGATAAAATGATGAATGATAAGATTGAAATTAATGGGAAAGAACGTAAAATTGAAACCGTTGTAGTATCACTTACAGGAGATATAGATCTTAATGAAATTTCTAAACTTACTGATAAAATGAACATACCAGGAGGTAAGCACTTAGAAAAAGATAAATAAAATAATCATCAATCAATGCAACGAACAATCAAATATTTAGCATACACATTATTTACCACAGTTATTTTTATTAGCTGTGGTAATGATGTTAGTTTGCAACGTTATTATGTAGATAACCAAGAGGCGAAAAATTTTATATCTCAAGACTTGCCACTTTCATTGATAGAGATAGACAAATCTAACTTTACAAAAGAGCAAAAAGAAGCTTATAACTCTGTAGATAAATTAAATTTTTTAGGCTATAAGGTTAATGAAACAGATACTGAAACTTATAAAGCTGAAATAGCAAAAGTGAAAACTATTTTAAGTAATGGTAAGTATAAGGATTTAATGGAGTTTAGCGACAAAGGCAATAAAATATCAGTAAAATATATTGGCACAGATGAAGAAGCAGATGAGGTAATAGTGTTTGGTAGCGCCAAAGATATGGGTTTTGGTATTGTTAGAATATTAGGTGATGATATGAACCCTGAAAAGATGGTTACTTTAATTAACGCATTTCAAAATGCAAATGTAGATGAAGGTCAGATAGAAAATATTATGAATTTCTTCAAATAACTTATAGTAATTATGTTAATGTTAAAAGGCTTCCTAGTGGAAGCCTTTTTTATTTGGAATTGTTTTGGTCTTGAGTTATCTTTTCTGGTTTATACTTAGAATAAAGTATATTAATAACAATGCTAAAAAATATAATAGTAAGAACAGTTAAAACAACAAAGTTATCTAGAATATTCAGTATTCCAAAAACAAAAATACTAACAGCCATAAGTCCAGTAAGTACTATAGATTGTTTATCGGTTAACATATTGTATATTATTTAATATTTAAATCCCTGTGTAATTACTAGGTGTAATACGTTTTAATTCTTCTTTTATTGTGTTTGAAACTTCTAATGTATCAATAAAATTAGAAATAGAATTTTGATTTATTTTAGTGTTAGTTCTTGTTAAACCTTTTAGAGCTTCATAAGGATTAGGGTAACCTTCACGACGCAAAATAGTTTGAATGGCCTCAGCAACAACTGCCCAATTGTTTTCTAAATCTTCAGCAAATTTACTTTCGTTCAACAATAATTTATTCAAACCTTTTAAAGTCGATTTAAAACCAATAAGCGTATGTCCAAAAGGAACACCAACGTTACGCAATACAGTACTATCTGTTAAATCGCGTTGTAATCTTGAAACAGGTAGTTTAGCTGATAGGTGCTCAAAAATAGCGTTTGCTATACCTAAGTTCCCTTCAGAATTTTCAAAATCTATAGGATTAACTTTATGTGGCATTGCAGAACTTCCAACTTCACCAGCTTTAATTTTTTGTTTAAAATAATCCATAGATACGTAGGTCCAGATATCTCTATCTAAATCTAGAATTATGGTGTTAATACGTTTCAAGGTATCAAATAAAGCCGCCATATGGTCGTAATGCTCAATCTGAGTTGTTGGAAAAGAGTGTTGTAAACCTAATTTCTCTTGTACAAATTGGCTTCCAAAAGCTTTCCAGTCAATATCTGGATACGCTACATGGTGTGCATTAAAATTACCAGTTGCTCCACCAAATTTGGCAGCGCTTGGAATATCATTTAGTAAATTAAATTGCTCTTCAAGACGAACAACAAATACTTCAATTTCTTTACCAAGTCTTGTTGGAGATGCTGGTTGTCCGTGTGTTCTAGCCAGCATAGAAATGGCACTCCAATCTTTAGATAAACTTTTAAGTTTTTCTAAAACTATAAAATATTCAGGTACATAAATAGCGTTCATGGCTTCCTTAATACTTAAAGGAATAGCAGTGTTGTTTATATCTTGAGACGTTAAACCAAAGTGGATAAATTCTTTATACGCACTCAAGTTTAGCTTATCAAATTGCTCTTTTATAAAATATTCAACTGCTTTTACATCATGATTAGTAACACTTTCAATCTTCTTGATTGCCATTGCATCATCAGAGGAAAAATCTTTATAAATAGCTCTTAAGCTTTCAAAAACACCGCTGTCAATAGATTGAAGTTGAGGTAAAGGAATTTCGCAAAGCGCAATAAAATATTCTATTTCAACTAAAACACGATATTTTATTAAAGCCTCTTCAGAGAAATACGGCGCCAATTCACTTACTTTACTTCTATAGCGTCCATCAATAGGAGAGACGGCATTTAATGCTGATAATGACATAATTTATGTTTGATTTTTTGAAGTTGCAAAGATAGGTTTTTAAGACTGAAGACGGAAGCCAGAAGCTTGAAGTTTTTTAGTTTTTAGGTGTAGTTTTTTTGATTTTTTTTAAAATATGACGAGCTCTTGCTTTAAAAGCGGCAGTTTGTTTTGAGAAATCGTCTTCTAAAATACGAGCCAACTCAGGGTAAACCCATTCATAATCTTTTCCAAATAAAAATAGTGTACTCATTGCGTATGCTTTAGGTGCTACTTTTTCATCATTTATCATATAATCAAAACAGTTTTCAATTATACGTTCTTTGTGAGTTTCTGTTAGATTTTTTTTGATGTAATTATCTTCTTTCTTGGTGTAAGTCTTTGCTAAAATTTCGCATATTTTAGCAACTGGCCGAACAGCAGAGTCTAAGTGTACTTTATGCATATTTTCAGTAAACATATCTAAATATGGAATTATAGTATTAATATTGTGGTTGCACATAAACTCAAAAACCCAAGCTGCTCGTGGTGATATTTTGTCGTCAACCATAAAAAGAATATCTAATAATTTAGGAACCAAATTTGGGTTGTCTTGCATCAATAGGGCATAAAACAAACGTTTTTCACGCGAATGATTTACGTAGTTTAATTCATTATAGAGTTGTTCTGTAGTCAAAAGGTTTTCTTATTTTTAATTTTTAAAATTACTTAAAATGAAAATAATAAAAAAGCTGTTATTACTATTGTTAATTGTATTTGTAATAGCTCAATTTTTTAGGCCAGATAAAAATGAAGGTGATTTAACTTCAATAAATGCTTTTATGGATGAAACTAATCCACCAGAAAATGTGAAAATTATTTTAAAGGAAACTTGTTTTGATTGCCATAGTGATATTACTAGATATCCGTGGTATAATAACATAACGCCAGTAAATTATTGGTTAGCTAGCCACGTGAAGGATGGGAAAAAGCACTTCAATATGTCTAATTGGGAAGGCAATTCAATTAAAAGGAAAGATCATAAATTCGAAGAACTCATAGAAATAGTTGAAAATAAAGAGATGCCTTTAAATTCTTATGCCTGGACACATTCTGAAGCAAAACTTAATGATAAACAAATAAAGGCTGTAATTGATTGGGCAAAATTAGTACGATTAAAATATGGTTTGGAGCCTAAACCAGAATAAATATAAAATCTCAAAAAAAACAAATTCCAAATTCCAAGGAGATACACTTCACAATTGGAATTTTGTTTTATATTTTTTGAGATTTGGAAAATTTTATGAATAAAAATTTACTCATTATTGGTTTTGTATGGCCAGAGCCCAAAAGTTCTGCGGCCGGTAGTAGAATGATGCAATTGATTGAAGCTTTTCAGTCAAAAAAATATCAAATTACTTTTGCAAGCCCTTGTGCTAAAAGTAACAATGCCTTTAATCTTGAAAGTATTGGGGTAGCTCAAACTTCCATCGAATTAAATCATACGTCTTTTGATGATTTTGTTGCAGAATTAAATCCAAGTATCGTTTTATTTGACCGTTTTATGATGGAAGAGCAATTCGGGTGGCGCGTTACTGAACAATGCCCCGAAGCTCTTAAGGTTTTAGATACTGAAGATTTACATTGCTTAAGGAAGGGCAGACATCAAGCATTTAAAGACAATAAAACATTCAACGAAACTTTTTTATTCAATGAAACAGCAAAGCGAGAAATAGCCAGTATTTATAGAAGCGATTTAAGTTTAATTATTTCTGAAGCTGAAATAGATATTCTTAAAAATCAGTTTAAGGTTGATGACTCTCTTTTGATGTATTTGCCTTTTATGCTAGATTCTATTTCAAAAGAAGACATAGATGAGCTGCCAAAATTTGAAAATAGAAACCATTTTGTAACTATAGGAAACTTTTTGCATGAACCAAATTACAACGCTATTTTATATTTAAAAGAAACCATTTGGCCTTTAATACGAAAACAACTGACAAAAGCAGAATTACATATTTATGGTGCCTATGCCTCCCAAAAAGTGAATCAGCTTCATAATGAAAAAGAAGGCTTTTTAATTAAAGGATTTGCTGAAGATGTCAATGGAGTGATGCAAAACGCTAAAGTATGTTTAGCGCCAATTAGATTCGGAGCAGGCTTAAAAGGTAAATTGGTTGATGCTATGAAAAATGGAACGCCATGCGTGACTTCAATAGTTGGCGCAGAGGGTATGTTTGGAGATGTTGAGCCTAATGGTTTTGTTGAAGATAATCTGGAGCTATTTTCTATTAAAGCCATAGAGTTGTATAAGAATGAAACGCTATGGAAAGAGAAACAAGAACATGGATTTTCTATAATTAATAAGCGTTTCAATAAAATTGAATATCAAAACAAGTTTTTTAATAAAATAGAAGAGACGACTAAAGACCTTAACAAGCAACGACTAAATAATTTTACAGGTCAAATGCTTCAACATCATACTTTACAAAGCACCAAGTTTATGAGTAAATGGATTGAAGAGAAGAATAAAAACTAATCATTATATTAATTCTATCATTCTTTTAACTCCAACAGAAGCAATTTCAGCAATCACAGTTAAACTTTCTTTACTATCAATACTCGGTTTCGGATCTATAAAATAAGTTGGTGTGTTTTCAGAAACATAATGCATTAAACCAGCTGCAGGATATACTTGCATGGACGTTCCAATAATGATTAAAATATCTGCAGTTTTACAAATTTCGACTGCTTTTTCAATCATGGGTACATCTTCTCCAAACCAAACAATGTGAGGTCTTAATTGATAACCTTTTTTGCAAGTATCACCTAAAACTAAATCGGTTTTCCATGTTTTAATATCGTTTTCGTTTTTTGTGCTTCTAACTTTTAACAATTCACCATGTAAATGGATGACGTTAGTACTCCCTGCGCGTTCATGTAAATCGTCTACATTTTGGGTTACTATAGTTACTTTAAAGTTGTTTTCTAATTCGGCTAAATCTAAATGCGCTTGATTTGGCTTAACTTCAAATAATTGTCTTCTGCGTTGGTTGTAAAAATCTAGCACTAATTCTGGGTTGGCAGCAAAACCTTCGGGAGTAGCCACTTCCATAACATCGTGCCCTTCCCATAAACCATTAGCATCTCTAAATGTTTTTATACCACTTTCGGCACTCATGCCAGCTCCTGTAAGTATAACTAGGTGTTTCATTTTATAAAAATACGTATTAATTTGTCATTCCTGTGAAGGCAGGAATCCACTCATTTTTATTAAATTCGATTTTTAACTTAATTATGATAGACCTTAAACTCTTAAATCATTTAGAAACCTACCTAACAGAACATAGAAAAGAGCGTTTTAGCGACGTTTTATCACAACGCACAAAACATTTTACAGTTGCTACAGAAGATGTATATCAACTTCATAACACCAGTGCTGTTATGCGAAGCTGTGATGTGTTTGGAATTCAAGAATTAAATATTGTTGAAGAGCAAAACTCTAAACATATTGATAGAGAAATTGCTATGGGTGCTCAGAAATGGGTAGATTTAAATAGATACCATTCGGTTGAAGATTGTATATCAAATTTAAAGCAGAAAGGCTATCAAATTATTGCCACAACACCACATACTGATGATTGTGAATTACATGATTTTGATGTAACTAAAAAGTCTTGTTTTTTCTTTGGAAGAGAAACCGAAGGTTTATCTAAAGAAGTTTTAGATAGCGCAGATGGTTTTTTAAAAATTCCAATGGTTGGATTTACAGAGAGTTTGAATATCTCTGTTTCGGCAGCCATTATTTTACAACATGTTACTACAAAACTTAGAAAATTAGATATGAATTGGCAATTATCTAAAGATGAAATGGCTGAAAAACGTTTAGATTGGTGTAAAAAAACAATTAAAAGTTATGATGAGATTGTTGAACGCTTTTATGAAAATAAATAGCTAACACGCGTTAGGAATTGCAGTGGAAAACCCTCCCGATAGCTATCGGGATTGTGGTAACGCCCAAATAATTTAAATTTTTCTGCTTCTACCGCGACTTAGTAGTTTGTACTCTTCGTAACATTCACTAATGGCATCAAGTATTTGAAGATCGTTGGCAGTTTGTATAAAACCTCTAGAGTAGTTGCATTGACTAACAATCTCATCCAAATCTACACGTTCTACTTGTAGTAAAACAGTTAGCATTTCCCTATCAAAACGAGATGCTAATAGGTTTCGGATCTCATCATCTTCTTTCATCTTTTTGAGCTTACGCAGCTCGTTTGGTTTTTTGCCAAACATACGATGTAAAAAATCGGCAGGGTTAAAAATGGAGCCTATAACTTTGGTTAATCCAGATTTTTTACTTGCCTCGTAACCAGTGCCTTGTAAGCCAGAAATACTGTAACGGTAGTTGGTGTTAATATCTGGCACTTGTTTTATATCTACTTCTAAATAGCCCGTAAGCTTTAGTTGATTTACAACCACTTCTTCTAGTGCTAAAGCGAGTTCTGTAAGTTCAATATTTGAGCTTCCAAACTTTAACCAGTCATTAGTTACTCTAACTTTTATGGATTTAAAACCTAAATAGGAAAAGTGAAGCGTATCATTAACTTTAGCCGAAATTTGAAACTCTCCTTTTTTGTTCGTGGTTGTTCCTATAACTTGATTAAGGTTTACAATATTAACGTTTTCTAAGGCACTTTTATCAGCAGAATTAAGTACAATACCTAAAACCTTATCTGCTTCTTGTGCCATACCAATAGCAGAAAAGCAAAACATAAAAATGATAAATAGGTAATACCTCATGAAATATTCAACGCTAATTTTTTTATAAAAGTACTAAAGAAAACTTTAGCAATAGAATTAAGCTTTTTATTTTGACTAAATATTAACAGAAAGGTTTAAACTTATCGTCTAGAACGTCTAGGTCTAGAACTTCCAAAATCGCTAGAATTAGAACGTCTAGGTTTAGAGCCACTATCACTTCTGCGTCTATCACCTCTGTTTCCAGAGCTTTCTTTTCTGTCATCGCGTTTACCGCCACCACGTCTGTCGTCACGTCTTTTTCCACCATCACGTCTTCCACCGCCGCCGCGTCTATCTCCACGTCGTCCTCCACCACGGTTTTCTGAAACTTCAACATTTACAAAACGACCTTCATGTTTAAAGTCGGTAAAATGGGCTAATACTTTCTCTTTAAGTTCGTTTTCTGTATTAAAAAACGAGAAGCTGTCTTTAGTTTCCACTTTAAAGACATCATCTCTACCAAGGTCTAATTGCTCTTTCAAGAAGTCTTTTAACTTCATCCAATCAAATCCATCTTTACCACCAACGTTAATAAAGTAGCGTGTAGATTTACCACCTCTGCTTCTGCCTTCACTACTATCATAAGAACCTTCTGCTACATTAAGGTTTTTAGATTTGTTGTAGTAATTGTAAAAACGAGTAAACTCAACCGAGAAGAATTTTTTAATCAATTCATCTTTATCCGTATCAGCAAATAACTCATTAATATTAGCCAAATGCTTATCAATTTCATGATTAATTTCTGTGTTGTGTATTTTATTAGCCAAAGACATCAATTGCACTTCGCAAATATCAGCACCATCAGGAATTTCTTTTTTATCAAATTGGCGTTTAATAATGCGCTCAATACTTTTAATTTTACGCACTTCACTTTTAGAAACAATAACCATTGAAACTCCCGTTTTTCCAGCACGTCCTGTTCTACCAGAACGGTGCGTATAGGTTTCAATCTCGTCAGGTAATTGGTAATTTATTACGTGTGTAATATCATCAACATCAATACCACGTGCCGCCACATCGGTAGCTACTAGCATTTGTATTTGTTTGTTTCTAAACGATTTCATCACGATATCACGTTGATTTTGACTTAAATCCCCATGTAAAGCCCCAGCACTATATCCATCTTCAATCAGTTTTTCAGCAACCTTTTGTGTATCACGTTTTGTTCTACAAAAAATAACCGAAAATATATCCGGATTAGCATCACTTAAACGTTTTAATGCTTGGTATCTATCTCTAGCATTTACTAAATAATATTCATGAGATACATTACTTGTACTCTCATTCTTATTTCCAACAGTAATTTCCTGTGGGTTATGCATAAAGTTTTTAGCAATTCTAGACACCTCACGAGGCATTGTTGCAGAAAATAACCACGTGTTTTTATCCTCTGGTGTGTGCGATAAAATATCAGTAATATCCTCTTTAAAGCCCATGTTAAGCATCTCATCAGCCTCATCTAAAACCGAATACTGGATTTTAGAAATATCAACCAAACGTCTGTTAATCATATCTTTCATACGGCCTGGAGTCGCCACAATTATTTGTGCACCACGTTTAATCTCACGTGCTTGGTCTGTAATACTCGATCCACCGTAAACCGCTACCACATTAAGCCCCTTACAATATTTACCATACAATTTCATCTCGTTGGTAATCTGTAAACAAAGCTCTCTGGTAGGCGATAAAATTAAACCCTGCGTGGTTCTACTAGCTACATCAATTTTCTCTAACATCGGGAAACCAAATGCGGCGGTTTTACCCGTACCCGTTTGGGCCAGAGCCACTAAATCGGTTTCAGACTCTAATAAAATTGGGATTGCTTTTTCTTGTACTTCACTAGGTTTTTCAAATCCTAAATCTGTAATGGCTTGTAATAGGTCGTCATTAAGACCTAAATCTTGGAATGTGCTCATTATTGTTTAATGTATGCGATATTGTTATGTGGTGTTACATAAAGAAGCGCATCGACATACTAAACTTAAACTTCCAGTAACACATCCTCACCCTGAGGAGTAAACTCATTTTGAGTTTCAAGGCGCAAAGATAGATAAATAATCGTCATTCCCTCGAAGGAGGGAATCTTTTTAAAATTAGTTGGTTTCTTATAATTATTTGGGCGTTACCACAAGGGTCGGGCTTTACGCTATATCTTTTTTTACGTCATTGCGAGGAGTTTTCGACGTGGCAATCTGCCTAAACCTAATTCTAAATAAAATTTTTGGGTGTTTTAAAAAAAGGATGCCGCTGCAATCCCTAACGCAAGTATCTGCCAACGTCATTGCCAAGGAGGTACGACTGTGCTAATCTGTTTAATGCTTTTTTGTGTAATTTTGAAGTTTCGTTTAACGTCCCGCGAATAAGATTTGTTTCAATGAATTTTATTCGTTGTTGGTGTGAGTGCCTTTTGGCAGTCGCTCCAAATCTTATTCGCGGGACGTTGGAGTGAATGACGCAGGAATTCACTCCAACTTATGCGGATATGACAACGTTTTAATGTTTTATATCCGACGTTAAACGAAGGTAGATGAAAATTTTTACAAAATCAAGTATTAGCTTTACGATTTAGCGCCTTTGCAGGAGATAATTCTTGAGATTGCTTTCCCGAAAAGTACTCGGAACTGGGTGTGCCTTAAAAAAACGTTATTTCCTCAGATTCCTAATCCGTTCCAAAAGTGTAGGATGCGAATAATGCATAAATACATAAGCAGAATGAGCTACTAAATTCCTTAAAACGAGCCTTTCGGATGTGTTAACTGAAAGCTTGATGCTTTGAAATCAGAGAACTGAGAAGCAATAGCTTCGTATGCCTCATCTTGATATCCAATGCTAGCCATACGAAATGCTGGAGCGAGAATTTCTGGCAGAAACGGAACAACCTGTTTGTAGTGCCAAACCCTAGGCGGAGAACCTTCGGGTACTTCTTCAACATAAGGTCTAAGGAACTCCAGCGCTCGCCTTATGCTCCGGCCATCTGCTGTCTCGTAGGACCACAAATTTACTCCAACCCACTCTCCAAGTGTCGCTAGTTCAGTAAGCCCCGTTAAATTCATTTCGGAGTAGTTAAAAGACTTGGTGCGTCGCAGCTCCATGGGTTGGGCACCATCAGGTTCTATTTGGCGAGCAATACGGTTCTCTTTTACCAATTCTAGCCTTTCGCGTGCTAGTTCGTATTTACCCAAAGCTAGCGCTAAGCGCACGACTCTTACATCGAACATAGTGCCATGGTTCTGTCGCATCTGAATTTCTTCTTTACCATACTCGCTATTTATAAACCAATCCAGAAAGTTCGTTATCCAAATATCTAGTGCTGCTCGGTCGTTTTTGCTCCAATGTTTAGATCCATCTAAAAGACCAGCAGCATCCACTGCTTGTACTACGCCACCTGCTTCAATCATTCCAATATAACGTCCTTGGTTTCTACCAGGTACAGCTTGTGCATACTTAAGGTGTGGGTTCATCCGCGTAGCAGAATCGATAAACCAAACACGAAGGCATCGAGCTGCATGTGCAGCGTACGATTCTTTACCCGTGAGGTAATATGCGAGGGCAAGCGATTCGACTAAGTGGCCAATTTCTTGACCGCGTGAATAGTCCGCAAAATCGGGGTTTCGAGATTCCGGATTGATGATACCGTCCTTTGGTAGGTATGGTAAACCGTCTGGCTTTGAAGGATCGGGCCAGAGGTAAGGAGCCTGAGTGTAATAGTCATTCAGATTTCCGCTAACAGGATGCCGTTTTTTATCAGTTACCGTTGGAGGTTCAGTCGCTAAGGCTTTATTGGCTGTGATAAGTAGAGCGTTATAGGCTGGCATAAGTGAGGTGTCACCTCGCGCAATGTCTTGTTTCACAATTGGTAAGGCTCCGCGTCTTGCACCAAAGAAATGAGGATGCTCTTTCACAGCTAAAACCGTGGCTGACTCGTCTTGTGCAAAACCAGCTTGCGAGAGAACAAATGGACTCATCACTAAAAATAGAATTTTCAGCAGAGAGAAACGAAGTGGTATTATCTTATTTATCATTTAGTTACAGCTTCTTTTGATTCCATTAATTCACAACGCGTACCATCGAGATCGTGCACATTGCACACCCAGCGGTTGTTACGGGCAACCAAAGGTTCGTAACGTTCAAGATCAGGTAAGGCATTAAATAACATATCGCGATGCGCTTTTTGAATATCATCAGTTAAAAGGCACATATGATGCATTGTGCCCATTTGCCTTCTACTCAGTTTTATATCGTTTATAAGAATGTACTCAACGTAGTCACCGCTATCTCCCGGTAACTGCATATTCACCCAAGCATCTGGACCACCATCTTTACGCGATCCGCGCCAAATTTCTTTAAAACCTAAAGCATCTCGATACAATGTGTTGGCCGCCTTTTCATCAGTAATAGTGATGCCTACATGCAGCAAACGATCGGAAACTCGCCTAGACCCTAAATGCTTGCCTTTAGCTAGTGTTTGCTTGGAATTAGATGTGTATTCAACAAACTTAAGGTTATGTCCGTCTGGATCTACTAGAACACTCGCTAAGGTACCATCGGAATTTTTTTCTACAGGCGTTGGGTTGAGCCCTCTGTCTTTGAGCATAGCAATAGTAGTCTCGATATCTGAAACTTGAAATGCGATTTCAACTAACCGGTTGTCATCTGTCCCCTCGGGTTTTGAGACTAACTTCACAAACTGGTCGTCGTTTATTTTTAAATACCAAGCCTCTTGATCTTCATACGCAGCAAATGCAAATTCAAATCCATAAAAAGCCGTATAGAATGCACGCGATTGCTCTAAACTTGATACTTGAAACGCCACATGGGCTATTCCTAAGATGGGGAGTGCTTTTTCAGCTTTTGTTCCCATTGATAGACAAGATAGTATTAGAATTAAAAGGAGTACTCTCTTCATATATTTTGCGATTTGCATTGGATTTGAAAATTTCAATGATTAAGTTAAGATACTAAATATTATTAGATATGTAGTTATGATTCAAAAATGAGAAAAGAAATTACTTGTAATAAATTGTGTTGTTCGAAGCTGTAATTGCAAGCAATGGCCCGTAGATTTGTGTCCTTTTAATACTAAAATAAGTTCAGTAGAAGATACTTTAACCTCAACGTTAAATGAAGCAAGCCGAAATCTTTTAAACAAATAAAGTAAATCAAAATCATTTTACAACTTGTTGATATAAAATTTTCTGAGATTATATCGTGCCTCGCAATGATCTTATTTCCTCAAATTCCCAATCCGTTCCAAAAGTGTAGGATGCGAATAATGCATAAATACATAAGCAGGATGTGGCGTTAAATTACTTAAACTATTTTTAGAAAGTTTTTTTAGTGATGTAATAAGTGGTTCGCTCTTATACGTGTTTTTAGCATAATCATCCGCTTGGTATTCAAACTTCCTAGAAAATACATTCATAATCAACCCAGTAATTTCAGAAATAGGCGAGTAGAGTAGCCCAAAAGCAATTAGCCCAATATGAAAACTAGGAGTTTCAACACCCAAAGCCTGAGATAACATCGGATTCGAAATAAACAACGATAAAATATAAAGCGTCAAACCCGTCAATAAAATAGAAGCAAACAAATTAAAAATAATGTGTTTTTTCTTGTAATGTCCAACTTCGTGTGCCAGAACAGCAACAATCTCTTCATCTTCTAAATCGTTAATTAGAGTGTCATAAAGCGTTACGCGTTTTTCACTACCAAACCCAGAAAAATAGGCATTGGCTTTGGTGCTTCGTTTAGAGCCATCAATAACAAAAATCTTATCTAATTTAAATCCAACCGTTTCTGCGTATGTCGAAATTTTATCGCGCAAGGTGCCCTCTTCTAAAGGTGTTTGTTTATTAAAAAGCGGCACAATAAGCTTGGAATAAAACATATTCATAAACAACGTAAAAATAGCCACTAGAGCCCAAGCATATAACCAAAAGTGTTTCCCTGTAGCTTGATAAAACCAAATAATCAACGCCAGAATACCACCGCCAACAATAGCCATCATTAACCAACCTTTAATTTTATCTAAAAAGAAAGTTTTTACTGTGGTTTTATTAAACCCAAATTTTTCTTCAATAACAAAGGTGCTGTAGTAGGAAAATGGTGTGGTTAAAATATCACTACCAATCATAATAATTCCAAAGAAAATGAGTGCTAAAATAATTGGGTTTTCACTATAATTTCGAGCTATGTTATCTACAAACTCAAAACCATCAAACCATAAAAACCCTAAAGTTAAAAGAAGTGAAAACGTTGAGGTTAGTAGCCCAAATTTATAATTTGTAGCCTTATAGTTTTGCGATTTTTTATATTCAGCATCATCATAAACATCTTGTAATTCTGCAGGTAGTGTGTCATTAAAATGTTTTGCATTTAACGCGTCAAGTACTTTATCAACTATAAAATTAATAACAATAATGGCGATGATGATGTAAAATAGAGTAGTTGAATTCATGTTATATATTTGAGAGGCTAAATTAAACTATTCTGTCACACTGAGCGTAGTCGAAGTGCATGATAATTCCGTTTTTTAATGTGTTTCGACTGCGCTCAACATGACACAGTTAAAGCTTTTGAATATGGTAGTTTTTAAATTTAGATTATGTCAAGCTAATTCGATGTGCTTATTTACCTCTATATTTATAATGAGTTGCATTTCTGCACTCAGCCAATATTTGAAGCATATCAAAATCCCCATCAATTAAGGCTTTTTTCTTTGCACGTGTCCATCTTTTTATTTTCTTTTCAAAATATATGGCTTGCAATACATCATTAAAAGTTTCGTAAAACTTAACTTCTATTGGTCTTCGCTTATAAGTGTAACAATCTCTATATTTTCCGTAGGTATGTTCTTTAATTCGTTTATCTAAGTCATTGGTTATTCCCGTGTAATAAGAATTATCAGAACATTTTAAGATATAGACATAATAGAAATACATGTTTATAGTCTATTTAAATCCTCTCTGCCTCTTAGCCTCAAAAATAAGAATTCCTGCAGCAACCGAAACATTCATAGAATCTATTTCACCTTGCATGGGAATTATAATATTTTGAGTCGAGTTTTCTAACCATGCATCGCTCAAACCAGTAGCTTCAGTACCAACAACAATAGCAGTTGGTTTTTTAAAATCTTGAGTATGATAATCAACAGAAGCTTGTAACGCTGCACAATAAACAGCAATGTTTTTTGATTTCAAAAAATCAATAATTTCAGAAGTATTTCCAGTAGCAATTCGATTGGTAAACACGCAGCCTACACTAGAGCGAATAATATTCGGATTGTATAAATCGGTTTTAGGGTTAGCAATAATTACCGCATCTACATTGGCAGCATCAGCGGTTCTTAAAATAGCACCAATATTTCCAGGTTTTTCTGGAGCTTCAGCGATTAGAATTAATGGGTTTTTCGTTTCAAAACTCAAATCACTTAAACTATTTGTCTTTGATTTTCCAACTGCTAAAACACCTTCAGTAGTATCGCGGTAAGCTAATTTTTGATAAACTTCTTTTGAAACTTCAATACAGTTTAATTGGGTTTCGACTGCGCTCAACCTAACATTTGAAGTTAAATCGTTTAATTGTTCTTCTGAGAATAAATCAGAATAAAATAAAACGGTCTCTAATTCATAACCGCCTTCTAAAGCTAACGAAACTTCTCGAACACCTTCAATTAAAAAAGTACCTGTTTTTTTACGTTCTCTCGACTTGTCTTTTAATTGAACAAGTTGTTTGATGTATGTATTCTGCGGACTTGTTATTTCTTTCATATCAATCAAACAAAAGTAATTGTTTTTATGTAATTATATTCTACTAACTTCGTCAAAGAAGAAAACCTAATCATAAGAGCAAAAATGAAAAAATCACTCCTCATAGTTCTAGCAATCTCAATATTAGCTTGTAAAAATAAAACAGCACCAAAAGTTGATTATTCAGAAGAAACACTTGATGTAACAACTAGTGTCTACCCAGAAAACATTACAAAAGTATTTGATGCTCACGGGAGTTTAGATAAATGGAATACCATGAAATCTCTAAAGTTCACCATGAAAAAACCAAATGGCGATGAGATTACAACCACCAACTTAAAAAATAGAAAATCTCTGATTGAGATGCCAAATCACACTATTGGTTTTGATGGTGAAACCGTTTGGCTAAAAAATAAAGATACAGCAACGTATAAAGGCAATGCAAAATTCTATTATAATTTGATGTTCTATTTCTATGCAATGCCATTTATTTTAGCAGATGATGGAATAATATATGAAGATGTAGCAGCATTAGAATTTGAAGGGAAATCATATCTAGGAATTAAGATTTCTTATGAAAGTGGCGTAGGTGAATCCCCAGAAGATGAATACATTTTATATTACGATTCTGAAACCAACAAAATGGCATGGTTAGGTTATACAGTAACCTATTTTTCAAAAGAAAAAAGTAAAGAATGGCATTTTATAAAATATAGTGATTGGCAAACCGTAGAAGGTTTAATATTACCAAAAACGCTAACTTGGTTTAAAGTAGAGAATAATTTACCAGCATCTAAACGAAACGATTTAGAATTTACAGACATTAAAATTTCAACAGAAAAACCAGACTCAAGTATTTTTGATGTGCCAGCTGGTGCACAACTTATGGAGTAATTACAAAGGGTGTTTCTCGGCATAGTTTACCAATAGGGCAACAACATAATTGTAACTTTGCATGCCCTTACTTTGGCTATTAGCCTTTAAAAAATTACCATAAAATAGTTTGAAAAGTGGTTCAGCGGGATTTTCATGTGTACTCCAAAAATCCCGAACCTCTTTGTAGTTTTTTAAAATACCTGTGTTAACGTTTTCAACAACTGCTTCGTATAACGCTTCATCACGTCTGTAAATTTCATTTAAACAAAAGCGTAAAGCAAACGTATAGCCTGTATATTTAAAATAGATATTCTCGTGGCTAGTAGCAGCCATAAAACCAATAAAATTAGCTTCGTTTTCTGCAGCATATCCTAATTGATGAGCTACTTCATGTGTTGAAGTTGTTGGGAATTTATAGGTTGGAATCAACCCATCTACCTGTGCCTCATTGGTAAATGGATTCAAATACCCACTAAATCCCATATACGTTAAAGGGTAACTGTATATCGATTTCTTTAAACTTTTTGGGTAATATTCTAAATGTGGAAAAATACTTTTTAAATTATTATATCCAGATGGAACCATTTTAAAAATTTCACTTTTACTCAAAGGAACATCAACTTTAATTGTATCGTTTTTAGTGATTTCGAAGTGCAAAGCATTCGATTTTTTAATCAAAGATTTGGTTACACTTACTAATTGTTCTGTAGTATAATCATGTTCTAAATTCAAGCTTTTATGTAATGGTAAACGATAATAATTCAATCCCCAAAACAAATGAAAAACACCATAAAATATCGAGCATGCAGCAATTATATCGACCAACCAACGTTTTGTGTCTTTTCGTAAACGCTTTCTATTTTTAAAAAACCATCTTATCACATAAAGAGACACAATGGTATAAATTAAATCTCCAAATGAAAATGGCAACCAACCCAACGTAAATCTAAAAACTCTTGAAATTATTGGGTATAATCCATTGCTATAATATTGCTCTATAAACTCTGGGAAATTGGCGAGTAGCTTTACTAATAAAATTTGAGGAATCAGCAACAGTGCAATAATTGTTTTTTTCTCTTTCAGCATGCTCAAAAATAGGAAACTATTTATAAATCCTAATAGTAATATGTACCTTTGTGTACAATTATCACAAAACTATGAACTCAGAAATAAGACAACTAGAACCCAAAGCATTGTGGAATAAATTTGCAGATTTAAATGCTGTACCACGACCATCAAAAAAAGAAGAACGTGTTATTGCTTTCATGAAAGATTTTGGTAAAAGCTTAGGTTTAGAAACCATAGAAGATGAAGTTGGAAACGTTATCATCAAAAAACCAGCGACTTCAGGAATGGAAAACAGAACAACTGTGGTTATGCAGTCCCATTTAGATATGGTACATCAAAAAAACAATGATACTGTTTTCGATTTTGACACTCAAGGTATAGAAATGTTTATTGAAGGCGATTGGGTAAAAGCAAAAGGTACAACTTTGGGAGCAGATAACGGTTTAGGCGTTGCAACAATCATGGCAATTTTAGAAAGTACTGATATTAAGCACCCAGCAATTGAAGCTCTATTTACCATTGATGAAGAAACAGGTATGACCGGGGCTATGGGATTAAAAGGCGGCTTGCTTTCTGGAGGTGTTTTATTAAACCTTGATACCGAAGAAGATGACGAAATAGGAGTAGGCTGTGCAGGAGGTACAGATGTTACCGCAACAAGAAGTTATGAAGAAGAGGAGACACCTGAGTTTAAAATAGGTTATAAAATTTCAGTGAAAGGCTTACAAGGCGGACACTCAGGAATGCAAATTCACGAAGGTTTAGGAAACGCCAATAAAATAATGAACCGTGTTTTATTTGATGGTTTTGAAAATTTCGGATTACGAATTTCAGAAATTGATGGAGGAAGCTTAAGAAACGCTATCCCTAGAGAAAGTAATGCTATTGTAGCTATTGATGCCATTCATGAAGATGCCTTTTTATTAGAAATGGCTTTAATGTCTACAACCATCAGAAAGGAGTTAAGAACCATGGAACCCGATTTAGAAATCAATATTTCTAAAATCGATACACCTAATAAAATTATGGACTTAGGTGTTCAAGAAGGATTAACAAGAGCTTTGTACAGTGCATTGAATGGTGTGTATAGAATGAGTGCTGATATTCCAGAACTTGTGGAAACTTCAAACAACATTGCTAGAGTTATTGTTAAAGACGGTAACGTTAAAATAGCATGTTTAACACGCTCATCTGTAGAAAGTTCTAAAATGGATTTAGCAAATATGTTACGTGCAACTTTTGAACTAACTGGATGTGAAGTAGAATTCTCAGGTGATTATCCGGGGTGGACTCCAAATATGGATTCAGCCATTTTAAAAGTAATGACTAAACTTTACGAAAAACTTAACGGAGAAAAACCGCATGTAGCAGCTTGTCATGCAGGGTTAGAATGTGGTATTCTTGGGCAAAATTATCCAGAAATGGACATGATAAGTTTTGGGCCAAATATTAAAGGGGCGCACTCTCCCGATGAACGTGCTCAAATTTCATCGGTTCAAAAATATTGGAAATTTGTTTTGGAGATTTTGAAGGAGATTCCTGTAAAATCTTAGTTATTTAGTGCCAACATAATCTACATTAGCACCTATATCTCCACCTTCACTTGCTAAATTTTTACCAAGAGAATTACTTGCTAGCTTAAAATCTATTGGGTTAATACTTCCATTAAATACAGGCAAACCAGTAACTGAATTTTTATCTTGACCACTTGGAACAGCATTTTCTTGCCATTGAGATAGTGTGTAATTATTAGACTGATAATAAATACGTCCTCCTATTAATTCATAGTCAGAAATATTGGTATTTATATGGTTACTATATCTAAGTAATTCTAAATCTCCAATAATGATGTTATTCTCTAAAGTAGCATTAATTACAGGGTCATTGCCTTTATCTAAGATTAAGTTTGATAAAAACGTATTATGAGAGATAAAATGCCCTTCTGGTTGTTCAGAACCCCCACCGTTAGATATCTTAACATTGCTTGCGAAAATATTATTTGAAATTTCAAAAATGCCTCCTTGTGCTCTTCCTGCAAAAAAACACGATTCACCTATTGACGTTTCTTGCTGAAAATTATTTTTAAAATGTATATCTGCAGCTCCTCGTTCTGCTTTATTCGAATGTTTGAAGTAGAAGGGGCTAGGAGCGTTTGTAAAAATATTATTTTCTATCCGCATATGCGAAATTCCAAAAGCAATGATATTAGATGTGTTTCCATGAACACCATCTATTCCAGGTCCCTTGAAATAACAATTAAATACACCAAAATAGTCTGCATTACTGTTAAGAGCTTGAAAAAAGCCGTGGTTATCTCCACCCTCTCCAGTCATTACACCACTAATATTCCTAATAGTGTGGTGATTTGTTCTTAAATCTTGACCTAAATTAATGCCTTCAGAACCTTTCATGTTAAAACCATACCATAACCAGTTTTGTTGTCCATCTATTTCTACTCTTGCGTTTAAAGTTATGGTGACTGGTATGGATAGTGAAGGTAAACTTCGTATATAAACATATTGTGAAGGAGTTCCAGGACCACCACCATAGAATTTAGTGTCAATAAAATCGTTAACCGCTATATCTGATGCTATATTTAAACAGTACCAAGTTTTAGATGCACATAGTTCTTGTAGTGCTTTATTAAAACTTGCCCATGGTGCATTTTGCGATCCGTCATTAGAATCACTAGCATTTGTACCACCTAAAAACCTTTGATTTGATATTAAGATTTCTTCTTTTGGAATCTCAGGATAATCTTCGTTGGAAAAAATCACAAATTCTTCAGTTGCTTCCTTATTTTCAGGTTCTGTAGTATGGTCTTCATTTGAGCAAGAAATAAAAAATAATACAAGAAGAAGGGGGGATTTAAAAGTAGGTTTCATTTTTAAAAATGATTGGGTTAGAAAGTAAACTTACGAATTTAATAATAAATTTCTTTCATAAATTAAAATAGAATTTATTAATAAGTTTTAAAGTTGTTGGGTAGTAATCGGAACCTTTTAAGACAATAGGGTATTAATAAAATGTAAGGTGTACATTTTTAACGAACATACGAGCTTGCGCGATGGCATTTTTTAGTTGTCATCCTTATCTGGTACTGGGTCGTAACCTGAACCTCCCCAAGGGTGGCAACTAAAAATACGTTTCACAGCCAACCAACCACCTTTAAATAAACCATGTTTTTTTAAAGCTTCTTTGGAGTAATGAGAACAAGTTGGATTGTATCTACAAGTAGCTGGTGTTAAAGGTGATATCAAGGTTTGATACACTTTAATCAAAAATAAAAATGGTGCTATGAGTAGTTTTTTTAACATAAGGCTTGTCATTCCTGCGAAAGCAGGAATCTTATTAATATAATTCTAGTTTATAATGGATTCCGCATCAAGTGCGGAATGACAAAACACTTAATAATAAATGACTTTCACAAGAAGAATAACCAAACTAATTCACAGAAAACGTAGTCCCGTCTTTACCATCTTTAAGTTGAATACCAACTTCAGCAAGTTCATCACGAATTTTATCAGACATTGCAAAATCTTTATTAGCTCTAGCGTCTTGTCTTAAACGAATTAAAACATCTACAGCTCCAGAAAGTTTATCCGTTCCAGAATCTGTTTTCGCATTATTTTCGAGACCTAAAACGTCATAAACAAAACTGTTAATCGTTTCTTTTAATAAATCTAAATCTTCAGAAGATAAAGTTGCAGAGTCCTCTTTAACTTGATTAATATATTTTGCAGCTTCAAATAAATGCGCAATTAAAATAGGCGAATTAAAATCGTCATTCATAGCATCATAGCATTTCTGTTTCCATGCAGAAACGTCAATTGAAGATGCTGAGGAAGCTTTTAAATCATCTAGTAAATTTACAGCATCCATTAATCTGTAAAACCCCTTTTCACTGGCTAATAAGCCATCATCAGTTAAATCTAAAACACTTCTATATGACGATTGTGCATTAAAGAACCTGATAACGCTAGGGGAGTAGGCTTTACTAAAAAAGCTATTGTTTCCAGATAATAACTCATCTGGGTTTACCGTATTTCCCGTTGATTTTGACATACGTTGTCCGTTCAATTCAAGCATATTGGCATGCATCCAATAATTGACTGGACTAACGCCTATAGCTGCTTCGTTCTGGGCGATTTCACATTCGTGGTGCGGAAACTTTAAATCCATTCCACCACCGTGGATGTCAAATTGTTTACCTAAATATTTGGTGCTCATCGCTGTACATTCTAAATGCCAACCTGGGAAACCATCACTCCAAGGGGAAGGCCAACGCATAATATGCTGGGGTTCAGCTTTTTTCCAAAGGGCAAAATCTTGCGGATTCTTTTTATCACTTTGTCCGTCTAGAGTACGTGTGTTGTGAATTAAATCTTCAAGCTTACGTTTACTTAATTTACCATATTCATTCGTTTCATCAAATTTATGAACATCAAAATATACAGAACCATTAACTTCATAGGCAAATCCATTTTCAATAATTTTACTTATCAATTCAATTTGCTCAATAATATGACCAGTTGCTGTAGGTTCTATACTTGGTGGTAAAAAATTAAAGGTTCTTAAAACATTATGAAAATCAACAGTGTAGCGTTGAACCACTTCCATAGGTTCAATCTGTTCTAAACGTGCTTTTTTTGTGATTTTATCCTCGCCAATATCTGCATCATTTTCTAAATGACCAGCATCAGTTATATTTCTAACGTATCTAACTTTATATCCTAAATGCTTCAAATAACGAAATACCATATCAAAAGACATAAAGGTTCTTACATTGCCTAAATGCACATTGCTATAAACTGTAGGACCACAAACATACATGCCTATATGACCTTCGTTTATAGGTTTAAATATTTCTTTTTGACCAGTAAGTGAATTGTATACTTTTATTTGGTTTGATTGGTATAACTGCATTTTGGTTTGTTGATGAGTTATTAATTTGAGTTTTATTAAAACTTCGTGTCTAATTTGATGTAGTCTAGAAATTCTCTTCGTGTAGCGATATCTTTAAATTGACCTCCAAATTCTGAAGTAACCGTGCTACTTTCAATGTCTCTAATACCTCTTGAATTTACACAAAGGTGTTTTGCATCAATAACGCAAGCTACATCTTTAGTGCCTAAAACTTCTTGAAGCTCTCTAACAACTTGAATGGTTAAACGCTCTTGTACTTGTGGGCGTTTTGCAAAATAATCAACAACACGGTTCATTTTAGATAGACCTACAACAGTTCCATTAGAAATATATGCAATGTGTGCGCGTCCAACAATAGGTAAGAGGTGATGCTCACAAGTTGAGTATACCGTAATGTTTTTTTCAACAAGCATTTCTCCGTACTTGTATTTATTATCAAAAGTTGAAGCTTTTGGTTTTTTATCTGGATTTAAACCTCCAAAAATTTCATTAACAAACATTTTTGCAACACGGTTTGGTGTGCCGTTTAAGCTATCGTCTGTTAAATCTAAACCAAGAGTCTCCATAATATGACGTACATCATCCTTGATAATATCTATTTTTTCGTCGTTTGTTAATTTAAAGGCATCATTTCGCATTGGTGTGTCTTCAGAAGTGCCAATGTGGTCATTTTCTAATGCGTCAAAATCTTCTATATTGCTATCAAAAGCCATGATATGTGTGTCAAAATTTAATTTGCAAAGATAAGCATTTCACTTTTTGTTACACTTTATGTTTGCAAATAATTAATTATTTAAGAACTCCTCGATTTATTAAATCGAGGTTTCAATTGAATTTGTTATTCTCGCGAAAGCGGGAAACCGGTTAGTCTCGTAAGTCTCTTAAAAATTATAAGTAAAAAAAGCTTGAACATTATTAAGTTCAAGCTTTTAATTTATTATTTATGAACTATACTAAATATTAAAACTTAGTGATAGCGTGATGTTTGAGTTTTCTCTATTTATAGTAGCAGTATCTATTAATCCAACATTATAAAGTGGAGTTTCATCAGTGCGCTCCCATTTATCATAAGTAATATCTAGTTTGGAATTGCCAAAATTATAACCTATACCTAATGAGAACCCTGTTAAGTCTCCAACAGTTACGCCATCAATGTAAGGGCTTTCCTCGAAACGGTACCCTCCTCTAAAACTAAATTGTTGATGTTTATATTCGGCTCCAAAGCGATATGTTGAAGCATCAGTTAAAACATCGCTAATGCCATTATTCAAATTAGTAAAATCAGATGTTGGAGTGAATTTTGTGTCACCATAATCTTTTTTAGAATAATCAAAACTAAATAGCCCTTTTTTAGCAAAAACATAGGCCAAACTACCTGTGATTTTTGAAGGTGTTTTTAATGTGTATCTAGGAAAAACATTAATAGATTGCGCTCCTAATACGGATGCATTCTCTTCAACAAGTACGTTAGTATCTAAAAATTGTGTTGTTTCGTCATCTATTGAGTACCAAGTAGGTGAATCATAAGTTACTCCTACTCTAAATTCTTGACTTAATTTCATTATACCTCCCAATTGAAAAGAAAATCCGTTACCTGTTGTAGATAAGGTGTTATCAAAATCAATTACAGTTATAAAACCACCATTAGAATTTGTTTCTGAGAGTTCTACAGAACGCTGATAATCTATAAAATGTGAATTTAAATTAAGTCCTATGTAGAGATTATCTTCGTACTGAGTAGCAAAATTAAAAGTAATTTTACCATTATACCCAGTTTCTATGTAGTTGTAATTGTGAGTAAAATTGCCACCAAGTGCCTCAGATCTATAAAGCGTATTATCATCTGTTTCAAAATCTTCACTATTAGGGTCTTCTCCTAAAATGCCAGATTGAAGACCAAGAAAAACTTGTTGATGTACAAAACCAAATTCGCTTAAAACATTTTCATAAGCTCGACTTTCTGGTCTTCCATTTAATAAAATATCTCCTATAGCTACAGCTATATCTGGGTCTTCGGAATATTGAAAGAAATAATTAGCTATTGAATTCACGGGTGATAACTCGTTATCATTATTATCAACAATCACAAAATCATTAGTATTTATACCATTTCTGAACCCCCAATTATTATCATAATTATTAGTTCTATCGTAAGCAACAGCTAAAGTGAATTTTTTCCAAGGCGAATTAGAATCGTTATTAGCAAAAACAAACGCTGCACCACCTTGATTTATGTCAAAATTAGATGTGCTTGAGTTGCTTGAAGCATTAAAATAATTAGTATTATTTTCAACACCAACATTTGACCCTGTAAAAGAGGCATGACTTCTGCTAAAAACCGCAGAACCTGCTGGATTTGCGCTAACCGCACTCATATCGCCACCTAAGGCTCCAAAAGCACCACTTAAGGCTCTAAAACGAGCAGTTCCTTGAATTTCACTTTGCGAATATCTTAGTGCATCGCTTATATCTTGCGCGTAAATTGTAGACATAGATAGTAAACCTATAAATAGTAAATTCAACTTTTTCATATATGTTTTTTCTTTAATAAATAAGATTAACGTCTTCTGCTGCTTGAAGATCTTGAACTACTTCTACCTGAAGAACTTCTGCTACTTGATGATGACCTAGAGGCAGAACTTGATCTTGAACTAGATGAACTTCTGCTAGGTGTGTAACTTCTATTGTTTGAAGATGATGATCTTCTTACTGTATTCGAACCAGAGCTATTTCTTGAAGGTTGTCTATAAACAGTGCTTGAATTTCTCCTTGCTGTTGAAGACGAAGCTCTAGCATTAGAGTTTGTAGATGGTGTTCTAACGGTAGTTGATCGTCTTGTAACACCCGAAGATGTACGAGTGCCATTAGCGTTGTAACTTCTCCTATTAATTGTTGTCGAGTTTCTATTTACGCTACTTCTTCTTGCTGTATTATATTTTGATGTAGTTGTCCTTTGTTGAGAATTTATAGAGCTACGTCTATTTAATCTGCTATTAGAGCTTACACTATTTCTTCTAGAATTGTTTGAAGCGTAACTATTTCTTCTACCGGTACTGTAGGCGATTCCTCTATTATATATGCCTCTTCCATTATAAAATCCTCGATTGTTGTAAAATCCTCTATTGAAGCCCCAGTTATTCCAGCCGAAGCCGCCGCCCCAACCAAAACCACCGCTCCAAGCCCAATTATTCCAACCCCAGCCAAGGCCTCCGCCCCAACCCCAGTTGTTCCATCGGTTCCAGCCCCAATTGTTCCAGCCACCATAACCCCAGTCATTCCAGCCGAAGCCGCCGCCCCAACCAAAACCACCGTTCCAACCCCAGTTGTTCCAGCCGTTATTTACATAGTTAATGGTAACGCTATTGCTGTCTTGGCCCCAACCAGCATATCCTCTATAGTTGTTTTGCAGAGAGTCATTTTCAACATAATTATCACTTTCATAGGCATCTATATCGGTGAAAATTTCATCACCTGCATAAATGTTTTCAGATTCTATAGATTTTGTTTTAAAGTAGTTTTTGTAATAATTGCTATTTCCTTCGTTTGGAACTTCAACAACTGTTTCATAAGTGTTTTGAGTTTGCACTTGTGGAGTATCCCCATAAATTCCATCACTATCCATACCAACATATTGGTAAGAACCGCAAGAAACCAAGCCAAATAGTAAACCAATTAGGGCTATAAATGGCACTTTTTCTTTTAAGTAGTTGTTAAATTGCATATCTCTATAATTTTATTGTTGAACATAACAAAAATAGTTAGTTTTGCTGAACTATTTTATATTTCTAATAGACACAATATTTGTGCCAAAACTAAGATATGAGTAAAAAACTTACCAGTAGAGCAGAAGATTATTCAAAATGGTATAACGAATTGGTTGTCAAGGCTGACCTAGCTGAGAATTCGGCAGTAAGAGGTTGTATGGTGATTAAACCTTATGGTTATGCAATTTGGGAAAAAATGCAGGCAGAATTAGATAAAATGTTTAAAGAAACTGGGCATCAAAATGCTTATTTTCCTCTTTTTGTTCCTAAAAGTTTGTTTGAAGCAGAAGAAAAAAATGCCGAAGGTTTTGCAAAAGAGTGTGCTATTGTTACACATTATAGATTGCAAAATGATCCAGATAAACCTGGGAAGTTGCGTGTAGATCCAGAAGCAAAACTTGAAGAGGAATTAATTGTAAGACCAACTAGTGAAGCTATTATTTGGAATACCTTTAAAGGTTGGGTTCAATCGTATAGAGATTTACCTTTATTAATAAACCAATGGGCCAATGTGGTACGATGGGAAATGCGTACACGTTTATTTTTGCGTACAGCAGAGTTTTTATGGCAAGAAGGTCATACTGCTCATGAAACCAAGCAAGAAGCTGTGGATGAAGCTGCATTAATGAATAATGTATATGCCACCTTTGTAGAAAAGTTTATGGCAATACCTGTTATTCAAGGTTTAAAAACAGAAAGCGAACGTTTTGCAGGTGCTGATGAAACATATTGTATTGAAGCCTTAATGCAAGATGGAAAAGCGCTACAAGCAGGAACATCGCACTTTTTGGGGCAGAATTTTGCTAAAGCTTTCGATGTAAAGTTTGCTAATAAAGAAGGTAAGCAAGATTATGTATGGGCTACCTCTTGGGGTGTTTCTACACGATTAATGGGAGCATTGATTATGACGCATAGTGATGATTATGGTTTAGTATTACCACCAAGTTTAGCACCAAATCAAGTAGTTATTATTCCTATTTATAAAAGTGATGAAGATTTAAATGCCATTACCAAAGTGGCTAATGATATTATAAAAGATTTAAGAGCAAAAAACATTACTGTTAAATTTGATAATAGAACAACGCATAGACCTGGCGCTAAATTTGCACAACACGAGTTGCAAGGTGTGCCATTGAGACTTGCTATTGGAGCTAGAGATTTAGCTAATGGAACTGTTGAAATTGCAAGAAGAGATACCCTAACTAAAGAAGTTGTTGCTCTTGATACATTAAATGAAAAGATTGAAACCTTATTAAAAGACATTCAAGATTCTTTATTTAGTAAAGCTTTAGATTTTAGAAATGAGCATATTACAGAAGTAGAAACGTTTGATGAATTTAAAACGGTTTTAGAAACAAAAACGGGCTTTATTTCTGCACATTGGGATGGTACAAATGAAACAGAAGACAAGATAAAGGAATTAACTAAAGCAACTATTCGATGTATTCCTTTAGTGGGTAAGGTTGAGGCAGGTGTTTGTGTGTATTCTGGAAAACCTTCAAAACGTAGAGTGTTGTTCGCAAAAGCGTACTAAATAGTATTGAAAATCAGGCTAAAATAATTTTTTTTAAAAAAATATTATTTACCTCTTGCAACATTTAAAAATAGTTGTATTTTTGCATCCGCAATGGAAACGTTGTAAGTTATTTGAAAGGTATAGCAAGTATTGATTTTAGTAATGGTATTTGCACACTTAAAACAAATGGCCCGTTCGTCTATCGGCTAGGACGCATGGTTTTCATCCATGTAAGAGGGGTTCGATTCCCCTACGGGCTACAATTAAAAAATTAAGAAAGAAACAAAATGGCAAATCACAAGTCAGCATTAAAGAGAATTAGAAGTAACGAAGCAAAACGCTTAACTAATAAATATCAGCATAAAACAACTCGTAATGCAATTAAAAAATTGAAAGAGTTAACTGATAAGAAAGAGGCGGAAAAAATGTTTCCTACTGTAGTTTCTATGTTAGATAAGTTAGCAAAGAAAAACGTTATTCATGCAAATAAAGCTGCAAACCTTAAGTCTGGTTTAGCAAAATTTGTTGCTGCACTTTAATATCATTTTAAAGTCTAAAATATTTAAAAGCTTCTCAGAAATGAGAAGCTTTTTTTATGATTTTTTTTAATCAGATTTCAGTTTAATAATATAAATTTGCAATTATCACAAAATTATATAACCATTTAATATTACCCCCTTTTGGAAAATAAAAAAGCAATAGAATTAATAGACAAGATTCTTAAAAATTTAGATAAGTCAGGTATTAATACAGATAAATTGATTGAAGACTTAAAGGAATTAAGAACTTACGCTTTAGAGCAACAAGTGCCTTTAGTGGTAAAAGTACTCAGGTTAACTTATGAGCATATTCAAGAAACAGAATCTTTTATGATTCCTATACTTGATGATGAGCCTATTGAAGAGGATGGAGAGGTTGAAGCAAATGAAGAGGTTGCTCCTGTAGAAAGCTTAAAATATGTTATTGCACTAATGAAAAACCTTAATAATAAAGGTAACGTTGCCGATTTAAAAGAGTATAGAGATCTTTTGAATAGTTACTAATTTAAAAAGACATTTTTTAGAATATAGATTAAAGCCTTAGCATAAATTTTTGCTAAGGCTTTTTTTTTTGAAATTATAAATAATGCTTAATTGAAGTTGCTAACCCGCGTTAGTGATTGCAGTGGTTAGCTTTTGCCGAGGCGCGCATCGAGGCAAAACTATGAACGGAAAGCACGACCCTTGTGGTAACGCCCAAATTAAGAAACGCAAAAAAGCCTCAACAAATGGTTAAGGCTTTTTCTAGTTTGAGTTAGTTATAGTTAGTGTGCCGTCTACACGGGAATGGTTTTACCCATTCATAGATATTAAGAATTCTTCGTTATTTTTAGTTTGTTTGAATCTATCGTTTATAAATTCCATAGCTTCAACTGGGTTCATATCTGCAAGATATTTGCGCATTACCCACATGCGTTGTACGGTAACGGCATCTAATAGAATATCATCACGACGCGTACTTGAAGAGGTTAAATCGATAGCAGGGAAAATTCTACGGTTAGATATTTTTCTATCCAACTGAAGTTCCATATTACCAGTTCCTTTAAATTCTTCAAAGATAACTTCGTCCATTTTAGAACCTGTTTCGGTAAGTGCAGTAGCGATAATGGTAAGCGAACCACCATTTTCTATGTTACGCGCAGCACCAAAGAAACGTTTTGGTTTGTGTAATGCATTGGCATCTACACCACCACTTAATATTTTACCTGAGGCAGGTTGTACCGAGTTGTATGCTCTTGCCAAACGTGTAATGGAGTCTAAAAGAATCACCACATCGTGCCCACATTCTACTAATCGTTTTGCTTTTTCAAGAACAATGTTTGCAATTTTTACGTGTTCGTGGGCTTCCTTATCAAAGGTAGATGCAATAACTTCCCCACGTACATTACGTTGCATGTCTGTTACCTCTTCCGGACGTTCATCAATTAATAAAATCATTTGATAAACTTCTGGATGGTTTGCTGCAATAGCATTGGCAACATCCTTAAGTAACATGGTTTTACCCGTTTTTGGTTGCGATACAATCATACCACGTTGCCCTTTTCCAATAGGTGCAAATAAATCCATAATACGCGTAGAAATCGTGCTTTGACGTTCTGCTATATTGAATTTTTCTTGCGGGAATAATGGCGTTAAATGCTCGAAAGAGACACGGTCTCTAACTACATTAGGGTTTTGACCATTAATTTTACTTACCTTAATTAAAGGGAAATATTTTTCGCCTTCTTTTGGAGGTCTTACGTTTCCAAATACGGTGTCACCAACTTTTAAACCGAACAAGCGAATTTGAGATTGTGATACATAAATATCATCAGGAGATGATAAATAGTTGTAATCAGAAGAGCGTAAAAAACCATAACCATCTTGCATAATGTCTAAAACACCTTCACTTTCAATAATGGCATCAAACTCATAATCTGGTTCACGGTAACGGTTTCTACTATCTTTATTACCCTTGTCAACATTGCCGTTTTTTTGATTTTTATGCTGATGTTTGTTTTGCGGTCTAGGGTTTGGCTTGTTTTTATTTTCGTTTTGCGGTCTAGGGTTTGGCTTATGTACCGGCTTTTTCTCCTCTTTATTTTGAGGCACTTCAGCTTTTGGCTCAGCTTCAGGAACAGAATTGTTATCAGCTACCTTATCCTTATCATTGCTTTGCGGTTGCTCGTTTCTAGGAGCAGGCTTTTGCACACGCTGTCTTGGTTTTCTGGCGGGCTTTTCGTTAGGGGTATCTGCAGTTGCTTCTGGAGCGACAGCTTTTACTGCTTTTGGATCCGCAGCTTGTTGATCTAGTATTTGGTAAACTAAATCTAGTTTTTTCATTGAACGGTATTTTGGGACATTCAATTTTTTTGCAATCTCCTGTAAATCAGTGAGTTTTTTTTCTTTTAATTGTGAAATTTCAAACATTTATGTTTAGTTGGATATTTTTATTTGAATACTGTTAGAGTTATTCTGAAAAATGATTTTTAAAATCTTGAAGAATTAACCACTTGTAAGTGCGGTTGTTGTGAATTATTACTGCAATAATACAAATTTATTTTATTTATTAGCGTTAAATCTATTATTTTTGCGGTCTAGTTAGCAAAAAACATGTTACAACGTATTCAAACAGTATATCTATTATTAGCCGCAGGAGTTTCTGCAGGACTTATATTTGTATTTGAATTATGGGTAACAGAAGCCGATATAAAAGTATTTGCAGCCGACGTTAATTACGTATTTGCTGCCTTTTTAACATCTGCTTTTTTCTCTATGGTAGCTATATTTCGTTATAAAAATAGGAAGTCCCAATTTATGCTGGGACGACTTAACATCATATTAAACTTTATTTTACTAGGATTTTTCGTGTATCAATCACTAAATGTATCTGGAGAAACGGCGGTTTCAAAGAAAGGTATTGGGATGCTTCTCCCTATTGTTTCTATCGTATTGTTGGCACTAGCCAATAAGGCCATCAAGAAGGATGAAGAGCTTGTAAAATCTGTGGATAGGTTACGTTAAACCTAACATCTTAGTAGTATTAGTGCGAAAAACCCAAAGCGAAAGCTTTGGGTTTTTTAATTCCTCACAGTTAGAATATAAAAAAAGCCTAGAGTATTATATTCTGGCTTTTTAATTTTTTTTCGTATAAATGGAAACGTTACTTTATTTCAAGAAGTTCCAATTCAAAAGTTAAATCTTGTCCAGCTAACGGATGGTTGGCATCAACAACAATATGGTCTTCCTTAACTTCAGCAATACGAAACTGTACTTCTCTACCATTTTCATCTTTAGAAGCTAGTCCCATACCAACCTCAGGAGCCATATCTTGTGGTAATTGCTCTTTCTTCACATCGTAAAACAATTCTTTTTGCACCTCGCCATAAGCTTCTGCAACCGGAATATTAATCGTTTTCTTCTCGTTTACTTCCATCGAAATAATACCCTTTTCAAAACCAGGAATAAGCATTCCTTGACCTAAAGTTACCTCCAACGGCTCACGCTCCAAAGAGCTATCAAAAACCTGCCCGTTACCTAACTTTCCAGTGTAATGCACTTTTACTGTATCATTCTCTTTTACTTGACTCATAAATATATAATCTTTACTGTTTTTTTAATCGCGCAAATTTACAACATATCAAGTAAAACGAATGCTTTTATTTTGTTATTTGGGCGTTATCCAAGGGTCGGGCTTTACGTTTTCAAGTCCTCGCAACTCCTTCGTCGTGCTGTGGGCTTTAATTCATAGATATCTATTTAGATATAAGAATTCATGAACTTAAATGTTTCACTGCAATATCAAACGCAGTCATCTGCTAACAAGAAGCTTAGAATTTTTTTGTATATTTAAAGTATGAACATTCCAGAAGAAGCATATCAAATACTAATTCTTGTTATTATTGTAGGTGTAGCAATGGCTTTAGTAAGTTACTTTACTAGAAGTGGGAGGAATTTCCGAAGCAGTAGAAATAGAAAGGCAAGGAAACAATTTTAATTCACTTGGTCTCTCTTTTTATTTAATTTATCCTTTAGGATGCCTAACCGGAAACTCAACCACCTCTAAATTATCAATCTTTTTACCGTCAATTGTAAAACGTAGCATGGTTCTAACCTTATGAAACCCATGTTTACCAACCGCCCCAGGATTCATATGGATGAGGTTTAGTTTCTTATCAGGCATAACTTTTAAAATATGTGAATGTCCACAGATAAATAATTTGGGAGGGTTTACTTTTATAGTATCAATTACTCTTAAATTATATTTTGGCGGGTAGCCACCAATGTGCGTCATCCAAACATCAACACCTTCGCACATAAATCGGTTATGCTCTGGATATTCCAATCGCACTTTAGCATCGTCAATATTACCATAAACACCACGTAAGGGTTTTAAAGTTTTAATAGTATCTGTAACTTTTAAATCTCCAATATCACCGGCATGCCATACTTCATCGGCTTGTTTTACATACTTTAATATGTTATTGTCTATATAACTGTGTGTGTCAGAAAGTAGGAGTATTTTGGTCATTAATTGTAATAGTAAGTTGAGTTGGTAAAGTTATGGATTATTGGTTTAATTTATAAAGCCAGATAATAAGGATTGTTTGACTTTATCATAAAAAAAAGATAACTTCGTTTATTATGCATTCTAAATGAAACTCACTTTTACGTTTATATTTTCGCTGTTTTTTTTGGGGATTATTTTTGCTCAAAAAAGAAAAGATTCCCTTTTTGAAATTTGGCATACCGAAACGCTTCATGATTCTATTAGATTTGAATCCATGACAAATTTGATTGAAGATTATTATTTATTTACAAAAACGGATAGTGCACTTGTTTTAGGAAAGCAAATGCTTGATTTGGCTAAAAAGAAAAACAGTAATCGATTTCAAATTGATGCTAATATTTTGATGGGTAAAGCCTATCGCTCTGGAGATTTATATTTGAAATACGATGATTATATTAATGCCTTTAAATCGCTACAAAAATCTCAAAAACACTACAGAGAATTAGGAGATAGATTGAATGAAGGCTGGAGTGCTACTTACCAAGGTTTCATCTTTCAAACATTGGGAGATTTTAAAGAGGCAGAAAAGCACCATTTGGAACATTTACGATTAAGTGAGAAATATGGAATTAAGCGTAGTATTTCTGGAGCCAACGGGAATTTAGCTAACGTTTATAGTAAAATGGGTGATATTCCAAAATCCATAAAACATTGGAAGGAAGCTATTCGAATATCAAAAGAAATAGGTCTTGAAGAGTATGCCACTGTTGGAACTGGTTACTTGCTTTCACTCTATATAAAAGAGAAACAATACGCCGAAGCCGTAAAATATTTAAATGAATATAAAACGGTTACAGCACAATTTGCTACGCCAAAATATTCAAGGAATTTTTCAATGGATATTCATTTATGGCAATGTCAAATAGATTATGGATTAAAAAAATATAATAAAGCCTTAAAAGAATGTGAAGCTTGTTTGAAAATTTATGAATCTAATAACTGGAATCCGGAGTCTAATCTTTTAAAAAGTCTTTACGAGATTAATAAAAAATTAAACAGACCCGCAATAGCTCTTGATTTTTATGAAAAGTATCAAGTTTTAATAAATGATAAAAAAGAAGATAAAGCCAGAACAGAAATTCAAAATATTATTTTTAATAATCAGCTAGTTGCAGACAGTATTGCTCAAGCTCAGGAAAAAGAATTATTGAATATAACTTATGAAGAGGGTTTGCGAAAAAAGAATCGAGAGAAGAATCTGTTTTTAATTATTGGGTTATTGGTGTTACTAATTGCCGGAGCCTATTTTCTTATTTCTAGAAGAATTACAGCTAATGAAAGTAAACGATTGAAGGAGATTAACCAGCTAAAAAACGCTTTATTTACAAATATTACACATGAATTTAGAACGCCACTTACCGTTATTAAGGGAATGACGAGTAATATTAAATCGGATTTAAATAATCAACAAACTGACCATCTTGAAAAAGCAGTAGAGATTATTGATAGGAATAGTGATAGTTTATTAAATTTAATAAATGAGATGCTAGATTTAGCTAAGATTGAAAGTGGTCATGTGGAGTTAAATTTAGTTCAAATTGATAGTATTCCTTTTACCAAATATCTAACTCAAAGTTTTCAATCCCTTGCTGAAGATAAGCATATTGATTTTTCAGTAAACTGCGAATTAGAGCGTCTTAATATGGATTTAGACGTGAATAAATTTACAGCCATTGTCACCAATTTAATTTCTAACGCCATTAAATTTACTGCGCAACATGGTAAAGTTGAAGTTTTTATTGAAAAGGTTCAGAAAAAACACGCGCCCTGTTTTTACTTTAAAGTAAAAGATAGTGGTTTAGGCATATCAAAAGAAGACCAGCAGCATGTTTTTGATAAATTTTATCAAGTAGATGACTCATCATCCAAACTAGAGAAAGGCTCGGGGATAGGATTGGCATTAGCTAAAGAGTTTGTTGAATTAATGCATGGGTCTATACATGTGGAAAGTACACTCAGGAAAGGCAGTGTATTCAGTGTAAAAATACCTATTACTAACGATGCAAATCAATTAGATGATTCAGAATTAATTACGACATCAACTGTTTCAAAATTCAATAATGAATCAATTTTAGTAGATGATAATCTATTTTCTAACACGCCTAACAAAAATCATCCTTTAGTTCTTATTGTAGAAGATAATAGGGATGTGGCACATTATATTAAAACCTGCCTACAAGGAAACTATCAAATTTTACATGCACCTAATGGAAGTATAGGTATAGAAATGGCACTTGAAAAAATACCCGATATTATTATTAGCGATGTGATGATGCCGGAAAAAGATGGTTTTGAAGTTTGTGAACTATTAAAAACAGATGAACTCACCAATCATATTCCAATAATCATGCTTACAGCTAAAGCTACTTTTGAGGATAGATTAACTGGGCTCTCTCATGGCGCTGATGCTTATTTAACAAAACCATTCAAGAAAGAAGAATTATTAACGCGTATAGATCAACTAATTCTTTTGCGTAAAACAATGTTGAATAAGTTTGAAAAAACAGGAATAGACAGACTTCTAAATAAAAACATTAAAAATTCTGAAACAAAATTTCTTAATAAAATTATAACCGCTATTCATGATAATATAACTCAGGCAGAATTCGGACCTTTGGAATTAGCCATTCAATTGGGTTTAAGTGAATCGCAACTTTATAGAAAATTAAAAGCTACAAGCGGAAAATCTACAGCACTGTTTATAAGATCTATAAGACTGCAAAAAGGCAAAGAATTACTTCAAACTACCAATAAAATAATTTCTGAAATTGCTTATGATGTTGGGTTTAATGACCCCTCATATTTTAGTCGGGCTTTTAAAAAAGAATTTGGTAATGCGCCAAGTGCGATATCAAAATAATATAGCGTAAAAGTCCTATATACAGGCAATTTGTTACTCAAAACGCCATCTTCAAATTCTATAATTTTCATAAACTGTCCTAGTTTTTGAAAAAATAGTGCATGCCATAATTTAGAATATCCTCTAAAATTGTACTGTAATTAAAACAATCTTTTAACCATTAAATTAAATATTATGAAATCAAAATTAACAGTAGTAAGTATTATGTTTTTAGTATGCTTTGGGACTAGTTGCAACGCACAAGTGGATCTTATAAACGATGAGTTTCCCGAGGCACAACAAGAAGTTATGGGAACCTTTGGGGCAATTGCTCAAAGCATTAAAGATGGTGATTTAGATAAGCTAATATCGTATCATGCGTATGGCCCAAAGTTTACAGAATTTAAGAATGGAGAACCACGAAACGGAGGTGAGGCAAATGAAACTCACGAACGTAATGTTTTTGGTGCAGTAACCGAAGTCGTGAAATTCGATGCGAAAGATTTAAAAATTGCCGTTTACGGTGATGTTGCAAATCTTACTTTTCATTCCGATTTTCAATTGAAGTTTGGAGAAGACTTGGTAGTTGTTAACGATCAAATTACGTTACTTTTTGTTAAAACCAAGGCAGGTTGGAAAATGGTCCATGAGCATCATTCACCATTAAACAAAAACGAATAATAAGAAGTGTTCTATAATTTGCCTGTTGCGTAAAATGAATTGTTTGTTCTACGCAACAGGCATTTTTTTTTGGCAGTAAGCCTAATTTTGGTGGAAAAGTTATAGGTTAATGTTTTAAGCGTATTCAAACCATTGGTGATATCAGTTTTTGTCATTTTCATAAAAATGTCGAACTTGTTCAAGTTCTTAAACTAACCACTAACTATGTCAAAATTTAAAACACTGATAAAAAACCTTGGTCCCGGACTATTATTCGCAAGTATGGCTATTGGAACCTCGCATTTGGTGCTTTCAACAAAAGCTGGAGCGCAATATGGTTGGTTTATGGTCATCCCGATTATTTTGGCTAACGTTTTAAAATATCCATTTTTCGAGTTTGGAATTCGTTATACTAATGTTACAGGCAAAAGTATTATTGAAGGCTACCTTAACAGAGGTAAAGGCTATTTGTGGGGCTACGCGTTTATTACCTTAGCTACAAGTTTCGCTGGTCCTGCCGCGCTTTGTGCTGTTACTGCAGGACTTTTAATAAACCTTTTTGGAATAGAAAGTGTGTCGTTAACTACGGTTGCGCTTTGCTTATTTGTACTTAATAGTATTATTTTAATTATTGGTAAGTATAAACTTTTAGAGACCACTTTAAAATTTCTAATTCCTATTCTATTTGTTGCCTTGTTGGCAACCACATTATTTGTAATTAATGCAGGGCCTGTAACTGCCATAGTTAACTTTAATCCGCCTGAGCTTTTTGATGAATTTGGTATTTTATTCCTAATTACACTTATTGGTTGGATGCCTACCGCTGTTGAAGCTAGTAGTTGGCTAAGCCTATGGAGTGCAGAAAAGTATAAAGTGGACAAGAATAAACCACCACTTAAAGACGCACTTCAAGAATTTAATACAGGCTATTTATTAACTGCTGTGCTTGCCATTTTCTTTCTAGCTATTGGGTGCATGACACTCTATGGTTCCGGAACCGAATTAAGCGGAAATGCCGTAACCTTTGCAGACCAAGTTATAAACCTGTTTACAACGCATATTGGTAATTGGGCCTACGTTTTTATTGCGGTGTCTGCCTTTGCCACCATGTATAGCACATGCTTAACCGCAGTTGATGCTGTTGCAAGAGTTGGCGTTGATATTACAGGACTGCTCGTTGGAGAGCATGAAAAATTCACAGGGAAAAAGTACTATGCCGCTAGTATCATTATTATATCTGTTATCAGCATTATGGTGTTGTATACTTTAAGTACTAATATGGGGTTAATTCTAGCTGTTGCAACTGCTATTTCATTTATGTTGGCGCCAATTGTTGGCTATATGAACTTAAAAAATGTAATGAGTAGCGATGTTCCGGAAGCTTATAAACCCAAAAGAGGATTACAATTGTTAACCTATGCTGGCATCTTTTTCTTGTCGTGTTTAGCGCTTTATTATGGCTGGGTTGTAATTTTTTAGTGTAAACTGGTAAACATATAGTAAAATTATAAATGTATTTAAAAGCTTCAGTTAACGCTGGAGCTTTTTTGTTTTCCCATGTTGCAGGAATTTAATGCTATTGATTTTGGTTTTAATTTTAATCAGTTGTAAATGTTTTTGAGGAATTTTCTTTGACTTTGTCAAAAAAATCAACTAACTTCGTTTAACAATCGATAAAGTTCATTGAAACGGAACTTTATCTTTGTATTGGCAATAATAGAAGAAAATGAGTAGCAGAAAATTATATGTAAGTCCATATTTATTAGGTCAAATGTCAGTTGTTGAACAGATATCTAATGAAGACGTATTTATTGAATCTCTGAAAATCGAAGAAATCAATACTTATGCAGTAACATTTGATTATCTAATGCAATGTGGCGTAGACTCTTTCGCTACGAGTTCAATGAAAGATTACAATAATTTTGTATCTGAAAAACACGAAAAAAGACTCTATAATTTCTTAAAAGAAAAAGCAACTAATATTTCGGAAAGTAAAGTTGAAAACGCTCTAAAATCGATAGAAGATATATTTCAATATTATCTTCCTGAAGATTACCATAGAGACGAAAAATATCAGGAAGTATGGAGTATTAAAACGCTTCTTCAAGATATTATGATAGCTTCAAATACTGGAACATCATTATTTAGAAAAGTTAGTACAATAACTCAAGATTTAGAAAAATCAAAAGAAGTCCTACCTCTAGAACTTTTCCATCCAATTAAATATTTAATAAATTCAATTTGTCAAGACACTATTGATTTACCGAATACAAAACATTATTTGAGTAAAGAAGATTTTAAACGTTTTGAAAAAGTCTTCAAAGAAAAGCCCTTTTTAGATTATAAAACCGCTCATTCAGAATTAGATAAAGAAGAAGTTAATAAAAATACTGCTTTGTCAAACATTCAGCAGAATAGTATTAACCTTTACAGAAAACATAACGGATTAATTAATATTAAAAAAAGTATTCTTACAACATTATCTATTACACCTAAAATAGTCGATGTGACTTTTGGGAAAATACCAGGAACAGTTGCGGATTTAGCTTCAAAATTATTATCTAATCTTATTGACACAAATCGAAGAATTGTAATTTATGATTATGAGCCGATTTATAATGAAGTTTTTATTGAAAGAGTAATAAATCCAATGAAGATAAAAATTAGAGAAGAAAGAGAAGAAGAGGAAAAAAAGAAGTTAGAATAACTACTATTGCCAACACCGTATATAATTTATTGCTAGTTCTAGCCTACTTACGAAAATCCTCGCGGATTTTCTATTCGGTTTGTATTTGCTAATTTAGGTGCTTAAATCACGCAACAAACCATATACAAACACGTTAAACGAACCTTCCCAAAAACAAACCAACTTACATTTTAAAAACACGAGCTAGCAGATAATCCCGCGTTAGGGATTGAACGGCATGTTTGAACTCCCTGACGAAGGAAGGAGTGAGTAGTGAAAGCCCGACCGCCTGTCCTGGGCGCAGTCGAAGGGTGCGGTAACGCCCAAATCAAAAAACTTTTTTTAATATATAATTAAGACGCCTCTTTTTTTAGGACCGCCAAATGTAGTTATCTTTGCTGTTTGATAAAAACAAAGGTATTGCGGTATTTTATTGAGCTTTCTTATAATGGCAGCGTATATCATGGTTGGCAAAGTCAACCCAATGCGATAACGGTACAAGAGGTTGTTGAAACGGGTTTAACAACACTTTTGGGCGCGCCAATTTCTATTATGGGTGCCGGACGTACGGATGCTGGTGTGCATGCTACACAAATGTTCGCGCATTTTGATACGGATGCTGTTTTTGAACCTCAGAATTTAATTTTTAAACTAAATTCTTTTTTGCCTGCCGATATTGCAATTCGTGATATTTTTAAAGTAAAACCTGATGTGCATGCCCGATTTCATGCCTTGAGTAGAGCGTATGTGTACCGCGTGGCTGTTGAAAAAAATGTGTTTAACGTTGATACTAGTTTTTATGTAAAGCACGGTTTGGATGTTGAGAAAATGAATGCGGCTGCGAAAATTCTATTTGAGTATAAAGATTTTCAATGTTTTTCTAAGACACATACCGATGTAAAAACGTATAATTGTGATATCATGCAAGCAGAATGGTTGGTTAAGGATGATGAGTTGCATTTTGTGATTAAAGCCAATCGTTTTTTAAGAAATATGGTGCGCGCCATTGTAGGCACCCTAATTAATATTGGATTAGGGAAAATGGAAGTGGACGCGTTGCACGACATTATAAAATCTAAAAATAGGAGTGAGGCTGGGTTTTCGGTTCCGGCGCATGGTTTATATTTAACACATATTGAATACCCAAAAGACATTACACTATAAATGAGTAATAAGAAAGAAAACATATTTGATTTTAAACTTTTTAAGCGCCTGTTTGAATACATAAAGCCTTATAAAGTGGTTTTCTTTAGTTTAATTTTGCTAGTGGTTTTGTTGGCTGTTTTTAGTGCCGCAACACCTTACATTACCAAATATGCCATTGATGATAGTATAGAAGCGCATGATGCTAAAGACTTTTTGTTTTACATTATATTGATGCTTGGGGTTTTGATTGTGCAAACTGTTTTTCAGTTGCTGTTTATTTACTATGCGGCTTGGTTGGGACAGAATTTGGTTCAGGATGTGCGTGTAAAACTCTTTGATCACTTGCTTAATTTTAAAATGAAGTATTATGATAATTCTTCGGTTGGTTTATTAATTACACGCGCCGTGACAGATATGGAGCGTATTGCCGATATTTTTGGTCAGGGTTTATTCATGATTTTTAAAGACTTACTGGCCATGGCTGTGGTTTTTGGAGTTATGGTGTATCTTAATTTTAAGTTGAGCGGTATTGTTTTAATTATGTTGCCTATTTTGCTTTACGCCACTCGTATTTTTCAGAAGTATATGAAAAAGGCTTTTGAGGAAGTACGTACCGAGGTTTCTAACTTGAATAGTTTTGTGCAAGAGCGATTAACGGGCATGAAAATTTTGCAGTTATTTACCTGCGAGGATGTGGAATACGATAATTTTAAAGCCATTAACGAACGTCATAAAAAAGGTTGGGTTAAAACGGTTTGGTATAACTCTATATTTTTCCCGTTGCCAGATTTGGTTTCTTCAATTTGTATAGGTTTGGTAACTTGGTATGGTGGTTTAAATATTATTCTTGAAAGTAGCTCTGTAACTCAAGGTGATTTAATTGCATTTGTGATGTTTATGCCTATGTTGTTTAGACCATTACGACAAATTGCAGATAAGTTTAATACATTACAAATGGGCATGGTGGCTGCAACCCGTGTTTTTAAAATAATTGATACGACGTCTCAAATTGATGATAAAGGAACGCATATTGCCGATTCGTTTAAAGGTGATATAAAATTTGATGACGTATATTTTAGTTACGTGGAAGATGAAGAAGTACTTAAAGGGATTTCTTTTGATGTGAAAGCTGGCGATACTGTTGCTATTGTTGGTGCTACTGGTGCTGGAAAATCGACAATTATTAATTTACTGAATCGTTTTTATGAAATTGATGGTGGTGTGATTTCGGTTGATGGTATTGATATTAAAGATGTGACTTTAGCGTCGTTAAGAACGCAGATTGCTGTGGTTTTACAAGACGTGTTTTTATTTGCCGATACTATTTTGAATAATATTACCTTAAATAATCTAGAGATTACTGAGGAACAGGTTTATCAAGCTGCCAAAGATATTGGGATTCATGATTTTATTATGACCTTGCCTAATGGTTACCATTATAACGTTAAAGAGCGTGGCGTGATGTTGTCTTCTGGCCAGCGTCAATTGATTTCGTTTTTACGTGCTTATGTAACTAACCCTAGTATTTTGGTGTTGGATGAAGCCACATCTTCTGTGGATTCATATTCGGAACAACTCATACAAAATGCGACTGATAAAATTACCAAAGGCAGAACGTCTATCGTGATTGCGCACCGTTTAGCAACCATTAAAAAAGCAGATAAAATTATTGTTATGGATGCTGGCAAAATTGTTGAGCAAGGCACACATGAAGAACTGCTTAAAAAGGAAAATGGGTATTACAGGAACTTGTATGAAGTTCAGTTTTTACAGGAGGAAGTGGCTTAAAGGAAGTTTATGAATTTGTTAATTATTTTTTTTTGGTTGATACAAAAAAACAATTATCAAATAATAGTATTGGCGTTTAATTTTAGTTACAAGATTCTCTTTTTCACTTTGTTCATTTTGCCTTGATGCAAAACGAACCAAAAAATCAAAACGATTTATTAGGAAATTACTGCGCACCATTAGCCAATACATTAATGTTTTAGTTTTTTTAATGACTTTAGAGTTTTAATCCTAGATTTAGGCTTTTAACAATGTTTTTAGCTTATTATTTCTGAAAATCGTTGATTCCGACTTTGTCGGAACTCCAAGTAGTATTGAAGATATGTTTTTTAATTTAAACAACAATTTCAGTTTTGTTGGGCTTAGCGTTTTTTATATCTGTTTAAAAAGAAAATTCCGAGTACAATACTTCCAATAATAAGTAACCATTGCCAAATAGGCATGCCGTTTGAGATTTCAATAGGCGTAGCGTCTCCCATTAAAACTAATCCCGCCCAAAATTTTGGAGCAACCGTTCTACCTTCAGTATTATTTATATAATCTAGTTTTGCTAATCTTAGTGCTTCATCTTTTGGTTTTTCAGCATCTATATTTTTGTAAAACGATTCAATAATTTCTGCTGTTGAGCGCTCATCGACTTTCCATAAACTTGTTAATATGCTTTCGCTTCCAGCGTAATTAAAGGCGTGTGCTAAAGAAATCATACCTTCTCCAGCTTGGTAACTTGGTTTTCCAGTTTCACATGCTGTTAGGATAGCTAAATTAGAGTTTAGGCTGGTGTCGTAAATCTCGTAAGCATATAAGAAACCATCTTCATTATCGTTGGAAACGTTTTTAGCAAAAAGCAAACGTGAGAGTTCTGGACTTATATTGTTTGATTCTGCATGCGTGCCTATATGTATAATTTTATGCTCGCTGGCATTTTGTTTAAAAATACGTTCCGTTGAGTTTTCATTTAAAAAGTAGTTGCCATCAAATAGTTTAGCATAAGCTTTTGCTAAATCTACATTAAAGGGTTGTTGCAGTAATGTTAGATACGTTTTATCATAACTTAAAGAGTCTGTGATTGCAAGCTTATAATTCTTTTTCATTTCATCATTAAACTCTGGTGCAAAGGCAATAAACTTGTTTTTATAACTAGTCGTGTTTTCATATTGCCCTAACAAGTACAAACTGTAATTATAAGAGATGTTATAATTTGCTAAAAGACTATTTGTAGCTAAATCTTTAAACGTTTTAATTTTCTTTGGTGTAAGCGTTTCAAAACTAATGTTGTATAAATTACCGTCTGGAATTATAATGATATTTTTAGTGGTTATTTCATCTTCAAAAGGCTTCCATAAACTCTGATATAATTCATATAATACATCACTAGTTTCTGAAAGTTGAGATTGATTTTCATTAAGCTTATCAATATGTTTTTTAATTAATTTATGGTCTAGTTTAAATAATTTTTGACTCTCTCTTTTTAGTAAGTACACATACAATGCATCATCAATAAAAAAGTATCGTAATACAGAAGTGTTTTCGTTTATATCATCTTGTAAAAATGCTAAAGATTCTCCAATAGTTCCATAACGCATCTTGTAATACTTTGGATGGTTTTTCTTAATATTCTCTAAAAACTCACGCCATTCTACATTACTTTTTACAATATTTTCTATTGCTGTTTCTTGACTGTCCTGTTCCTCAATTTTGATATTTAGTTTATTTTTAATTTCATTCTCTTTTGCAATAATTTCTAGAGGTACATCTGCAAAAGAAGTCCCTTTGTTAATATTTAAACGAGACCTAATTCTATTATATAATGCAGATTCATGAAGACTTACAACTTTGGTTAAATACGCTGAATCTTCTGTTAAATTGTACAATTCTAAATTCAATTTTTTAGCAAAATCAAAAACTGACTTATTTTCTTCTAATAGGGTGTTTACACTTTCAAGTGAGGAAATTATAGATTTTCGGTTTTCAAGAATTAGTATAGCTTCTTCAATTTCTAATAATAGGCTTTTTAAAAATGTAACACTTTTATCTTGATTTAAATGGTATTTGGATTTAGCATTTAATAAAATGAGTTCTGCTTTTTTTTCTTCAAAAAGGAGTTTGTCATATCCTTTGTTTTTCGAGTTTTTATTATAGATGTTAAAGCTTTTATTACACCATTTTATAGTTTGCTCATAATCGTTACAATCAAAATTTATAGTTGCTAATGTTAAGATTAAAACATTTTCTAAATAATTATTTTGCCTTTTTTCTTTTACCACATAATTGTAGGCGTTTGTAACATAATCTATTGCTTTTTCCTTTTGCCCTGTTTTCCCTAATAGAATCCCAAAATTCATGGTTTGATATAATCTATTGGAGTCGTACTCATCTGGATTAGATTTTTCATGGAACGTATTACTCTTTTCAAAATAAAACAAAGCTTTTTCATAATTCTTCATTTTATAAAATGTTGAACCATAATCGTTATATAAATATGCTCTAAGCTGATTGTTTTCTTGGGGCATATTATCTAAACAGGCTTCTGCTTCTTTAAGATATATAAGTGCTTTTTTTAATTCAAGTTTGGCGTGCTTAACTTCAGCTACGGCTAATGTGGTTAAAAAGTATTCTTCAGTTTTTGGCAAGAAGTTTTCTTTAGCAAAACCAAGAGATAACTGTGTGATTTGGTCTGAACGGTTAAAATCACCTAAATCAAAATACAAACTAGATAAATTGGTGTAACCTAGAGCAATATTTCGTTTTACTCGTTTTAATAGGGGATGGTTGTTGGTTTGGTTTAAAAATTTTTGATTTAGAATTAAAGATTCCTCAACTAGTTTCCTGCTTTCTGAATGTTTACCTTGATTAAGTTTAATAAGAAATAAGTTCCCTTTTATGGCAGCAGGCAGGTATAATTGATTTTCTATGTTATTGGGAAGATTATTAATATTTTTTAAAGCATTTTCAAAGTAGTAAACGGCACTATCTTGTTTTGAGGAAAAAAACATAACTGCTCCCATTAAATTTAAAACACGTGCTGTGTAAGCATAAGGTTTATCTTTGTTTTTTTTAATTAAGCTGTTTGCAGCACGTATGTGGTTTTCTAGGTTTGTTATATTTCCTAGTTTCATGGAATAATCACCTAGATAATATTCTGCTTCTAACAATAAGCTTTTATTTGTAAGACCTTCAGCAAACATTTTGGCTTTTTTTGCATATTGGTAAGCCTCAGATTGATTTCCCTTTTCAAAGTACAATTTTGCTAGTTCTAGATTTAATTTACTTAGTGTGATTTTGCTTGTTGTTACTTTTGAAATGGTTTCTGAAAGTAGAATAGCTTTATCAATAGGTGCGTTTTTAAGTATTTGAATTTTACCTAACGTATATATATAGTGTACTAAAGTATCGTGATTGTTCTTAGATTTGAATATACTAATTTGCGATACTATTTCTGTTTCTGCTTTTGAGAGACTATCTACTGTAATTAATTCTTTTACATAATTTAAATCTGTTGTGGATGTATTTTGTGCTGAATGTATTTGTACGTAGACAAAAGTGATTAAAGCAAAAAGAATATATCTTAGATTCATTTTCAGGTTTTTACTCTTTTAATGCTTCAATTACCGCTTTGCTTCTTTCAGAATTACTTTTTTGTAAAGTTTCAATGGCCAAATCCGTTTTATCTAGTTTTAAATAGGAAAGACCTAAATAAAAATTGGCTTCGTTTAAGAAAGTGCTTTCACTGTTATTTGCTGTAGTTTCTAAAAATTTAATGGCTTTGTCAGCATCTTTATTTGCTAAATGCGCAACACCTAAAAAGTAATTTAAGGTGTCATTTTTTGGTTGGTTTTTTTGGAGAAGATTCCATTTTTCAATGGCTTTATCATATTTACCGTGCTTATAATCTACCATGGCATCATCAAAAGTATAATTGTTTGTTTCTCCCATGTTTGTTTCTAAGCCTCTATCTTCAATATAGTATTTATCAAATAAGGTACTATTTGATTTTTTTTGATTAAAAAACCAAACACTTCCCAATAATAAGACTACAGATGCGGCAATAGACATGTGTTTAAAATTTAAATTAAATACTTTCTTGTCTGCTTTAATTTCTGAATCTTTATTTATTAGCGTTTTATGAAAATGGTTTGCTTTATTTTTAAAAATGGCTTTCCTAACACCAAAAAGTATAGTTTCAATATCTTTTACCTGTTGCTGAAGTGTTGTATTGTCTTTTAATTTTTCCTCGAATACTTCACGTTCGTTTGTATTCATGGTGTTTTTTAAATACCGTTCTATAGTATCTAAAAGTTCGGGCGATATGGGGTTGCTATTTTCCAATTTATAGGGTTTAATTAGATTTTAATACCAGTGTTCTTAATTTTTCTATACAACGATATTTTTTATTTCGTGCTGATGCTTCTGTTACATTAAATAGTTTTGAAATGTCTCTAAGCGATTTGTTATCATAATAAAAAACAGACAATAATTTTTTACAAGCCTCTCCTAAACTATCAAAAGCACTAACTACTTCATTTATTTTATTAGTATCTTCTTCTTTAAAGATTTCGTTTTCAATGGTGTTTGTATTTGTTAACGTTTGCACATGGTTTTCAAATGAATTTGTTTTTCTATATCGAACAGAATTTAAATGATTTAACCATTTGTTTTTAGCTATGGTATATAAATATCCATTTAGTGCCGATTCATTTTTTGGTACAAATTTATTATCCTGAACATTCTCCCAAACGGCTACAAAAGCCTCTTGAAATATATCTTTAGCTTCATCAACGGAGCCGCTATTTGTTAAAATATATTGCTCTGTTTTATAAAAATTATCATTATACAAGCTTTTTAGAACGCTGTCATCATTAGCTTGAATGGACTTAACAAGTTTTTCTTGACTTGAGTAGTCTTTTTGAAGTGTACTTTTCTCTGGCATAGGTTGTTAATAGCGCAAGAAAGATACACTTTTTATGTTAAAAACGCTACGTCAATTTTCTTAGCTTTTATCTTGGTATTAATTCTATCATAATTTTAGTTGTTGTTAGTTCCTTTCGTCCAAGTTTGGCTGTTAAGATTTGGGTCTAAATTCGGGTCAAAATTAAAATCATTAGTAGGAATGTATTCACCATTAGAATTTATCCAATACACATTACTACCAGCGTCTACTTGATAATTTGTGCCACCAGTAGAAACAGTTTGTCTTTCTAGATGAGCATCCATAAAGCGTTTGTGGTTTCTATCTACCATGGCACTATGTGATTTACCTCTTTCAATTATGGCTTGTCCTTCGGCGCGTAAATTGGCCATACGTTGTTGATGCAATTTGCCGGCTTGAGCTGATTTTTGAGCATCTTCCATATAACATGCATGTCGCCATTGTGGATTATATTTTGTGTTTTCTAGTGTATATAAATAATTGTTTTTTGCTGTTTCAAAATATTGTTTTGGAGATTCTAGTGCATTTAGCGTATATCCCCAATAACAAGCTTCTTGGGTGTAAGTTATATTCTGGCGAATTATAAATAAAAATTTGTTATCATCTTTAGCTTCCCATTCTGTTGCATAGGCTTCAAACGATTTTTGTTGAGGTACGGATTTAAACATGAGTTGGTCATAATTTTCATCGTATGCTTTTAGCTTAGGTAAATGATATTGTTTTAATAGTCTAGCACCTTCTTTACCAAATAAGGGAACAAATTCTTCCTTAACTAACTGCTCTACGCTTTTTAGGGGTTTTACTTGTTGACCCATTTCAGAGCTCATTTGATTGTATCCAGGTAGTTGTGAATAAACAAAAAAATCGAATTTTGGCATAAAAACTTTTACATTATTTGGCCCTTTTATATAGACCCCATCTTTATCCTGTTTATCTAAGTATTTCCAATCACTTGGCATAGGCTGATACCCCATTACCATGTTTCTTTGAGTATCGTCAATCTTGTGAAAAATGACCTTAGGTTCTGGCTTTTTGTTTAATTGAACTTTGGAAGCGTTAATACCTTCTTTTAGTGTATAGGTTTTTCCGTTAAGTTGAATGGTTTGAGTTTCTGATGATTTTGAAGATTGTCCGCATGAGTAGTTAAAAAGAACAATCATGAAGCATAAAATGATTTTAAATAGAGTCTTCATTCGAAAAGATATTAATGTGTTATATCTCTACATAAAGACAACTTTAAAATGTCATCAAAAAAATTATATTAGGTATTTGTTTATAGTTAAAGTCGGTTGCTTAAAGAAGCAAGATAGTTTTGTTTTATTAAGCTAAATCGGTTTTAATCATGGTATTAAGTTCAGTTGAGTCTTCAAAAACTACAAACTCTCCATCTTTAAAATACGATATATGGCCAGTTTCCTCACTTACAACCAATGCTAGAGCATCTGTTTTTTCGGTAACTCCAATAGCAGCTCGATGTCGTAAACCAAAACGTTGCGGAATATTTTTTTCATTGTTTACAGGTAAAATAACTCGTGTTGCTTTTACGATATTGTCGCTAACTATTATAGCGCCATCGTGCAGTGGACTATTCTTGAAAAAAATACTTTCTATAATGGGTTGCGTGACTTTAATGTTCATTTCATCACCAGATTGCGATAGGAAATCTAGATTGTTATTACGCTCAAAAACGATAAGCGCCCCAGTTCTAGACGCTGACATTTTATCACAGGCAGAAATTATGGCATCAACATCAGTTTCATCGCTACTCTCTGTTTTTAAGAATTTTATTTGTTGTAAAAATTTGCGTCGCCTACCAAAATTAGTTGAACCAACCATGAGCAAAAACTTTCTTATTTCTGGCTGAAAAACGACTATTAAAGCAATAATACCTACTTTCATAAAACCACCAAAAATACCAGTAAGTAGTTCCATTTCTAGAAAGTCCGTTAATCTCCAAGCACCGTAAACAATTATGATGCCTATAAAAATATTGATGGCAACCGTGCCTTTAATTAATCTGTAAGCATAGTAGAGTAGTAGTGCTACTAATATAACATCTATGATGTCAACAACAGTAAGTTTTAAAAGGTCTTTAAAAATATCCAATAGTGGTGTGTTTTGGTAAATTTAAGAAAAAAGGGTTAATTAAAAATAAATTCGTTGTTTGATATTTTTGAGTCGTTTAAATCTGTTTCAGAAATAATGGATTTGTATTCAATGTAATTTTGAAAGGATAATTCTTCATGAAAATTCAATAAAATAAGCCCGTCTTTAGTATCGCATTTTTTTAAGTAATATGATAAACTGTCTTTGGTTGTTTCTAAAACTATGGATTTTAAAACAGTACTTGCAATTGTAATGTTATTGTAATCTTCAAAAGCAATAGCGGTTGAGTTTTCAGAATCCCCAACACTTGATAATATACCTGAATAATCATCTAATGATTCATTTTTATAAGAAACATTAGTGAATTCAATAAACCCTAAGTTGTTTATACTCGTATCATTACAAGTATAGTAATTCTTAGCCTTTTCATTTTTATGACTAGAATTAGCCTTTTTATCTTGTAAGTATTTAATATGAGGAATAGCTTGTTTTAGAGTTAAGCGTTTATCTACATTAATCAACCAATTTGTGGTGCTGATGAGGTTTTTTCTGTTCAGTTCCACATTGTCTTCTTTGGTTTCATCATAAAATAAATAGGCATGAGATACATCTTTTAAATCTGTAATTTCTGAATAACTTATTTCTGGTAATTGGAGTACTTTTTCATTTCCGCAGGAAAGAACAATTATAAATATAATAACCAATAAAATCTTTCTCATAATTTCTAACAATCTAACAATCTAGTTAATTTTATACATTCTATAGCTTCTTTAACGTCATGCACTCTTAAAATAGAAGCGCCTTTTTGCAGTACAACGGTATTTAAAACAGAAGTTCCGTTTAAAGCATCTTTAGCTGAGGTGTCTAAAGTTTTGTAAATCATGGATTTTCTTGAAACACCAATTAGTAGCGGTTTCTCAATCATTTTAAAAAGTTCTAGTTTATTCAATAATTCAAAATTCTGTTCTAAATTTTTTGCAAAACCAAATCCAGGGTCAATAATAATATCAACAATACCCAAAGCTTTTGCAGCTGCTATTCTTTCAGAAAAATAGAATAGAACATCTTTTACTAAATCGTCATATTCGGTTAGCTGTTGCATAGTTTGAGGTGTTCCTCGCATATGCATCATGATATAAGGTACATATAAATCAGCAATGGTTTGCAGCATGTTTTTATCTAGTAAACCTGCTGAAATATCATTAATCAAACAAGCACCTGCTTCAATACATTGTTTAGCGACTTTGCTTCTAAAAGTATCAATAGAAAGTAAGGTTTCTGGGAATTCTTTCAGAATTAGTTCTACTATCGGAAGAATACGTTTTAATTCGTTAGCTTCACTAACATGGTCGGCATTTGGTCTAGAGCTATACGCACCAACATCAATAAAGGCAGCACCTTCGTTTAGCATCTGTTCAACATGCTTTAAAACTTCCGCTTCATTTTTATGAGCACCGCCATCATAAAACGAATCTGGAGTAATGTTTAAAATACCCATCACTTTCGGTGAAGATAAATCGATGAGTTTGCCTTTGCAATTAATAGTCATTTATAGTGTTTTGTATTGTGTTGGTACATAGTTTAAAACTTTAAACCATAAACCTTGAAGGTTTTAATTATTTATGCGAAATTTACGGAAAATTGAATTTATAGATGCAAGATACTTCAAAACAATACGATGCGGTAATAGATACCTGTAAAAGTTTATTTATTAAGAAAATGAGTGACTACGGTAGTGCATGGCGAATTTTAAGATTACCATCTTTAACAGATCAAATTTTTATAAAAGCACAGCGTATCAGAGGGTTGCAACAAAATGATGTTCAGAAGGTTGATGAGGGGCAAGAAAGCGAATTTATAGGTATTATAAACTATTGCATTATGGCACTCATTCAATTAGAAAAAGGTGTTGTTGAGCAACCAGATATGTCTACAAAAGAAGCTACAAAATTGTACGAAGAAAAAGTAGCTATTACTAAGCAGCTTATGGAAGATAAAAATCATGATTATGGTGAAGCATGGCGCGATATGAGAGTAAGCAGTTTAACCGATTTAATTTTACAAAAATTATTGCGTGTTAAACAGATTGAAGATAACCAAGGAAAAACATTAGTAAGTGAAGGCATTGATGCTAATTATCAAGACATGATTAACTACGCGATATTTGCGATGATTCACTTAAGCGAAAGGTAATTTAAAACGAGGTGTTGTCTTGCGTGCAGTCGAAAGGTCTTTTCAAACGAAATATATATGAAAACATTAGTATCAATAAGTAGAATATTAGTTGGTGTATTATTCATCTTCTCTGGGTTTATAAAACTCAACGATCCACTTGGGTTTTCGTATAAACTTCAAGAGTATTTTAGTCCAGATGTTTTAAATATCCCTTTTTTAGAACCTTATGCTTTAATCATTTCGGTTTTCGTGGTTGTATTTGAGGTGGTTTTAGGTGTGTTTTTACTCATTGGTTACAAACCTAAATTTACAGTTTGGAGTTTGTTAGCAATGATTGTATTCTTCACCTTTTTAACATTTTATGCGGCGTATTTTGAAAAGGTAAAAGACTGTGGCTGTTTTGGAGATTTTATTAAATTAAAACCTTGGGAAACATTTTGGAAGGATGTTGCACTTTTAGTGTTAATTATAATTCTTTTTATAGGTGTAAAACAGATAAAACCTGTATTCGGAAAACTTCCAACAACGGTTATCGCTTTATTTGGGTTTATAGCCAGTTTATGGTTTGGTTATCATGTGTTAATGCACTTACCTTCTATAGATTTTAGAGCTTACGCCATTGGTAAGAATATACAAGAGGGTATGATTGTGCCAAAAGATGCTCCAAAACCAATTCAAGAATACAGCTGGAAATTTAATGTTAATGGAGAAGAAAAGGTGATTAAAACAAATGGTTCATATCCATCAGTTGAAGGTGATTTTGTTAGCGTTGAAACCGAGGTAATTCAAGAGGGTTACACACCTCCAGTGGTAGATTTTTCGATTGAAAGTATAGATGAAGATTTAACAACCCACTTTTTAGATCAAGAAAATTTAGTAGTTGTAGTATCTTATAGTTTAGAGAAAATTGAACGAGATGGAGCTTTAAAACTAAAGGCTTTACAAGATGAAGCTAGAAAGAACAATTATCAAATTATAGGCTTAACAGCTTCAGGAGATGAAGCGAAAAAGCGTATTAACGAAGCTTATAATATAGATTTTAATTGGTATTTATGTGATGAGAAAGCGCTTAAAACAGTAGTACGTTCTAACCCAGGAATATTAGAGTTAGATAAAGGCTTAGTTCAGCAAAAAGTACATTGGAATGATATTGATGATTTGATTTTGCCAGAGGTTGAGAAAAAATCTGAACAAGTAAAAGAAATTCAAGATATATTATACCTTGTTGATAACAAGCCATTAACAAAAGCTGAAATAGATGCCATAAACAAAGATAATATAAAAGCGGTGCGTGTTATTCATGACAATAAAAAAGTCATAGATTCTATATATCATTTATATAATGGTAATTACAGTGGTATTGTTATAATTGAATTAAAAAAGTAATAGTTTTAACTAGCAACTTAACAACAAACAATTGATAAACTACTTACTAAATAAAATCTTTTATGCATTACTCACTTTAATAGGAGTAATAACAGTTATTTTCTTTTTATTTAGTGTGCTTCCCGGAGATCCAGCACAAATGATGATGGGACAAAATGATGACAGCGAACAATTAGCAATCGTTAAGAAAAAATACGGATTTGATAAATCTGTAACCACACAATATTTATATTATTTAAATGATTTATCTCCCATTTCATTTCACTCCAACAATTCAGAAGACTATACGTTTCTTAGTAACGGAAAATATAGTGCTACCAAACTATTCTCGCTAGGAAGTACAACAACAGTTTTAAAAAAACCTTATTTAAGGGAATCTTTTGCAAAACAAGGGAAGCGCGTAAGTGAAGTATTATCAGAAACCTTACCCAATACATTTGTGTTAGCTGTATCAGCTATTATAATAGCTATTATCTTAGGAGTCTTATTAGGAATAGTTTCAGCGCTGTATAAAGACAGGTGGCTGGATAAAACCATTCAAATTTTCAGCACTTTTGGTATGAGTATTCCATCATTTTTTAGTGCCATTTTATTCGCATGGTTCTTTGGCTATTTGCTACATGATTTTACCAATTTAGAAATGACAGGAAGTTTATATGAGCTTGATGATTTTGGAGAAGCCATGCACATCAAATGGAAGAACTTAATATTGCCAGCCGTGGTATTGGGTATCCGTCCATTGGCTGTTGTTATTCAGCTTATGAGAAATTCTTTATTAGAAGTTTTTAATCAAGATTATATTAGAACAGCTAGAGCAAAAGGGCTAAGCGAATTTCAAATCATAAAAAAACATGCTGTAAAAAATGCATTGAATCCGGTTGTAACTGCCATTTCAGGATGGTTTGCTTCTATGCTTGCTGGAGCTGTTTTTGTGGAGTATATTTTTGGTTGGAACGGATTAGGTAAAGAAATTGTAAACGCATTAAACACACTAGATTTACCAGTAATTATGGGAGCCGTGTTAGTTATTGCTACTATGTTTGTAATTATCAATATTTTTGTCGACTTAATTTATGTTTGGTTGGACCCAAAAGTAAAATTAGAATAGTTTTTTTGCATTTCCGCGAAGGCGGTAATCTTTCAAATTAAAAATATAACATGAAAAATATAATATATATGTTCATAGTCTTTGTAACCATTTTGAGTTGCAATTCACAAGAACCAAAACAATTTTCAGAAGCAGCATTAAACGATACCTTCACAACTTTAGAGGGTAATCAAATTACTGTAAAAAGTATTTTAGAAAAGCACAAAGGCAAAACTATAGTAATAGATATTTGGGCATCTTGGTGTGGCGATTGTATAAAAGGTATGCCAAAAGTAAAAGCCCTACAAAACCAATTTAAAGAGGTATCCTATTTATTTTTCTCTTTAGATAGGGGAGAAGATGCTTGGAAACGAGGCATAAAAAAATATAATGTAAAAGGCGAGCATTATTTTATGCAAAATGCTAAAAAATGTGATTTTGCAGACTTCGTAAATATAAGCTGGATTCCTAGATATATGGTTGTAAATAAAGCTGGCGAAATCGTTGTATTTAATGTTATTGAAGCTAATGACAATAAGTTGATTGAAGCATTAAAAAATTAACTATTTTAGCACTACAAAAGAAAAACAATTAACTTAAAATAAAAATTAGTCCTTCTCTAAAGAGGAAGGTTATCAAGTCATTATGAGAAAACAAATAGTAGCAGGAAACTGGAAAATGAACAATGATGTTGCTCAAACTGAATCATTACTTGCCAATTTAAAAAATCAAACAAAAACAACAAATGCAGAAGTTATGGTAGCACCTACTTTCGTAAACTTAGCTTCAGCTGCAAAAGCTTTAGAAGGTTCAGGAATTGAGGCTGTTGCACAAAATATGCACTTTGCAGAAAGTGGAGCATATACAGGCGAAATAAGCGCAAGTATGCTTAAAAGTGTAGGTGTTAAAACCGTTATTTTAGGGCATAGTGAACGTCGCGAATATTTTAATGAAACAGATGAAACTTTAGCAAAAAAAGTAGACGCCGCTTTAGCTAACAATTTGCGTATTATTTTCTGTTTTGGAGAAGTATTAGCAGATAGAAAATCTAACAACCAAGAAGCTGTTGTAGAAAGCCAAATAAGTAATGCATTATTTCATTTAAACGCCGATGCTTATAAAAATATTGTACTAGCATACGAGCCAGTTTGGGCCATAGGTACAGGCGAAACTGCAAGCCCAGAGCAAGCCCAAGATATGCATGCATTTATTAGAAAAACATTAGCAACTAAATATGGTAGTGATGTAGCTAATAACACGTCCGTTTTATACGGCGGAAGTTGCAAGCCTGGAAATGCAAAAGAAATTTTCTCTAAGCCAGATGTAGATGGCGGTTTAATAGGAGGCGCAGCACTTAATGCAGATGATTTTTTTGCGATAGTAAACGCATTTTAAATAAATAAAATTTGGGCGTTACCCGAAAAAAACGGGGTCGCGCTTTACGCTATATCTTTATTTCGTTCCTTAAAAAAGGATGTCGTTGCAATTGCTAACGTGTTTGCTTGCAAAGTATAGTAATAAAACCAAACGTCTAAGCCTGTTGACTATTTTAAGTTAACAGGTTTTTTTATACCGTAAAATCAACTAATTACCAAACTAAGGGTATTCCCTGATTTTTTGCTTTTGGGTGAATGCCCTGAGTTTTTTATTGAAGACTGAAATTAACTTGCCGTCAGTTATTAATCAATAAAATAAAATCTTATGAAAATCTTAAAATTTATGTTACTCGTAGTAGTAACAAGTATCTTATTTAAAAGCTGTAAAGCAGAACCCTTGGAAGGTGACGAAGAAGCACCAGTAATAGAAATTATATCACCAATAGATAACGAAGTTTTTTACACAAATAATAGTGTTATATCAACAAATTCAATACAAATACAGGCCAAGGCAACAGATAATAATGCTGTTGTTTTTGGTATTTTAACTATTACCGATGAAGAGGGCGATTTAGTTGATGCAGATGTGGAAAGTAATTTTAGCGAAAACAACAAAGTATTAGAATTAACAGCAGATTTTACTCCCGATAATTCCGGAATATATTCGCTTAATTTTCTGTTTAGAGATGCGAACGATAATAATGCTTCAACGTCAATTACTATAGAATTTAAAGAGGGAACTGAAGAAGAAGGAAAAGCTATTACAATGCAGCTTTATGGGTCAGATAGAGCGCATGAAACAGTTATTCGAGTTGATTTTTATGATGATGACTCTATTGTAGAAACAGTATTGGCAAGAGATGTTATTGATGCTCAAGCGATGACTCTAAATGTGCCTAAAAGTGAGTTAATGTTTGGTTCAACTCAAACTGGGCTAGATATAGATGTTTTTTCAATGAATACTATTGAAGAAAACCTGATAACTAATAGAGTTTCCGATGCAAATTATTTGTTTGGTGCATTAGCAAAAGATTATACGCAACAAACAGTTTATTATTTTTTAGACGGCGCAGATTTAACCAAAGTAGGCAATCACAGATTGTATAAAATGGATGCAGATGGTTCTAATCAAACATTGTTAACTCAAGTTGATAATGCAACTAGAGCAAATGCTATTGATAAGATATTGGTTAGCAAGAATAGTGAAGCACCCCTTTTGTACATGCATGATAGAAATTCGGTTTATGCTTATAATCCAGATATTCACAGTACTCTAAAAGCTTCTACTATATATTTTTCTAAAGACTTCGAAATACATGATCTAGCTATAGATTATGATAACGAAATATTTTATATGATTTTATCATATTATAAAGAAAACGGAAAACATTATACGGTTGCTACAAAAAGTTTTAATAGTGGTTTATCTGAAATCAATTTAAGCTTTGCCAGTATAGCTGAAAATAGCCCTGTTACTTCAATCTTTTATCCACATAGAATGAAATTAGATATAGAAAACCAGCAAGTATATTGGTTTACGGAAAGCGAAGATTTACAAAAATCAATCTTAAAAAGCTCAAAATTTAATGCTACAAGCGCAGAAACCCTTTGGGAAACTAATACTTGTTTGTGTATTGGTGAAGTAGAGGATATAAGAATCGAGGATTATGTGATACATATTCCATAATTAATGTAATCCAGAAAAAATATGATTCTATTGATGAATCAAAAAAAGGAAATAACAAATTTAAAATACTAATTATGAAAAATTTTAAAAAAAACTTATTCTTAGTAATAATTACATGTTTTGGTATAAATGTATTTGGACAATGTGTTGCGCCGCCAAACAATTTAATAAGTTGGTGGGCTGCCGAAGATAATGCTAATGATTCTGAAGGCAGTAACCATGGCACACCTAACGGAGTATCCTATGCAACTGGCGCGGTAAATAAAGCCTTTTTGTTTGATGGAGTAGATGATCTGGTAGTGGTTTCTAGTAATAATAATTTAGATATTACAGGTGATATTACAGTAGAGTTTTGGGCATTACAAACAGTATTCAATCTCGAAAATATGGCGGTTTGTAAAGGTGCCAAAAATGAACCTACTGTGTTTTCCATGTATTTTTCAGGAGCAACATTTAATTGTGCTTTTCAAGATACAGATGAAACTATTGTAGAATTAGGAGGGCCATCTTTTGAAGATTTTCAATGGCATCATTATGCCTATGTTCGCCAGGGTAACCAACATATCATTTATGCTGATGGTTTCGATTTTGGTTGGGTGCCATTTACTAACCCTCCAGCAAGTAGTTCTGGATTGCCATTAACTATTGGTGCACAATATGATAACCAAAATGATGACTATGTGAGTTTTTTTGGTGGACAAATTGATGAGGTTACAGTTTACAATCGAGCGCTTTCTGAAATCGAAATTCAAGATATTTATAACGCAGGCTCTAATGGAAAATGCAGTGAAACTTTAAATATTGAAGAGGAGGTTGTATTAGAAAATCAAATTAGAATTTATCCTAACCCAGTAACACATACATTTACCTTAGATATTTCGAAAAGTACATTTACGACAAATGAAAATTTAGAATTGCATATTTTCGATTTGTCCGGTCGTTTAGTTACAAAGGTCAATAGAATTAACATTTCTAGCATAAAAATAGATATAAGTAATTTAAATTCTGGTGTATATCTGTATAAGTTAAATGGAAATAATATTGAGAAGGCCGCAGGGAAAATAATAAAAAGGTAACACAATTAATTTCTTACATTTATAGCACTTAAAACAAATTATTTTGAAGAAAGTATTAGTCGTTTTTGTTTTTCTTTTGTCCACAAGTTTATTGTTTTGCCAAACGAATATTGTAATTGACAGTTTGGAACAAATATTACTTGTTGAAAAAAACCAAGTAAAGAAATGTAGCTTATATAATGATTTAGTTCGAAATTATATTTACAATAAACCTAAAATATCTTTAAAATATAATGATTCTTTAGCTAGTTTAAGTAAGGAAATTAATAACGATGAATTACAGATGTTATCCTTGTATAATTATTCAGTTGTGCATAGAGTTTTAGGGGATTCTGAAAAAGCTTTGAGACTTTTAATGGATTATAAAGAATCTATTGAAAAGAAAAAAGATACTTTCAACTTAATTTCTACCTACTATCAAATTGGAGTTAGTTATATGGGGCTTGATAAAAAGGTTGAAGCCGTAGATTTTCTTCTGAAATCCTTAGAGCTGTCAGAACTTACTAATAATAAAGAAAGAGCTCTAATCAACCAAAATGCTTTGGGTGCTATTTATGATCAAATGGGGCAATATAAAAAAGCTCTTAACTATTATAAAAAAGTAGAAAAATCATATTTAGAATCTAATAATTTACACGATATAGGTTTGATTTATAATAATATTGGCGTAGTATATAAGCACTTAGATAGTTTAGATTTAGCTTTAAATTATTTTAATAAAGGTTACGATTTAAGTAAAAATAGCGAAGATTTAATTATAAAATCATTTCAATTAAGAAACATTGGGCTTATTCAGCATACACAAAAGAAGTTTGCTTTAGCAGAAAAAAATTATTTATCAGCTTTAGAAATAAGAAAACAAATGGGTGAAAAATTACCTTTGTGTGGCTCATATTATGATTTGGGAAATTTTTATCTAGAAACAGCTAATTTAAGTAAAGCTGAAAGTAATTTTGATAAAGCTTTAGTACTATCAAGAGAGATTAAGTCAAGGGCAAATCAATCAAAAGTTTTAATAGGACTTTCTAAAGTTTATGAAAATAGAGGAGAAAGAGGTAGAGCATATACATATTATAAAAAAGGAAAAGATCTAAATGATAGCATTCAAAGCATAGTAATTAAGGAAAAAGTTAACGAGTTGGATGTAAAATACCAAACAGAAAAAAAAGATAAAGAAATAGCCACCCAACAATTAGCATTAAAGGAACAAAAATCTGAAATTCAAAAAAAGAAAACTCAAAATAATTATATGTTAGGTACAGTTATTTTTCTATTGTCAATAGCAGTTTTGTTAGGTTTTTTATTTAAACAACGTCAAAAACGAAAAAACCAAGAGTTACTAACTTTGAAAAGAGAGTTCCAAATTAAAACATTGGAGTCTTTAATAGAAGGGGAAGAAAAAGAACGTTTGCGTGTTGCCAAAGAATTACATGATGGTGTAAATGGTGATTTATCTGCCATAAAATACAAGCTATCTTCACTTCTGGAAATGAATAATACTGTAATTAAAGAAGCGATAACCATGATTGATGATTCTTGTAAACAAGTAAGAGCTATTTCTCATAATCTGGTACCACCATCATTAGAAAGTTTTAATTTAGTAGAAGCGACCGATTTATATTGTGCTAATTTAAACGATGTAAACCCTGAAATAGACTTAAGTTTTCAGCATATAGGAGATACTGTTGTTCTTACTAAAAAAGCTGAGATTAATGTATTCAGAATTATACAAGAACTAATTACTAACAGTTTGAAACACGCCAATGCTTCAAGTATAAATGTGCAAATTAGCTGCCATAACAACAACATTCAAATAACAGTAGAAGATAACGGCAAAGGTTTTAATAAAGAAGTAATTACTTCTGATGGTATTGGATTAAGCAATGTGCAATCAAGACTAGATTACTTAAAAGCCGAAGTAGATTTTTTATCGAATAAAAATGGCACATCATATACCATAGATATTAATAATACAGAGTTAAATGATAATTAAAATAGCCATAACAGACGACCACCAAATGGTATTGCAAGGCATTGCGTCTATGCTTGAAAGCTCACCAGAATTAAAAGTAGTTGGTTTATATAACAATGCAAAAAACACGCTTGCTAATATCGAAAAAGATAAGCCAGATGTCTTATTGTTGGATATTAATTTACCTGACATAAATGGTATCGATTTAAGTAAGCAATTATTAAATAATAACCCAGGATTAAAAATAATAGCACTCACTAATTTTGAAGATATTTCGTTTGTAAAACGCATGCTTAAAAATGGTGTTCATGGTTATTTGTTAAAAAACACCGATAAGTTTGAGTTGGTTAAAGCTATGAAAATAGTGCTTTCAGGTGAATTGTTTTTACAAAAAGATATTCAAGAACGATTATTAAGTCAAACCACAAGCAAAACAAACAACAACGGGCTAAAACCAAATTTAACCCGCAGAGAACATGATGTATTGGTGGCTATTTCTGAAGAATTAACTACACAACAAATTTCTGAAAAACTATTTATCAGTCCCAAAACAGTTGAAACACATCGTATGAATATTATGAGCAAATTAGGTGCGAAAAATAGTGTAGGTATCATTAAAATAGCTATAGAAAAGGAGTTGTTATAGTATTTACTTTTATCTTTGTAGTTTGAAAAATCAGGCTATGTCAAACATCATTTATATAGGTTACGAGTTTAAGGTTTCTCCACTACAACCAGCTGTTGAAATTCTAATAGCCGAATTAGGTTACGCTGGCTTTGAAAGTTTTGTAGAAACAGAAGAAGGCGCAACAGCATATATTCAAAAAGAAGAGTGGAACGAGAATATTCTTGATAACATTCAAATTTTAAACTCAGATGAATTTCAAATCACCTATACTTTTGAAGATATCGAGCAAACTAATTGGAATGCCGAATGGGAAAAGAATTTCAACCCGATTGTTGTTGATAATGCTTGCGCGGTTCGTGCGCCGTTTCATGATAAATTCGATACAGAATACGATATTATTATCGAACCTAAAATGAGTTTTGGTACAGGGCATCATGAAACCACGCACATGATGATTCAGCATATTTTAAATAACGATTTTGACGGGAAATCTGTTTTAGATATGGGTTGCGGTACGGGTGTTTTAGCAATTTTAGCAGAATTAAAAGGTGCAAAACCCATAGATGCCATAGATTATGATAATTGGTGCTATTTAAACAGTTTAGAAAATGTAGAGCGTAATAATTGTAAACACATTACTGTTATTGAAGGCGATGCGTCAGTTTTAAAAAATAAATACGACATAATAATAGCTAATATAAATCGTAATATTTTAATGCAAGATATGGCAACCTATATATCTTGTTTGAATAAAGATGGTATGTTATTTTTAAGCGGGTTTTATAGTGATGATATCCCAATGATTAAAAGTGAATGTGAAAAACATTTGTTAAATTTTAAAGAAAAACTAGAAAGAAACAATTGGGTATCATTAAAATTTTTAAATTAGTAGTGTATTTAATCCCCAAAGATTATTAGAAAATGAGTACAAAAGAAAAGACATCAGAAAAATTATTACTTGAAGAAGCGGTACTAACTCAAAATGAGATTGTATTGTTTAACGATGATGTAAATACCTTTGATCATGTTATTGAAACCCTTATTTATGCCTGCGACCATTCTGCAGAACAAGCCGAACAATGTGCAATTTTAGTACATTATAAAGGCAAATGTACAGTTAAAACAGGCGAGTATAAAGATTTAAAACCACGCTGCTCTATGCTTATAGAAGCAGGCTTAAGCGCAGAAATTATTTAATTATTTAATCTTCCAATAGCACAACTCACGAAAGACTTAGCTTTTGTAGTTAATGCATTTTTATGTCCTACAACAGGATATCCTATTGTGTTTAGAAGTGCTTTTACTTTTTCTAAAGTGTTTTCATTTTCGTAATGAAATGAAACCGAATTATTAGCATTGTTAATCTCTAATTCAGAAACATCTTCCAATATTGAAATTTTTTTGTTTATTGTATTAGCACAACCGCCACATTTTAAATTTTGTATTTCTAGGGTTGTTTTCATTTTTTTATTTTACACGTATTAATTCTAAAAAGTGAGTATAAAGGACAAAAATTAATAAAACTTGTTAATAGAAAAATAATAGCTACCGCCATTAGTACATATGCTAATGTTCCAGAAATAGCATTAAAATAGTATAATAGAGCTATCGTAATAGCAACTACTATTCTAATGCCTTTATCTAAAGTTCCCATGTTTTTTTTCATAATGTATATGTCGTTTTAATTATTACTTATATAGTTGTTGGGCATACAAAATCCGTAGTTGGTAAATCTGTGTTTTTAATAGCTCCAAAACCGCCAGCAATATCAATTAAATTATTAAAACCTCGTGCTTTTAAAATAGATGCTGCAATTACAGAGCGATAGCCACCAGCACAATGCACATAATAGGTTTTGTTTTTGTCAATAGCATTCATATTATCATTAATATAATCTAAGGCAAAATGTTGTACTTGATTACCTTCTAGGTGTTCAGATTTGTATTCACCATCTTTTCTAACATCTAAGATATTAATATTTTTGTTTTTGTAATCATCTGAAAATTGATTTACAGAAATTGATTCAATAGTTTCAATCTCTTTACCTGCTTTTTTCCAAGCTTCAATACCTCCTTCTAAATAGCCTAAAGTATTATCATAGCCAACACGAGACAATCTTGTTACAGTTTCCTCTTCTCTTCCCTCAGGAGTTACTAAAAGAATTGGTTGTTTTAAATCTGTAATTAAAGCACCAACCCATGGCGCAAACCCTCCATTTATACCAATAAAAATAGAGTTTGGTATGTGTGCATTAATAAATTCTTTTTCTGTTCTCACATCAAGAACTAAGGCGTCTTCATTATTTGCTATCAATTCAAAGTCATCTGGGTTTAAGGCAGTGTCTCCTTTCTTTAATACGGTTTCAAAAGTATCATAACCAGATTTATTCATCATGGCATTTTTTGCAAAATATTGAGGTGGTGGCGCAATACCATCTAGGACTTCTTTAACAAATTCAGCTTTTGTCATATCTGCTCTTAAAGCATAATTTGTTTTTTTTTGGTCACCTAAAATACCTACAGTTTCTTTACTTAAATTTTTTCCACAAGCAGAACCGGCACCATGTGCAGGATATACAATAATATTATCTGGTAAAGGCATTATTTTATTACGTAAAGAGTCATACAACATCGCAGCTAAATCTTCTTTAGTCAAATTAGATTTTATAGCTAAATCTGGTCGTCCAACATCACCTAAAAATAAAGTGTCTCCTGAAAAGATAGCGTGTTCTTTTTCATTTTCATCAATTAAAAGAAAGGTTGATGATTCTAAGGTGTGTCCAGGTGTATGAAGTACTTTTATAGTAACATTTCCTAATTTAAAAGTTTCGTTATCTTTAGCTATATGGGCATCGTATTTTGTTTCAGCTCCAGGGCCAAAAATGATTTTGGCTCCTGTTTTTTTAGCCAAATCTACATGACCAGAAACAAAATCTGCATGGAAGTGGGTTTCAAAAATATATTTGATTTTGGCATTCTCTTTATCTGCTTTATCAACATATTGTTGTGTTTCACGCAATGGGTCTATTATAGCAACTTCGCTATTTGATTCAATATAGTAAGCTCCTTGAGCTAAACAACCTGTATATATTTGTTCTATTTTCATGATTAATTTATCTAATGATTCAAAATTACGAAACCTTATTTTTTTGGTTTGTAACTTATATCACATTTAAAACTATTTTAGCTCTTTGTAAATAATGTAAACAGCCATTATTAATACAAAAAAACCAAAGCTCTTTTTTAATTTTTCGCCACTTACAAATTTTGAAAGAAATACGCCTATAAGAATGCCTATAATTGAAATTAAGGTAAATGTTAAAAGGAAAGTCCATTCTATATCTAGTGTTTGCATATCTCCTGTAAAACCAATTAAGGAGTTTATTGTAACAATAATTAATGATGTTCCAACAGCTTTTTTCATGGGGATATTAGCCCAAAGTACTAATGCTGGTACATATAAAAATCCACCACCAGCGCCAATAATACCAGTAATTGTACCAATAATTAAGCCTTGAATAAAGGTTTTATAATAGGCCTGAGGTTTTGATGTTACTTCTTTGTTATTTCCTTTTTTAATCATAGAAATAGAAGCCAAAAGCATAATGATAGCAAAAAATATCATGATGCCCATGCTTTTGGAAAGTTGAAACTCACCAATAGAAAATAAGGTTTCAGGAATACCAGAAACCAAATATCTTCTGGATAAATACACCGCAACAAAAGAAGGGAAAGAAAAAGCTAAACCTGTTTTAAAATCAACGAGTCCTTTTCTGTGTTTTTGATACGTGCCAACCATAGATGATGTACCTACTACAAAAAGCGAATATGCTGTTGCAATTACGGGGTTATACCCTAAAAGATAAACCAAAAGTGGTACAGTAAGTATGGAACCACCACCACCGATAAGGCCTAATACGAGACCAACAACTAGGGCACCGATGTATCCCAAAATTTGAATAGTATCCATTTAATGGGGTAATTTATTTTTTAATAACCCGTAGATGAAGGTTCCAAGAATTGCTGCAGCTATAACAATAACCATACTCCAAACACCTGTGCCTAAAAGAATGTACATTGGGCCAGGGCAAGCTCCAATAAGTGCCCAGCCAAAACCAAAAATGGTGCCTCCAAGAATATATCTTACTAATCCTTTTTCTTTTTTAGGAACAAATATATCAGCACCTTTTATACTTTTTATATACCCTTTTTTAGAAATCTGTAAAAAGAGAATTCCTGATGTAATAGCTGTACCTATTATCCCATACATATGAAAGGATTGAAACCTAAACATTTCGTAAATACGATACCATGAAACGGCTTCGGATTTTACTAAAACTATACCGAAAAATATACCTACTAATAAAAATTTTAAAAATTTCATATACTTAAAATATTAATGGTAAAATAAAATTAGTCATAATTAAGCCGCCAATAAAAAAACCGATTACTGCAATTAAGGAGGGTTTTTGTAAACTGCTTAAACCTGTAATGGCATGACCAGATGTGCAACCACCAGCGTAACGTGTTCCGAAACCAACTAATAAGCCACCAACAATTAAGAGTATTAATGCTTTTGGGTTTGTTATAGCATCTAAGCTATACATTTCGTTTGGGACTAATGTTGAACCTGGGTTTTTGAAATTCATGTTTTGAAGCTCAATAACCGTTGTTGGGTTTAAATTTGTTTCGCTATTATTTGATAAATATTGAACAGCAATAAAGCCTCCAATAATTGCTCCTAAAACAACGGTTAAATTCCATAGTTGGTCTTTCCATTTAAACTTAAAAAAGTCTGCAAATTTACCGGCTCCGGCAATTGTACACATGGTGCGAAGGTTTGATGACATACCAAATGTTTTTCCAAAGTAGAGTAGTAGTGCCATTACAAAAGCAATAAGTGGGCCAGAAACATACCAAGGCCAAGGGTTTAATACATAATTCATACCTGATAATTTAATGCGAATTTAAATTTAACGTTTTTAAGTGACTGTAATAAATGTTACTTAAGCTAGCATAAAGGTAACCAAATTGAAATTTGAAGCTAAATATGGCGGATGGCTGCGCTAGGGATTGAAAAGGAAAGCCCACAGCCCGACCTTTAGGTAGCGCCCAAAATTATTTAAAGCACTTCTATTTTGTTTCGACTGAGTTTGATTTTGGTTTCGTTTTCGAGTTGTTTTAATAGTCGAGATATGACAACTCTTGAGGTGTGTAAATCTTCGGCGATGTCTTGGTGTTTTACAATTATGGTTTTTGAGGCATGAAGTTTTGTTTTGTTGATGAGGTATTTGTGTAGGCGCTCGTCCATTTTCATAAAGGCGAGGTTGTCTATGGCTTCGAGCATTTCGTCAAAACGGGTTTGGTAACTTTCTAGAATAAAATTGCGCCAACTTGTGTTACTGTGAAACCATTTTTGCATGTTTTGAACGGGTATCATGATGAGTGTGGAATCTTTTTCGGCTACAGCTCTAATTTTACTTTTTGTTGTGCCCATACAACAGGTGAGAGACATGGTACAGGTTTCCCCAGCTTCTAGAAAATAGATAAGGAGATCATTACCATCTGCATCTTCGCGGAGTATTTTGATGTTTCCGTTTAGTAATAGTGGAATGTGCTTTAAAGGCTGATTGATATCAATGATGATGTCGTTTTTTTTAAATGAAGCTATTTTGCCAACACTTTCAATTTCGTTTATTAGCTCATTATCTAAAATATTACTGAATTTTTCTTGTAGCTGGGTTGAAGTCATATTCAAAAGTAATGATTTAAAAAATTGAAAGAAATTGTTTGGTGGTGTTTTAATAAAAAATGTATATTTGCACCCACGAAAAAAGGCCATGTGGCGCAACTGAATAGCGCACTTGATTACGGCTCAAGAGGTTGCAGGTTTGAATCCTGCCATGGTCACGAATAAAATAAAATCCCAGTGTTAAATCAAGCTTGCTTGAATTTATAAACTGGGATTTTTGCTTTTCAAAACGAAGTTTTTTCTAAACCCATAATCATTTAGTATTAGTCTTAAAAGACAAGACTAAATACAGAACCTTCACCTTCAATACTCTTTACTATAACCCTGCCTTTATGAAGTAACATAATTTGCTTACAAAGGCTTAACCCAATTCCGCTACCTGTAGCTTTACTGGTAAAGAATGGTACAAAAATGTTTTCTAAAATGTCCTCTGGAATACCAGAACCATTATCGTATACTTTGATGATGATATCTCTATTTGGATTTTGAGATGCCAGTACTTTTATTTCTGGTTTGTCTTGATTTTTACATGCATCAACAGCATTTAATATTAAATTTATTAATACTTGCTCGATAAGATGTGTATCAATATCTAACTCTAATTTTGGCTCTGAAATTGAAAATTCTATACCAATATTTTTAGCTTTTATGGATGTTTCCATGAGTAACTGAATATTATTAAACAATTTTGAAACTCTAATACGTTGTAAATTAAGATTAGTTACTTTACTTAAACTTCTATATGTTTTTGCAAATTTTAAGAGGCCTTCACTACGATTTTTTATTGTTTTTATTCCGGAGTTAATGTCTTCTAATTCTAAATGAGATTCTTCTGGGTTTTCAATAGCTACTTGTAAATTTTTTTGAAGTGTATCTGCTAAAGATGAAATTGGAGCAATAGAATTCATGATTTCATGAGTCATGACGCTTAATAGTTTTTTCCAAGCTTCAGATTCGTTTTTATTTAAAGTGTCATCAATGTTTTGTAAAACAATTAATTTAAAAGTGTCGTCTTTTATTTGAAAAACAGAACTCGATATTAATAATTTAACCTTTTCATTTTCAACATCTAGCGTTATACTGTCTTCCGTTGTATAACTGTCTGTAAAAATGGTATTGTAAAGTTTTGGATTTCTTTTTTCAATAAAATGAGTGGTTTTTAAAGAGGGGATTTTTAATATAGTTTTAAAGGCATCATTAACCCATAAAACGTTGCCTGTTTTAATATTGTAGGCTATAATTCCAGTTTGTATAAGTTCTAATATTTTTTTTAGATATAAATGTTGCTCTTCTTTTTCTTTATTTATTTGAATGATGCTTCTATTAACGACATTGAAGTTTTTATGTAGTTTTTGAATATCAGGAGTTCCAGAATCTTCATTAAACCATCGCGAAAAATCTTTATATTTTATAGATTCGAAGAAGTCGTCTATTTCAGAAAACCGTTTAAAAACAAATTTGAAAAGGTTTTTGAAAGAAAAAATAGCAAGAACTAAAAAGCAACCTATACTAATTAATCTCAAAGGGTGATTTAGATTAAAATCTAGAGCAAATAGGCTAAACGCTAAGGCTGTTAGCGCTAAAAATAAAATGAAGACCCTGTAAAACAGGGCGTATTTAAATTTGTTATAAGCCATATTTATTAAGCCTCCTGTAGAGTGCTGTTCTTGTAATACCTAATTCTTTAGCCGATTTAGAAATATTACCATTGTTTTTTTCAATGACTTTTAAAATAGCATTTTTCTCTATGGTTTCTAATTTTAAATCATTTTCGTTTATTTTTTGCGTACTTTTTTCAATAGGGGAAAAAACTAAATCACCTTCATGCAATATAGAATCGTCGGTCATTATTATTGCACGTTCTAGGGCGTATTGAAGCTCACGAACGTTACCTGGAAAATGATAATTGCTTAGCTTTTTTTTAAAATTATCACTTAGCTTAAAACTAGATTTTAAATATTTATCACTGTATAAATCAATAAAATGTTTTGCTAATAAAATAATGTCTTTTCCTCTGTTTCTTAAAGGCGGAACAATAATTTCAACAGTATTAATTCTATAAATTAAGTCTTTTCTAAAATGGGTTTCGTCTGCAAGCGAATTTATATGTAAGTTTGTAGCACAAATAAGGCGTATGTCTATAGGTATAGGTTGGTTAGAGCCTAATGGCGTTACAAGTCGGTTTTGTAAAACGGTTAATAATCTGGCTTGTTGCTGTAAACTAATATTTCCTATTTCATCTAAAAATAGTGTGCCACCATGAGCGGCTTCAAAACGTCCTTTTCGGTCTTCGCGCGCATCAGTAAAAGCTCCCTTTTTATAACCAAACAATTCACTTTCAAATAGGGTTTCAGTTAAAGCACCTACATCAACTTTAACAAAGGGTTTGTCTTTTCTTAAAGAGTTATTGTGAATAGCCTTTGCAATTAAATCTTTTCCAGTGCCATTTTCTCCTAAAATTAAAATATTAGCATCTGTTGGGGCTATTTTTTTAATTTTAAAAAAAACATCTTTCATTTCGTTACTATCTCCCAATAACTCATTACCTTTTTCTAAGGTTATTGAAGTCTTGGTTTTTTTTGAAGATTTTTTGTCAAGAATATCGTAAAGCGAATCAATGAGCTTATCATTTTTCCAAGGTTTTACTAAAAAATCTGAAGCGCCTTTTTTTAAGGATCTAATGGCTAAATCTAAATCGCCATAAGCTGTTATTAAAATAACGGCTAAGTTATTATCAGTTTCCTTAATTTTATTAAGCCAGTAAATACCTTCGTTTCCTGTGTTTATAAGGCCATTAAAATTCATGTCTAGAATAACAACATCGAATTTATGTGTTTTAATAAGGTGGACTAAATTGGCCGGATTCTGCTCGGTTGTAACACTTTTAACTTTGGTTTTTAATAGCAATCGCAATGCAATTAGCACATCGGCATCATCGTCTACAACTAATATGTTAGCATTTTTTAATAGCATAATTACAATATTACAATATTATTGAGGGCATTTAAAATTATTAAACCACTAAAATAAAACGCTAAAAAAGTGTGATGTTACCGAACGCAGGTGTATCATTTTCGAACACTACATATTCAGTAGTGTTTTTTTAAATTACTTAAAATCAGTAAATTGTATTTATGGCACGATAGTAACTATAACAAAGTAAAATATTAATAGTTCATGGATATTGTTTTAGAAAAAAAACGTTTTAGTAAAAAAAGAATCAGCCTTATTATAGGCATTGCACTTATAATTGCATTAATAACATTTGTAATTAGTTCTACAGGAGGTAATTCAAAATTAAATGTTGATTTAGAGCGAATTTCAATTAATGAAATAAAACAAGGTGTATTTCAAGAGAATATTCCTGTTAGTGGAGTTGTAATGCCTATTACTACTATCTATTTGGATGCTTTAGAAGGCGGGCGAGTTGATGAAGTTTTTGTAGAAGATGGTGCCCTAATGAAACAAGGCGACCCTATTCTGCGTCTTTCTAATACAGATTTAGAATTAAGTTTAATAAATCAAGAAACATCGGTTTATAATTTATTAACGCAAATGCAAATTTCACAAAATGCAGCAAGCCAAAATACTATTAATAGATTAAACCGATTAACTGATGTTGAAAACGCATTAATTGAAGCAGACCGTGTTTACCAACTTAATAAAAAGCTATTGGCAGAAAAAGCTATTGGTATGCAAGAATTTAAAGAATCTGAAAATAATTATAAGTACCAGAAACAGCGTATGAAGTTAGCACAAGAAATTTTAAAACAAGATTCTATATCTACAAAGCAGGAAGCGAACCAAAAAAGAAATTCTTTAGGGAGAACGCAAAGTGCATTAAAATTAATGCGAAAAAAAGTAGGCGACTTGGTGGTAAGAGCACCTGTAGATGGGCAATTAACATCGTTAGATGCAGAAATAGGGCAATCTAAAAATAAAGGGCAGCGTTTAGGGCAGGTTGATGTATTAAGCGGATTTAAAGTACGTGCAGATATCGATGAGCATTATATTTCTAGAATTTACACAGGTCAACAGGGTACTTTTTCTTTTAATGGAAAAGATTATAAATTGATTATAAAGAAAGTGTTTACGCAAGTAACAGAAGGGCGGTTTCAAGTAGACATGTTGTTTGATGAAAAAGTTGAAGGTATTAGAAGAGGGCAATCGCTTCAAATTAGATTAGCTTTAAGTGATGAAAAACAAGCGGTTTTAGTGCCTAAAGGCGGATTTTTTCAAAAAACCGGAGGAAATTGGATTTTTAAATTAAATGAAGAAGGCACGCTAGCCTATAAAGTAGATATACGTTTAGGAACTAAAAATACCGAGTATTATGAAGTGTTAGAAGGTTTATCTCCTGGCGATAAAGTAATAACATCTAGCTACGATAATTTTGGAGATAAAGAAGAATTAGTATTAAAAGAATAATATATACATCATGATAAAAATTACAGACTTAGAAAAGTATTATAAAACAGAAGAGTTACAAACCATAGCTATTAACAAGTTGTCTTTTGAGGTTAAAAAAGGCGAGTTTGTAGCGATTATGGGGCCTTCAGGTTGCGGAAAATCGACTTTACTTAATATTTTAGGAATGTTAGATGACGCTGATGGAGGCAGTTTTGTTTTTAACGATGAAGAGGTTATTGATTATAACGAACGTAAGCGCGCCCATTTACGCAAGCATAATATTGGATTTGTATTCCAGAGTTTTAATCTTATAGACCAACTTTCTGTTTTTGAAAATGTGGAGCTACCATTAATTTATATAGGAGTTAAAAAAGCAGAACGTACGAAGCGCGTGCATGAAGTTTTAGAAAAAATGCAGATTATGCACCGCCGCAAACACTTTCCGCAACAGTTATCCGGAGGGCAGCAACAACGTGTTGCTGTTGCTAGAGCGGTTGTTAATAACCCCAATTTAATACTTGCCGATGAGCCAACAGGAAACCTAGACAGCTCTAATGGTAATGAGGTTATGGAACTTTTAACCGAGTTAAATGCTCAAGGAACTACTATTGTTATGGTTACCCATAGTGAACACGATGCGAAGTTTACGCATCGCATTATACGCTTACTAGACGGCCAAAAGGTGGCTGAGAATAGTTTGGTTTAGTTTTTTGTTGGCTGTGCAATTAAGTAACTCAATATAATACTATCGAAGTAAAAAGAAATAAAATGTTTACTGATTTCTCGAATACTGTAATAATTAAGTGATTTTAAAGTCCTTATAGAAACTCATTGAGAAAGCAAAAAATAAACTTATGAAAAACTTAAGAAACAATTCGAAACTACTAATATTACTACTTTTCATCTTTGTAATCCAAACGAATACATATGCAACTTGGTCTATAATAGCTGTTGACCGAACTACGAGAGAAATAGGTATTGCTAGCGCTTCATGCACTTGGGATGTTAGAGGTGTTGGTATATGTGTGCCAGGTAAAGGTGTAGTGGTGGTTCAAGCTAAAAGCAATTCAGAACCAAGAAAACTTGGCATTGAAATGCTATCAAACGGTTCTTCTCCAGAAGAAATCATCGAAGCAATGAGGAGTGAAAAATTTAACCCAGAAGAACAGCAATATGCTGTGATATCACTAGAGGAGCATACAACTCCAGCCTTCTATCACGGCAAAAATATTTGGAAATGGAATGGTCATAAAACATCTAATGACTTTATAGTTATTGGCAATACTCTACCTGATGAAAATGTAGTTTTAGCCGCTTTTGAAGCTTTCAATACAGCAGAAAAACAACCTTTGGCATTTCGCCTGATGAGGGCTCTCAAAGCTGGTGCAGAAGCAGGTGGAGATAAACGATGTGGAATGCAAAGAGCTAGGTCAGCTTATATCACTGTTGCCAAACCAAAGGACAATGAAGCTATTCCTTATTTAGATTTAAGTGTTATTGGTATGAATCCTGGTGAAACATCTGCAGTAGAGCTTCTTTCTAATTTATTTGAAAATTGGAAAAAAAACTATAAAGAGATGAAGAATCGCAGCACTAAAATCTCTATCGTACCTAAATGGTATAAAAAACAATAAGCCTATTTATCTCTAATTAATTCTTGTTTAATAAATCAACAAACACCCATGATACGCAACTATTTTAAAATCGCATGGCGAAATCTAGTAAAGAGAAAAGTATTTACAGCTATAAACATTTTAGGGTTGGCTATTGGTTTTTCTAGTAGCATACTTATTTATTTGTTTATAAGTCATCATTTGGCGTTTGATACATTTCATGAGGACTCAGATAACATATACAGAGTTACTACAGAAGAACACATGGGGCAAATTCATCATATAGCTTCTGCACCTCCAGGATTTGCAAAAGTATTTCGAGAAGAATTTGCCTTTACAGATAAAGTGGCTAAAATAGTAAGACTAACTAATGTAATAGTTGATATCCCAAAACGTAATGGCAAAGCGAAATTTAAGCAAGATATGTCATTTGTTGAAGCTGACTTTTTTAAAATTTTTAATTTTCCATTGGTAGATGGAAGTCATGATGTAGAGATATCTAATCCAAATACAGCGCTAATAACAGCGCAAAAGGCCTTAGAGCTATTTGGTAAAAAAGATGTTGTGGGGGAAACTTTTGTACTTAATAATAACACGTCTATTAAAATTACTGGGGTTTTAAAGGACTTGCCTAAAACCACATTTTTAAATACAGAAATCTTTATTTCTTTTCAAAACGTTAAAAAGATATGGAATTTTATAGCATCTGAAAGGTGGAATGGAACGACCTCTGCTTTACAGTGTTTTGTAAGTTTAAAGCCCAATCAAGATATGGCAGCTGTTGAAACAGTACTTTTAGAACTGCCTAAAAAATACAGGCCAAGAGCTAAAAACAAACATATATATAGATTACAGCCCTTATCTGATATACACTTTAATACAGATTATGGTGGTTTAAGCCCTACGTTTTTAATCATTTTTGGGATTATCGGATTGTTTTTAATAAGCATTGCCTCCATTAATTTTATCAATATATCTACAGCCCAAGCCTTTTATCGCTCTAAAGAAATAGGGGTACGCAAGGTATTGGGAAGTTTAAAACAACACTTATTCTGGCAGTTTTTGGTAGAAACCTTTTTAATTAGTGCATTGGCAGCCATTATTGGAATAGTTGTAACAGCATCGGTTTTACCAGCTTTTAATAACTTATTTGAGCTAGAGCTCTCTTTAAAAAGTCTTTTTGAGTTCAGGTTTATTGTTTTTTTTACTGTTTTATTGTGCATAGTGTCATTTTTAGCGGGAAGTTACCCTGGCGTCTTAATAGCACGTATTGCGCCTGTATTAGCGCTTAAAGGGAAGTTGAACCCTAATGATACAGGTGGTACTTTTACAAGAAAAATATTGGTGGTAACTCAGTTTGCAATATCCATCATACTTATTGTGGCCACTTTGGTAATTTCTAAACAAATTACCTATGCTGTTAATGGCGATTTGGGCTTTGAAAAAGAATCCATCGTTATGTTCGATATTCCGTCTAATACTAAGCCAACGACCCTAAACACTTTAAAAGCGCGTCTAAAAAACATCTCAGGCATTCAAGAAGTGTCTAGTTGTTTTGGTAGCCCTGGAGCTGCAGAAAATAATTGGGGGACTGGAGTAAAATATAATAGCAGGCCAGAAAATGAAGAATTTAGTACCACTCTTAAAGCAGGCGATATAGATTATTTAAAACTATTTAAAATATCTTTAGTTACTGGGCGTCGTTTCTTTAAAGATGATAAAACTACAGAGGTACTAGTAAACGAAAAGTTTGTTGAAAACCTTGGGCTTACTTCTACAGAAGAGGTTCTAGGCAAATCACTACAATTTCAAAAACAAAAAACAACTATTGTTGGAGTCTTTAAAAATTTCCACAATCAAAAATTCACAGAAGAAATAGAGCCGGCCATCATTACGTCCAATCCTAATTGGTATAAAGAAATTGCTGTAAAATTAAATTATGCCAATACAAAAACGGCATTAGCTCAGATAGATGCTATCTGGTCTCAAACCTTCCCCGATAACATTTTTGAACACCGTTTTTTAGATGAACGAGTTGCGGAACAGTATGAAACAGAACAGCGGTATTTATCACTGTCAAAACTATTTTCAGGCTTAGCCATTTTTATAGGGTGTCTTGGTATTTATGGTTTGATTCTGTTTTTTGTAAACCAAAGAATAAAAGAAATTGGTGTTCGAAAAGTATTGGGCAGTAGCGTTAAGAACATACTGGCTTTATTCTCGATAGACTTTATAAAACTTATTATAATAGCAGGAGCCATTGCCACACCCATTGCATGGTATGTCATGGAGCAATGGTTACAAGGCTATGCGTATAGAACACAGGTAAGTTGGTGGTATTTTGTTGTAGCCATTCTGTCTACATTACTATTAACACTTGTTACTATTAGTTATCAAACTATTAAAACTGCTTTTACTAACCCGATTAAGAGTTTAAGGGCGGAATAAAATTATTCCATCATCAATCAAAATATAAAATCATGTTACGTAACTATTTTAAAATCGCGTGGCGAAACCTTATAAAAAGTAAAGGGTATTCTGCTATTAACATTGGAGGATTAGCAATAGGTATAGCTGCGACACTTTTAATTTCACTCTGGGTTTATGATGAATTAACGTATAATGACCATATTGAACATCGAGATAAAATAGCGTTAGTGCTTCAAAATGAAACTTTTAATGGGGAAGTATTAACGCATGGTGGCATCCCAAGAGCTTTAGAAACAGCTTTAAGAACTGATTACGATAGCTATTTTAAACACATAGCGATGGCATCTTTCGGTAAGCAGACTATGGGATTTAAAGACGTTTCTATTTCACGAGAAGGACTTTTTGTACAATCTGGAGGGCCTGATATGTTTAGTTTAGAAATTTTAAAAGGTAAAAGAAATGGTGTGGAGGAAGTGAATTCTATTATGCTTTCGGAGTCTACTGCCAAAGCACTTTTTGGAGATAAAGACCCTGTAGGGAAGATTGTAAAAGTGAACACGAAATATAACGTAAAAGTAACTGCAGTTTATAAAGATTTCCCTGTTAAAAGTTCTTTTAAAGGTATAGAATATGTCATGCCGTGGGCTTTTTATGTAAAGACGAACCGTTGGGTTAAAAAGGCCGAAAATAATTGGAGTAACAACTCTTTTCAACTTTATGTACAGATAGCAGATAATACGACAATGGCAGCCCTATCGTCTAAGATAAAAGATTTGAAAAAGAATTTAAGCAAGAGCACTAAAAAATTTAATCCAGAATTGTTTTTGTTTCCTATGAACGATTGGCATTTAAGATGGAATTTTGAAGGCGGAAAGCAAACAGATGGTGGTAGGATTAAATATGTACGCTTATTTTCAATTATAGGATTACTCATTTTGTTATTAGCGTGTATAAATTTCGTGAATTTAAATACGGCTAGATCGGAAAAGCGCGCTATGGAAGTAGGCGTTAGAAAAGCAATAGGCTCCAGTAGAAATGCATTGATATATCAATTTCTAAGCGAATCGTTTTTAGTGGTATGCCTTGCTTATAGCATTGCCGTTGTTATTGTGCAATTGTCCTTATATGGGTTTAACGAACTTGTAAATAAGCACATTTATTTCCCATGGGATAGTGCTCTATTTTGGTTAGGCTCATTAGTATTTATAATGCTAATTACCTTTATCTCTGGAGGCTATCCCGCATTGTATTTGTCTTCTTTTAAACCTGTAAGCGTATTAAAAGGTGTTTTTCGACCAGAGCGTTTTTCAATGTTACCTCGAAAAATACTAGTAGTAGCTCAATTTACTGTTTCTGTAGTGTTTATTATAGGTACTATAGTTGTAATGCAACAAATTCAATTTAGCAAAGACAGACCTGTAGGTTATAATAAAAATGGTTTAATACAAATACCAACTGCGAATGGTCGTTTTTATGGTAAAGATGTATTAATGCGTAATGAATTTTTGAGGTCTGGGGCTGTTGTAGAAATGGCAACTTCAACCAGTCCAACCACAGCAATAGAATCTAATGAAAGTGGTTTTTTATGGGAAGGAAAGCCAGAGGGCTTTGTAGATAGCTTTGCATGGACTAAAGTCTCGCATGAGTACGCTCAAACCATAGGATTAAAGATTGTAGAGGGAAGAGATTTTTCGAAAAGGTTCTCTACAGATTCTAGTGCTGTACTTATTAATGAGGCAGCTGTAAAGTACATGGGACTTAAAAATCCTGTAGGGACTTATTTAAAGTCAACAGGCTACCACAAAGGCAAGTGGAAAATTATTGGTGTGGTAGAAAATATGATAACCCAGTCGCCTTACGAGCCTGTAAAACAAGCGATATATGCATTTAATAAGCGCGGCGATTTAGGCTATTATAATTTAAGATTAAACCCAGAAAAAAGTATGAGTGCTAATTTAAAGCTAATAGAAAAAGTATTTAAGCAGCACTTTCCTAATTCGCCGTTTGAATATCAATTTATAGATGAGGAATATGGACGAAAATTTGCAGAAGAAGAACGCATTTCAAATTTAGCTAGCTTATTTACGCTACTCGCCATTTTTATTAGTTGTTTGGGACTATTTGGGTTAACATCTTATGTGGTAGAACAGCGGACCAAAGAAATAGGTGTTCGGAAAATTTTAGGGGCTTCGATATCTAACCTTTGGATTATGCTTTCTAAAAATTTTGTTGGTCTAGTTATACTGTCTTGCGTATTAGCAGTGCCAATCGCATACTATTATATGAATGCTTGGTTACTCAATTTTGAATATAGAATTAATGTTTCTTGGTCAATTTTTGTGGTTTCTATTGCAGGTGCAATTTTAATGACGCTAATAACTATAAGTTTTCATATATCGAGAATAGCACGTGCAAACCCGATTAACAGTTTAAGAACAGAATAAAAACAAATACAATGAAAACAAATAAAATTTTAAAAATAGTAGCCTTTTTTATAATCGTAAGCACCAGTGCCTTTGCACAAAAAAAACAGCAAATTGTAGGATTTGATAAGATTGAAGTAAAGACCGTTAATAGGTCTATTTCTAAAGACTCGATTATTTTTATGAATACGAATAAAGGCGATGGATTAGTCATTTTTGAAAATATAGCATTTAAAAAAGGAACTATAGAATTGGACCTTTTAGGGCAGAATTTAAAAGGCAAAAGTTTTGTTGGGTTTGCTTTTAATATTGAAGACAACGCTACTTATGAAGCCATATACTTTAGACCTTTTAACTTTTTAGCAAAAGAAGCTACCAGAAAAAGTCACATGCTACAATACATCTGTCAACCAAAATACACATGGCGAGAGTTGAGAACAACTAGAACGGGCGAGTTTGAAAATGAAATTAAAACACCACCGAATCCAGAGGATTGGTTTCACCTAAAAATTGAAGTAGGAGAAAAAGAAGTGCGTGTTTATGTAAATAATTCGAAAGTCCCCGATTTAGTGGTCGAAAGACTTACAGAAATAAAATCGGATACAATTGGGCTTTGGGTAGGAAATGGTTCCTCTGGAAAATTTAAAGGTTTGAAGATTAATAATTAAAGTTTTGATATGATAAAAATTCAATTACATACAAAAATAGTGTTTAACAAATGGGTACAAAAAACCTTATGTTTTTTATGCTTTATACTTATGGGTAATTCTTTGATTTCTCAGGAGTATAAAGTTATTACAGATACTATTAAATCAAAAATTTTACAAGAACAGCGTAAAATTGAAATCGTGTTACCTAATACGTTTAGCACTAAATCGAAAAAGAAATATGGAGTGATTTATGTTACTGATGGAAATGATAAAAATATAGATGTAATACGCAATGCTCAAGAATTCATTGTTAAAAATGGTAAAATGCCACCAATGCTTATAGTTGCTATTCAAAACACAGACCGTAATCGTGATTTTCTCCCCACTAATCAAGAAAATTTTCCAACTTCAGGAGGAGCTATGCAGTTTCTTAATTTTTTCGAAAAGGAATTAATGCCTTACATCAATGAAAAATACCCAAGCAATGGAACAAATATTCTTTATGGACATTCTTTTGGAGGAGTATATGCAATGACAGCTTTACTCAATAAACCTCATTTATTCGAAGCGTATATTGCTGTTGACCCTTCTTTTTGGTGGGATGATGAAGTGATGATAGCTACCACTAAAGAAAAAATTAATAACCCTGCATTGCATGGTAAAACTTTATTTTATACAGGACGAGAAGGAACGCCATATAAAGGTATGGGAATAGCTGCTATGGATTCGATTTTAAGCGCTTTTGCTCCTGCAGCGTTAGACTGGAAAAGCATGAAATATCAGGGAGAAACCCATGGTTCTATTCGTTATAAAAGTGTTTATGATGGATTAAAATATGCCTATGAAGGTTATTCTAGAAAAAGAATAATAATCCATCCTATGGCAGGGATTATGTTAAAAAATCAACCTATTAAACTATTTAATACATCTGGAAAATCAAATGTAAGATATACACTTGATGGTACTGAGCCAACTAAAGACTCTAAGATTTTTGGAAAAACATTATTGTTAGAAGAACCAGCAATACTTAAAACAAAGATTATAGAAAAAAGAAACAATAAAACTAATAAAACCAGTATCAACACCTATACATTGGGAAAAACTCTCCCAGCTATATCTAAATTAGAAAATTCACAAGTGTCTAGTTTAAAGTATAAGTACTATAAAGGAAAGTGGGATACTTTACCTGATTTTAGTTCGCTTAAACCTGTAAAAGAAGGTAAGATTGAAAAAAAATTTGATTTTTCATTATTTCCAGAAGAGACAAACTATGGCTGTGTGTTAGAAGGTTATATAAAAATTGAAGAAGCTGGGATGTATACTTTTGTTCTAAATTCAGGTTACGATATAAAAATGTATATCAATAACCAACCAATTATAACTAAAATAGGTATGCATAATGTAAAGTATGGTAAAAGCTATGTTTTGCCTTTAGAATCTGGTTATTATCCTATTAAATTCTCATTTCTTAAGAAAGGTAAAAAGAAAGATTATGCCTTTTATTATTTAAAGCCTAATGCTGAGGATTCTGAGATATTTCCTTTTGACTTGTTTTATAGTAAATAAAAAACAACTACCATGATACAAAACTATTTTAAAATCGCTTGGCGAAACCTAATTAAAAACAAAGGCTATTCAGCCATTAATATTGGAGGCCTTGCGGTAGGTATGGCTGTAGTGCTGTTAATAAGCCTTTGGATATATGATGAGGTTAGCTATAACAAAAACCATGAGAATTACGACACCATTGCCCTTGCTTTAATGCATAAAACGGAGAACGGAAAGACCAGAACAAGAAGACCCATGCCATACCCTTTGGGTAATGAATTAAGAGCTAAATATAGTGACGATTTTAAGCATGTTGTTATGAGTTCTTTTTATTGGGATTACGTACTGTCTAAAGATAATAACAACCTCTCTAAATATGGCGGTTTCATGGAGTCTGATGCACTTAGGATGCTTTCCTTAAATATGATTTACGGCGATTGGGACGGATTAAAAAAGCCAAATTCTATAGTAATATCTCAATCTACGGCACGTACTTTTTTTGGGTCAGAAAACCCCGTAGGCAAACACATGAAAATTGATGATAAATTAAATACAACTGTTACAGGTGTTTTTGAAGACTTGCCCTATAATTCAGAGTTCCATGAATTAGAATTTATAGCACCATGGGAACTATATACAATATCTTACCCTTGGGTAAAAGAAGCTAGAGACAAAAATTTATGGGATAATAATTCGTATAAATTATATGTGCAAATAGCGGATGGTAAGACTATGGCATCTGTTAGCGAAACTATTAAAACCGTGGTGCAGGATAATGTGCCAGGAAATAATAAAAGAAGCCTACGAGAGTTAGTGCTTTATCCTATGAAAGATTGGCATTTACAGTCTGAATGGAAAAATGGAGTGAATACAGGTGGGTTTATTCAATATGTATGGATTTTTGGCTTTATAGGTGTTTTTGTATTGGGATTGGCATGTATTAATTTCATGAATTTAAGTACAGCGCAATCAGAGAAACGCGCCAAAGAAGTAGGTGTTCTTAAATCCATCGGTTCAACTAAAAAACAATTAATCCATCAGTTTTTAAGCGAATCATTTCTAGTAGTAGTATTTGCATTTATTATAGCAGTACTATTGGTGCTTTTGGTAATGCCAGCATTTAATGCCCTAGCAGATAAACATATCATTTTCCCATTTAATAATATCTTTTTTTACTTAGTTAGTGTTGGATGCATTGTAGCAACCAGCTTTATGGCTGGAAGCTACCCTGCATTATATCTATCCTCATTTCATCCTGTAAAAGTTTTAAAAGGGACTTTTAAAGTAGGGAAATCTACAACATCTTTTAGAAGGGCATTGGTAATTGCACAATTTACTATTTCTGTAACTCTTGTTATTGGCGCTATTGTTATTGAAAAACAAATAACGTATTCAAAAAACAGACCAATAGGATATCAAAGTGAAGGATTAATAACGATAAGTAAAAACACCGAGGCCTACAAAGGCAAATACAATACACTACGTAACGAGCTTATAAAAACGGGTACTGTGGTAGAAATGTGTGAAGCTTCTAGCCCTTTAACAGATGTGTGGTCTACAGGGGGCGGGTTTAATTGGGAAGGAAAAGACCCCAATTTTGTAACTAATATGGGGCTTTTTTGTATTTCTCACGATTATGGTAAAACTATAGGTTGGGATATTCTAGAAGGACGTGATTTTTCCAGAGCATTTCCAACCGATTCTACAGCTTTTGTGCTTAATGAAACTGCGGTAAATTATATGGGTTTAACGGACCCTGTGGGTAAAACAATTCGATGGGGTAAGAAAAAGTACAAAGTTATAGGCGTTGTTAAAGATATACTGAGAGAATCTCCTTTTGAGCCTACAAAACAAGGTGTTTATATGATAAATTACGATAACACCAATTTTGTAAGATTGAAATTAAATCCTGAAAAACCCATTTCAGAAGCTTTAACAACCATTGAAACTGTTTTTGCTAAACATGTACCTAATGTACCTTTCGAATTTCAATTTGTGGATGAAACTTTTGCAAAGAAATTTAATACTATGGAGCGCATTCAAAAATTATCCAATCTATTTGCATTTTTCGCCATTTTTATAAGTTGTTTGGGGCTTTTTGGTTTGGCATCTTTTATGGCAGAACAACGTAAAAAAGAAATAGGAGTGCGTAAAGTGGTGGGGGCTTCTGTATTTAATTTATGGAAATTACTCTCTAAAGATTTTGTAAAGCTCGTTGTGTTAGCTATAGTTATAGCAACGCCTTTAGCCTATTACGGCGTTAACAGTTGGCTAAATAACTATACTTATAGAACCCAAATCTCTTGGTGGATTTTTGTCGTAGCAGGCATGGGAGCCATAGGCATTACACTGCTAACCGTGAGTTTTCATTCCATTAAAGCAGCTATTGCTAACCCAATAAAAAGTTTACGAACGGAGTAAATCATTCCTAATGTTATGCAATTCGTTTTAATCGATACAAAAAGTGTTATGATATAGAACACTATTGTATCGATTTCGAACACTTTAAATTAATAAAATCATTGTAATTCGCTTGTTATTAAGTGATTACAAAAACGGCACAGTATTCACTATTTTATTATTATGAAGTTTTTAAATAAAAAAATCAATCAATAAAAAATCAAATAAAACATGATACTACAACTTAAAGACTTGTTTAAATGGGTAAACTCAGGAGGAAATAGAGTTTTCTTATTAAACGACATTGATTTAACTGTAAATGAAGGCGAATTTATATCCATCATGGGACCATCAGGCTCTGGAAAAACAACATTATTGAACGTTATCGGCATGCTAGACGATTTTAACGAAGGGGAGTACATTTTTTTAGAAGAGCCTGTTCATAATTTAAAAGAGAAGCACCGCGCTAACCTTTATAAAGAGTACATAGGCTTTGTATTTCAGTCTTATCATTTAATTGATGAATTAACAGTCTACGAAAACATAGAAACGCCCTTGTTATACAAAAAACACAGTAGAGCAGAACGAAAAGCTATGGTAGCCGATATGCTGGATAGATTCAATATTGTGGGGAAAAAAGATTTATTTCCATCGCAATTAAGTGGTGGGCAACAACAATTAGTTGGTATAGCAAGAGCTTTGGTGTCTAGCCCAAAATTAATTTTGGCTGATGAACCTACGGGTAACCTAAATTCAGCTCAAGGAGAAGAAATTATGCAACTATTTAAAAAATTAAATGATGAAGGTGTTACTATAATTCAAGTGACACATTCTGAAAGTAATGCTGCTTACGGATCGCGAACCATACATTTAAGAGATGGGTTGATTGTAAATAAATAATTTAATTATGATAAAAAAAATAATAATATCAACTGTTTTTTGTTTGCTTTTTAGAATTAGTTTTAGTCAAAACATAGGGCAATCTAGTTTTACTTTAGATGATTGTATAGCCATTGCCATAGAAAACAATTTAGATTTAAAAGCAGCAGAATTAAGAAGAAAAACATCTAAAATAAATTATAAACAATCTCTAAATGAATTATTACCAAATTTAAATGCAAATTACAATTTAGGTGTTAATGATGGTAGGAGCATTGATCCGTTTACAAATACTTACAGTAACAGGGAATTAACATTCTCTAATTTTGGAATGAATTTACGTTTAACTGTTTTTAATGGCTTTAGAGTTTTAAATAGTATTAAGCAAAGTAAGTTTAACATGAAAGCTGCCGAAATGGAACAATTAGAAGCAAAGCAAAATTTAATTTTGGATGTAACAATAGGGTATATTGATATTTTAAATAGTCGAGACCGTGTGGAGCTTTCTAAAGCGCGTTTAAAAACAACCGAGGCGCAGTTAAAAAGATTGGAAGCAAATTATAAAGAAGGGGAAGGTAACCCTGCTAATTATAGTGATATAAAGGGACAATATGCTTTAGATAAAGTTGCTATTATAGAAGCAGAGAATAATTTTAAATCGGCAGTATTAGGTTTTAAAAGGATATTAAATATACAAAACGAAGACGAGAAAGAATTCGAAAACATTTCAGATTTAATAGCATTTGATAAATATAAATTATCTGCAAATGATGTGTTTAACGATGCATTGCAAAATTTAGCAACATTTAAATCTAGACAGTTTAGAGTTGAAGCTGCCAATAAAGGCTTAAAAGTCGCTAGGGCAAATTATTTCCCAGAAGTATCTCTTTTTGGTCAGTTTAACACTAATTATTCGAGTTTAGCAGAAACTTTTACAGAGACAGGTTCTAGTATTATAGAAACGGGAGATTTTGTAACTATAGATAATCAAGATTTCCCTGTACTTAATAATAAGCCCCAATTTGAAGGTAATAAGATAAGCTATAAAGACCAATTTGATAATAATTTAAGTACTGTAGTTGGTGTTTCTGTTCGTGTGCCTTTGTTTAATGGGTTTAGAGCAAAAAATAATATAGGTTTGCAAAAAGTAAGATTAAAAGAGAGTGAATTAGAGTTAGAAAATATAAAAACACTTTTTAATCAAAATATAAAAGAGGCTTATAATAATATGGAAGCTGCATTTAATAAATATGATGTTTTAGAAGATCAAGTTAAAGCTTATGAAGAGTCATTCAGAATAAATGAAGTTCGTTTTAATAATGGTGTTTCTAATATTGTAAATTATATTACAAGTAAAAACAATATGGATAATGCGCAGTTAAATTTAAATCGGGCAAAATACGAGTATTTATTGCGAGTTAAAGTTTTAGATTATTATAGAGGTAAAGTGGTTCAATTATAAAAAAAAGTATTTTATTCAATACACTTTAATTTATCAATAAAAAATTCTTTATAATCAATAAAATTTATTTGCTTAAAGCCTTGAGTTCCTTTTAGTACAATAGATTTTATTGGAGAATTTTTTAAAATATCCATTTGAGTTTTAGTTATTCTGGCTTTGAAAAGAAACGTTTCTCCGCATTCAATATCCCAGGAATGATAAAAAGCAATAGTACGATCGTTTTCTAGTGTTACTTTTACACTTGATCTTTTGTTAGGAAGGTATGTAGCACATCCTAAATCACCAATATAGTTAAAGAAGATATTTTGTTTTCGGTTTTGTTTATATAATTCAACGGTTAAATTGTTGCCTAAACTATATGGCTCGGTTCTAACAGTGGTTATGTTATAAAATTTATCATATTCATTAATTTGATAATGACATGAATCTCTAAATTTCATTCTGTCAATAAGTGCCTTTTTTTGATTATCTTCTTCTTGGTTAGAATTGGAATTGTTAGTTCCTTGAGCTACAGCAACATTCTTTCTTAATGCTTCTAGTTCTTTTCTTTCTTTTTCTATAACCGCTGCTATAGAATCGTTTTGTCTTCTTAATTTAATTAATTGTTTCGTTTCTTGTTCTCTTGCTTTTACAATGGAGTCATATCTGTTTTTTTCAATACTTTGATTTCTTAACTCTTTTTCTGCTTGATTTTGTTTAATTGTATTTTGTCTTTGAGTTTCGGCTAATGCTTCTTTTTGTGCTTTAGCTTTTGCAACAGAGTCGTTCCTTTTTCTAAGTGCTTCAAGTTCTCTTTCTTTGGTTGCTTTAATTTTAGCAATTGAGTCTTGTGTTTTTCTTTCTGCTATTACTTTTTGTTTTGCTTTTATTTTAACTACAGAATCGTTACGTTTTTTTAATAATTCAAGAGCCTTTTTTTTCTTGTCTTTTGCTAGTTTAATTGAATCATTCTTGTGTTTTAAAATTCTATGCTTCTCTTCAATAGCTTGTTTAGCTGCGTCTTCCTTTTGTTGCTTAATGAGTTCTTCAGCCTGAATAATAGAATCTTTTTTAGCTTGATCAATACGTTGCTTTTTTAATTTTTCTGCAACTTTAGCCTCGGCATCTTTTTGTTTTTGAAGTTCTATTTGTTTTTTAGCGTTTTTTTTAGCTTGTATTATGGAGTCTTTCTTAGCTTTTGCTAAACGTTGTTTTTTTAATTTTTCTTCGGCTTTGGCAATGGCATCTTTTTGCTTTTGAAGTTCTATTTGCTTTTTAGCTTCTTCTTTAGCATTAGCTATAGAGTCATTTTTTTGTTTTTCGGCTAATAATCTATTCTGTTCTTTTTTAACTTGAGTTATAGAATCTCTCTTTCTTTGAGCTATGCGTTCTAAATTAAGTGCTTCTTCAGCTTTAGCAATAGAATCTTTTTTAGCTTGAGCAATACGCTGTATTCTTTGTTCTTCTTTTGCCTTGGCTATAGAATCGTTTCGTTTTTGAAGTTCTAATTGCTTTCTAGCCTCTTCCTTAGCTTTTGCAATAGCCTCATTTTTTTGTTTCTCTTCTAATACTCTTTTTTGCTCTTTAATAATTTGAGTAATAGAATCTTGTTTTCTTTTCGCTATGCGTTGCTTTTTTAATATGTCTTTAGCTTTAGCTATAGAATCGTTTCTTTTTTGGATTATAAGTTGCTTTCTAGCTTCTTCTCTTGCTTTAGCAATGGAGTCATTTCTTTGTTTTTCTTCTAGTAACCTATTTTGTTCTTTAATAACTTTAGCAATGGAATCTTTTTTGGCCTGAGCAATACGTTGTATTCTTTGTGCTTCTTTTGCTTTGGCTATAGAATCGTTTCGTTTAATTTCTAAAAGTATTCTCTGTTTTTCGGCTTCAATTTTAGCTATAGAATCTGTACGCCTTTTTTTAATTAAGTCTAGCTTTTCTTGTGCTTGTCTTGCAATAGCTTCTGCTTTATCTTGTCTTAGTTTTCTAGCTTCGATAGCTTTTTCTCTCTGCTTTTCTTCATGATCAAAATATAAATCCATCATTTGTTCATTAACAAACAAGTATTGGTCTCTAACATAGCCTACTAAATTGTTGTATTTTATTTTATAGGTATAGTTGCCTAAGAAGGCTGTTACAATACATCTTTGGTTTTCTTTAAACTGAGAAATGATTTCAGAAGATTGATTCTCAGATTGGTATAAATTACCATCTTGAGAGAACTTAGTAGAAATACTAGCTTCTTGGGCAAATAATTGTACGGTGAAGCTTAAAAATACTAATAATGGATAAATATGTTTAACCATAGGTTTTATAGATTTGAGAGGGCATTTGTGATTATTCAATGTAAATGTAATATTAGAAATAGCTAAAATGAAAAAATTAAGCCGAAATGCTTGTTTTTATCTATCAATCTAACGTGTTTCTAGTTACAAACCATCTCCAGCCAATAATTACCATTTGTAATTTGGTTGCTTTTGTTAAATCTAATTTTCTTTTAGAATAACTCGGAAGTATTAGTTTATTTACTTTAGCTAAAAATTTAAAAACTTGCTTTTTCACTTAACACTTAATTAAAGTGTAAAAATAGTAAAACTTATTCTAGACTAAGTTTTACATGGTTTTGGATTTAGATAATTGAAATAATAAAGAGTATTACATCAATTACAATTTTGGCAAGTGTTATCATATTTTTAGGTTTTAAGGGTTAGTAAATGAATTATTTATATCAATGTTTTTTGAAGATATATATTTACTAATATGCTCACCAAGTATTTTTATTAAAATCGATGAATTTAAATACGAATTTGTAATCATAAATATGAAATTAATTTCAATATTAATGTGACTATCTATAATTAAGTTTTATTTTGAAATCATAAGTATATATTATTGTATTGTTGTGTAATAATTAAAGGGCTTTTTTATGATGGTATTTGTATCCCTAGGGCTTTTTTGTTTTATAAATTGCTTTTTTAGTCTATTTCGTTATTTTTTATTAAAAAATTGTTATTAGATTTATCAATCTGTATATCTATAATTTGCTATATGAGTGTAGAAAAACTTTTAACTTTTAACTTCTAGCTTTTCACTTTCATTTATCTTCGCAAAAAAAAGTTTATGAGTATCCTTTGGGTTATCCTTGGTTTTATTTTGTTAGTAGTAGGAGGGGAGTTTTTAGTACGCTCTTCAGTGGCCTTATCATTTAAGTTTAATATTTCTAAAATGGTAATTGGTATGACGGTGGTTTCTTTTGCCACTTCTGCTCCAGAGTTACTAGTAAGTTTACAAGCGGCATTATCGGGTTCTCCAGCAATTGCTATTAATAATGTAGTAGGTTCAAACATTGCAAATATTGGGTTAGTATTAGGTATAACGGCTATGGTTGGTGCTATTGCTGTAGATAAATCGTTTTACAGGGTTAATTGGCCAGTTATGATGGTGTTTTCTATTATACTATATTATTTTTTGAAGAATGATAATGTTTTAACAGCTATTGAAGGCGGTATTTTATTTGCTGGACTCGTTACTTTTTTGGTTTTTCTAATTAGAAGCGCAAAAAAGGATACTGTATCAGAAGGGGTTGATGATGCTTTATCAACAGTTTCTAATTTTAAAATAGGTTTGTGGTTAATAATAGGCGCGGCATCACTTTATTTTGGAAGCGAATGGTTGGTTAATGGTTCAAAAGAAATAGCTAGGTCAGTTGGTGTTAGTGAAGCTGTAATAGGAGTATCATTAATAGCTATCGGAACAAGTGTGCCAGAATTAGCTGCATCTGTAATTGCAGCAGCAAAACAAGAAAAAGCCATTTCTTTAGGTAATTTAATTGGTTCGAATATATTTAATATAGCTTCAGTTTTAGGGTTAACGGCTTTAATAAAGCCCATTCCGGTAACCGAGCCACAAATATTGTCGAACGATATTTTTTGGATGCTTGGTTTTTCAGCCATTTTAATACCTCTTATATTTCTTTTTAAACGTTTTCAAATTAGTAGAGGTAAGGGGTTCTTTTTAGTTGTTGGCTATGGTGTTTTTATGTTTTTGGTATTTACGCAAGGGAAACTTTAAGTTTGTAAATCTATAAAGTTTATTACTTGACTTTGTCAGAAAAATTTGCTAACTTCGTTTAACAATCGATAAAGTTCATTGAAACGGAACTTTATCTTTGTATTCTATGCAATAATAAAAAACACTCTTTGAAACAATTAACATTCATACTCATAATAGCAATCTTTCTTGGTTGTAAGCAAAATTCTAAATCTGAATTTATCGCTCTGGGTTCGGATAAAATCTCTATCCGAGAGCGAAAAGAATTAAATCAAAATATACTCAATTATGTAAAATATAATTCTGATGTTCTAGCTTTAACGAATGTGACAGTATTTGACGGAAAGGGAAATCCAGCTAAAGAAAATCAAACATTGATTGTTGAAAATGGTCATTTTCAAGCAATTGGACAAAGTTCGAAAATTGACATACCAAAAGGAGCGACTACAATAAATTTAAAAGGAAAAACAATTATCCCGGGAATTGTAGGAGTTCACAATCATCTACATATTCCAAGATTTCCATTTGTTGGAGAAACAGCCTCAAAACTTTACTTGGCATCGGGAGTAACAACTATTCAAACTTGTGGTTCAGCATCACCAGAACAAGGAGTAGAATTGTCAAAAAAAATTGAGCAAGGTAAATTCATTGGCCCCAATATAATAACAAGTGGTCCATATTTTACAGGAAAAGGAGGTAATCCAAATATGATTATCCCACGTGACGAAAAACATATAAAGGATACAATTCAATATTGGACAAAAAAAGGGGTTCGATGGTTTAAAGTTTATCGCCATACAACACCAAGCGACTTGGAAATAATCATCCAAGAGGCACATAAACGGAATGCGAAAGTAACAGGACATTTGTGTTCAATCACATTTGAGCAAGCAACAAATTTTGGAATTGACGGAATAGAACACGGACTGAATAGCACAAGTGATTTTAGAAAGAATAAGACATTCGGTATTTGTGATGGCTCAAGAGAATATATAGATGAGTTGAATATTGATAGTGAGAAAGTAAAACGGCTTCAACAGTTAATGATTGACAACAACGTTTTTTTGACTTCAACATTGGCAATTTATGAGTCAAGTGTTCCAAATAGAGCCTTTGCAGATGAACGTACATTAGAAGTAATGTCATCATTTTTAAAATCTCAATATAGTGAGAGAAGAAATAATTTCGATAGCCAAAAATCGAGTGATAACTTAAGGGAAAGAAGATTAAAACGAATCATGGAATTTGAATATCAATTTTTCAAAATGGGTGGAACTTTAACAGCAGGAGTTGATGCAGGCAGACACGTTCTTCCAGGTTTTGGAGACCAAAGAAATTTTGAATTACTAAAAGAAGCAGGATTCACGAACGAGGAAGCAATCAAAATTATGACGAGTAATGGCGCGAAAGTTCTTTCCAACTCTGAAGTTGGGGTAATTGAGAACGGAAAAAAAGCAGATTTTGTAGTAATTAATGGAGATATTAAAAAAAATATTCGCAATGTTGAGTTAGTTTTCAAAGATGGTTATGGGTATGACCCAAAATTAATTTTAAAGGATATGAATGGAAAATTTGGAGAATAATAACTGCATAGAACATTGTATAAAAATAATAGCGGCTTAATCCCTAAAACGAAAATGAAATATATAAACCAAGAGATAATAATAAACCGAATAATAAGTGCGTAAAACCCGCTACTATTCTTATACGTTACCGTTAAACGAACCTGACAAAAACAAACTACTTTAAGATTTAGAAATTAATCTTGCAAACAAAGGCGTTAGGGATTGAACGGCATGTTTGAGCTCACCGACGAAGGAGGAAGCGAGTAGTGAAAGCCCGACCCTTGTGGTAACACCCAAAAAATTAACGCATAAAAAACGCCAACAAATACATGTATGTTGGCGTTTTTAATATTATAAATGGAGTAAAATTATTTAACTGGTTTAACAGTTTTGATAATTCTTGCAGCAATTTTATATGGGTCTCCGTTTGAAGATGGACGACGATCTTCTAACCATCCTTTATATCCTTTTTCAACAGCGATAATTGGAATACGGATTGATGCTCCTCTATCTGAAACTCCCCAAGAGAAATCGTTAATAGATGCAGTTTCGTGTAATCCAGTTAAACGTTGGTCGTTAAACTCGCCATATACATCAATATGTTCTTTAGTTACAGGACGGAAAGCTTCACAAATTTCAGCATATTTCTCTTTAGAACCACAAGTTCTTAATATTGTATTAGAGAAGTTAGCGTGCATTCCAGAACCATTCCAGTCTCCTTTAATTGGTTTTGGGTGGTATTCAATGTACCATCCATACTTTTCAGTTAAACGGTCTAATAAATATCTAGCAACCCAAATTTCATCACCAGCTTTCTTAGCCCCTTTTGCAAATAATTGGAATTCCCATTGTCCAGATGCAACCTCTTGGTTAATCCCTTCAAAGTTTAATCCAGCATCGATACATAAATCTGCATGCTCTTCAACGAAGTCTCTTCCGAAAGTATTTTTTCCACCAACAGAACAGTAGTACATACCTTGAGGCCCTGGGTAACCACCAATAGGGAATCCTAATGGTAATTGAGTTTCTCTATCCATAATAAAGTATTCTTGCTCGAAACCGAACCAGAAATCGTTATCATCATCTTCAATAGTTGCACGAGCGTTAGACTCATGTGCAGTTCCATCAGCATTTAATACCTCAGTCATAACTAAATATCCGTTTCTACGTGTAGGATCAGGATAAATAGCAACTGGTTTTAAAATACAGTCAGATGCTCCTCCAGAAGCTTGTTTTGTAGATGAACCGTCAAAAGACCAGTTTCCTAATTCTTCTATTGTTCCTTGAAAGTTTTCATGCTCTTCAACCTTAGTTTTACTTCTCAAATTTTGAGTTGGGTAATAACCATCTAACCAAAGGTATTCTAGTTTAATTTTTGCCATAATGAATATTTTATAATTGAAATATTGATAATAATATCACAAATATATAAGTTTCTCTTTTTACTTTGTATTTACGTGGGGTATTTTAATAAATACATGAGTTATTTTTATTTATACCCTATTTTTTTCGGGTTTATTTTAAAAAAAGACTATTATTTTATAGAAAAACTGAAAAAATCTTAAAAGAATTTTTCAGTTTTCATGTTTTTTTGTCAAACCTGTTTACTTTTGCTTAGTTATTCATAGTCAAACGTTTTAAATTATTTGAAGAATGTCAACATTAAGGTTTCATGCTATTAAAGAATCACTTGCTTATAAGGCTATTTTAGTTGAGGAAAAAGAACGTCGATCCGATTTATTTGGTAAAAACGTATTTAACGAAAATACCATGCGCCAATACCTAACAAAAGATGCTTTTGTGGGTGTTGCTAATGCCATACAGTTTGGAAAAAAAATAGACAGAAATATAGCTGGACAAGTAGCGTCTTCTATGAAAGATTGGGCATTATCAAAGGGTGTAACACATTATACACATTGGTTTCAGCCGTTAACAGGGTCTACTGCAGAAAAACACGATGCTTTTTTTGAAACTATAGGACATGGAATGGCTATCGAAAAATTTGGAGGAAGCCAATTAGTACAACAAGAGCCAGATGCATCAAGTTTTCCTCATGGAGGAATAAGAAACACTTTTGAAGCTAGAGGTTATACCGCTTGGGATCCCACATCACCAGCTTTTATATATGAAACCACTTTGTGTATTCCAACCATATTTGTGGCATATACAGGAGAGGCATTAGATTATAAAACACCATTATTAAGAGCTTTACACGCTGTTGATGATGCAGCAACAGCAGTTTGTAAATATTTTGATAAAAACGTAAAAAAAGTAACGTCCTCTTTAGGTTGGGAGCAAGAATACTTTTTAGTAGATAAAATGTTGGCAGCTAGCCGTCCAGATATCACATTAACAGGGCGTACTTTGTTAGGACATTCCTCAGCCAAAGGACAACAATTAGATGATCATTATTTTGGTTCGATTCCAAACCGAGCATTAAATTTTATGCGCGATTTAGAAACTGAATGTATGCTTTTAGGGATTCCTGTAAAAACTAGACATAATGAAGTGGCTCCCAATCAGTTTGAATTAGCACCCATTTATGAAGAAGCTAATTTAGCAGTTGATCATAATTCGCTGTTAATGGATATTATGGGGCGCGTAGCATCTCGTCATAATTTTAAAGTTTTATTACATGAAAAACCATTTGCTGGTGTAAATGGCTCAGGAAAGCATAATAACTGGTCGCTTTCAACCGATACTGGTGTGAATTTATTGTCACCAGGTAAAACCCCTATGAGTAACCTACAATTTTTAACATTTTTTATAAATACGATTAAGGCGGTGCATACGCATGAAGCACTTTTAAGAGCAGCTATTGCTTCAGCAAGCAACGATCATAGGCTAGGGGCAAACGAAGCGCCACCAGCAATAATATCTGTATTTATTGGTGAGCAATTAACTAAGGTTTTAGAAGAGCTAGAAGGTGTTACCAAGGGAAAATTATCGCCTCAAGAAAAAACAGAATTAAAACTTAATGTTGTTGGTAAGATACCAGATGTTTTATTGGACAATACCGATAGAAATAGAACATCGCCTTTTGCATTTACTGGAAATAAATTTGAATTTAGAGCTGTTGGTTCAACAGCTAATTGTGGAAATCCTATGGCGGTTTTAAATACCATTGTAGCCAAGCAATTAAAAGATTTTAAAGTTGAGGTTGATGCTTTAATTGGTAAAAAAGATTTAAAGAAGGATGAGGCAGTTTTTAATGTTTTAAGAGAGTATATTAAATCTACTAAATCTATTTTGTTTGAAGGTAATGGTTATGGCGAAGCTTGGGAAAAAGAAGCTAAAAAGCGAGGTTTAAGCAATAATAAAACCACTCCCGAAGCTTTAAAAGCTAGAATTTCAAAAGAAAGTATTGCGTTATTCGAAGAAATGAACGTAATGAGTAAAATTGAAACCGAAGCACGCTACGAAATAGAAATTGAAGCCTACATCATGCATATTCAAATAGAGAGTCGAGTATTGGGTGATATTGCGCGTAATCATATTGTGCCTACTGCTGTAAAGTATCAAAATATTCTAATCGAAAACGTAAAAGGTTTAAAAGAGATTTTTGAAGAGAAATACAACAGTGTTTCTAAAGAGCAAATTAATTTAATCGAAGAGATTTCAAATCATATCGAGGGTATAAATGCTAATGTCACTAAAATGATTGGTGCTCGAAAAAAAGCAAATAACATTGAAGATATTGAAAAAAAGGCACACGCCTATTGCAATAACGTTAAATCATTGTTTGATGATATTCGTTACCATTGCGATAAATTAGAGTTGTTGGTTGATGACGAAATCTGGCCTCTAACAAAATACAGAGAATTGTTATTTACAAGGTAATGTTTTTATTTTGGCGTTACAAAGGGTCGGGCTTTATGTTACAAGTCTTCGTTCGTGCCTTACTATAGGCTTTCCCCTGCAATCCTTAACGCGGGCGTGTTTGCTAGCTTAGGGTTTTAACTAAAAATAAATTATTTTTGGAGCGGTTCGTTTAACGTTCACTGTGTATGACGTAGTAAGTGGTGTTGCAACGACATTTCGAGAAATAGTCGTCCTGTCAAGTGTGGAGATATGAATCAAAAGTCTTAAAAATATCATACCTTTGTAATAAAAACCTACTTAACTTAGGTCTGTTAAATATTTTACTATAAATCAGATATCATTTCATGGAGTTGAATGTTTTTTACGCAGTGTTCTATACAATAACACTATTCCTTTTGCTGTTTTATGCTACTTTCTTGTTGGTAACCAATAAACATAAGGAACTTCGATATTTTTTTTTAGCTTTTTTTCTTGGTTCGTTCGCATTTAGCTATTTAAACAACGTTACATTTAGTTTTTGGAAATTCTTCTTTGATAATTTCCCTCATATGTATTACTTCGGAATTTCTTTTGAATTACTCACTGGTCCTTTTTTATACCTTTACATCAGATCAATTACTGAAGCTCGTTTTAAATTTAAATCATGGATGATAGTGCATTTTATTCCTTTTGCCTTTCACTTCATATATTTTACTATTAAGTTTCATAGCAAATCGGTAGAAGAAAAAAGATATTTAATCACTACGCAAACGGCTTTTGATTTAAATGAAAAAATATTTTCACTTATCTTTAATCACCTTCATTTTATAATTTATATTTCCTTAATACTTGTATTAATAATAAAATATAATAGAAGACTAAAACAAGAATTTTCTTCACTAAAAAGGATTAGTTTAAGGTGGATGTTATTCATAGGAAGTGGTCTTATTATTAACTGGGCTTTTCACTTTTTAAACAGCTATTTATGGGTTACTAATCCAAACCTACCAATATTACAAATAATGGATTTCAGACCTTTTTTAATTGGTTCTGGTTTTATATTTGCTTGTGTAATAATTTATAAAAACCTTAAGCAACCTGCAGTAAAATTTGTTAGTGAAAGAGCCGAAACACAGCCCACACTTATTGAAATAGAAGCTGGGTTTCAAATTTTGGAAAAAATAAAATCCTACATGCAAGATAAAAAGCCTTATTTAGACCCCAATTTCAATTTAAGTGAATTAGCCATTAGTGTTGGTTACAAACCACATATAGTCTCTAAAGTATTGAATAAATGTCAAAAACAAAACTTTCACAATTTCATCAACGAATATAGAGTGAATGAATGTCAGCAGATGCTAGCTTCTACAGCTTATCTTGAGAAAAACATTACTCAAATCATGTTTATGTCTGGATTTAACACAAAATCCGTTTTCAATACTATGTTTAAAAAAATGTCGGGTAAAACACCAAGAGCATATCGACAAGCATTTCTTCAACAAAGCTATAAATCTCCCGAGCCCACAATGTCATCTTCTAGCAAGATGTAAGTATCAATTCCGTGACTTCTTAAAAAGAGTATTCAAATAATTATCTCTATCTATAGAACAAATTCAACACAAGATTTAGCTGTTTTTTTAGAGCTTAGCTCAGATTATTCATAGGAATCTTGAAAAGTTTACCAAACATAATAAATGGGTAAGTATGGAGATTCAATAAATAGGGTTTATTGTGTTTTCTAAAGTGATTGATGCGTGTTGTAAATTTTCCATTCGTTCTTTTAGAACATAGAAAATTGCTGTTATTTTTCAACTTATCAACAAGCATGTTATACATGCATTTTCCAAGAATACAGGAAGAACTCATTCTTCTCTACCTTATTGTTAATGTCAAATATTGGCGAGCTAATCTGAAATAAAATAAAATTTTGAAAAAAGTTCGAGTATCTAATATTCGGTCGATTTGTACGCTAAAGATTTGAATATTTGTCCAAACAAATCAAATTTGAACAAAAATGAAAACATTAAAAAAAACAAAAATGAAAACATTTAAAACAACGTATTTTCTTATCGTATTTGGAGCCATTATTGCTACCTCGTTTATCTTAGGTTGCGCTAGTGGAAACGAAACCGAGATTATAATGGAAGAAAATGAGGAAAATGAAGAAAATGAGGAAAAAGTAATTAAGCCAGTAACTGAATGGGAATTTACAACTGGAGGACCAATTTGGGGTTCTTCAACTACAAAAAATAATATAACCTATTTCGGTAGTACAGATGGTAAAGTTTATGCACTGGATTCAAAGACAGGAGCTAAAAAGTGGGAATATAAGACAAATGGACCCATTCATGGCAATGTGTCTGTATATGATAACTATCTATACATTGCTTCAGATGATGGTAACTTATATAAACTAAGCACTGCTAGTGGTATTGAAATATGGAAAGCAAATATTAATGAAGAAGAAGCTGATATAAGATACGCTCCAGCGGATAATTCTCCAAATAATTTCCGTTGGGATTATAGAGGTTCTTCACCTACTGAGCTAGATGGAGTAGTGTATATAGGAAGTGCTGATAATAATTTATACGCTTTAAATGCTGCTAACGGAAGCAAGAGATGGCATTTTAAAACTAATGGAATTATTCGTTCAAAACCTATTATTGCTGACCAATATGTTGTTTTTGGTAGCTTTGATGGTTATATCTATGCAATCGATAAAGATAGCGGTACTGAACTCTGGAAGTTTAAAACTGGGGGGGCAGTTACACCTAGCGTTGCCATCTATAATAACAAGGTTTTTATAGGTAGTAGAGATAAAAATCTTTACAGCCTAAGCCTTAGTACTGGCGAAGTTTCATGGAAAATACCTTACGAAAACGGATCTTGGGTAGAATCAGGGGCAACCATTTATAATGACACGCTTTATATTGGTTCTTCTTTTCTTGCTAAAAATTTTGCTATTAATCCAGGAACAGGTGTAATATACTGGAGTATAGATGCTGGAGGTGCGGCATATGCTACTCCAAAACTTACCGAGGAAGGATATTATAGCGGTGCCGTAGGTTTAGAAAATACGAATTCTGGGGACTTTAAGGGGGGCGTTGCCAGGTATGACAGGCTTACAGGTGATTTAGTTTGGAGATTTAAGTTTAGTGTCGTGCCAGGTCTTTATGATCATGGAGTTTCTTCAACGGTAGAGGTCATTGATGAGCTTGTACTCTTTGGTGCATTGGATGGTACATTTTATGCCCTTAAGGAGGTAGAGGAGTAACTTTTAAAATACTGTAGTGTGGGCAAATTGTAATATGTCACAGTCAATATGACTAGTTGTGTTTTAATTTATTATGTAAACCAACATGGATGTTGCTATAATGTTAATAGAATAAATTGTGATTAGCAATGCAAACCCTACTATTGTTAGATTCTTATTATAACTTTAAAAGGATAAACCAAATCAGAGATTTTGTTTATCCTTTTTTGATTCCATAGAACTAATCTTAAATATGGCGAAATTTTTAGAAAGTAGAACCACCATGATTTGAATACAGAATGTTTTCAGGAGCCTAGCTTATTGTAAAACTAGGGCGGTTGAAAATTTTTACAAAGTTAAGTAGAAGAATCTAGAGTAATTGTTTAATTCCTAATTGGTTAAAAACCCGTTAATAAAACCCTTTTCATAATTAAATTAAAGCCTCTTAATTTTTAAAATATTCCTTTTCTTTGCAACTCAATATATTATCATGAGTCAAGAAATTTCAAAACGATACGCACAACGTGGTGTGTCTGCATCAAAAGAAGATGTGCACAATGCTATTAAGAATATAGATAAAGGATTGTTTCCTAAAGCATTCTGTAAAATAGTCCCAGATTATTTAACTAATGACGATGATTATTGCTTGATTATGCATGCAGATGGTGCAGGAACAAAATCATCTTTAGCCTATATGTATTGGAAAGAAACTGGAGATGTTTCTGTTTGGAAAGGTATAGCTCAAGATGCTCTAATCATGAATATTGACGATTTATTATGTGTTGGTGCCACAGATAATATTATGCTGTCTTCTACCATTGGAAGAAATAAAAACTTAATTACAGGAGAAGTGCTTTCTGCAATTATAAATGGAACGGAGGAACTTCTTGAAGATTTAAAATCTTTCGGTGTAACCATACATTCAACTGGTGGCGAAACTGCCGATGTTGGCGATTTAGTTAGAACCATTATAGTAGATTCTACAGTAACAGCTAGAATGAAACGAACAGATGTTATTGATAATGCAAATATTAAAGCTGGCGATGTAATTGTAGGTTTAGAAAGTTTTGGTCAAGCTAATTACGAAAAACAATATAATGGCGGCATGGGAAGTAACGGGTTAACTTCTGCACGCCACGATGTGTTTAGTAAATATTTGGCTGAAAAATATCCTGAGAGTTTTGATGCTTCTGTACCTGAAGACTTAGTGTATTCTGGAAGTGTAAAACTAACTGACAATGTTGAAAACTCACCTATTGATGCTGGTAAATTAGTATTGTCTCCAACACGTACTTATGCACCAATAATCAAAAAAATTCTATCAGAATATAATAGTGATACCATCCACGGCATGGTACATTGTTCTGGAGGTGCACAAACAAAAATTCTTCATTTTGTTGATGAGTTTCATATTATAAAAGATAATATGTTTCCTATTCCGCCGCTTTTTAAATTGATACAAGAGCAATCAAAAACAAATTGGAAAGAAATGTACCAAGTATTTAACTGCGGACATAGAATGGAGCTTTATGTATCTCCTGAAGTTGCAGAAAATATTATTGAAATCTCAAAATCTTTCAATGTTGATGCTAAAGTTATTGGTAGAGTTGAAGCTTCAAAAACAAAAAAACTTACAATAAAATCGGAGTTTGGAGAGTTTAGTTATTAATTACATAAATTCTCATTCATTTGGTATAGTTTTTGAGGATTAAGATAATTTAAAAATAATCTAACATAACCATGAAGTATTTACTATTATTTATAGTTTCCCTCTGCTTTCAATTCTTAAATGCTCAACCCGATTCTCTTTACATAAAAGAAAAGAAACAAAAGTATACAGGCCCAGAATGGGTTCAGGAAAACAAAGCATCATTTGATTTAAGTGAAGTCGCTTTTGTAAACTGGAATTCTGGTGGTAGTAATTCTATTTCTGGTTTATTGGGTTTAAAATCAAAGCTTAATTATAAAGACAAGTTTTTTGTTTGGAAGAATAATGTAGAAGTTAGGTATGGTGTAAATAAGCAAGAAGCTAGAGAACTCAGAAAAACCGATGATTTATTTGAGATAAACTCTAATATAGGTTATAAGCCTGATAGTTTATCTAGTTGGTTTTATTCTGCAAGACTTAACTTAAGAACACAATTAACTAACGGGTATAATTACCCAAATAGAGATGAACCTATTTCTAGATTATTTGCTCCAGGTTATTTGTTTTTTGGTGGTGGTATGGAATACGGGAAAAACATAGATAAGTTATCTTTTTATTTCTCACCATTAACGTTAAAAGCAACATTTGTTTTAGATGAAGATCTTGCTAATGCAGGCTCATTTGGTGTTACCCCAGCAGTTCTAGATTCCGATGGAAATGTTATAGTTCCTGGCGAACAAATTAGAAGCGAAGTAGGTGTTTTAGTTACCAATAGCTATGAAATGGAAGTAGTTGAAAACATTAATATAAAAAACCAGGTCAGTTTATATTCAGATTACGTAAATAACTTTGGAAATCTAGATTTAGACTGGAGAATAGATTTTGACTTTAAAGTGAATTCTTTCGTTAGGGCTACTTTGGGTTCGCATTTACGGTATGATGACGATGTTAAAACGCAAATACCATCAGAGATTGAAGGTGAGTTTGATGAATCTGGAGCCAAAGTGCAATGGAAACAGTTTTTAGGCGTAGGGGTAGCTGTAGATTTCTAAAAAATAATACCATCTATTTGTTTAAAATATTTGTTAACTTTTTAATGTTGATAAATATTTATTTACCTTATTATCAGTATGTTAGTTGTTTTTATTGGTGAACTTCATGATATTTATCATGTTTTAAGTTGGGCATTTATAGTTTATTTACATATTGTTAATAATCTATTAAACTTAAAATTTTCCTTCACTAATGGACACAAAAACTGCCCAAAAACCTCCCCAAACGTACACTTCAGAAGATGCTTTTAATGCTTCTTTGAAATATTTTAACAACGATGATTTAGCCGCGCGTGTCTGGTTAAATAAATACGCCCTTAAAGATTCTGAGGGAAATATTTATGAGTTAACACCTAACGATATGCATAAGCGTATTGCTAAAGAACTTGCAAGTGTTGAAGAAAAATATGCAAATCCTTTATCTGAAGATGATATTTTTAATCTAATTAAAGACTTTAAGTATATAGTTCCGCAAGGAAGTCCAATGGCTGGTATTGGAAATCCGTTTCAAATAGCTTCATTGTCTAATTGTTTTGTTATTGGAAATGATGGAAATTCGGATTCCTATGGTGGTATCATGAAAATAGATCAAGAGCAAGTACAGTTAATGAAGCGTCGTGGTGGTGTTGGTCATGATTTATCTCATATTCGTCCAAAAGGCTCGGCTGTAAAAAACTCGGCATTAACCTCAACTGGTATTGTACCATTTATGGAGCGTTACTCTAATTCTACAAGAGAAGTTGCTCAAGATGGAAGGCGCGGGGCACTTATGTTGTCGGTCTCTGTTAATCATCCAGATTCAGAAGATTTTATTAACGCTAAATTAGAACAAGGAAAAGTTACAGGGGCAAATGTATCGGTTAGAATTGATGATGGCTTTATGAAGGCTGTAAAAAATAACTCTGATTACATTCAAAAGTATCCAATATTCAGTGATAACCCAAAAGTATCCAAATCAATAAAAGCCAATGTGCTTTGGAAAAAAATAGTACATAACGCCTGGAAATCTGCAGAGCCAGGAATTTTGTTTTGGGATACTATTATAAATGAATCTGTTCCAGATTGTTATGCAGATTTGGGTTACAAAACAGTATCTACAAATCCCTGTGGAGAAATACCGCTATGTCCTTATGATTCTTGTCGATTATTAGCTATTAATTTGTTTTCGTATGTGGAAAATCCTTTTACAAAACAAGCTAGTTTCAACTTTAACTTGTTTAAAAAGCACGTTGCAGTTGCACAACGTATTATGGATGATATTATAGATTTAGAGCTTATTAAAATAGATAGTATCATTAAAAAAATAGATGCCGATCCAGAGTTGGATGAAATAAAAGCAACAGAGCGTAACTTATGGGTTAATATTAAGCATAAAGCCGAAGAAGGACGTAGAACCGGTGTCGGTATAACTGCCGAAGGTGATATGTTAGCTGCCTTGGGTATTCAATATGGAAGCGAAAAAGGGAATGCTTTTTCTTTAGAGGTGCACAAGACTATTGCTATTGAAGCTTATCGTGCTTCCGTCCATTTGGCTAAAGAGCGTGGAGCCTTTTCAATTTTTGATGCAGAACGAGAAAAACACAATCCTTTTATTAAGCGTTTGAAAGAAACAGATAGTAAGTTGTATTACGAGATGTTAGAGCATGGTAGACGAAATATTGCATTATTGACCATTGCACCAACAGGAACCACGAGTTTAATGACTCAAACTACTTCTGGAATTGAACCTGTATTTATGCCTGTTTATAAGCGTAGAAGAAAAGTTAATCCCAATGATAAGGATGCACGGGTAGATTTTGTTGATGAGGTTGGAGATTCTTGGGAAGAGTACGTTGTATTTCATCATCGTTTTAAACAATGGATGGAAGTTAATGGTATTGATAGCGCTAAGAATTTTTCGCAAAACGAAATAGATGAGTTGATTAAAAAATCACCGTATTATAAGGCAACATCTAATGATGTTGATTGGTTAAGTAAAGTAAGTATGCAAGGAGCTATTCAAAAATGGGTAGACCATTCTATAAGCGTAACAATTAATCTTCCAAATAACGTTACTGAAGATTTAGTTGGGGATTTATACTTAAAAGCTTGGGAAGTTGGTTGTAAAGGCGTTACAGTTTATAGAGATGGTTCACGTTCTGGGGTTTTAATTTCTAACGATGATAATAAAGAAGAAAAAAATAAGGATATACTAACGGCATTTCCAATAAAACGACCTCAAGTTTTAGAAGCTGATGTGGTTCGCTTTCAAAATAATAAAGAAAAGTGGATTGCATTTATTGGGTTAATTGATGATAAACCATATGAAGTATTTACAGGTCTTGTTGATGATGAAGACGGTATTTTAATTCCGCGTTGGGTAAATAAAGGGCTAATCATTAAAAATAGAAATGAAGACGGTACTTCTCGATACGATTTTCAATATAAGAATACAAGAGGGTATAAAACAACTATTGAAGGATTGTCACATAAATTTAATCCAGAGTTTTGGAATTACGCTAAACTGTTTTCTAGTACACTACGCCACGGCATGCCAATAGATAAGATTGTAGATTTAATTAATAGTTTACAATTGGATAGTGAGTCTATAAATACATGGAAAAATGGTGTTGTACGCGCTTTAAAACGTTACGTGGCCGATGGAACTAAGGTAAAAGGACAAACATGCGATAACTGTAAATCTGAAAATTTAATATACCAAGAGGGCTGCCTAACATGTAAAGATTGCGGTTCCTCTAAGTGTGGTTAATAATAAGTTAGTTGGTTATAAAAGGAAGTCAATTGGCTTCCTTTTGTTTTTTATTAAATTTAAATAAATTCTTTTAAAATTAATAAAAAAGGAATGCTTATAATTAAATCCATTAGAAATAAAAGTGAAAATAATTTTGCTGTAGATACTCCCAAACCCTTATAGAGTCTTAATACCCTTTTAGCTCGAGTTTCATTTAAAATATGCCATAATAAAAAAAACAAAAACAATTTCGATATCATTATCATAACAACTTCAAATCTTAAAAAAGAAAAGAACATATTTACAACCAAAGACCATATTATAAAAGGTCTATAAAATATTAATATGGATATTAGTTGTTGCATAAGTATCTATAATAACGCTGTTTGTTAAAGAATATTTTTTATTTAGCCAATAACGGTAGTGTGTAATCATTGAAAATTCATAAATTATCGTATTTTTGATTCCCAATTAAAAAGGCAGATGTTAGAGAAATTACAAATAGTAAAACAGCGTTTTGATGAGGTTAGTGATTTAATTATCCAACCAGATATTATTACTGATCAAAAGCGGTACGTTGCATTAAATAGAGAATATAAAGACTTGCGAATTCTTATGGATAAGCGAGAATTATATTTAGAATTGACTAATAATTTAGCTGAAGCCGAAGAGATTATTTCAGATGGAAGTGATGCAGAAATGGTTGAAATGGCTAAAATGCAATATGACGAGGCTAAAGAAGGTATTCCTAAATTAGAAGAGGAAATAAAAATGCTTTTAATACCAAAAGACCCTGAAGATTCTAAAAATGCTGTTGTAGAATTACGTGCAGGAACTGGAGGAGACGAAGCTAGTATTTTTGCAGGCGATTTATTTAGAATGTACACTAAATACTGTGAAAGTAAAGGTTGGAAGGTTGATACTGTCGATTTTAGTGAAGGAACTAATGGAGGCTTTAAAGAAATTCAGTTTGAAGTTACTGGTAATGATGTTTACGGAACGTTAAAGTTTGAAGCCGGCGTGCATCGTGTACAACGAGTACCTCAAACAGAAACACAAGGGCGTGTGCATACAAGTGCGGCAACCGTTATGGTATTTCCTGAAGCCGAAGAGTTTGATGTAGAAATAAATCCAAAAGATGTTAGAATTGATTTTTTCTGTTCTTCTGGTCCAGGAGGTCAGTCTGTAAATACTACATATTCAGCTGTTAGATTAACGCATGTTCCAACAGGATTGGTTGCACAATGTCAAGACCAAAAGTCTCAACATAAAAATAAAGAGAAGGCCTTTAAAGTGCTGCGTTCGCGTTTATACGATTTAGAGTTAGCTAAAAAGATGGAGGAAGATGCTGCTCTACGCGGTACTATGGTAACAAGCGGTGATAGAAGTGCTAAAATTAGAACATATAACTATTCGCAAGGTCGTGTTACAGATCATAGAATAGGGTTAACACTTTATGATTTATCAAACATAGTAAATGGAGATATTCAAAAAATTATAGATGAATTACAACTAGCTGACAATACGGAAAAGTTAAAGGCTAATACTGATGTAATCTAAAATAAACTACGTGACAACAAACCAACTTGTTAAGCAAATCAAAAAGAAGAACTCCTTTCTATGTATTGGGTTAGACGTTGATTTAAATAAAATACCAAAACATCTTTTAAAAGAAGAAGATCCTATTTTTTCTTTTAATAAATCGATTATTGATGCAACACATCATTTATGTGTTGCATACAAGCCTAACACGGCGTTTTACGAAGCCTATGGTATTAAAGGGTGGCAAGCTCTTGAAAAAACGATTAACTATTTAAACGAAAACCATCCAGAAATTTTTACAATTGCTGATGCTAAGCGTGGAGATATTGGTAATACAAGTACCATGTATGCTAAAGCCTTTTTTGAAGATTTAGCTTTCGATTCTGTTACTGTTGCACCTTATATGGGGAAAGATTCTGTAGAACCTTTTTTAGCTTTTGAAAATAAGCACACTATTCTTTTAGCTTTAACATCAAACCAAGGAGCTTTTGATTTTCAAACACAAGACATTGATGGTAAAGAAGTTTACAAACATGTTTTAGAAACTTCAAAATCTTGGAAGTATTCTGAAAATTTAATGTATGTTGTCGGCGCTACTAAAGCAGAGTATTTGGTAGATATTAGAAAAATAATACCTAATAGTTTTTTATTAGTTCCTGGTGTTGGCGCTCAAGGCGGAAATTTACAAGACGTTTGTAAATACGGAATGAGTGAGAATGTTGGGTTATTGATAAACTCTTCGCGAGGTATTATTTATGCTTCTAACGATGATGACTTTGGTGAAGCTGCAGCTAAAAAAGCTGAAGAACTTCAAAAAGAGATGGAAGTTATTTTGAGTTAATTGAAATTCTGATACTATGCAGAATTTTAAAGATCAACTGAACAGAAGTATTGATTTAAAAGAAACTCCAAAGAGAATCATTTCATTAGTCCCAAGTCAAACCGAATTACTTTGTGATTTAGGTTTAGAATCCTATTTAGTTGGTGTTACAAAGTTCTGCGTGCATCCGCATCATATTAAAACTAATGTTGCAGTTGTTGGAGGCACAAAACAAATTCATCTTGAAAAAATAAAAGCACTTAAACCAGATATTATTCTTTGTAATAAGGAAGAAAACACAAGAGATATAGTAGGACTTTGCGAACAAATCTGTGCTGTTCATATATCTGATATTTATAATATTGAAGATAGCTTAGAACTAATTCATCAGTACGGTGAAATCTTTAATTGTAAAGAAAAAGTCTTATCATTAATAAATGATATTGAAACCGAATTAAATAGCTTCAACACCTTTATTGAAAACAAACCGACATTAAAAGTCGCCTATTTTATTTGGAGAAATCCATGGATGGTAGCAGGAAATAATACATTTATAAATTATTTACTTCTATTAAATAAACTCCAAAATGTATATGAGAACAAAGAACGATATCCAGAAATTGAACTAGCAAATTCTGAAGAATCTAAAAATATAGATTTGGTAATGCTTTCTTCTGAACCTTTTCCGTTCAAAGAAACACATAAAAAAGGGTTACAAGAATTTTACCCCAATGCAACTATAATATTAGCTGATGGTGAAATGTTTTCTTGGTATGGCTCTAGATTAACAAAAGCGTTTGTTTACTTTAAAACGCTCCGTTTAAATCTTCAGAATAATCAACTTTAGTAGTATCATCTACAAAGTTTGCTATTCTTCTTTCAAACTCTTTTAAACTAATTGACTGATTTAGGTTGGCTTTAATTTTTCCAACTCTACAAAATTGTGTGTTCATGTTACGTTCTTTTTATATATATAAAGTACGTGTAAATGAGAGTTTTAGATGTAATGAAGATGTTAAAGAATTATTAAATAAACCTAAATGTTAGTTTGAAGTTGTTCTCTCTGAAGATATTCCAACCTATTTAACTTGTTAAGTAACTTAATAGCTCTATATTCTGAAATATCACTCAAAGCAGAATCTGTTTGTCTAAGGTTATAAGCTTGCTCTACTAAAAGCTTATACTTTGTATAAAGTTTGGCTTGTTGGATTTTAATATCTGCTTTTCTGTTCATGATGGTTTGATAAACAAGTATTTAAATATACATTTTTTATCAATAAGTTTTAAAAACCAACTAATTTTTTTAATAACATTTATTGTTTTTTTTGAACCTATAAATTCAAGAAACATTTATAAATATTAAAATAACACAATAGATTGTATAAAAAAACCGAATAAAAAATATTCGATTTTTAAGCAATCTTATTATGTGTTAAAGCTAATCTTGTAAAGCAAAAACCTTTCTAAGTAAGTCTGTTGTTCTAGAAGATATTTTTGTTCTAATATCCTTTTCTTCAACAGCAATCATTGTATATACACCTTTTAGAGCTTCGCCAGTAACATAATCAGTCAAATCTGGGTTTACATTTTTGGTAAATGGAATTGTATTATATTTATTTATTAAATTATTCCAAATTTTATTTGCGCCCACTTTGCTAAATGAGTTTTTAATAACGGGATTAAATTTAGCATAAAGTGCTTCTTGAGTTTTTGAAGTTAAATATTGAGTGGCTGCATCATTGTTTCCTAAAAGAATGTTTTTTGCATCATTAAAAGTAATGCCTTTAACGGCATCAATAAATATAGGTGTCGCTTCTTTTACAGCATCTTCAGCAGCTCTATTTAGTACTTTTAAACCTTCATCTGCTAAATTACTTAATCCAATATCGCGTAATGCTTTATCAACTTTACTAAGCTCTTCGGGTAATAAAATCTTTACTAATTCATTTTTAAAAAAACCATCGGTTTGCGTAAGTTTCGTTACTTGTTTGTCTATGCCAAGGTCTAACGCCTCTCTTAAACCAGAGCCTATTTCTGCATTGCCAAGAGTTCCGCCTTGCGGTAATTGATTAACGACTTGTTGTAATTCGGCACATGATGTCAAGTTAAATATTAAAAAAATTGCTAAAAATTTACGTATCATAGTTTTGGGATTTATATTTAAGCAAATATAAATTTTAGTATTAAACAATGTTGGTTTAAAACTATATTTATTAAAATACTATTTTAGCACAATGTTTGTTATATATTTAATGATATTGAAAATATGGCAAAGTTTAAGTATAGATAAAAATGAAATTTAATAAAATTACGCTCTGGTTATTATGTTTTTTTAGTTCGACATTTATTTTCGGACAGATAAATATTTCTGAACAAATTCAACCTTCATCTCTAGCAAAGCAAGATAATAATGCACTTTATTTTGTCGATTTTTGGGCTACTTGGTGCGGTCCGTGTATTCATGTCTCAAAATATCTAGAATCACTTCAAGAACAATTCCCAAATAATTTTTATGTACTATCACTAACAAAAGAAGGGCCAGATATAGTAAAGCGATTTATGTTAAAACATAAAATGAAACTAGCAGTTGCCATAGATTATGATGGTGAGACTTTTAATAATAATAATGTTAGAAGTTTACCTTATGGTATTTTATATAATGCTTATGGCGAAGAACTTTGGAAAGGGCATCCTGCAGATTTAAAAGGTTATCAAATAGGTGGTTTTTTAAATACTAATAAACACAGTATTCCAGTTTCTAAAATGTTTAAGATTAATGCTTATGAAAAGGTTGAGGTTGTTGAAGAAGAAGAGCAAGAAAACGAACTTGAAATAGTTGATTTAAATTTTGTTGAAGAAAGTAGCGATTTAAGAGTTAGTATGCATAAATCTTATTTAGAACTTAAAGGCGATTTAAAGTCAATTTTAGCATATACTTTAAATAGTCATAAAAACCAAATCAATATTCCAGAAGATTTAAATAAGTCTTATGAAATGCGGTTTAAGTTAGATTCACGCGCTTATTATGAAAAAACTAAGATGATTTTAAAGAAATTGCGATTGAAGAAAAGTGAGGCCGAATTGGAAGGCGAAGTATTGGTGTTTGATATTAAAGAACCACGTTTTTGGGGTGATGACGAAATTGACTGGGGACCAGATACACCAAAATTTTTAATAGGTGATTCTGAAATAAAAGCTGATGGTGTTAGTTTGGAAGAAGTAAAATATAAGTTAATTAATTTGTTAAATGTACCTATTATTATGTACCACGACAATATTGATTTAAATCTTACACACGATTGGGATATACATTATAAATATTTTGATTTAATGGTATCTGGAATGTGGGATAGTTATGGTATAGATGTTGCAAAAAAGAATACGAAATACCCTCAATATGTAATTTCTAAGCGAGGTTTTTTTTAGAGTAACATTTATCTTGTCTTCACTTACTTTTATTTATACGGTTGTGCCATAATTATAAGGTTTTTTCTTGATTTTTTAATTTTATAGAAAGTATTTCATGTATTACTAAACAATTTTATTTCTGCTAGACCTAGTGAATGCAACTCTAAAAGATTATAACAACCTCTGTTTACTTTAACTCTTTTCTAAAAGAAGGCATGTGTAGGTGTTATAATTATTTGTGAATATATTATCCTAATTAAGGAATAGCCGTATAAATTAAGGGGTCTAATTTCTTTAAAAGAAAATAGGAAATGTAAAAAAGCCTGTGAAATTAATTTCACAGGCTTTAGTTATTTTAAGCCATCTATAAAATAGATAGTTTAATATTTATAAATACTAGTTGTTTAAAACTCTAAACTCAGTTCTTCTGTTTTTCTGGTGTTGGTTCTCAGAACACTCTACTCCATTAGAACAACGGTTTACTAATCTAGTTTCTCCAAATCCTCTACCAGATAAACGGCTTCTTGAGATTCCTTTAGATACTAAATAGTTTACAACAGAGTTAGCACGTTGTTGTGATAAAGACATGTTGAAATCGTCGTTACCTCTTGAATCTGTATGAGACATTAACTCAATATTTACAGGCTTGCTGTTTAATAATGGTAATAAAGTTTCATCTATAATTTTCTTAGAAGCAGGAGTGATACGTGCGCTACCTAACTCATAAAAGATTGGTAAAACGTTAGCATCAAATAATCCACAATCAACTTCTTCCCAAGTAGTAATTCCACCTTTTTTAGCTAAAACAGTTCTAGTAACAGTTTGAGATTTAGCAGGAACAGTTACGCTTCTTGTAGTAGCAGAAGTTGCTAAAACTTGACGCTTAATTGTAGAGTACTGCGCAGGAACATCAATTTGATCCATACGTGCAGGAGTTTTTACAACTTGCTTAGTATAAGTTGCATTTTTCTCATTAACAGGAGTATTACTTACAGTAGCATCTTTAGCTAAAGTAGTAAAAGATACATCTCTGTATTGTGCTGGATAACCAACAAAACATGCTACCATACAATCTTCTTTGTTTGGAGAATCACAAGCAGTTTCTTTGTATTCCCATCCTGAAGTTGCAGGGTAAGTTTCAAAAGTTCTTGAGTTTGTTCCAAAAGTTGCAGGAATGATGTTTAAATCACTTCTTCCTTCTTTTTTTACGTAAGGTACTTCAACAGTTTCATATACTGCAGGTACATAAACTAATTTTTTAGAAGCTTCTTTAACTAACACACGTTCTTCAACAGTTTTGTAAGTTGCAGGTACTACTTCTAATCTTGTGTATGCAGGATAAACTTCGATAGTTTCTTGAACATCTTTGAATTCGTCCTTAGTAATACACTTTACATAACACTTCCCAGGTTCTGGGCTTGAGGGTAAGTTTTGAGCTTGAGCAAAACCTAAGCCTAATAAAAAAGTTAGGCATAAAAATAAATTTGTTTTCATAAAAATTAAAATTTAGTTAATGGTTAATATTTCCACATGAGTTTAGACACATGAATTTTTAAGAAGTCACAAAAATAATGAATATTAACATTTGTTAAGCAATAAAAGCTGTTTTTTCTTATTTTTTTTTAACATTTCGTTAAGAAAAAATAACTGTCTTATTATTGAAAACCATAACTTTTCTATTTGCATGAAGCTTAATGGCATTAGCCAGAACAATTTTTTCTAAATCTCGCCCTTTTGAAATTAAGTCAGATATTGAATGAGCGTGAGTGACTCTTGTAACATCTTGTTCTATAATTGGACCAGCATCCAATTCTTCTGTTACATAATGGCTTGTAGCTCCAATAATTTTAACACCTCGCTTATATGCAGAGTGGTAGGGTTTAGCGCCTACAAAAGCAGGTAAAAAAGAGTGATGAATATTGATTATTTTATTTGGGTACCTACTAATCAGTTTAGAAGAAACTATTTGCATATACCTTGCAAGTACAATAAAATCAATATTATTTTTTTCTAATAATTCTAATTGTTTGTCTTCAGCCTCTTGTTTTGTGTCCTTTGTAACAGGAATATGATAAAAGGGTATTTTAAAATTATCAGCAATCGGTTTTAAATCTATATGATTAGAAATTATAAAAGGAATTTCCAAATTTAACTCACCAGAATTATACCGCCCTAGTAAATCATATAAGCAATGATCATATTTAGAAATGAATAATGCCATTTTCGGTTTCTTTTCAGAAGAATAAATACGCCATTTCATTTCAAATTTGTCCGCTAAATCATTTTTAAAAACAGATTTAAATTCATTTGTTGAAAAAGATTCTGATGTAAACTCACTTTCAAGACGCATAAAAAAGATGTCTTGTTCTCTATCAACATGCTGATCTATATAAACAATATTACCACCATTTTTAGCAATAAAATTGGTGACAGATGCAATTATATTCGGTCTGTCTTTGCAATGGATTAAAATAGTAATCTTATTCATAAATAAATTTTTATCTCGGGCTAAAATTAGTTTAAAAATGACACAGACTAGAATATTGAAACAAAATTTATATAATTTTCTGTTAACAGTTGATTTTTTTGAATATTTCGTAAATTGCGATACCAAAATTCAATAATCTTTACGAATGAACCAACAAGTGCCGTACAAACCAAAACACAAAGTAAGAATAGTAACTGCAGCGTCGCTTTTTGACGGTCATGATGCATCTATTAATATTATGCGTCGTATTATTCAAGCAACAGGTGTAGAGGTGATTCATTTAGGTCATGATAGAAGTGTTGAAGAAGTTGTAAATACTGCAATTCAAGAGGATGTGAATGCCATTTGCTTGACTTCATACCAAGGAGGACATAATGAGTATTTTAAATATATGTATGATTTACTGAAAGAAAGAGGTTCTGAGCATATAAAAATATTCGGCGGCGGAGGTGGTGTAATATTGCCTTCTGAAATAAAAAAAATGATGGATTATGGGATTTCTCGAATTTATTCTCCTGATGATGGTAGGGAAATGGGGTTGCAAGGCATGATTAATGATTTGGTTCAACAATCGGATTTTGCAATTGGTGATAAGTTGAATATTGAATTAAAAAATTTAAATAATAAAAACCCGAAAGAAATTGCTCGAATAATATCTTCGGCTGAAAACTTTCCAGAGGTTGCAAAGCGCACTATAGAAGATATTTATTTAAAAAATAAAAACTCTAAAATTCCTGTGCTTGGAATTACGGGAACTGGTGGAGCAGGAAAATCTAGTTTGGTGGATGAGTTGGTAAGACGGTTTTTAATAGATTTTCCTAAAAAAACTGTTGGAATTATTTCTGTTGATCCTTCAAAACGGAAAACTGGTGGTGCTTTATTAGGAGATAGAATTAGAATGAATTCTATAAACAACTCAAGGGTTTACATGCGAAGTTTGGCAACACGCCAATCTAATTTAGCATTATCAAAACACGTTAATGAAGCCGTTGAAGTTTTAAAAGCTGCTGAATACGATTTGATTATTCTGGAAACTTCTGGGATAGGGCAAAGTGATACTGAAATAATAGAACATTCAGATGTTTCTTTATATGTTATGACACCAGAATTTGGAGCTGCTACTCAGTTAGAAAAAATTGATATGCTTGATTTTGCTGATTTGGTAGCTATAAATAAATTTGATAAAAGAGGGGCTTTGGATGCTTTGCGTGATGTAAAAAAGCAATACATGCGTAATAATAACCTGTGGAATGTTGCTCAAGAAGATTTACCAGTATTCGGGACTATTGCGTCTCAATTTAATGACCCAGGAATGAATACGCTGTATAAAGCAGTTATGGATAAGTTGGTTGAAAAGGCCGATTCAGATTTTAAGTCTACGTTCACTATTTCAAATGTAATGAGTGAAAAGATTTTTGTTATTCCACCCTCCAGAACACGATATTTATCTGAAATTGCAGAGAATAATCGTGCTTATGATATAAAAGCTGATGAACAAGTTGAAGTTGCTCAAAAGCTTTATGGTATTTATAAAACATTAGAGTCAGTTGTTGGTAATTCTCCAAAATTAGACAAGTCAGGAATTGATTTTGAATCTACTGAGTCTTCAAAAAACAAAAATTTTATTAGGCTACTTACAGCAGAATTTGATAGAGTGAAACTCGATTTAGATACTTATAATTGGGAAGTCATTACAGGTTGGAGTGAAAAAGTAAACAAATACAAGAATCCTATTTATTCATTCAAAGTAAGAGATAATGAAATAAAAATAGAGACACATACTGAGTCCCTATCTCACACCCAAATTCCAAAAGTGGCATTGCCTAAATATCAAGCTTGGGGAGATATTTTAAAGTGGTGTTTACAAGAAAATGTTCCAGGCGAATTCCCATTTACTTCTGGGTTATATCCATTTAAAAGAACAGGTGAAGATCCAGCACGAATGTTTGCTGGTGAAGGTGGGCCAGAACGTACTAATAAGCGCTTTCATTATGTAAGTGCAGGTTTGCCGGCAAAGCGATTATCTACTGCTTTTGACAGCGTTACACTTTACGGAAACGATCCAGATTATCGTCCAGATATTTATGGAAAAATCGGTAATGCAGGTGTTTCGATTTGTTGTTTAGACGATGCGAAAAAACTGTATTCAGGTTTTAATTTAGCGGATGATATGACTTCTGTGAGTATGACTATAAACGGTCCAGCTCCCATGCTTCTTGGGTTTTTCATGAATGCTGCCATTGACCAACAATGCGAAATTTATATAAAAGAAAATAGATTAGAAAAAGAAGTAGAAGCTAAAATAGCTAACCTTTACAAAGGTAATGAACGTCCAAAATATAATGGAGATTTACCAGAAAGTAATAATGGTTTAGGACTCATGTTATTAGGTGTTACTGGAAACCAAGTTTTACCTGAAGCTATTTATCAAGATATTAAAACAAAAACGATAGCTCAAGTAAGAGGTACGGTGCAAGCAGATATTTTAAAAGAAGATCAGGCCCAAAACACCTGTATTTTCTCAACAGAATTTGCATTGCGTTTAATGGGTGATGTTCAAGAATATTTCATAGAAAATAATGTTCGTAATTTTTATTCAGTATCTATTTCAGGATACCATATAGCAGAGGCTGGCGCAAACCCAATCACACAATTGGCGTTGACTCTAACCAATGGTTTTACTTACGTTGAATATTATTTGAGTAGAGGTATGGACATCAATAAATTTGGACCTAACTTGTCTTTCTTCTTTTCAAATGGTATTGATCCAGAATATGCAGTAATAGGACGCGTAGCTCGTAAAATTTGGTCAAAAGCAATGAAGCATAAATATGGTGCCAATGCAAGAGCACAAATGTTAAAGTATCATATACAAACGTCTGGTAGAAGTTTACATGCTCAAGAAATTGATTTTAATGATATAAGAACTACGTTGCAAGCGTTGTACGCAATCTACGATAATTGCAACTCGCTTCACACTAATGCTTATGACGAAGCTATAACAACACCTACCGAGGAATCTGTAAGACGTGCTATGGCTATTCAGCTTATTATAAATAAAGAGTTAGGGTTAGCTAAAAATGAAAACCCAATTCAAGGCTCATTCATTATTGAAGAGCTAACAGATTTAGTTGAAGAAGCTGTTTTATTAGAGTTTGATAGAATTACAGAACGAGGTGGAGTTTTAGGGGCTATGGAAACCATGTATCAGCGTTCAAAAATTCAAGAAGAAAGCTTGTATTACGAAACATTGAAACATAATGGTAAGTTTCCAATTATAGGAGTTAATACATTTTTAAGCAGTAAAGGTTCACCAACAGTTTTACCTGCCGAAGTTATTAGAGCTACTGAGGAAGAAAAAGAATTTCAAATTAAAACGTTAGAAAACCTTCATAAGGCAAATGATTCTGAAGCCATGTTGAAAGCACTTCAACTAAAAGCTGTAAATAATGAAAACATATTTGAAGCATTAATGGATGTATGTAAAGTTTGCTCATTAGGTCAAATTACTAATGCTTTGTTTGAAGTAGGAGGGCAGTATAGACGGAATATGTAATTTATTACGCAACCATTCTTTATTTTTAGCATCTAAAAGGTAACTTATAAAGTTGTCAAATCATGAAAAAACTCGCCATAATTCTATTTGCTTTATTTTTAGTCAGTTGCACTTCAGACGAAGGTAAACCAACAGAAGAAACTGGCCTTATTGGAAAATGGAAACTCATCGAACAGCTTGCAGATCCTGGAGATGGAAGTGGCACGTTTCAGCCAATTGAAAGTAATAGAATGATTGAATTCTTGAGCGATGGTACAGTTGAAATAAACGGCGTTTTATGTTTTATGATGTCTGAGGTTGGTGATAAAGAAACGGGGTCATATATGATAACAAGTGATGATAGAGCTGATACTATTTATGACGGTGAAATAATTCCAAACACCTGTAGCTCACGTTCTGCGAAGGTTTATTTTGATTTGTCACTAAGCGGAAACTTAATTTTGTGGTATCAATGTATTGAAGGGTGCGCACAAAAATTCAAGAAAATTTAAAGCCTAAAAAAGCAGGTAACTAGAACTATTTAATGTTGGTTTGAGCACAGTCAAAACCTATTTATAACGTTAGCATCCAAGAACTTTGAAGCTTCTTAAATTTCTTTAATTCACTTCTAAGAATAGGTAAAAAGTCTTTACCGTTACTATTTGATTTTTCTAAGCGGTATGCATTTTTATAAAGCTTATTTGTTAATCGCTTAAGAGAGGCCACATGTTTATGCTTTCTATTTGTGTAACGCTCCAATTCAGCATTCATAATTTCAGGAACTAATGATACAGATTGTTGAATAATATCTCCAGAAAAATAAATATCATTATCTTCAGAACCATCTGTTTTTAAGCTAGATAGGTCGTGATTCATGTATATGGATATGTTTTGAGATAAGGCAAAAATTTCTAATGCCTTTTGATAAACAGGTAAATCCGATAGATTTAGTGGGGTATTGTGTAACATAATCTTATTCTAATAGCATTTTTATCAAAATTACTCACAAGAAATGAAATTCAACTTTAGTTTTTAAAGTAAAAACGTATATTTGCTTTAGATTTTAATTATTATAAGTTAATTTCCTTTTAAATGATTGTAGATTCAATTAACGATAAGATCTTAAGGTGTTTACAACAAAACGCAAGATTATCTAATGCCGAAATTGGAAGGCAAGTTGGTATAAGTTCGCCTGCTGTTTCAGAGCGTATTAAAAAGATGGAGGATTTAGGAATTATTGAAGGTTATAAAACTATCGTATCGCCTTTTGAAATTGGATACCAGTTAAAAGCAATCATAACATTAAGAGCCTTTATGGGGAAACTAAAACCATTTTTAGAAAAGGTAAAAACCTATGATGAAGTTATTAATTGTTACCGAATTACTGGTGATGAAAACATAGTTATGGAAGTGGTTCTAAAAAATCAAAAACATCTTGAATCTTTTATAGATCAGTTAATTAGTTACGGGGAGTCAAAAACTCAAATCGTTTTATCAAGAGTGGTAAAACAGAAAGAAGTAATTCCTATAAAATAATATTTAACGTGAGTTCGACCTTACAATGGTTTTAACCACTAAAAACCAGTAAAATATATTTTTGTTTGTATCGAACTCACGTTATTTAAATTGACTATTTATAGCCTACTTAACTTTTAGTACGTAAATGAATTTTCAATATAAATAATAAAAGCACACAGAAGCCACCAATAATTGTTATCATGTACCAGGTATTATCAAACCCCCAATCATCAACCATTTGCATACCTGCTTTATGACCAAATATATGTGCCATAGAAAAAGCAATGGAATATAGCGCCATATATTCACCTTGATTTCCTTTTTTTGCCCGTTCCATTGCAAAAGCATTCGAAAAAGGAAAAGCTACCATTTCACCAATAGTCATTAAAAACATACCAATTATTAATATTCCAGACCAAGTTGTAATATTTAATATAATGAAACTTGATGCTGTTAAAACAGCTCCAGATAGCATAAGTTCAGTTTTTGAAAACCTACTATTTTCTAACCATTTAATTAGCGGCATTTCTAACAAGAAAATAATAAACCCATTAGCTCCCAATAATAATCCTATATCCAATTCGGATAAAACATGTGCTTCTCTATAATATATTGGCATTGTAGAGAAGTATTGTAAAAATATAACTCCAAACAAAAACATGGCTACCAAGAAGATGATAAAAGCTTTGTCTTTATATGCTGAGTCAGGATTTGTAACCACCACTTCATCTAATACTTTAGATTTTTTAGGGTTTAAAACCATAATTAAAACTAAGGTGGCAAGAATACATGTTATGCCATCAACCCAAAATAAACCGCCATAACCTAAAGTTGTAATAATAATTCCTCCAACAGCGGGTCCTGCAGAAAAGCCTAAATTTATTGCCAATCTAATAAGTGTAACGCTACGTGTTTTGTTTTCTGGTTTGCTATAGGCGCTTAGTGCAACAAACATAGCAGGACGAAACATATCTGCAACTAGCATTACCAAAAATATACCAAAACAAAAAGCGTAAAATGTATTTAAAAATTGTAGAGCTATAAAAAGTACTCCTGTGCTAACAAGGCTTCTAACCATAACTTTATAGTAACCAATTGTATCAGTTAATTTGCCACCAAGCCAAGACCCAGCAACAGAGCCAAGTCCAAAACACATCATAATGGTGCCAACGTTACCCAATGTAAATTGTAAATCTTCGGTTAAATACAAAGATAAAAAAGGAATTACCATAGTACCAGCCCTGTTTATAAGCGTAATTAAGGCCAGCCACCATACTTCTTTTGATAGTCCTTTAAATGTGTTTAGATAATTATGGTAAAGTGTTTTCATGAGTTCTAGTAATTTTGGTTGTTAGTCATTCCTCCTCGGGCAGGAATATAAATTGGTCAATGTTGTGCATTCTTGGTTTCGCTAAAGAGGCCCTAAGGGGTTTGTTAATCGATGTCATAATCATTCATTTAAATTTTAAAGTTTAGTGCAAAAAAAAAGTCCGACTACTAAGTCGGACTTTTTAATATTGTAATATTTTATATAAACATCACCACAATATATAATCAGCCCAACAACTTGTCTTTAAACAAGAGGTCCATTGCTTTCTATAAATAGTGACGTTATTACGCATTTTTATTTCTTTTAAAGTTCAAATCTAGGTAAAATAAATTTAACTCGTATTTTTACAATGATAAATTTTTATAATGAAGAGAATAATAATTTCATTTAGCGTGTGTTTTTTGCTCGTTTCCTGCGGCAGTAGTTTCCAGAGTTTTTATAACAATCATAAGGCAGATATAGGCACAACATCCTTTCAAGTACCCAATTTTATGAAAGCACTTTTGGGTAATATTTCTCCAGAAGTTAAAAATGCAATCGGAAACATTTCAGATTTTAAATACATTAAGTTCGAAAATATAGATACCTTAAAACGTCAAAATCTCATTGCAGAAATGAGTGCTGTTACTAATAGCGGGTTTAAGGATGTTTTTAGAAAAAATGAATTAGATAATACACGAATTATTTCAGTTGTAGAATTTGGAGTAGTTGTAACCGATGTCATTATTTTTAATAGTACCAAAACCGAAACCACAGCCTATTATTTACAAGGTAATTTCGACCCAGAAAAAATTAAATCCTTCTCAGACGAAGAAACGTTTAATACCTTCTCAACCAATTTAATGCAAGCCTATCAAACCAATATAAATCCATCTTTTAATCCAGAAAACTAATGCATAAATTATTTTGGCGTTCCCCGCAAGGGGTCGGGCTTTCACTACTCAATCCCTCCTGCGTCGGGGATTTCAAACATGCCGTTCAATCCCTAACGCGGGCATATCAGCCAGCAACACCCAAAAGGCTATTGGCAGTATTACTTACCTTGGTTATGATGTGTACAAGTTGCGCACAAAAAAAACGGCCATTACAAGGCCAAACAGAATTTCAAAAAGAAATAAATGCAGATTATAAAGACGCCAGCAAATCACCATTAAAATATAAGGATAGAAAGAACTTTACGAGTTTAGATTTTTTTAAGTTTGATTCTACTTACGTTGTTAAAGCTAATTTTAAAAGAACTTCTAACGAGAAAGCTTTTAAAATGAAAACCACAACCAGTAGGCTACCAATTTATGTTAAATATGGCGAGTTAACTTTTAACTTAAAAGGTAAATTATACAAACTAAACATATACCAAAACCAAGATTTAATGCAAGAAGAAGCGTATAAAGATTATCTCTTTTTACCTTTCTTAGATGAAACCAACGGATTAGAAAGTTACGGAGGCGGGCGCTACATTGATGCCATAATCCCAGAAGCAGATACTATAATTATCGATTTCAATAAAGCTTATAACCCATATTGTGCGTATAACGATAAATATTCTTGCCCAATAGTACCCCGAAAAAATTATTTAAAAACTAGAGTAGAGGCAGGAGTTAAAGCTTTTGAAAAGCACTGAGTTTTATGAGGATTTTGGGAGGCTCGTTTAACGTCCCCGCGAATAAGATTTGTTTCAATGAATTTTATTCGTTGTTGGTGTGAGTGCCTTTTGGCAGTCGCTCCAAATCTTATTCGCGGGACGTTGGAGTGAATGACGCAGGAATTCACTCCAACGTTCTGTATAAGAGCAGTAGCGGATTATATTGTACTAAACTTTCGGATGTTAAAATACTCAATTAAACACAATAAATGGCTCGAATACACACCCAAACCGCTATTGCTTTTATACATTGTTGGCGAGTCGTTTTTATTATTATTCTCAACTTTTATCACTAAAAAGAGTTTTTTTAGAAAATTGGTTTATCTTAATCTTGCCGACTCATAAACTCATTTGGTCTTATCAATTTACATTTCGAATTATTTTCGAGTAATTGGTTTAAATAGAAAACATGTCCACTTCCAATTATCAAAAGTATCCTATCGTTTTCTTCTGAATTTTCAAGAATATTCCGATAAATGAATAAGTTACGTTTGTACCATTCTGCCACTAGTTCTACTCCTATATTATCGAAATCAAAAGACCTCATTTGATAATGCAGACCGTTTATTTCTTGCTCTGATTCTTGATACGTAAACATAATATTTGCTGTATCCTTAACCTTGATAGCAATATTATTATAGTAATTGTGATTGTCTAATATTTGCTCTTGCTCGTTCAAGTAAATCAGGTTCTCTCTAATGCTGTTTTTTAAAAACAAGTCATTTTTTTCTTTCATACTTTGTGCATAAGTAGAACTATGGTTCAAATAATCCTCAAACACCAAGGTATCCGCAATAAAATCTGCATAAGGAGCAAGCCAGTTGCCATGGTAATCAACAGCAATTACATCAATCCCGTTTAGTTGCTTTCCAAGCCTAAAACCAATTTGATATACTTCATTAATACCGCCTTGAATATCCTCCAGAGTGATTTGATTTGTTAAATAAAGATTATATAAACTATCTATTTTTGATTGCTCTGTTGGAGAAAGTTCAACAAGAATTTTGGTAGGCTTAAATTCTTCTAACAAATGAACTACTTCTTTGATTTCTTTTTGTCTTTTAGTCGTCCCATAGTCATCAACCTCTGTATTGTAGCTGTCTTTTCCAGGGTTATTAAAGTGGTATACTCCAAGCAACATTATCGAAGTATGATTCGAATTTTCCGAAAGGACTTGAGTTTCTTTAATATTGGAACATCAGTATAATAAATTCAGTATTAGAATTCCATAAATAAGCGTCTTTTTACTCATAATAATTTGTCTTTATTTAAATTAAATTTCACATTGATATGTTTTTGTGATTTCATGAATGCCAATCAGCACTAATACCAACGGAACATATATGTACAAGCTTTTGATAATATAAACTCCTGATTGATGAGAGCCTAAAATATCAATAAAGCCAAGGCTTACATTAAAAGTTAGATGTAGTAAAACCACAGCTAAAATGGAGCCTTGAGAATGATTGTAAATGATAGACATTAAGATGCTCAGTAAGACTACATTGATAGCGAATGCCCAAAAAGGAATTTTTGATTGAGGAGAATCAAGAAACCATAATGGGGCGTGCCAAATAGCCCATATAGCACCTATTACCAAGGCGCCTCCCATCCAACCATAATTACTTTTTAGTATTGGGTATAGAAATCCACGCCAACCCAACTCTTCTCCCAATGGTCCCATAATTAGATTGATGAATACAAGAGGTAAAACATAACTCAGTTTAAAATTCGACCATTGAATTGTGTTTCCTCTTGAAACTTCTATAATTAATAATATCCCAGCAACAAGTAAGGGAATTAATACTAATAACATCCACCATGAAAATTGTGGAATTGAAAATGCAGCTTTAATACTCAAAAGTGCTTTTTTCTGAGCTAACCATATAATAATAGCAGCAATGTTTGGACTCCAAATAGCTATGAGCCATACAGGTAATCCTTTCATAGATTCTGGCGTTTGAGCCTCAGGAATCTTTAGCATAATCAAGAATGAAGCAGCAGAGATAAAAAATGTTAGTATAACAAATCCAAAAATTGGATTTGAAACTAATAAACTATTGATTTTTCCCATGACGATTTTAATTATTGAATTTCAGTACTCAACCATTGGCGAATAATCTCAATACTTTCATCTGTTTTTTCCTCTAGCACAAAATGGCCTGCTTCAAAAAGGTGTGTTTTTTCATTACTCAGAAAATCTTGCCACTTCTCCAAATTGTTTTTTTTTGATGAAGTCATCTTTTTCTCCCCAAAGAATTAAAACAGGTTTGTTTTTAATCACTTCTGCTTTTTTCCATAATTCTCCATACCAATTAGATGAACCAATCAATGATTTTCCAATATTGAGCAAGCCATACCTACTGTTCTTATTTGGAAAAGGGCCTTTGTAATGTTTATGTACGTTTCTACTTAGTTGCTTTTTGTTGTAAAAAGCTTTTTTAAGTAACACATTAGGTGAAAAATTAGAATTCAAGTAAAGAAAGTTCCCAAGTTTGCTATGAAGAATTCTATCAATCTTTTGAGCATTTTTATCTTCTTTTGTTTCCCAAAGCCAGGTATTGAACATGATAATTCTTTTAACGTTCTCAGGTTTGGAGATGGCAAAGGACAAACCAATAGGGCCACCAAAATCATGAACGACTAGAGTAATGTCCTTTAGGTTTAGATGCTCAATGAGAAGTTTTAGATTATTCGAATGTTCGTTTGGTGTACCTGCAAAATCTTTGGGTTTTTCTGACAGTCCAAAACCAAGATGATCTATGGCTACACAGCGGTATGATTTGGACATTTCCTTTATATAATTCCGATAAAGAAAAGACCATGTTGGCGTACCATGAACAAATAAAATAACATCACCTTTCCCCTCATCAACATAATGTAACTTACCCGTTTCAGTTGTTAAGAAGTTTGACTTAAATGGATATAAGGTTGTATCTATCCAGCTTTGAGATTTTACCGAGTTACACATAATCAATAAGTTTAGTATCAGAAGAATTCGTTTCATTTAATTTTTGATACAAAACTAGAACCTTGTGAAAGGTAAAAATTGTAGAAATCCGACCTATCTCAGATTAAGCATAGTAATCATAGAGGGTATCACGATAGGATAGTAATTTTTGCGGAGATAACTTTGAAATAGCCTTTACCTCATTAATTAAATGCGGCTGGTCATGGTAATCAAATGCAACTACTAGCTCCATCCAATCAACAAGGTTTTCTCTATTTAAAATAAAATCAATATAGCTATTTACCCGAACCACTTTACAGTAGTCTTTTGGGGAGATTCCTAAACGAATCCTGAATAGTCTTTGTAGTTGCCTTTCAGTTACGTAAACCTTTTTAGCTAAGTCGCTAACCTTAATGCATCCTTTAGCCTCTTTGATCATTTTATAAGCTTTACTGAAAGATGGATTTCCGTTATTTTGTTTGATATGTCCGATTAAAAAACTTTCTACCAATTCAGACCGATCCGTAAAGGTCATTTGCTCCATTTGGGCGTACATTTCTTCACATTTATCTTTCAAATTAATTGGAAAACTGTTTTGAAGTTTTGAAATGGGCTGCTGTATTAAATTGAAAAGTCCATCAGCAATAAAAGAAATTCCAAAAAGGTCTATTTTCCCTTTTTGATTAAATAGCCTGCTTGAAGCAATCGCCGGAATGACAAAAAAAGGAGAGCTTAAAAATGAGTTTTTTTCTGAAGTGTCTAATAATTCAATAGGATTCCCAAAATTAAAGATTAACAAATTTTGGCCTTCTGGGATATATCTCAAGTCAATGCCCTCTTCTAGATCTATAAAACCGTTCATTTCCCAATAGCATAAAGTACTGTCCTTTAGCTGTTCATTTGATACTATTGTTTCATGGTAATTCATTTCTATTGAATGCTCGCCAACTGTTCCACGGATATGAAATCGTTTTAATGTTTTATATCCGAGGTTAAACGAAGGTAGCTGAAAATTTTTACAAAGTCAAGTTTCTGTTTTTTCAAATACATATCGTAAAACAGACAAAAATCCAATTACAAATTATCGTTACTATGTTTTAATTAATAAAGGAGTTTTATCTTTTCAATAATTTTTTAACATACGTTCTGTTGTCTTCAGTATTAACTCTTAGAAAGTATAACCCATCTTGAATATTTGGTAATTTAATATGAGATGATGTTGTGGTATGTACAATTTTACCAATGGCATTATAGACCGTTACAGATTCAATTTTTCTGGTAGATTTCAAATCAAATTCACCTTGTGTAGGATTAGGGTATACAGTTAATGTTGTATCAGATAAATCAAAATCATTAACACTTAAAGAAGCTCCATTTTGATAAAAATTCAAGGCATTTAATCCGTATGCTAATGGTGCATTCCAATTTATAGTTACTTCGTTTGATGCGTAAGAGCACCAACTGTCAACGTAAGAACCCGCTTTAGATGTGTTTATATAACCAGAACAACCATCTTGTCTTCCAGGATTAGGGCCACCGCATAACATGCCAGGAATAGGTGCGGTAACACCATCAGAATCAGATATTCTGTGATGCGGATTTACTGGTGAAATGTCTCCAAATCCTGAAACATAACAATACCCTGTTCCGTTTCTACCCAACAAATAGTCCATAGCAACGTAGGCGGAGTCTAAATAAGATGAATCGTTTGTAATTTCGTAAGCTCTAATTAATAGAATAACTTGATTTGAAGCTACACCATTACTGCCCCAAACATAATCATTTGATGTACCCATGGTAATATTCATTGCAGAATTGTCTACTTGGTTTTTTAGTGCATCAGCAGTACTTAAAAAAATATTTTTAGCCGTATTAATATCACTTGAAGAAAAAGCAGAATCGTGATACAACATCGAAATTAATGCTAAAGGGTCTGTGTATTGCCAACTCGGTGTGCCATTTCCAATGCTTAATAAATTAATGTCGTTACTGTAATTAGTATTTCCTGTTGTAATAAATAACTCTACAGCTGCCCATTGAAACTCATCGGTTACATTAGTGTCTCCATATTGTCCAGTATTAACACCAGCAGGGTTTGTGAAGTAAACATTAGGGTTAGATTCTGCCCACGCATAAGCGGCTTCAGCTGCATTTATTAAGGCAGTACTATAACCAGGTAACTCAGTTTCATAATTAGAGTAAACCCTTGAAGCCATGGCCATAACTGCTGCAAAGTTTAATGCTGCTGCTGTACTTTTCTTAATTACATATCGCGTAGCATTATAATTGTTAGGCATTATTCTCCCTGAAAAATTTAGTCCTGTAAGTTTATGATAAACACCACCATCTAAAGGTTCTTGCATGGTAAGCATCCAATCTAAATTCCATTTAATTTCATCTAATAAATCAGGTAAATCACCTCCTGTTTCAGGTATATTTATAGTTTTTGCTTGGTAATACGTTTCATAATGTTCATAAGCCGCTAAAAGCGTATAAGTAGAAATTCCACTATTTACGATATACTTGTTATAATCACCAGCATCGTACCAGCCTTTAGGCGATGAAATAATGGTATTTGTTGGTCTTGCAGATGAAGCTGCTGAACTATGTACTCGAACATTTGTATCAGGATGCCCCATACTTCTTGCGTATATACCACCATATGTCGCTGATATAGATGTAGATGCTCTGTTATAATAATAATATTTTAAACTTGCATCTGAAATAGATTGGTAGATATCTGTACCAATGTTGAATAAAACCTCTAAACCATTTGCTTGAAATTTATATGCTCCAGCTGTATTAATAGAAGATATATCTGCTTTGGAAACATATTCTTGCGAATCCGACCAATAATTAACTGTTTCAGAGGTTCCAGATAAAACAACATTATCGCTAGCATCTAAAACGGTAAATGCCTGAGGAGAGAAACTGTTTTTAGAAGTGATACTAATGATTTTATCTCTATCGTTAAAATAACCTAATTGATTATATCTAATTTCAATAGCTTGTGAAAAACAAACACTTGTGATTAAGAGTAAAGTTATTGTAAGTAATTTTGATTTCATCTTATTTCTTGTAAATTTATTTATAATGGTCATTTTTTTTTACTAAAATCAAATATACAAAAACTCAATAAGAATATGCGATTGTGTTATTAAGAAGCAGTATTATTAATTTCAACTATTTCACAAAATATATTCCTGCAAAAACAGCCAAAAATCCAATAACAAAACTCGTAATACTGTAAACAGCAAAACTTGTAAAATCGCCAGATTTTAAAAACACATGATTCTCGTAAGCAAAGGTTGAAAACGTTGTAAATCCACCACAAAATCCTGTAGCCAACAACAAAGTATGACTTTGAGATAATGCGTTATTTTTTGTCGCTAAACCTAAAATAATGCCAATTAATAAACTTCCTAAAATATTAGCTGCAAAGGTGCCGTAAGGAATTCCTGTTTCAGCATTGTTTAGATATTTTCCAATAACAAATCGTAAAACACTACCAAAACCACCACCCAAAAAGACTAAAAGGATATTTTTCATTTACTATTTAATAGGGATGTATATTTCAGTTATCCAATTTGCTGGATTAGGAAAATCACCAGGATCATTAGTATAAATCTCAAATGGTTTTAAATTTGATTGTTTCAGATTGTATTTTCCAAGATGAGCCATGGTAGTTTCCCAAGCTTTCGGGAGGTAAGTGTAGTTTCCTTTTAAAGTTGTTTTTAAAACTTTTGTTTTAGGAATGTAACCACATATAATTTCACTAGCTCTATCAACAACTACGCGGTCTCTTACAGGTATGGCATTGCTCATAATTACAGTTCCATTTTCTGTATTCATTTCATTATATATAGTAAATGGCATGCCATTAGATACAATATTGTTTTGAGCCATATAACTCATAATTTCACCAAATTGCTTTCCAATTATTTGGCTAATATTTGCACTTGTAGCCGAGGTTGTTTTGTACATATAAAAGCCACCACCATATTCTGTTTCACCATCAATCTTTATAGTGTAAACTTTCATACTTTGTTGAACTACGCTATCTAATTTTTCTAAACTACGTTCGTAATGTGGTGCGATTTGTTTTTCCATACCACCCATAAATGTGGCAAAAGCTTTAAATCCAAATGGCAAATCTTTTCCAGAAATGGTCCAGGTTGCATCAGTAGAGCCATTTTCATTTTTCTTAAAATTCCATGATATGTCAGAAGGTGGGAAATCTGCGAATTGTATTTGTTGTTGAATAGATTCGTTTGGTATTGCAGCAATAGTTTTCATAGTACCAATACCATCTTTATCTTCCCAAGAATAAGAGCTGTTAATACCTCTTGTTTGTTCTGGAAGTGTGATTTTCATGTCTGGGTCTGCTTCAATCCAAGAAGACCAAGTTTCCCAGTTTTTATAATCAATTACATTATTGTAAATCACTGAAGCAGGAGCATTTATAGTTCTAGTTCTGCTTACTTCAAAACTATTAGGCTGTACAGCAATGTATATAGCCGTTCCGATAATTACAATAAGTAATAAGAATAGGATGTATTTGAGAGCTTTCATTTTTTATGATTTGAAAAATTACAAATCAAAGATACTCATTTTAAAATTTTTGATAAAAATATAAAAAGACAGGTGATTTTTTAATAATAAAATGGAAGCCAAACGTACTTTTTCAAGGATCCGTTTTATTATTTACACTGAAGATTAATAACATTAGATTAATAACAAGAAGAGCACTAATTATTAATAGAATATTCATTTTTGTATGGATTATTTATTTAATAGATGCAGCTTTTTTAAAATGGTTGCGTTAAAAAGTAATATTTATTTTTAAGAGTCTGAAATTATTTGTTTTGACTAGGTTTAATTTAATTCAGTAGATTTTAAATTACTTAAAATTGCGTACTCAATGAGTTTACCTTTGCCTATCAATTCTAATTTTTTACGAATGTTTTTTCGGTGAGTTTCGATGGTTGAAATACTTAAATTTAGGTTTTTGGCAATCAGTAAGGAACTTTCGCCTTTTCCAATTGATTTAAGAATTTCTAGCTCTCTTTTAGTAAGTGAGTTAATATTATCGAGTTTTTTCTTATCAAGTCTTTTAAAAAATGAAATGTATGAGTTTAAGGCGGTTTTGTTTTTGGCAATCGATTTGGTTGCCTTTAATAAAGTCAGAATATCTTCTTCAGATAATTCAAGCCCTTTTTGTTTTAGGTCATTTATAGTTTTTAAGAGACTTTTAATGGCTAACATTTGGGATAATGGATTTAGCAGCAATTTAGAGTTTAGAATAAAACGAAAAAACCCCCAATGTTGGGGATTTTAAAACTAACTAAATCAAAAAACTATTGTCTTGTGAATGTGAAAATTCATAATACTAGTTCCAGTTTAATGTAAAATGACCTATGTAATACATTAGTCTAAATACAATGATAGTTTAATTACAACTTACTCCAAAGCCTCCAACAATTACATCAATAGATCCATTTGCATCTAAATTTGCTTCAAGAATAAATTCAACACCATTAATAGCAATAGTGCAAGTGTTAGGAGCAATATCTCCTAAATTATGTGCATATAACGTTACATAATTAAAACCATTACTATCAAAATTGTAATTGGTTTCAATCGGATTAAACGGACCATCTAGAATTTGTTCGTTAATAATAGTCTCCCCATTTGCAATAATAGACACAATATCATTATCAATTTTGCCGTGATCCCAAACTTCAATTTTGGTGTCTCTTGTTGTGATTTCTACACAACCTAAAAGGGTATTCGTTCTTCCTAAATCTGTTACTGGAATTACAGAAGTTTCATTAACTATAACTTCAGGTTCTTCTTCTTCACTACACGAAAAGATTAAAGTTGCAATAAGTAAGAGAGTAAGTGTTTGTTGAATTGTTTTCATAAATATTTATTTTATTGTTAATAACTCAGCAAACCTATGACATGATCTTGCATAAAAAAATCCCCAGTATTGGGGATATTTTATTGACTTATTGTAAGGTTTTAGATAGTATTTGCTTTGTAATTATTTTAATAGTTTAGATAATTCGCTAAACAACCCTGATAAATCTTCATTGTTATCAGTTATAAAACTTTCTAATTCTTCAAGCTTTAATTTATATGGGTTTATTTCTGTCACTTTTACACTTATTTCTGATATTCCATCAGCAATAAAAACATCAGATAATTTGTTTGATATATTACTTGTAATTTGGTCTTTTACACTTAAATCTACAGGAATAATTATTGCACTAGATTTTGACTCAGTTTTTTCTAAGGTACTATTATCTTTTGCTTTACTATAATATGCGGTAATTTCCACTAATAGATTAATTCTAGGAGCTTTTGTTTTTATTTTGGCTTTTGAATATTCAAATGATAATTTACCGACTTTAAAAACTAAAAACTTTTCATCTTGAACCATTTCTGGAATTAAAGTAAGCTCCATAGCATTTGTGGCTATTTTATTTACCTGATTGTAAAAACTTCTTTTAAAAATTAACTTTGGAAGGCTACTTTTGTTACTAGCAAAAATTAGTGCGTTTTTTGCTTCATAATTTGCTGTAAATTTTAGTTTTCTTTTTTTAAGATATTGAGTAATATAATCAGGGATTTTTGCTACTTTTCCAACTAGAAATGAAGTTAAACCATCTGCTTTTGTCAGTGTCATACTAGAACTTATACGGTAATCTTCAATTATTTCCAAAGTACTAATATCAGAGTACATTTTTTCGCAAACTACTTTGTTTTCAGAAATTGTGTAATTTTTAAATTGAGAAAAACAGTAATTTTGAGTTAAGAGTACGATTAATATTAATTTTTTCATGATTATAAGTTTTAATGGTTTTTTATTTCAAAACTCGTTTAAAAAAATAAGCGACATAATACCCAATACTAGGTAAATCCTAAAATCTATACTTTTTCTCCAAAGCATAACGCATTAATTCTCCTTTACCTTGAAGTCCAAGAATACGCACCATATTTTTACGATGAGTATCAACAGTATGTATACCAATAAATAGTAATTCAGAAATTTCTCTAGAGGTTTTTCCTTGACTTATAAGCTCTAATATTTCAATTTGACGTTTGGTTAATATACCTTTTGTTTTGTTACTTGATTCTGAATTTAAAATATTAGTATTAATGTTAGCATCAAAATAGGTTTCGCCTTCTGCAACAGTTAGAATAGCATTGTGGACTTCTTTTAATGATGAGTTTTTTAAAATATATCCAGAAGCACCTACGTTTATCATTTGTTGTATAGCCTCAATTTGCTCGAACATGGTAAAAGCCAAAACATTTATTTTTGGATATTTTTTCTTAATCTGTTTTGTGACTTCAATACCATCCATTTTAGGCATTCTTATATCGGTTAACACCACATTGGGTTGTTTTTTTTCTACAATATCAAGGAGTGCCTCTCCATCATTAGCAGTACCAATAATAGAAATACCATCTTCATATTCTAAAAGTAGTTTTATACCATCAATTAAGGATTGGTGGTCCTCGGCTATAGCTAATCGTATCATATTGGGATATCTATTATTATGGTTGTACCTTTTGTATGCTCAGATTCTATGGTCATAGTTCCATTTAAGTGTTCCACGCGTTTGTCTATACTACTGATACCCATTCCTTTATTTTTAGTTGTAATCTGGCTTGGGTTAAAACCTTTTCCATTGTCTTCAATCATAATATTTAAAGTTTCATCATGGTTGGTTAAATGTATTGTTGCTTCATTAGCATCAGCATGTTTTATAACATTGGTTATAAGTTCTTGAATAATTCTAAAAATAGTTAACTCTAAGCTATTTTCAAGTCTGTTTTCTAAGCCATGATCTATAACATCAACCGTTATTTTGTTAGAAACAGAAATTTTATCAGCCATATTCTGTACTGCTTTTAGCAACCCTTGTTTAGCAATTACACCTGAGTTTTTGGCATGAGCAATACTGCGTATTTTATTATAAGCTTCATCTAGTAACCCAGTAGTTTTATCAAATAATTCTGGTGTTTGTTTATCTTTTAAAACATTAAAATGTAGTTTTACTGTCGCCATAAGACCTCCTAAATCGTCATGTAAATCATTGGCTATACGCTGTCGTTCTTTTTCTTGACCTTCAATCATGGCATCAATACTAACCAATTCTTGTTCTTTTAATACGGTTGCTAATTTTTGAGTTTCAAGTGCTTTTTCTTGTTCTGCTAGTTTTTGTTTTTTTCTGGTGTTTTTTTGGAAAAGGAATCCTGTTATGCCTCCGAAAAGTATGAAGACTAATGCTCCTATTAGTAAGTTTTTATTTTGTTTTCTTTTTGATTCGATTTCTAAGTTATCTGCACGTAGTTTTTCGTTGTCGTATTGTTCTTTGATATTTGCAACTGCTATTCTTTGATCTTTTTTGTTCAGGCTATCATTTAATGCATTGAAGTCAATTAAATTGTCATAGGCTAATTTATAATTTTTGGATTGAGCATGTAATAGTGATAAGTTCTCTTTTATTAACGATTTGTTGTAAAGTTGATTTCCATTTGTTTTTATAGTATCTGCAATGCTGTAATTTAATTGAGCTAGTTCTATTTTATTCTTTGAAGCGTAGGCATTTCCAAGGCTCAAATAAGTAAAAAAGTATATATTAGGGTTGCTCAATTCAGGGTATTTATTCATGAATTAAATTTTTTTATTAAAATAATAAATTGCAGAGTCTGAATTTTTAGTTGACATTTCATGCAAAGCACCTAAATTATGATAGGTGGATAAAATGTAAATACTATCCTTTTTTCGCAATGATTTATTTAAAATATTATGATAGTTTTTTGATGCTAGTTGAGTTTGGTCTCTATATAAATGGTAATTACCTAATAAGAAAAGTTGAATTATTTTATGCGTTTCATCTTTATATTTTTCAGCATTTTCTTTATAAAGTTTTAAGTATTCAAAATTATAAGAATAATCGTTTAAATAATCATAGGATTGAGAAAGCGCAGCAAGACTGTTTAAAATAGAAAGCGTATCATTAGATTTCACTCCTGTTTTGTAGGCTTGATAACTATTTTTAACAAATAATGAATCATTATCTATAAGCTTGTTATAATAGCCTTCAAAATATAAGAGTTTACTTTTGTTTTCTTTGAAAAATACTTTATTACTTTTTATAAGGTTTAAATAATACAGCATTGAATCCGGTTTTTTTAGTTTTGAATGGTAGATTAAACTAAAAAAGTTGATATCTATTTTATTAGTAGATTTCTTCACTAGATTTAGTACTCTATTGGCGGTAGTAGATTCATGAAAGTAATAAAAGGTAGAATCACTCTGCGAAAAACAGAGTGATTGGGAAATAAATATAAATGTTAAAAGCCTAATTTTTAAATTCACAATTTTCAAACTCTAAAAATGTAGGAACACCTTGAATAGGAGTAGTTTTCTCTTTTTCTTTCAAGTTTGCCAATTGAACACAATCTGTATTCTCAAAATCATATATTACGCTAATATGTATTGTTTTTCCTTTGCCCTTATCAAGTCCTGTTCTAAATTTACTCTGTAAATAAACATCATTCGAGTATTTTGGTGATTTACAAGTATAAAAGATGGTGTCGTCTCTGTATTCTTTGAATTTTAGTTCAGAATTTCTAGGGGTGGGTATAGAAAATAAAGCATAACCGTATTGGCTATTGTAAAATTTTGTGCCACATAATGCTTCAGTGTCAGAACAAAAGTCATAATTTTCCAATGAAAGATTTCCAGCGCACTCAAAATATTGTTCGACAATTTTAACTTCACTTTGAGGTAGTTTATTACATGAAGAAAAGAGAATGGTAAAAAATAAAATGATAATAAGTTTAATTTTCATAATTTGTGGTTTGTTAGTTAATAATTACAAACCTCCTGAAAAGGATGTTGTAAAAAAATACCCATTACTAGGTATATTCATTCATGAATTTAGAAAAACCAATTTCCAAAAGCCTAAAACCTAGATTAAAAGCAAATAAAACCGAAGTAAGGTTTTACAGGTTAAAAGTTTGAGTAATGTTTTACTTAAAGAAAAACTTAATAGCAGAAATAAACAAAATAAAAGCAATGAAGGCTATTAATACCCATATGCTACCTGCATAAAAACGTTTGTGAAGTTTCAAATCTTTACGGTAAGTGTAGGCAATTACAATAGCAAAGACTATGAAGAATATAATTCCAAAAATGATTTGACCTTTACTAAACATATAGTTATTTTTATGCAAATTTAATAATAATGATGAGATTCCCATCTACAAGGGAATGACAAAATAGAATTTATGAAAAATAAAATAGAAGCAGTAAAGGCTTTTCATACGGCATTTAAAATAGGACATAGAGAAACTCCAAAAGCTAATTTAGGAGAAGACAAAAACAAATTGCGTTTTAACTTAATGAAAGAGGAAAACGAGGAGTATTACGAGGCAGCGAATAACAATGATTTAGTTGAGGTTGCAGATGCTTTAGGCGATATGCTTTACATTTTGTGTGGAACCATTATTGAGCATGGCATGCAACATAAAATAGAAGAAGTATTTGAAGAAATACAGCGAAGTAATATGAGTAAACTAGGAGAGAATGGACAGCCTATTTATCGTGAAGACGGAAAGGTACTTAAAGGGCCAAATTATTTTAAACCTAACATTCAGTCTATTTTAGATAAATAAAAAAAGCAGCCATTTGGCTAGTCATGGTCGGAAGAAATTTCGACCATTTTTTTTAAGTCTCAAAATGGTTTAAGTTTCCTTTGCAGTCTACAACAATCATAGCAATAGCTAAATTTCTGAGTTCCATTTTAAATCTTCTCTTGGCTGTTTTATAACCTATTTTGTTAGCTTTTTTATAGATTAATATTAACATTGCTACAATTAAAGTCATGTATAGCATAACTTCTATTCCATTTTTATTCAATGAGACTAGATGGCTTGCATTGAGTTCTTGTTTTATAAAACGAAAGAATACTTCAATATCCCATCGCCTTCTATAAGCTTGGGCTACTTGTTTTGCAGATAAATCAAAATCATTGGTAATAAACCAAAAGTATTTTGGTTGCTCTGTTTTAGTTTTTGCTACAATTAAACGAAAAGGAGTTTCTACTAATTCTTCTCTGTAATGTATATTTCCTTTTTTGTTATGTATCGCTTTTCCAGTATAAAGATTTACTTTACTGTCTTTAATAAGGGTTAATTCTCCTAAATCTAGGTCTTGATTTTTATTAAGTAATGACTGTAATTCTACATGCTTTCGGTTTTCTTTTGCTCTAACAATAAAAGTAACAGCATCATTAGTAAATGAGTTCATTGTTCTTGTAGATTAAAGTCCTCTATCAATGACATAGATATTTTGATGATTTGCGTCTTGCTTTACATGATTCATTATAGCCTCGGGTAAAGCCATATCTTCACTAGAATACTCCGACTTAGTAAATACTTCAGAATGACAAGGCAACAAACCATCAAAAGCCATGCTGTATTTAACAGATTTCTTTCCGTTTTTATGGTCAACCTTTTAATAATTTGGAAGAAGCCTCACTAACCATAGAACTATCTACATGGATTAAATGGTGTTTTTCCTTGTTAGGGTAGGCATCTTGAAATTGCTGATAAACACACTGGTATATTTGGAGGAAGTAATCGGAATCAATTTTAGATAATCTTTCAGAGATAGAACTTCGTCTTATAGTTTCAGATTTATCTAAATCAAAAAGCGTTTTAAACAGAAAATCATTGAAAGTATCTTCTAAAGTGCGTTGACTTAGTTTATCATTCTCTACAATACCATAAAGTAGCAAATAGAACATTTTTTTGCCATGAAGTACCTTGGCGTAATAATCAACTTTGGTCGTTAATGATAATTTGGATAAAAGCGCTTCTGGAACAACACCTAATAATTGACTTACTGAAATTCTGTGGTCTTTAAATACTGACATAATATATTGGCTATCAGGTATTAATATGCGAAAATCACATTAAAAAACAAGGTAAGAAACTGTTAATCAATAAGTTAATTAACAGGCACCTGTGTTTTATAAAACAAAAAAGCCGGAAGAATAAATCTTCCGACCATGACTAGCTCATTGGGCTGCTTTTTTATTTCAATTACTTAACTGAATACCGCCATCCAAAAGGGTCTTCAGTTTTATTAGTTTGTATATCAGTGATACGTTTCTTTAAGAAACTAGCATAAGTATTATCAAGTTTTGGTAACTCATAATCAGCGTCCTTATATCCAAAACCAGAAATAGGAGATATAACCGCTGCAGTTCCTGCACCAAACATTTCTTTTAACGCCCCACTTTTAGCAGCTTCAACAACTTCCGAAACCGTTATTTTTCTAACTTCAACATTAATACCTTCCGCTTCAGCGAGTTCAATAATACTTTTACGAGTAATACCGTCAAGAATCCTATCACTAGTTGGTCCAGTAATTAAAGTATCATTAATCCGAATAAAAATATTCATCGCACCAGCTTCTTCAATATATTCGTGTGTATTATCATCAGTCCAAATAACCTGTTGGTAGCCTTTTTCAATAGCTAATTGGGTTGGGTAAAACTGTCCGGCATAATTACCTCCAGCTTTAGCAAAACCAACACCGCCATTTGCAGACCTCGAATATTTTTCTTCAATTAAAACCCTTACTTCTCCAGCAAAATAAGCTCCAGAAGGCGCTGTACAAATTATAAACTTATATTCATCGGCAGGCGAGGCGTGAAAACCATTTCCAGAAGCAAAAACAAAAGGCCTTATATATAAAGAGCTACCATCTTTTCTAGGAATCCAATCTTTATCAATTTCCAGTAAAGCCTTTAAACCGTCCATAAAATAATTTTCAGGAAGTTCAGGAATAGCCAATCGCTTTGACGAAATGTTCAAACGCTTAAAATTATCTAACGGACGAAATAACCAGACATTCTCATCAATATCTTTATACGCTTTCATGCCCTCAAAAACAGATTGCCCGTAGTGAAATATTTTAGCAGATGGATCTAACACAATAGGTTGGTAAGGCATTACCTTAGGTGCTTGCCATTTACCATCTTTAAAATTACATTCTAACATGTGATCAGAAAAAACATGCCCGAACTTTAAATTGTCAAAATCTACATCGTTGATTTTAGAAGTTTTAGTCTTTATAACCTCTATATCGTTGATTATGGTATTCATAAGTCTCGTTATTAGATGATACAAATTTAAAGAAAAACGTTTTTAAAAAAGCGGTATATTTACATAAATCGTCTAAAATTGAAATATTTGCATCATGAAGTCAGTTACCGTAATGATTATGTGCTTTTTAATGTTAAACTCTTGCAAAAATAAAAGTCAAGAAGATGTTGAAACTCCAACAAAAACAGAAAAAATAGAATATGCCTCTTTCGGAAAAGAAATTATCGCCAATGATGCCATTACTGCAAGCTCCATGGCGGCACATTATAAAACCATGAATACAGGTGATAGTATTAACTCAAAAATTATTGCAGAGGTAAAAGAAGTTTGTCAAGCCAAAGGCTGTTGGATGCGATTAAATTTAGACGATGAAAACGAAGTTATGGTAAAATTTAAAGACTATGGTTTTTTTGTTCCTAAAGATATATCGGGTAAACAAGTCATTATTAACGGAAAAGCTTTTGTTAAAGAAATCTCGGTCAATGAGCAACGTCATTATGCAGAAGATGCTGGTAAATCACCAGAAGAAATAGCGAGTATTATCACACCAAAACGCACTTATTCCTTCGAGGCTAACAGTGTTTTAGTTGCACAATAAAAAAACATGAAATTTCAAGTTTTGGGCGTTACCACAAGGGTCGGGCTTTCCGCTATATCTTTTTTATAATGTCATAGCGAGGACGAAGGACGTGGTTATCTGTTAAATATTAGTTCAAAATAATGTTTGAGTCTTGTTAATAAAAAAGGATGCCGCTTCAATCCCTAACGCAACAAACAACAAATTTTCAACTTTAAAATATAAAAATGAAACGCGAAATAATAATCACCGCAGATGGCTCAACAACCATTCAAATACCAGAGTGGAATGAGCAATACCATTCTAAACATGGCGCCATACAAGAAGCCTATCATGTATTTATTAAACATGGTTTGCATCATTTCTGTAATCAAGAATGTCACCTTGAGCGCAGTCGAAAGGTCAAAGAATCCATATCCATTCTAGAAATAGGATTTGGCACAGGTTTAAACGCTTTCATAACACTTCTAGAAGCCAAAAAATTAAAATTAAACATTAATTATAATGGAGTAGAAGCCTATCCTGTTTCAGAAGATGAAATAAAAGCGTTGAACTATACCGAAACACTAAAAGTCGAAAATGACGAAATACTTTTCCAAAAAATTCATGAAACCCCATGGGAAGAAAGAAATCAAATAAAAGATGGTTTTATATTAGTAAAGCGTAAACAATTATTTTCAGAAATTAGAGACACAGAAACACATAATATTATTTATTTTGATGCTTTCGGAGCCAGAGTACAACCCGAATTATGGACAGAAACCATTTTCGAAATAATGTACAATGCCTTAAAACCAAATGGCATATTAGTAACCTACTCAGCAAAAGGGAGTGTGCGCAGAGCGATGCAAGCTGTTGGATTTAAAGTTGAAAGACTTCCAGGGCCACCAGGAAAGCGTGAAATGTTACGCGCTTGCAAAGAAGCGTAACATTCAACGACTCAATTAAATAATTATTGGAGTTAAATGCTAAGGGCAACTAAATAAGTTTTCAGTCACAGTCTTAGTTTTCAGATGAGAGTTATAGTTTTGCTTTGTGTTTTAGAGCCTTTACGCGATTTAATTTTTTTACTTTTCACTTTTACCTTCTTTCTTTTTTCTTAAAAATTTCTATTTTTCTTAACTCTGTTAAACCTTCTATAAAATTTTAGTAAACCCTGTAACCATTTTGTAACTTTATAAAAAAAGAAAATGCGTGTTTTAATAACTGGTGCAACAGGATTGGTAGGTCAAGAAATAGTCAAACTTTGTCATGAGAAAGACATAAGTGTAAACTACTTAACAACTAGTAAATCCAAGATAGTACAAAGCGAAAATTATAAAGGATTTTATTGGAACCCAAAAGCAAAAGAAATTGATTCATATTGCTTTCAAGATGTTGATGCTATTATACATTTAGCAGGAGCAACCGTATCAAAACGTTGGACTTCCAGCTATAAAAAAGAAATTATATCTAGTAGAACGGAGACCACAGCATTACTAATCCATTCTTTAAAAGGTGTAAAACATCAAGTTAAACAAGTGGTTTCAGCAAGTGCCATTGGTATTTATCCAGATTCATTAACTAACTATTACGATCAAACCCATAACGAAATTAGCTCCTCATTTTTAGGGCAAGTGGTTTCAGTTTGGGAACAAGCTGTTGATGAATTTTCAAAATTAGACATTACCGTTTCAAAAATCAGAATTGGTTTAGTATTATCAAATAAAGGAGGAGCATTACAAGAAATTGTAAAACCTATTAAATTCGGGTTAGGAGCCGCTTTTGGTAGTGGTAAGCAATGGCAATCATGGATACATATTCAAGATTTAGCAAATCTATTTTTATATACTCTAGAAAAAGAGATAGATGGCATTTACAATGGCGTTGCACCAAACCCAGTATCTAATAAGGAACTAACAAAAACTGCAACAAAAATTTTAAACAAACCGTTATTTATGCCAAATATTCCTAAGCTTTTTATGAAACTCGTTTTAGGAGATATGCATATTTTATTATTTGAAAGCCAACGTGTAAGTTCTAAAAAAATAGAAGATAAAGGGTTTTATTTTAAATACAACTGTTTGAAATCTGCTTTAGAGGATTTATTGGGTTGATTTTGGCGAGGTTCGTTTACCGTTTATGTATAAGAATAGTTGCGGGTTTGTATGCGAGGATTTTCCGAAGGAAAATCAGACGTTACAAACACGCAACGACCTTTGATTAAGCACTAAACCGCAATTATTTTTATACGGTGTTGGCAATAGTTTTTTATATTTAATAATTATTATATTTTTCTGAACCTTCTCTAAAATTATCAATCCTTTTTTGTATTTCTGGGTTTGTATGAATTCCTAATTTATATCCATAACTACTAATTGGGTTCATTCCGTTTATAGTCATTCCAATTGAAAGTAAACTTAACTTTGGGTTATAGTTTGCATCGTAAATTCCTCTGCAAATTCCATAAGAAAATAAAACACCAATAATAATTAAAATTGTGGTTATAAATTTTTTAGTTCTTTTCATTTTTTTAATATTTCACATATTCAATATCACTACTGTATAATGTTTCAGATGTGCCATCTACATAGTCAATATCAACTCCAGTAATTTTTATTTTCTTTATTGTATTATTATACCAAGCATTTGACCAAGTTGTTCCATAACCATTCCATTTATTCTTTTTAATAGGACCTGTAACTTGCCCTCTAAATGTTGAGCTATTCCTTATAGTACATTCTACAATATCACCAACAGCATTATATGGAACTACTTCAAAAGTTGCATATTTTACTGTTTTATCAGACTTATTTTGCCAAATTATATTAAAATCTACACCACCAGCAGAATTTGGTTTAGATGAATAAAATTGTTTTATTCTTATTATTTGTCTAAGTTTTTCCTTTTTTGTTTTTTCTCTATTTTTCTCTTTAAGTAATCTTTCTGTTTCCTCTTTCTTTTTCCTTTCAAGAATTATTTTTTGAGATTTTTCATTTATTAAAATAGCTTTTTTACTTTCTTCCGAGTTAGGGTGAATTTGTTTCAGAGAGTCTACAAGAATTTCAATTTGAGAATAATTCTTATTTTCAAAATTAGCTACAATTTGATTTAATCTAAATTCTGCTCCGTTTTTAATTTCGTTTAATTCAGCTTTCAGTTTATCGTTTTCTAATTTTACTTTGTCGTATTCAGATTGATTAACACAAGAAAATAGAAATATGGATATTAGAGTTAAGTATATTATTTTTTTCATTATTTAATTTTAGCAAATTTCAGATTATTTATTTTATTTTAATTACGGAAATCCATAATAAGTTCGTTTCAATGCAGTTCGTTTTCGGTTTCGTTCTAATTATTGCCAACGTCGGATATGAAATCGTTTTTAATGTTTTATATCCGACGGTAAACGAAGGTAGCTGAAATTTTTTACAAAGTCAAGCTTCAACCAAAACAAAAAGCCACCCTATTTTCATAAGGTGGCTTTCAAAAAATAAATTTTTAACTAAGACTTAGCAGCCTTAACCATAACTTTTAATTCCATATCATCATTAATAAATTTATCACCTAAATTATCAAAAATTGATTTAGAACCGTATTGCACGTTCCATTTTGTTCTGTCAATAGTAAACGTTTCGCTAGTAAGCGTAACAACACCATTTTCATTAGTAACAGTTACAGGAAATGTTACATTGTTTTTAGCATCTTTAAGCGATAGGTTACCCGAAAGCATCATTTTACCTTCAACATTTTCTAAACCTGTAATTGTAAAACCTGCATTTGGGTATTTTTCAATATCAAAAAAGTCTGGACTAGATAAATGCCCTTTAAGTTTTGCATTTCCTTTTTCTTCAGCAGGAATATCAGTTACTGTAATAGATTTCATGTCAATTATAAAAGAACCACCAACAACGTTTCCGTTTGCAATATCCAAAACACCACTATCAATAGCAATTGTTCCGTTATGCGATCCTGTAGGCTTAAACCCTTTCCATGTTATTGTTGAGGCTTCTGTATTAACAGTATAGCTTTCAGAATTTATAGTTTCTTCCACAGCTTCAGCAGCAGTAGTTTCAGCTTCTTTTGCTTTGTCTTTACAACTTGTAAAAGACATTGTTAAAGCAGTAATAAATAAAATTTTTACAAAATTCTTTTTCATTTTAAATGTTTTAGTGTTATTAATTAAAATCATTAAGTAGATATGTCGTAAAATTAGGCATAAGCTATCAAAAAAAAATTAAATTATTTTAATGACATTATGACATTTTTATAATATTGGCAGTACTTTTGCCAACTTAAATTTAAGATTGAAAAAATTGAATTTACCATGAGTAAAAAAGATAAAAGCGATATAGAAAACGAGCAAGTAGAATCCACTCAAGCAGAAACGGTTGAAGTTGAAGAGCAAACTATTGAAGAAAAACTAGAGGCTGAAGTAAAGCAAGAAAAAGATAAGTTTTTACGTTTGTTTGCAGAGTTTGAAAATTATAAAAGACGTACAGCAAAAGAGCGTATAGAATTATTCTCGACGGCTAGTGAAGATGTTATGAAAACATTATTACCTGTTTTAGACGATTTTGAACGCGCATTAACTCACATTGAAGACGATAAAGAAGCCGAAGAGTTGCGTAAAGGTGTATTACTAATTTATCAGAAATTAATAAAAACATTAGAACAAAAAGGCTTAAAGCTTATGGAGGTAAATAAGGGCGATGTTTTTAATGCAGACAACCACGAAGCAATTACGCAAATACCTGCTCCTACTGATGATATGAAAGGAAAAATTATTGACATTATCGAAAAGGGATACCTTTTAGGTGAAAAAGTAATTCGTTTTCCGAAAGTAGTTATAGGGCAATAAAATTAAGATATGGCTAAAAGAGATTATTACGAAGTATTAGGTATTAATAAAGGCGCTAGTGCTGCGGAAATTAAAAAGGGGTATAGAAAGAAAGCGATTGAGTTTCATCCTGATAAAAACCCTGATGATAAAAGTGCGGAAGCTAAATTTAAGGAAGCAGCAGAAGCATACGAAGTATTAAGCGACGACAACAAAAAAGCACGTTATGACCAATACGGTCACCAAGCCTTTGAAAACGGCGGCGGTGGTTTTGGCGGTGGCGGTATGAATATGGACGATATATTCAGTCAGTTTGGTGATATCTTTGGTGGTGGCGGTTTTGGTGGTGGTTTCTCTGGTTTTGGCGGTGGCGGTGGTCAACGTCGAGTAAAGGGAAGCAACCTTCGTATTCGTGTTAAACTTACTTTAGAGGAAATAGCCAATGGCATTGAGAAAAAAGTAAAAGTAAAACGTAAAATTCAAGCACCCGGTACTACGTATAAAACCTGTTCTACGTGTAATGGTTCTGGGCAAGTAACACGTATAGCAAATACCATTTTAGGAAGAATGCAGACTTCTGCGCCATGTAATGTTTGTGGTGGTGCAGGACAAATTATTGATAAAAAACCTAGTGATGCTGATGCACAAGGATTAAAAGTTGGAGAAGAAACAGTTTCTATAAAAATACCAGCAGGTGTTGTAGATGGTATGCAACTTAAAGTGTCTGGGAAAGGAAACGAAGCTCCTGGAAATGGTATTTCTGGTGATTTAATTGTTGTTATTGAAGAAGAAGCACACAATAAGCTGCAGCGTGAAGGCGATAATTTACATTATGATTTATATGTAAGTTTTCCTGACGCTGTTTTAGGAACATCTAAAGAAATTGATACAGTTACTGGTAAGGTACGTATAAAAGTTGAAGCTGGTGTGCAGTCTGGTAAAATTTTGCGCTTACGCGGAAAAGGAATTCCGAGTATTAACGGCTATGGTAAAGGCGATTTATTAGTACACGTAAATGTTTGGACCCCTAAAACGCTAAATAAACAACAAAAAGAGTTTTTTGAATCCATGCAGGAAGATGAGCATTTCTCACCCAAACCAGAAAGCTCAGATAAGTCTTTCTTTGAAAAAGTGAAAGATATGTTTTCTTAATATATCTATCTAAAATATAAAAAAACCACTTTTTAAGTGGATTTTTTATATCAAAAAAAAGAAGATAATTAATAGTTTTGCTATTAGTATTGAAAAAAAAACTATATTTGAATATCACTAATTTATTTTAGTGATAATTTTTCTTTTTCATAGCAATTTTTTTCCCATCCTTAATTTATTAAGGGTGGGTTTTGTTATTTAGGGCAAATTTTAGCTTAATATCTTTTTTTTTGAATCATAATTATTACTTAAAGCATTGAGTTTCTAGCCCAAACATTTAATATATTTACTAACTATTATTCAACTAAAAAAGAACATGAATAACTTACTTGAAGTTAATAATGTCTCCAAATATTTTGGAACTTTTAAAGCTTTAAATGATGTGTCGATTTCCATTCCAAAGGGTAGCATATTTGGATTACTAGGTCCCAATGGAGCAGGAAAAACTACACTTATACGTGTTATTAATCAGATAACTATGCCAGATTCAGGTTCAGTAAGTTTAGATGGAGAGCCACTTAGCCAAAAGCATATTATGGATATTGGTTACTTACCAGAAGAGCGTGGTTTGTACAAATCAATGAAAGTAGGAGAGCAAGCTATATACTTAGCCCAGTTAAAAGGCTTAAGTAAAGCAGAAGCTAAAAAACGATTAAAATATTGGTTTGAGCGTTTAGAGATTGGAGATTGGTGGAATAAAAAAATTCAAGAGCTTTCAAAAGGAATGGCACAAAAAATACAATTTATTGTTACTGTGCTTCATGAACCTAAGTTGTTAATTTTTGATGAGCCTTTTTCAGGTTTCGACCCCATAAACGCAAATTTAATCAAAGACGAAATTTTAAGACTACGTGAAAATGGAGCCACGGTTATATTTTCGACTCATCGAATGGAATCAGTTGAAGAATTATGCGATGATATAGCCTTGATTCATAAATCAAATAAAATACTTGATGGTAAATTGGTAGATGTAAAACGTCAATACAAAATCAATACCTATGAAGTTGGAGTAAGAGTCAATAATCAATTGGAATTAGAAAAAGATTTATCTGAAAAATTCAATGTTTCTGTAGCCAATTTTAAAACTTTAGAAAATGAATTGAAACTTAATATTAAACTTCAACAAGGCGAAAACCCGAATGATTTATTAAGTTATTTAACGCAAAAAGGAGAAGTTTCTCATTTTGTAGAACTTATTCCAAGTGTAAACGATATTTTTATTCAAGCCGTTAATAATAATTAATCGTAAAAGAATTCCTTGAGACTTTGTCTCTAGGTTTTCGTTGAAATTGCCATTCTCGCTAAGACTGGAGCCTAAAATATAGAATTTTAGTTTTTTTAAATTATTTGTTTTTATGAACCATTTACCACTTATTATAAAACGAGAATATTTAACTAAGGTTAAAAACAAATCGTTTGTTATTATGACGTTTTTGAGTCCATTTATATTTATAAGCCTTATTGCTGTAGTTGCTTATTTATCACAAATGAATAATGATAAAACACGAGTAATATCTATTTTAGATGAATCAGGACTAGTTAAAAATATTTTTAAAAATTCTGCGAATACTTCATATAACTATCTTAATGGTATGTCACTCGATGATGCTAAAGTATTAGTTCAGGAATCTGAAGGCTATGGGTTATTATACATTTCTGATGTCTCAGAAGGACAAATAAATTCAAAAAACTTGACATTCTATTCAGAGGAATCACCCTCATTAACTTTAATTACTAACATCGAAAGTGAAATTCAATCAGAATTAACACTGCAAAATAGAATAAATGAAGGTATTGATGTTGAAAAACTAAAAGCGTCAAAAGTAAATATTGAAATTAATCAAGAGAGTTTTGATGGTGAAAAAACATCTAAGGTTGATAGTATTGTCAAACTTATCTTTGGAGGTGCAGCTGGGTATTTACTGTTCATGTTTATTATAATATATGGAAACATGATTATGCGAAGTGTTATAGAAGAAAAAACAAGTAGAATTATAGAGGTTATTATTTCTTCTGTTAAGCCTATTCAATTAATGCTTGGTAAAATTATAGGAACCTCGTTAGCTGGAATTACCCAATTTGTAATTTGGCTTATTCTAGGTGGTGTTTTAATGACTTTAGTGTCATTAATCTTAGGCATTGATATGGCACAAATGCAAACACCACAGCAACAAATGGTTGAGCAGGCTATGGAGAATCCAGAAGCAAATATTCAAATTCAAAATATAGTTGCAGCATTTTTTAATTTACCATTGGCTAATTTAATTTTAGCATTTATTTTGTTTTTTATTGGAGGTTACTTACTATATAGTTCGCTTTATGCAGCTATTGGAGCAGCTGTGGATAATGAAACCGATACACAACAATTTGTAATTCCTATTGCTTTAATTTTAAGTTTTGCTGTTTATATAGGTATATTTACAGTTATTGAAGACCCGCACGGAACGGTTTCAACGGTGTTTTCGTTTATACCATTAACTTCTCCTGTGGTTATGCTAATGCGTATACCATTTGGTGTTCCAATCTGGCAGCAGGTATTGTCTTTTTTAATATTGATTGGGTCTTTTATGTTTACGGTTTGGTTTGCTGCTAAAATATACCGAGTAGGTATTTTAATGTATGGAAAAAAACCGAGTTATAAAGAATTAATAAAGTGGATAAGATATTAATATGATTCAAAAATTGAAAGAAATAGAGGAGACCGTTAAAGAAAGTACAGTTTGGTCTGATATTTTAGAGTTTTTGAATACAGACTTGTCGATTAGTAAGGATATTAGCATTTCTGTAAAAGGAATTATCATGGTAATTGTTGTTGTTTTTTTAACATCTATCCTTCTTAATTTGATAAGAAGAATGTTGACAAAGCGTTTACCAAATGATGATAAAACAAAATTTAAAATCTTGTTTGGCTATGGCAAGTGGATTGTTTATTTAATTATTTTACTTATTACTTTTAATGTTATTGGTGTTAATGTAACTGCTGTTTTTGCAGCATCGGCCGCTTTGTTAATTGGTGTTGGTTTGGCACTACAAACTTTGTTTCAAGATATTATTGCTGGCGTTTTAATTTTAATAGATCAAACCATTCATGTAGGGGATATTATAGAAATTGATGGTAAAGTGGGTAGGGTAGATGAAGTTAAATTAAGAACAACAAGAGCGGTAACTATAGATAATAAAGTGCTAATTATTCCGCATCATTTATACCTTACTAATAGTTTGTATAATTGGACGCAGAATGGTTCAACAACTCGCGAGTCTGTTGTTGTTGGTGTCGCTTATGGTAGTGATGTTCAACTTGTAAAGGAATTGCTTTTAAGAGCTGCAGATGGTCATGATTTAATTCTTAAACATCCAGCTCCTTATGTATTCTTCACAAATTTTGGAGATAGTGCTTTAGAGTTTAAATTGGTATTTACTTTAAATGATAGTTTTCAGGGTGCAATACCAAAAAGTGATTTACGTTTTGAAATAGATAAGTTATTTAGAGAAAATAATATTAGTATACCTTTCCCGCAAAGAGATGTTCATATTATTTCAAAGCAAGAGTAATACATAAATATTAAAATGTCGTAAACATTGGTTTAGAAGGTTATGAAAATGAATATTTAATTAAAAACATTTGGTAGGGTATTTGTATACATGCTAAACATTCAAATTAAATAGTGTATTGCGTAAAAAAATAGAGATGAAGTTTTTAAATTAGGAGATGCATGAACAGTCTATTTTATAAACAGGAATAAAATTTAAAATTTAAGTATGTCGAAAATATTAGTAATAGAAGATGAAGCAGCAATTAGACGTGTGCTTGTTAAGATTCTTTCAGAAGAAAACGATACCTATAAGGTTGATGAAGCTGAAGATGGGTTATTAGGTATAGAAAAAATAAAAAACGTAGATTTCGATTTGGTACTTTGTGATATCAAAATGCCTAAAATGGATGGTGTTGAAGTTTTAGAAGCAATAAAAAAAATAAAACCAGAAACACCAATAGTTATGATTTCTGGGCATGGTGATTTAGATACGGCAGTAAATACAATGCGACTTGGTGCTTTCGATTACATTTCAAAACCGCCAGATTTAAATCGTTTATTAAATACGGTTAGAAATGCTTTGGATAGAAAAGAATTAGTTGTAGAAAACAAAATTCTTAAAAAGAAGGTTAGTAAGAAATACGAGATGATTGGTGACAGTGATGCTATTTCTCAAATCAAAGATATTATTGATAAAGTAGCTCCAACTGATGCTCGAGTTTTAATTACAGGACCAAATGGAACTGGAAAAGAATTAGTAGCGCATTGGTTACATGAAAAGAGCACACGAGCAAAAGGCAATTTAATAGAAGTGAATTGTGCAGCAATACCAAGTGAATTGATAGAAAGTGAATTATTTGGTCATGTAAAAGGAGCCTTTACAAGTGCTAATAAAGACCGAGCAGGGAAGTTTGAGGCTGCAAATGGAGGAACCATTTTTCTGGATGAAATAGGAGATATGAGTTTATCTGCACAAGCCAAAGTTTTACGTGCCTTGCAAGAAAGTAGAGTACAACGTGTTGGTAGTGATAAGGATATTAAAGTTGATGTTCGTGTGGTTGCAGCAACAAACAAAAATTTAAAAAAGGAAATTGATGAAGGCAGGTTTCGTGAAGATTTATATCACAGGCTGGCTGTAATTTTAATTAAAGTTCCAGCGTTGAATGACAGGCGAGATGATATTCCATTATTAGTAAAACATTTCTCAGATAAAATAGCAAGCGAACAAGGTACAGCTAAAAAAGCGTTCTCAGATAAGGCAATAAAATTACTTCAAGAATATGATTGGACAGGAAATATTAGGGAGCTTCGTAATGTTATAGAGCGATTAATTATCCTTGGTGGCAGTGAAGTAAGTGAGCAAGATGTTAAATTGTTTGCAAGTAAATAAAATATAAAATTGCTGTTTGAAAAGACTGAATTAAGTTTAGTTTTTTCAAACAGCATTTTTTATATACTCTTAGTGGCACGAGTTTAATTCATTTAAATAGTTTGAAGCCAATGCTTTTAAATTATCTGTGTAAAAACGCTTAATATCGTCAATACTTTTAGTTGATATATTTTCAGAAGTATTTACATTTTCTATAGGCTCATGGGTACAATCACAAATTTTCAAAGCATTGTTATATGTCTTAATGTTTGATGCTATGGCGTTATTATAAGAAGTAATTAATTGTTTCTTTTTAAGTGTTAATTCCTTTTCTTTTTGCTGTGCTAGTTTTATTTTAAGACCTTCTTCTTTAAGTTGTAATGCGTCCTGTTGTTGTTTTAATTTCAATTGTTCATTTTGTATATCAGAAAGCTCTTCATTTTTATCAGTAGCATTATTGTAAATAGAAAAAGCACATTTGTCTATCTCTATAACACTTTCTTTGCTAATATCTCGGGCGCGTTTTACATAAAATCTGCCATCCTCAAAAGTTTCAACATGCTCAACTTTTGCAAGTAATTCAATACCTTTATTGGCTAGGTTTAAAGCGGTTTTACAACCACAAGTAATTAAAGATTCTTTTGAAAGTTTAAGGGACTCAACAGATCTATTTGCATAATATTTTATATGACTAATATTATTGGAATCATAAGCATCTTTAACGTGCGAATATGCATTTACAAGGTAGGAGTTGGCATTGTCGCAGTTAGTTTGTGCATTCATGGCAATAGAAGCCATTAAAAAGCATAGTAAGTAGTAGGTTTTCATAAGTTTGGGTGGTTAAGAATATAAATTTGGTAGTACGAATGTAATGAAAACCTTAAAAACAGATGTGTCGTTCGTCGAAATTATCGATTTAAGCACATTATACGATCTTTTCAATAAAAGAAGAAATTCTTAGCTTTATCTCGTCATTAATCAAATTATCTAAAACATAAGTATGAATGTCTCCCAAATAATTCATGCCTAAATAATTTGCAGATTCAACAAAGGGCATAGAAAATCCATCTATTAAATCATCATGATTACTAGTACTAATCATAGCCATATTTTTACCTCGTAACAGCCTGCCAGTATCTTTATGTATTCGGATTAAATCCGAAATTCTATCAAAAAACACTTTCAGCACACCACTCATACTATACCAATATACTGGTGTAGCAAAAATAATAGTGTCATACGTATTTATAATATCAGTAATTAATTCAATAAAATCATCATCTTGGTTTATATATTCATAATCATAATGACCTATGTTTTTAGTGTATAAGTCAATAACATCTATAGCATTGTTAGTGGTTATGTAGTTAACAATTTTGCTTGTGTCTCCATTGCTTCTGGAACTTCCTTGTATTATTACAGTCTTATTCATAATTCAAAATAACAATATTTAATAATCTTAAAAGACGATTTCAAATAGAAACAATTAATGTTTAACATGATAAAATTGATAGCATTTTTATATATTGAACTCATCACTTAATTCAGATAAAAATTTGACTATGAATGACTACAAAGTAACTTCAAACATATCTTTAAAAAACTCGCAAACAAAAGCAGTAATAGATAATGCCGACAAAGAGCTAAAAAAAGTTAGAAAACAACTAGGTAAACTTCAAGACACTATATATGCACATGGAAAATATGCAGTTTTAGTATGTCTTCAAGGCATGGATACGGCTGGGAAAGACAGTTTAATTCGTGAGGTGTTTAAAGATTTTAATGCCAGAGGAGTTGTGGTTCATAGTTTTAAAGTACCAACCGAATTGGAGCTGAAGCACGATTATTTATGGCGTCATTACATAGCACTTCCTGCGCGCGGTAAGTTTGGAGTTTTTAATAGAACGCACTACGAAAATGTATTGGTAACACGTGTGCATCCAGGATACATTATGGGTGAAAATATTCCAAGTGTTAATTCAGTAAGCGATATTGATGATGCCTTTTGGGATAAACGTTTTGAGCAAATAAATAACTTCGAAAAACATATTTCAGAAAACGGAACCCTTATTTTTAAATTCTTTTTAAATCTTTCGAAAGAAGAACAAAAAAACAGACTTTTACGTCGTTTACGCAAGCAAGAAAAAAACTGGAAATTTTCACCAGGAGATTTAAAAGAACGCAAGCTCTGGGATAAATATCAAACCTGTTATGAAGACGCTATAAACAGAACATCCAAGCCCCACGCACCTTGGTATGCCATACCTGCCGATGATAAACCTTCTGCAAGGTATTTGGTTGCAAAAATCATGTTCGATGCATTAAGCGCCTATACTGATATTAAAGAACCTGAATTGGACGATGACATTAAAGCAAATATCGAATTATATAAACAACAACTTAATAACGAATAGTTTTTGGGCGTTTTAACACGCTTTCCGCTATATCTTTTTAAAATGTTATTGTGAGGAGTGAGCGACGTAACAATCTGCCAGTCATTTGTCTAAAATTTAATATAGTGATTTTTGGTTTTTAAAAAGGATGCCGCTGCAATCGTTAACGCACTTACCTTATGTTATTAACACAAATTTAGGTTACAGCTTTGCAAGTAACTTATAAGAAAGACTATCTTTAAACATAAAAATAATGTCATGAGAATTTTAAAATTTACAACTTTTTTATATTCAATCCTTTTAAGTTTAAACTTATCAGCGCAAACTGATGAAGAAGTTCTTAAAACCATTTACAAACAAACCTTAACCAACGGAAAGAGTTACGATTGGTTAAACCACTTATCAAACCAAATAGGTAGTAGGTTATCAGGATCGTTAGGTGCAGAACGAGCAGTAGCATACACCAAAGAAGAACTAGAAAAACTAGGCCTAGATAAAGTATGGTTGCAACCCGTTATGGTGCCAAAATGGGTTCGCGGTGCAAAAGAATTTGCTTTTATTGAAACAGAACCAGGAAAAACAACTAATGTAAATATTTGTGCTTTAGGTGGTTCAGTAGCAACTCCAGCTTTAGGTTTAAAAGCCGAAGTTGTTGAGGTTAAAAACTTTGAAGAATTAAAAGCACTTGGGCCAGAAAAAATTGAAGGTAAAATTGTGTTTTACAACCGCCCAATGCAAGCCGATTTGATTCACACTTTCGAGGCTTATGGTGGTTGTGTAAATCAACGTTATGAAGGTGCTTTAGAGGCAATAAAATACGGAGCAGTTGGAGTCATTGTGCGTTCTATGAACTTACGAATGGACGATTTACCACACACAGGAAGTATGACTTATGAGAATTTGCCAGTTGATAGACGTATTCCTTCGGCAGCAATTAGTACTAATGACGCTAAGTTATTAAGTACGATGTTAAAATTAGATAACAATATAAAATTTTACTTTAAGCAAAACTGTAAGCAACTTAAAGATGTTCAATCTTATAATGTAATAGGAGAAATTACAGGAAGTGAATTTCCAAATGAATATATGATTGTTGGTGGGCATTTAGATTCATGGGATTTAGGCGATGGTTCTCATGATGATGGGGCAGGAGTTGTACAATCTATGGATGTACTTAGGTTATTAAAAGAATCGGGTATTACACCAAAACGAAGTATTCGTGTTGTATTATTTATGAATGAAGAAAACGGTTTACTAGGAGGTAATAAATACGCGGCAGTTGCAAAACAAAAAAATGAAAATCATGTATTTGCTTTAGAAAGTGATTCAGGCGGCTTTACACCTCGTGGTTTTAGTTTCGATTGTAATGATGCAGCTTTTAATCAAGTGTTGAGCTGGCAGCAATTATTCAAACCTTATCTTATTCACTATTTCGAAAAGGGTGGAAGTGGTGCCGATGTCGGTCCACTTAAAACAGAATCGAACGTTTTAGCAGGATTACGTCCAGATTCTCAACGTTATTTCGACCATCATCATGCTAGCAATGATACGTTTGATGCTATTAATAAGCGCGAATTAGAATTAGGCGCAGCCACCATGACTTCTCTAATTTATTTGTTTGATAAATATGGAGTGAATCCCATTTCAAATAAAAACGTTATAAAAAATTAGTACGATGTATTGGAAGAAAAAACTTAAAATATTTAATTGGAAGTTATGACTATGTTATGACTTTAGAACTTAAATAAAATGAAGAATTCAATTTTTATATTAGCCTTAATTTTAACAACCTTCGTTATGGCACAAAATGAAGAAAAATTACCGTATTATCAAATTCCTGATTATCCAGAAGTTTATACTGCTGGAAATGTTGCAGCTAGAATGGTTGACGGTTTGGGGTTTAGATATTTTTGGGCAACTGAAGGTTTGAGGTCTGAAGATTTAAGTTATAAACCAAGTGAGTCTGGACGAACATCTTCAGAAACCATAGATCATTTATACGGGCTTTCAAATTTTATTTTGCGTTCTATAGCTAGTGATGAAAGTAGTGCAAAAGATTCAGAAATGACTTTTGACGAAAAAAGAAAACAAACACTCCTTAACTTTAAAAAAGCTTCAGATATTTTAAGAGAAACTGACAATTTATCTGAATTAGACAATAACAAATATCCGTTCTGGAATGTTATTAATGGCCCAATTTCTGATGCATTATGGCATTGTGGACAAGTTGTAATGCTTAGACGCACTTCTGGAAACCCATTTAATTCAAAGGTTAGTGTATTTAGAGGTCAGTTGAGAGATTAATTTTTTTTGTTCTTTAGACCTTTAATTATTAAGAAAATTACTGATAGTATCGCAATAAAAATAACAGTTGCAATCGCTTCATTTTTTCCAAGGTTAGATAGAAAATAAACAATAATTGCCATAGCAAAAATTGGAATTAATAAACCGCCAGGAATTTTAAATTCATCCGGTTTTGTTTTTTGAGAATATCTAAGCTTTATTACAGATATAGCTACACCAAAATAAATAATAAGCATGGAACTGCTAGCAATAACTGCAAGTTGCTCAAAACTTCCAGAAATAGCAAATATAAAACCAATGGTTGCGTATACAATTATTGCGATATAAGGTGTTGCAAATTTTTTATGGATTTTTGACAGAGCCTTTATAGGAATAACATTATCTCTAGAAAGTGCGTAAACTACTCTTGGACTATTTAGTATAGTGCCGCTCATATATCCAAACATAGAAATTATGGCGCCAATTATTAAAAGTGTATATCCAAAATTGCCCATTACTTTTTTAGCTGTTTCTGCTAGTGGGGCGGCTTTAAAATTAGCTAATTCGCTACCTAAAACACCTTGCGAAACCGTTTGAATTAAAACATAAATTATTACCACCGTAGTGATACTAATTAAAATAGCTTTAGGAATATTTCGTTTTGGATTGATAACTTCGCCACCAACTACAATACCCGTTTCACAACCTTGAAAAGCAAAAAACAATATAAGTGATGTTTCACCAAGTGTTTTAATTGAAGGCATATTTTCAATGTATAAGTTAGATATTGAAATGTCTTTAAATCCAATTAAAATTAGAAGTAATAAAGGAATAAGTTTTATAAGCGTATTAAATTTCACTAAGCCAATACCTTGATTTAATCCAATAACATTAATATAAACCATACCATAAAAAAGAATAAAGAGAAATAACAAACGAGGCCAACCACCTGCAAATATGGGATAAGCAGAACCAATTACATTAACAAGCGCATTTGATACAGCAGCATCTGCAAATAAAGTACTTCCAATGGCAAAAAAACCACCAAGAAATCCAGCGTAATCCCCAAAGGCTGTTTCAATATATGTGTAAGGACCTCCTGTGTTAGTAACTTTACTACCAGCTTCAGCAAAACAAAGCATAATCATTGCCATTAACAGGCCACAAAAAAGATAAGCAATGATACTTGAAGCTCCCATATAACTAGCTACAATAGCAGGCAATACGAAAATACCAGATCCAATAATAATATTAACAATATTTGCTGATAGACCTAATACACCAACACGTCTTTTTAAACCTTCGTCTTTTTTATTCATTTATTTTGTTATAGGTAGCTCAACCACCATTTATCTTTGTTAGTAGCCTTGTAAATCATATATTTTTTTGATGGATAATAGAGTAGAGCGATTACACCTATCCAAACCATATAAACAACAAATAACGAATACCCATAATTTAAAAGTTTAGCATTCATAAAAACATCCGAAGTAAGAATCATATTTTTCCAGTCTCCACCAAAAATTAGCATTCCAATAATAGCTAAAACATGAATAACTAGAATGTGTAAAAAGTAATAGAATAAGGGAACACGTCCAAATACTAAAAAGAAATCTGTTATTTTGTTTTTAACCTTTTCAATAGCATATAGAAACAATAATGAGGGGCCAATAGTTATAAGTAAATAAACTAAAGAAGGCGGATATTTAGTAACGTTAAAGAATGATAATATGGTTTTTGTAGTAGTGTCTTGAACAGACCAAGGCACCAAATCGCCATACATATTTATACCTCTAATTATAAAAAAGAGAACAATCGACGTTAATCCAATTCTTAATAAATATTTGTTCCTAAGAGGTGGATTGTAACCTTTTTTATAGAGTATGCCTAAGCAATATCCAAGAGTTATTAAACCAAACCATGGTATAATAGGATATGCAAAAGCAAAAAACCGGTCTCCAATCATTAAAAATTGTTGTTGATGAAGAATATACCAAATAATAGATTTAAAGCTAGAACCTTGAAGGATAATGCTATCTAATAAATTGTGACTAGTAACTAATAAAAGCCCTAGTGCGAGTAAAATTTTAATTGGTAAATAAATAGCGAATGCGAGCAGCACCATACATAAGCCTATAGCCCAAATAACTTGTAGAATAATAAAGCTGTAGGTGACATCAAATTTCCATAAAAAATTATTAACTATCAAACATAAGATAATTAACCAAACCCCTCTGGTAATTAAAAATTTAAATAACTCAGGTTTTGTTTTTTTACTACCATATAAAAATGCTGATGTACCAGCTAAAAAAATAAAAACAGGTGCGCAGTAATGTGTTATAAATCTAGTGAAAAATAAAAAAGGAGTAGTGGTTTCTATATTTGTTGGGTCAGAAAAAAAAGAGCCGTAATGGAAATAATCTCTAACATGGTCTAATGCCATAATGACCATAACAACACCTCTCAAAATGTCTATGGATTCAATGCGGTTAGTTTTTACTTGCATAAGTCTTTAAATATTTTAAAATAAAAGACTTGGGATTTTTTAAAAATAGCTAAAGAATTATGCTTTAGCAAATAAAACTGAGTTATGTTTTTGGTAATAGTAGAATTTTAACTTTCCATTACAAATAGATGTATTTTGAGTTTTAAATAAGGCAGACAATAAAAAGAGAACTTTATTTACCTCTATTAATCTGTTCTTTCTTCAATAAAAGCTTTTGTTGCTGCTTTATAGTAAGTGTACTACCATCATGACTCCAACCAGGAGCAGCAAAGGCATACATGAATTTATGATACCAGTTTTTAGATTTTTTCATATCGTTCCAAATATCTTTGTATTCATGCGTTAAAATAACCAAGGGGTTATATGAATTTGGAGCATGTGTTACACCGTATTTAATATCGATGGTTTCATCTAGTTCTTTCCAAGTCCCAAAAAGTTTATCGAAAATATTTAAGAAACCGCCATGGTTTTTGTCCATATATTCTAGGTTTTGCGCGTGGTGTACTTGATGCATGGTATGTGTATTCATGAATTTTTCTATAAAACCCATTTTAGGAATATAAATAGAATGTAATTGAAATTGCCAAAGTGCTTCTATACCTAAACAAACCACTAACATTTCTGGAGGAAAACCAATGGCTGGAATCCACATATAAAAGAATGGTTTGTAAAAAATGGTGAACCAACCGTTTCTAACTGCAGTACCTAAATTAAAATTGTCTGATGAATGATGTACAATATGTGCTGCCCATAAAAAACGAACATTATGATTTTGTCTGTGAAACCAATAATAACTAAAATCATCTGCTAATTGGCAAAGCAACCAGACATACCAGACATACCCAAAAGATTCCCATCCCATAATATTCATACGAATACCATCAACAATAGGATTGAAAATTTCATAAACAAATTTAAAAAGAACAATGGCTGCAATAGTTTTAGTGAGTGGAGCTAATATTGCAGAACCTACACCCATAGTAAGACTTGCTAATAAATCTTTGTTCTCATAAAGTTCATTGCTTTTTTTGTCTTTTCTATGATGTCTACTATATGTAAATTCAAGTAATATGAGTCCAAGAAAACAAGGTACACCGTAAACTAGAGGGTTTAGAAAATCCATTAAAATTGCGTTTTGTCAAAAATAGGATGATTTTATTTGTAAACTATAATAACTAGCATTTATTTCAAAAAAAATGGCTTTAAAACATATTATAGTTTTAAAGCCATTTTATAGTTTTTAAAAAAGCAGTTATTTTGCTAATACAGTCTCTTTTTTATTTGAAAAATCAACTTCAATTTGATTGTTTAGTATGTCTTCAAAAGTTTCTCTTTTTCTAATAAGATGTGCTTTGTTGTTATGCCATAATACTTCTGCTGGTCTATATCTTGAATTATAATTACTAGCCATAGAGAAACAATAAGCACCAGCATTTTTAAAACATAAAATATCACCTTCATTAATTTCATTTATGCGTCTGTTGTTTCCAAATGTGTCAGTTTCGCATATGTAACCTACAACGGTATAAAAACGTTCTCTTCCTTTTGGGTTGGATATATTAATGATATCATGATGCGAGCCGTAAAGCATTGGACGTATTAAATGGTTAAATCCAGAATCAACTTGAGCAAAAACGGTGGATGTAGTCTGTTTTACAGCATTTACATTGGTTAAAAAATGACCAGACTCACTTACTAAAAACTTACCAGGCTCAAAAGCTAAGGTTAAATCCTTGCCATATTCCTTGCAGAATTCATTAAATCTTGTTGATAGTTTTTTACCTAATTCTTCAATGTTAGTTTCAATATCACCTTGCTTATAAGGCACTTTAAAACCAGATCCGAAATCGATAAAATCTAAATTTTGAAATTGTTTAGCTGTGTCAAATAATATTTCACTAGCATATAAGAATACTTCAATATCTAAAATATCACTTCCAGTATGCATATGAATACCATTAATTGTCATTTTAGTATTTTCGACAATCCTTAATATATGAGGTATTTGATGTATAGAAATTCCGAATTTGGAATCAATATGTCCTACAGAGATATTTGCATTTCCACCAGCCATAACATGTGGGTTTATACGAATACAAACAGGAACTTTTGGGTGTTTTGTTCCAAACTGTTCTAAAATAGATAAATTATCAATATTAATTTTTACTCCTAACTTAGCAGCTTCTTCAATTTCATTTAATGATACACCATTGGGTGTAAAAATAATTTGCTCAGGAGAAAAACCTGCAGCCAAACCTAATTGTACTTCTTGAATAGAAACTGTGTCAATACCAGAGCCCAAAGATTTTAAAAATTTTAATATGGAAATATTAGATAGTGCTTTAACAGCATAATTAAGTTTTAATTTCTTAACACCTTTAAAGGCAGACGTAAGTCTTTTGTATTGGTTTTCAATTTTTTCAGCATCATATACGTATACTGGACTTCCAAAATCTTGTGCAATTTTGAGCAACTGATTATCTAACATGGTTTTAATAATTTTTTGTCAAAGATATTTCTTTGGTTCAATAAAAAAATAAAAAATCAAAAAATAAATCAAATTAAACATTTTGTTAATTATTTAACATAGAGTATTGATTAAACTATTATTCAAGTTTTCGTAAATAAATATTAGGGTAAGTAAACGCTATTATTTACATTTGTGATTCTTAAAACAGAAGCGATATTATGAATTTACACGAATACCAAGGTAAAGAAATATTAAGCAGTTTTGGCGTACGTATCCAACGTGGTATTGTAGCTCAAAACGCAAACGAAGCAGTTGCTGCTGCTAAGCAATTAACTAATGAAACTGGAACAAGTTGGCACGTTATTAAGGCACAAGTACATGCTGGAGGACGTGGAAAAGGTGGTGGTGTTAAACTTGCTAAAAACTTAAAAGAGGTTGAAGAGATTGCTGGACAAATAATAGGTATGGACTTGGTTACGCCACAGACTTCTGCTGAAGGTAAACGCGTGCATCAAGTTTTAGTTGCCGAAGATGTTTATTATCCAGGTGAAACTGAGACAAGTGAGTTTTACGTGTCTGTTTTATTAAATAGAGGTACAGGACGCAATATGATTATGTATTCTACTGAAGGTGGAATGGATATTGAAACAGTTGCAGAAGAAACACCACATTTAATCTTTACGGAAGAGATTGACCCGGCTGTTGGATTAATGCCTTTTCAAGCAAGGCGTGTGGCTTTTAATTTAGGGTTATCTGGTTTAGCGTTTAAAGAAATGACAAAGTTTGTTTCTAATCTTTATACTGCCTATGTGAAGTCTGATTCGTCTTTATTTGAAATCAATCCAGTTTTAAAAACTAGTGATAATAAAATAATGGCCGTTGATGCTAAAGTAACTATCGACGATAACGCCTTATTTAGACATAAAAATTATGTTGATTTGCGTGATGTTCGTGAGGAGAGTGCTATTGAAGTTGAAGCAGGAGAGCTTGGTTTAAACTATGTGGATCTTGATGGAAATGTTGGTTGTATGGTTAATGGCGCAGGTTTAGCTATGGCAACTATGGATTTAATTAAGCAAGCTGGTGGCGAGCCAGCAAACTTTTTAGATGTTGGTGGTACTGCTGATGCTGCCCGTGTAGAGGCTGCTTTTAAGATTATTTTAAAAGACCCAGCTGTTAAGGCTATATTAATAAATATCTTTGGAGGTATTGTACGTTGTGACCGCGTTGCACAGGGTGTTATTGATGCCTATAAAAATATGGGTACTATAAATGTGCCGATAATTGTTCGATTACAAGGGACTAATGCAGATATAGCTAAAGAGTTGATTGATAATTCTGGACTAGACGTAATGAGTGCTACAGAGTTTCAAGAAGCTGCTGATAAAGTACAGCAGGTTTTAGCTTAAGATTTAATACTGAATTTATTTTAGTAATACATATAAAAAAAGCAACAATTATTAATTGTTGCTTTTTTTTTGTGCTGTTTTCTCTCCTTTTTTTGGCATTGGACCTCTAAGATGAATAACAAGTCCATTTAAAAAGTTACGCAGTATCTGATCACCACATTCCATGTACTTCGGGTGATCTTCTCTTCTAAAAAATGCACCGAGCTCACTTTTTGAGATTCTAAAATCTACAAGTGCTAAAATCTTCACTATTTCATCATCACGCAATTTAAGAGCTACTCTTAATTTTTTTAAAATATCATTATTTGTCATAATTCTTTTTGAAGGGCTTTTATGGTGTGTATTTCATCGATTTTGTTTTTTGACTTTATCAAAGCTAACGTTTTATCTGCTTTTGTAAAGATACCCTAAATGTTGATTTTAAGAGTTATTTTTTTTAACATAAATTATCTATTTAACATATTGATAAACAGTTAGTTGTGTTGTTTGTAAGTGCTCTTGGATTTCACATTAGAAATGATAAAGTGCAAATTTACAAGTTCAATAAAAGTAAATTATTGACGAAGTAGATGAAAATCACGACTAAATACGTGCCGTTTTTCGATAAGTTACATTATATCTACGATTATTAAAGGACTCTTCTGTGTAACTTTATATTGTAATTAAATAGATCCATAAAGAAAACCCTTAAGAATGGTAAATAGAGTAGAAAAATTAAGCCTTTTATCTGAAATGATAGCTTTTGCGAAATATGATAAAGATATTAAGCGAATAGAATATAATTTCTTATTAGGAGTAGCAAAACAATTAGATATTTCTCGTGAAGATTTTGAGTATTTATTGGAGAACCCGGTTACTTATACGCATTTAAAATCTCATAGCGAGCGAATCGTTCAGTTTCATAGATTAGTTTTATTAATGAATATTGAGCAAGAGTCGAATGAAGATAATAATTCGGCAGGTGTTATAAAGTTGTATAACTTTGGACTTAGAATGGGATTAAGCCATGAGTCTATTACTAAGGTATTGTACCTAATGGAAAGTTTTCCAAATAAAATAGTACCACCTGATGTTTTGATAGATATTTTTAAAACACAATATAATTAAGATTATTTTTCTTTAGGTTTTATCTAAAATAGTACCAATATTAGTGTTGATTATAATTTACCAAAACAAATTAGAAAAGCTTATACTTTTAGCTTTTCTAATTTGTTTTGGTAGCTTTTAATCTCATCCCGAAGTTTTGCCGCCACAATAAAGTCTAAAGCTTTTGCAGCTTCTTCCATAAGTTTTCGTCTTTCACGAATTTTCTTTTCAAGTTCTGGTTTACTCAAATACTCGCTTTCTGGTTCAGCAGCTTTTAAAGCTTCCAAGTCATAACTATAAGTGCTAACAGAATTTTTTGAAAGCGCATTGTCTAGACTTTTATTTAATGCCTTTGGAATAACGCCGTGTTCTGTGTTATATGCAATTTGTTTCTCTCTTCTGTATTCAGTTTCATCAATGGTTTTTTGCATACTTTTTGTAATTTTATCCGCATACATAATAGCCTTTCCATTTAGATTTCTTGCTGCTCTTCCAACAGTTTGTGTTAGTGAACGCGCAGAACGTAAAAAACCTTCTTTGTCGGCATCTAAAATAGCTACAAGAGATACTTCGGGTAAATCTAAACCTTCACGAAGTAAGTTGACTCCAACCAGTACATCAAATAAACCTTTACGTAAATCTTGCATAATTTCAACCCGCTCTAAAGTGTCAACATCACTATGTATGTAACGGCATCTAATTTGAATTCTATCTAAATACTTAGTTAATTCTTCTGCCATCCGTTTGGTAAGGGTAGTAACCAAAGTACGTTCATCTTTTTCAATGCGTTGCTGAATTTCTTCAATTAAATCATCTATCTGATTTAAGCTTGGGCGTATTTCTATAATAGGGTCTAGTAATCCTGTTGGGCGAATAACTTGTTCTACATAAATGCCATCTGTTTTTTGTAATTCATAATCAGCTGGCGTAGCACTAACATATATAACTTGATTTTGAATGGATTCAAATTCTTCAAACTTTAATGGTCTATTGTCCATAGCTGCTGGTAATCTAAAACCATATTCTACCAAGTTTTCTTTTCTACTTCTATCACCTCCATACATGGCATGTACTTGAGAAATAGTAACATGACTCTCATCAACAACCATTAAATAATCATCAGGAAAGTAATCTAATAAGCAGAATGGTCTTGTTCCAGGCAATCTACCATCTAGATAGCGCGAGTAGTTTTCAATACCTGAACAATACCCTAATTCACGAATCATTTCTAAATCAAATTCGGTACGTTCTTTAAGGCGTTTTGCTTCTAAATGTTTCCCGATTTCTTTGAAATAATCATGTTGTTTTACCAAATCGTCTTGAATCTCTTTAATGGCACCTTGAAGTACATCGGGAGAGGTAACAAACATATTTGCGGGGTAAATGGTAAGTTGGTCGTATTTTTCAACCACTTCATTAGTTTGAATATTAAAAGCCTCTATTTCTTCAATTTCATCTCCAAAAAAATGAATTCTAAAAGCATCATCAGCATAACTAGGAAAAATATCAACAGTATCTCCCTTTATTCTAAAATTACCATGTTTAAAATCTTCTTCAGTTCTTGAATATAAACTTTGAACTAACTGATGTAATAATTTAGTTCTGGAAATAACTTGGTCTCTTTTTAAAGTAATTACGTTCTTTTGAAATTCTATTGGATTCCCAATACCATAAATACATGAAACGGATGCAATTACCAGAACATCACGACGGCCAGATAAGAGTGAAGATGTTGCGCTTAAACGCATCTTTTCGATTTCCTCATTTATAGATAAATCTTTTTCTATGAAAACCCCAGAAACTGGTATGTAGGCTTCTGGTTGATAGTAATCATAATAAGAGACAAAATACTCAACTGCATTATTAGGAAAAAACTGTTTAAATTCAGAGTATAACTGAGCTGCTAATGTCTTGTTATGGGCTAATACAAGGGTTGGTCTTTGAACTTCTTCAATGACATTTGCAACAGTAAAGGTTTTTCCAGAACCTGTTACCCCAAGAAGCGTTTGGTATTTTTCTTCTGAAACAATACCATTAACAAGCTGTTTTATTGCTTGAGGTTGATCACCAGTTGGCTTAAATTCCGATTCAATTTTAAACTGCATTTTGCAAAATTAAGCAAAATAATATGGCTTATCGTTTTAAAGTAAAGTGACCAGAAAATTCTCTTCCATCTTCTAAATATACTCTAAACCAATAATCATCAGTAGACATTATTGAACCATTAAATGTTCCATCCCAACCCTTTTCAGAAGGCCTTATTTGTTTTAAGAGTTTACCATATCGGTCATAAATTGAAACAATACTATTCGATTGATTATTACTATTTATACCTTTAATTTGCCAAAAATCATTGTGTCCATCTCCATTTGGAGTAAAGAATTTAGGATGTCCAATAACAGGAATAATAAGTTCTACAGGATCACATATAGCTTTGTCATCTTGAACAAATAGCGTGTAAAAACCAGCAGGAACATTATTAAAAACTGGATTTTCTTGATAAGGGAATGTAATGAGCCCAGTATCAGAAATAAGAGAGAATAAATACGTGCTATTACCTAAACTAGAAGGATCTATAATAGTTACGGTATTGTTTTCAGAAAGATCATCAATATCAACATCTTTTAGGGTAATATTAGCAATGTCGGCTACTTTTACATCTATAGTAAGAGACCTATCGCATAATGTAATAGGGTTAGTGAGTGTTATTGTGTATTTTCCAGGCTGCGTTATGTTTTCTAATATTAAGGTGTTTCCTAAAATACTTCCATCTTCATATGTCCATTGATAATAAAAAACCTCAGTATTATTAGCTTGACTAGGAACTAAATCAAAAGGAATAAAAGGAGAATCACAAACAATAATTTCTTCTTCTAAGTAAAAAACTGGTAAAGGATTTACAACAAGATTTATTTCTGTAGTAGCTGTACAAAACCTATTATTTGGATTTATGACTTCTACAGTAATAGTTTGATTTTCAGAAACAAATGGATTTGGAAGCGTTAAGCTGTCTAAGATAAGATTCCCGCTTTCATCAAGATAATCGTAGTAAATTTGCATGCCAGGTTGTGTGCCAAGAATGGTGCTAGTAAAACTAGAGGTGTCAAAAGGATAAAAGCCATCATCATCAATATCTCCAGTATCACCATCACAAACTACTTGTGTAGGAACAATGTCTGCAATAACGGGTTGTTCATCAACAATAAACTCTAATGTAGTTTCATCATAGCATGGGCCATCAGTGTCTTGTGTAGTATTATTAGTTAAAGTTATGGTTATAGTTTGAGATTCGGTTAAAAAAGGATTTGGAAGGATATTTGTTGTAGTTGATGAACCATCTAATTCTAAATAATTATAGGTTATCGTAACATCTGTAAGTGATTGACCGTTTAATACTGTAGATTCAACAGTAGAGGTGTCAAAAGGATAAGAAACAAAAGTATCTGTAGTATTAAAATCACATTCCCTAGAAATAGCTACTGGATTAGCTATAGGTAGTGCTTCAACAATTAGTAGGTCTGATAACTCTTCTAACCCTAAACAATTATTTCCTAATTCACTTTTTACACGTACCCAAACACTTTGGGTATTTGGAGAATTGATATTTTGATGATTTGCAATATCTAAAATTTCATTAGTTTCTAATTCCGCATCAATTTGGCTTTCATAAAAATGTACAGTAACATTGAATGTAGAAAAAAGAGTAGTAGAAATGTAATTTTCAATATGAGTTATATCGAATGTAGAAATACCATCTCTATCATTGGTTCCATCATCACACTGATATATTGATGTGGGGTTGTAAGTACTTAGTGTAGCACTTGATGGGCTTACTTGCAGGATAATAGGAACGACTCTAAAGCATCCATTAGTGTTTTCAACTCTAATCCAAACTGTTTCTGGAGTAAAACCTAGAGCATCTTGATAATTTTCCGGGTTTGAAATAGGGTTTGTATTCGTTTCTGCTTCAGTTTGAGTTAAATAATATGTGAAAATTAAACCTTCGTTTAAATAGTTTGTATTAATATCTCCTTTAATGTTATCAAGTGTTAAATTAAAGAATGCTTGCCCATCATTGGATGCATCATCGCATTGTAAATATATGTTTGGGTTATTTACAACCGGTAAACCATTAATGTTTAAGACGGCTTCATCCGAATAAATACCACAACTATTATCACTCCTATCCAGCTTAACACGATATAAATATCCATTAAAAGTTAAAGGGATATTGCTAATTGTTAAATTGCTTGTTAAAACGCCAGAATGTGTAGCATCTTCAATTAAAGCTGACCAATTTAGACCATCTGTACTTAATTCCCATTGATAGGTTTCTGCCTCTACAGAAACTACGCTAATTGTAGCCATAGAGAGTTCGCAGGCTAATGTATTTAAGGGTTGGGTTGTAATAGTAATTGGTGCATAGTCTAAATAATTAGGATTCGGTATAATGTATCCATCCGTAGCATTTGTAACTACCCCTGAGTCATTAGTAGTAACGACATTATCTCCTAATAAATCATCAGTATTACCATCAGAAAACCCAGCTTCAATTACATCACTACAGCCATCACCATCACTATCTAAATCTAGATAGCTAAAAATAGTATCTGTATCAAAATCATTTGGTGTATAACCAATAAGGTTACTATCTGGTGCAGTTTCTACCGCATCAGCCCAACCATTTGTGCCGTAATTAGGACCATCTTCAATACCATCTAAATTTGTGTCAGATAAAGTCCCAAACTCACCAGATTCTATTAAATCATAAATACCATCATTATCACTATCTAAATCATAAAAATCATAAATTGAATCTGTGTCTGAATCTAAAGGGGGGGCTGTGATATCATAAATATCGTCTAAACCATTAAAATCGGCATCAACTCCCGATAATGTAATTAATAACCCTGTATTTTCAATAAAATCTGGAATTCCATCATTGTCACTATCTAAATCAAATTCATCTTTAATACCATCATTGTCATTATCTTTTTTAAAACATGTTAATGATATGTTTCCATAAAATGTAGAAGAACTTCCTGTATTTGATAGTTTGTGAATAAATGAAAAACCATCAACTTGATTAGCATAAAAAGCATAAGGAGTATTTCCTGTTGGACTTGGGTTAATTTTAAAATGTATTTCTGAACCCGAAAGTTGTGTGACACCAGTTTCAAAAATACCATCAAAATTACTATCAATGAGTAAACGGTCATCAGGATTAATTACTGTAATGTTTTTGTTTACAGGCAAAATTCTTGCTATAAAGTATTCACCATCAGTAGAAATATGTGTGTTACTAATATCTTCACTGAATTTTATGTTTACGGATTCTGTAAAAGTTAATGAATAGTCGCTTTCGGCATCATTGGCAGGTGAAACCATGCTTGTGAAATCACCTAAGTTATTAGCATTTAATGTATTTATACCTCCAGAACTACTTGTTTGGGTGTAACTTGCGGAAGTTATAGTATTGTTTGTATAACCATCTTGGAATATGAGTTGCGGTACGTTTATGTTTTGAATATTTAAAATAACATCTCCGTTTGATTCTGTACAATTTAAAATTCCATCATTATCATTATCAATATCTATATTATCAATAATCCCATCATTATCTCTATCATCTGGACAGATGCTTACAGGTACTTCTATAGATTCAAGTTCTTCTCCTGTGCAGGTTATGATACCAACTAACTTATATTTTCCAGGTATAGAAGGTGTTATTTGAGACGTTGTAATCATTAAATCCATAAAGCCAGAGCCATCATCAAATAACCATTTAAAGCTATCAAAATTTTCAGCATTTGCAGCTTCTAAGGTTATATTAGGAATGCAGTTTCCAAGTGTTGCAAATTCTGCATTAAAATTAATTTCTGGAGGTGATGGAAAACCAGAATAAAAACTCCCTGAAGTCGCAGCACCACTATAATTAAAATAAGCGCAGTATAATTCGTCATCACTTGTGACAGTTATATTGCCATTGATATCTTTTATTTTGTATGTAATGTAGTCCGTTTTTCCTGTTACAGGATTTGGAGTGCCTAAGTTTATATTTCCAGTTATAGATGATGTAACCGTAACATTTGCAGTTACCTTAGTAACTATAGTTATACCTCCATCATAGGGTTTAAAGCCTATATTATTTATATTAGCGATATTATCTAAATTCCCTCGCGTTTCACAACTAAGTGGAGGTACAAAAAACATACCTTGGTTGGCTTCTGAAGGTGAACCACCATTGTTTAACCCACCAACACCTTGATATGCAAAAACAGGTTGGGAGGTTTCAACATACATATTACCATTACTACTATAATTATTGCCCTCTATGACAAAATACTCTCCGGTATTGATTGTAACGCCTGTAGCATTTCCATTAATATTTATAGAAGTATTGTTAGTATGGGCTACTAATAAAACATTTTCCCAATCATTTGCGCCGTCACCTTTAACAAAAATATATTCTGTGCCAATTTTACTTAATCCTACAATTTGATCTATTCCATAATCTCTGGCGTCACCACTACCAAAACTTCCATTAGCAGAACCACAATTAACAACAATTGGCTTATCTGAATTCACAAGACAACCAATTAACCCATCTCTATTTATACTAGTATCATTACTATTGATGGCTAAGGTATAGCTTTCACCTTCATCTAAAGTAACGTTTACAGGTGTTGATCCGCTGTAGTTTTGTATAATAATTCCACTAGGAAGATTACTAAAGTTAATTTCAGTATCATCTTCTGTTGCCATTACAGAAACAAAGTTAAGGTAATTGTCTTGTGGGTTTTCATTGGTATAACTACCAATTCTAAATGTGGTATCTAGAGCTGAAAGCCCTTTGCTAACTAGGGCACCAGCTTGATAACCTGCATTCATTCTAACAGATACGTAAATCACATCTTCTGATTCTATAATATAACCTTTGTTGTTAGTTACAACACTTGAAGCAGGTGATTGAATAAAAAGCTGTGTGTTTCCACCACTACCTATTGATATTTCGGCAGGGTTATTATTACTAACAACGCCAGTGATATAATTAACTTCTGGTTGCCCTATTGGTTTTATGGTATATGGGACATCAGATGTTCTTGGGGTTGATAAATAAATATACTGGTCTTGCGGAGATGAGCTTCCTGAGTTTGCAAATGTGAGTGGCGGTATATAGTGCGTTTTGCTTAATTGAGAAAACCCTTTAAAGCTTAAAAGGATAATTAGAGCAAATAAAAAACTTTGTAAAAGTCGATTCGTAGGCATTTTTTTTAAATAAGTAATAATTTAAAATGTTTAGGAAACTAAAATAGAACATTTAATATTATTGGACTTATAAAACCTTTGAAGGTTTAATTTTATAGGTATAATGTAAAGAATTAATAAGATTTTTATAATATTAGGTTTATCTTTTTAGTGCAAAATGACCTCTAATATTAAATGCCTCTCCATTTTGTACAATATCTGCAGAGAACCAGTAATCATCAGAGGGCATTTGTTGTCCATTAAAAGTGCCATCCCATCCAGTAGAATTATAAGGTAGCATTTTTAATAATTTACCATGTCTGTTATAAATATATACTAAAGTTCCAGGTAATTGGTCTGCGCCAACAATATGCCAGGTATCATAGGCATTATCATTATTAGGTGTTACAAATTTAGGAATATCAAATACAAAAACAGGCTTGGAAATATCCATGCATCCATTTAAATCTCTGACAGTTACAATATGCTCACCAAAAGAAACATCATTAAAAACATTAGAGTTTTCGGGTGTATTTTCAACACCATCTAAAATAAAGATATAATCTCCAATTCTAGAATTATTTATTTCGACAGTAATGCTGTTAGGGTCTGCAAAATTAACTGTTGGTGTGATTATTATTTCTGCTTCATCAGAAGGAATAACTTCAAAGTTGTGCGTGTAAGAGCAGTCGTTTCCAATTACATTTGGTCTGGTTACTGTTACAAAATAATTTCCAATATTTGCTGGGTTAATAATTATTTCGCTAGACGTTTCACCTGTAGACCATAAATAAGTATCTCCTGAAACTTGTGTATCTGCAATAACTCGTATAGGCTCATTATTACATAGTGGGATAATTTCATTTAAAGGGACAATTGGCAATGGGTTAACTCGTAAATTAAATTGAGTTGTACTAAAGCATCCTGTATTGTTATTTTCAAGTCTTACAAAAATTGTTTCTCCATTTACGGAAGGATAATTATTTGATAATGCATCAGTATCTGTTTCTGCATTACCTATTGTATCATAAAAAGAAATAGAATAATTAGAAGGACTCAAACCGCCTAGAATGATACTGTTATTTGTAGTTAAATCGAAATTTTGTACACCATCATAATCATTATCACAGTCTACTAAATCTGGAGGCGTATTCGCAACAGGGTTTTCATTTATTTGTAAAATAAAAGAAGTAATTATTGGGCATCCAGTATTAATATCAGAAATTCTAATAAAAATTTCATGACTACTTGCTGTATAATCAAATATACTATTTAATGGTGATGCATTGTCATTGGCATCAATTAGGTTGTCGTGATAAGATATATTTACTAATGAAACATCATCAACAACTATAGTATTAATTTGCGACAAATTATAGGTGTCATCAACATTATCACAAATGGGTATGGTACCAATTGTATTTAGTGTTGGTGGAAAATTTACTCTAAGCTCCAGAGGAATTACATTATAACAGCCCGTTAAGCTATTTGCCACTTTAATAAAAATAGTTTTTGCAACTGAATTAAAGTTTAATGGGTCAGAAATTTCATTTGAATTATCTAATCCATCAGCTGGATTAATGTCAGTTTCATTTTCAAAATAGTTTATTATCAGATTGCTTTTTACTCTATCTAAAATTTCAAAGTCTACAGTTTGGGTATCTAAGTCGTAAAAAGTTAAATCGAAAGTTGCAAAACCATCAGAGGCTGGTGCGCACTCGGTTAAAGAAGGCACGCCCACAAGAACATCTGGAGCAGCTACAATGTTAATACCAAGTTGCTCAACAGAATAACAAAAAGAAGCGTTTTCTAGTCTTATATAAATACTCTGTGGATTGGAAACATTAGTATAGGTATCAGATAAAGGACTGTCATTATCTTCAGCCTGTTGGGGCGTTAAATGAAAAGAAATGTTTAAAGGGTCTGGAGAAGTTAACTGAATTTCATTGGCTTTTTCAACTAAATTAAATTCATGGATACCATCATTACTTGGGTCGTCACAAACTAAAAATGGTATTATAGGGGCGTAAACTGGGTTTCGAGCTACTTGAATTTCAATTGAACCTGTATTAAAACATGCTGAATCTGTAATGTTTTCTACTCTAACGTAAATAGTTTTAGATTCAGAGTTATATGCTGTATCCTTAGGTATAGCGTTTCCTAAATTACCATTAAGGGCATCAATTTCATTTTCAAAATAGTAGACTTCTTTATTTGTTTGTCCATTTAAAACTTCCAGATCGGTATCTTGTAATATAAAATCTGCAAAACTGTCTCCATCATCTTCACATACTTGAAAAAGGATATCTGTTGGTATAATTGGCTCTGTATTTATAATGGCTTCAAAGGATACAACAGAATAACAACCTGTACCACTTACAGCATCTTCAACTCTTATATAAATAGTTTGAGTATCTGTATTATATGCGTTTCTATCTGAAACGGGAATAGCATTGGCTATAATATTATTGTCTGCATCATCAAAAGTTGTAAACACATCAATATTTAATCCGGCTCTGCTATTTACGGTTTCGTCAATTTTGGCTTCCAAATCGATATCATCAAAACCATCATCAGTACAACGAAATTCATCTATGGGTTGATTTGTAGGAGGAGCAACTAATATTTGTATTTGAAAAGGGTTAACGGTGGCACATCCAGAATTTATATTTTCTATTCGAGCATAAAGCGTTTCAATAGGAGATGTATTATTATAAAAAGGAGGTAGTTGGTTTGCGGTGTTATTGTTGTTGGCATCCGTTTCATCTAAAAAATAAGTGACTGTGAAATCTGTATTACTTCCTGTAACAATATCGGTTACAGAATCAGGGTCTGTAGATTGTAAATCGATGCTTGCAAAACCATCATTATCATCATCACAATAGTTTATTGTTACGTTTCCAAATAGTAATATCGGGTTAACTAATAATGTAATCTCTGCACTTTCTAAACAGCCACCATCTTCAATTGTTATATACAGTACTTGTGGGCTTAGTGCTGAATAGGGAGCTGTTTTGTCTAATGGGTTTGTTCCATTGTCTCTGTTGTTTTCATCATCATAAAAAGTTACAGAAATACTATTGGGTAAGTCATTAGCAATAAAGTTTTCAATAGTGTTTAAATCAAATTCTAATGAGTCAGTAGAATCATCATTTGTATCACAAAGCGCAAAATCTCCTGTATCTGTTCCTGTTAATAATAAATTAGTATGAATTTCAAATGGTACTATGGTAGCACAACCTGTAGTGTCGTCAACAATTCTTAAGTATATAGTTGCAGAACCAGGCTCTAGTACAGCATTAGTATATTGATAGTTTGTTTCATCGGCTATAACATTTGCGTTCATTTCAGCATCTTCAAATGTTGCATGAAATGTGGTTGAAACTCCTGTTAACCCATTTAAAACACTACTAATTACTTCTGTTAAATCAAAAGTGGCTTCACCATCTAAATCTCTATCACAAGCATCAATGTATTGGGTGTCTCTGTTAACAATTGGACTAACTGTAACATCAACATCTAAAGTTGTGTTTGATACACAGCCTGTTACGGTATTTACAATTCTTGTGTAAACGGTCTCTGGGTTAGTAGAGTTTATATAAGGTGATGGTATTGGGTTATCTCCTGTACTAGCATCTAAGGGGTTATAATGATAGGTAACAAATAAATTGGGGTCTCCAGATGTAATTTCATCATCTTTTTCTGTTAAATCAATAATTGCTAAACCATCAGGTATATCATCATTATCACAAATTTCTAAAGGGGTCGGGTTGACTATATTAGGAATAGGGTTAACAATTATGTTAAAAGTTGTAAAAGAAAAACAATCACTATCTATGTCTTGAACTCTAACAAAAATAGGTTGTGGATTTGATGTGTTTGGTATAGGAACTGTTATTGGGCTAATGTTTAGCCTAGCATCATTATCCGAACGATGATAACTAAATGTGTAATTAGAAAAAGGAATGTTAGCGATAACTTCTGAGTCTTTTGTGGAAAGGTCAAATATTTCAATTTCATCTCCACTTGAATTAATATCACACAATTCATAGTCGCTAACAGGATCCATAGGCTCTTCTGCGTTAATAATAACAACTATTTCGTCTTCTTCAATACAAGTTGTTCCATTTACAGGAACTGAAGCTTGAACCAGATAAGTACCATCTTGAACAGCAGTATAAGTAGGTCCTACAGCTCCACTAATTAAAACACCATCTCTATACCATGCATATGAAACTAAACTATTTTCTAAATCGGCATCAAGTGTTACAAAACTGGCACAGGTTGTAACGTCTTCTCCCAAATCTAAAACTCTAAAACTATCACCTTCAATGAATACAGCAGAATCGAAAGTACCATCGGTTTGGTCGGCAATTATTAATTTTATGTGGTAGGTTACATTTGGTAAAATTGTACCAGAGGCTGTTAAAACTGTTGTTCTACCATTATAATTTGTGTCTCCTAAATTATAGCCTTGAAAATATTGATTGTTTTCTGCAGGACAAACACCAAAAATCTCATCATGTATAGTATTTGTGTTTACAGGTGTAGAGGTGCCTGGTACTACGGCTATATTTTGATAAGGGTTTGTTGTTCCTGCTTCTCTGATTAGAAAAACAAAACCATCAGAGAATTGACATGGATTAATGCCAAAATATTCTTCTGAAGCTAGCAAATAATTAAATTGAAACTGATTTGAAATTGAAACAAAATCGAATTCTATAGATGTAGCATTTACAGTATTTGTAATGCCTAATGCAGTTTCTAAATCGGGATCAGTTCCCCACGTATTAGAACCCTCGCTTAGGGTTGGTGTTATTTGAGCGTTACCACCAGATGCAGCACCTCCTGTAGATAACATAATTCCATTTTGAAAAGGGAAGCTTGAACTTGCTCTTTCGAAATAAGCATAACTGGAAAGGCCACTTGAAGCTCCATTTATAGATGAATTGATGTTTGTAATATTTACACAGCCATTAACTAAATTGTTTTCTATTAGAGGCTCTAAACCAACAGTGTCATCTACAGATATTTGCTGAGAAAACACAAAATTGCTACTAAAAAACAGTATAAATATGGTGAAGTGAATAAATCTCATAACCTAGTAGGTGTTCTTTAGTTCTTTTTTTTGGTTAAGTAATACAATTTATTGGGGCTAATTTGAGCCCAAAAATAGATATAATTTAGATGAAACGCAAAAAAAATCGATTAAAAGCAGTTTTATTAGTTTTTTGTGATATGGTTTTTAGTTAATTAATGCAAAATGATTTTTAAATACTCTACCATCCTGTAGCTGTATTGAAAACCAGTAGTCATCACTTGGTAATTTTTGGCCATTTAGCAATCCATTCCAACCTTCGCCCAAAGGATCTAATTGTTTAATTAGTTTTCCATATCTATCAAAGATTTGAATTTTAGTATTGGGTTGAAACATACTTGACACACCATATACGTTCCAAATATCATTCACGCCGTCATTATTAGGTGTAAAAAACCTTGGAAAACCAATAACAGAAACGATTTTATCTATATTACCACAATCATTTTTAATATCCCTAACAAAAACAGTATAAATACCTGGAAATACATTTTCGAATATATTACTATCTTGATAAGGTTGTATAGTATTGCTGTTTTCATCTACTAAACTATACTGATAATTACCCTCTCCAGTAACATAAACCGTTATTATATTATTTTGTGAAGCATCTATTACATCAAAAGCAGGAATCTCAAAAGTTGCAATATTTGAAGGTTCTACAGTTACAGTTCGCACTTTAGAGCAATTATTAGTATTTGTTACTGTAACAGTGTAAACTCCAGGTGAATTAATTTGAATTTCATAATCACTTTCTCCAGTTGACCAATTGTATGTATAATTATTTGGGTCGTCGTTTAAAATTGCTGCATCTATGGATTTAGTGTCCGGAAAATGATTTAAACAATAATAAAATAAATCTTCAGCTTTTATATCTGGTAAAGCAAACACATAAAGAAAAACTTGACTTATACCGAAGCAGTCATTAGCATTTTCTACACGAGCATAAACGGTTTGAGTATAAGGATTGGTGTTTGTAAATGTTGTATTTAATGGATTTTGTTCTAAAACAGAGTCATTAAAAGTTGCATAGTAAACAATATTTAGTCCACTTGGAAGACCAAATAAAATGTCACTTTCTGCATCATTTAAATTAAAAGTATGTAAACCATCTTCAACACCATCATCATCACAAGCAGTTAAAAATGCATTATTAGAATCTGTTGCAGTAACATCTAGTATTAATTCTGAATTACTAGTACAACCAGTTGTATTATTAATAACTTCAATAAATATAGTTTGCGGATTTATGGTATTATTAAATGAATCTCCGCTAACTTCAATAGTTCTTAAGGTGTCCGTATAAAACTTTACAGATCTATCTGTAAGGCCTCCGGTAAGTGCATCAATAGATTCGTTAAGATTAAAAGTTGTTAATCCATCAGCCAACCCATCTTCATCACATTGAATTAATGTATCATTAAAAGCATCAGGAGCTTCATTTACTCTTAAATTTAATTCTGTAATACTTCTACAGTTTGCATTAGTTACTTCTTCAATTCTAATAAAAACCTTTTCATTGAAAGCGGTTGTATTATAATAGGAATAAGGAAGTGGATTGATATTGTTTTCAGCATTAAATCTGGAAGTATAATAAAATACGTTGAAATCTGCCGAATTTTGTCCGTTTAAAATCTCATCAATTCTGGTTGATAAATCAAAAATTACTTGTCCATTTTTATCATCTGCATCATTTAGATTATCACATAAAATAAAGTCTGTAGGGACAACAAAGTCTGGCCCTAAATTAACATTTAATTGAAAATCTGTTAATTCAAAACAGCCTGTTGTATTGTTTGTTATTCTCGCATAAATAGTTTGCGGATTTCTAATATTTGTATAAGGACTTGCTAAAGGGCCAATGCCAATATTAGCATTACTTGCAGATTCATGGTAAGTAACAGTTACGTCAGTTTGCGTTCCAATTATTGGCGTAGTATTATCTGATAAATTAAACTCTACAAATCCATCATCAAAAGGAGCTAAATCATCACATTTTTCAAAGTCTAGGGCAGCTCCAGATGAGCTTGATTCGTCTGTTGGTGGTTCTGAAAAAGTTGCACTACCTGTCCATTCTAAGTTAAAAGGGCTATTTCCAATAGGTCTGTCAATGACTATAAAATAGGTTTCTCCAGCATTTACATCTAGCCATCTTACAAAACTATTACCGCTAGCTCCTGGACCTTCGGAAGTGTCTGTTTCTGTACCGTTCATACCAGTTTCATTACTTGTTAAACCAGCATTTTGAGGATTTGTTGTTGAGCATCGAATAGCCTGTCCTATACTACCACAAGCTACATCCGGTCCGAAAACAAAAAAATCATAATCTTCAGTAATAGCTTTACTGTTTGGGGTTAATGTAAAACCTAACGTGCCACTTGTTATGGGAGTTACACTAAGCCAAACACTATTGTTTTCTTGACTGGAACAAGTGTTTGATCCCGATAGTTCTTGAGTGCCAACACCGCTAACATCTAGTGTGATATTAGAATTTCCACATGCAATAACAGTATTAACACAATCTGTGGGTTCTTGTGATATTGCAAGGTTTGAAAAGAATATTACAGTTAATATAAGATTAAGCTTAAGTAGTAATTTCAATACGCTAATATTTTAAAGTAAAGTGATTTTTAAATAATCTGCCATCTTCTAGTTTTACTGAAAACCAATAATCATCCGCTGGTAAAACATTACCATTTAAGGTACCATTCCATCCTTTTTCAGTAGGTGAAATCTGTTTTAAAAGTTTTCCAAATCTATCATAAATATTAATTAATGAATTTGATTGAAATTGTTCTGAAACACCTAAAATTTGCCAAGTGTCATTTACGCCATCGTTATTAGGAGTGAAAAACTTTGGATAACCAATAACTGAAACTGGTAAATCAATAGTGCCACAATTGTTTTTGATTTCTTTCACATTAATAGTATATATACCAGGATAAATATTTTCAAATATATTACTGTCTTGAAAACCTCTGTAAATTTGATTATCAGCACCTAATAAAGCAAATTGGTAAGTGTCTAAACTATCTTCATTAATAAAAACGGTAACTGAAACGTTTGAAGAAAATTCATTATTAATATTAAAAGAAGGTGTGCTAAATGTAGCGGTGTTAGAAGGTTTAATAATTACTGTTCTTGTTTTGAAACAACCATTAGCATTGATAACATCAACGGTATAGGTACCAGCTTCATTTATTTGAATTTCATAATCACTTTCTCCATTTGACCAATTGTAAGTATAATTATTAGGAGTATCATTAATAAGAGCAGCGTCAATAGAAATGGTTTGTGGGTAAGTATTTAAACAATAAAATATGGTCTCATTTTCAACAATATCTGGTAATTTATCTATTGTTAATTCAATTTCATTTATACCAAAGCATTCATTATTGCTTGTAGTTTCTACTCTATAGAATATTGTTTGGGCGTATGGTGTTGTGTTTTGAAATTCTAAAATTTCATTTTCTTCTACTAGGGCATCATTCAAAGTTTTAAAAAATTTTACTCGAGCATCAGTTATAGGGATAAGTAAGCCATTTAATATTTCTGCTTCATAGGGCTTAAGTTGTAACAAATTTAATCCATCAGGAGAATCTTCTTCATCACAAACAGGCTCTGCCTTGTAAGTAGGTACTTGAGTATTGCTAACACCTAGACTGAGGGTAGCTGTTTCAAAACACCCACTAAAATTATGAGTTACTCTAGTAAATAATAGTTCATTTGGATGGTTGTTTTCATAGTTTCCAGGATGTAATATGGCATTAGCGCCATTAGTAGCATCATTCGCGGTATTATGGAAAGTAACTGTTATTTCTTCTGAAGGATTGGTTATAATTTCATTAGCTTCAGTTAAATTAAATGTCGTTATACCTATTGAACTTAAATCTAAATCACATTGAAACAAAGAAGCATCCATAGCAGTAGGGTAATCAAAAAATTGAACAGTCGCTTGGCCTTGAGGGAACCCACATGAATTAGTAATTACAGTGCCTAAAGGTTCTATTACAACTTTGTATACTCCACTTTCTGAATATAATCCAGTTTTTGACAGAACTAAATCAAAATCTGATTCTGGGAGTAAAATATCATCACGAGTCCATATATATTTTGCCCCAGGAATATTATCAACAACCAATGTGTAAGAGTCATCTTCACATAATGACAAATAAGCTGTAGAATTTCCATTCTTTATAATGTCAATCTGTTCGTTGAAAAAAGAAGCTATAAATGGAGGAAGTCCTTGGGTAGAGTTTCTGCTACCCAGATTGACGGCATCATGTTGATAAGAAGCTGCAGTTCCTATTACGTTTGGATTGTTAATTGCTCCTAGTCCATTCAAACCTTTATTGTACGTTTCACTTAAGGATCTATATATTTTTCCATTAGGTCCTAATTGTAATGCGCTACGGTATAAATTTCGATTATCTATTACAACTTGACTACTTTCAATATCTGTGGCATTTAAATCATATTGTAACAGAACAGAGGTGTGATTTGCAGGGTTATCATTATTAGCACTATTTATTCTATCAAAAAAATTATTTGTGGACGTTACATATAACAATTCACTATTAGGTGAAAACTCAATTCCATAAGGTTTATTATTGATGCCATCAATATTTATTTGATTAGAATTGCGAACAAGACCTGAATCAGAATCAAAATCAAATAAAAATAAACCAGATATAACATTTGCACAAGCCAATTTCGAACCACTTGGGGAGAGTTTTAAATAACCACGACGATCTGAAATAGTAATTGGTAATGTACTTTTTATTGGAATGGAATTAACACCAAAGCCATTAATTTCAAAGGCATAAAATGTGTTTAAAGAAGAGGAGGGGGCTATAAAACCAGATGCTGTTGAAAGAGCAATAACCCATATAGATTTTGTATCACAATCTTTAACTACAGCTGATATTTTTTCGGCACAATCAGGAATTAAATTTGTGTTTTTACGTGTTACTTCTCCAGCTCCAGAGTTTGCTGAAACATCAACAATAGAATAGTTTAGACCAGTAAGGGTTTGATTTGAACCTACAGTAAAAATGTAATAAATATTAGGTTCATTTGGTTTGGGAACCACAATTGCAGATTGTGCGCTAGACTCATCACCTAATAAATCATTTCCGTTTGGCATAACATCATGAACCGAATTGTAAACGGTTGTACCATCTGTATAAAACAATAACTGACCACTAGAATCTGAAATTGAAGCACAACCTTCTCGAGTATTAATTTGACCATCAGAAAGAGGTGTGACTCCACCTGTAAAAATATTAAATTTTATCCCAGCATTTTCTCCAAAGTACCAAGTAGATGCTTCGTTTTGAGCATATATAGATAGACTAAATAGGCTAAAAATTACGAATAATATAGCGTTTTTCATTTTTCAGTAGCAAAAGCTACCAAATATATTATAAATCTCGCTTTTTTAATAATCTAAACGATAAAAAGATGAATAAGGCTGTCCAACACAAAACAATAAGAATTTCGTATCCATGTGCACCATAATCATAAGCTAATTGGGCTTTATCTGGGAATTTAGACATCGCTACTCTTTGAAAAGGCTGGTCAATTAATTTATACATGGATTTTAATGGGAAGAAATTTTGAATTTTATCTGCTAAGTTATTGTTTGATTGCCACGCTATTAAGCCAAATAATATCCACTCTAAAATAAACAATATAAATAGAAATGCTAATGCAAATGCAGATCGTTTTACTAACATACCAAAGAATAAACACAAACTAAAGAACCCTATTAATTTTACAAAATATGCCATTAAAAACTCAATACCTCTAAATATTATTGAAGGTTCTGTGTAACTTGAATAGTATAAACCTATAGATAATGATATAAGACCAATAAGTATGGTTGAAATTAATGAGAAAAATATAATAGCATAAAACTTCGATAGTATGAACTCCTGTTTACTTAAACCATCAATAAGGTTTTGTTTTATGGTTTTGTTACTATACTCGTTACCAATCATACTTACTACTACAATAGCAAAAAAGAATTTGAATTGAGAAGCGAAAAACGTAGTAAGATGCCAAATTATAGGGAAGTTAAAAACGCCTAATTCACCTAATTCTAATGTGAAAAAACCAAAAACATTAATTTTTAATGATGATAATAATATCACAAAAAATGGTAATATAAATGAAACGAATATGAGTATTTTACTTGTTCTGTTAAGTAAAAGCTTTTGTAATTCTAAATTTAAAAGTCGTAACATCTGGTTAATTTTAATTGTTGTCAGTTAATTGTAAAAATTGCTCTTCTAAGCTTTCCTTACGCTGTATTAAATGGGTTAGAATAATACCTTGTTCAAAAAGGAGTTTATTGAAATCGTCAGATTTCATTGGCTCATTTAAAAAAGCTGTAACTAAGTTTTCGTGAACTTTAACTTTTTCGAATGATTTATGGTTTTCTAATAAGGTTACTAACTCTTTTTCTTGATTTGATTTCAGTTCAAAGAAACCATGACTTGAAATCATCTCGTCAACTCTACCAGAATATAGTTTTACGCCTTTTCTCAGCACAACAACGTGAGAGCATACTTTTTCTACTTCATCAAGTAAATGTGATGCTAATAAAATGGTGGTGCCTTTGGCTGCAATTTGCTTTATAATTTCTCTAATTTGATGAATACCTTGTGGGTCTAAACCGTTTGTTGGTTCGTCTAAAATTAATATTTCAGGGTCGTTTAATAGGGCAGAGGCTATGGCTAAGCGTTGCTTCATCCCGAGAGAATAGGTTTTGAATTTACTGTCCTTACGTTCTAAAAGTCCAACTATTTCTAGTTTTTCATCTATTTTGCTTTTATCAACACCTTTTATTTTACAAACTAGTTTTAGGTTTTGTACTGCCGTCATGTATGGGTAAAAGTTTGGTCGCTCGATTATAGCTCCTACTTTTTTTAATGCATCGTGTGTTGATGTGTTTCCGTCGAACCAATGAAAGTTGCCTTCGGTTTTATTAACTACATTTAGTACAATACCTAAAGTTGTAGATTTTCCACTTCCGTTTGGGCCTAAAATACCGTAAACATTGCCTTTGTTTATGGTGAATGATAAATCTTTAACTGCGGTTAAGTAGCCAAATTTTTTAGTAAGATTGTTAATTGTTAGTATAGATTCCAAGCTATAAAGTTTTTTTGCCAACTGAAGATGCCAGCAATGGTTAGTTATTTAAGTAAGACGAGCGTGATTAAATTTTGTTACATCTAGTAAATATATTCTTTTTAAAATGATGTATTATCGGTATTTTGAAATGAAAAATGACTTTAAGTTAGGTTTTGTATTGGCGGATGAGTGCGTTAGGGATAGAAGTGGATAGCCCACAGCCTGACGAAGGAAGTGCGAGGACTTGTAACGGATAGCCCGACCCTTTTCGGGTAACGCCCAAATAATTTTAATCAAAAAAAAAGACCATTTAAACAAATGATCTTTTTAGTTTTCTATATTTTGATTCTAGATTTCTTGAATTTGACGAATCATTTGATTTGTGAATCCCCACTCGTTATCGTACCAAGTCATTACTTTTAGTAAATCGCCATCTACAACGCGCGTCATGCTTAAATCGACGGTTGAGGCAAACGGACTTTTAACAATATCTGAAGATACGATAGGCTCATAAGTTGTAGAAAGTACTTTTGCGTAACGGTTTGTAGCGGCTTCTTCCTGTAAAATGGCGTTAACTTCTTCTACAGTGACGTTTTTTTCTGTAACAAATGTCATGTCTGAAATGGAGCCTACTGGGATTGGGACACGCAAGGCAACACCATCAAATTTATTAGTAAATTGCGGTAAGGCTTTGGTTGTGGCAATGGCTGCTCCTGTTGAGGTAGGTACTATGTTTGCTGCTCCTGCACGACCCATTCTGTAATTCTTTTTTGACACAGAATCTACCATATTTTGTGATGCTGTGTAGGCATGTACGGTGGTCATGATTGCTTTTTTTATACCAATTCTACGCCCTAAAACTTCAACTACGGGGCTAATATTATTTGTGGTACAGCTGGCACAAGAAAATATGCTTGCTTTACCGTCTTTGGAGTTTACACCATGTACTACCGTTGGTGTGTCTGCACTTTTTGTTGGCGCAGAAATAACAACTGTTGTAGCTCCGGCAGTAATATGTTTTGCAGCATCTTCACTCTTTGTAAAGAAACCTGTGCTTTCAATAACTATGTCTATGTTGTTTTCTTTCCAAGGTAATTCTTCTGGGTTTCGGTTGGAATAGTATTTTATTTTTTTTCCATCTATTATAAGATGGTTATCATCGTGAGATACTTCTTTTTCGTAGATTCCGTAAACGGTATCGTATTTTAGTAAATAGGCAATATTATCTGTAGTTACTAAATCGTTTACAGCAACAACTTCTAATCCTGGTGTGTCTAAAATAACTTTTAAAGCGGCACGCCCAATACGCCCCATTCCATTAATGGCAATTCTTTTCATGTGTTTTTAATTTTATTTGTTTTTAGTCTTAATTACTTGTATTCCTTACTTTTTTAAAACGTGTTTTTAAAGTCTTTATCAATCTATGATATTTGTTTCAAAATTTAGTTAAATTAATATTAATTTTAAAAGTTGAATTTATTCAATTAGTTTAATGTTTAAAGGGTATACATTATGGGCTTAATAAATAAAAGTGTATATTTCATTTAATATTTTAGTATAAATGCAAGATTTAAAAATTTCTAAAAGAAAACCATCTTTTCCGGTAACACCTAAGTTACACGAGTATCTTTCTAAGTATAATAGAAATGTTAAGATTCCTATTTTTTATGATGATTTGCTCCGTTTTCAAGGTTCTATAGTTGTTTATGATAAAGAGGATAATGATACTTTGTGGGTTCGAGTGTATTATAATGAATTTGAAAGAGAAGAAATTGATTCTGCATTAAAAAAAGTGTACACCATTTTTCATTCTGATGGTAATGAAAATATTTTACCTTTTTTAAGTGTTGATGCTGTTGATTACTGCACCTTTGGTAATTCTAAGCCTTTTAGGATAAAAATTAGAAATATTTTAAATGATAATTCTACATACTTCTATGTTAAAGTTGCTGATGCTTCAAGGGTTTATGGTTTAGAATTAGAGCATATGCTTTCTCCTTATAATTTAAATTTTTTAGTTTTTGAAAATACTTTAATTGAGGAACATATTGCAGGAATTCCAGGAGATGAATTTATAAAGAATATGCTACCTAAATGTAGCAAGTCTGAAAAATCTCAAATAGCCAAAGAGTTTGTAAAGTTTAACGAGCGTTGTATGATTCGTATGTTAGGAGATATGAGGTCTTACAACTATGTTATTGTACCTACGCATGATTTTGATAAGGTAGTTTATAGAATAAGAGCTATAGATTTTGATCAACAATCTTATGAAGGTAAATTTAATATTTACAGACCGCAATTTTTTAAAGAAAATTATGAAATGGTTCAGCTGGTTTCAAATAGTATTCAAAAACTATCTATAGATCAATATAAAACTGAAGAACGTTCTATTTTGGTAAAACGACTTAAAAGTTTTTATAATAGAATGGGACGGTTAATAGCATGTATGGAAGCTAGTGATATTTCAACTAAGGAAAATGTAAAATTGTTGAAAATGACTGTTTTTGATTATACCCACGATGTAAACTTTAAAAAGAGCAAAAGTATGGGGGAGATTCTAAAATATTCTTTAGAGTTCTTAACCAGAAATTACGAAAATGTAAATCCTTTAGAAAATAAGTATCGTTAATTAATTCCAGTTTTCGTTGAAGTCTAAATCTTCGTAGTCATCAACATCAATGCCGTCATCAAATTCGTTATAGTTGTCATCATCATCTGTTTCAAATATTTTTTCTGGAGCTGTATCAGGAACTTGCCCTTGTACAAACATGAGGTTTGGATAATCGTTACCTTCAGTTTCATCAACAATTTCAGCTAATTCTACATAAAAGGTCCACATGCTCATAAAATCGTAAACATATATAAGTTTTGTTTGTGCCTCATGCACAACACCATCTAAAGATGTTTCATTCATTAATCGAGCAGAATTATCTTCACTTAAATCAAACAATGATATTTCTTCACCTTGTTCCCAAATATCATTACTAATATAAAATGATGCCATTTCAGAACCATCAAATCCAAATGATTGTGTGATAATATTATGTAGGTCTTCAAGCGTATCTGTTTCTCGAATTTCTAAATCGCGAAAGATATCTTCTTCAGTATCATTATCTAAAATTACTCTAAATCTGTAAATCATTAACTATGAAATTATGCTACAAAGGTAGGCTTTTTTTGAATTATTTGGTAAAACGATGTAGGGTAAATGTCATGGCGCTTAATAAGAAAAATGCTCCAACTTGGTGAGCTACACCAAGCCATACCGGAACCTGTAATAGTATTGTGAAAACGCCAAGTAGAAATTGAATGCCAACTATTATTAAAAGAAGGTTTATACCTTTTTTTTGGTAATTAGTAAGGAGCATTCTTTTTGCCTTCATGTAAATTACAATAATGAAACCTAAAACGACAAATGCTAATATTCTATGAACAAATTGCACGCCGCTTTTACCTTCAATAAAGTTTTTGTAAACAGGGTTTTGTTCTATGTAAACAGTTTCGTGAATAAATTTTCCTTCACTCATCATGGGCCAATGGTTGTGAATAAAACCGGCATCTAATCCAGCTACAAATGCACCGTAAATAATTTGTAGTATTAAGATAGCCAATCCCCAACGTACTAAATTTCTAAATGATGTACTTATGTCTTTTTTTTGAGGGAATATTAAATCTAATGCTACCCAAAACGTGTATGCAAATGTTATAAAGGCTGTTGTTAAATGAGCTGCTAGCCTATAATGACTAACATCTGGATTATCCACTAAACCGCTTTTAACCATATACCAGCCTAAAAACCCTTGAAATGCCCCTAAGCACAATAAAATAATAGCTTTTTTTATAGTTGGTTTGGTAAGTTGTTTGGTGATTAAAAAATATAAAAAAGGAATTAGAAATACGATACCAATAAACCTGCCAATAACACGATGTAGCCATTCCCAGAAATATATATCTTTAAACTCTTGAATGGTGAATTGATTATTAAGTTTCTGATATTCAGGATATTGTTTGTATAAATCAAAGGCGGTATTCCATTCGGCATCGCTCATTGGGGGGATAGTTCCTGATATTAATTTGTAATTTGAAATAGATAGGCCAGAGTGCGTTAGTCGTGTTATACCACCAACAACAACCATGATGAAAATTAAGGTACACCCTATTAAAAGCCAGTATATTACTTTTTTGTTATCCTTTTTCATTTATTAAACCTAATTTTTTTCCTTTTTCAAGCATTAATTTATAGGCAGCATCATATTCATTTGGAATATCACCTTCAAGAATTGCTTCTTTTATGGTTTCTTTAATTATGCCTATTTCACGAGAAGGTTTTAAATTAAATGCGGCCATTATTTCTTCACCTGAAACTGGAGGTTGAAAATTTCTAACATGATCTCTTTCTTCAACTTCAATAATTTTATCACGAACAATTTTGAAGTTATTGTGATACTTATTGAATTTTTTAGGGTTTTTGGTGGTTATATCTGCTTCACACAAAGTCATTAAATCATCAACATAATCTCCGGCATCAAATACTAAACGGCGTACTGCAGAATCTGTAGCTATATCATCAGCTAAAACAATAGGTCGAGAACTCATGAATACCATTTTCTGAACAAATTTCATTTTATCATTCAATGGCATCTTTAGTCTTTTAAATAATTTATAGACCATTTTTGAACCTTCAAATTCATGTCCATGAAATGTCCATCCCACTTTTTTATTAAATTTTTTTGTTGGGGCTTTACCAATATCATGTAGTAAAGCTGCCCAACGTAACCAAAGGTTATTAGTTTTTTTAGATATATTGTCTACAACTTCAAGTGTGTGATAAAAATTGTCTTTATGGCGTTGTCCCTCAACTTCATCAATGCCTTTTAAATCTGTAATTTCAGGTAAAAAATATTGTAATAATCCAGCTTTTTCTAATAGCAAAAACCCTTTTGATGGTTTTTTACTTTCAAGAATTTTATTGAGTTCGGTTACAATACGTTCGTTTGTAATGATTTCAATCCTATGGCTGTTATTTGATATGGCTTCAAGAGATTTCTCTTCAATTGTAAAATCTAGTTGTGTGGCAAACCTAATGGCTCGCAACATTCTAAGTGGGTCGTCACTATAAGTTATATCTGGGGCTAAAGGTGTTTTAATGATTTTGTTTTCTAAATCTTCAATACCTTTAAAAGGGTCTAGCAATTCACCAAAACTATCTTTACTTAGGTTTAATGCTAAGGCATTAATAGTAAAATCTCTACGGTTTTGGTCATCTTCTAAAGTGCCATTTTCTACGAATGGATTTCTACTATCTTCGGTATAGGATTCTTTTCTGGCACCAACAAACTCAATTTCAATATCATCATGCCTTAACATAGCCGTTCCGTAGGTTTTAAAGACTTGAACTTTAGGTTTGTCAGGTAAGTTTTTTGCTACCTGTTTAGCCAGTTTTATGCCATCTCCAATGGCAACTATATCAATATCTTTAGCATGGCCTCGTTTAAGCAGAAAATCGCGAACAAAACCACCAATTACAAAAGAGTCCAACTGCAATTCTTCTGCAGATTGAGAAATGATTTTAAAAATAGAATGTTGTAATGCTTCTTTGTAATTCATTGATAATTTTTGAGGTTTTACTCTCGAATTATTTTAACAATACCATTGTTGTGTAACTTTCTAATTGATGATGGCTTAGAGCTTGTTTTTTGTGGTGCAAATTTACAACATAGTCCACACCTTTTAAAACCTCGAGAGTAATTTCTTTATAGGTTTTGGGTATTTGTTTTTTATCATTAGTATCATCACCAACAAATTAATACATGACTATTTTCTAGTTGTTTTAATGCATAAATTTTTTCAACAGCGTCAAAATTGAAAAATATTATAAACCGTATCTGTTGGATAAAGAATAAGACCTCTATGTAAAGCTATGTTTATTTCTTCATTCATGTTTTGAACCTTATATTTGCAGAGTTCTAAATTTACGATAGAAATCATAATAATAATCATAATAATTGTATCCATTTATTTAGTTGAAATGACGGAAAGTAAAGTGTTTAATCAAAATTTTAACAAAAAATTCAGTAATAAACTTACTAATTTAATTCATGATTTTGATAATGTAAGTGGAGGTGAAGGAGAGCGAAATATTATTAAAATTGTCGATTTGGACGGAGTAAATATTAATATTAAAGCCTTTAAAATTCCAAACATTATTAACCAAATTGCTTATAAGCTTTTTAGAAAAAGTAAAGCGGAACGCTCTTTTGAATATGCTAATAAACTTATTAGTTTAAAAGTGGGAACACCAAAGCCAATAGCATATTTTGAATATAAAACAGCATTTTTATTAAAAAAAAGCTTTTATGTAAGTGAACAGTTAGATTGTGATTTAACTTACCGAGAACTTATAACTAATTTTGATTACCCTGATTACGATAATATTCTAAGAACCTTTACAAGGTTTACTTTTGAGTTGCATGAAAAAGGTATCCATTTTCTAGACCATTCTCCAGGAAATACATTGATAAAAAAGCAAAAGAATACTTATAAATTTTATTTAGTTGATTTAAATCGAATGAATTTTGGAAATCTAGATTTTGAGACTCGAATTAAAAATTTTTCAAGATTAAGTAAGTATAAATTTATGGTTGAAGTTATGAGTGATGAATATGCTAAATGTATTGGAGAAGATTATAATAAAGTTTTTAGTTTAATGTGGCAAGAAACACAAGATTTTAGAGCAAAACTTACACGAAAAAGAGAGTTAAAGAGTAAATTAAAACTTTAGTGTTTTTGTTTCCATAATTCTTTAAGTTTTTTATATCTAAAACGAACACCATACGCACTTAAATTACAAATTATAAATCCTTCTTTACCATCTAAGAAACCTAATCTAAAAAAGTAGTTTGTAATAAATTTATATAAAGGCCTTATATAGAAATTAAAAATATTTGTTTTTTTACCTTTATTAAATAACTCTAAAGCTTTAAGTTCTGCATATTGTTCCATTTTAGATTTATAATGTTCAGCACTTTCAAAACAATAATGTAACATGTAGTTTTTTAGTAATTTACTTTTTCCATCTATTATTGGCATCTCATGTACTATTTTGTCTTCATTATATTTTACTTTCCCTTTTTTAAATAATCTATAAGTTGTGTCTGTTTGAAAACCACTAAAACGAATTCTTTTTTGTTTGAAGAAAAATAGCCGTTTAAACATAAAACCAGCTATATTATTTGGAGTGTTTATTTCTTTAAATATTTCAGTTTTCAGTTTATCGGTTATGCGCTCATCAGCATCAATTAATAAAATCCAATTATGATTTGCTTGTTTTAATGAAAAATTTCTTTGATCTGAAAAGTTTTTAAATTCACGTTGAATAGTTTTTACATTTTTTAAAGCCTTTAATTTTTCAAAAGTACCATCATTGCTAAAAGAATCTATCACTATAATTTCATCAGCAAAACTAATATTATCAATGACTTGGTCAATATGATTAACTTCATTATAAGTTATTAGTAAAGCTGATATTTTATTGTGTTTATTCAAATTATAATAATGGTAAATTAGTTTTTCTAAGACAAGAATTATTATTTTAATAATTCTTTTAAATTAAAATATTTGGATACAGCAAGCCATTGCGTATCATTTTTATTATTCTTTATGTTATCATTTTTTAAAGCTATTTTTTGAGTACCCCAGATAGGAATTGGGCTTTTAGGTGTATTTTGTGATCTTCTAGAAGTAGTCCCATTTATTAAAGACATGGTTTTAAACCATAAATCATCTGCTTTAGGAGTTAATTTTAAAAATAGTTCTTGATTAAATACTTCGCTTGGTAATGATTTTGGCGGATATAAAATTCCCCAAGCACCTATAGGGCATAATGCTTTTTGGTTAATCTCTACATCTTTCAACTTCCATTGACTAAAAGGTCTATACTCATTATTTTTGTCGAGTTTTATTTGATTAGTTCTATTCGCAATAATATCTTTTGGGTATTTTAAATGTTCATCGTAGAGGTTTTTAACCAATTCTGTTCTATAAATTAAATCATCATCACAAGTGATAATTATAGATTCAGGGTAGTTTTCTAAGGTGTGAATTAGTTTTTTGTGTGAACACGTTAAAGGCGAATATTTTATTTCAAATAAAGCAGATTGCAGTTTGTTTAAAGATTTTGGTAGATTGTTTTTTAAATCTTCATGTAGCCATAAAACAATTTTGGAGGGTAAATAACTTTGATTAAACAAACTTTTAATTACTAAATGGAGTGTACTAATACGAGATGGAATAGAGGTTAATGAAACAATAACTGGTAACGTTTTTTTATTTTTCAATAAAAATGATGAAGGCGCAAAATGTAAAAATAAACTGTGAAGTATAGACTTCGGAAGTTCTTTAACAATTTTCATAGGCGATTAAATATAAAAACAAATATAGTAAATACTTAATGTCATTTTTTTTTAAATATTACAACTTGTTTTATTAATTTGCTGTTTTATACTACCAATTTTTTTAATAGAAAAATGATGACAAAAATCTCAGTAATAATTAGCACATATAATGCTGAAGCTTGGTTAGAAAAGGTGTTATGGGGTTATAGCTGTCAAACTTTTAAAGATTTTGAAATTGTTATTGCAGATGATGGATCCGGGCCAAAAACTAAAAACTTAATTGACAGTTTTAGAGAAGAATATGATTTAGATATTAATCATATTTGGCAGGAAGATGATGGCTTTCAGAAATCGAGAATTCTAAATAAAGCAGTTGTAGCTTGTAAAAGTGAGTATATTGTTATGAGTGATGGCGATTGTATTCCAAGAGTTGATTTTTTAGAAATTCATGAAACGAAAAAAGAAGTTGGTTATTTTTTATCTGGTGGGTACTTTATGTTTCCTCTTGATATATCACATAAAATTAATAAAAATAACATTTATTCAGGACATTGTTTTGACGTAAAATGGTTGAAAAATAATGGGCTGAAACCATCTTTTAAAAATAATAAGTTAAGTGCTAAAGGCTATAAATCTATATTATTAAATAAATTAACACCAACTAGACCTAGCTGGAATGGACACAATGCTTCTGGTTGGAAAAAAGATATTTTAGCCATAAATGGTTTTGATGAACGTATGCAATATGGTGGTCAAGATAGAGAATTGGGAGAGCGTTTAGTAAATTACGGGATTAAACCTAAGCAAATACGTTATAGTGCAATATGTGTACATTTAGATCATAAAAGAGGGTATAAAACGCCAGAATCAATCAATAAAAATTTATCAATTAGAGAAGCTACAAAAAAGGATAAAAGAGTTTGGACTGATTTTGGAATAGTTAAATAGTAGTTATTTCTTTTTGACCAGATTTAAGCTTTGGTAATTTTATATAACTCCCTATGATGGTATTATATTTAGGAGGATAGAATTCAAATCTAGCATCAGCAGGGTAAAAAGTCATTTCACCAAAAATAGTTTTACCTTTTATAGAATATAAATCCACCCTAACAAATGGAAATTTATCAGCTAATTTTGTAGCAGTAATAATCATATCGTTAAAGTTTATAGGTTGTTCAAGTTCTTTGTTGTATACTTTTAACTCATCATGAAATTCCAATTTATTCCAATCTAAGTCATAAAAAACGCGTTGATGATTTGTACCTCTATCAACATCTACTTGAACAAATTTAGGTGTGCCATTAAAGCAGAAGAATTTATAATCGCCAATAGTTTCTTCACCAATTTCTGGTAAAAATTTTTCAGCAATTAATCTTGGTTTAACATTTTTATAAGCCCATTCTAAACCACCTCTATAATATTGATTTTTTCGCATCCATTTGTGCATAAGGTATTTTGCACGCTTTTTATTTAATTGAGTTTTATCTTCAACAATAAGATTAAAATGAAATCCATGTACGCCTTTAATCACAAATTGGTTTGGGAGTTTTTTAAAATCAACTTTTGAAGCACTATCGTAAACTTCAATGAGCTCGTTTAAATAAGCTTCACCAACTTTTTCTTGCACATAAGTTCTAACCGAATATTTATCTACTAATTGGGTTAAAATAGGCGGGTGGTAATAAACTTTTAGCCAAGAAATTTTTTCATTGAATTCAGTAGGGTTTTTTAAATTCAATTTTTTGCCAGAATAATACTCATAGTAATATTTCATATACACATCGGCTGGTAAGAATTTAAGCTTTTTTATAAGACCATAAATTATTTTTTTTATCATTTTGTAATATGTTTTTTCGAAGTATTTATTCTATCAAAAAAAAGATTTAAATATTAGTTATTTAAGGATATGCTATTTAGTGTGACCTTTTTTAACCATTAGTAATTAATTTTAGTATTAGTTTTTTTATCAAGCCATTTTAATAAATATGTTAAAATTATAGGGGGACAGTGATCTAAACTTTGCAGTCCTAAAAACAATTTTCCTTTTCCTATTACATTGAGTTTAAACTTATACCAAAACAAAGGTTTTTTATAAGATCTAAAATACTTAAGCTTCAAATCATTTTCAAAATAGCAGGTGCCATTTTTTATTTCTATATGATTGGCTAAGCCCTGTGGAGTGAATTGGTTTGGGTGTCTAAACTTATGTTTTATATTTTCTATGAATATATCTTCGTTTTCTTTAAAATAATTAACGAAAGTTGATTTACGTAGTGGATGTGGCGTATGTCTGAATCTATAATATTTTTTAAAGCCTAATTGCTTTGCTGCTATTTGTTGTGCGGTTTTATGACCAACTTTGGGTTTTTTGACCAATTTTTTAATCTTATCTTCTTCAAATTTTGTCCATTCCCCTCTAATTATAGGCCATTCATTTTTGAAAAAATCTTCAGGTTGCGTTTTATTAATTAAAAAAACATCATCATTAAAATAAAGAAAGTGTTCTGCCAAGTTTGGTATTCTGTGTAAACAGGTGTCAATTGGTCTATTATTAAAAGTTGGTAAGTATTCTTCATATCCAGAAAAAATCAGGGTATGATCAATTATGGACACTTTATTATAAAATTCTGCATTATTTTCCTTAGTGAGAAAATCTGGTGTTTGTTTATCAGTAATTAAGTAAATATTCGTGACAAATGGTGCGAATTTTAAAATGGAATCAACCGCAAATTTTATTTCATTTACATGGTCGAATCGAGTCCTAAACATTTCAGATTGAAATTTAGATTTATCTTTTACATACGGTAACATCTTAGAACGATGTTTCTCATCATTCCCATCAACCCATGGTAGAACGACGTCTATTTGCATTTTGTCAATAACGTTATTTTTATGATTCTTGTTTCTCATCAATCAACAAATGCTATTTTATAAAAAAATAAATCTAAGCAATTAATCTATTTCGGTTATTATTTTTTGTCCTTTTTTAAGTTTTGGTAGCTTAAAATAATCTCCGATAATTTTATTATACTTATCAGGAAAAAAATCTTTTCTGCCACCTGAGGGGTAAAAAGTCATTTCTCCAAATATAGAATTTCCATTAACCGAATAAAAATCAACGCGAACAAAAGGAAGATTAGCAGCTAAAGTTTGAGATAATTCTGCCATTTCATCAAAGTTAGTCGGTTTTGCCAACCCTGATGATATACTTTTATAGTTAATGCTTTTACCAAAAGGTAACAAGTTGAAATCCAGATCAAAACATCCCTGTTTATGTTCTTTGTCTCTATCTATATGAACATCAACAAATTTAGCAACTCCATCAAAACAATAAAATTTATAATCAACAAGTGAACTTTTACCTTCTTCTTTTAAAAACTTCTCAACGACTAACCTTGGTTCAACATCTTTATAAGCCCACTCTCTGCTTCTTAAGTAATATTGGGTTTTACTCAACCATTTTTTAAGTAATTTACGTGTCTTTTTTTTATCAAGATTTTCTTTGTCTGTTACAATAAGATTATATCCACTTGTGTTTGTAGCTTTAATGACATATTGTTTTGGTAATTCATTAAAAGGTACTTCTTCAGGCTTCTTATATACACCGTAAATATCATTGAGATATTGTGCCCCAATTTTGTCCTTAACATAAGCTCTTACAGCATATTTGTCTACAAGTTGATTTAAAATTTTAGGATGAAAATGTACTTTATACCATTGAATTTTTTCATTAAATTCTTTTGGATTAACTAAATCTAATTTTTTGCCAGTATAATAACTATAAAGATAATGTACGTAGGTTTCTGGTGATACGAATTTTAATTTCCTTAATAATACTAGATGATTTCTCTTTGCTTTTTTCTTAATTATTTGGAATAGTTTTGTCATAAAATTAAATCATTTTTTTATATCGTATTTTACAATAGAATTTTGGTGTAAAATCGCATTTTTTTCAAATACATCAGGATGAATTGATGTATTTTATTTGGTATTTAAAATGATGTTTTTTCAGTTTAATTAGGTTTGAGTTATTTCTGTTTCCAAAGATTTTCCCAATTTAAACCCTTAAAGCATGGGCCAGTAGTGGCTTCGCTAAATTTAATGCCATTGTGGCGTCCATTCCATTCTATAAGCTGTACTTCTTCAAATTTATCAATAGCAAAATCCCAACCTATGCAGCCTATAAAAGGAATTTCACTATGCATTTGTATCCCTTTTTCTATACACTTTTCAAAATGTGGGATTTTTTTACCTTCAAAGGTAACTTTACTATCTGGGTGTGAATCAAGTTCTTTCCAATTCATGTAAGCTTTAGAGCTTAATTCTCCAGTTTTAATGTTTATTGGAATGTTTATAGCAGAACTTGACATGACGTGTGTGTCATTATTACGCCCCATTTTTATAAATGACGCTTTTGCAGATATATTTCCTATTTCATTTGATACTGTTGTGATTCGAATTGTTGCTACAGCATTATCCGTAAATTCTAAAAAAAAGGGGTGTTGCTCAATAAATTTTTGAAAAACACCATTGTCGTTTTTACATGAAAGACAGAAAGAAGTGTTAAAATTGTTTCTGTCCATTACGAAGACCCCTTTTCCTCGTTTTGAATTCTCTAACTTATAAACTAATTTACTGTTTTTTTTAAAAATATAATCTTTAAAATTTTCAGGATTTATAATTTTATTATCAGTTGTACAAAACTTACCATTAATAAAATAACCAACATTTAAAGTTTCCATTTTTGGAAATAGTAAAGGTGTTATAAAATTTCTGTCAGCCAGTTCTCCATATTCCCCTTTTTGTCTTTGTACGACTTCTTTATTATAATAATTATCTGGAATCCAACCTTCTTCAAACTTGTTTTGAAGCGCTGCATAAACATAAAGCCAAGGTGCGTAAGCCTTACTTCCTAGAACTTCTTTAGCGTATTCATTTGACAGTTTAACTAATTTCGGGTTGATTTCCCCTTTATAATCTTCAATAATTTTAAGAGCATTTAAAGCTTTTTTGTTAGACCGTTTAAGCCTGAAATGCCATCGTATATTATCTTTTGTATCCTTTTTAATCATTAAGTTGGATTATAATTTTTAAAGCATAAATAAAAATTAGCTTTAATTTTAATAACTATATATAAATAAATAGTTTGAGTAAATATAAACAAAATTATTAGCTCTTTTTAATTGGTGAATACTAGTGTTCTTTTATTAAAAGGCTATTAATTTGGGTAATACAATTAATTTATTCAAAAAGAAATTACTGTAGCCTAAACCCAAATCCATCTCTAACATACTGCCTGCATGGTGGACAATCTCCACAGGGCTTTTTGTCTGAATTATGGCAGAACCATGTTAACTCCATTAAATTATAAAAACCATTTTTTTCTGAAACAGCTTTCATTTCAATTTTAGAAATATCAATCAAAGGAAATACCATATTTGAAAAAAGCTGCCTTTTAAAAAAACCAACCTTTTTAGGATTTATTTTCCAATTAGAACCTAAATGTTCATCCTTAAATTCAATAAGTTGTTCTTTAACAAAAAACTTATCTAAATCTTCCTTATGTAAAGATAATTCTAAGTTCTTAGACTTATATTTTTTTGCCAAACAAGCTAACCAATAATATTGCTTGCCTAATTTTACTTTTCGTCTAAGATGCTTATGTATTTTTTTTATTAATATGTTTGATGGGATATTTTGTTTTTTAATAATTTGTAATGGAAGAATTTCTCCTTTAGATTGTATGAATTGTGTTTGTATACCCTTAGTTATTTTTTCAATAGCTTCTAATTCTCTTTTAGTAGAGACTCTTTCATCATTAACAACATAAAGTGGTTGAATAGTGGCATTTAATCTATATAATTGGATAATTCTAAATGTTGAGTCCCAGCCACCAGTCCACAAAACGTGTTTTATTTGGCTCATATTAAACTGCTACACTATGCTCACGAAGCGCATCGTTAAGCGATGTTTTCTTGTTTGTACTCTCTTTACGCTTTCCAATAATTAACGCACAAGGTACATTATAACTTCCTGAAGCAAACTGTTTTGCATAACTTCCAGGAATAACAACTGATCGTGCTGGTACAATACCTTTGTACTCTATAGGTTCATCCCCTGTTACATCAATAATTTTTGTACTCATTGTTAATACCACTCCAGCACCTAAAACAGCTTCAGTTTCAACACGCACACCTTCTACAACTATACAGCGGCTTCCAATAAAAGCGTTATCTTCAATAATAACTGGTGCGGCTTGTAGTGGTTCTAAAACACCACCAATACCAACACCTCCAGATAAATGTACATTTTTACCAATTTGTGCACAACTACCAACCGTAGCCCAAGTATCAACCATAGTACCTTTATCTACATAAGCACCAATATTTACATAACTTGGCATTAATATAGTTCCAGGAGAAATATAAGCACCATGTCTAGCGACTGCATTAGGCACAACTCTAATACCTCGCTCTGCAAAGTTTTTCTTTAAAGGAATTTTATCATGGTATTCAAAAATACCAGCTTCTAAGGTTTCCATTTTTTGAATTGGGAAATATAAAACAACTGCTTTTTTAACCCACTCGTTAACTTGCCAACCATCAGTAATAGGTTCGGCAACTCTTAATTCTCCTTTATCTAATAAATCTATTACGTTTCTTATTGCTGTGGTGGTAGTTTCTTCATTTAAAAGATCTCTATTATTCCAAGCTTTTTCTATGATTTGTTGTAGTTCTGTCATTAATATTTGTTTTTAGGCAAATATAATAGCTATCAATTAAAAAGACATTGAAATAGCCATAATAATAAATGGGAATCTATAAGAAATATTAAATTTATAAGTAGTTTTTAATAGATGTAAATGTGTATTTCGTCTTTTGAGCTATACCTATTTAGGATAAGATGTAAAATAAAGTGTTTTTCATCCTGTAATTGTGTATTTCAACTGTTTATCGGTAAAAACAAGGCGGTTCTCTTATAATCGAAAATACACGGCGTATAACTAATTTATTATTAATGGAATCAATTCTCGATATATATTTGACCCATCGAACAAGGATAAAGACATGAAAACAAATTTTTACATATTATTAATCTTATTACTAAGTTTCTCTTTCGGAAACGCTCAAAGTACTACGGAAGTTGTAAGTATTGAAACTAATAAGACTATTTCTTTCTCTAATGGAGATGATATAGCTACTGTAATTGCAGCGGTTAATACTATTAAAGAAAATGATTCATTATTAATTGATGCTGCTAAAGTAAATGAAACGATTGCTCGTAGTTCTAGTGATATTAGAATTTACTTAAACCGCAAAAGAAAAGTGAGTAACATCAAATTAGTATTTAAAGAAATTAGTAGTTCTGCAAGAGCTTAAAAGATAATGTTCAAGTATTAATAATTAAGGTTAACTATTGAGAAAGGCTGTCCATATGGATAGCCTTTCTTGTTTTATTAAACTATTTTTGAAAAAAAATAATATGGGAAGAATTTTAGCGATTGATTTTGGCACTAAAAGAACAGGTATTGCTGTAACAGACGAGTTACAGATAATAGCCTCTGGACTTACTACTGTTAATACTAAAGAGTTACTTTCGTTCTTAAAAGACTACATAAAGAATGAATCTGTCGAATTATTTATAGTTGGAGAGCCAAAGCAAATGGATAATTCTGTTTCTGATAGCGAAGTTCATATTATTAAATTTCTTTCTAAGTTAGAAAAAGAAATACCTAATATTCCTGTAAAACGAGTAGATGAGCGATTTACATCAAAAATGGCATTTCAAACCATGATAGATAGTGGATTAAAGAAAAGTCAAAGAAAAAATAAAGCATTAATTGACGAAATTAGTGCAACACTTATTCTGCAGAGTTATTTATATTCAAAACAATAGAAGATTAAGGAACAATAAATTTTTGTTAAATACAATGCATAAAGTATAAGTATTGTATTTTTGTAAAGATTAATATAACACAGAATGATTTTACCTATAGTAGCTTACGGAGACGCTGTTTTAAAGAAAAAAGCAAAAGATATTGCCAAGGATTACCCAAATTTTGATGACCTTTTAGAAAACATGTTTGAAACCATGTACAACGCTTATGGAGTTGGTTTAGCGGCACCTCAAATTGGATTACCTATTAGATTATTTTTGGTGGATACTACGCCGTTTTCAGAAGATGAAGATTTAAGTAAAGAAGAACAAAAAGCTTTAAATGGATTTAAGCGCGTCTTTATAAATGCAAAAATTATTGAAGAGGAAGGCGATGAGTGGGCTTTTAATGAAGGTTGTTTAAGTATTCCAGATGTTCGAGAGGATGTTTTTAGAAAACCTATTATTACTGTTGAATATCTTGATGAAAATTTTAACGCGCATAAAGAGTCTTTTGATGGTTTGAGAGCGAGGGTCATTCAGCATGAATACGATCATATTGAAGGTGTTTTATTTACGGATAAATTATCAAGTTTAAAAAAGCGATTAATAAAAGGAAGGCTTACAAACATTTCTAAAGGAAAAATAAATGTAGACTACAGAATGCGTTTTCCAGACCAAAAAAAGAGGCGATAATATTTGCAAGACATCAATAAACAGTTGATATTTGCGCCTTTCAAAAAGCAATTTATGAGTTTAGATAAAGTAATTTCAATTTCAGGAAAACCAGGATTATACAAGTTAATAACTCAAACACGTGGTGGTTTTGTAGCAGAATCATTAATTGATAACAAACGTATTTCTGTTAGTATGCAAAATAATGTTAGTGTATTAAGCGAAATAGCTATATATACATTAACTGAAGAAATTCCTTTAAGCCAAGTTTTTATAAATATTAAGGAAAAGGAAAACGGTGAGAAAGCATCTGTAAAAGCTAAAGACAGTAAAGATAAATTGGAAGAATATTTCTTTAATGTTTTACCAGATTATGATGAGGATAGAGTATATGCTAGCGATATTAAAAAAGTAATTCAATGGTATAATTTATTGCAAGAACATAATATGTTAAATGCTTTAGTTGATGAGGTTGAAAACACCTCTGATGAAGAAGAATAGATTTTAAAATAGATCAATGAAAGCCTCCTATATGTGGAGGCTTTTTTTATGTCTTTTTGTAAGGTTTTGAGGTTTTTGCGACCTAAAATAATCTAACAAATCTTAAATAAAATGAAATCACTTTGGTTCTTTGATGATGTCAATCTTTTCAAGGTACTTTGCCCGCATAAGTTCAAAGCCTACAAAAAAGAGCATGATTTTGATGCCTACAAAAAGAAAGACTATATCTATTTTGAAGAAGACTCTGCAAATAAAGTCTATTTAATAGAAAAAGGAAAAGTGAAAATTGGTTATTATAATGAAGATGGTGAAGAAGTTGTAAAAGCCATTTTAACACGTGGCGAAATTTTTGGCGAAACTGCTATTTTAGGCGAGTCTACAAGAGAAGAGTTTGCGCAATCTATTGATAATACCACAAGTATTTGCCCTGTAGGCGTAAATACAATGCATGATTTGATGCGTAACAATCAAACGTTTAGTTTAAAAATATATAAAGTTATTGGCTTCAGATTGAAAAAATTGGAAAGACGTCTTCAACTTTTACTTTTCAAAGATGCAAAAACAAGGTTGATTGAATTTCTAGATGAGTTATGTATGGAATTCGGTTATGATTGTGAAAAAACAGGAGATAAAGTTATACAACACCCTTATACACAAAAAGACATTGCTTCATTAATTGGTACGTCTAGACCAACATTAAATATTCTTTTAAACGAATTAAAAGAAGAAAATATCATAGAATTTACAAGAAAAGAGATAAGAATTCACGAAAAAAGCGCCTAATGTTAGGTAGCTAACATTTTATAATAGTTACGTGGTATACTTTTGAAGTATAATTAAAAACTTAAAAAAAAATACCATGATTAAAAAAATGTTTTTGGCAATAATAGCCCTAGGAATTTTTGCTACATCTTGTAGCGATGATGATGATAACACCACACCGACAAATGCAAATTTAACCTTAAATTTAAATGGTTTAGAAGCTTTAGGAAGTGATTATGTTTATGAAGGATGGATAATAGTTGATGGATCACCAGTTTCAACTGGAACTTTTTCTTCAGTTACATTTCCGCAAGTTTTTTCAGTTAATGCTGCTCAATTAAGTAGTGCAACAACATTTGTGCTTTCAATTGAACCAGCAGTTGATGCAGACCCAGCACCAGCAGACACTAAGCTTTTAGTAGGCGATTTTACAGGAAATGCTGCAGATGTAAATTCTGCTATTGTTGGAGATTTTAGTAATGCAGCAGGAGCTTTCTTTTTAAGATCCCCTACAGATGAACTTGAACCAGGAAACCCAAATAATATGAATGATCAGTTTGGTGTTTGGTTTGGTACACCAGGAGCGCCACCAACTCCAAATTTTGTATTACCTACCTTACCTGCAGGCTGGGCTTATGAAGGTTGGGTTATTGGTGAAGCAGGACCAATTAGTACAGGTGTGTTTACCGATTTTGGAGCACGAGATAGTTTTAATGATTTTAGTGGAGATGAATTTAAAATGGGACCACCAATTCCAGGAGAAGATTTCTTTTTAAATGCTCCAGCTGGGGAAACATTTCCTTTAGATGTTAGAGGAAGAACTGTAGTAGTTTCAGTTGAACCTGTTCCAGATGATTCTCCTGCACCTTTTGCAATTAAACCATTAGTGGGAACTGCTGGACAAGAGACAGCTCCTGCAACACATAACTTTGGTCAAAACTTAGGGTCTTTACCTTGGGGTGAAGTTACTAGATAAGATTAAAGTTTATTTTGTTAGATTTAAGGCATGGTTTCAGTTTTGAAGCTGTGCCTTTTAATATTATTTAAATGAAACTTACTAACAGTAAAATAAAGAATATTATATTTTTTATAATGATTGGGCTATTGCTTGTGCCGCAAACTCGCCAGCCTATACAAGTTTTACTTCACAAAACACTGGCTCTTTTTGGTCCTTCAATAATTGATGAATCTAAACAATTAAAAATTGAGCATTATAACTGGAAATTAAAAGATGAAAATGGTGCTATTTTAAATTTTGAAAACACAAAAGGTAAGGTGGTTTTAGTCAATTTTTGGGCCACTTGGTGCCCTCCCTGTATTGCGGAAATGCCTAGTATGCAATTATTATATGAAGACTACAAAGATGAAATTGAATTCGTATTTGTTTCAAATGAGGAGTTTTCAGTAATCAATAAGTTTATAAGTAATAAGGGTTATACCTTCAGAGTATTTAACCCAATAACTAAGTATCCTGATGCTTTTGATGTTACAAGTATCCCTAGAACATTTTTAATAGATAAACAAGGAAGAAAGGTAATTGATAAAACCGGAGCTGCAAATTGGAATAGTGAAACAGTAAGAAAAACTATTGATGAGTTATTGAAGTAGTTTTTTGTTTTTATTTAACAAATTCATAATAAATAAATTTAGTAGAATAAGAGAAAAAGCATATACAGTATCTTCAATAGGTATAGTAAATAACCTGATATTTAAATTCTCTAAATTATTATACCAAACGACTTCATTTTCAATAAAACTACCTGTTAAGGTACCATTAACAATAAAAAAGGGGACTAGCATAACTATAAAAGTGAGATAGAAATTACCTAATAACTCAATACTATAATTTATTACAAAAATGATTAAAATTGCAGCTAATGAGAAGTTTATTAGGCTATACCATTTATTGTAATTGTATACTGAAAGTATAATTAATAATAAAACAAATACGTAACTAATGGTTTTTGTTGTTGACTTTGACAACGTTAAACTTGGGAAATAATAAAGTAATGCATAATGTGTAAAAACACATGCGTAGGGAATGCATATAAAAAAAAGCCATTCTTCTATGGGTAGAGAAAATAGTTTAATTCCTAAAAAGTAATCATCATTAAAACCCCATACACCTTGTTTTGTGAAAATTATATCCCAAGGAATAAAAATAGACATACTAATTACTATTCCAATAAATAAAGGTTTCCAAAGTTTATAGAATTTTAATTTAGGATGAAAGCTGAAAATAAAAGGGACTACTAAAGACCCTAAGTTTAACAATAGATATAAATGATTCATCTATTATTTCTTAAAATATTTAAAAGGAACAAATAACATTCCGAAGCACTCCCCATCTTCTTTTCCTAGGTGTTTATGGTGCATTTTGTGCGCACGCCTAACTCCTCTGGCATACCAATTATTAGCATTTCTAAAAAGCTTAAAACGTTGATGAATAAAAATATCATGTACTAAAAAGTAAGAAAGCCCATAAGCAAAAATTCCTAAACCAATAGGTAGTCCAGCCCAAAAGGTGGTATGTTTCCAAAGTAAAAAGAAACCAATGCTAACTATAGCGTAGAAGATAAAAAAAGTATCGTTACGCTCAAACCAACTATCATGCTCTTTATGGTGGTGGTCTTTGTGTAAACGCCACAAAAAACCATGCATAATGTATTTATGAGTAAACCAAGCCATAAATTCCATAAAGGAATATGTGCCTAAAAATATAAGTATCCAGTAAAGAGTATGCATCACCTAAAATTTACATTAAATTTAATTGATATTTCACATAACTACGCATTAAAAGCTCAATTTTTTTTGGATTAGAAACTCGTATTCTTGAATCTTTTATTTTTAATGCAGGTGTATTTTTTAGTTTTTTAAGGAGTTGACTATAATATCTGTACGCCATAAAAACACCAAATTTAGCTTCAATAGGTAATTTTTTTATACCACTTAATCCTTTTTCAAAATCGTTTTCAATATCATCTATTATATTTTTTTTTGATATTTCATTTAAATTTTTCAAATCGGTATTAGGGAAGTATGATCTATCTAAACCTTCAAAATCAGCTTTTAAATCTCGAAGAAAATTCACTTTTTGAAAAGCAGAACCTAATGACATAGCGGTATCCTTAAGTTCTTCGTATTTCTCAGTATCTCCTTTAACAAAAACCTTTAAGCACATAAGCCCAACTACATCTGCAGAACCATATATATATGCTTTATATTCTTCTTCGGTTAAATATTCTGTTTTGTGTAGATCTAAACGCATGCTATTTATAAAATCATCTACTAATGATTTATCTAGATTGTATTTGTGATACGTATGTTGAAACGCATTTAAAATAGGGTTTAAACTTATTTTTAGTTTTAAAGCAAGCTCTAAATCATCTGAAAATCGATTAAACAAGAGTTCTTTATCATAGTCATGAAAGGAGTCTACAATTTCGTCAGCAAAACGTACAAAGCCATAAATGTTGTAAATATCACTACGTATTGATTTATATAGCATTTTGGTCGCTAAAGAAAACGATGTACTATAGGCTTTAGTTACAATTTTGCTACTCTTGTAGGATACCGTATCAAATAATGACTTCATATTTTTAAATTTACAAAAGTTTTTTTAAACTAAAATGCTGTGATGTTTTGTTATTAAATTGGCAGCTAGTTTTCCTGAAATTAATGATGGAGGAACACCAGGTCCCGGAACGGTAAGTTGACCTGTAAAAAATAAATTTCGAACTGTTTTGCTTTTTAATTTTGGTCTTAAAAATGCTGTTTGCAATAGCGTATTTGCCATACCATAAGCATTGCCCTTATAAGAATTGTAGTCTTTAATAAAATCGTTTAAGCAAAAGCTTTCCTTAAATAAAATATTATTTTTCACACTTTGAGATGTCATATTTTCAAAGCGCGTGATGATTTTTTCAAAATAAGTTGCTCTTAGCTCAGGTGTATCTTCTAGTCCAGGAGCTAAAGGAATTAAAAAAATCCCTGCTTCTTTATCTTGAGGAGCACAACTTGAATCTGTTTTACTTGGAAAACTAGCATAAAATAGTGGGTTTTCTGGCCACTTGCAAGTATCATAAATAGCTTCAGCATGCGCTTCAAAATCTACATCAAAAAATAAAGTGTGGTGATTAACGTTTTTTAGCTTTTTATCAAAACCTATATAGAATAGGAGTGATGAAGGCGCGAAAGTTTTCTTTTTCCAATAATTTTCAGAATATTGTCTAAAAGGTTTATCTAACAGTGTTTCTGTATGGTGGTAATCAGCACCACTTAAAACAATATCAGAATATATACTTTCTCCATTTGAAACCAAACCTTTAGCAACTCCATCTTCAACTATAATTTTATCAATATTTGCTTCAGTTTTAATTGTAACTCCAAGATCCTTAGCTAAATGTTCCATTGCTAATATAACTTGATACATGCCTTTTTTAGGATGAAAAGTGCCTAATCCAAAATCGGCATAATTCATAAAGCTATAAAACGATGGTGTGTCACTTGGTTTTGCCCCTAAAAATAATACAGGGAACTCAAGAATTTTAATTAACCTTTCATTTTTAAACTCTTTACGAACATCTTTTTTGATAGTACTAAAGAATTGATTAATTTTTTTTATTGTTGCAGGAGTGATTAATTCTAAAGGGGAAACTCCTGGATTATAAACCAAATCTTTAATAGCAATATCATAATTGCTTTTGGCATCTTCTATAAATTTATTGAGTTTTTTTGAACTACCAGATTCTTCTTTTTCAAAAGCTATTGTTATTTTTTCTAAAGTATCTTCAATAGTAATGTAATCGTCCTTTCCGAAATAGACGCTGTATGCAGGATTTAATTTCTGCAACGTGTAATAATCTGAAGATTTTTTGTTAAAATCGGCAAAAAAACGTTCGAATACATCTGGCATCCAATACCAAGTAGGGCCAATATCAAAAGTAAACCCATCTTTAATTAATTGTCTTGCTCGCCCACCAATAGTTTTGTTTTTTTCAAAAACAGTGACTTCATAACCAGCTTTAGCCAGATAGCATGAAGCTGCAAGTGAAGAAAACCCTGACCCAATTATATTTATAGTTGCTTTCATTTTTTTTGTTTAACAAATATACAAAAAAGATAAACAATAATAAAATATTTACAAATCTTTAACTAAATTTTCAATGGAATTAAAGATGCTAACGCTTTTCGGGAAATCATTTAATTCCATATCCTTAAATTTTTTGCCTAGTAATAAAAGTTCTGTGTTATTTTTATTTAAAAGTAACTCATTAAAACTATTAATATATTCGGGAATGTCATTTTCTGAAGGGTATACTGTAAAGTAGCTTACAAAAGCAATTTGGTCAAAAAATTCTAATAAATCAGTAAGACTCGACATAGGCACACTTTCACCAAGGAATATAGTGTGGTACCCTTTACTTCTTAGTTGATAGTTAATAAAAAGTAATCCTATATCATGTATTTCATTTTCAGGCAAAAACAGAACAAAAGTCTTTGATTTAGGTTTTGGTTCTAAAAGTTGAATACGTTCAGTATTTAATAGTATTTTTTGTTTAATATGAACAGACAAAAAGTGTTCATGAGCAGGGGTAATTGTATTAGTTTGCCATAAAAGCCCAATTTCATTTAAAAGCGGAAGAAAAACGGAATAGAATATTTCACTAAATGTTTTATTTTCCAAGAGGTTATTGTAAGTACTATAGAATAAAACTTGATTAAAATTAATCATGGCCATTTTAAGAGCATTAATGGCGTGGTCTTCAACTTTAGCTCTTGAAGCAATTTCCCTAACCTTAATTGGGATTTCCTCTTCTTTTAAGTTGGCAATCTTAGATATTTTTAAGCCATTATTGTTTAAATAAGATATGTTTAATAGTTTTTGAAAACTCCCCAAACTGTAGTTTCTTATATTTGTATCAGACCTATTGGGACTAAGTAAATTGTAACGCTTCTCCCATATTCTAATGGTATGAGCTTTAATACCAGTAAGGTTTTCTAAATCCTTAATACTAAAATTAACCTTAATATTGTTCATTGATATTTGTTTTTTCTTAAACAAAAGTACATATTTTTATTAACAGTTACATTTTTTATTCATTTTAGTATCATTTTTTTATGCTAGAGTTAGATTTTTTTTAAAGAATACCGCTTTTTAAAAAAAGTTATTGGTGCTGTGAATGATTAAATATTTTTTAATAAATATCAATTTTTGTAACATTTTTGGAATATAAATGAGTTATTTTTATGCATTGTTTTTTGTGTTTAAAAGTAAATTAGAATTGAAAATTTCAAATGTAGTTTTTACTAGTCTCATTATTATATCATTGTTTTATTCATGTGGAAAGAAAAAAACTGATTATATATCCGTTTCTCAAGCTAAGGATGATGTGTTTTCTTCTACAAAACAAATATCAGACAGTCACTTTTTAGGAGATAAAAAGTGTCAGGAATGCCATGTAGGTGAGTTTAAAACTTGGCAAGGTTCTCATCATGATAAGGCCATGCAGGAAGTTTCAAACTCTACAGTTTTAGGTGATTTTAATGATGTTAAATTTACAAGCCAAGGGGTAACTTCTCATTTTTTTAAAAAGGATAATAACTTTTATGTTAATACCGAGGGGCGTGATGGAAAGCAGCATGATTATAAAATTGAATATGTTTTTGGAATCAAACCTCTGCAACAATATATAGTGAAATTTCCTGATGGTCATTATCAATGTTTGCGAACTGCCTGGGATACGGAAAAGAAAAAGTGGTTTGACTTATATCCAGATTTTAAAGTTGTACATTCAGAGTGGTTACATTGGTCTAGAGGTGGTTTAAATTGGAATACCATGTGTTCTGATTGTCATTCTACCAATGTAAGGAAGAACTACAATGAAGAAACTCATAGTTATGATACTAAATACGCTATAATCAATGTAAGTTGCGAAGCGTGTCATGGACCAGGGAAAGACCATGTGGAGCAAGTAAATATTCAAGGAAAGGATTATAAGGTTTTAGACGATTTGAAAATGACTCTTGGCACCGATTCTAAGGAACTTGTTAATCAATGTGCTCGTTGTCATATGAGAAGAGAGCATATCACATCTAGTTTTAATTTTGAAGGCACCATGCTAGATCATTATTTCCCGCAACTTATACAACAAAACATATATCACGCGGATGGACAAATTTTAGATGAGGTTTACGTATACGGTTCTTTTGTTCAAAGTAAAATGTATCATAATGGTGTTTCGTGTACAGATTGCCATAACCCGCATTCATTAGAGTTAAAGTTTGATGGTAATAATTTATGTGCACAATGCCATGTTCCTGAAACTTATGATACGCCTTCTCATCATTTTCACGAAAAGGGTACAGAAAGTGCTCAATGTATAAATTGCCATATGACAGGTAAGCATTATATGGGTAATGATTTTAGAAGAGACCATAGTTTTAGAGTTCCTCGACCAGACTTGAGTTTAAAATACGGTACACCAAATGCATGTACACAATGTCATAAAGATAAAGATGACACTTGGGCTTGGGAAAAATTTAAAACACAACATGGCAAACCCGATAGTAAACATTTTTCAGATTTATTAGCACCTGGGGTTACCAATGCGGAAAATGGTTTGGAATCATTATTAGAATTAGCACAGGATACAGTATATCCCGAAATAGCAAGGGCTTCAGCAGTTAAAAACTTGATTAATTATTTAGATACTAATACCATTAATGAAATGATTAGTTTTTTAGATGATGATTCACCTTTGGTACGAGGGGCGACTATAGATGTTTTAGGAGATATGGAGTCTAATGAGTATTTAAACTATTATTTTCCATTGCTTAAAGATGAAAAAAGAACTATTAGGGTAAAAGCTTTTTTTGCTTTGGCCTCTTTAGATGAGATTCAAATTCCTGAGGACTATAAAGACACTTATATAAAAGTAAAAAAGGAGTTTGAGGTAAGCTTAAAAATGAGTTCAGATTTTGTTGGAGGTAGAATTAAAAAGGCTAATTATTATTTAAAGAAAGGGGACTTGTTAGCTGCAATTAAAGGTTACGAAAGTGCATTAGCTATTGATAAAATTAATAACATAGTAAGATCAAACTTAGCTAATCTTTATTATAGGAATGGAGATTTTGAAAAAGCAGAAAAGGCGTTTAAAACAATTATTGAACAAGAGCCAGATTTTGGACAAACCTACTATTCATATGCTTTGCTACTGGCTGAAAAAAACAGATACCCTGAGGCTATTGAGCAAATGAAATTGGCTATAAGGCATATGCCTGATAATGTGAGGACTTACTACAACATAAGTCTGTTATACGATAAAGTAAACGATTTAAAAAATGCTGAAAAGTATGTAGTTGTAGGTTTAAAAAAAGATCCTCAGAATGAGAGTTTGCTATATATGTTAGCTTATGTTTACTCAAAAGATAATCAATTGCAAAAGGCATTAAATATTTGCAAGACATTAATAGATTTGTATCCCAATAACACAAATTACTTGAACTTTTTCAATCAACTTAAGTCTAGAGTTAATCAAGTTAAGTAAATTAAAAGTGCGCACGAGAAGATTCGAACTTCCACATCCTAAAACGGATACTGGCCCCTCAAGCCAGCGCGTCTACCAATTCCGCCACGTGCGCATTAATGGAGTAAGTAAAAATAAAAAAAGTTAAGCAATAAAGCTTAACTTTTTTTGTGACCGGGCTGGGGCTCGAACCCAGGACCCTCTCCTTAAAAGGGAGATGCTCTACCAACTGAGCTACCAGGTCATTATTCCAAACTAACATATTCCTGTTAGCGGGTGCAAATATAAAATGTTTAATTAATAAAACAATACTTTTTTTGAAGAAATTTTCGTTTTTTTGTGGTTCAAATACGTATGTTTTTAATAATCAATTTATAGCGAGAAAATGATCATTATATTAATTGGATATATGGCTTCTGGAAAGACGTCTATTGGAAAGAAATTGGCAAGAAAATTAAATTATAATTTTCTTGACTTAGATGATTTTATTGAAGAAAAAGAAAATATGTCTGTTAGCGAGGTTTTTAGTGAGAAAGGTGAAATTTATTTTAGAAAACAAGAATCTTATTACCTTAAGTCATTAATAGAGTCTGAGAATGACACTATTTTATCAGTTGGAGGAGGTACACCTTGTTATAGCGGAAACATGGATGTTATTAATAGCGCTACAAACGTTAAATGCATATATTTAAAAGCATCTTTAAATACTTTAGCTAATAAATTAATTCAAAAAAAAGCAAAACGCCCTCTAATCTCACATATCGAAACTATTGAAGAAATGACTGAATTTATTGGGAAGCATCTATTTGAACGTATTCAATTTTATAATCAGGCAGAAATTCAAGTATCTATTGATAATAAAACTAAGGACGATGTTGTTGAAGATATTATTCTTGAATTATTCTAAAACAACTTCATAAGTTTTCCCTTCTAAAACCACTTCAACATGCTCAAGTAAAGATGTTGATAAAGAAATACCTTTAAAATCTGCCTTGACGGGGTATTTTTTATGATTTCTGTTAACCAATACGGCTGTTTTAAATTGCTTTAAAGGCACATTTAAAAAATGTCTAACACCATATATTAAGGTGGTTCCAGAGTTTAAAACATCATCAACCAGTACGATAGATTTGTTTTTGTAATCATCTTCAGAGATAGAAGTCTTTACATCTTGCCAAGGGTGTTTTTTGTCAATACTAACCTTACAAAGTACAGGGTCAATATCAGATATTTTTTGAAGTGCAGTTTTTAATTTTTTTGCAAATACATAACCATTCTTATCAATGCCTGCTAGAATAACTTCCTTTTCATCAACATTACTTTCATATATTTGAAAAGCAATACGACGTATTTTATGCGTAATTTGGTTATGATTAAGGATTACATTGGTATTACTACTCATAATTGTACTTGTCAACATTAAAATATAAAATTACTCATTTTCATTGGTAAAATCGTCAATATCTCGCCTATCTTTTTTTGTAGGTCTTCCAACTCCTTTATTTCTATAATAATCTTTTGAATATTTTAAAAGTTCTTGTGCTTCAAACTGCTCTTTAGGCGTAATGTCAGTTCTATAAATATCAACAAGTTTCGCGCCAACTCGACTTTCAGGTATGTCATTAACTTTTAATTTATAATTTATTTGGTCTTTCCTTAATTGAATAATGTCTAGCGGGTAAACTTCTCTGCTGGGTTTAATAACATCTTCATTTACTCTAACTTGCCCTTTCTTGCATGCAGTTGTAGCAAGGGTTCTTGTTTTATAATATCTAATACACCATAAATACTTATCTACACGCATACAATTATTGTGTTAAAGGACGTTAATATTGTTGTGCAAGAATATATTAAAATTGTATCTTGCAGCCTCAAAAATACGGAATAATGAGTTTAAGAAAAATAGGTTTTTTTATATTAAGTTTTGTTTTGGTTTTCGCTTCATGTACAAATGATGATGTCGCTGCTATTTCATCTACAATTGAAATAGATTTAGAAGAAAAAAGAGATGCTGATAATGATTCTATAGTTAGTTATTTAGAGACGCACTATTATAATTCTAGCGCATTTGATGCTAACAATACAAATATTAATAATTTAGTCATTACTGAAATTAATAAGGGGGATGACGTTCCTGCTGGTAATACGTTATTATTCGATAATGTTGAAAAGGAATCATATACTCTAGGAGATATTATTTATGAGTATTATATTTTAAGAATAAATCAAGGAGGAGGTTATAAATCGCCTAAATTTTCTGATCATGTTTTAATAGCTTATGAAGGATTTAGTTTATTAAATGATGCTGTTTTCGACAGTAGATTAAACCCAAACCCAAGTAGCTTAGATTTATCAGGTACAATTAATGGGTGGAAACTGGTAATTCCGAGCTTTAACACGTCTATTAATCCTGTTAATAATGGAGATGGTACTTTTACATATAATAACTCTGGAGCAGGGATGATGTTTATCCCTTCTGGATTAGCTTATCTTTTTGATGTTAGGTCACCACTTCAATTAGTGCCTTTAGTTTTTAAGTTTGAATTATTAGATTCGTTTGAGAATGACCACGACAATGATGGCATACCATCTTATTTGGAAGATTTAGATGATGATTTAATTTTATTTGGTGAGAGTATAGAAGAAGATAATACTGATGGAGATAACCTAAATAATTTTGTTGATAATGATGATGACGGAGATGGTATTTTAACCAGAGACGAGCTAAAATCTAATACTTATATGGTAGATACTAAAAATGGAGGTATTGAGCCTGTATTGGATGGTACAATAGAATTTGAAGTAAGTAGAGAAGAAGATGCAGATGGCGTAATTACTATTAAAACTTTAAAAATTGTAGATTCTAATGGTGATAATATTAAAGATTATTTAGACGCCGATATTATGGAAGTAAATAATACAGAAGATTACTAGAGGTTAAAAATTCGATATAAAACAAAACACCTCGCAATTGCGAGGTGTTTTGTTTTTATGTAGTATGTGTGTTTATTACAGTAAAAGTGATAAACTTAAAATTAATTGGTTTGGTCTGGTATCAAGCCTATTAGTATTAATACCATTGTTTCCTAAGAAAGTTGCTTCATTATTGTTAAAACCACGTTCGTATCTTAAGTCTACACCAAGTTTCTTAAAGTTTAGTCCTATACCAAAATTCAAACCAACCGAAAATTCATTTTCAATATCATTTATTGCAATACCATCAAATTCAGTATCTAAAATATATTGCAAAGCAGGCCCGCCAAATACGCTAATTGGCCCTAACACTTTTACACCAACTAAAAGCGGTGCATCTAGTTTCTGCATTTTAAAGCTATCATCGTCATAATCGCTTTTTGTATTGGTGTAAACAATTTCAGGTCTAAAATAAATCCGGTTTCCAATTTTACCAAATATACCAATGTGATAACCAACATTTCTATCAGGATTTTTTGAGTTGCTACTAATCGATTCAAAGTAGTCTCCATTGGCATTGTAATTTAATCCTGCCTTTAAACCAATACCGTATGCCGTTTGTGCCATTGAGGTCGCAGGAATTGCAATAGCAATCATTAAAATAAAAAATAAATTTTTACTCACGCCACTAAAATTTTTAAAGTGTTCGTGAAAGTTTTGTAAACTTTTCATAATGTTCGTTTTTTTAGATTTCATTAACAGTATCAAAAACGTTGCCAAACATAATTTATTTTCTTTTCATTACAATCATTTTCATTTTTCAGTTATTTATCTTTGCGGTTATATATTGTAGATTAATGAAATTTGAATTATTAGCAAAAGATGCTCAAAGTAAAGCCAGAGCAGGAAAACTAACTACAGATCACGGTGTCATTGAAACACCTATTTTTATGCCAGTAGGTACTGTAGCTACGGTAAAAGGGGTGCATCAGCGTGAATTAAAAGATGACATAAATCCAGATATAATTTTAGGAAACACTTACCATTTATATTTACGTCCGCAAACACATATTATTGAAAAAGCTGGAGGACTTCATAAATTTATGAATTGGGATAGAAATATTTTAACCGATTCAGGAGGATATCAAGTGTATTCTTTGTCAGCTAATAGAAAAATTAAAGAGGAAGGCGTTAAGTTTAAATCGCACATTGACGGCAGTTATCATACCTTTACGCCTGAAAATGTTATGGAAATTCAGCGTTCTATTGGAGCAGATATTATTATGGCTTTTGATGAATGTACGCCATACCCTTGTGATTATAATTATGCAAAACGCTCTATGCACATGACGCATCGCTGGTTAGATAGATGTATAAATCATTTAGAAAAAACACCATTAAAGTACAATTATAATCAAGCATTTTTTCCAATAGTTCAAGGAAGTACTTATAAAGATTTACGTAAACAATCTGCTGAATATATTGCAAATTCTGGAGCGGTTGGCAATGCTATTGGAGGTTTGTCGGTTGGTGAACCTGCCGAAGAAATGTATGCTATGACCGATGTAGTTTGCTCCATTTTGCCAGAAGAAAAACCAAGATATTTAATGGGAGTAGGAACACCAATCAATATTTTAGAAAATATTGCGTTAGGTGTAGATATGTTTGATTGTGTTATGCCAACCCGAAATGCAAGAAATGGTATGCTGTTTACAGCTCATGGTTCTATAAATATTAAGAATTTAAAATGGGCTGATGATTTTTCGCCAATCGACGACATGGGAATTACGTTTGTTGATACAGAATATAGTAAAGCGTATTTAAGGCATTTATTTACTGTTAATGAATTGTTAGGGAAACAAATAGCAACCATCCATAATCTGGGTTTTTATTTGTGGTTGGTTCGCGAAGCAAGAAAACATATATTAGCAGGAGATTTTAAAACTTGGAAAGACCAAATGGTAAAACAAATGAATAAACGTTTGTAGAGATATTAATGAAGATTTTAGACTGGTATATACTAAAACGTTATCTGTTTACATTTTCTATGATGTTACTATTATTTATTCCAATTGGAATAACAGTGCATCTTGCAGAAAAAATAGGTAAAATTCTTGAAAATGAAGTACCTATAAACGAAGTGCTTGTTTATTTTTTAGACTTCACTATCTACTTTGCCCACCTGTTATTTCCATTATTTTTATTCTTATCTGTTATCTGGTTTACATCAAAACTAGCAAACAATACTGAGGTTATAGCATTTTTAAGTTCAGGAGTTTCGTTTACACGTTTCTTACGACCTTATATGATAGGCGCTACAATTGTTGGAATATTGGCAATAATTTTAGGGTTATTTCTAGCTCCAAAAGCGAGTGAAGGTTTTAATGATTTTCATTATAAATATTTTAAGAGAGGAGGTGCAGTTGATAGCAAAAATGTATTTAGACAAATAAATGACAACGAAATTATTTATGTAAGTAACTTCAATGTTGGTAATAATGTTGGTAATAATTTTTCTTTAGAACATTTTGAAGATAACAAACTAAAATATAAAATAACAGCCTCAAGTATTAAATATATACCAAAAGATACTCTTTATAAGTTAACAAATTATGTTAAACGAGATATAGGAGAGCATGAGGATGAACTTGAAATTTTAAGAAGAAAGGATACACTGCTTTCTTTTGATGTAGATGATTTAATACCAGTAATTTATGCTGCCGAAACCAAAATGTACGGAGAGTTAAAAGAATTTATTGCTAAAGAAGAAGCAAGAGGCTCCTCAAATGTGGGGCGTTTTAAATTGGTTTTATATAGAAAATGGAGTTTACCTGTTTCTGTGTTTATCTTAACAATTATTGCTGTTGCCGTATCTTCTAAGAAAAGACGAGGCGGTATGGGGGTTAATTTGGCAATTGGAATTTGTATTGCAATGGTTTTTGTGTTTTTTGATAAAATTTTTGGAGTTATGGCTGAGCAATCAGATTTCAATCCCATAATTGCAGTATGGTTTCCTAACATCATTTTTGGTATTTTAGCAGCATACATGCTGTACAATGCTAAACGATAAAGTAAAAAATTTTCTCCACCTTCATTTTTTAGTTTTTATAGCAGGTTTTACTGCCATTTTAGGAGAAATTATAACAATAAAAGCAATTCCTTTAGTTTGGTTTAGAATGGTAATAGCTTCTGTTTTAATGTTTATATACATTAAAGTGGTTAAGGTAAAATTGAAAATAAATTTAAAATCAATTTTTAGACTATCAATTGCAGGTGTTATAATAGCATTGCATTGGATAACTTTTTTTGCAGCTATTGATGAGGCAAATATATCTATAGCCTTAGCGATGTTTTCAACAGGAGCTTTTTTTGCTTCTTTTATAGAACCTATAATTTATAAACGCCCAATTATTTGGTACGAAATCCTTTTTGGTATTATTGTTATTTTAGGTGTTTTTATTATAACACAAAGTGAAATAAAATACCTTACAGGGATTGTTTTAGGAATTTTATCTGCTTTTTTTTCGGCATTATTTGCGGTTCTAAATGGACGTTTTTTAAACCAGCATACAGCAACTGTTATTTCATTTTATGAGTTTTTAAGTGGTGTCTGTTTTATATCTATTTATATTTTGTTTTTTGGAGGAGGCTTTTCTATGGATTTCTTTAGTTTAAGTCAATCAGATTATTGGTATTTATTTATACTGGCATCAATTTGCACGGCTTATGCGTTTATTGCATCGGTTTATATCATGAAGACTATAAGTCCTTTTTCAGTAGTTTTAACATATAATTTGGAGCCTGTATATGGTATTATTATGGCGTTAATACTATTTCCTGAAAAGGAAAAAATGAGTACCTCATTTTATTATGGTGCAATTATTATTAGTGTAGTACTTTTAAACGCTCTATTGAAAAATAACAAAAAAATAAAAAGAAAGTCTTCATAGACATTAAACAGAATTAAAGTTTTTATATTTGTCTACTAACTAAAGCTAATAGCCTAAATTGAAATTCTTATGGAATATTTAGAATTTGAACTCCCAATTAAAGAACTTGAAGATCAATTACAAAAGTGTAGAGTAATAGGAGATGAAAGTGATGTTGATGTTACCGAAACTTGCAAACAAATTGAAAAGAAGTTGTCAGCAACTCAAAAAGATATATATAAAAACATAACACCTTGGCAGCGTGTTCAATTGTCTCGCCACCCAGATAGACCTTATACATTAGATCATATTAAAGCAATTTGTGGAGAATCTTTTTTAGAACTTCATGGAGATAGAAGCTTTAAAGATGATAAAGCCATGATTGGTGGTTTAGGTAAAATTGGAGATCAAAGTTTTATGTTTATCGGGCAGCAAAAAGGATTTAATACCAAAACGCGACAATACAGAAATTTTGGAATGGCAAATCCAGAAGGTTATAGAAAAGCATTGCGTTTAATGAAATCTGCTGAAAAATTTGGTATTCCTGTTGTAACGCTTTTAGATACACCGGGTGCTTATCCAGGATTAGAAGCAGAAGAACGAGGGCAAGGAGAAGCCATTGCAAGAAATATTTTAGAAATGACTCGTTTAAAAGTGCCGGTTATTACTATTGTTATTGGTGAAGGTGCATCTGGAGGTGCACTAGGAATTGGTGTTGGAGATAGAGTTTTAATGCTAGAAAATACTTGGTATTCTGTAATATCTCCTGAATCGTGCTCATCTATTTTGTGGCGCAGTTGGGAATATAAAGAACAAGCGGCTGAAGCTTTAAAATTGACTGCTACAGATATGAAAAAGCTAAAGTTAGTTGATGGAATTATTAAAGAACCCCTAGGAGGAGCACATAGAGATAGAGAAAAAACATTTAAGTCTGTTAGCGACGCGATTGTAAAAAATTATGAGGAGCTTAAAAACTTATCACCAAAAGATTTAGTGTCTCAGCGTATGGATAAATATACACAAATGGGAGTTTTTAAAGGATAAGGCTCTTAAAACACAACGACTTATAAAAAAAGCTGAAGTGGCCAACTTCGGCTTTTTTATGCTTATTGACAATATTTTTAACTTATTAACAGTTCAATTGTTAACGAGTAGTTAACATAGAGAAATTATAAAACTCCTAAACCTTTATCTTTTTAATTACTTTTGATACTATGAAACAACCCAACCATTTACAAGGATTTAAAGTTGATAAAAGTACAATTATCAACCTTGAAAAAGGCAAAATACCCCCTCAAGCACTAGATTTAGAAGAGGTTGTTCTAGGAGCTATGATGATTGATAAAAAGGGTGTTGATGAGGTTATTGATATTTTAAGCCCAGATGCCTTTTATAAAGAAGCACATCAACATATTTTTGAAGCTATTTTTCAATTATTCGAAAATAGTGAGCCAGTTGATTTATTAACGGTTTCTTCACAATTAAAGAAAAATTCAAAATTAGAGTTAGCAGGAGGAGATTTTTATCTTATTTCTTTAACACAGAAAGTATCATCTTCAGCTCATATTGAGTTTCATGCTCGTATCATTTTACAAAAATTTATACAACGTAGTTTAATAAAAATTTCAAGTGAAATTATTGAAGATTCTTATGATGAAACTAAAGATGTTTTTGATTTATTAGATCAAGCAGAATCTAAATTATACGAAGTTACCCAAGGAAACATCAAAAAATCGAGTGAAACAGCTCAAGATTTAGTAATACAAGCTAAAAAGAAAATTGAAGAAATCTCAAATAAAGAAGGGCTTAGCGGAATTCCAACAGGTTTCAATAAATTAGATAAACTAACATCAGGTTGGCAACCATCAGATTTAATTATTGTAGCTGCTCGTCCAGGTATGGGTAAAACTGCACTAACATTATCTATGGCTAGAAATATTGCTGTAGATCAAAACATCCCAGTAGCTTTTTTCTCTTTAGAGATGGCTTCTGTACAATTAATAACGCGTTTAATTTCTAGCGAAACAGGTTTGTCTTCAGAGAAATTAAGAACTGGCAAACTTGAAAAACACGAGTGGGAGCAGCTTAACGTTAAAGTAAAAGGGTTAGAAAAAGCACCTTTATTTATTGATGATACACCATCACTATCTATATTCGATTTAAGAGCAAAAGCACGACGGTTATCATCGCAACACGGTATTAAACTAATCATGATTGATTACCTACAGTTAATGACGGGAGGAAGTAACCATGGAGGAAACCGTGAGCAAGAAATCTCTATGATTTCCAGAAACCTTAAAGCTTTAGCAAAAGAGCTTATGGTTCCAGTAATTGCGTTGTCTCAATTGTCTCGTGCTGTTGAAACTCGAGGCGGAAGTAAGCGACCATTGCTATCAGATTTACGTGAATCTGGAGCTATTGAACAAGATGCAGATATTGTTAGTTTTATTTTTAGACCTGAATATTACAAAATTGATGAATGGGATGATGAAGAGCGTTCACCAACTGAAGGTCAAGCTGAATTTATTGTAGCTAAACACCGTAATGGTGGTTTAGAGAATATACGTTTAAAGTTTATTGGGCATTTAGGTAAATTTGACAATTTAGATGATTTTGATTCACCATTTGAGTTTCATTCTAAAATGAATGCAGCAGCTAATGATGATACGTTTAAAACAGATAATTTTAAAGCAAGTCCAGACCAAGCTTTTGGTAGTTCGTTTAATGATGATGATGACAATGAAGTACCATTTTAAAAATTAAACTCCTGTTAAATAAATTCTATAAAAATAAATTTTAATTACCTTTCCGGGTAATTAAGAGCTTTTGGTCATTTTGAAGAAAGAATAACCGAGAAACCTCATTAAGCCCAATTTTTGATTTGAAAAAAACACTTATCATCTTATTGTTTATATGTCTAGGGTTTAAATCATACGCATCCTACATCCTAGTTCCCATGGATGTAGAAAGTCAAAAAAACCATTTAAAGGCTTACGGAATTACATACTGGGCACTTAGTAAAGAGCTAAAAGTAAAATGGTTACTTAACTATAAGGGAGGCTCTTTTTTATTACCAGATACGGAATCCATTCAAAGAGAATGTCAAATAAGAGGTGTTTCTTTTGAAATTATTTCAAATGCTAAAGCTGAAAGTATTCTAGAAAATATAGCAAGTCCTAGTCAAAATATGGAAGCTGTAGTTTTAGAGAAAGCACCAAAAATTGCCGTATATACACCAAACGGAAAACAACCTTGGGATGATGCTGTTACCATGGTTTTGAAATATGCAGAGATTCCTTATGAAACCGTTTACGATGAAGCCGTTTTAAATGATGGACTATTACTTTTTGATTGGCTACATCTTCATCACGAAGATTTTACAGGACAGTATGGCAAGTTCTATGCGCAATATAGAGCATCTTCATGGTATATAGAAGAAAAAAAACAAGCAGAAAATTTAGCTCAAAAATTGGGTTACAATAAGGTTTCAGAAGAAAAGCTAGCTGTTGCTTTAAAAATTAGAGATTATGTAATTGGAGGTGGTTTTATGTTTGCTATGTGTAGTGCTACAGATAGTTTTGATATAGCACTGTCTGCTGAAGGTATTGATATTTGCGAGCCTATGTTTGATGGAGATGGTAGTGATGCTGGATATCAAAACAAAATAGATTACAGTAAAACATTCGCATTTTCAAATTATATTTTAGAAAGAAGCCCAAAAATTTATGAATTCTCTTCAATAGATATGACAAGAAAACGGAAGATTTCTAAAACTACTGATTATTTTTCCCTTATGGAGTTTTCTGCAAAATGGGACCCAATACCAACAATGCTATGTCAAAACCATACCGCATTAGTTAAAGGTTTTATGGGACAAACAACATCATTTTCTAGAGATGAAATAAAATCAAACGTTTTGGTAATGGGTGAGACCAAGATAAATAGTGAAGCCAAATATATCCATGGTATAAAAGGAAAAGGCTTTTTTACTTTTTATGGTGGGCATGACCCTGAAGATTATCAACATAGGGTAGGAGACGCTAAAACAGAATTGGATTTGCATCCAACATCGCCAGGGTATAGATTAATATTAAATAACGTTTTATTTCCTGCAGCAAAGAAAAAGAAACAAAAAACTTAAAACTATAGCATCTAAAAATCAATTCTAAGAAAGATTCATATGGTGTTTACCAAACATTTCTATTCTATGGAAGATATATTTTAATTGCTTTGATAAAAGCGGAGATAAAAAATTATCAAAAAAAGAAGCGGTTAAACTTTTGAAGGAGTTTGAAATCAATAGATTTTGTGGTTAGTAGGCTCAAATTATTTAAGTATATGACGAAAATTGAGGTGAAAATAGAGACGGAAAAATTGATAGAAAGAAATTTAAAAGCTATTTATGAAATGGCAAAAGAGATAAAATAATTTTTTTATGAAGTTTTATCAAAAGCAAATACAACTTAAACCACATTCAAGAGGTTTTCATTTAATTACCAATGAGATTTTGACTGCCATTACTGAAATCGCTCAAATTAATATTGGGCAATTACAGGTGTTTATAAAACATACTTCTGCAAGTTTAACTATTAATGAAAATGCAGATTATACAGTTAGAACAGATTTTGAAAGCCACTTTAATAAAATGGTTCCTGAAAACGCTCCATATTATGAGCATACCTATGAAGGCTCGGATGATATGCCAGCACATATAAAAGCGTCAGTACTTGGTGCATCTGTGCAAATTCCAATAACTAACGGAAAATTAAACTTAGGTATTTGGCAAGGTATTTATTTATGTGAGCATAGAAACCACGCGAGTTCTAGAAATATAGTAATTACTGCATTTGGTAACTAACTTTTCGATTTTATAAGCGCTTCTAATATAAATTCAACACCATAATTATCATTACTTTTTGTTTTGTAATTGGCAATTTTTAATACATTTTCGTGTGCATTTTCCATGGCAAAACTATAAGTTGCTAATTTTAGCATTTCAATATCGTTATTATAATCACCAAAAATAAGTGTTTCATCTGCGCTTATATTATAAGTGTTCTGTAGCATTTGTATAGCGTGTCCTTTATTGGCTAAATTATCAGAGATATCCAAAAAATACTTTCCAGAAATTTTTATTTTGTATTCAGTTTCAAATTTTTTGAATAAAGGATATATATGCTTTTCTGAGTCTTCAGAGTTATATATGGCAATCTTTATGATATCTTCTTTAATGTCATTGATGCTTTTAATCACAGAAAATTTTGGGTAGTATTCTATTAATGCTTTAATATGATCCTCAGAGCTAGTATCACTAAAATATGCTTTAGATTTTGTGCAATAAATAGGATGAATTTGGTCGTTAGAGTTGATTACAGATTCCATATCCAGTAAACTTTTTTTATCCATTGGTGTAGACAATAGAAGTTTATCTTGTGCTACAACAATACCACCGTTTTCTGCAACAATTATAGTGTCGTTTTTTATGGGATTTAGTTTTTTAATAATACTATAATATGGCCTCCCACTTGCAGCTACAAACAAAATATTATGGCTCTTTAATAATTTGAATTGTTCAAAGAATAATGGGCTAGCTTTATGATTAGAATTAAGCAACGTACCATCTAAATCTGTTACAACAAGCTTTATTTGTGATAAATCCATAGAGTTTAAAATGAGTATTTATAAATTAATATTTTATGTAAGACCTGCGAGGTTTTAGAAACCTTGTAGGTCTAATTTATAATTTTAAACAAAAATTAAGATAAAAAAATCCGATTCAAACGAATCGGATTTTTAAATTAAGCGAATAATATGTTTTACAATAGGCTAAGTGCCTTATTTTACTTTCTCTACTACAGCTTTAAAAGCCTCAGGATTATTCATAGCTAAATCTGCTAAAACCTTACGGTTTAATTCAATATCATTAGCTTTTAATTTTCCCATAAATTGAGAATAAGATAAACCATGTTCTCTGGCTCCTGCGTTAATACGCGTAATCCATAATGCACGGAATGTTCTCTTTTTTGCTCTACGGTCTCTATACGAATATTGCATCGCTTTGTCAACCGCATTTTTTGCTACTGTCCAAACGTTTTTACGTCTTCCAAAGTAACCTTTTGCTTGTTTAAGCACCTTTTTTCTTCTGGCTCTTTTTGCTACAGAATTTACTGATCTTGGCATAATTTTAATTGTTTTTTGTAGTAGGCGGTTAATTGCTTAACACTTTAATTTTTGCCTAACTCCAGGGTTTATAAATTGTTTAACCGATTAAAACAAATGTTACTTTAAACGCATCATTGTTTTAATGTTATCCTCATCTGCTTTATGTACTAAACCATCATGAGTTAACTTAAGCTTACGCTTTTTAGACTTCTTTGTTAAGATGTGACTCTTAAAAGCGTGCTTTCTTTTAATTTTACCAGTACCTGTAAGCTTAAAACGCTTTTTGGCACTAGATTTTGTTTTCATTTTAGGCATTTCTTTTCCTAGTTTTAATTATTTCGCTTAATTATCTTTAATGTTATTACTTTTTTGGAGCAATAAACATGGTCATTCTTTTTCCTTCAAGCCTTGGCATTTGTTCTACTTTACCAAACTCTTCTAAATCTTGAGCCAGACGTAATAATAATATATGTCCTTTTTCTTTAAATATGATAGAACGTCCTTTAAAAAACACAAAAGCTTTAAGCTTTGCACCTTCTTTTAAGAATTTCTCGGCATGTTTCTTTTTAAATTCGTAATCGTGGTCGTCAGTATTTGGACCAAAACGAATTTCTTTAATAATAACTTTAGTAGCCTTAGACTTTAAAGCTTTATCACGTTTCTTTTGCTCGTAAAGAAACTTTTTATAATCCATAACCTTACAAACAGGTGGATCAGCATTTGGAGAAATTTCTACTAAATCTAACTCTTGTTCGTTTGCTATTCGCATAGCATCACCTTTGGTATAAATACCAATTTCTACATTATCTCCTACAAGACGTAGTTTCTGTGCTGTAATTTTAGAGTTAATCTTATGTTTGTCCTCTTGTGAAACCCTTCTAGGTTGCTGTCTTCTTCTAATTGCTATGGCGTTATGGTTTTAAATTAAACTTATTATTTATTAAAACGATTTCAACGTTTTTTTAATGTCTTCTTTTATTATTTCAGAGAAGGCTTCTACAGAAATCATGCCTAAATCTTCTCCACCGTGTTTACGAACAGTAATTTTTCCTTCTTGCTCTTCTTGTTCCCCAATAATAATCATATAAGGGTGTTTCTGCATTTCGGCCTCCCGAATTTTCTTCCCTATTGTCTCATTTCTATGGTCTACAAGGGCGCGAATTTCGTCATTTTCTAGCAAATTTAAAACTTTTTCAGAGTATTTTTCATATTTCTCGCTAATTGATAATATAATAGTCTGAATTGGCATTAACCAGAGCGGGAAATTACCACCCGTATGTTCTAGCAACAATGCTACAAAACGCTCCATACTACCAAATGGTGCACGGTGTATCATAATAGGTCTGTGAGACTCATTATCACTGCCTTTATAGGTCAAATCAAAACGTTCAGGTAAGTTGTAATCTACCTGAATAGTTCCAAGTTGCCAACGTCTGCCCAAAGCATCTTTTACCATAAAATCCAACTTAGGGCCATAAAAAGCAGCTTCGCCCTCCTCAATTACAAAATCTAAACCTTTATCAGTAGCTGCATTAATAATAGCCTGTTCAGCTTTTTCCCAATTAGCAACATCACCAATATATTTATCAGGATTCTCAGGATCTCTTATAGAAACCTGAGCAGTAAAATTTTCAAAACCTAAAGAACCAAAAACATAAAGAACTAAATCAATTACATTTTTAAATTCTTCGTCCAACTGTTCTGGCGTACAAAACAAATGGGCATCATCTTGGGTAAACCCTCTAACACGTGTTAATCCGTGTAACTCACCACTTTGTTCGTACCTATATACGGTGCCAAATTCAGCATAACGTACTGGTAAATCCTTGTAACTCCATTGAAAATTATTATAAACTTCACAATGATGCGGGCAATTCATCGGCTTCAATAAAAACTCCTCATCTTCTTTGGGTGTTGTAATCGGCTGAAAACTATCCTCGCCATACTTAGCATAATGCCCAGAAGTTACATAAAGTTCTTTTTGTCCAATATGTGGCGTTACCACCATCTCATAACCTGCTTTTTTCTGTGCAGCCTTCAAAAAATTCTCTAAACGTTCACGTAAAGCAGCACCTTTAGGTAGCCATAATGGTAAACCTTGTCCAACCTTTTGTGAAAACGTAAAAAGCTCCAACTCTTTACCAAGCTTTCTATGGTCACGTTTCTTAGCTTCTTCAAGCATGTTTAAATACTCAGTAAGCTCTTTTTGTTTTGGGAAAGAAATCCCATAAACACGAGTCAACTGAGGTTTGTTTTCATCACCACGCCAGTATGCACCAGCAACGCTCAATACTTTAACCGCTTTTATAATACCTGTGTTCGGGATATGTCCTCCACGGCACAAATCAGTAAACGTAGAATGGTCACAAAATGTAATCGTACCATCCTCCAAGTTCTCAATCAATTCAGTTTTAAACTCGTTACCTTTATATAAAGACAAAGCATCTGCCTTAGAAACAGGTCTTAAATTAAAATCATGTTTCCCGCGTGCAATCTCCAGCATTTTAGTTTCAATAGTTTTAAAATCTTTTTCAGAAACATTATGTTCACCAAAGTCTACATCATAATAATACCCGTTTTCAATCGCAGGACCAATAGTAAGTTTAGCTTCAGGGTAAAGCTCTTCAATCGCTTGAGCCAAAACGTGAGCAGAACTATGCCAAAAAGCAGTTTTACCAGCATCATCCCTCCATGTATATAAAACCAACGAACCATCGGTGGTTAATGGGGTCACAGTTTCCACTGTTGTACCATTAAAGTTCGCCGAAATTACATTTCTAGCAAACCCCTCACTAATGCTTTTCGCAACATCCATTGGTGTAACGCCTTCATCAAACGTTTTCACACTACCATCAGGTAAAGTAATATGTATCATTAAAATAAATTAAATTAAGGCTGCAAAGATAATAGTATAAACAAACCCACACAATATATATAAAGGTATAATTTATTTTTTGGGCGTTCCCCTGTCGGGTCAGGCTATTCGTTCCAAGTCCTCGCACTTCTCCCGATAGCTATCGGGATTAGGCTGTGGGCTATCCACTACTATCCTTAACGCGTACAAATCCGCCAAAGTATTACAATTTCCAGTATCAGAACCATCTGCAAAAAAATAACCTCGATAATAAACTTCCTAGTTGTTAAACCTTTCAGAATAGTTCCATTTCCAATATCTCAAAAGTTTTGATAGCACTTGGAGTTCCGATAAGGTAGGAAACAGCGATTTTCGAAATAATGAGCATCAGGTTAAGTTAAAATTCCTGATTTTAGGATTGAAATCATAAATACTATTAAGGACTACAAATACGAAATCATCAGCGAATGGTGCTTTAGTAATTTTTTATAAATCGCTTTGATTTTTTGGTTCGTTTAGCATCAAGGCAAAATGAACATTAAGTTTTTTAGTTTTATATCTATTATATATGATAGTATTCAAACACACAAACCAGCAATTCAAAGACAAATAAGTCAAAGTAAAAAGTAATAATTTAATAAAACCAGTTACTTTAATTGGCGACTAAGTGCCTTTGTGCGCCAAAAAATTTTCTACACGACACTATAATTATACCCAACACATATTAATTTAAAAAATGTTAACAAAAACATGTATTATAAATCGCAGATAATAAGGCATTTAAAAAGGGTGTAAAAAAAGAATAAAAAAAAGCTTAAAAA
>NZ_CANKXG010000001.1 GCF_947487575.1 uncultured Algibacter sp. | reverse complement strand
CAATCATATGATTGTTCAGTTTTAATTAATAAATTTAATCCTTTAATAATCTGTATCGACTATTTAGGACTAGACAACTAAATATATTCCACTATTTTATATTATTAAATTGTTGAAGTTGTTTTAAAATAATGGCTTTCGATTTATTATTTAAACTTCTAGTATCATCAATTTTCAATCCTTCTGTAGATATAAACTTATGGATTTTAGCTCTCATTTTTCCTGGACCTCCACTAAAAAAAGTATATGAAAATCGCTTTTTATTATCTGCAAAAGTAATTGGTACTATTGGAATTTGATGATTTATAGCCAACCTAAACGCACCATCTTTAAATTCATCTAACAGAATATGTTCTTCTGGTACACCACCCTCTGGAAAAATGCATATGCTAACACCAGTTTTTAATCTACTTTGCGCTCTTAAAAAAACGGCTTGCCTGCTTTTTGCAGAACTTCTATCCACCAAAATACAAGTACGTTTATAAAAGAAACCAAACAATGGAATTTTGACTAATTCGGCTTTACCAACAAATACAAAAGGATTTTTAACCGAAACTAGCATAAGCATAATATCGGCCATAGAGGTATGGTTAGCAATAAACATGTAACTTTTACTGTTTTCTGGAATTTGATCGCGCTCAATTTTATATGCAAATCCCATACCTATTAAAATAAATTTTGCCCATAATCTGGCAATCCTAAAAAAGAACGGATACCAAGATTCCTTAGCAATAGAAATTAACAGAATAGGGAAAAGTATAAGTATTGGTAAGGCTACAAGTATATAAAACCAAATACGATACAATATCCAAAATATGTATTTAAAAATAACCATGAAGTTCAAAAATACATAATTGTATTGAGCTATTTTATTAAAACGTTTACCTTTGCTAACGGTTACATGATTTAGATTACTAATTAAAAAGATTCCTGCCTGCGCGGGAAATATTATGGCAAGAATACTAACAGGCATACAAAGTACAGGAACACCACATTTAGGAAACATTTTAGGCGCTATTATGCCAGCAATTAAAATGGCTGAAAACCCTAAAAATGATTCTTATTTATTTATAGCAAATTTACATACGCTAACTCAAATAAAAGATGCAAAAACGTTACGCGAAAACACTTACTCGACAGCTGCAACTTGGTTAGCTTTTGGTTTAGATATTGAAAAAACTGTATTTTACAGACAAAGTGATATCCCGCAAGTAACCGAACTATCCTGGTATTTAAGCTGTTTCTTTCCATACCAACGTTTAACATTAGCGCATAGTTTTAAAGATAAAGCTGATAGATTAGAAGATGTAAACTCGGGGTTATTTACCTACCCAATGCTTATGGCTGCCGATATTTTACTGTACGATGCCGAAATAATTCCTGTTGGAAAAGATCAAGAACAACATATTGAAATGACGCGTGATGTAGCCTCTCGTTTTCATGCTAAAGTTGGAGAAACATTCGTTTTACCTAAAGCTGAAGTGCAAAAAGACACCAAACTTATTCCTGGTACCGATGGCCAAAAAATGAGTAAAAGTAGAAATAACACCATCAATATATTTTTAGCCGATAAAAAACTGCGCAAACAAATTATGGGCATCCAAACAGATAGTACACCACTTGAAGAGCCTAAAGATTGGAGCTCTTGTAACTGTTTTGCTCTTTATAGTTTATTGGCAAATGATGTACAAATAGCCGAAATGAAAGCTAATTACGAAAATGGCGGTTATGGTTATGGGCATGCTAAACAAGCTTTATATGAATTGATTTTAGAAACTTTTGCTGAACCAAGAGAGCGTTATAATTATTATATGAATAACCTTGAAGAAATTGATAAAGCTTTAGCTATTGGTGCCGAAAAAGCGAAGTTGGTTGCTGATGATGTTTTAGGAAGGGTTCGTGAGAAGGTTGGGTACTAAACCACCTCAAATAATTTCCCAGGTAGCGGTCTAATAACACCTTTTAATTCCATAGTCAATAGAATGCTGGCTACTTTAAAAATAGGTATTTCACAATTTAAAGCTATACTATCCAATTGCTGCTTTTCGTTTTCGTTTAAGTAATTATAAATTGTTTTTTCAGTAGCATCTAACTCAACAAATAATTGTTTTTGGATGGCTGGCTTTTTATCATCTTCTAACTCCCAATTCAAAATATACGGTACATCCAGAGGTGTAGTAAGCATATGTGCTTTTTGATGCTTTATTAAATTATTGCACCCAATACTTTGAGAATCTCCAACTCTTCCTGGAACAGCAAACACATCTCGATTATAAGAATTGGCAATATCTGCGGTAACTAAACTTCCCCCTTTTTCGGCAGATTCAACAACAATTGTAGCTTCACTCAAACCTGCAATAATTCTATTTCGCTTTAAAAAATTGTTTTTGTCAAAAGTGTCACTACTCCAAAAATCCGTGAAAAATCCACCGTTTTTTTCCATATCCACCATATACTTTTTATGTACTTTAGGATAAATTTGATTCATTCCATGTGCTAAACAAGCTACGGTTTGTAAATTATGTTTCATAGCTGATTTATGAGCGGTAATATCTGTTCCGTAGGCAAATCCAGAAACAATAATAGGGTTGTAATGCACTAACTGTTCAATTAAATTTTCACAAAACGCTATACCATTTGTAGTAATTTTTCTAGCGCCAACAATACTAATAATATGTTGTTTCTTTAAATCTATATTCCCAGTTTGAAATAACAAAATAGGACCGTCAATACAATGTTTTAATTTTTCAGGATAATTATCATCTTGAAAATAAGACACATCTATACCATTTTCTTGAATAAATTGAATCTCCTTTACTGCCTCTTTTAAATGATGGGTTTTAAACAAATCGCTAATTGTAACACTACCTATACCATCAATTTTTAGAAGGTTTTGCTTCTTTTCTGTTAAAACAGCCTCGGCAGAACCGCAATGAGAAATGAGTCTTTTTGCAGTAATACCTCCAATATTCGGAACATGTTGAAGCGCCAAAGTGTAAAGCAAATTATTTTCTGTCATGCTATCTTATTGATTTTGATATTATACCAATTTAACTATAAAATATCACATATAAATCGTTTCTTTTTAGCTATAATTTCGTTAAAAAAGAAAACCGTAACGCTGCTATGCTTTACTTTTTTGCCTTATTCTAACTAAAAATAATTCAATTTCTTTATGTAACATTTCATAGCTGAATTGGTACTACAATAAAAGAATTTTTATATTGTTAATAAATAGTTAAGCCTAAATTTTATTGGAAAGCACATTTTTTTAACTTTGTTTTCATGCAATTAGAAACCTTCATTAGCGACTTATTATATAGATACGAGTGTGTAACCATTCCTGAGTTTGGTTCATTCTTAACACAACGGGTATCTGCAACTATTGATGATGCATCAAATACATTTCATGCACCAAAAAAAGTAGTGTCTTTTAATGAGCAAATTCAACAAAATGATGGATTACTAGCACATTACATTGCTGATGTAAAAAAAATCCCTTTTGAAGTAGCTAACAAAAAAATTGCTAAACGTGTTAAGCTTCTTAAATCTTACTTAACGCAAGGCGAAACACTTACTTTTAATAATATTGGAGAAATTGTTTTTAATAAAGAGGGTAAAATTTTATTTGAACCAACATATCATCTAAATTATTTAACCGATTCTTTTGGTCTATCAGAATTTGAAACACATCCTGTAATTCGCGAGGTCTATAAAGAAGAAGTTAAAGCTATAGAAAAAGTAGTTCCTATTGCAGTCACTCCAGAAAAACGTAAGTCGAAATCGTATTTAAAATATGCTGCAGTGGCTTTAATTGCCTTAACACTAGGTGGTTTTGGAGCATCAAAATTTTATGTAAATCAAATTGAGACACATAATCAATTAGCCCAAGAACAAGCTACACAACAGTTAGATACTAAAATTCAACAAGCTACTTTTAATTTAAATCCGTTACCAGCAATTACTTTAAATGTAACAAAGCAAACTGGTAATTACCATATTGTTGCTGGTGCTTTTAGAGTTGAAGAAAACTGTGATAAAAAAGTTAAACAACTAAAATCTAATGGATTTAGTGCTAGAAAAATTGGTGCTAATAAATACGGTTTACACCAAGTTGTATATTCTAGCTACGAAGGCAGACTTGACGCCTTAAAAGCTTTGCGAACTATTAAAAGAACGCATAATAGTGATGCTTGGTTATTGGTTAAAAAGCTAGACTAGTTTAGCAATCATTTTACTTCAATAATACGTAACTTTGCCACATCAAAACGTAACGATGCAAGCAAAAACTCCCGAACAATCTAAAACAACCATGACAGATATGGTTTTACCTAGTGAAACCAATCCGTTAAACAACTTATTTGGTGGCGAATTATTAGCACGTATGGATCGTGCGGCAAGTATTGCTGCCCGTCGTCACTCAAGACGTATTGTGGTTACAGCTTCCGTAAATCACGTCGCGTTTAATAGAGCTGTACCCTTGGGAAGTGTTGTAACCGTTGAGGCTAAAGTATCTCGTGCCTTTAACACCTCTATGGAAATTTATATTGATGTTTGGATGGAAGACAGAGAATCTGGTGCCAGAACCAAAGCCAACGAAGCTATTTACACCTTTGTTGCTGTAGATGAAACAGGGCGCCCTGTGAAGGTACCTGAAGTAACTCCAGAAACTAATATTGAAATAGCACGTTTCGAAGCAGCATTGCGCCGTAAACAGCTAAGTTTATTATTGGCTGGTAAAATAAAACCAAGTGATGCTACAGAGTTAAAAGCATTGTTTGATTAAATATTTCGGCAGTCGCTCCCTCCTGCGTCGGGGAGCTTCATATAATATTGGTAGTTCATGCTACTAAATACTAATGGAAAACTAATTTTCAATTGGTCTTCGACTGCGCTCAGACTGACATAACAACTTTAACTTAGTGAGATTGAACGCGAATGCAGAACTTCAAATAATAATTGTAGTTTCTTTATTTATGAAACCCTGAAACAAATTCAGGATGGCATCTTGTGTCACATTTTATAAATCCAACTCGCAGGATTTTCTGTAGATGTTCCTTTAGATAAAGTAAAACTCAAAACAGTTTCTCCATTTGAAGGGTTGGTAAAAACCTCACCAATAACCTGTTTCGTTTTTACCTTATCACCCTTTTTTACATAAACTTGAGATAAGTTTCTGTAAAGGGTTAAATAATTTCCATGGCGAATCATCACTATAGGATTTACATTTCTCATCTTCAAAATTTCACTTACCACACCATCAAAAACCGCTCGAGCTTTTGCTCCTTTTTCAGTAGCTATACGAACACCGTTACTTTTAATGGTTAACGATCTATCAATAGGGTGTGGTTGTGTCCCGTAGCCTAAACGTACAAAGCCTTTCTCTACTGGCCAAGGCAACTTACCTTTGTTAGAAATAAAGTTAGATGCTAACACGCTTTCTTCGGCAGTTAAAGCAAAACTTTTAGAACTTGTTGTTTTTCCTGCTTTTTTATTAGACTTTACTATTGCAGCTTTAATAATACGGTCTATTTCTCTATCAATTCTATTTGCTTCTCGTTGTTTTTTCTTTATTTGCGATGCATATCTAGATAAATTCTTTTTTATTGATACCATTAGTGTTTGGTGTTGCTTCCGCTCAGTTTCTAAAGATCTTTGAACAACTCTATTTTCAGCAATTAGTTTCTTTTTGTCCTCCTGTTGTTTTAATAATTGCACATTAATATCTTGAAGTTCGAAGGTTTTAGCCTTAATAATTTCGCCTTGTTGCTTCTGGTGTTCTGAATATTGTTTTATATACTTTAAACGTTTATAGGCCTGCTTAAAATCATCAGAAGACAGTAAAAACATGATTTTACTCTGTTGATTTTTACTTTTATACGACTTCACTATCATTGCTGCATAAGCTTCCTTTAACTGCTTTAATTCATCTCTTAAGCTTGAAATTTTATTTTGATTCGAGCTAATTTCTCGGGTTAGTAAATTAGCTTGTTGATTAGTAACTTTTATTAAGTTAGAAAGTACATTGATTTTATAATTGAAATCTTCAATTAAAGATAATTCAGATTTTGCTTTGGAGTTATTTTCGGTTTGTAACTCGTTAATTTTTTGAATTTCTCTACGAAGTTCTTGTCTGCGAGATTCCAATTGTTTTTGCTTATTACTTTGCGAAAAACCAAAACCACTACACAACAAAAACCCTAAAATAAAAGCAAATTTATATGTAAGCCTATTCACTTTCATTTAAAGCTCTATTTCTTTAAATCCTGATGGTATTTTAAACGGGAAACGTAAGTCTTCATTTAAAGACACGTTTTTCATTTCTAACTCTACAGTCATTTCCTCGCTAGATTCAACTGCAATTACTTTAATGCGTTCTGGGATAATTTGTGTGTCAACATCCTGGTATGCTAAATAATCAATTTGTAAATGTCTAAATTCTCTGGGTTCTGAAATTTGTTGAGACTTCACTTTAAAGTTTGACGGATTTAGCAAAAAGAAAATTTCAAATAAATCGCGTTGATTTTTTGGCTGAACAATATAAGAACTATCACCAACTGAAGCTTTATAATCGCCTGCCTTCATACGATATAAAGTTTCACCTAATAACAAGTTTTGAACTTTATCAAAATCTAATTCCGTACCTAACAAATCACTTAAATACTTATAATCACCATCAAAATAGGTTTTATCAAGCTTATTGTAAAAACTCACTTTCGTGGGTGTAACTAAGGCTCTAATTACCGAAAAAGTAGCACTTATCCATAGCGCTTCGTCTTTCTTAACTCTAAAACTAACCGTATTTGTTTGCGACTTTCCCTTTTGACTATAAGTGATTTTAAGTCTAGATTGTAGTGTCTTAAAAGAGGCAGCTTGTTTAGCATTTTCTTTTATTAATTGCCTAGTAGACAAATTATAATTTGCTTTACCATTACTAATTGTTTTTGCAGATTTGCAATTAAACAAAATCATCACAATTAAAGTTAAAATAATTTTCTTAGTTGTTTGCATCAATTTGGGGATTGTATTTGTTTTGCCTTATCACTAAACGCTTTTGCTTTAGCTGTATTGTTTAGCAAGGTATACGCTTTACTTAATTGGTTATAAAAATCGGCTTCCATTTTAGTGTCATCAATAATGTAATCTAATCCAGTTTCTAAGGATTCGAGTGATTCCTTAGGTAGATTCAATTCATTCAGAGTTACACCATTTATTAAATATAAAATGGGCTGAGAGGGATATATTTCAAGTGCTTCACCACTCTTCTCTTTTGCTAAATCGTACTTTTTTAAATCTATATATAGTAATAACACATTTCGTAAAACTCCAAAGTTGTTGGGTTCTAAATTTAATGCTGCTTCAAAATTCTCTAATGCTTTAACTTTGTCATTTTTAGCTAAATAATATTGTCCTAACTCTTCAACAGATTTACTATTATCAGTATCGCTAACCAATGCTGTAGCTTCAACTAAATCGCTTTCATATTCTGGATTATTTTTTACAAAATTCACAAAATCTTTTAGTACTTTTACTTTGGCCTCAGGCTTTATTTCAGTGCTTTTAACCACAATTTTCATTGATTCAATAGCTTTTTCAGCCTCATTATCATCCAAATAAAATTTATATAAAGCTAAATGTACTAATTGAGAATTAGGATTGATTTTTAGAAGTTCTTTAGCGGTTTCAAAAGCCTTTTCTTTTTCATTGTTTTCGCTGTAGCGGAAAATGAGTGCCAAATAATTTGATTCTTTTTCAGGGTTATTTTCAACTCTCGTTTCCAGATTCTCTATTTGGTCTTTTTTACGTCCTGTAGCTTCATAAATTCGGTTTCGCATCATATCTCTGCTAACCGAAATTCCAAATTTAGAATCTAAAGCATCTAAAATTTCTAAGGCTTCATCATATTTTTTCGTTCGCACATAAAGTGAAGCTAAATCTTCTTTATAATCAGGATGAAACCTAACAAGTTGCTTAACCGTTTTTAAAGCTTTTTCATGCTCATTTTGGGAAGCATAAAACCCGTAAAGTTCATCTAAAAACCATTCATTATCTGGGTCTTTATCTACCGCTTCTTTAAAAGCATCTTCTGCAGCTCCAAAGTTTTTAAGTTTATTATAGCTTTTACCTAATTCAAAATATAAAACAGGTACGGAATCATCAATATCTATACATTTTTGCAAAGCCTCAGCAGCTCTATCATAATTCTCTATTCCTTTTTGTTTTAGAGCCTCATAAAACAACTCTTGGAACTTATCTTCATTATCCCCTAAATCGTCATCAGGTGTTTTATTAAAATCTACTTGCGCATAGTTTATCTGCGGAAGCAAAAGTATTCCGAATAAAAAAAGTATGTAAATTAATCTTTTCATTACATATTATTTGGGCGTTACCCACAAGAGGTCGGGCTTTTCGTTACAAGTCCTCGCACCTCCTTTGTCGGGCTGTGGGCTTTCCACTGCAATCCCTAACGCAACCATCCGTCAATATTTAGCTTAAACTTATTTTGTTCTTATCCGTTAGGAGATTCCTTTTTTCAAAGGAATTTTACTCTAAAACAGAATAATCACCAATACTAATGCTAGTAAATTCGCCATTATATTTAACATTATTACCAATCATAGCATTATTTAAATTGGCGTTTTTAATTTCAGAATTTGTTTGAATCAAACTATTCTCTATGGTTGAATTTTCAATAACTGTGCCATTTCCAACCGATACAAAAGGACCAATAGTTGTGTTTTTAAGCACCACATTTTCACCAACAAAACAAGGTTCAATAATATTTGAATTTTCTAATTTCGCTGAGGATGCTACTAACTGCTCTTCGCCATCTGCTTTTAAAAACCCGAGCATACGTTGATTCGTTTCTATCGTAATGGTTTTATTACCGCAATCCATCCATTCATCTACAGTTCCTGTTTTGAAAACTTTACCATCAGCCATCATACGCTTAATACCATCGTTAATTTGGTACTCGCCACCATTCATAATGTTTTCATCCAAAATTTCTTGTAGTTTTCCTTTTAAAACAGCAACATCTTTAAAATAGTAGATACCTATTACCGCTTGGTCACTTACAAATGTTTCAGGTTTTTCAACCAACTCAACGATTTCTTGGTTATCGTTTAATTTTACAACACCGTAAGCTTCAGGATTATCCACTTGTTTTGTCCAAATAACGCTATCTGCGGTTGAATCTAAATCAAATTCTGCCCTAATTAACGTATCAGCATAAGCAATAACCGCTGGCCCTGAAAGTGATGGTTCTGCGCTCATAATAGCGTGACCTGTTCCTAAAGGTTGATCTTGGCGATAAATAGAAGCCTTTGCCCCTAATCCTTTGGCTAAATCTTTTAAACTTAAAACTACATCATCGCCAAACCATGCTGGGTCTCCTAAAACAAAGGCTATTTCTTCTATTGGTTGTTTTAATACTTTAGCAATATCTTTTACCAAACGGTGAACAATGGGTTGTCCAGCAACCGGAATTAATGGTTTTGGTACTGTTAAACTGTGTGGGCGTAATCGAGATCCTCGACCTGCCATTGGTACTATTATTTTCATTGAATAAATGTTTTTTCATTTCCGCGAAGGCGGAAATCTATTTTTATTTCTTTTAACTTTTATACCTACAAGGTTTTTAAAACCTCGCAGGATTTCCTAAGAGACTCCAGTACTACCAAAACCACCTGAGCCTCTATCTGTTTCAGAAAGCGTTTCAACTTCTTTCCATTCTGCACGCTCATGTTTTGCAATGACTAATTGAGCAATACGTTCTCCGTTATTAATGGTAAAATCTTCGTTTGAGAGATTCACTAAAATAACACCTACTTCGCCTCTATAATCTGCATCAATGGTTCCTGGCGCATTAAGCACCGTAATGCCTTTTTTAGCTGCTAAACCACTTCTTGGACGAACTTGTGCCTCAATGCCAACAGGGAGCTCCAAAAACAGCCCTGTGCCAACTATGGTTCGTTCTAAAGGTTTCAATATTCTAGATTCTGTTAAACTAGCCCGTAAATCCATGCCTGCTGAAGCTATGGTTTCATAATGTGGTAAATCGTGCCTTGATTTGTTTATTATTTTTATTTGCATGCTATTTTTTTAAAAATTGTTTAATCTGTTTTCTTTCAGACATATATACAATTCCCAAAAATACAATTAACAAGGAAATTCCAATAATATATTGACCTCTAAATTGGTAAAATGAAACGATTGATAAAATGATTGAAAGTGACAGATAGATTCCTATTTTTTTTAGGTTATACGGGACTGGATAATACTTCCTTCCAAAATAATAAGATAATAACATCATGGAAGCATAAGCCATTAAGGTTGCTATAGCTGAGCCTTTGTAACTTATTATAGGTATTAGCCAAAAGTTTAATCCAAGGGTTAATAGTGCACCAAATACAGAAATGTAAGCCCCAAATTTAGTTCTGTCTGTAATTTTATACCAAACTGAAAGGTTGTGGTAAATACCCAAACAAAAGTTTGCAATAAGGATAATGGGTACAACCCACATGGCTTCCCAATATTCTTCACTTCTTACAATGATGGGTTTCAATATATCTGCAAAAACAACAACCGCTAGTAAAATGATTGCACCAAATGCCACAAAAAACTCTAATATTCTTGCATAATTTTTTTGTGGATTTTCAGTTTTTGCATGACTAAAGAAAAAAGGCTCAATGCCTAATCGATAAGCTGTTGCAAACAATGTCATAAACAAAGCTAGTTTATAACACGCTGAATACATTCCAATTTCTGTTTTTGCAATATTTTCAGGTAGTAAATAATCTAATAAAATTCGATCAAAAGTTTCATTAATTGAAAATGCAATCCCCGCTATTAATACTGGTGTTGCATATTTTATCATTTTTCTCCATAAAACTTTATCAAAATTATATTTGATTTTAGCATAAAAAGGAAACATTAATAAAAGAGTAACGCCGCTTGCTATTAAGTTTGCTATAAAAATATAATTGATTTCAAAGTTTGGAATATAGATGCTTTCAAATAATATACTATTCGAAGCTAAGTTCTTTAATGCCAAAAGGAAGAATAAATTTAAACCTATGTTAATAACGACATTAAAAATTTTAATCACCGCATAACGCATTGGTTTTTCATTGGCTCTCAACCAAGCAAAAGGTATAATAACCAGAGCATCAAATAATAGAATCCAAGTAACGAGTTTGATATATTTCAAGTCTATATCAATCAAGCTTGATATTTGGTTTTTGAATAACCATGCGAGAATAAAAAACCCAAATGAAGTAAAAACTAATGATACTACTGCTGTACTCGTAACGTTATTTTTATCATCTTCTTTATTAAAAAATCTAAAAAAAGCAGTTTCCATACCATAGGCTAAAATCACGTTGAATAGAACGAAATATGAAAAGATGAGCTGTAATTGTCCATATTCAGCTACTGATGAAAGAACGCCTTCTGTTGTATAAAGTGGCACTAACAAAAAGCTTAACATTCTTGGCAGCACAGTTGCTAACCCGTAAATAAATGTCTGCTTAAATAATGACTTAAGTGCGCTCAAAAAGTAGATAGTTTAATAGGCTAAAAATAGTGCTTTTATAACAAAAAAACCTAACTCGTTAAAGTTAGGTTTTGATTTATATAGATTCTTCGCTTACGCTCTGAATGACCCTCTAACTATTCAAAGCTTCAGCACCTCCAACAATCTCAAGGATTTCGTTCGTAATAGCTGCTTGACGTGCTTTGTTGTATGTTAATTTAAGTTGGTCTCTTAACTCAGTAGCATTGTCAGTTGCTTTATGCATTGCCGTCATACGTGCACCATGCTCTGAAGCAAAAGAATCTCTAATCCCTTTATACAATTGTGTTTTTAAAGACTTAGGGATTAATTCTTCAACAATCTCTAGTTTTGATGGTTCAAAGATGTAATCTGCATTAGTATTAGCTTCACCTTGAACTGGAACAATTGGTAAAAACTGTTCAGTCATAACAATTTGAGTTGCTGCATTTTTAAATTTGTTGTAAACAATTTCAATTTTATCAAATTCGCCATCAACAAATTTTTCCATTAATAACTCAGCAATTTCAGCAACATTATCAAAGGTTAAATCGTCATAAACCTCACTTTTATTAGCTATAACTCTATTGGTTTTCTTAAAGGCATCATTGGCTTTTTTACCAATAACCAGATAAGAAACCTCTTGATTAGCATAAGTTTCATCAGTTAGCTTATTAACTTCCTTAATAATATTTGAATTAAATGCTCCAGCCAAACCTCTATTAGAAGTAATTGGTACTAAAAGCACTTTCTTTAATTCACGTTGTTCAGAAAATGTACTTCCAGAATCTGCATCTAAAGTGGCGCTTAAACTTTGTAAAAGCTCCGTTAACTTATCTGCATAAGGACGCATTGCTGTAATAGCATCTTGTGCCTTCTTTAACTTTGCAGCCGATACCATTTTCATGGCACTGGTAATCTGCATCGTTGAAGATACTGATGATATTCTGTTACGTATTTCTTTTAAATTTGCCATTCTTTAGTTTATAAAGACTCTTCGACTGTGCTTAGAGTGACATTAAATTTATTATTATGCTCTATACTTTCCTGATAAATCTTTTGCTACAGTTGTTAATGTATCTGTAACCTCATCAGTTAATTTACCTGCTTTTAATGTACTTAAAACACCTGCATGTTTAGCCTTTAAGAATTCAATGAAATCTCTTTCAAATTCTTTTACTTTTTCAACAGGAACATCTTTTAATAAGTTTTTAGATCCCGCATAGATAATTGCTACTTGATCTTCAACAGTAAACGGATCGTTTTGAGCTTGCTTTAAGATCTCAACATTACGCTTACCTTTTTCAATTACATTTAAAGTAACCGCATCTAAATCTGAACCAAACTTTGCAAAAGCTTCTAACTCACGGAATTGCGCTTGATCTAATTTTAATGTACCTGCCACCTTTTTCATTGATTTAATCTGTGCATTACCACCAACACGAGATACCGAGATACCTACGTTAATTGCAGGACGTACACCAGAGTTAAATAAATCTCCATCCAAGAAGATTTGTCCATCAGTAATAGAAATTACGTTTGTTGGAATATATGCAGAAACGTCACCTGCTTGTGTTTCAATAATTGGTAAAGCAGTTAAAGACCCACCACCTTTTACAATTCCTTTTAAAGAATCTGGAAGGTCGTTCATATCCTTAGCAATTTCATCATTGTTTATAACTTTAGCTGAACGCTCTAATAATCTAGAGTGTAAGTAAAAAACATCTCCAGGATATGCCTCACGTCCTGGTGGACGACGTAATAATAAAGATACCTCACGGTAAGCAACTGCTTGTTTTGATAAATCATCAAATACAATTAAAGCTGGACGACCAGTATCTCTAAAATATTCTCCAATAGAAGCTCCTGTAAACGGTGCATAAACTTGCATTGCAGCAGGATCTGATGCATTTGCAGCAACTATAGTTGTATAAGCTAAAGCTCCTTTTTCTTCTAATGTTTTAGCGATTAAAGCTACAGTTGAAGCCTTTTGACCTACAGCAACATATATACAATATACAGGCTCACCTGCATCGTAAAATTCTTTTTGATTTAAGATGGTATCAATACAAACTGCTGTTTTACCAGTTTGACGATCACCAATAACCAACTCACGTTGACCACGACCTACAGGAATCATTGCATCAATTGATTTGATACCTGTTTGTAATGGTTCAGTTACTGGCTCTCTAAAAATAACTCCAGGTGCTTTACGCTCTAGAGGCATTTCATAAGTTTTACCAGATATTGGTCCTTTACCATCAATTGGGTTACCTAATGTATCAACAACACGACCAACAATACCTTCACCTACATTAATAGAAGCAATTCTAGACGTACGTTTTACAGTTGAACCTTCTTTGATTCCTACTGACCCTCCTAATAATACGATACCTACGTTATCTTCTTCAAGATTCAGTACAATACCTTCTAATCCGCCTTCGAATTCTACTAACTCACCATATTGCGCGTTAGCTAATCCGTAAGCACGAACAATACCATCACCTACGGTTAATACAGTTCCTACTTCATCTAATGAAGCGCTAGCCTCAAAACCTGAAAGTTGTTGTTTTAAGATTGCTGATATTTCAGCTGGTTTTACTTCTGCCATCTTATTGTTTATTTAGATCTAAAAGACCTTAGTTTAATGTAAATTCTTGTTTTAATTTATTTAGTTGATTTGCAACACTTGCGTTGTACTGCACATCTCCTATACGTAATATGAAACCACCTAAAATGCTTTCATCTATGATGTTTTCTACTTCAACATCTTTACCTGTAAGTTCTTTTGCTTTTGCTAAAACTTTCTTCTTTAAACCTGCTGATAATTCTACTGCAGTAGTAACTGTTGCTACTTCAATACCTTTTGATTCATCAAATAACTGGTTGTATTTTGATGCTACATGCTCTATAATAGAAATTCTATTATTACTCATTAGAGTATCAATTAGACTCAACGTGTTCTTATTAGATTTTTTAAATACTTCTAATAAAACTGCTTTTTTATCTGAAGAAGAAATTACAGGACTTTGAAGCGCATCGTTTAACTCTTTATTATCTGCTATAGTATCAACAATTAGCTTCATATCATTATTTACTGCATCGGCAGTTTTTTGATCTGTAGCTAAACTTAATAATGCTTTTGCATAACGTATTGCTGCTCTTGCTCCCGCCATTATAACTTAGTTTAATGATTTTTCACCTAACATCGTTTCAACCAATTCTAATTGTTTGTCTTTGTTAGATAATTCAGTACGTACTACTTTTTCGGCGATTTCAACTGATAAGTTAGCTACTTGCGATTTTAAATCTGCAATAGCTGCTTTCTTTTCGCCCGCAATAGCTGCTTGAGCTTGCTCTATAATTTTATTAGCCTGCTCTTGAGCTTCTCCCTTAGCATCATCAATCATTTTATTCTTGATTTCGCGTGCTTCTTTCAACATGGTTTCACGCTCTGCTCTAGCTTCTTTTAAAATACGTTCATTATCTGCATGAAGGTTTTGCATTTCTAACTTCGCTTTTTCAGCAGAGTCTAATGCATTTTTAATTCCTTCTTCTCTCTCTTCAACAGCTCCTAAAATAGGTTTCCAAGCAAATTTTCTTAAAATGAATAGCAATACTAAAAATGTAATTGCTGTCCAAAAAACCAATCCAAACTCAGGTGTAATTAAATCCATTTCTTTTTGTTTTAAATAACTTAAATTTTAAAAAACACTGAAGTAACCAACCGTTACTTCAGTATTCTTAATGTTTTTACCCTTGTAAGAAAGCAACAACAACACCAAACAGTGCTACCGCTTCTACGAAGGCTGCTAAGATTAATGCAGAAGATTGAATTTTTCCGTGCATTTCTGGTTGACGTGCCATAGCTTCCATAGCAGACCCACCAATCTTACCAATACCAACACCAGCTCCAATAGCTGCTAAACCAGCTCCAATAGCTGCAATTCCAGTAATAGTCATAATATAAAATTTAAATTAATTAATGATGTTCTTCTTCTGTTGCCATTCCAAAATAAAGGGCCGACAATATTGTAAATATATATGCTTGTATTGCTGTAACAATAATTTCAATAACTGTAATAAACAACGAGAATGCTACAGATACTGGTGCAATTGCAACAGACTTAAAAACAAATATTAATGACATTAATGCTAATATAATAACGTGACCTGCTGTAATGTTAGCAAACAAACGAATCATTAACGAAATTGGTTTTACAAACATCCCGATAATTTCAATAGGCATTAAAAATATTTTCATTGGTACTGGAACACCTGGCATCCAAAAGATATGTTTCCAATAATTCTTGTTACCGCTAAATGTTGTGATTATAAAAGTAAATACCGCTAGCGTACACGTAAATGCAATATTCCCACTTAAGTTAGCTCCATTTAAAATTGGTATTAAACCAAATATATTATTAATCCATATAAAGAAAAATATAGTTAATAAGTAAGGCATATACTTTTTATATTTATGCTCACCAATCATTGGTTTTCCAATTTCATCTCTAACAAATATTACGAGTGGCTCTATAAAACCCGCAATACCTGTAGGTACATTATCTTTAGATTTTTTATAATTTCTTGCGGTTGCAAAAAAGATTAATAATAATACGATTACAGAAACCCACATCATAAAAACGTTTCTTGTAATAGAAAAATTTAATGGCTTAGAGGCGTTAGTAGGATGATGTTCTTCATCAAATGCAATTGTGTTCGCATTTGAATCTAATTGATATATTTTTTCGTGAAATTTCACGAATTTTTCACCATTTTTTTCAACAATAGTATGTCCTGAATCATCATGATGAAATTCGCTAGACATAAATGTAGTTAATCCATTGTCTGTCCAAAGTATAATTGGTAATGGTAGTGATACTGAGTGTCCTTTCCAGTCCCAAAGATGAAAACCATGAGCGTCTTTTACGTGATGCAAAATCATCTCTTTAGGGTTGAACTCTTTATCGTCTTTGTTCTCTATATCTTCAATAGCATATCCAGCAAATGATATTGCTATAAATAGTGCAGAAAATAATACGTTTTTAAAGGTGTTTAATATCATTCCGTATCGCTTAAAAATACCTTGCTTTAAATTCGGTGCAAATGTACACACATAAAATGAATTTGCAAATAATAATTTAATGATTATTTAGCAGTATATTTTTAACTATGTTGTGATGATAAAATTGTTACTTTTTTTGAAGAATTCTGGTCACAGAGTAAACTTCAAAAGTAAGAAAAACAAAATAAGGTATAAAAAAGTTAGCAAGATCGTTACCTTTTTGTTCTGGTTTTGATAAAATCCATGGCAATAAAAATACCATAATTAATACCATTTTTAAAAGCATTCCTAATATAAAGGTATTGAATACTTCTGTTTTACCAATAGACTCTCGGTAGTTAATTAATGTATAAATTATAATGATAGTAACTACATGAAATACATAGATGTGCCACAACGGAAAAAATAATACAACTCCTTTTACAAAATGAAAGTTTAAATAGCTATGAACACCAAATAACAAAACACTTAAAGCAATGAGTTGAATAAGAAAGTTAGTTTCTCTCTTTTTAAAAAGATTATTCATTTATTGTTCCTCTTTTGAAGTTGCAATAATACGCCTAATTATATATATTATTGATATAATTACAGAAGACAATGTGGCAAAAAGCGTAAATAAGTTATGTTTGTTAGGATAATTTTCATCTAACTTATAACCTATAAAAGTTCCAACACCTATAATAGCAAACATTTGAACAGCAAGTCCTGAATATCTGGCGTAAGTATTAAGCTGTTTTTCCAGCTTCTGGCTTTCTTTGTTGCTGTTGTTGTATTGTTGCTTGTCCGCCATTGTTCATCTCTTTTACCGTACCTTTCATAACGCATGTAACATTAAATGTTGCTCCAGGTTCCACCGCTAATTTACCAGCAACAACTTCGCCTTCAATATGTGCTGATGCTTTTAAAGTAAGTGTCCCAGACAATGCTAGTTTACCAGAAAACTTACCTTCAAAATACGCATCTGTTCCGTTTAAGGTTCCTTTTATTAATCCAGATTTACCAACAACTACTTTTCCTGATGTTTTGATATTTCCTTCAATAATACCATCTATTCTTAAATCACCTTGACTTGTTACGTCGCCAACCATTTTAGTGCCTTGAGCAATAATATTTTGGTTTGATGTGCCTTCTGTCATTTGCTTTTCTTTTTTGTTTTCAGAGAACATAATAATTTGGGGTTAAGTTAATTGTTATCGATATTCAAATAGGCATCCAAATTTTTATGAATTTGAATGATTTTATAATTTGTAGATGATACTACAAAATAAGGGGCTTTTATTTTATCTTGATCTTCTTCAGTTAACAACTGATTAAAAGTTTTTGCTACTTGTTCCGTTTTCAATCCATGAACCACTACAAGTTTTGTATTTGGGTTATACACATCTACTGAGGCATTCAACTTATAATATTTAACATGTTCTAAAACCTCATCTAATGTTTCTTTAAAGCTTGAGATAGTTTCTGGCTGTTGATCTTTAAACTGAAAAATCACTTTATAATTATCAGGTATACTATCGGTTTCCTTAACAAATTCTTTACTTGCTAATTTAGGCAAAATATTAGACTCAATGTTTTGAGCTTGCTTACCCTCTGAGGTGTTGGCGTAAGTAATAGCCAGATAATTAACTGCTTTTTTGTATGCGTCATAACCATATAAACGGCCTGTAGCTGTAGCTTTTAATAATTCAAACTTTGGTGCCATGGCATCGCCATCAAAGGTTTTTATATACGCTTCACTTTTTGAAATAACATTGGCATATTCTTGATTTTCATGCTGAATGTACAAGGCTTCATATAAGCTTTCAGGGCTATTTTCGTCTCGTTCGGTAACCAATTCAGGATTCTTTAATATGGTTGCATATCTTGAATCTGGATATTTAGCAATAATTTCATCTTTTGCAATTGATGCTTCTCCATTTTCTCCTAACAACTCATAAATCTTATATAAGTTATATTTTGAAGGTAATATGAGTCTTTCCTCGGGGTTACTGTTGAGAAGGTTTTGGAATTTCTCCTTTGCTAATTCGTATTCTTTAAATTTCTCTTTATAGATTAATCCTAATTGATAATAAGCATAGTTACGGTCTTTAGATATACTATCTATTTCTTTTTCTCCAGAAGGAATTTTAGATATATAGAATTGAGGGTCAAATCGTTCTTCTTCTGAAGCAGATGAAGCTACATCAATTGTTGCATTATTATCCGTAGCACTAGAAATACCTTTAGTTGACCATCTCCAATCATCTTCAAGTGGTCTATCTCCCCAAAATTTCACAAATTCATTTTTACCATAAGCTATTGTTGTTGGGTTATAAAAATAAAAAATGTTTGATTGTGATTGAGACCCTATTTTATTTACCTGAGACCCAATGGTATTAACTGTTGCTAAACCACTATTACGTTCATCAGCTTCTTGTTTTTCTTTTTCTTCTTCAGCTTTAACCTTTAAATCTTCAACAAAAGACTCAAAATAAGTCAATCTTTCTGCTTCAGTTAAATTTACTAACCTTAAAACACTATCATTTACTTTAGCAATAGATTCATAATAAATAACATCTTCTAAATTATCTCGCTTACGTTTTATAACGCGAAATGGCTTGGAATTAAGCACTAAATTACTCATAGTACTATCATAATATGCTCCGGCTTCAGCATAAACTGAAGCATCAAAATTCATATCTCCTAAAGTTTCATAATTTTTAGCTTTAAGTAACTTGTCTCTTGTATCTGTTCGTAAAGATTTATTGTAATACGCAACTGCCAATGAATCTGACCCATTTTTTAAATGATAGGCTGCAATTTGGTGATAAATTTTATCTAGATATGGACGATTTTCTCTGTTTTCTTCAAGTTCAGTAAGTAATTCGGTGACTTCTAACTTATTTCCATTTTCAAAATCGAAATTTTTGACTTTCTCTAAATAAGCCGAAATCATATAGATTCTAGGTGTTCTTCTATTGAGTTCTATAACTTTATTAAAAGCAATATTAGCACTGTCTTTATAACCTAATTTATTATATAACTGTCCTTGAATAAAACGGTAACGGCCTCTTTCATCATTATTTTTTGTAGCGTTTGATGCTATTTCTAACTGAGTAATAGCTGTATCAATAATTTTAGTATTTAAATACGCTTGTGCAAGTATGGATGTTGCATCAGCTAAATCTTGACCTTCTAAATCTTCTTGTTTTAAAAGGCGTTTAAGGTTTTCAATGGCTAATTCATCATTATCTAGTCTAATATTTGCTTTTTCTCGCCATACTTTAGCTTGATTAATCTTATCGCTTGCAGGGTATTTGTAAAGAATATAATTCAGGGCTTCTAAAGCTGGAACAAAACGCTGGTCGAAATATCTAGCTTTACCTAAAAGTAAGTAAGCTTCATCCATTTGTGGGTTCTTCTCCTTACCATCAATATTCATGCTATGCTTTTGAATAGCTTTTGCTGCTTTCTCTTCAGCTCTTGCAAAATTTTCGTTTTTAGACTGGCCAGGTAGCACAATATCTTCAAAAATTTGCATACGCTCTATGGGTAATATTTCCCAATAATTATCAAAATAAGCCTCGTTAAGTGATTTTTTGCCTTCCTCTAAGGCATTGTAGCCATTGTAAAGCGCATTAAATTCTGCAGTAATGGCTTGAAAGTTTCTATTAATGAATTTATCTTTTTTTCTTGAGCAACTAAATGCTAAAAAAGTAAGGATTAAAACTAGTAATATGGCTTTAGTAGGTGTCTTCAATGCTGGTATTTTTAGTCTAAATAATAACTATAATCTCCTATATTTATTATATAGAGTGGTAAAAATAAGCATCTTTTTGTATTTACCTAAATAATGTAACGACTTTTAAACAAATGGATTAGTTAGCAAAATGTGCTTCTAGTTCTTTTAAGGTTGCAGCGCTAGTAACCAAATCTTTAACGACCTCTCCTTTTTCTAAAACAACAATTCGCTCACAAACATCTGTAACATGCATTAAATCATGACTTGAAATTAATACCGTAATATCTTGTTTTTCAGCCAACTCTTTAATAATACTTTTAAGTCTTATTTGAGTTGTCGGGTCTAAATTTGCAAAAGGTTCATCTAAAATAATAACTTCGGGATCGCCTATTAGGGCGGCAACGATGCCTGCCTTTTTCTGATTCCCCTTACTTAAATCACGTAAATACTTTTTTTGCCCTAATATTTCGTCATGAAAAAAATCTTCGAATTGAGACACAAGAGAATCAACATCAGCTTTATTTTGCCCTCGTAATTCGCCAATAAAATAGAAATACTCTTCGGGAGTTAAATATCCTATTAAAAAGCTTTCATCAATAAATGCGGATGTAAAAGGTTTCCAATCTTCACTTTTGTTTACTTGTACATCATGGCTTTCAATATGTCCTGTTGTAGGTTGAATTAGATCTAAAAGCAAACTGAAATACGTCGTCTTTCCAGCCCCATTATTACCAACTAAACCAAAACTTTGCCCTTTAGGAATTTCAAGGTTTTTAATGTTTAAAACTTGATTTGCGTTGTATTTTTTTGATAAATTAGAAGTTGTTATCATGATGTTGTTGTTTAGTTATCGTGATCGAACGCATCAATCATTTTATATTTTGAATCTAAATATTTCTGTGTAATTGTTTTCATTAATTTTTGATGGAATACAATGCCTACTACTCCAAGAATAATTAATACCAAACATGCTATTTCGAAACCTATTAGAAAGTAAAATGCTGCAAATAACCCCATAGGTAAAAGCAATAACGGGATACCAATTAACCATTGCACTGCTCCTGTACCTTGATAATTAAATGCTGCTTTTTTGTCTAAATCAATTTTTTTTCTGTTATAAGAACCTCCTAACAATATAACATGAGTATTAACACCAATATTATAAATGGCTGCTGCAAAATGAGCAAATAAAACTTTCCATCCAAAGAACACATAAGGAATTCCTAAGACAAACATAATCAATACACTTACAGCCATTAATGTAAATTTTGACTTTAAGTATTGTTCGTATTTAAGATTTTGACTCATGAGTAGTTTATAATAACTACTATCCCAAGCTGGTATAAACTGCCCGAAATTCATCAAGAAGATTCCTGTTGAAAATACACCCACAAAAACATAAAATGGTGTCATAGTTTTAAATTGCGGATTTGTATAAATAAACAACCCATAAAGCAAACCCATTGCTATCATCCAAACTGAAGACTTTGTACGCTTATTACGCCAAATCAACTTTAAATCTAACTGCATAAAAGGTGCTATATCTCCAAAATTCTTTGTCCATTCTAAATTTGAAGCATTAACTTCTTTAATTTTTGTTTTTAAACCACTATCTAAAAACAGTTTTTGCTTTAATAATTTAAAGTTTATAATATAGCAAACTATGAGAATTAATAAAGGGACTACAATTAAAATAGGACTATCGTATATTGCATTGAAAGCACTGCCAATAATATCGTTAAAAGAGATGACATCAAAATGATTTAAAGCATACAATCCTCCCGCAACCACTACTATTGGTAAAAAGGATAATTCTTTTTCTGCTGAAAAACTTTCTATTATAAAATTTAAGAAGTTTATGATTAAAACCACAATAATCAATGCAAGCATCCAAATTAAAACATTTGTAACTGGATAATCTTTGGTGATAAGCGTAATACCAAACGGGATAATGGCAAATAATGACACATAATTAAAAAACGATACTGCCGATTTTCCTAAAACATAATTTACAACCTTACTTCTTTTTACTGGTAAAGTAAGTAATGGCTTAACGCTCATTACTGGTAGTTTTTGGAAGAAAAAACGAAAAACCAAATCGCCTATAATCCAAAAGAACAACATACTGTTAACCAGTATAAGTGGGTCTTTTTCAGGGAAAGTTTTTTTTAACACTGGATACAACCCAACTCCCATTGCTAGAAACATAGCAATAAAATATAAGCTTAAAAACCCCATAAATATTTTAATACCCAAACTTTTTCCAAAACTAGCAGACCTAAAAAAGGCCTTCCATTCTAAACTTAAAAATCGTTTTATCATTTTTGGTGGTTTTAGTTTTCTTAAAAGTAAGTATTCCAAAACTTAAAATTGTTACACTCTTTTAATCTTATATTTTTAATTTTACACTATTCATTCCTAAATTTAGGGTTTACCAAGGCTCGCATGTTCCTAATATAACTTTCCAATTCTGCGAGTTTTTCTACTGTTTCTTTTGTGCCAGCTTCTGTCAATTTATAATATTTACGGACTCTATTTCCTACTTTAGAAGCCTCAACATCTAACAAACCTTGGGCTTCTAGTTTATGCAATGCAGGATATAAAGCGCCTTCTGTTAACTGAAGCTCGTTTTTTGTAATTTCTTTTACCTTTTGGGTTATCTCATAGCCATACATTTTATCATGCTCGTTTAAAAGCTTTAAAATAATGGTGACTAGACTCCCTTTATATAAGTTTGTGCTTTTCATCGATAAACAAATGTACATAATTTATTTATGCATATAAATTCTATGTATTACTTTTTATCGAAAAAAACGAGATTTTTTTATTGGCTTCACTATTTTTGTTGAAAATTAATCTATATGTCATCATTCCATAAACTTTCAGTAAAAAATATAAAAAGAGAAACAGATAAAGCTATTAGTATTGCTTTTAACCTCCCTGAAAATCTTAAAGACATTTTTGCGTTTCAAGCAGGACAATACATTACTCTAAAAACTGAAATTGACGGCAATGAAATTCGGCGAGATTATTCACTTTGTGTATCACCTAAAAGTGGCCATTTAAAAGTTGCTGTAAAGGAAGTTAAAGATGGTACTTTTTCTGCTTATGCAAATAATACATTAAAAGTTGGTGACACCATTGAAGTAGCACCACCTAAAGGCCGCTTTACTTTTGAACCAAACGATTCAAAAACAAAAAACATAGCGCTTTTTGCTGCTGGTAGCGGCATAACGCCTATTTTAGGTATTATTAAATGTGCTTTAGAGGAAGAAGTTCATAGTAAAGTGATTTTGGTTTATGGTAATAAAACAACCAAAGACACGATGTTTTTAAATGAACTGTTGGAATTGCAACATGCATATAAAGATCGTTTTTCAATTCAATTTGTTTTTAGCCAGCAGGATGAAGATGATTCTATTTTTGGTAGAATTGAAAAAAGCACGGTTAATTATGTGATGAAAAATAAGCACAAACATATTGAAGTAGACGCCTTTTACCTTTGTGGACCTGAAGCTATGATTCTTACTGTTAAGGATGTTTTAACTGGTCATGATATTGATGAAAATAAAATTCATTTCGAATTATTTAAAGCAGCAAAACCTACTGAAGTTAAAGCTGAGGAAAATGTTGCATCTGGAAGTACTAAAATAACACTTACAGTTGATGATGAAACTTCAACTTTTGAAATGTCTCAAAAACAAACCATTCTTGAGGCTGCTTTAGATGAAGATTTAGACGCTCCGTATTCTTGTCAAGGCGGGATTTGTAGTAGTTGTTTAGCTAAAGTTACAGAAGGTGAAGCTACTATGAGGCAAAACAATATACTTACTGAAAGTGAGGTTGCTGAAGGTTTAATTTTAACATGTCAAGCGCATCCAACAACACCTACTATTGCTGTTGACTACGATGATGTTTAATTGTTATTCCTGCTAAGGTAGGACTCTTTTTATTAAATATGAAATAACTTAAAAGTGGATTCCTGCCTTAGCAGGAATGACAAGTATTCTAAATTATAGATTTAATTTTTTCAACTACAACTTCTGGAGTAATACTACTCGAAGCTTCTTTATAGTTTTCTGGATATTTATTACCGTAAACTGAAGTTGGCACTAATGGAAACTTATCCCTATCTGCAACCAACGCATAATCTTCAGGTTGATTAAACGGTGTAAAACCAGCAAAAGGATGTGTTACACCCCAAATAGTAATCACTTTTATACCTAACATGGCTGCAATATGAGCATTTCCTGAGTCCATAGAAAGCATCGCTTCTAAATTTGAAATAACATCTAATTCTTCATCTAAAGATAATTTTCCGGCTAAGTTTATAATATTGTCAAAGCTATTTTCATATTCATCTAAAATTTCAGATTCATATTTACCGCCTCCAAATAAGATAATTTGATATTCTTTAGATAACACTTCAATCACCGCTTTCATTAAACTTAAAGGATACATCTTTCCTTCATGTGCTGCAAAAGGTGCAATTCCGATACGTTTTGAGGACTGATTGCCTAATAACTTTTGAAGTTTATTGCTTAAATCAGCTTTTTCAGGAAAATTGGGTTTTGATAAATCTACCTCATAACCTAACCCTCTAAAAACATCAGCATATCGTTGATGTGTTGTTTTAAGTTGTTTGAATTCTTTACCAGAAATTAATAGTTTTTTCTCTTTTCTACCTTTGTTAATAGAAAGGAAACGCTTATTTGAAATGAAACTCTTTAATATTTTACTTCTTAGTACATTGTGTAAATCTGCGACAATATAAAACTGCTTTTTATTAAGTGATTTAGACAATTTATACAGACCAAAAACACCTTTATGTTTTCCTTTTATATCTGCTTCAAATACCTCAACATTTTCTATATCTTTAAAAAATGGCTTAAAAAAACCTCTAGTTAAAACAGTAATATAAACATTTGGATGTTGTTGGATAAATGCCCGTAAAACAGGAACCATCATAGCTACATCTCCCATAGCTGAGAGGCGTATTACTAGAATGTGTTTTTGTTTTGACATCTCAAAGATGATGATGAGATCCTGAAACAAGTTCAGGATGACAAATAGTTATTTTTGAGAACGTAATACTGGGTTTAGTTCATCATCATTATACATCTTCATCTGCTTGTAAACCTTCATGTATTTATCTCCTTTTTCAATATCACTTAAAAGCGTATCAATAGCCGTTGATAAATCAACACGCTGCTCTAATAAAATATCTAACTTTTTCTGGCAAGCTGCTTTATGTTCCGCGGAAGCGTCATTACGAGTTGCTTCCTCATTCATATGATATACTTTTAAAGCTAAAATAGATAATCTATCTACGCCCCAAGCAGGACTTTCAGTATTTATAGTCGCATCTGCTTTTACTGAAACATCTTTATATTGTTCTAAAAAATAGCTGTCAATATACTCAACCATATCAGTTCTATCTTGGTTTGAAGCATCAATTTTACGTTTTAGTGTTAATGCAGCAACAGGATTAATTTGTGGGTCTCGAATAATATCTTCATAATGCCATTGTACCGTGTCAATCCAACATTTTCTGTACAATAAATGCTCTAACAAATCACTTTTTGGATACTCATTTTTAAAAGGTTGATCTACAGTGTTAATGATGTGGTATTTTGCAATAACATCTTGAAATATCTTGTTAGCTTTACTAGTGAACATATCTACCGTTTTTTTCAAGTACAAAACTACGCAATTTATATAAGAATTTTTAACTTCAAATTGATTGAGAATATATATTACTTGGGTTTCATTAACTTTACTATCATAATTTAGACGATAACCCATGAAGATTCATAATTTATCACTTCAAAATTCCATTTTGAACAATTTTCTATCTGAAATTAGACATGTTAATATTCAAAAAGACAGTATGCGATTCAGAAGAAATATTGAACGTATAGGCGAAATATTAGGCTATGAAATGAGTAAGAATTTAAATTATAAACCTGAATCAATAAAAACACCTTTAGGAACATCTGAAATTAATTTGCCCGAAAATGATATTGTCCTTTGCTCTATTTTAAGAGCTGGTGTACCATTACATAATGGATTATTAAACTATTTTGATACCGCTGAAAATGCTTTTATTTCAGCATATAGACACCATAAACATAATCCAGAAAGTTTTGAAATTATTGTAGAGTATTTAGCTTGTCCGAATTTAGAAGGAAAAACTCTTGTTTTGGCCGACCCCATGTTAGCAACGGGACAATCGATGATTGCCACTTTTGAAGCTTTGAAACCTTTTGGAACACCTAAAGAAATCCATTTAATTAGTGTTATTGGTTCTCAAAAAGGTATAGATTTTATTCAACAAAATTTTGATGATAATACGCATTTATGGATTGCGACTATTGATGAAATTCTGAATGATAAAGGTTATATTGTTCCTGGGCTTGGAGATGCTGGTGATTTAGCTTTTGGCGAAAAATTACAACAATAATAATATAAAAGGAATAACAATTAATACCCCTAAAAAGATTTCTTTAAACCATTTCTCTTGAATAATATCAATATAATTAGCAACGATTATAGCTAATGGAGCAAAGAGAAATAAAAATTCGCTTCCATTTTTATTAGGCGCTTGTACGACTATAAAAAAACCAATTATAGCAGCTAAAATAATAGTCTTAAAAGATACTCTAAACGCTTTTTTTTTCTTTTTTATGTTTTGCAAATAATAAATTGAAGACCAAATACCAAAAGACAATAAAACTGTTATAGAAATTAAATATGAAACGGAGTTATAATTACTAAAGTCGTAACTAATTTCGGGAGACAAATTAAATATTACAAAAAAGCTATCATATAAAACTACTGAAACGCAGGAACAAATTACAAAAACAGATAACACTGCTAAAAAAGGAATAATCCAATGTCTGATATTATAATCTGTATATAAAATGAGTGATACAATTATTAAAACAAAAAATAAGATAGCCCAAAAATAGAACAATGCCGCTATAGCAATCCAAAAAGCAGCATCAAAAAGTTTTTTCTTCGTGTTTTTAGGAGACCTTAAACTAACAATTCTTCGTAATCCGAGTAAAACAAAAAAGTTAGATAACAAAACGTTTGAATCGCTAGTAGTTTGAGTTATGAATAACAAAAAAAGACTAAACAATAAAATCTCATAATTATTCTTATTGGTTAAATTGTTCTTGTTAACAATAAAATTTAACAGTAAAATTGAACCAAAAACAATTAGCAAGAATATTATTTGTTTTAAAATAAAATCAAAATTTAATACCTCATTTGATATTCCAATTCTAGCGATTATGAACGCTAAAAGCGCAATAAAAAATACAAGCGTAAAATATAATGGCCTAGATTTATTAAAAAAGCTTGTTATCATTAACTGTTTTTGTATTTTTGCCTTGTAAATATACTAACTATAAAATAGTTGGTGACTATTAAATAAACACAAAATGAAAGATTTCTTTTACGCAATACAAGATTTATTTGTAGATGTTATTTTTGCACCCTTTGACGCCTTAAGAGCTTTAGAGCTTGAAAGTTGGTTTGGAGCAAACACTATTTCTTGGATTTTTATGCTTGTTGGATTTGTAGCTATGGTTTACTGGATGCTACAACTTAGAATATTTGATAACAATAACGAAGAAGACAAAAGTATTTCTTCGCACTCGTTTCTATAAATCGAATCCAATATCTTTACGATAATACATCTTATCAAAGTTTAGTTTATCTATGCTTTGGTAAGATTTTTTTATGGCCTCTTGATACGTATCCCCGTAAGATGTTATAGCCATAACACGTCCTCCAGAAGTAACAATTTTACCATCTTTTAACTGTGCTCCAGCATGAAATGGAATGGAATCTTTGATAGTATCGACTCCAGTAATTTCTTTTCCTTTTTCATACGCCTCAGGATAACCACCAGAAACTGTCATAATGGTTGTAGCAGCACGTTCATCAATTTCAATATTGATTTTATCTAACGTTCCATTACCCATTGCTTCAAGAATTTCAACAAAATCATTTTTTAATCTTGGTAAAACAACCTCTGTTTCTGGATCACCCATTCGAACGTTGTATTCAATCACTTTAGGATCGTCTCCAACTTTAATAAGCCCAATAAATACAAAACCAACATAAGGCAAATTATCTTTCTTAAAACCGCTTATTGTAGGCTTTACAATACGCTCTTCAATCTTATTCAAAAATTCATCTGTAGCAAAAGGCACTGGAGAAATAGCTCCCATCCCACCTGTATTTAAACCTGTATCGCCTTCGCCGATACGTTTATAATCTTTTGCAGTTGGTAAAATTTTGTAATTTTTACCATCGGTCAAGACAAAACAGCTTAACTCAATACCGTCTAAAAACTCTTCTATAACTACTTTGGTACTAGCCTCACCAAATTTAGCATCAACAAGCATACTTTTTAGTTCTGCTTTTGCTTCATTTATATCATTTAAAATAACAACGCCTTTACCTGCCGCTAATCCATCCGCTTTTAAAACATAAGGTGGATTTAAAGTCTCTAAAAAATCATAACCTTTATCTACGGTTTCTTTTGTGAAACTTTCATAAGCTGCCGTTGGAATGTTGTGACGGTATAAAAACTCTTTTGCAAATTCTTTACTACCCTCTAACTCAGCTGCTGCTTTTTGTGGCCCAATAACTGACACATACTTAATGGCATCATCATTTAAAAAGAAGTCATGAACACCTTGCACTAAAGGGTCTTCAGGACCAACAACAACCATATCAATGCTATTTTTTAATACCAATTCTTTAATAGCAGGAAAATCAGTTACGCCTATATTTACGTTTGTTGCTACCTGCGCAGTTCCAGAATTTCCTGGTGCTACAAAAAGGTTTTCGCATTTTGAGCTTTGAGCAATTTTCCAAGCAAAAGTGTGTTCTCTTCCTCCAGAACCAAGTATTAAAATATTCATGTATTTCGTTTTAGTTTCCCGTCTTCACGGGAATGACAAATTAGTGTTTTTTAATGCTATGCATTAAAAGCTACTTTATAGTTTCCGCAAAAATAAAATTAATGCTCCTAATACACGAATATTTTTTATTTACTTTACAAATTATATCTATTAAAGTGAATTTATTCGATTTTTCATTGCAATTGAATGGTTTTCCTATTAAGGAAGCCAGTCGTGTGTTGAAGACTATTCAAAATAAAGATGAAAATGAATTTGAAAGTTATATTGAAAACATAAAAAAGAACATTGTTGCTTATCATTTAGAAAACAATTCCTTTTACAAATCATTTGCAAAAGGAGTTAATCTTGATGATTGGAATTCTATTCCAGTAATGACAAAAAAAGATTTGCAGAAACCACTTTCAAATAGACTTTCAAAAGGGTTCTTAGAAAAAAACGTATACGTTAATAAAACCTCTGGTTCTTCGGGTGACCCTTTTATTTTTGCTAAAGATAAATTTAGTCATGCCTTAACTTGGGCAATCATACAAAACCGATTTGGATGGTATAATTTAGGTTTTAACACCTCTAAGCAAGCGCGTTTTTATGGTATTCCTTTAGATAAGAAAGGCTATTATAAAGAACGTTTAAAAGATAAATTGAGTAGTCGATTTCGATTTTCTGTTTTCGATTTGAGTGATTCAGCTTTTGAAAAACATCTAAAGAAATTTCAATCAACGCCATTTGATTATATTAATGGTTATACAAGTTCTATTGTGCAATTTGCTAAATTTCTTCAGAAAAAAAACCTAGTTCTTAAAGCTATTTGCCCATCCCTAAATGCTTGTATTGTAACTTCTGAAATGCTTTTTGAAGATGATAAAAAACTCATGGAAACACAATTTGGTATTCCTGTTGTTAATGAATATGGCGCTTCTGAATTGGATTTAATTGCTTTTGAAAACCCCTCTGGACATTGGCAGGTAAATAGCGAAAGCTTATTTGTTGAAATTTTAGATGAAAATAACTCGGTTTTACCTTACGGTGAAGAAGGGCGCATCGTAATCACTTCGCTTTATAACAAAGCACATCCATTTATTAGATATGATATTGGTGACATAGGAATGCTTTCAAAAGAAAGTACGCTTAAAACACCTATTCTTGAAAAGATAATTGGTCGAACTAATGATATTGCTATTTTACCAAGCGGAAAAAAAGCTGCTGGATTAACCTTTTATTACATTACGAAAAGTATTATTGAAGATAATGGAAACGTAAAGGAGTTTGTAATTGAGCAACTTAATATAAATACATTCAAAGTTATCTATGTAAGTTCTGAATTGCTTTCTGAAGAAAAAATGAAAATGATTATAACTGAAATGGAAACATATCTTGAAAAAGGGTTACAAATTAGCTTTGAGAAACAAGATCAATTAATTCGTTCAAAAAGTGGTAAATTGAAGCAGTTTACATCCTACTTAAACCAAAATACATGAATATTACTATAGTTGCTGGTGCAAGACCAAATTTCATGAAAATTGCTCCTATTATTGAAGCTATTCTTGAAAAGAAAAAGGAGGGTTTTAATATTAATTATAGATTGGTGCATACTGGTCAGCATTACGACAAAAATTTAAGTGGCACTTTTTTTGAAGAATTAAACATACCGCTTCCTGATAGGAATTTAGAAGTAAAAAGTGGTACGCAAGCAGAACAAACTGCTGCGATAATGATTGGTTTTGAAAATGAATTAAAACAAAACCCTTGCGATTTGATAATGGTTGTAGGTGATGTAACCTCAACAATGGCTTGTACAATAGTTGCTAAAAAAGCACAAATTAAAGTGGCACATGTCGAAGCTGGAATTCGTTCTGGAGATATGAAAATGCCTGAAGAGATTAATAGAATTGTTACTGATAGTTTAACTGATTATTTTTTCACTACTACAACCAATGCTGTTAACAATTTAATAAAACTAGGTGTCTCAAAATCCAAAATCTTTTTTGTTGGAAACGTGATGATTGACACCTTACTTAAAAATGAAAATAGATTAAAAAAACCATCGCTTTGGGATGATTTAAACTTATCTAAGAAAAAGTACATGGTTATGACGCTCCATAGACCAAGTAATGTAGATGAAGAGGAACAATTAAAAACATTAATTACTCAAATTGTTACTTTAGGCAAAGACTATCCTATTATTTTCCCCGTTCATCCAAGAACTAAGAGGCTTTTAAGCGGTTTGAAATTAGAATTTGAAAACCTGCATTATGTAAACCCTTTGGGCTATTTAGAGTTTAATTGTTTAGTAAAGCATGCATTAGCAGTAATTACAGATTCCGGTGGTATTACTGAAGAAACAACAGTTATGAATGTACCCTGCATCACTTTAAGAGAAAATACCGAACGCCCAGAAACTTGTGATATTGGAACTAATATTTTGGTAGGAAGTAATCCCGAAAAAATTAATAGTGCTTTTAATATTTTACTCTCAGGAACTTGGAAACAAGGTGAAATTCCTGAGTTATGGGATGGAAAAGCTGCAAAAAGAATTGTTCATCTTTTAGCATCTATTTAAAATTAACATGAAAGATGTCCTTATTATAACCAATTATTTTCCCCCTGAAACTGGTGCTGCATCAAATCGTATTTTTCATTTAGCTGAAGGATTGCAAAAACATGACTTTAAGGTTTCCATTTTAACACCTTTACCAAATTATCCTAAAGGCCAGATTTTTGAAGGCTTTAGAGGTCGATTTAAACGCACTTCTTATGAAAACAAAATAACTATTCATCGGTTATGGATTTACGCCAGTAACTCCAAGAATAAGTTATTGAGATTAATTGCCATGATATCATATAGTTTCAGTTTGATATGGTTTTTTATTTGGAATAAAATCCCAAAAACAGTTATCATCCAATCACCTCCACTATTAGTTGCTTTTACATCTGTATTTTTTCTTAGGTCAAAAAAAAGAAAAGTGATTTTAAATGTGAGTGACTTATGGCCACTAGCAGGATTAGAATTAGGCGCTTTTAAAAAGAATTTCAGTTATAAACTCCTTGAAAAGGTAGAACGGTTTAATTATAAACATGCTGATTTAGTTTTGGGGCAAAGTGAAGAAATAATAACGCATGTAAAATTACTTTTTCCAGAAAAGAATACATTTTTGTATCGAAATTATCCAGATTTTGAAGTTCCTATACCTAATCATGAAATAAATCCATCAGAAAAGCTAAAAATGGTTTATGCGGGTTTATTAGGTATAGCTCAAGGTATTTTAAAACTTTGTAAGAACTTAGATTATACCAGAATTCAATTTCATATTTATGGCTCTGGAGCAGAACAACATGCTCTTGAAAACCTTATTAAAACCAGAACAGAACTAGATGTTATATATCACGGAGAAGTTTCTCGGGAAGAATTGCACCGAGTAATTACAAAATACGATTTCACAATAATTCCTTTACTCAATAGAATTTATGGTTCAGTGCCTTCTAAAATATTTGAATATGCGCGTCTAGGCCTTCCTATGTTATACTTTGGTGGTGGCGAAGGTGAACATATTATTAACGAATATAAATTAGGTTGGGTTGCTCAATCTAGCGATTATAACGATTTAAACAACGTTATTTCAAAATTGGAAACTTTAAATTTAGAATCAGAAAAAAGAATTAAAATACAAGAAATTGCTTTTGAAAATTTTGATTTTAATAGTCAATTAAACAAACTTGTTAATTTTATTTAATAAGCCTTTTCTTCACCCTTTATTGCATTAGTAAGTGTTTGAACAGCTATTTTAACATCCAATAGTAGAGACCAGTTTTCAATATAAAAAATATCATATTTCACACGATTAATAATATCTTTATCAGTCTCAACTTCACCCCTAAAACCACTTACTTGGGCTAATCCAGTAATACCTGGTTTCACAAAATGTCTAACCATAAATTTATCTATTCTCTGAGCGTACATATTAGTATGACTTACCATATGAGGTCTTGGTCCAACAACAGACATATCACCAAATAACACATTAAAAAATTGTGGTAATTCATCTATACTTGTTTTTCTAATCAAAGCTCCTATTTTGGTTATTCTTAAATCGCCTTTTGTAGCTTGTAGCAAGTGTGCATTTTTATTAGGAGTCATTGACCTAAACTTATAACAATCAAACTCTTGATAATTAAAACCGTTTCTAGATTGTTTAAAAAACACAGGGCCTTTAGACTCTAGCTTAATAAATATTGCTAAAATAGGAGTTAACCATGATAGAATAAAAACGATAATGAATAAAGAAAATAATATATCAAAAAGTCTTTTAACAAATTTATTTACTGATTCTTGAAGAGGAATCGCTCTTAAAGATAAAATCGGGATATAATCATAATATTCGTATTTAAGTTTTTTGGAATAAATATCTTTGTTATCTGGAATAAATTTAAGCTCGCGAAGATTATTATCAGCAAAATCTATTAATTTGTTTATTTGTTTATTTGATAGTTCGGCAACTGAAAAATAAATTTCATCTATATTGTTTTCGATTACATAATCGAAACAATTTTCTAAAGAAAACTCTTTGTCTTTTAAACTAAATTCAGCCTCAAATTTATAACCAAAATCCAATCTTTTATTGAATGTTTTTATTAACTGCCTTGCTTTATCATTATTACCGATTACAATAACCTTTCTAATATTACCTCTTAAAACTGTTCTGTATTTTTTTAATAAAAAAATTGTTAAAAACTTAAATACACAAATTAATATAAAAACTAATAACAAATAATTTCCTAGAGATAACCTACTAACGCTAGGCTGTTTGAAAAACCCAATAAAGGCATAAAGTGCAATTGTAAAAAAAACGATTTGCCTAAATAAGAGAGGGGCTATTTGAATTAATCTCGTGTGTCTTTGTACTTCGTAAAAATGATTTTTAACAGCAATAATTATCCAGGAAACAGATATATATAAACAAAAAACATAAACATTTTTTAAATTTATTTCAAAATAAAACACGGCCATATTTATTATGACTAAGTCAATAAACCCAAAAATCGGTTTTATTAAGCTAGAATACCTTCCTTTTTTGTAGTCCACTTATTTTTTTATATGTTCTTTAAAATTTTTATGCGCGCTTTTATATAATTCGTCCTCGGATAAAGATTTAAAATAATCATAAGTTATCTTCATCCCTTCTTCTCTACTAATTTTTGGTTCCCAATTTAGTATTTTTTTTGCTAATGTAATGTCTGGCTGTCTTTGTAACGGATCATCTTGAGGTAATGCTTTATAAATTATCTTTTGATTTGTTCCTGTTAACTTTATAATTTCTTCAGCAAATTCTTTAATTGTTATTTCATGTGGATTACCAATATTTATGGGGTAAGAATAATCACTTAATAATAACCTATAAATACCTTCTACCTGATCATCAACATAGCAAAATGATCGCGTTTGTAATCCTTCTCCAAAAACCGTTAAATCTTCCCCTCTAAGTGCTTGACCTATAAAGGCAGGAATCACTCTTCCATCGTTAAGCCTCATTCTTGGGCCATATGTATTAAATATACGTACAATTCTAGTTTCTAACCCATGAAATCTATGATACGCCATAGTGATGGATTCTTGAAAGCGTTTTGCCTCATCATAAACACCTCTTGGACCAATAGTATTTACATTGCCATAATAATCCTCAGATTGTGGATGTACTAAAGGGTCCCCATAAACTTCTGAGGTCGAAGCAATAAGCATTCTTGCATTTTTAGCTTTTGCTAGCCCTAATAAATTATGCGTTCCTAAAGCTCCAACTTTTAGTGTTTGAATGGGAATTTTTAAATAATCAATAGGGCTTGCTGGTGATGCAAAGTGTAAAATATAATCTAAATTGCCTCTAAGTTCTATAAAGTTAGTTACATCATGAGCTACAAATTCAAAATTTTCTAAGCCTATTAAATGCTCGATATTCTTTTTATCACCAGTGATGAAATTATCCATAGCAACAACATGGTAGCCTTCTTTTATAAACCTATCACAGAGGTGCGAGCCTAAGAATCCAGCAGCTCCTGTAATTAAAATTTTTTTCATATTTATTTATTGACAGTGATGCTTAAATATAAAATTTGGCACGACTTCCTATTTTATAACAAACATTAATTAACTCACTTAAATCTTTCTTTAAGTACTAATGTTATGAATTTAATATTCCCAAATAAATAACGCTTCCACATTCGCTTTGGTTCTTGGGCAAACCTATAAAACCACTCTAATCCGCTTTTCTGCATCCATATTGGGGCTCGTTTTACTTTACCAGAAACAACATCAAAACTCCCCCCTACACCCATAATAAAATTAACCCGACTTAGTAATTCTTTGTTTTCATACAAAAAGTTTTCTTTTGTTGGAGAACTAATCGCTACAAATAAAATATTGGCGCCACTATCTGCTATTTCTTTAGCAATTTCTTTTTCTTCCTCTTTTTTAAAATAGCCATTTCGGTATCCTGCCACGATGTTTGTTGAATATTGACTTGAATATGTTTCAACTACTTTTCTAACTACATCTTCTTTTGCTCCAAAAAAGAAAATTTTATAGCTCTTTTTATAGGCCAAATGAACAAGGTTAACCATTAAATCAATTCCAGCTACGCGTTCCTTAAGTGGTTTTCCTAATAAATTAGAGGCCCATACTACGGCCTGACCATCTGCATTGATGAGGTCGCTACTATTAACACTTTGTCGTAGTTGTAAATCGGTTTGCATTGCTACTATTTTACCTGCGTTTACAACTACATGGTGTAATTGTACTCCCTTAGCTATTGTTTTATCTACAACCTCTAAGGTTTCTTTCATATTTAAGTTGTGAATATTTGTATTAAGTATTTTGATCATCTAATCTAAGGTATTCTCTTAAAATTACTAAATAAACTACAATGGAAGAATATGTAAAAAAATTTCCTGCTAAAAATACAATAAACAGCAAGACTCCAAGCAAAAAAACAATATTTATATTGGGTTTAAATGTAAAAAAAGCTTTTAAATAAATATATAAATAATAAAGACCTCCTAGAATCCCGAAATAATAAAAAATGTCAACAAGTTCCATTTGAGATTTTGTGCTTAAATCATTTATTCCTCCAAATAAATAATTGGAAATACTCCAGTTTTCCGTTATATATGGAATTGTCCTTTCTAGTAATAATCTGTCTCTAAAAGAAAAAAACGAAGAAATTAAACCATATTCTTCCCTAATTTGATTAAATATACCAAATTGAAAGAAAAAAACATATGTTACTAAAACAACTACAGCAACTAAAAGCAATACAAGAATTCTCTTATTAATATTAGAATATACCCAAAAATAAAATCCAAAAAAACAGAAACTAAATAAGTATAATGCCTTAGTTCCCACAAAAACAACTGCTATTAATATTATATAATTAGTCCAATTTTTAAATAGGTTATTCTTGTATTTAGCAAACATATAAACAATTGCTATAGCATATATAAATGAGCTTGATGCAGAAGTTACTAACAATCCATTATAACCAAATCTTTCCGTGAAATAAGTGCGAAAAATTTGAAAATCAAAAGTTACTGCCAATATGATTAACACACTGTTAAAAATCATTAGATATTCATAAACAGAAAAAAACAATTTTTTATTTATCTGTTGAACATCATCAATTGAAAAAAACAAGAATACAATAATAGGATAAACAAACTTTACAAAGTAAATTAATATTGGATTTGAAAAACCCAAATCTGTAGTGTACTGCCCTATTATAAAAAAAACCCAAAAGAGGCTTATCCCAATTAAACTTTTAATATTGCACTTAATTATCACAAAAAGAAAAACCAATAGCAAGAAGCCTTTTGTATACTTAAGTATGTTTGAAATATTGCCTGTGGTAAAATGCAAAACCTTAAAGTAAGCTTCAGTGCAGAAAAGTAACAACAACAAAAATGCAAGTAATAAACTTCCATAATCTTCAAGATACTTTTTAAACATAAGACTTAATTAAAGTTTTTCTCTGATAAATAGTAGCTAAACGCATAAAACATCCATGATTGCGCCCAACGAATGTAAGGTGTTTTAGATGTGAAAAATTTCTTTTTTTGATAATAAAAATATCCTTTGTCAGACTGCATATTTTTAATTGTCCATTGCAATACGTTATCAGCTAACTCAATATTATCTATGAACAAACCAAGCTTGCTTAAAGTAACTATTAATTGTGCAGGAGCATGAATGTCTATGGGATATGTTTTGTTATTATAATATTTTGAAATTCCTTCCTTAGTAAAAAAAGTATTTAAATAATACTCAAAACCTTTATTAATATAATTTTGAAACGACAAATCTCCTGATACTTCCTGATATTTATAAATACATTCCAAATTATATCCCGTATGAAAATTATCTATCCATTGATGAAAAGGAAGGGTGCCATAGGCCCATGAACCATTTGAAGCTTGCCTTTTACAAACATAAGCAACAACTTTTTTTGCTGTAGATAATAGTTTATGGTCTTGATTGTATTTGTATGTTAAAACTAATAATTTAGCACCAAGAAGCCCAGCGTTATATACCTGAGTATTATCTAAAGGTGAATATGAAAAAGTAAAGTCTTGATCTTCATCATATGATTTATTTAAATCCTCTAATATGAATTTTGAACAACTTAAAGCTGTTGCTAATAAATCTTCTCTTTTAGTTATTTCATATGCATCCAGAAGAGCCTCTCCTATAAATGACGTGGCAACAACTGTAGGTGTATATTTTGGCTGAAAAAAAGCTCTGGCTTGCCAATCAAAATTATAACCCCAACATGCTCCTGAATACCCTTTTGTTTGTAACATTAAAAGTTCTGATGCTAAAAAATTTATCTTATCAAGATATTCTACTTTAGCCTTTATTTTATATAAATTACAATAACCTATTAAAAATAGCGCTAACCCTTTGGGGTTATAGTCTTTTTTTACGCCAAAAAAATGCCTTAGATTTATGGGGCTTCGCTTAAAAAGCTGAATCCAAGCCAACCTAAAATATCTGGATTTACCTAAAGGCGTTTTTTGTATAACCCAACTGTTTAGTCCATCATAAGGATCCCAACCTTTAAAGCCTTCGGTCTCACAAAACTGTTTTAGGGCTTCAAAACTTGCTTTAAAATATTTCACATTAATTGAATTCATAAAATAATTTTTCCTTAATCTTTATTAAGATAGTAAAAATATGATTTAATGAATCGATTGAGGCATTCCTGTTCTCAAACTATCTTGAATTTTAAATGTTGCTAAGGTCGTATCATAGATAGACTGAAAAGAGATCGGGCTTTCTTGGTTTAAAGTTAAAGCCTCTAAGAAGGCTTGAACCTCTTCTTTATGCCCTTTACCTGTCATTTTTAATTTCTCTACCTTATTTCCATTATGAAACACCCCGCCTCTAAAATCATTAATAATACCTACTTTTCCTGCACCAAATACTTCAATTTGCTCTTTAGGTAGCGATTTATCTCCATTAGCAAGATAAATTAGATTACCAATAGAACCATCACTAAACTTTACTATAATGCAAATATTATCATCTGTTTTTAATTGAGAATTGCTTGAATTTATACAATCTGCAAAAACAGAGATAGGTTTGGCATCAGTAAAAAATTGCATTAAATCTATAAAATGGCACATCTCGCCAACTATCCTTCCGCCTCCTACTTCCTCTAATTGAGTCCAATGATCTTTTGGTATAAAACCTGCGTTTACTCTAATATTTACCACTAATGGCTCCTCTGCACCTTCAAATCTTTTCTTAATTTCTTTTGCTAAAGGAGAAAATCGTCTGTTAAACCCAACCATTAACTTAGATTTGCTTTGCTCATAGGCTATTTTAACCTTTTCTAGCTCTTCATAATCCATAGCTAAGGGTTTTTCTACAAAAACATGTTTATCACATTCAAATCCTTTAATAGTATAATTGGCATGAGAATTATGCGGTGTGGCAATAAATATGGTGTTTATTTTTTCATTATTATAAATATCTTCCGAGTTTGAAGATGCCGAATTAAAACCAAACTTATCTCCTACATTTTTTGCTGTTATTCCTTTAGTTGTAACTACTGTATCTAAGGACCCTTTATTTGATTTAACATTTGGAATTAAATAACTCTGCGCAAAACTACCTGCCCCAATAAAGCCTACATTTATATCTTTTATTTCATTAGTATCTAATTCAAATTTAGTTAAGCCTTTACAAGTATTCTCTTTATATTTTAACAATATACCAAGGTGAGCTTCTTTTACCTTTCCTAGTACTATATCATAAGCTTTTTCTGCTTCTTGAATATCAAAAACATGTGTAATTAATGGCTCTAAATTAATTGCTTTTTTAGAAATCAAATCTAAGAATGCACCCATATTACGTTGTTCTGTCCAACGTACATAACCAAATGGGTAATCTTGGCCTAATTCTTCATAATTTACATCATATCTTCCAGGTCCATAAGAACACGATAGTTTTAACTCCAATTCTTTTCTGTAGAAATGAGGATCTCTAGGAATATCCATTTTTACAGCTCCTACTACAATAACTTTTCCTTTCTTCTTAGTTATTTCTGCAGAAAGCTCTATGGGGTCATTTGTTGGAGCCGCTGCTGTTATTATAACACTATCAAATCCATAGCCATTGGTAAAATTATCAATAGCTGATATAAGATTATCATCATTACGTAACATCGCTTTCTCTGCTCCATTTTCAGCAGAAATTCTTACTAAATTTTTTGATAAGTCTATTCCAAAAACGTTACAACCATTTGCTTTAAGCAACTGGCAAGTAATTTGCCCTAAAAGCCCTAAACCGATAACGCAAACATTTTCACCTAGTTTTGGATTAGCTTGTCTCACTCCTTGTAATGCAATAGCTCCAAGAGTTGTAAAACTAGCTTCTTCAAAAGAAACATTATCTGGAATTTTAGCAACTAAATTTTGTGGAATCGATACAACTTCTGAATGTGATGCATAATCTTGTCCAGCACAAGCAACCCTATCTCCAGGTTTAAAAGTCCCATTAGTATCCATGGATGCTGTTACAATTCCTGATGTGCTATATCCAAGAGCCTTTAAAGAATCCAACTTAGTTTTGACTTTATCAACAGTAGCTTTTAGTCCTTCTTTTTTTATATTTTGCAACACTTGAGCAACTAAATCTGGGCGTTGTTTGGCCTTTCCTATTAAGCTAGCTTTACCTACACTTACTGTACTACGCTCTGTTCCTGCACTTATTAAAGAGAATTTGTTTTCAACCAATACAGTTGCTCTTGAAATAGAAGGAGCAGGGACATCATCTACATATAAATTGCCAGTTTTAAAGTTTTGTATAACTTGTTTCATTTTTTAACATCTTTTAGTATATCTATATAAATATTGATTAATTGATTGTGGTAATTCAATTTCTCCTTTTTAGCCAATATAGATTCTAATGGGGAATTTAATACCAAATCTATTTTATCCTCGAGATCTTTTAAACTATTATTAAATAAAATTGTGCCTTTTGGTCTTTCACAAACATCACTCGCAATAGCTGGAACACCTAAATCAAGTGCTTCTTGGATTGAAACACCAAATCCATCATGTAAATTAGGCCTGAGCAAAAATTTGCAATTATGAATATAATCCACCAAATTCTCATTGAATAAAGTTTTGACATTATTAGATATTTCATATTTATTTAACAAAATCTCTAAGTATTTTAAATCAGAATTTGATTTACTCCCTATCATAAACAACATCGTAAAATTTCCTTTATTCTTACTGAGAAACTCAAAAACTAATGGTACGTTGTATACCTCGTTAGCCAGTTTTTTATCAAACTTCCACACACTAAATAAGAATAAATGTCCAGAATATGATTCAGAATCTATCTTTAATTTTAAACTTGTTTGAGGCGGCACATATGCTGGCAAAAATATCGATTTAATTCCATTATTATTTAAATAATCATTTAAATTCTTTGAAACTGAGATAAGTGATATATTTCGAGTCTTAGAAAGTAAAAAAAATGCTATTTTCTTTTTTATTGGTCCATAACCAAGTATTCTTTCAGAGTGAATTGTGACCAATATTTTATCCTTTCGTGCCCAATAAAAAATTAAATAGTAAAAAAAATGAAAGTAAAAGAATTGGTGAAAATGAAATAAAGTAAAGTTCTTTTCAAATAATAATTTTATGTACCAAAACGGTTTTTTATTTGTTGGAACAACAAATTCATTAGAAACACTCCCATGATTAAATATTTTATATTCAATTTTATTTTCTATTAGAAACGGTTCCATTCTTTTTATATGAACAGATATCCCTCCCAATGGTGGTGGATAAGGTCCAAAAATCGCTAGTCTTTTATTCATTCTTAGTAGATAATAAGAAACAATAAAAGAAGGTAAAGAAAACGATTCCTTGAGACCTAAAAATTGTTTCTGTTATTGCTGTTATTGAAATGACAAAAAAAAAAGAAACCAAGACAAAGTCCTTTCTTTTCCAACCCTTAATAAAAATCGAGAATAACATTATAAGGAATATTATCAAGTGAAATATGCCACCTGAAATTAATAATTCGAGATATGTATTATGTGCATTATAATTTTCATTCAAAAATTTAATATGTTGATTTTCTTTATATTTTTTGTTTAATACTATTTTGTTAGACCCAGTTCCATGGCCTATGATTGGCTCTTCTTTTATTAATTCCAGTGCATCTTGCCACAATAACAATCTACCTTCTTTCTCCGGAGCACCATTTACAATAAATTCCTTTTTATTAAATTCATAATCATAATCATACCCAATGGTAAAAAGTATTCTCTCTTTAATAATAGGAATATTCCAGACTACAAAAAGCATTAAAAAAGAAAAAACGAGTATGAGTGAAACCTTTTTTAAATTTAGTCTTTGTAACTGTATAAACACTTTTTTATATACATAAAGTAATATAATCACAATTAAAATTAAAAGACCTATTCTACTACCTGAAAACAATAAGCCTGCAAATTGTACTAATAATAATAACTTTTGGTTTTTGGATAACAGTAGTTTTAATGAAGAAAATAAAAGAATACTTATTGACATCAAAGAAAACATAGCAACATATGTTGGGTGTTGATCAAATATTTCTAATAAGTCATACCTAAAAAAAAAGTACCAATTAAAAACACCTCCATTCCAAAAAAAAACAACTTGGCGATATATTGCATTTAGAAAACAACTTAGATGAAAAAAAGTCACGGTATAAACAAATATTTTAAATACAAAATACCTTTCTTTATTGCTAAAACCTTTGATTGTAAGAAATGTAATTGGTAATAAAACAAAAGGCAAATACCTTGTAAGTATTTTAACACCTTGACTATGGTTCAGCGAGTGCAATAGACCCATTAACATAAATAAATAAAAAACTGGAGGAATATAGAGACTTTTATTCCTTAAAAAATTATTAAAGTTTAAAGAGTTAATATTTAATATCCATGTAAACAAAAAAAATATTACCCCTAAAGATGCCGTTGCTATAGAAAAAATATACCCTATAGCAGCCAAGCCACAGCCCAAAACTAATAAATGTCTTCTACTACAAATAAATTTCATGCTTCTGATAAATATCTAGTAGTTGTTCAAATTTATATTTACTATTTGTGTTTTGTAATACTTCCATTAACTCTTTGTCATTGAACCTTCTCTTAAAACGCTTAGCAGGTATACCATAAGCAATACAATAAGGCGGTATATAATGACTAATTATTGCTCCACTTGCTACAACAGCACCTTCACAAATATAAGTATTAGTTAAAATGGTAGTGTTAGCTCCAATCCAAGCACCATCTTCTATAACTATCTTTTTTCCTTCAACTTTAGATTCTGGCGCATAATAAATGTGATTCTTTGTATACTTAATATCATGATTCCCTCCAAAAATTTTACAAAAAGGTCCAAACATAATATGATTCCCTATTTTTACAGGAATAAACTCATTGGTAACAAAATATCCATACGGGCCTGAAAAAAAATTATCACCTATAGAGAAATATCTCGAATTTCTTAACTCTGATTTATAACCAATTTTAAAATTCTTCCCGCATTCTTTTAACCTTGCCTTTAATAGTGGTCTATTAACAAACTTGTTTAATAACTTGGATACATAAACTTCTATCATAATAATTAATTTTTTCCCACTAGTTATGCTGTTATATTCCATTTGAATTTGGTAAAGAGTAAGAAACTTATTCCTAAATAAATAACTAAAGTCAATGGAAAACCAATATTATTGAAAAAATTCCCATAAATACTTATCATATAATATGTAACTAAATAGGTATAGCCAAGGGAATACGAGAGTATATTCAAATTTGTTTTAAAAAAATGGAAAAGAAATAACATTAACAAAGGACCTATAAAGCATCCAAATAATCTAAAATCTATATAAAAACCACCTACTAAAGTTGGAGGTAAAGCTGAATCCCAAGTTCTTCCTACATATTTTCTAGCAACATATTGTGCAGGCCCGTATTCTCCTTTATTAAATAATTGATTTATTGGTCTAAATAAAAAAGAACCATATTCTGGATTAATATCTTTAGTTACAACTTTATTATAAATCTCTATCGAACCTCTAAAAGTTACTACGGCGTCATAAAACACAATATACTCTACTGGAAACCCTGTTTCTTGCACTATTTTTGTAAAGTTAAGTCTTGGTCTGTTCATTAATCTATAATATCCCCAAAAGCTAGAGAGAGAGAGCAATGCAATTCCAATAACTAAATACTTAAGTTTAAAAATTGTTTTTCCTTTAATTAGGAAAAACAATAAAAAAGAAGGTATAAATAAAAACACAAAAGATGACCTTGATGAATTTAAAAACACCTGAAAAATAATTAATAAATTAAATATATAATAATAATAAATTGTTTTGGATTTTGAACGTAAAATAAATAACGTGTTAAAATGAAAAAGAATAATAACAAGTAAACTGAAAATTGTGAGTTCACCTGGTATGACCCTGCCTAAAACGCGCCTATACTCATCACCCCATGTGTATTTACCTAAAATAGAAATTACATAACCAATTACAGCTATGTTAATTGCAATAGAAACTACATTTATAAAAAATAATAGTTTATGATTAAAATTTCTATTTTTTAAATCGGTTCTTAATGCTTTTATATTTATTGACACATCAAAAACACTTATCATAAGAGTATGATAAACAATAACAAATAAAACAATAGCTATTCTTGAAATATAAGAAATCTCGGTCTGATTATATTCTAAAATAATCCCGTAATCTATACTTCCAATAAAATAAAATGTTGCTAAAGCCAATAAAAAATAATAATTCAAATTGTTTTTTATGTATCGGCTAGAAATTGAAATAAAGAAGCCTAAAAACAATAGAAAAAAAACGATTTTAAAAAAATTAATATCAATTAAAAAAGCGACTGTAAGACATAAATAACTTAAACTCCTATACAACAAATCTTTTTTAATTCTCATAGCTTCCAAATTTTAAAATCAGCAACCACCCGCTTATCTTGAGTAAACTTTCTGCGTGATTTAATCCATGTAAAATCAGCTTTTCTTAAAAAGGTTCTAAAAAACAAGATATTTGTTTCAACAAAATTATAATTGTTTTGGTGTGAGTAAATATTGTATCGCGTTAAAACTCTAGCAAAAAAAATGGGCAGAACATAAATAAGATTTATTAATTGTAAATTGATAATTAAAACATAAAATGCATTTCTGAAACCATTAATGTACCACTTTCTTCTATCTACATTATTATCCTTTATTGAAGCCTGAAACTTATGATAAATTATAGAATCTGAATCTGCAATCCATTTATACCCCATAACCCTTGCTCTATAAGACACATCAAAATCTTCACCATATGATCCAAACTCATCAATAAAGCCTCCTATTTGTTTAAGTAAACTTATTTTGAAAATAGGAGAAATAAACAACCCCCCCATGCATTCGTATGTCTGTATTGAAGTATTATCAATTTTATCAGTATATTTTCCTTGCCATAAACCAAATGGGCTAAAATTATTTCCAAAATTATTTATTCTATTTTCATCATAGAAATATAATGCTTTAGGAATCAATCCAATAACTTCTGAATCACTTTTTTTAATGTTAGCTAATAAATTTCTAAAATAATCATTTTTAAATTTTACATCACTATTAAGTAAGATAAAATAATCACTATTTGTCTCTTCAATTAATTGATTAGCTCCTTGACAAAACCCTCTATTAACTTTGTTTTCAATGATTCGAACGTCGAGGTATTTGTTTTTAAAAAAATTTTTTGAATATGAAACTGAGGCGTCCGATGATCCATTATCAATTATTAATAATTGAAAATCATTTATAATATCCTGATTAATAATAGAGCCGTATAAATCTTCTAAATGATTAATGCTATTCCATAGTAAAACCCCTATAGTTAAATCTTTTTTCATATTTTAATAATTGTTCTAATTCCAAATTCCCTTTTTACAATAATTGAAAGCGTAATATTTAATAAAATTAAGCTTAAATAAGTAGAAAAAATGGCTCCAAGTAAACCATAAATTGGAATTAAGATAATATTTAATAAAACATTAGCAATTAACGCAAAAATTGAAACGTACATCTGGATATTTTGCTTTCCAGTCATTTGTAAAATTAACCCTACAGAGCCAGTTATAGCATAAACAAAAGATAAGCCTATAGCAGTGAGATATGATGTTATTATATCATAATAATCAATTTTAAATAATGAAATCAATTGTGTTTTAAACAAAAACAAACAAATCAAAATACACAACCCTATTAGAAAAATCAACTTTGTTGAATTAAGTGCTAATTTTTCTATTTCTTCAAAATTCTTCTCAAAAAAATACCTTGAATACTTTGGACCTACCATTGCGTTTGTTGCCATGACCCCAATAGGCAATAAATTAGAAAATTTTAAAATAATATTATAGCCTCCTACAGTATCTAAATCTGCAAACCTATTTAACATCAAAATATCCATTCTATTCATTAGCATATATAATGCGCCACTGAATAGCAAAGGTGCAGAAGCTTTTAAAATTGAAAAATCAATACTAATTTTTTTTTGAAACAAAAACCATAAATTCCCTTTGAATAGCGTATTTACTACTAAAATAAAACTTATTAAGAAAGCGGTTAAAATAGATATTACCAGAACGTAAATGACTAAACTTGAATTCAATTCAAACTGAGAACAGTTGATAATCACTAAAATTATTAAAACATTTAATAATACTACCGCAGAAGTATACATAAAGCTATAAATCGTTATTTTTCCGCAGCCCCTAAGGGTTTCTATATTCAAATAAAACAAGCTGAAAGGCAAAATAACAAATGAAGAAATTCTAGTAATATCAATAATTTTATCATTACCCAGTAATTTACCGGTAATAAAAGCTGAGCTAAAATAAAACAACACAGAAACTATAGCTGAAATAATAAAGACCTGAACAAATAACCTCTTATACAACGATTGTCTGTCTTCTAAACCATCCTTCTCGGCTATTATTTTTACAGCCATAATATCCAGTCCAAATTTCCCAAACAGACCAGCAATACTAATTAAGGTAAATACAGTTGCATAAACTCCTAGGGTATTTAAACCAAAATAATTAGTAATTAACAATGTCAAAATAAAGCCACCTACTAAACCTATTACTTTAGTAAATAGGTTGAAAATGGTTGAAACACCAATATCAGAAGTTAATAATTTTTTTATATGTATCAATTCACTAATTGCTTATGCCACAAAAATCTAAAACGACCTTATCTGAAGAAATTTCTAATGTCTTAAACTCTTTATGACCAACTAAAAACACAATTATATCAGCTTTTTCTATGGCTTCTTTATATTCAGTAATTTTAAATACCTTATGTTCTTCAATATTAGGTTCTACAATAAAATACTCCTCATTATTAGCATTTTGTAATACTTTTTGAACAATGTATTTGGCTGGAGATTCTCTTAAATCATCAATATTTGGTTTAAAGGCTAACCCCATTAAAGCGATGCTGGGTTTATAACCTTTTTTTAATTGAAATTCTAATTTAACATTTTGCACTTTTTCAGCACACCAAAATGATTTATAATTATTAATCTCTCGTGCTTTTCCTATAATTTTAGATTCCAAAGGATATTCTGAAACGATAAAATAAGGATCAACCGCTATACAATGGCCTCCTACTCCACACCCTGGTTGTAAAATATTAACTCTAGGGTGTTTGTTAGCCAGTTTTATTAATTCCCAAACATTAATATCCGCTTTATCACAAATAAGTGACAATTCATTGGCAAATGCAATTTGAACATCCCGAGAAGAATTTTCAACTAACTTACACATTTCAGCAGTTCTTGCGTTTGTTCTGTGTAAATCTCCTTTTATAAATTTTTCATAAAAACCAACTGCTTTTTCGGTTGATTTTTCATCAACGCCACCTATTACACGATCATTATGTACCAATTCATACATGACATTCCCTGGCAGTACACGCTCAGGACAATATGCAATATTAAGTTTCCCCTTTAATTCAGGTCTTTCATTGTGTATTAATTGGGCCATTTTTTCTGCAGTACCTATGGGTGAAGTAGATTCTATAATATATAAATCATCTTTTTTTAGCAATGGTATAATGCCTCTTGTTGCTTCCTCTACAAAAGAAATATCGGGTTCATTTTTTGCTTTAAAAGGTGTTGGTACAACTATCAGATACACATCAGATTCAACAGGAGTTGTTGCTGCCTTCAAATAACCCGCTTTTACAGCTGAAGCTACAGCTATATCTAACTCTGGTTCTATAATATGTATTTTTCCCTGATTAATAGTGTCAACCACTTTGGGGTTAATATCCACACCATGTACATAAATCTTACTTTCGGCTATTAGGGCTGCTGTAGGTAAACCAATATACCCCAAACCAATCATTACAACACTTGGCTTTTTATTCATAATTATAAGTTTGAAATAAATTCAACTATTTTTTTACAAGACGTACCATCTCCATATGGGTTGTGTAACTTACTTGTTAAAGTATAGATTTCTTTGTTATTTAATAAATTATTTGCTTCAAAAACAATTTTATCAGAATTAGTTCCTACTAAAATGACAGTCCCAGCCTCAACAGCTTCTGGTCTTTCGGTAGTGTCTCTCATCACTAAAACGGGTTTTCCTAAACTTGGCGCTTCTTCTTGCACGCCACCACTATCTGTAATAATAATATATGACTTGCTCATTAACCAGACAAAAGCTGGGTATGATAATGGCGCTATTAGTTTAATATTTTTTACATCTCCCAAAAGATCATAAACTGGTTTTTGCACATTTGGATTTAAATGAACAGGATATATAATCTGAACATCGTTATTTTCGATAGCTATTCGTTTTAAAGCATTACAGATATTAATAAATCCTTGACCGTGATTTTCTCTTCGGTGCCCAGTAACTAAAATTAATCTTTTATCAATTTCTAGAATTGATTTTAAAGAATCTACCTCATCATCAATAAAATTATTTGAATTTACTTTATCAACACTGTATAACAGAGCATCAATTACAGTGTTTCCAGTTACCGCTATTTTATCTTGGTTTTTATTCTCATTTATTAAGTTTTGTTGAGAGGTCTTTGTAGGCGAAAAATGTATATCTGCAACCGCTCCAGTTACAGTTCTATTCATTTCCTCTGGGAAAGGAGATTTCATATTAAACGTCCGCAATCCCGCTTCTACATGGCATATTTTAGCCCCAGAATAAAATGAAGCAATACTAGCCGCCATTGTAGTAGTTGTATCTCCATGTACAAAAACGTAGTCTGGTTTAAAACTTTCTATAACAGGTTTTAAATTAACAATAATATCAGATGTTAGTGTATATAAATTTTGATTTGGTTTCATAAGATTTAAATCAAAATCTGGAATAATTTCAAAAAATGAAAGTACTTGATCCAACATTTCTCGATGTTGAGCTGTAATACATACCTTAGTCTCAAATCTATCGCTATGTTTTAGAAACTCCTTTACTAATGGAGCCATTTTAATCGCTTCTGGTCTTGTCCCAAAAATTATCAAATTTTTAATTCGCATGTGATTAATGATTTTTTTACCTTTTAGTTAACGAAGAAGAACCATATCTATCTAAAATGTAGGTTATCAACTTCTATAATTTTAACTGTATTTCCCTCAGAATTGTCATAAAATATATATTTAACCACAATAATTATATGTCGCCTCTTTAAGGCTATCTTTCCAGTAAGGAATTTCCAATCCAATCTTGTCTTTTATTTTTGTTTTTTCCATCACACTATACATAGGTCGTTTTGCTGGAGTTGGAAAAAACTCAGTTTTAATGGGGTTAACTTTAATTGAAATATTTTGAGAATCAAATATTGCTTTTGCAAAATCATACCAACTTGCTACTCCTTCATTACTATAATGATAAACTCCATAAAAACTATTTCCTTCTAGTATCACCTTTAAAATGACCGCTGCTAAGTCTTTTGCATAAGTTGGTGTGCCTATTTGATCGCTTACAACACTAATCTCATCCCTTGTTTCGGCTAAACTTAGCATGGTTTTCATAAAGTTATTACCATACTCAGAATACAACCATGATGTTCTAAAAATAAAGTATTTACCTAAATTACTTGTGATTTCCTTTTCTCCTTGTAACTTTGATTTGCCATATATACTTATAGGGTTGGCTATATTCTTTTCTATATATGGAAATGATTGCATTCCATCAAACACAAAATCTGTAGAGACGTGAATTAATACAGTATCATATTCAGAGCATACTAAAACTAAGTTTTTTGGTCCAATCGCATTTACCGCAAAAGCTTTTTCGATATCATTCTCTGCCTTATCTACAGCTGTATATGCAGCACAATTTATGCAGTAGTCGATTTTTGAATGCTGTTTAAAAAAAGATGTTACGTCTTCTTTATTGGTTATATCTAACTCTAGATAATCAGTATAAATAAAGTTTAAATCACTATATTTATTTTCAAGATCTTTTATACAGCTTGCTAACTGACCATTGCTTCCGGTAACTAATACATTAATCATAAACAAATATTCTCAAAAGTTGGTAGGACTAAGTCCTTTTCAGAAACTATAAGATCTGCATTAGGTAAAACCCAATCAACAGCTAACTCAGAATCTGTATAAATAACTCCTCCCTCAGAAGATTTATTATAAAAATTATCACATTTATACGAAAATAAAGCGGTATCACTCAATACAACAAAACCGTGAGCAAATCCTCTTGGCACAAAAAATTGTTTTTTGTTTTCTCCTGACAATTCAATGGATACATATTGGCCATATGTTGGAGACTTTGGTCGAACATCAACAGCTACATCTAATACCTTTCCTTTTATAACTCTAACCAGTTTTGCTTGAGCATGTTCTCCTCTCTGAAAATGCAAGCCCCTTAGAACTCCTCTCGAGGAAAATGACTCATTATCTTGGACAAAAATAATATTATCTCCTATTAATTTATTAAAAGTGTTTTGGTTGTAACTTTCAAGAAAATACCCTCTTTTATCTTCAAAAACTTTAGGCTCAATAATAAAGCACCCTTTTAATTTAGTTTCTCTTATCGTCATTATTTCTTTTTCAGTAGTCCTAATAAATTTTTACCATATCCACTTTTAAGCAGTGGTTCCGCTAAGGACTTAAATTGACTCTCACTTATATAGCCCATTTCAAAAGCAGCAGCTTCAATTGCTCCTATTTTTAAACCCTGTCTTTCTTCAATAACTTCAACAAATTGAGAGGCCTGCATTAATGATTGAAATGTACCGGTATCTAACCATGCTGTCCCTCTATCCAATATGCTTACACTGAGTTTTCCTTGCTCTAAATACACTCTATTTAAATCTGTAATTTCCAACTCTCCTCTATGGCTTGGTTTTATGTTCTTCGCAATATTAACAACGGAGTTGTCATAAAAATAAATCCCAGGTACTGCATAATTTGATTTGGGTGCTTCTGGCTTCTCTTCAATAGAAATAGCTTTTCCGTCTTTATCAAATTCTATTACTCCATAACGTTCTGGATCATGTACTCTATATGCATAAATTACACCTCCATCAGGATTATTATTAGCTTGCAAGAGTTTTGCTAAACCTGTGCCATAAAAAATATTATCCCCTAAGATTAGAGCTACCTTTTCACTCCCAACAAACTTTTCTCCTATAATAAAAGCTTCTGCCAAACCATTAGGCTCATCCTGTACAGCGTATTCGAATTTACAACCATATTTTTTACCATCTCCAAGCAAATCTTTAAATAAAGGTAAATCTTTTGGCGTTGATATAATTAATATTTCATTTATCCCAGCATACATTAGTGTTGAAAGCGGATAGTATATCATTGGTTTATCATAAATAGGCATGAGTTGCTTACTTATTGTTAACGTTAACGGGTGTAATCTTGTACCTGAACCTCCAGCTAGAATAATTCCTTTCATTATAATTATTTTACTTATCTTATCTATATTGTTTTTTGTAATATAATTGGTATTGACCGCTTGTAACATTCTTCAACCAATTTTCATTACTTAAATACCATTTAATAGTTTTTTCTAGTCCTTCCTCAAATGTTACCGAAGGCTCCCAACCCAACTCGTTCTTTATTTTTGATGCATCAATGGCATATCGCAAATCATGCCCAGGTCGGTCTTTTACATATGTAATTAACTGTTCTGAAGTGCCTTTTGGTCTTCCCAATTCGAAATCCATTTGTTTACAGAGCAATTTAACTAAATCTATATTTTTCCATTCATTAACTCCACCTATATTGTAGGTTTCTCCATTAACCCCCTTATGAAAAACTAAGTCAATTGCTATGGCATGATCTTTTACATATAACCAATCTCTAGTGTAATTTCCATCGCCATAAACTGGTAATGGCTTATTATGAATAATATTATTGATAAATAATGGAATCAACTTTTCAGGAAATTGATTTTGACCATAATTATTAGAACAATTGGTAATGACATATGGTAATTTATAGGTTTCGCCATAAGCCCTAACAAAATGGTCCGAACTTGCCTTGGATGCTGAGTATGGCGAATTTGGATCATAAGGTGTGGTTTCAGTAAATAAGCCTGTTTCCCCTAAACTACCATAAACTTCGTCTGTACTTACATGGTAAAACCGCTTTTTTGAAGTAGTATCCCCTTTCCAACATTCCTTAAAAGCGTTTAAGAGAATCATTGACCCTATAACATTAGTCTTAACAAAGGCTAAAGGGTCTTTAATGGATCTATCAACATGTGATTCTGCGGCTAAATGAATAACACCTTCAAACTTATATGTGCCGAAAAGCGAATTTACAAAGGCTTCTTCCGTTATATCTCCTTTTATAAAGGTATAATTGGGTTTATTTTCAATATCGACCAAGTTTTCAAGATTTCCAGCATAAGTTAATGCATCGAGATTATAAATGTGATAATTGGGGTATTTCTCTACAAATAACCTAACAACATGTGAACCTATAAATCCAGCCCCTCCAGTTATCAAAACATTCATAAAGCTTGATTTTTATATTTATCTAAAAATTTAATAAAATGAAACCCTAATAATATAACTGTTGTTATCAGAATCAAATATATTGCATAATATTTTGTTGAATCAACAGCTTTTCCTAAAAACAACCTAGAGTGATCTATTGTTCCTTGGTTTTCTTGACTCGACACCACCTCAATTATTTTTAGAATATCTTCTTTTCTTCTTTGTATTTGTACTAACTCCCTTCTCAACTGAACATCATTTTTGTACAATTCAAATTCCTTTGTTTTATTTTTATCTTCAGTATTCTCTATCGTTATACTCGTTTGAGATTCATTTCTATTATTAACAGCAGTAACTAAAACTTCTTTATAAACATTTTGAAGCTCTCTTGAAGCATCTAATGATTTTAAAATTGATTTTTCTAAATTATTTAACTCGTCTATATCCTTTTTTTGTTCTGTAGAAAAATACTCTGTTTCGGTTATTTTATTAATTGTTTTATTTATTACAGAGCCAAAAATATCTTTTTCTTTAGCTTTGATTATAATTCTTTGGTTTGGATGCTGAAAATCTTTTGAATTACTAACAAAAGATTCAAAGGTTACGGTTTTAGCTAAAACTGAATCTATACTTTTAATATACTCATCAAAACTTTTTAGTTTCTCGTTATCAGTGATAACAGATTCTACACCAAGACTAATAAGAGATGCTGCCTTACTTGATTCAATACCCAAAACACTTCCTAAGGTTACAGAATCCCCCTCAGCAATCAATTCATTATAATAATCAATAGCTCTATATAGGTTCTCTCCTGTATTATAATTCTGTTTAATTACAGTAGTAGACTTATAAACAGGCAACCCCTTTTTTTGCTTATAATAGCCATAACCATAACCAACAACTCCTGCTATTACAATTTTTATAATATGCTTTTTAACAAAAAATACGGCCCAAACAAAGGCCAAAAAGACCTTATAAAACAGTCCTCCAATAAAACGAAATAATCGCTCAAAAACAGATCCTGTTAATTTAAACAATTGTCCTAAATCTACTTCTTCAGATTGCTGAGGTTGCGGTAAATCTTTACTCATAACTGTTACTTATTAATTAAATATTTGTTCTAATATTGTTCTTGTTATTAAATATGTTGGTCTTACACCCGATGTACCTAAGCCTCCTGATGCTAATGTCGCTCCTGTTTCTAAAGGATTATCACTAGCGTAATATGCATATCTTACTTTCACATCTTTACTTATACTTGCTCTAACTTTTGAAGCTGCTTGAATCGCCTTTTGGTAATGTGCTCCTTCCATTTCTAAACCTATTACATTCCAAGTAGAATTGTAAAAGAATTTCAAAATATCTTTATTTTGAAGTGATGTACCTAAAACAGTAATCATAGACCCTTCATAAACATTAACACCTTGACCTTCTAAATCTTCTCTTTTCAATTCGTTTTCAAATGGGTAATTATCTGCTGTGCCTTCAAAAATATGAGCCGAAGGTATCATAATATCACCCTTTCCACCTTCTAAAATCCCCGCTTTACCCATTATAGAAACTGATTCTACATTTAAATGTATCAGGTTTTCTTTTTGTTTATAGGGCTTTAACAATTCATCAATAGTTTCATAGGCCTGTTCTCCAAAAGCATAATCCATTACTAATATAACAGGTTTTTTTTGTTTCAAACCTATTTGATCTATATTAATATCTACTTTTGAGGTATCAATTTTAGTAGTATCAAATATTTGAACATCAATATTAGCTCCAGATGTGTCTTTAATGTAAATCATTCCTTTCTGCAACGCTTCTTTGGTCACTTTATTGCGAAGATCATTATTATCAGAATTACTTAAGGATTCATAAACTTCAAAAACATCCTTTTTCGAAGCAATTGTTTTTAGGGCATTAGGTATAAAAAGAGTGTTCATAACACTGTGCATATTGGCACTAATAATATGAATTGGCCTTTCTAATAAATTATTTTTATATAAATTTTCTTTTATTGTATTTGCCCAAATTTCACCGTGTATGTGATGACCAATACGCTCTCTTAAAACAGGGCTAAAAGTAACCGTGCGTTTATTGTTATTTATTAATTCTTCAATGGCTAATTTCCCTAACCAATATACGATGTGTAGCAGTCTTTCAGGTTGCGAAGGAATTGCAAACTCATTATAAACATTTGTTAACTCTTTAAACGTTCTTCCTAAAATATTTGCGGTATGAGTAATAGCAACCTCACGCTCTTCTTGAGTGAGTTTCTTTTTAGATAACACTGCTTTTTCAAGTTTTACCCAATCTCTTGTTGTTGAACCTTCTTCATTAATAATTACACGCTTACTTATTTTATGAGATTCAATAAAAAGGAAGGTAAGGTGTGTTAAAATATCGTAAATTTCAGACCGCCCCCGAGTAATTTCAATATTCATTTGTTCGTTATCAATTCGATAACAATTACGACGCCGTTTTTCAGGTATTATAGGTTTAAAATGCGAGTTAGAATATCCTTCATCACTAGTTAAATTAATAAACGTACATTCTTCAATACCTTGCGGAAGTCGATCAATAACATAAAGTAACCCTTCTAATTCAGCTTTTTCTTCACCAATAGAGCCGTAAATTTCAGGGCGTAAAAGTAATAATGCTTGTCTTAATGTTTCGCCAGAAACTCCCATAGGTTTATAAAACCCTCTATTAAACAAATGGCGCATAGTAATATACATACGTTCAATAGCGTTAGAGCTTTCCTGAGCGCGCGTTCTAGCATGATGTTTTTTACTACTCATAGTTTAATTTGGTTGGGCAAAGATACTATTATTTTGTGTTAATTTTTCTATAGGAGATTGTCAGCTATTTTTCTATCATTTGACAATCTAGGCAGCTTATTTTGCCCTCCTAATTTTCCAATAGATTTCATATAGTCTTGAAATCCACCTTTCTTAACTGTAGTTATCTTTAAAGGCTGTAACACGCTACCTTTAATTAAATCAAAATAGTATGTGTTTTGTTTTTGAAGTGATTCATCAATTTTTTTCGCTAAAGCGGAAGGGTTTTCTGGTTCATTTTCAAATTCAATAAACCATTCGTGGTATGGCAAACCTTCTTTAGGGTTTATTTGTGGTGCTACCGTAAATTCTGAAACACTAATGTTAGAATTTGTAGTAGCGTCTTGAATAGCTTGCTCTACCTCCTTACCTATAACATGCTCACCAAAAGCTGAAATAAAATGCTTTATTCTACCTGAAACAATTACGCGATAAGGCTTAGTTGAAGTAAACTCTACAGTATCTCCTATGTTATAAGCCCATAGCCCTGCATTGGTGGAAATTATCATCACATAATTTACACCAACTTCTACATCCTTAATTGTAATTCTTTTTGGGTTCTCCTCAAAAAATTCATCTGCCTTAATAAATTCATAGAAAATTCCAGAATTAAGTTGAAGCAACATACCTTTTTCTTTCTGCTTATCTTGAAATGCAAAAAAACCTTCACTTGCTGGATACAACTCAATACTATCTACCTTTCGCCCAATTAAATTCTCGAACTTACTTCTATAAGGTTCATAATTAACACCTCCAAAAATGAATAGATTGAAGTTTTTAAAAATATCACCTATCTTTTTTCCTGTTTTTTCTTGAAGTTTTTCAAAATACATTTGCACCCAAGATGGAATTCCAGAAATAATGGTCATATTTTCAGGTAACGTTTCCTCAACAATAGCATCAACTTTTGTTTCCCAATCGTCTATACAATTGGTATCCCACGATGGCAACCTATTTTTCTGCAAATATTTTGGCACATAATGAGCTACAATACCAGATAGTCGACCAAGTTGAACACCATTTTGTTCATTCAAAATAGGGCTTCCTTGTAGAAAAATCATTTTACCATCCACAAATTTAGCGTTACCTGTTTCATGAATGTACATTAATATGGCATTTCTAGCAGCTTCAACATGGCTAGGCATACTCTCTTTCGTAATTGGGATGTATTTGGAACCTGAAGTTGTCCCCGAAGTTTTTGCAAAATAAATAGGTTTTCCTTTCCATAGGATATTTTCTTCACCAGCTACTACTTTGTCAACATAAGGTTTTAGAGCTTCATAATCCCTTACAGGAACACGTTTAATAAAATCTGTATGATTATTTATGCTAACAAAATCATGATCCTTACCAAACTTTGTACTAGTAGCTTCAGAAATTAATTCTTGAAATATTTTATTTTGAGTTTCAATAGGGTTATTGGCCCATTTCTGAACTTTCTTATAAATACGTTTTGCAAATGGTTTTGCTAAAGCCGATTTTAATGACATCATTAATTATTTAAAATCTATAAAATTTGTTGGATTAATTGGGTAGCCATCATTCCAAAGTTCAAAATGTAAATGCGGTCCTGTTGATAATTCCCCTGTATTCCCAGCGGTTGCAATAACCTCTCCTGCTTTAACTAAATCGCCCTGTGCTTTAGTTAAAGTGGCGTTGTGTTTATATATGGAAATTAGTCCATAACTATGTTCAATAATTATAACATAACCTGTACTAGATGTCCATTCTGAAAAAATCACAATACCATCGGCAGTAGCTTTTATTGGAGTATCTTTTGCTACAACAATATCAACTGCGTAGTGCTTTTCTTTAGCATTATAATGTTCACTTATGGTACCACTTACTGGTGGAAATAAAACAAAATTTGTTGCAGAAGTTGCAGATTCAAAAAGATTATACTTGTCTTCTTTATCCACTTTTTCACGAAGTAGTGAGTCTTCAGCAATAGGACTTAAATCTACTTCACTAGCTTCTAACTTTACTGCTTCAATAATGGAGTCTTTATTAAAATCTACTTTAGTTACATCACCTGTTAATACTTTCTTTATAGACTCATAGTAACGGTCATTTAAAGAAATAACACGCTGTAGCGAATCTGTTTTGTAGTTTAACTCTGTTGCTTTCTTTTTTAATGCTGTTGATGAGTAACCAGGAATATATTCACGCAAAGGTGTAAGTGCAATTAACAAATACGTAAGTGTAATTAAAAATATAGCTAATAACGATGTTAAAACAAATACATTTAATCGGGATAATTTAAAGGATAAGCGTTCTTCAAAAGTATGTTCATTTAGTATCATTAAACGATACTTATTCAATAACTTACCTTTTATCTTTTTTGGTTTCTTTTTTTTGTCTGCCATGATGAACAAAAATAAATAAATTTATTGCAAGTGTTGGTTCTCTAAATGCTAAAGTTAGGTTCAAAACGTTTTTATTAAACTTTAATTATTAACTTTGTACTTTAAAATAATTATTATGATCTTATATATGTTACCATTAGCGATAGGACCTTGGCAAATAGCATTAATTGTCTTGGCCGTTTTACTTTTATTTGGAGGTAAAAAAATACCTGAATTAATGCGTGGATTAGGTAGCGGAATTAAAGAGTTTAAAGATGCAAGTAAAGAAGAAGACGAAACTACTGAAGATAAAAAAGGATAAAATTTAATTTTGTCTGACACTAAAAAACCAGCTCAATCAGCTGGTTTTTTAGTTTTCACAAAGATATATAGTTACTCAATTTTTACTGATTTTATAATAGATTCAAGCTCTAACATATAGTTACGCTTCTCTACAGATGGTGCAAACACAAAACCTTCAATCCCTATCCATCTTTTATTTACTTTATCTTCAATCGTATAATTTATAAACGATCCTCCCATAAAATCATTGGTTAATTCCCAAAGGCCTTTAGTTTCAAAAGCCAATTTATTATCTAAAATAGTTTCTTCATGAAAAGGTGTGTAAGCACTCTCTGTTATCATAAAAGAGTTTATTGTTTCTCCTTTTGCGTTTACTGTTCCATCCAATCGCCCTTTAAAATATTGCTTTCCTATAGAATCTCTAATCTTAATTATTTGTCCCACTGTAGTGCTGTCATTTCTTTTTATGGCATCAAAAGGTAATTCGTAAATCATTAAATGTGAATGTCCTGTTGTAATATCTTTTCTAAACCAGAAGAAATTATCAGTTTCCTTTGCAACTTCATAGATTGATGGAAACTGAATTGTTAAACCTAACTTTTCTTTTATTGATGTAAAACGGTGTGGAGATTTTGACATTTGACGCCGTCTTTCGGTTAACTCCGCATTTCTAAACGTTTCAATAATTTTAGACTCATTTTCTTTTAAAACATTTATAATAACTTCTTTCGTTTTACCAGAAACCACTATTACTTTTTGCGGTTTTGCATACACATCATCAGATATCTTTATACCTGCTTCTTTCCCTGCTTCAATTTTTAAAACAGTTCTGTTTTTAGTTACAAATCCAGAAAAAACTGCTGGCGGTATTTGGCTAATGGTAAAGGTAGGTTCATCTTGTGGTAAACCGTAAATAGGTTTTGCTAGCACATTTCTTATCGCTTCACCAACTCTACCATCCCATAAATCATTTTCTGTTACAACAGAGACATTATTTATTGCTCCAGAAGCATCTGGTAGAAATTTTTCTTTTGATTGTTTTTTATCAACGCAAGACATTAAAAGTGCTAGCGTAAGTAATGAAAATAGAAAATATCGCATAATATGTTTTATGTTTTAAGAAATTTAACCCTTAGAAATTTTAAGTATCATTCCTGGTTTTAATTTACTACCACTAATACCGTTCCAATCTTTAATATTTTGAATAGAAACACCTGGGAATTTTTGAGAGATGCTCCATAAAGAGTCTCCATTTATAACTGTATAATTAAAAACTTCTCCAGAAATGGGTTTAGGTTTTATTTTCGCTTTCGCGGAAGATGTGTTGTTTACATTAGGCTTTCGAGGGTAAATAGTTAACCGTTGCCCAATCTTTAAGTTATTACTTCTCAAACCATTCCATTTTTTAATATTACTCACCCTAACACCATACATTCTAGATATTTTACCTAAATAATCACCAGACTTAACTCTATACGTTGTTTTAGATTCTGCATTAGTAAATTGAGGCATTGGTTTTTCGCGCTTATCAAATTCTGCTTTCGCAAACGCGTAGATTCTATCTTCATTGTTTACAAACTTTCCAACAACATCAATAGGTAATCTAAGCACATAATTTTCATCTTTAATAAAAGGAATGATATCTAATTTATATGATGGGTTTAAAAACTGAAGTTCCTCAATGGGCGTACCAGTTGCTTCTGAAACCTGGTCGAGCGTTATCATTTGTTTTACTCTAACCGTATCGGTTTCAAAATAAGCCAATTCGGGTTTATACTTTTTAAAACCGTGCTCTTTGGCATATTCAAAAATGTACATATTAGCCAAAAACGCTGGTAAATATCCCGCGGTTTCTCGTGGAAGGTTATGTCGAATATTCCAATAATTTCTATACCCTCCAGAACGTCTTATGGCTTTACCCACATTACCTGGTCCAGAATTATAGGCTGCTAAAGCCAAATCCCAATCACCAAATATTTTATATAATCTGGCTAAATATTTTGCTGCGGCTTCGGTAGATTTAATAGGATCGCTACGTTCATCAACATAGCTACTTACATCTAGTCCATATTCTTTGCCAGTACCAAACATAAATTGCCATAAGCCTGTTGCGCCAACTCTAGACCTTGCTCTTGGTTTTAATGCCGACTCTACAATAGCCAAATATTTTATTTCTAAAGGAATATCATGTTTATCCAACTCCGTTTCAAACATTGGGAAGTAAAACGCGCTTAGCGTTAAGAGTTTTTGAATAGATTTACGTCTGTGCTTTAAATAGGATTTTATAACGCTTTCAAGAGATGAATTGTATTCCACATTAAAAGGTGTTCTAGCATCCAATTCTTTTAATCTTGCTTTAAGCGTATCCGTTGATAATTCTGGATAATCGACAGGTTTATAATCTAACTCTGTAACCGTTTTGTAAATGGTATCAAATAAATTATTACTATACAATTCCTCAAACCACTTCTCGTCTAATTTAGAAGCAAATTCTAAGTCTTTTAAGCTTTTTGTTGAAGTTGAATCAATCTCAGCTTCAATAACTTTTACAATTCTTGTATTATCAAGAATTAGTGAATCTTTAACTTGTGTGCTTTGAGTTGAAAGCGTATCCTTTACTACATGATTTGATGTAGAAATGGAGTCTTGTATTTGAGAAAAACAAGTACTTATGTTAAGAAGACATATTATTATAAAAAAACGAAAAGCCATAAAATCTATTCATTAATGAACGATACTATGGCTAAAATCGTATTTTTTAGGCTAATTTGAAAGCTTAATTACAACTATTCTAAAATAGCAGCAATTCCAGGAAGTGTTTTACCTTCTAAACTTTCTAACATGGCACCACCACCTGTACTTACGTAGCTTACTTTATCTTCAAAACCAAATTGCTTAACTGCTGCAACAGAATCTCCACCGCCAACAAGAGAAAAGGCTCCGTTTTTAGTAGCTTCAGCAATAGAGTTTCCTAATTCTATAGTTCCGTTTGCAAAACTTTCCATTTCAAAAACGCCTAATGGCCCGTTCCAAAGGATGGTTTTAGATTGCATAACCACATCATGAAATTGCGCTCTAGATTTTGGTCCAGCATCTACACCTTCCCATCCGTCAGGAATTTCGTTAATGTCAAGTATTTGTGTGTTCGCATCATTACTAAAATCGTCTGCTGCAATCGTATCTACAGGAATATGTACTTGTACATTTTTAGCTTTAGCTTGTTCTAATATTTCAAGCGCTAATGGCATTTTATCGTCTTCACATATGGAGTTTCCTATTTTTCCACCTTGAGCTTTTACAAATGTAAATGCCATACCACCACCAATAATTAAGTGGTCTACTTTATCTAAAATATTTTCGATAATGGTAATTTTTGAAGATACTTTTGCGCCTCCAAGTATTGCTAAAACAGGTTTTTCTCCTGTTTCCATAACTTTATTGATGCTTTCAATTTCTTGAGCTAATAAGTTACCGAAGCATTTTTTACCTTCAAAAAACTGCGCTACGATGGTTGTAGATGCATGCGCTCTGTGCGCTGTACCAAAGGCATCGTTTACGTAAATGTCTCCTAATTTTGATAGTTTTTCTGCAAAGTCTTTATCTCCCGCAGTCTCTTCTTTATAGAAACGTAAGTTTTCTAATAATAAAATTTGCCCAGGCTCTAAACTTGCAGCAGCAGCTTCAACATCATCACCAATGCAATCTGCAACGGTTTTAACCTCTACACCTAAAACGTCTTCAACTTTTTTTGCTATGTGTTTTAACGAAAACTCCTCTTGAAATCCTTTTGGGCGACCTAAATGCGACATTAAAATACAACTCCCTCCATCTTCTAAAATTTTAATAATTGTTGGTTTTGCAGATACAATTCTTGTTGCATCTGTTACCTCAAAATTTTCGTTTAATGGCACATTAAAATCCACACGGATTAGAGCTTTTTTATTTTCGAAATTAAAATCGTTTAGCGTCTTCATTATATATTTAATTTTATCGTTTTAACTGTTTGATTCACAAATGTAACTAATTAAAAGCCTATATAAAATGTGTTTTTTAACGAAAACGTTTGAAGTGTAAAAGAAATGTTTGATTTTTTAATTATACAGGTCTCAGATTTTATAAACTTACTCTCAAACTCATTGTTATACTGAAAAATAATGAAATATCGATTACATCTAAAACTTGACTTTGTAAAATTTTTCTGCTACCTTCGTTTAACGTCGGATATAAAACATTAAAACGATTTTATATCCGACGTTAAACGAACCTCTCAAAAAAAATCACTTTTAAAATTTAAATCCCTAAGATAGCAAGCAAGCGCGTTAGGGATTGAAGCGGCATCCTTTTTTAAAGAAATAGATACACCTTTACTTTAGAACTGAAATTAACAGATAACCACGTTGCCCGCTCCTAGCTATGACATAAAAAAGATATAGCGGAAAGCCCGACCCTTTTCGGGTAACGCCCAAATAAACATCTATAAAATTTTACTGCTTTTTTGGTGCGTAACATCTAATAAAATTCATTTACTTTTGCTTTTATGCTTTTTGAAGACATTTTAGGTCAAGAACATATTAAAAAACACCTTACGCAGAGTGTGGATAATGGCAGAATACCGCATGCGCAATTATTTGTTGGTAATGAGGGTTCTGGCACCTTGCCTATGGCGTTGGCTTATGCGCAATATATTTTATGCTCGAATTCTGGTGGAGAAAATAATACGGGAAACGAAGTTTGTAATTTGAAGTTTAAAAACGTTTCGCATCCTGATTTGCATTTTGCTTTTCCGGTAACTACAAGTAGTAAGGTAAAAAGTAAACCTGTGTCTGGTTTTTATCTTGAAGAGTGGCGCCAATTGCTGAATGAGCAACCTTATGGGAATTTATTTGATTGGTACAAATTACTTGGTGTTGATAATAAACAGGGGCAAATTGGGGTTGATGAGGCGCATGAAATCGTCAAATCGCTTACGCTAAAATCTTACGAAGGTGGTTATAAAGTGATGCTGATTTGGATGGCTGAAAAAATGAATACTGCTTGTGCCAATAAGCTTTTAAAACTGATTGAAGAACCGCCTAATAAGACTATTTTTTTATTGATTGCTGAAGATGAAGAGCAGATTATAAACACCATACGGTCGCGCTGCCAAATTTTACATTTTCCGCCATTGGCTGAAGACGTTATAAAAAATGCTCTGGTAAAACAGTATAATATTGATGTTCGAGTGGCATCAAAAATAGCGAGTCAATCTAACGGGAATTATAACAAGGCTTGTGATTTGGTATATCAAGATTCTGAAGATATTCAGTTTGAAACTTGGTTTGTTTTCTGGATTAGAAGTGCTTTTAAAGCAAAAGGCAATAAAGCGGCTATTCATGATTTAATTTCTTGGAGTGAAGATATTGCTAAAACAGGTAGAGAGACCCAAAAACAGTTTTTAAATTTTTGTTTAGATTTTTTCCGTCAGGCACTTTTACTAAATTATAATGCTACTGATTTAGTGTATCTAGAACCCAAAACCGAAAAGTTTAAGCTTGAAAATTTTGCGCCTTTTGTACACGGAAACAACATAATGGATATTAGTAACGAGCTACAAGATGCTATTTACCATATTGAGCGTAACGGGAATTCTAAAATTATTTTGACAGATTTGTCGATTAAATTAACACGTCTACTTCATAAAAAGGCAGAATAATGAATGCTGCATCCAAATCTTGGTTTGTAATTATTAACCCAACTTCGGGGAATGGTTCTAGCAAGAAAAGTTGGCCAAAAATTAAACAGCTTTTAGACAAACATCACTTTATATTTGAGTTTGCTTTTACAGCCTATTCAAAACATAGTATTGCACTTGTACATCAAGCTATTAAACAGCATTTTAAAAACATTATTTCTGTTGGTGGTGATGGTACATTACATAATATAGTCAACGGAATTATGTCTCAAAATGATGTTCCTTCTTCTGAAATTAATATTGGTGTCATCCCAATTGGAACAGGAAATGATTGGGTGAAAACCCATAATATTCCTAAAAATTTTGAAACTGCCATCCAGATTATAAAAAATGGCCGTTTAGCAACCCAAGATATAGGTAAACTATCTATAGGTGATAAAAATTTGCCTATCTTCTTTAATAATTTAGCGGGTATTGGTTTTGATGGGCTTGTGGTTAGTAGAGTTGAAAAATATAAGCATATAGGTACTTTAGCTTATTTATATGGCACTATAATTAGCATGTTTTCGTTTAAAAATTTCGAGTCTACTGTATCTGTTAATTCAGAAACTATTTCAGGTAAAACACTAATGATATTAATTGGGTTGTGCAAGTATTCTGGAGGCGGAATGCAGCTCACAGATAAACCCAATCCCTTTGATGGTTTATTAGATGTTACCATCGCACAAGATTTAACCAAATTTGAAATAATCAAAAATCTAGCGAAATTGTTTAATGGTACAATTACAAACTACAAAAAAGTAAAAACCTTAAAAACAAAATCTGTTGCTATTCAAATTAATCAAGAAATTGCTCCTTATATTCAAGCAGATGGGGAATTGATTGGAAAAGGACATATTAAAGTCTCTTTGATTCCTAATGCTTTTTCATTTTATTGCTAAAAAAATCGTTATTAACCTAAGCTAATAACGATTTAATTATTTGAAAATCAATGATTTATGTTTATTATTCTTTTTTGTAGCCTGCATTTAAAGCTTCTAAAATAGTTTGGGTCAAATCACTTTGTTCTCCACCATACATTACTGTTGCTGCAGCGTCGCTAGTTCCTAATATGTAATTGTAGCCATTTGTTTTTCCGTAATCTTTTACAAAATCTTTAACGTTAACAATAACAGAATCTATTTCAGACTGAAATTCTTGTGTTATTTGTTGTTGTTCTATTTGCATTTGCTGCTGTAATTGTTGTTGTTTTTGTTGTAAGCCTCCCATTAGTTCCTCAGCTTTCTTTCTATTACTTCTCGCCAATCTTTGTGCTTCTGCTTGTCCTTTTTGTGCTTCTGCTTGAAAGGCTTGACTTATACTATCTGCTCTTTTTCTAAAAGCCTCTTCTTTAACTTGAAATTTTGCTTCTACATCTTTCTTTTCTTGATAATCGTTAATTAAAGTTCCGTTGTCAACAAAACCAATTTTATTTGGTTTTTCACAAGAAGCAAAAATTAACATCGCTAGCACTACATAAATTATATTTTTCATCGGTTTGTGTTTTTTGATGGTTTTATTTTTAATCCGAACAAAAGTAATAAAGTAACTTTTAAAATGAAGAGGAATTATTCTGATTTTAACATATAACGAAATTTTATAGTAAAATTATTTTTTAATAGCTATTTTCTATTAAAAACAAATGTGTTTAAAGCGATTTAAGACACTTAAATAAAATCGACTAGTATTTGGGTGTTTGCTTAGTTGAAGAAAGACTGAGTTGTATAAGAATTGTTTTTAGCCGTTTTTAATGATGTAAATTAAAGATGAAGCCTCTTTTGTTGTTATCGCTTTTACATTTGAAAGCAATCCAACCCAAATTCCTTTAATAGGATTCATTTTTCCAGATTTATATTTTTCTGAAAGCATGCTCACATAAAATGAATCAAACCACATAGGTTTTACTTTTTCAACTTTAAAAAATTCTTTTGAAACTAATTTTGAAATAGACTCTTGATTAAAATGCCAAAGGTGTCTTGGAACGTCATAAGCTGCCCAAAACTGTTTATAATATTTTGCATCGTAACTTTTATAATTTGGTACAGCAATTATTAAAGTGCCGTTTGGTTTTAAAAGTTTTTTAAATATCGAAATATGTTCTTCTAAATTTGGTAAATGTTCAAGAACATGCCAGAGCGAAATCACATCAAAACTATTCGATTCAAACTTTAGTAGTTGGTCTGTTTCAAAAACAGAATTATTTGTTTTTTTGTTGGCAATATTTCTAGCTTGTTCGTTTGGTTCAATTCCTGAAATAGTCCAACCATTTTGTTGAGCGATTTCTAAAAAATCTCCTGTTCCGCATCCTACATCTATAAGATTTTTTCCTTCTGATGAATATGAATTAATTAAGTTTAATTTCTTTTTAAGTGAAATGCTTCTGACTAAATGATAAACTTTTTCGAATAGATTTCTTTTGGAATCTGTATGCGAAATATAGTCTTCACTTTCATAATATTCTGGTAATTTATCTGAAGATGGTTGTGGTGTGGTTTCAAGAAAACCGTATTCTGAATTTTGAATTAATTCGAATTCATCTCCTGAAACGGAGTGGTCTTTTACAATTAAAAAAACAGATTTATTTTTCATCTTAGACTTTAAATTATTTATTAGCTTCTTGATAAAGCTCAATAGCTTTTAAATATTTTACTCCTCCTTTTTGAGTTTGATTATGCAAAAATCCTTTTAATTCAGCATGATTTTTATCTACCCAATTTAAAAGTTTAGTTCTATTTCTAATAAATATTGAGTCATTAAAAACGACATAATCTACTATTTCTATATTTGATATTTTATCGTTTTTAAACCTAATAACTTGATTCGTTATTATTGACTCTTCATTTAAAAAAAGGATTCGTTTATCTTTTTGAGAAATTTTAATTTTAATAATCCCTTCCTCTTCGCTTATATTTATAACCTTATATTCTGGTTTAAAAGTTGAATCCCATTTCAAAAGTTCGAGATAATCTTCTTTATAAAACATCATCTTATAGTCAACTTCTTTACTTAATATACTGTCCGATAACAATGAAGACACATTCGAAAATTCAGAATTATTTAAAGTCTCAAAGTATTTTTTAACAAGTTCTATTTTACTTTTTTTTTCTTTACAAGAGAAAATAACTATTGAAATAAAAAGTAATAATATTATTGATTTTTGCACTTAATTTTTTAATTGAAGATTTAAAAATTGAACTAAAATATGAAACGTTCCACGTGGAACATATCTAATTAACTAACGCCGACTATCGTCTTATCTTCCCATATAAACCAATAAAACTGAAATATCATTTGGCGATACGCCGCTAATTCTTGATGCTTGAGACACCGTTGTTGGTTGAATCTTTTTCAATTTTTCACGTGCTTCAAAGCTCATAGACTTAATTTGTGAATAGTCAAAATTCTCTGGAATTTTAACGTATTCTAATCGTGTTAGTTTATCAGCATTGTTTTTTTCCTTGGCTATATATCCAGCATATTTAACTTGAATTTCGGTTTGCTCAATCACTTCTCTATCTAGATTATGTTCCTGAATGTAGGATTCTACACTTTCTACTTTTCTAACATCATCCATCTCAATATTTGGTCTAGCAAATACTTTAAAAAGTTTTCCAGATTGTTTTACTGCAGCAGATTTTTTTGATTCTAGAATAGGATTTATAACGTCTGGTTTTACGCTTTCAGTCTCAAAAAAGGTAACGAATTTTTCAGCAGCTTCGTGTTTTTCTTCCATGCGTTTTAAACGCTTTTCAGAAGCTAGCCCCAATTCAAACCCTTTTGGTGTTAATCTTTTATCAGCATTATCTTGACGCAATAGCGTTCTATATTCAGCTCTTGATGTAAACATACGATAAGGTTCTTCTGTGCCTTTTGTAATCAAATCATCAACCAAAACACCTATATAAGCCTCATCCCTTTTTAAAGTAAAAGGGTCTTTTTCTTGAACTTTTAAACTCGCATTTATACCAGCCATTAAACCTTGAGATGCCGCTTCCTCATACCCTGTAGTTCCGTTAATTTGACCTGCAAAATATAAGCCTTCAACTAGCTTTGTTTCCAAAGTATGTTTTAATTGTGTAGGCGGAAAATAATCATATTCTATAGCATAACCTGGTCTAAAGAATTTCACATTTTCAAAACCAACTACAGAACGTAATGCTTTGAATTGAACATCTTCGGGCAAAGACGTAGAGAAGCCATTTACATAAACCTCGCAAGTATTCCAGCCTTCTGGTTCTATAAATAATTGATGTCTGTCTTTATCTGCAAAACGATTGATCTTATCTTCAATAGACGGACAATATCGTGGTCCTAAACTTTTAATTCTACCGTTAAACATGGGCGACCTATCAAACCCTTCTCGAAGTAAATCATGCACTTCAAGACTGGTATAAGTCATGTGGCATGAACGTTGATTTTCTAATGCTTTCGTTGTATCTAAATATGAGAATTTTTCTGGGTTTTCATCCCCAGGTTGCTCTAGCATTTTAGAATAATCTAAACTTCTACCATCAACTCTTGGTGGTGTTCCAGTTTTCATTCTACCAGAATCAAAACCTAAATTAACAAGCTGCTCTGTAATACCCGTTGCTGCTCTTTCGCCTGCTCTTCCTCCTCCAAAATTCTTATCACCTATATGTATTAAGCCATTTAAAAAAGTACCGTTTGTTAAAACAACAGACTTAGCTTTTATTTCAATTCCTAAAGAAGTTTTTACACCAACTACTTTATGATTTTCTACTATTAAAGCAGAAACCATTTCTTGATAAAAATCAAGATTAGGCGTGCCTTCTAAAAGCAATCTCCAGTCTTCTGCAAAACGCATTCTATCACTCTGCACCCTTGGACTCCACATAGCAGGCCCTTTAGATTTATTCAGCATTTTAAATTGAATTGCCGAAGTATCTGAAACAATTCCACTATAACCACCAAGCGCATCAATCTCACGTACAATTTGCCCTTTAGCAATACCACCCATGGCAGGATTACAAGACATTTGCGCAATGTTTTGCAAATTCATGGTAACCAATAGGGTTTTACTTCCCATATTGGCAGCAGCAGCAGCAGCTTCACTTCCTGCGTGACCTGCTCCAACAACTATGACATCATAAACCTCATTAAACATAAGTTCTAATTCAATTTAATATTTAGTTTTTAATTACACTTCGACTGCGCTCAGTATGACATACTAAATAGTTTTCAAAAAGATGTTCCACGTGGAACATATAATAATTTTTGAGTTTGCAAATATACGTTGAAATCTTTAATTCTACTTTAGTACAGTTAAGTAGTGATTCTCCTTTTCTCGCATCACCTTAGCATCATCATCTGTTTTATCTTTATAACCACAATAATGCAATACACCATGAATAATTACCCGGTGTAACTCTTCTTCAAATGAAACACCAAAATCTTTGGCATTATCTGCCACTCTTTCAATTGAAATAAAAATATCTCCTTGTATGATTTTTCCTATTGAATAATCAAAGCTGATAATATCCGTTAATGTATCATGATTTAGGAATTCAACATTTAATTTATGAAGATATTCATCATTACAAAACACATAATTTATTTCTTCTAATTTAAATACTTCTGAAGAAATTGTATTAGTAATCCAAGTTGAAATTTTCTCTTCCGATTCTAAATTAAACGCTGTTTCGTAATTGAAATTAATCATTAGCTTTCTTAAAATAATCTTGCACTTTCTTTTTGTAAACTTGCTGCAAAGGTAAAGCTTGTCGGTTTAATATTTCTGTAGTTTGAAAATATTGTTTTGCTGTTGGGATTTGATTATTAGAGTTATTATCAAATCTATTTTTATTGGTTTCAGATTCACGCTTATTATCTTCTCCTTGTTGAAAAGTTGCATTTTCAAGTTTCAATAACTGATGTTTTAAGTCCATCATTTTTTGAAGCGTTTGCTCCGTAAAACCCTTATTTAATAAATCTAACTCAATGTCTTCCATTTTTCTAACCAAGGCGTCTCTATTTCCGCCTTTGCCTTCTTTAGCTAGCCTATCTTGAAGTGCTTGACGTAATTGTTGTTGCTGTTGATATATTTGATACAGAAGCTCGCTATCACCTTCATTTGTACCTTCTCCTTCACCACCAGTTTGCTCACCATCTTTTCCTTTTGGGTCGCCTTTACCTTTGCCGTTTTCTCCAGACTTGCCATCTTTTCCTTTTTCGCCTTCCTTCTCGCCTTCTCCTGGTTTTTTTCCTTCGCCTTCTTTAGGTTTTCCTTCTCCCTTTTTCATGCCTTGCTCCATCATCTTATTGAGTTCTTCTTGACTCATAATAATGTCTGGTAATTGCATATCGCCACTGCCTCCTTTTCCAGCAGACATACTCATACTCTCTTGCATGTTATCTAAAACATTGCTTAAAAAGTCTGCTAAATTATTAGCAGCTGTAACTGTGAATTGTTGATTAGAAACGCCTTGATATAATTGATTTTCGGCAAGTAAACCAAGTGCTTTGTCAATATTATAATACACCTCTGTGATTTCTTTATTCACTTGCTCAGAAAGTTTTGGCTGTCGTAATGATAAGGCAAATAAACTATCATCAACATGCTCAAAATGTTCTCTTAAATTGCGTTGCTTTTTTAAATAGGTTGCGAACTTGTTATGATTAATTTCAATAGATTTAAATTGATTCATAAGCGCTTCTTGGTCAAATGAAAACAATACGAGGTTATCTAAAATTTGACGAAGCATATCCATATCTTCTTGCATTTGTTCGCCACCACCGGATTGCATAGCACTTTGCATTTGCTGACTCATTTGCTTCATTTTTTGAGCCGCTTTCTTTTGACTTTTTTGAGCGTTCTTTTGATTTTGTTTTTGTTGCTCACTTGGTTCTTTTTGCTCTTGCTTAGTACCTTCTTGTTGTTCCTGTTCTTCTTCTTTCTTTTCTAATGCTTCAGATGCTTTTTGTTGTTCTTTTTGAACTTCTTGTTCATCTAATTTATCTCTAGGGATATCAATTGGCTTTTTTAGAGCTTTACTTTCTTTTTCTAAGTCGCTAATTTCTTTTTTGTATTTGTCGAATTGTTTATTTAAATCATCTTGCTTTTCTTGAGTGTTTTCTTCATCAGATTTGTTTGACAACTTTTCTTGCTCATCTGCCAATTTCTCTAAATCATCTCTCAGCTTTTCTAATTTCTTTTCAACATAAAAACGCTTTGTTAATTCTAAGAGCTGTTCTAAACTTCGCTTTTTATTTTTATTCTGCTTCGCTAATTCATCTAATTTTTGAATTAACTCTTCCTTGTTAATTTTCTCTTGTAGCTTTTCAATTTCCTTGAGTAATTTTTCGTCACGTTTTAGTTTCTCTTCGTTGTCTTTTAATCGCTCTTTTAAATCTTCTTTAAATTCGTCTTCCTTAGGGTTCTCTTTTTGAAATTCTTCTAAATTATCTTTCAGCTTTTTGTTGAAATTTTTTATCATTTCATCTTGCTGTTTCTGACGCTTAAAAAACGATTCTAATTTCTTCTTATCATTAAAGTTTAAACTCAATTTCTCTTTTTGAGTTTTCGTTAACTCTTCTAATTTCTTCTCTTGTTCATCAAACTTTTCTAACGACTTATTTAAATCTTTAATCGTTTCACTTTGTTCTTCTAATTTCTTTTGAGCTTCTTCATCCTTTGTACGTTTTCTGTAAGTGAACACACTACTTTTTACGCTTTTATATCTGTTAACACTATCATTATCAAACACTTGAAAGTATAATTCATACGGAACGCCCGTTTTAATATTCAGGTTATTTGGGAAAGCACTTATGAATTCTGCAATATTAGAATTTGAAATTGGAATTGACTCTACCTGCTTATCTTTTTCATTTTCAGAAGGATAATACACCAATTGCAACTTACTAAATCCATAATCATCACTAACTTGCCCATAGAAATAAAGTGTTTGTAAATCCAAACTGTCTTTCTCTACTTTCAAATTAATTTCTGGATATTCGTCCTTAACAACATCAACATTAAAAGTTAAATTTTCGTAATTTTTTAAATTCTTATTACTGGTACTTAATGTGTAATCGTAATTCTTATAAATCCGTTTAGAAGCTTCAAAAACACCTGCTTTATCCGAGTTAAAACCAATGGTATCTTTAGCATACAAAAACACCTCGTCTGTAGATTTTGTTTTAAGTTGCCATGTAATTTGTGTGCCTTCAGGAACCAGCGCATTACCCGTGCTTTTTAAAATTTCATCTCGTTTTTTGGTATAACTTGGGTAATCCAAAACCATATTAAAACTAAGTAAGGATGGCGTTTCAACCACATTTACGGTATATGGTTTTGAGGTAATATCATTAGCCGATAATTGAAACGTAATAGCTTCTTTAGGCTGTGTAAACACATATTCAAATTCGCCCAAAGCCTTTTGTTGTAAAAAGTAAGTTTCGTCATTAAAAGTAATTTGTGCACTTTCTGGAGTAACTTCGCCTGCTGTTTTTACAATTAGTTTAAAATCTTTGTTTTCAATGGCATTCATGTTTTCATTAACCACAAAAAACTGAAAAGGTGCTGGCGGTTCATAAGCTGTTTTGTAATGCACCACACGTTCGTAACTATCGCTAAACCAATTAAAATTTCCTGTTATAAACGCTAAAAGCAAAATAACCACAGGAATAGCGGCGTATTTTAGATAGCCTAGATTTTTCTTGAAATTAACCGCCAATTTAAACGGCACAGGTTGTAATTCTGAAGATTTCTGCTCGATGCTTGCCAATAATAATTCAGATTCAGATTTCTCATCATGCAATTGGAGCACATTCAATAATTTATCATCAACCTCAGGAAAATGTTTACCAATAATTCTTGAAGCCACTTCGTAATTTATACCTTTTTGAAGCTTAAATAATTTAGCTAACGGAATAAAAATAAACTTGATGAGCAAACCCAATTCCACAGCAATAAATAGCCAAAATAATACTGTTCTAGAGGTAGTATTCAACCATAAAATATGTTCTAAAAAAAGGGTAAATAAAAAATACAGCAACCCAATGGCGAAAAACAAAATGACACCCTTAAGTAATTCATTGGTATAATAGCGCCTAATAAACGCTTCTAATTTGTTCTGTATCGTGTTAAAGTTGCTCATGATTTGGGAAGATTTCCGTCTTCTTGGAAATAACAAAACTAATTTATTATACTAAACTACAATTTTATTTAATTAGTAAATACATTAGATTTGATAAAACTTAGTTAAAGTGAAAGGTTTACAAAAACAAAACTACTAATAGCAAAAATTAATAATCATGAAAAAATATTTAGTATTTCTAATCTTACTTACAACTCAAACTTTTTATGCTCAAAGTGGGTGGACAAAAAATAAAGGCGAAGCCTACACGCAACTTTCCTTTACAACCATAAGTGGCTATGACACTGTTTTTGGAGACCCAGAATATAATACCGAACGCCAAGTTACTGATAACACTATACAATTTTATAGCGAATATGGCCTGACAGACAAAACAACAATTATACTTAATTTGCCAATTAAACTTATTAAAACTGGGCAATTAGTAGGTAATACTACCGGAATAACAACCGAAAATTCAACCACTAACTTGGGTAATATTGAAATAGGTCTGAAACATCAATTTTATAATAAAAAATGGGCTATTGCAGGTCAACTTAATATTGCTACAAATTCTGGATCTTTTGATAATGCTTCAGGTATTAGATCTGGTATAGATGCTTGGTCTTTTACCCCTACTATTAATTTTAGTAGAAGTTTTAAAGGGTTTTATGCACAAGCTTTTACAGGTCTAGACATAAGAACAAATAACTATAGTAATAATTTTAAAATCGGGGGAGAAATAGGAACTAAACCTTTTAAAAATGTTTTATTAATTGCATTTATTGATGTTGTTAAATCTTTAAAGGATGGTAACATCGCTTTGCCTTCATCAAATTTATTAACAGCACTTTATGTTAACGACCAAGAATACGCATCTTTTGGACTTAAAGCTATTGGTGAAATAACAGAAAAATTTGGTGCTAACGTTGGTTTTGGAGGAGCGTTTTCGGGGAACAATGTGGCTAAAAAAGCAGCTATTACTTTTGGCGTGTATCAGAAGTTTTAGGAATAGTTATACTAAACAGAATAAATAAGTAGCAGCGTTAAAAAATCATTTCTGCTTATATATTCCTATTCTTAAATATCGTTTTATCTTTGCAGTCATAAATTACAAAACATGACTAAAAACGTTCGTGTGCGTTTTGCACCTAGCCCAACAGGACCTTTACATATAGGCGGAGTTCGTACTGCTCTTTTCAATTATTTATTTGCTAAAAAGCATAACGGAACCTTTATTTTAAGAATTGAAGATACTGATCAAAATCGTTATGTTGAAGGCGCAGAACAATATATTGTTGATGCTTTAAATTGGTGCGGTATGCCGTATGATGAAGGACCAAATAAGAACGAAAAGTTTGGACCATACAAACAAAGTGAACGCAAACATTTATATAAGGCTTACGCCGAAGAATTAATTGCATCTGGTAATGCCTATTATGCTTTCGATACTGCTGAAACTTTAGATTTCCATAGAAAAGACCACGAAGCAAAAGGCAAAACCTTTATTTATAATTGGCATAACCGATTAAAATTAAGTAACTCTTTATCGCTTAGCGCGGAAGCCGTAAAAGCTAAAATTGATGCTGGTGATGATTACGTGATTCGTTTTAAATCGCCTCAAGATGAAACTTTACATTTAACAGATATTATTCGTGGCGATATTAAAATCGACACCAATATTTTAGATGATAAAGTGTTGTTTAAAAGTGATGGTATGCCAACGTACCATTTAGCGAATATTGTGGATGACCATTTAATGGAAATCTCGCATGTTATTCGTGGCGAAGAGTGGTTGCCATCTTTAGCATTACACTATCAATTATACAAAGCCTTTGGTTGGGATGCTCCTGAATTTGCACATTTACCATTAATTTTAAAACCAACAGGAAAAGGGAAATTAAGCAAGCGTGATGGCGATAAATTAGGCTTTCCGGTATTCCCTTTAGAGTGGACCGACCCCAAAACGGACGATGTTTCTAGAGGTTATAAAGAAGATGGCTATTTTGCCGAAGCTATGGTTAATTTCTTAGCGTTTTTAGGTTGGAACCCAGGAACAGAACAAGAAATTTTCAATCTTGAAGAGTTAATTCAAGCTTTTGATTTGAACAAAGTAAACAAATCTGGAGCGCGTTTTGATCCTGATAAAATCAAGTGGTTTAATCATCATTATATGCAAGAGCAGAACAATGATGAGTTGGCTGAAGCTTTTAAAAACCATAACTCTAAATTAACCGAAATAGATGTAAATTATATCTCCATGGTTATTGGATTAATAAAAGAGCGCGCTACGTTTGTTTCAGATTTTTGGGACTTAAGTCATTTCTTCTTTACCGCCCCAACATCCTATGATGAAAAAGCAGCTAAAAAGGCTTTTAAAGAGGGGACAAAAGACATTCTAGAACAAGTAGTTTCTATAGTAAATAACATTGAAGACTTTTCAGTAGAAAACATGCAAACCGAAATTAAAGGTTGGATAACAAGTAACGAAATAGGTTTTGGTAAAGTAATGATGCCTCTACGATTAGCACTAGTTGGTGCCTTGCAAGGCCCGGATGTGTTCGATATTATGTATATGATTGGGAAGAGTGAGACTGTTAAGCGTGTCGATGGTGTTATAAAATCTTTATAAAAGCTCCGAAAATGAAAAAACACCTTACTCTTTTTGCAATTTTATGCTTCGTTTTTGTTAACGCACAATATAGTAAAGGCACCGTGTTTTTTAAAGATTCTACTACTTTAGAAGGATTAATAAAAATAAAAGCTTTTGGAGGTATAAAATTTAAACTCAATAAAGATGCTGAAGCTACGACTTACAATCACAAACAAATTAGTGGCTTTGATGTTATTAGTGGAAATTTCAGGTATGTGACTAATAATACAGATGACTATGTGCTTTTAAATGAACTAATTAAAGGTAAAATCATATTATATAGTAGCCAGGTTTATAACCCAGGCCACACCATACCAAATGGTTTTGCGGGTGGTGGCGCAGGAATGACATATGGTGGAGGTTCGGCCACCACATATTCTATAAAAGTTAATGACGAAATTATTAAACTAGGCACCAAAATTAAAAAGAAACATCATCAATATTTTAATGACTGCCCTGTACTAATTCAGAAAATTGAAGAAAAAGAATTTAAAAAATGGGATATTTATGATATTGTTGAATTCTATAATGAAGATTGTAACTAATCACAACCTAGCTTAATAAGGATTGTTCTAAAACGAAATCATAGCTCCAAAAACAAGCATAGACAAATTTCCTTTAAAACGAGAATCTCCGCCAGAAGTGTCTAAATTTTCACTTTCAAGCTTTTTTAAAGTATTGGTAAAGCCATAAATATAGTGCGCTCTAAGTTTTACAAATTTAAAACCTGCGGTAATCCCAACAGCACCATTAAAATTAAATTGAGAAATACCAGTTATATCGGTTGCAGATAAATTATCATAATTATTTATAATATAATTTTCTTGGGCTTCATTTTTAAACTCTAACCTACCATTATATTGAAGCATTGGTCCAGCATCTAACGTCACATAACTACCTGCTAATTTTACATGCATCATAAGTGCTAGTTGAGCAGCAAAAAGTTTATAATCTATAAACTCAGAAGATGTACTAGATGCATCGGGTCTTCCCAAAATACTAATGGTACTTTCAGATAGATGTAAACCGTAACTCATATTGTACCATCTATGGTTAATCTCTACAGTAGCACTCATTCCGCCCATAAAACCATCTCCTTGGGTGGTTTCAAAATTATCAGTAGTTAAATCAACTTTAGTAAGGCCACCAAAAATTCCAATACCATTTACGATATCATATTTTCCGTTTTGAGAAAAACTTTTTGTAACAAAACATACCAATAATGCTACTAATAAGTACAGTTGTATTTTTTTCATACCATTTTTAGGGTTAAGTGAGCAAATATAACTTAATTTAGTATTTCTTATTTTTTTAACCATTTTAATTAAACATTATGAGCTTCGCTATTATACCTTTTGTAGTTATTGGATTATTCATTTTAATCTCAGCCTTTTTCGTTGTTAAACAACAAACCGCCGCTATTATAGAACGGTTTGGTAAATTCCATAGTATTCGTCAATCAGGTTTACAGTTAAAAATTCCATTAGTAGACAGAATTGCAGGTAAATTAAGCCTTAAAATTCAGCAATTAGATGTGATAATAGAAACTAAAACTTTAGATGATGTATTTGTTCGTTTAAAAGTTTCTGTACAGTATAAAGTTATTAAAGACAAGGTCTATGATGCCTTTTATAAACTGGACTACCCTCATGATCAGATAACTAGTTATGTATTTGATGTAGTTCGTGCCGAAGTGCCAAAAATGAAGTTAGATGATGTTTTTGTTAAAAAAGATGATATCGCACTTGCCGTTAAAGCGGAGTTAAACGATGCCATGCAGAACTATGGTTTTGATATCATTAAAACTTTGGTTACGGATATTGACCCAGATGCACAAGTAAAAGAAGCCATGAATAGAATTAATGCTTCTGAACGTGAAAAAATTGCTGCTCAGTTTGAAGGTGATGCTGCGCGTATTTTAATAGTTGAAAAAGCAAAAGCCGAGGCAGAAAGCAAGCGTTTACAAGGTCAAGGTATTGCAGACCAAAGGCGTGAAATTGCCCGTGGTTTAGAGGAATCTGTAGAAGTGCTGAACAAGGTTGGTATTAACTCACAAGAAGCTTCTGCGCTTATTGTGGTAACGCAACACTATGATACACTTCAATCTATTGGGCAAGAAACAAATAGCAACTTAATTTTGTTGCCTAATTCTCCACAAGCTGGTAGTACTATGTTAAACGATATGGTAGCTAGTTTTACAGCTAGTAATCAAATTGGAGAAGCTATGAAAAACGCTAAAAAGAAAGCCGATAAATAAAAATCCCGTAAAGCCTAAAAAAGCCTCAATATTTTAAATATTGAGGCTTTTTCATTTAATAAATAATTTGGGCGTTACCCGCAAGGGGTCTGGCTATCCGTTACAAGTCCTCGCACCTCTCCCAATAGCTATCCGGATCGGGCTGTGGGCTTTCTACTGCTATCTCTAACGCGGGCAAACCTGTTAAAGTCTGTGCTAAATTCAATCTATAACTTTTTAAACTTAGGGGTTTCGTCAATTTCCTTTTCTTTTTTATCTGAAATATTTCCTGGAAATGTTAAAGAAGTACTCGCAAAAGTAGTCCCAAAATTAACATTAGCATAATACACTTGGCTCACCGCATCTTTTACCTGGTCATCTGACAATTCTTTTAAAGGATGAATAAAAACCGACCATAACACACCATCCGAAACCGCATATTTAACATCTAAAGCTGTATGAAAGTTAGCAACCAAAGCTGCTTTAAGTAAATCTTCGCCAATCGTGTTTGAGTTAGCAATAGGGGATATAATGCGCATTCTATTATGATTTTCATCTGTAATGCTCATTATTGGAATATTTTTAATGTAAAATTGCCATCCTCCAAGACTTCCTTGAATAGAATCGCTAACTGTAGCGTAAATAGATTCTAGTTTTTCATTGTTCATACCTTGAGAAAAACTAAATAATGGAATTATTAAGAACAGAAATAAGAGTTTTTTCATAAGAGTAATTTATTTCCTTTAAGTCGGAAAATAATTCACATCCAAACAAAACACTTTGCCTTTAATTTTTAAACGGATGACGCTCTACCCATTTTTGAATAGGATTCATATACTTAACCACACATTTTAAAACCGTATTAGCAATAAAATTATTGGTATGGTTTAAATAAATATGCATCGTATGGGGTTTGGCTCCTATCGAGCTTTTAATTTCCATAGCCGTTCTAGCATATACAATGTTTTTAAAACCATTTTCAATACCAAAAGAAGCCATATTAAAAAGCATATTTAAATACATCTGATGTTGATGTTGTATACTCTTATTATAGCCTAAAAAATAGGTCTCTAAAGTATTGCCATTCAAAATAAGCGTGTAAAACCCAACCAATTCTTCTTTAAAAAACACACCAAAAACTCTAAAATTATCTTTTAAGTGAAGTTTCAATTGATAAAAATGATCTTTCTGAAGCTTAAATGAATTGACACTTGCGTTGTCTGAAACCGTTTCATATAGATTAAATATAGAATCTGAATGAGTTTTTAAATACGCAACATCCAATTCTCGATAATGAAGTGAATTCGACTTTTTTCTAGCTGTTCTATAACGCCTACGATACTTTTTATTAAAGGTTGAAATGTAGTCTTCAGAAGTTTTCCAAATATCAGGAATGTCAAAAACCATATTAGGTTGCACTTGAATTTTGTACAAATTATTCCTCTTGAAAAAGGCAGTATCCTTGTGAATATGGTCATTTTCAAAATAATCTTTAAAAACAATCACACGAATCTTTTTATTAAATTTCGCTTTAATTTCAAGAGTTAAATCATCTAATGCTTTCTCAAGTTCATTTAAATAATCGGTTTGCGATATTGTTTTATTATTAAAATAAATTCCATGTTGCCCTGTGTGCATCAAATTACCAACAACCAAGGCATTGCCTTTAACAATTTTAGAAACGAGTTGTTTTCCAAACTGTTTTAATGAATCACTTCCGTTTTTTCTAAAAATATCATCGGTATACATTTTAACACGCTGCACAACAGCAATACCAACCAAGGTTTCACTTTTAAAAACACCAACGTAATACCCAGAAATATTTGTTGGATAAGAACATTCTAAGCCTTTTAAAAAATCCGTTTTTAAAAAAATATCGTTAGTAGAAAGCGCATCCCATTGTTTAGGAAGTTCATTAACGGTTTTATATATTTTATAGTATATCAATAGAAAAAAGAAAAGACTGAAAATACAATTCTCAGTCTTTAAATATGTTAAAAGTTTACAAAAAGATTATCTCCAAGCGCAAATAATACCACCCATAACCCCTAAAGTTACAATCCAATATCCTGCATTAATAAAAATATACTTTGCGCTTTTACGCTCAAATAATGCATTGGTTCCAAGTATTGGTAGCGCAATAAAAATTCCTGTTAAAACACCATGTAAAACACCATGCTTAAACGTTCTAAAAGCATCACCATAATCTGCCATTAATGCGGCATAAGATGGCTCAGCTATAGAAGGGTCTCCTCCTATTAAACTAAAAACACCCATTTGATGAATAACTATTCCAGGAAGTGCGGTTGATAATAAAAATGCGAAAATCAGTGCCAAAACTAAAATTTTAACCATGTTTCCACCTTTTACATCTTCATCTGTCATACCTGCTGCTTTCATCCAAGCGTTGCCAAATACCTTTGGGTTATACCAAATAAAGCCGATAACTAATGCTGAAATTGCTGCAACTAGCATTGCAACGGGATTTAATAATTCCATAATTTTGTGGTTTGTTGTTAGAACTTAAATGTACAAAAAAATAAATATGGGCTTGAAAACAGCGAAAAGACCCTTTAGGTTTTAGAAACCTAAAGAGTTTAAATTATTTAAGAAAGTGCTTTTGCTTCTTCTACCAACAACGCATTTTTATCATCTAAAGCTTTAGTAATAAATTCATTTATAGCTTCATTTTTTTCTAAACCATTATTTAATAATACACCCAATGTAATCATAGTGATAATACGTGTTCCTGATTTTTTAACAGATGTATTAAACAACGGCTCAACCTCATCATAGTTCACTTTTTTAGCTAGTTCTTGAATTTCAGCTTTGGCTTTTACTTGCTTATCTTCTGGCATTCTATCGTACTTTTTACCGTACGATTTAATTTGATCTATAGCAGATCTGTTATTTTGTTGTGGCTGTTTCTGCTGATTGCTATTTTGATTATTCTTTGGCTTCACCTTAGCCCAAGCATCACGCAAACCAACGGTTTTATTAAATACTAATTGATTTGAAGTAGAATCATCATCTACATTAAAATATCCTAAGCGTTGAAACTGAAATCTGTCTCCAGTTTTTGCCTCTTCTAAACTAGGCTCAACATATGCTTGTATTGTTTTTAAAGAGTTTGGATTTATAAAATCCATGAAATCTTTGTCTTGATGACTGTCTGGTGCTTCATCGCTAAATAGCCTGTCGTATTCTCTAACCTCTGCTTTAACAGCATGAGCAATAGATACCCAATGTAAAGTCCCTTTTATTCTGCGTTCAGTATCTTCAGAATAAGTACAATGAATTTCTGTAATATTTCCATCAGTATCTTTTACAACACTTTCTGCTTTTATAATGTAAGCGTTTTTCAATCTTACTTCGCTGCCTAATTTTAACCTGAAAAACTTATTACCAGCTTCTTCTTTAAAATCTTCTTTCTCTATAAATAACTCACGTGAAAATGGTACTTTTCTATAGCCAGCACTCTCGTCTTCTTGATTGTTTTCTGCATTCATCCACTCCACTTTACCTTCAGGGTAGTTGGTAATAACCACTTTTACAGGGTTTAAAACTACCATAACACGTGGTGCTGTTTTATTTAAATCTTCACGAATACAGAATTCTAAAAGCGATACATCAATAATGTTTTCTCGTTTAGCAACACCAACCGTTTCTACAAATTTTCTAATGGCGTTAGGTGTATATCCTCTGCGACGTAAACCTGAAATAGTTGGCATTCTTGGGTCGTCCCAGCCATTTACAATACCATCTTCAACCAGTTTAAGCAACTTACGTTTACTCATTATGGTATAACTTAGGTTTAAACGGGCAAATTCGCGTTGTTTTGGTCTTAATTTACTTGGATCCACAACTTGGTCTAAGAACCAATCATATAGCTCTCTGTGAGGCTTAAATTCAAGCGAACATAATGAGTGTGATATTTGTTCAATATAGTCACTCTCGCCATGCGTCCAATCGTACATTGGGTAAATACACCAATCGTTCGCAGTTCTATGATGATGCTTCTTTAAAACACGATACATAATAGGATCGCGCATTAACATATTAACATGTTGCATGTCTATTTTTGCTCGTAAAATGTGTTCGCCTTCATCAAACTCGCCAGCTTTCATGCGTTCAAATAAATCCAAGTTTTCCTCTATAGTTCTATTTCTATAAGGACCATCAACACCCGCTTGTGTAGGTGTGCCTTTTTGTTCAGCCATGGCTTCACTTGATTGTGAATCTACATAAGCCTTACCTTCTTTTATTAAATAAACAGCCCAATCGTATAATTGTTGGAAGTAGTCTGAAGAAAACAATTCCTTATCCCATTTATAACCTAACCAAGCAACATCTTTCTTTATAGCATCAACATACTCTTGTTCTTCTTTCGCTGGATTAGTATCGTCAAATCGAAGGTTTACTGGTGCATCGTAGTATTCACCTAGACCAAAACTGATACCAATGGCTTTTGTATGCCCAATATGTAAATAGCCATTTGGTTCTGGAGGAAAACGAAAACGAAGGCTATTTTTAGACATGCCGTTTACTAAATCTTCTTCTATAATTTGCTCAATAAAATTGAGTGATTTTCTTTCTTCAGACATAAAATATGTTACTGTGAAGGATTGGCTCAATAAAAACCAATCCATTAAACAAAAATATTGTACAAAATTAGGTAATTTTGATGACTTAAATTGTCTGACAATGGGAATTATAAAAGTTGAAAACATTCGTGTATTTGCCTATCATGGTTGTTTGAAAGAAGAAACCAAAATTGGTAGTGATTATCGCGTAGATTTGGAGGTTAAAGCAGATTTACAAAACTCTGCAATAAGCGATAAACTTAGTGATACTGTTGATTATGTGTTTTTAAATAGAATTATAAAAGAAGAAATGGATATTGCCTCCCATTTACTTGAAGCAGTTGCCAAACGTATTTTAAATAGGATTTTTAATGAAGATAAACTTATTAAAAAGGCAACAGTTTGGGTTAGTAAACTTAATCCGCCAATAGGGGGTGATGTTGAAAGCGTAACGATAAAAATGACCGATAAGCGTAAAAAGTAATTTTAAGTAAGGTAAAGTCACATTTTTTTTTACATTTGCACTAATATTTAAGGCGTCGTGGCCGAGTGGCTAGGCAGAGGTCTGCAAAACCTTGTACAGCGGTTCGAATCCGCTCGACGCCTCAAAGAACCTTCAAGTTTTTCTTGAGGGTTTTTTTATGATAAAATTTTCTGGAAAATTAATTTAAGAAGTTTAAAATCGAGGCATTAGATTTTGTTTTTAAATCCAACTGAGGAGTAAAGATTAAGACACTACTTAGATATGCTCTTAATGTTTTTAACACTAAATTTTTTACCTGAAAAAAGTAGTTTATTAAGGCAGTTGTTCTTTTATTGGTCTAATTTTTTCTAATTTTTCTTTGTTCTTTTCGTAAGCTTCTGGAAATAAACCTTGAACAAATAATAATATACCGAAACCTAATATAACCATAGCAATAACTTTTTTTGTTTTAAAAATGAGTCGCGGCGTTAATTTAGCCTTTAGTCTTTTTGCTATGACTATTTTGACTAAATCCGAAACAAAATAAGCAACCAACATAGACACTATAAAAACAATATCGCCATGCTCTGAGGTAGTCAGAGAATCTCCTAACACAATAAAGCCAAGCCAACCTAGAAGTACACCTATATTTATAAAATTAAGTAAGAAGCCCTTGATGAAGAGTTTTCCGTAGCCTTTTTTTATTTCTACTTTATGGTATTCTTTAACAATTGCTCTGAAGGATTTGGATGTTTTGATAAATGAAATAAAACCATAAACCATTAAAAGTACTCCTCCGAATATCAGAAAACTAGGATCGTTTCCTATTTTGCCTCTTAAACTATTGGTACTATAAAAAGCAATTACGATGAAAATAATATCTGCTAAAATGACGCCTAAATCGAATATTAAGGCACTTCTAAAGCCTTTGGTAGCACTGGTTTCTAGCAACACGAAAAATACTGGGCCTATGGTAAAGGCTAGTATGATGCCGAAGGGTATAGCTGTTAAAATATCATCAAACATAGAATATGAAGCTTTACACAAAGTAAAGAAATATTTTAAAAGCGAATAAATAAAAAAAGGCGCTTTTAAATAAAAGCGCCTTTTACAAACAAACTAAAAACAGTTTTGTTATTGTTTAATAAGTTTTAAACTGCTAATACCTGATGCTGTTTTAATTTGAGCAAAATATATACCTCTTTTTAAATTAGCACCTTCTATTGTTGCCTCGTTTCTATTTGGCGATAATGTTAATACGTTTTTGCCTAATACATCAAATACATTAATTGAAGACATGTTAGCGTTTTGTGTTTTAACTGTCCAGCTACTTTGAGATGGGTTAGGGTATGCGATAAGACTAGCTATTTCAAAATCTTTTGTGTTAAGCGTTCCTTCATTATAAAAATATAAATTATCTACATATACATTATTTGGCGCTCCAGCTGAATGTGTATAAATTAAAAGAACTTGCGCAACTTTATCTCTTACTAAGCCAACACCTAAAGGGTTAAAAAGGGGGGCTGTATGGTTTTAACTATACTTAATTACGGTTTTTAGGTATAAAAAACACTTTTATTTTGCGTTTTTTGATGACTCAGATTAGAAGCCTTACTCTTCAATTTTTTTTATTCTTCCACCTAAAACTCGACTTTCATCAATCTGCTCTGGGTTACCATATATATAAATATCGCCACCAGCTTTAACTTTTGCAATTACTTTATTTGTGGCATTAACATAAGCTTCGCCTGCTGCACTAATAGATACTTCTGTAAATTCTGTTTTTAAGTGTTTTCCGTGGTAATCCCCACCTGTATTAATTAAAACATTCTGTTTTTTAGCAAAACCAGACGCTATAATATCTGCCCCTGTAACTACCTTTATATTTGCATATTTAACATTAACTTGAACATCTATTTTTCCTCCTTCTTGAGCTTTTAAATCTATTTCAAATTGTTTTATAGTTTCTTCGGAATGAATATAAGCACCTTCATTTGCGTCAATAATATCAATATTTGTGTAATACAATTTTACCTTAGTTTTATTACCATCAAAAGCCTCTTCAAGTTTCATTTTTATTTTCAGAGTTCCGTTTTTATTATTTACTAAAACATGTGTAGCATTTTTTCCTGTTATAACTATTCTATCACTATCTGCCTTGATGAGTTGAACATCAATTAAATCATAAACTTTTAATTCTGTAAATTCTCCAATAGTTTTTTCTATTGAGTTTTGTGCTAAACATACGGTTGTTATGAAAAGTACAACTACTTTTACTAATGTTTTCATTGATTATTGTTTTTTGCTTTAACGCAAAACTATCAAGATTTATTCCTTTATGTGTTTACTTTATGAAAAGATTAAGAGTATTACATAACTTTTACTACTGTTCCTTTAACCTATAAAAACCAAGTACTAAATTTAATATATAATTAAAACCTAAGAGCTGCGTTAGGGATTGAACGGCGTGTTTGAAATCCCCGACGTAGGAGGGATTGAGTAGTGAAAGCCCGACCCTTTTCGGGTAACGCCCAAATAATTATTTTACTTTGCTTCTGGTTTGCCTATAAGATTAAAATCTAGGTGTTTTTTTACCAAATCTGTGTTTTTAACTTTTACGATAACCTCGTCTCCTAGTTGGTACACCAAGCCGTTGTTTCTGCCAACCATGGCGTATACATCTTGATCGAAGGCGTAATGATCGTCTTTCATATCGCGGACGCTTACCATACCTTCGCACTTGTTGGAAATGATTTCTACGTAGATTCCCCAATCGGTAACGCCTGAAATAACGCCCACAAACTCTTGGTCTTTATGGTCTTCCATAAAACGAATTTGCATGTACTTTATAGAATCACGTTCTGCACGGGTTGCAAGACCTTCCATATTGCTGGAATGGTTACATTTTTCTTCGAAAGCTTCTTCGTTAGCAGATTTTCCACCATCTAAATAATGCTGTAATAAACGGTGCGCCATAACATCTGGATAACGACGAATAGGCGAGGTGAAGTGGCTGTAATAATTGAATGCTAAACCGTAATGCCCAATATTGTGTGTGGTATATTCAGCTTTACTCATGCTTCTAATAGTGAGTGTATCGACTAGATTTTGCTCTTTTTTACCGTTTACTTCTTGCAATAAATTATTTAAAGATGCGGTGGTGCTTTTTCGGTCTTTAAAATTAAGTTTATACCCAAAGCGGCTTACTACGTTTTGTAATGATGCTAGTTTACTTTCGTCTGGTTCATCGTGTACACGGTATACAAACGTTTTTTTAGGGCTTTGTTTTCCTATAAATTCTGATACTTTTCGGTTTGCTAACAGCATGAATTCTTCAATAAGCTTATTAGCATCTTTACTGGTTTTAAAGAATACGCCTGCTGGATTATTATCTTCATCTAAATTGAATTTTACTTCAACTTTATCAAAAGAAATAGCACCATCTCGCATGCGTTTTCCTCTCATAATTTTAGCGAGTTCATCTAATTTAAGTATAGCTTGAGCTAATTCTGGTGTTGTTTTATATGCTTTTCCTGTAAGAGAAACTTCTTTTGGAATTTCAGTATTAATTGATGAGATTCCTGCCTTCGCAGGAATGACAGAACCATTTTGTTCTATAACAGCTTGCGCTTCTTCGTAAGCATAACGTGCATCACTATACGTTACTGTTCTTCCAAACCACTCGTTTTTTATTTCTGCTTTATCATTTATTTGAAATACCGCTGAAAATGTGTATTTCTCTTCATGCGGACGTAATGAACAGGCATTGTTTGATAATACTTCTGGAAGCATTGGTACCACGCGGTCTACTAAATATACAGACGTTGCACGCTCGTAAGCTTCATCATCTAAAATAGTGCCTTCTTGTAAATAATGGGATACATCTGCAATGTGAATTCCTATTTCATACAAGCCATTATCTAATACTTCAAAAGATAGTGCATCATCAAAATCTTTAGCATCTTTTGGGTCTATGGTAAAGGTTAAATCTTTACGCATATCTCGTCGTTTTGCTATTTCTGCTTCTGTAATTGATGTATCTAAATTATTAGCAAATTCCTCAACTTCGTGTGGAAATTCTAGCGGTAATCCGTATTCTGCTAAAATAGCATGAATTTCTGTATTGTGTTCTCCTGGTTTCCCAAGCACTTCAAGTACTTTACCATAAGGCGAATCTGCTTTTTCTGGCCAATCTTCAAGTTTTACTAAAACTTTATCGCCATCTTCCGCTTTATTTATTTTATTAATCGGTACAAAAATATCTTTGTACATTTTATTACTATCGACTACGACAAAAGCATAATTTTTTTTATCATGAATCTGAATTACGCCTACATATTCTGATTTTGCACGCTTTATAATATTTGTGATTTCACCTTCTGCTTTACCTCGTTTTCTGCGTTTGTAAGCGTAAAATTCTACTTCATCACCATGTAATGCTTTGTTAATATTGTTTGAAGCGATAAATACATCATCATCAAAATCATCACAAATCACATAACCGTTTCCTTTGGCTGCTAAATCTAGTGTTCCAATATGATATTCGGTATTTACAATGGCTTTAAACTTGCCGCGTTCTACTTGCTCAATTTCTTGTCTTGTAGCAAGTTTAGCTAGGGTTTTTATAATTTGATTTCTGCTACTAGCATCGTTAACACCTAATTTAGCAGCTATTTGTTTGTAGTTAAAACTCTGGTTTTTTTCTTTTTTTAATATACTTAAGATTGTATTTGTAAGGTTGGAAATACCATTCTTTTTGGATTTCCCTTTTCTTTTTTTACTCATTTAATTTTGTAATCATTTTCAATTCCTAAGGTATAGGAAATTTTATTATTTAATAGCATTGTACACGTGAAGAAATTGCTATTTATTTTTACAAAGTTAAGGTTTTAATATTAAACAGGTATTTCTGTACTATTAATTCATTAACAGTTATGTAAATTATATTATACATCTCATCTACAACTTGGAGAAAAAAAATAAAAATATGTACAATATACTATACATGTGCTTAAAAAGTGATGACATTTTTTAACAATTTTTATGTTATTATAAATAACCTTAAAATAATAATAATGAAAGCTATTAAAAAAAATAACATTGTACATACAAAATTAATATATCTATTATTAGCATCTTTCTTAATAGTTTTTTTAGGTTGTAGTAATACAGATGATATTAACGATAATGAAAAACCAAAACAGAAAGATAACACAGGTGTATATGTTACTGGAGGCACGTTTAAAAATAATATATCTATAGCTAAATATTGGGAGAATGGTGTGACTTATGCTATTTCCGATAGTACTAGTACAGCAACTACAAGGTCTCTTGCAGAAACTAATTCAATATTTGTGTATGAAGGTATTATATATATAGCAGGAACAGAGGGTAATGGGTCTACAAGTGTTGCTAAATATTGGACGGTTGAGAATGGAAAAACAGAAGAACACATTCTTACAAAAGACGTTATGAAATGGGCAATGGCTAATTCTATATTTGTTTCTAATAACGTAGTACATGTTGTTGGATATGAAACTAATGCTTTTACCTATGGAAATAAAACAAAATATTGGACAATAAATAAAGGTGGTGAAGCAGTTGAACATAATATTTTTGATGATAATATATGGCAAAATCCAACCTCAATATTTGTTTCTAATGGAGATGTTTATATATCTGTATTTCATGAAGAAGCAGATAAAGGAATTGGTGAAGCTAAATACTTAAAGAATGGTGTCTCTTATGATATAACAGATGGAACTAAAAGAGCTGTTCCTAATTCTATATTTAAATCTAATGGTATTGTATATGTAGCCGGAAAAGAGAAAAATGGAATTACTAATACCGATATTGCTAAATATTGGACTATAGAAAACGGAAATCCACCAGTTGAACACGTTCTTATTAATGATGATAATAATTCTGATGCTAATTCTATTTTTATATCTAATAATATTATCTATATAGCGGGATACGAATCTAACGGTACTGTACGAATAGCTAAATATTGGACTATAGAAAATGGAGAAAAAAAAGAGTATTCTCTTAGTAAAGGAGAAAGTCACGCCAATGCAAATTCTATTTTTGTATTTAACGATATTATATATGTGGCTGGAGAAGAATATAATGGTACTGTAAGAGTAGCTAAATATTGGACTATAGAGAAAGGTAATACTCCTGTGGAACATATTCTTTCTAATGATTCATATGCTTCCTCTATTTTCTTTTCTAAATAACGATTAAAAATCTATATTAAAATGAAGTTATCCACATTATATATAATATAACAATTTTTCTTTTAAAATTTAAAAAAATAAATGGTGGTTATTATAGTGTGTGAATAGCGGTATAACTTTTTTAAATTTTATTTTGATATATAACTTATTGAATGTTGTTGATAGGAAATGAACAGCTTTTTAATAGTTAAGTCTTTTATTTTGAAGCTATTTAAAATTACTATTAACAATTGTTAGAAACTACTATTAACAGTAATTTTTAATAAGTATTCTTAATTTTATAACTCATAACCATACTAACCTATGCTTATAACTTAACTAAAAATTTATGCTAACTAATTAGCATATTAACATCCTGTTTTTGATTGAAAAATTAACTGGATATTCCTAATAAAAGTTTTACCAAACCATGATTAGATATTAACAAGTAGTGAGTGCAAAATTTCATACTTATTAACAACAACTATAAACACTATTCTAAAATACAATTATCAAACCTAAAAAAAATGAATAAGTAAGCTGTTTTAAGTTATTCATATTTATAAGTTATTATTAACTTTGGAGTTATAAACAACATACTATTATTTATCATGACAATCTCAATAGGAAACGATCACGCAGGAACAGAGTATAAATTTGCTATTAAAACATTATTAGAATCAAAAGGTATTACGGTTATTAATCATGGAACTGATGCTAATGATAGTGTTGATTATGCAGATTTTGTACACCCAGTTGCTGAAGATGTTGAAACTAACAAATCGACTTATGGTATTTTAATTTGTGGTAGTGCAAATGGTGTGGCGATGACGGCTAATAAACATCAAAAAATACGTGCTGGTTTATGTTGGAATAATGAAATTGTTGAATTAATAAGACAACATAATAATGCAAATATATTATGTATTCCAGCAAGATTTACAGCTATTCCACAAGCTTTAAAAATGGTTGAAACGTTTTTAAATACAGAGTTTGAAGGTGGGCGTCACCAAAATAGAATAGATAAAATTCCTTTATCTTGTTAATGTTTATTTTAATATAAATGGGACACCATCATGGTCATAATCATTCGCATGATCATAGCGACTTAAAAGGTCGCAATCTTATTATATCCATTTTATTAAATATTATTATTACAGCTGCTCAAGTTGTAGGTGGACTACTTTCTGGTAGTTTAGCATTATTAAGTGATGCGTTACATAATTTTAGCGACGTAGTTTCTTTAATTATTAGTTATATAGCTAATAATTTATCTAAAAGGAAAGCTTCATTTCAAAAAACTTTTGGTTATAAACGTGCCGAAATTTTAGCAGCTTTTATTAATGCAGCTACTTTAATGATAGTTGCTGTTTTACTAATTATTGAAGCTGTAGAACGTTTTCAAAATCCACAAGACATAGAATCTAATTTAGTAATATGGCTTTCATTAGTGGCTATTTTAGGTAATGGTTTTAGTGTGCTTTTGCTTAAAAAAGATTCTGAAGCTAATATGAATATGAAAAGTGCATACCTGCATTTATTAACTGATATGATGGCGAGTGTAGCTGTTTTAATAGGAGGCTTACTTATGAAATATTATCAACTTTATTGGGTTGATAGTGTACTCACTTTCGTTATTGCATTATATTTAATTTGGATGGGTTTTGATTTATTAAAAGACTCTACAAAAGTTTTAATGTTGTTTACTCCAGATACTATTCCAATTAAGAAAATTGTTGAAGAAATTAATGCATTTGAACCTATTAAAAATGTGCACCACGTCCATGTGTGGCAATTGAATGAAGATGAAATTCATTTGGAAGCACATATTGATTTTAATAAAAACATAACGTTATCTGAATTTGATATTGTATTACGTGAAATAGAAGATTTTGTTTTTAATAAATACGATATTAATCATGTAAATATTCAACCAGAATATGGTAAAGATGATGTTAAAGATATAATTGTTCAAGATTAAAAATGTTAGAAATAAAAATAAAATCTTTTAAAAAACTTACTAATTATGAGTTATATAATTTACTTCAGCTTCGAAGTGAAGTGTTTGTTGTAGAGCAAGATTGCGTATATCAAGATCTTGATGGAAAAGATGAAAATTCGTTTCATGTTTTAGGATTTAAAAATAAAAAGATAGTAGCTTATACGCGAATTTTTAAACCAGGCGATTATTTTAAAGAAGCTAGTATAGGTAGAGTAGTAGTGGCGAAAAACGAACGTCAGCACAAGTATGGTTTTGATATTATGGACGCTTCCGATGAAGCGATAAAAAACCATTTTAATGAAACTACTATAAAAATTTCAGCACAAGTATATTTAAAAAAATTCTATAATAGTTTAGGTTATAATGCAATAGGTGAAGAGTATCTTGAAGATAATATTCCACATATTGCTATGATAAAAAAATAACTAGCGTTTTAATGCAAAATGACCTCGTAAAATTTCGCGAGTATTTAAAACAATTTCATACCAATAACTACCACTACTTAATAATTCTCCATTAAAAGTACCATCCCAACTAGATTTTGTGCTAGGTAAAAACTTTAAAAGCTTACCATGTCTATTATAAATTGAAATATTATTTACAAGATTTAACCTATCATAGACTTGCCATACATCATTAGCACCATCATTATTAGGTGTAAAAAATTTTGGTATAAAATAATCGGCATTATTAATAATAACCATAAAACTACTTTCATTACTATTACAAGTAGTTGCGCTATAAATATAAATAGTTTGAGTAGTTGTTATAATATCTCCTGGGTTTAAAGTAGTGCCTATTCCTCCAGTTTCAGTAAAGTAATTACCATTATTAAGAGGGGGTAATATATAACTAGTAGTAATCACGTTTTCAAAAGAATCAATAGGTATAAAATTACTACATTCTTCAAGTGAGTTTACGTAATTTAAAAAGGAATTTGGCACCCAAGTAGAATGATTTCCTGTAGCATTATCAACAACAACACAATATAAATCTGGATTAATATCGAAATTTATTGCTGTAAAGGCATTGTTGTTTTGATTATTAAGGTTTAATAAACACAATTGATTATTGCTGCAATTTAAATCTGTTAGGCTGGTATTATTAGAAAGGTCTAATTCTGTAATTTGATTATTAAAACAATATAATGATGTTAATTGAGTATTATTTAAAAGGTTTAAATTAGTTAATTGGTTTTGCTCACAAGAGAAAAAAGACAAGTTTGCATTAGCACTAACATCTATATTTGTTAAGACGTTATTTCCGCATTGAAATCTATTTAACCCTGTGCTATTTGAAATATCAATAGTTGTAATTTGATTACGTTCACAAACCAGAACATTTAAATTTGAATTATTGGAAACATCTAGGTTTGTTAACTGATTATCCTCACATCGTAAAGAAATTAACCTAGGGTTTTGAGTGACATTAAGAGTTGATAATAGGTTATTAAAGCACCATAAAATTTGTAGATTATTGTTTTGGCTAACATTAATAGTACTTAATTGATTATTTTGAACATATAATTGGGTTAAAGCTGCAAAATCTTCAATTCCAGTAAGGTCTGAAATTATTAACCCAGTAATATCAAAACTTACATCTAAACTTGTACGCCCACTTATATTTGCTGTTGGTACAAAATCATCTAACGGGCCAGAATCCCAGCCTAAATTTATTAAAGTTTGTTCAAAATTATCGTCTGGAACAAATGTGTTTTGGCAAAAGCTGTAAACAGAAACTAAACAGAAACTAATTAGAAAAAACTTAGTTTTGGAGTACATTGTAGTTTATTTAGCTTGGTCACCAGTGTAGGTTATAAGTATTTCTACACGTCTATCAAATTCTGGCTCACCGCCCAAAGGAAATTTTCTTCGCATACCTACATGTCGCATTCTTTTTTTATCTATTCCTTTTTTTATAAAGTAGTTATATACATATTCGGCTCTGGCTTCAGATAAATTTCTTTTTTTCGTTTTTCTATTAACGGCATCTCTACTGTATTGCGTACAACATACGTGACCTTGAATGGTAAAATAAATATCTTCTCGCTCAATAAGCGCATTAGCAATAGATTCTAGTATTTTTTTTGAACTTGGTGTTACTGTTGGATATCCCGTTTTAAATAAGATATTTTTAAATAGAATTTTATCACCCTTAGCACCATCTTTTATAAGATCTAAAACACCTTTTGGTTTGGTTGGTTTAGGTATGCTATCTTTTGTTGTTTTTATTAAGGGTTTAGGAGGCTTAGGCTTAACAATAATTTCAACTTTTCTGTTTAGTCCTCTTATTTTTAAAAGGTTTTCTTCTTCAATTATTTTAAGAAGAATTTCACCTTTTCCATCAACGTTAGTTATTAAGGACTCGCTAATTTCATTATTAGCAAAAATAGCTTTTATAGCATCAGCACGTTGTTGAGAAAGTATTAAATTATATGTATCTGCACCTCTATCATCACAAAAACCAAAAATAGAAATAGACTCAATATCTATATCATTTAACGAAGAAATGAATAACAATAAACGGTTTACTTCAGTGTTAGGAACATCGTATTTATCAGTATCAAAATAAACCTCCTGTGTTAATTCTTTTTGAGAAAAAACAAAAACACAGTTAAAAGTAAATAATATTAATACTAATAATTTATTCATAATAGGGCATTGAATAGAGGATAAATATACTATTTTTTAATCTAAAATCATGCCAGAAGCCAATGCAGTATGCGGTTTATGAAAAACGTTAATAGTATAAAAAAGGCATACTTATTTTAAATAACCCAGATAGGTTGATGGGTTGCTAAGTATATCTGTTGCCTTTTTAATTTCGGCGTCGTGTAATTCTAAATACTCATATAAGCCCTCTCTATATACATAACGCTTAACGATATCTTTAGTTAATAATTCCAATAAATAGTCTTTATTTTTATCTATAACACTGGTTTTAGAGGTGTTTAAATTAGAAATTAGGGTATTAAAATCACTTTCAATATTATCGTTTAATTCTTCTTTTTTCGCTGTTTCAAAAGCTTTTTTAAGTGCTTTTTCAGTATCCGTTTCAAAAGAAAAATTGTTTGTTTTTAGATAGTTTTTAAATTCTGAAAAGTCTTTATCAGTAAGTTTTAATGTGTTTATATCATCAAAAGTGTGATTGTAATAATAATTGGTGGCATAGTCAAAAATTAAATCATTATTTACAATAGCGGTTGTGATAGGGGATATTTTATTATACCCAACTTGTACATCTGGAAAAACACCACCGCCATCAAATACTTGGCGTCCATTTTTGGTTTTAAAAACGTTATAATTTTCTTCTTTTACTTTAACAGCTTCTCCTTTTTCATTTCTATTCCAATAATCTAAAGACTGAATACACCTGCCAGATGGGGTATAATATCTTGAAATTGTTATTTTAACCTGTGTCCCATAAGTTAATAATTTAGGGCGCTGCACCAAACCCTTACCAAAACTTCTAGAACCGACAATAACGGCTCGATCTAAATCTTGAAGTGCGCCAGAAACAATCTCACTTGCTGATGCACTACTGCCATCCAACAGAATTACTAACGGAATTTCAGCATCAATAGGGTCGCTTTTGGTGATATACGTACGGTTATATTTTTTAACTTTTGATTTTGTGGTAACGACCAATTGATCTTTAGGAACAAAAAGGTTTACAATTTTAATAGCTTCATTAACTAATCCTCCTGGGTTTCCGCGCAAATCTAAAATAATACGTTCTGCGCCTTGGGTTTTTAAATCACGCAATGCGTAATTGGTTTCTGCATACGCTTTTTTGCTAAACCGACTTAGTGCAATGTAACCCGTTTTATCATCTATCAATGAAAAATGAGGCACTGCTTTAATTTCAACTTCAGCACGTTTTATAGTAGCAGTTTGTGTTTTTTCTTGACGTTTGTATGTTACCTCAATAGAAGATCCTGAGACACCTCTTAATAAATCGCCTGCATGGTCATCATAATTTTCAACCAAAACAGAGCCTACTTTTATAATTTCATCGCCCGCTTTTAAACCCGCTTTGTCTGCTGGATAATCTTTGTAAGGCTCAACTATAACTAATTTGTCTTTTAGAGTTTTTATTCTTGCTCCAATACCTGTATAGTCACCAGTATTATTAATTCTAGCAGCTTCAACATCCTGCTCGTTCATAAAATTGGTATACGGGTCTAAATCTGCTAACATACTTTTAATAGCGGTATCCATTAAGTCTCCAGGATTGGTTTCGTCCACATAATTCATGTTTAACTCTTTAAACAATGTGGTGAAAATTTCTATTTGTTTAGCAATTTCAAAAAAATCATTTTTAAATGCGGTTGTTGAAAAGAAAACAACACAAACTAATATTGGAATTATGATTTTCTTTTTTAATATTTTTTTCATGCGATATGTTTTAAAACTCCCCTAAAGTCAAACGAAACGACAATAAAGAAGTGTTATTTTTTACTTTTTTTAATCCATCTTTTAATAAAATAACCAGCAACAATAAGGATTATTATAAAAGGCCAGATGTGTAATAGACCTAAGAAAAATATTGAAATTCCGTTGAAACCAGACTTTACAGCATTCCACATTTTTGTACCATACGATTTTGCAACTGGCGCTTCAGAGGTTAATTTATAAAACTCAATATCTAACGTGCTTAATGATACTTTATCTTGAAGGTATTTTAAACGTCCTTGTTTTGCTTCTATTTCTTCTCTTATATTAGAAAGCTCGCGCTCTATTTCAAGCATTTCCTTAACGTTTTTGGCTTTAGAAAGTAATTCTAAATAGCGCTTTTCTAAAGTTAGTTTTGCTTTTAATCGCGTTTCTAAATCAATAAATTCTTCTGTTACATCTTTTGCTGAAATACGCTTAGTGTCAAAATAATCTACATTTTTACTTACCGCATCTAAAGTGTTTTGGAAGTTATTAGTAGGAATTCTAACAATTATATGCCGCGTTAAAGTGTTATAGGACTTGTTGGAATTATCATCTTGAATAAAGCCTTTATTCTTTTGAATTGCTTTTTTAATTTGAAGGTAGGTTTTATCTAAATCCTGTGTTTCAAATTTTAAATAAGAGGTTTTAATAATTTTTTGTGGAGAAGCTTCAGCAGGCACCGAAATTAAACCGTTTAATGAGGATGTTTCTTCATAAACTATTTCTGAATCTTGATAGATGCTAGAATCATAATTTTCATCCTTTGGAGATGAACACATTAAGGGAAACATCAGAATCAAAAAATAAGACAGTAATTTCATAAGCAGTATTGTTTAAGGTTTTGAAACTTTGGCTGAAAACTTTCCAAACAGAGCTTTCATTTTGGTTTCAACTTGGGCAAATGTGGGTTTTTCTTTGCCAATGTACAAAATCATAAACGCATGTTGTGTTGTTAAATTGTTAAAAAACTCAGCTTTATTTAAGCGATAAACTTCTCTTAACAAACGTTTTATATGGTTTCTATCTACAGCTGTTTTAAAGTTTTTTTTGCTTACTGAAACACCTGTTTTTGCAATAACATTATCTTCAAATGGTGTAGATAAATATACCAGCCGCAACGGAAAAGCAGAAACAGATTGTCCTTCGGTAAACAATTGGTCAATGAGTTTTTTGCTTTTTAGCTTTTCTTTTTTGGGATAAGTTGCAGACATAAACAAAATTATGCTTACAAAAGTAGCAATAACAATTAACACCAAACAAAATAAGATTTTATATGATAAAAATCATTTTTAAAATACCTCGAGTTGAGTAATTTAATTCATTGAAAACCAATCTAAATTATATGGTTATGGGAGATTTAAAAGTAACTAAACTCAATACAAAAAAAGACCGGGCTAATTATATTCATCACTTATTAAATGATATTGAGGCCTTGGATATCATGATTGAAAATAACATGATTGAAGAAGCGCCGCTGCGAATAGGCGCAGAACAAGAATTTTGTTTAGTAAATAATCAGTTTTTACCAGAAAGCAAGTCGTTAGAGCTGTTAGATGATATTAATGACGACCATTTTACAACTGAAATTGGTAATTATAATTTAGAATTAAATTTAGACCCCTTAAAGCTTAAAGGCGATTGCTTTTCAAATCTTCACAAGCAATTGGAAGATTGTTTAAATAAGGCGAAAAAGATAGCTGCAAAAAAAGATATAAAAATCATTCTTACAGGCATTTTACCTTCATTATCTGTTAACAATGTGGGTGAAGAAAACATGACTAATGTTGAACGTTATTTTGTTTTAAATGACGCTATTAAACAAACTCGACGAAAAAGTTTTGATATTCATATTAAGGGTGTGGACGAACTTAATTTATTGCACGACTCTGTAATGCTAGAAGGGTGTAATACTAGTTTTCAGATGCATTTACAACTTAGCCCAAAAGACTTTGTAGACAATTACAATTGGGCGCAAGCCATTGCAGGCCCAGTTTTAAGCGTGTGCACTAATTCTCCAATATTATTTGGAAAAGAATTGTGGAGCGAAACCAGAATTGCACTATTTACACAAAGTATTGATACTAGAGCAAACTCTTATTTACTAAACGAAAAGCAGTCTAGAGTTAGCTTTGGTAACGATTGGGAAAGAGGAACGATTACAGATATTTTTAAAAACAACATTTCTAGGTTTAGAAGTTTTATAACCACAGATTTTACGCGCAATAGTGTGGATATGATTAAAAATAACGAAATACCAAAACTTAGAGCTTTACAGTTGCACAATGGAACCGTGTACCCATGGAATAGAGTGTGTTATGGTGTTATGGATAACAAGGCCAGTTTAAGAATTGAAAACAGATATATTCCTTCTGGACCAACAACCGCTGATGAAATTGCTAATATGATGTTTTGGGTTGGAGTTATGATGGGTAAACCTAAGGCGTTGAAAAACATTCATAATAAATGGGATTTTAAGGATGTAAAAATTAATTTTTTCAATGCGGCTCGATATGGTATGGCCACACAGTTTTATTGGGATGGTAAATATATATCAAGTCATAAACTTCTTTTAGATGAATTACTTCCAATGGCATATAAAGGATTGTATCATGTAGGGGTAAGCCCAAAAGATGCAGAATATTACTTAAAGATTATAGAGGATAGAATTAGAGGAGACAACGGTTCAGAGTGGATGGTTAGAAGCTATAGAAATTTGTTGAAATCGCATAAACGTTATGAGGCTATGCAACTATTAACCGCAAACTTATATGAAAAACAAGAAAAAGGTTATCCAGTTTCGACTTGGGGCATGTTGCATCATACTGGTAAAACGGGTTTTAGGGCAAAATATGTAGTAAAGCACCTTATGAGTAGAGATATTTTTTCGGTTGATAAAGAAGATAGTATCGATTTGGTATTACACATTATGAAGTGGAAAGGAATTCATCACATGCCAGTAGTAAACCATGAACGCGAATTAGTGGGGTTAATTTGTTGGTCGGATGTAGAATCCTATTTAGATGAACCCGAAGGAAAAGAGAATAATGTTGGAAAATTAATGAAGACAGATATTGTAACCGTTGATCAATATACACCAATTGAAACTGCTAAAGAATTAATGGAAACACATGCTATAGGTAGTTTACCTGTAGTAAAAGGCAGTAAATTAATGGGTTTAGTCACAAAAAGTGATTTTAATGTATGATAGAAGTTTATAGCAAAGCACTAGATAGTAGCCTAAAAGTAGATAGAATATTAGGCAAGATTGAAGGCATCAAACCAGGGCCTACTGTGGTTTTTTTCGGTGGGATTCATGGTAATGAAACTTCGGGTGTATTTGCTTTAAAAGATGCTTTAGCTGGCATTAATAATACTTATGTAAAAGGAACTATTTATGGTATTTCGGGCAATCTAAAAGCTTTAAAAGAAAATAAGCGTTATATTGAAAACGACTTGAATAGACTGTGGACTAAACAACAAATTCAAAAAATAAGAAATAAAACGGTTTTAAATGAAGATGAATTAGAACTTGTTGAATTGTTCAATCTTTTAAATGACATTTTAGAGACTAATACATCACCGTTTTACTTTATAGACTTACATACCACTTCAAGTAAAACATTGCCATTTATTACTATTAATGATGCTTTAATTAACCGGAAATTTTCAGAACAATTTCCAGTGCCTATAGTACTTGGGATTGAAGAATATTTAAACGGACCATTATTGAGTTATATAAACCAAATGGGTTATGTGTCTCTAGGTTTTGAGTCTGGGCAACATGACGATTTTTCGGCCATTACAAATAGTATTGCTTTTGTGTATTTAACTCTAGTATATTCAGGAGTTTTAAAAGAAGAGGCGGTTATCAATTTTTCAAAATATCATGAACAACTAAAACAGCATGCCAAAAACAAAAATGCTGTTTTTGAAGTCATATATCTTTATAAGATTGAAAAAAAGGAACACTTTAAAATGCTTAATGGGTTTAAAAGTTTTGAACGTATAAAAAAAGGAACAAAATTGGCTATTAGTAATGCTGTTGAAATCTCAGCACCATTTACTGGCAGTATATTTATGCCATTATATCAAAAAAGAGGTGCTGAAGGTTTTTTTATTATAAAGCCTATAAAACCAATTTTATTAAAAATATCAGCCGTATTAAGGCGTTTAAAAACGGATACTTTGTTGGCATGGTTACCAGGTGTTTCTTGGGTAAATAAAACGGAAGGTAGCTTACAAGTAAACTTAACTATAGCTAAATTTTTAGCCAAACCGTTATTTCATTTATTAGGTTATAGAAACAGACAAATAACTAACACACATTTAATGTTGAATAATAGAGAACGTGTAGCAAAAACTAAAATTTATAAAAGAGAACCTTGGTATTGAGATTAGAGTCTTTGGAAGGTTCGTTTAACATGTTATTTTGCTTTCGTTATTTTTTTAATCATTCCATTAAAAATAAATCCATGAAATGGAAGAACAGCATACCAATACAACCTTCCCATTAATCCTAAAGGTCTAAAGGTTGCGGTTTGAATTAAAGTTTCAGAGACTACCTTGAATTCTAGCCATGCTTCTCCGGGTAATTTCATTTCAGCGAATAAAAGTAATCGGCCTTCTTCTTTATTTGCATATAATACGCGCCAAAAATCTAAAGCATCACCAACATGCAAAGTATTAGGGTTTGTACGTCCACGCCGAAGACCAACACCTCCAAATAGCTTATCCATAAACCCTCTTATTTTCCAAAGTATATTTCCATAATACCATCCGGTTTGTCCACCAATTTTCCAAATTTTATCAATACAATCGGTTCTTGATTTAAATTTTAATTTTCGCTGATCGATAAAGCATCCAAAAGTTGGAACCTGAATAAAATCGGATATATGACTATCAATTCCACTACTTGCATATGCGTCTTTCCAACTAGAAACGATTTGGTTATTTTCTATTTTAGCAAATGCATTTGTTAGTGCTTTATTATAGTTTATTGGTGTAATATTTAATATGTTGTTTAGATTGTTTGGTCTACAAATAACTTCAATTTTCATACTATTCACTAGGGCTACAGCAAGTTTGTAGGATGTGGAGGTTACAAAATACAACCAATATGATGAAAGCCTAGGAGTCATAATGGGTACTGTATAAATTTTTCGCTTTAAGTTTCTAACCTTTGCAAATTCTAAAAGCATTGCTTTATAAGTAAGAATATCTGGACCACCAATATCATAATTCTTATTATAGGTTGGTTTATTCAAAAGGACTTTTGACAAGTATTTGATGACATCAGATATTCCAATAGGTTGGCATTTTGTGTTCAACCATTTTGGGGTCACCATAACAGGAAGTTTTTCAACAAGATCTCTTATAATTTCAAAAGAAGCACTTCCAGAACCAATAATAATTCCAGCTCTTAATGTTGTTAAATTATAATTTCCAGTACCAAGTTCATGTTCTACTATTTTTCGGGATGTAAGATGTTCTGATAATTCAGTTTCGTTAGTAATACCGCTTAAATATACTACATGCTCTACGGTAGTTTTATTTAGGGCATTCTTAAAATTTATTGCAGACTGTTGCTCAAGTGATTTATAGTTAGAAGAAGCAGACATAGAATGAACCAAATAATAGGCAGCATTAATATTTTTTGGAATTTTGCTTAAAGAGTCTTTGTTTAATAAATCAATTTGAATAACATCAATTTTTGATTTTAAAGATGATGGAGGATTGAAACGACTTTTATCTCTGACACAGCAAATCACTTCATGACCATGCTCTACTAAAACAGGAAGCAACCTCTTGCCTATGTAACCCGTTGCATCTGTTAGAAGAATTTTCATTTTTAGTAAAACTTTAAATTTGATAAAAATCCATGATTATGCATCATTTTTAAGTAAATCTATTTGTTTTAAAACGTCATTAGCTTCTGCTGCTTTAGTATCACTTAGCCTTCTGTTGGTTGTAGAAAGTTTGTAAGACTCCTCTAATAATTTTTTGTACTGAGCATTTAACTTTTCAGCTTTCGATTTTTTCTTGAATATATTTAACATCGTATTATTTAATTTTTATTTATATTAATTCTATTGTATCAATTATAAGTTTAAAGTATTCATCTTTTTTATTACCTACTAATAACACAATTTGCTCAATGAAATCATGTGAAAAATTTGGAGCATTAAGTCTTTTTCCTCTAAATGAAGGATACATATCCTTTAAATCTATTTCAACATATTGCCAGTCACAAGAAGTTGAAAACGTTGTGATATAAGAATAATAATTTCTTGAATTATCCTTTACTCTAAATTGATAATTTTTACCATCACCTTTAAGTTTAATTCTTATTTTAGTGTATGTTGTAACTTCAATTTTATCAAATTGATATCTAACAGATGAAAACCCACCATTATTAGCCAAAGAAACATGTCCCATAAAAACTCCGTATCCATTAGAGCTGAGTTTAAATTGACTAGATGATTTTCCACCCATTACCACGTCATCAACAACATTCCAATTTTGAATGTTTGTTTCTTTATTAAAATCAAAGATTATTTTAGAATGCATTCCTTGCAATAAAATTAGTATACCGATAAAACATTTCACTATTAAACTTCGTTTTGTTTAAAAATTATTTTATAAAGTTAAACAAAATTATTTTAGTGCAATGATTTGCTAAGCACTATTTTTGATAAACTGATAAGAATTTTATTGATTGTTAAGCTAAGTTTATTTGCCTCCAAACAAAAAAGCCACTTTGAATTAAACAAAGTGGCTCATATTTTTTTAAGTTTTATTACTTTTTATTATTCTCTTTTTCTATATCTGCCATTAATCCTTTTGGGTCAATTTCAACAGATTTAATGTTTTTTGAGGTTTCAAAAGTATATGTTGGGTATGCCCAAGCCCAGTCTTTTATTATAGTTGCGGTGGTTGGTTTTTCTCCACGCATCATTTGCAACGGAATGTAAAAATTCTCAGTAGTATCATCTTCATAAGTTACTGCAACATCTATAGGCATCGGCATTAAACCAATACGCTCTATAGTCGCCGATTTTCCTTCAATACTTTTTACGCCGTAATCTATGGTGTTTGTTGTTTGCGTCCAATCCATTAAATACCAGTCTAATTCTAAGCCAGATACTTTTTCTGCGGTTCGAATAAAATCAACAGGTCTTGGGTGCTTAAAGGAAAAATCTTTAAAGTATTGTTTTATAGTTTTTTCTTGATTTTCTTGACCAATAACATAAGCAAGTTGCTTTAAAAACACATACCCTTTATAGTAAGCTGAAATAGAATACGATTGATTAAAGTTATACCTGTCGGAATGTGTGGTTTGTGGCTGTTCTTTTCCAGATTTTGCTAAATAGGAATAAACACCATATACCCGTTTTGAAAGATCTTCAAAATCTTTATTAAAAATATGACTTTCTGCTAGTGTGCCAATATATTCTGTAAAACCTTCGTCCATCCATGAGTGTCTAGCTTCGTTACTCGCTAAAATAAACTGAAACCAAGAATGCCCCATTTCATGAGCCGTAACACCAAATAAACCATCAAAAGAACCTTCTCCCAGAATCAGCGTACACATACCGTATTCCATACCGCCATCACCACCTTGAATTACTGAATATTGCTTATAAGGATACTGTCCAACTTGATTATTAAAAAACTGCATTAACTCAACCGCTTTTGGTTGCAGGTTTTTCCAGTTTTCTAACTTTTCTTGTGGCATTGTGCTTTTGTATAAGAAGTGTAAAAGCGGACCGTTAGGGACTTGTTTTGTGTCGTGATTATACTCTGGGTCTGCCGCCCAAGTAAAATCATGAACTTTAGGCGCAATAAAATGCCATGTTAATTTATCTGAATTAGGTCGCTTTATTGTCCCCGTTTCATAACCATGCCCAATTTCATTTGGGTTTTGTAGATAACCCGTGCCACCAACTAAATAGTTTTTATCAATAGTAAGTTTTACATCAAAATCACCCCAAACACCATGAAATTCGCGTCCAATATATGGGTCGGCATGCCAACCTTCAAAATCATATTCTGCCAATTTAGGGTACCACTGTGCCATTGATAATGCAACCCCTTCTTTATTGTTTCTTCCAGAACGACGAATTTGAACAGGGACTTGTCCATCAAAAACCATATCAAAAGTTACGCTTTCACCTGGTAGAATGGCTTTTGCTAACTCAACTTCTAGAACCGTACCAACAGTTGTGTACTTTATAGAAACACCGTTTTGTGTTAGTGAGTTAACTTTTATATACCCAATTTCGCTAGGGTTTAATTTACTAATTCTGTCTTTAACTCTTCCGTCTGGGTCTGCAATAGTTCTTGATCGTACATCCATTTCGCTTCCCGGTTGAAAAGCATTAAAGTACAAATGATAAAACACCTTATTCAATGCATCGGGTGAATTATTGGTATACACCAATTTTTGTTTTCCCTTATATTGATATGTGTTTACATCCATATCAATTTCCATTTTATAATCAACATGTTGTTGCCAATAACTAGATGAAGGCATGGCTAGGGCTGTTGGTGTTGTGGGTGTTTGTGGGACAGAAACAACAGAGGCTTTCTGGCTAGTGCACGACATCAACAATGAAATACTTAATATTGAAATAAAAAAACGACTCATAGAAACTAGAATTAAAAAAGGTTGTTTTGTGAACAAAAGCACACGAAAACAACCTTGATATTTATAAATGTTATTTAGACATGCTGGCAGCCATAATTAAGGCGTTGTATGCGTTTACTATTTTTGCTGATTTACTTAAATCTGCAAAAGGTCTTACATCTTCAGAGTTTCCTCCAACAATTACTTTAGTTTTAATAGCTAAACCAGAATCCATAATAATTTGTTTTACCTGAGCAGCTTTTAATTTTGGATAGTAAGAACGAATTAATGCCGCAATACCCGCAACACCTGGAGCAGCCATAGATGTTCCTCCTTTTGTATCATATTCGCTCTCTGGAGTTGTTGAATATACGCTTGCTCCTGGTGCAAAAACGTCTACATTTTTTTTGCCGTAGTTAGAAAAACCAGCGACCATACTAGATCCATATTTTGGAGCCAAAGCACCAACTCTAATATAAGTATCTGAAACTTCTTGACCGTTTATATTATCATCAGGAAAATTAGGCTTTGTGTCAACATCTTTACTATCATTTCCTGCGGCATGTACAAAAATAACATCTTTTTTTCCTGCGTAAGCAATAGCATCCCTTACCCAATCACTATGTGTAGAGAAGCTTTTACCGAAACTTCCGTTTATAACTTTTGCACCGTTATCAACCGCATAACGAATGGCTAAAGCCACATCTTTATCATATTCATCTCCATTTGGTACAGCTCTAACACTCATAATTTCAACATTGTTTGCAACCCCATTAGCACCTTTACCGTTATTACGCTCTGCGGCAATAATTCCTGCAACGTGTGTACCATGACTTTCGGTTTTTTTAACTGGCTTTACATTACCATTACCGTAAAATTTAGTAGACATATCATCTGAATTATCTCCAGTAACACGACCCTTTAAATCTTTGTTTAGGTTGTAATTTAGACGATCATTTATACTTTCTAAACTATCTGCTATTTCTTCTAAGGCATCAGCCATAGAGTCCATGCCATTACTAAACATATAATTTGCAATTTGTTGCGCTTGTGCTAATGCTTGGTCTTCAGTTTTAATAGCTGCTACTTCTTTTTTAGTGTAATCTTTTTTACCAAAGTGCTTTATTAAGGTGTCATCTGTAGTTTTAATTTGCTGGTAAATTTGCTCATACTGTGTTTTTCTGCCCATCCATTTTTGATATTCTGTATCATATTCAGCTTTGGCTCTTGCATAATCTGGATTGTTTGTATTTCCACTGGCTAAAATTCTAACAAATTCTAATTGTTCGTTATACCCTTCTCCTAAAAAATTCCAACCATGAACATCGTCAACATAACCATTTTTATCATCATCCTTTCCGTTGTTTGGAATTTCATCTTTGTTTGTCCAAATAACATCGTTTAAATCTTCATGGTCTATATCAATTCCAGAATCAATAACGGCTACAATTACTTTTTGTCCTTTTCTTTTTTTAATAATTTCAGCGTAAGCTTTATCAACACTCATTCCGGGAATGGTATCTTTTACCAAATCCAGATGTCCCCAATTCTGTTTTTCTGCTTCAGTAAGTTCAGAAACCTTTAAAGGGGATGTATCAATATTTTCAACAGGCGTTGATAATACAGGCGCAGTACCTCCACATCCAGAAAGTAAAATTGCAAAAAAAGCAGATGTTGCTATTGTTTTAATTGTTCTCATTTTATTATTTGAATTAGTCATTTCTAAATTTTAATTGAATATGTCTTGAGTGGTGTAAACATCTTTCAATCGAACACCTTTTTCTGTTTTTTGAACGGTTATAATTTCGTTATGGGCATCATGTTCTAAAAATAAATAGAAATTTTGTTCTGCCGCCAAGTTTAAAAACTTTTCTTTTTCATCCAGTGTTAATAATGGCCTAGTGTCATAACCCATAACATAAGGCAATGGCAAATGTCCTGCAGTAGGCAATAAATCTGCCATAAAAGCAATGGTTTTTCCTTTGTAATTAATAAGCGGAATCATTTGTTTATCAGTATGTCCATTAGCATAGAAAATATCGAAACCTAACTCAAAATTATTTAGTAAATTATCTTTTGGAAGTGAAGTAAACTTTAATTGCCCGCTTTCTTCCATGGGCATAATATTTTCTTTTAGGAATGAAGCGCGTTCTCGTCTATTGGGTTTGGTTGCCCATTCCCAATGGTCTTTATTACTCCAAAAGTGAGCATTTTTAAAAGCAGGTTCATAACCCGTTTTATCTTTATTCCACTGAATACTGCCTCCACAATGATCAAAATGTAAATGCGTCATAAACACATCTGTAATATCATCGTGATGAAACCCGTATGTTTTAAGCGATGTATCTAAACTAAAATCACCCCAAGGGTGGTAATACCCATAAAATTTGTCAGATTGTTTGCTGCCCATACCATTATCAATTAATATCAAACGTTTGCCGTCTTCAATAAGTAAACAACGTGTTGCGATATCAATCATGTTATTCGCATCAGCAGGGTTGGTTCTATTCCATAACGTCTTGGGTACAACACCAAACATAGCGCCACCATCAAGTTTTATATTACCAGCATTTACGGGGTATAAGTTCATAGGATTGTAAAATTAAGAAATCTATGTCAAATCCTTGAAAATGTTAAGAATATATTAAGATATTACTTCCTTTAAACGTTTGCCAAAATCATAAAGCGCTTTAATTTCTTTAATACTGGCTAAACGTTCTTTTCCAAAGATTAGAAGTGCATTTCCGTTAGATTCTACATGATAATAAGGGTTACTTTCAAAGAAATGCGTCACATCATCATTAAAAAACTTAGCAATACCCGCTTCATTTTCACCTTGTAAATAGAAACGATTAGAAAAATCGTCATGGTTTTCAATAGGAATATCTTTAAATCCAGCAAAAGCTGATACTTTTTCTAAAAACCCCTCTTTGTCTAAAGTGAATTCAGGAATAACAAAATTTAAATCGATATGAAGCATTGTTTTTCTAATCACTTCTTTGGCAATAAATTCACCTTCAGAAAACTCAATATCAAATAATGTAATGTCGCTATTTTTATCCGATAGATTATTATATATATGATTGATTTGTTTAGTGCTAAAGAATGCAAAATTATTAAGAAATGGAACTTCTTTTTTCTTTTCCGGATTGTAATTTAAAGTATAGTCCTCAGCTAAAGTTTCCATACTTGTTTGTCGCCTTGTTAAGCTGTTTTTAATAATATTTGGAACAGGAAGCAAACGTCTAGAAGCAAAAGGGTGTTTCGTTTCAGTATCGTGCATATCTAAACCAACTACATCAAAATGGCCACTTCGTTTAGCGAATAATTCTTGATAATTATTGATGTTTTCTAACACGGTATCATCAACAAAATTACAAAGCGAAAAATCTACAATAACATCTCTGTCTTCAGGAATAGCATTTAGGTGTTTTTTCAATCTAAAATAATTCAAAAAACTGCAAAAATGTTTCACACTAACGTAGTAATTATCTTTATCACCTTGTTCCTTATACATCAAAACATTAGGTTTTAATAGATTTCTAATAAATAGGCCATAACCAAAGCTTCGATTTATAATAACATGAATTATAAAGGTGGTTAAAACACCCATAAGAATACCAGTTATCAAACCTATTTTTAAGGTTACAATTAAGGTTACAAAAAAGATGATAAGCTGCTCCTTACCAATGGAAAATATTTTTGTAATAACCTTTGGCGATGCTAATTTATAGCCAGTATAAACTAAAATGGACATTAAAGCTGGAAGTGGAATACGTGTTAGTTGTGTGCTAAAAAACACAATAAAAAACACTAAAAATAAAGCGTGGAAAAAATTTGCAGACCTGTTTGTTGCGCCTTGATTTACATTAACTGAACTTCTTGCAATTACAGTTACAACATTTAATCCGCCTAATAAACCACTACCAATAGTTGCTAAACCTAGTGCTTTTAAATCCCTGTTAACGTTAGAGCGTCTTTTTTCAGGGTCTAATTTATCAACAGCCTTAATACTTAAAAGGGATTCTATACTGGCAATAAGTGTAAGCGCTAAAACGCTGCCCCAAAACGAAAAACTCCAAATACCGCTAAAATTAGGTGTTGGTAAATCTGCTATTATTTCTTGAATATTAGGAATACCAGAAATCATGTATTCTGGCGCAATGGGGTTGGGTTCGTGTAAGCCTAATTCAAAATAGTAACTGAATCCTATAGATAGAATTACAATCCACATAGGTGCAGGAATAAGTTGCAAATATTTATTTCTAATTTTTGAATAGAAAAGCATAATAGCCAAACTTAAAATCCCTGCTAAAGCTGCAAAAATCAACCCTTTATTCTCGTAATGAACAGCATCATTTATAGTGTATGGTATTTCTAAAAGATAGTCAACAGTATCTGCTCTTTTAATTTTATGAGCAAGCATGATATGGAACTGTTTTCCTAAAATAATTAACCCAATAGCAGCAAGCATCCCTTGAATAGCAGAGGAAGGAAAAAAATCAGCAAGTGCTCCCATTCTAAAAAAACCAAGAAGTAATAGTAAAACACCCGAGCACATAATAGCGACATAAGCAGTCTCTATACCTAGAGTGGTTATAGCCACTAAAAGCACACCTACTAAACCATTTCCAGGACCAACAATGGTAACATGGCTACCTCCTAAAATAGAAACAATAACACCGCCAACAATAGCAGCAATAATACCAGCAATTGGAGGTGCATCACTCGCCATAGCAAGTCCCAAACCTAGTGGTAAAGCAATAAGACTAACTACAAACCCTGAAAATATATTTTTAGGTAGTGTTTTAAAGAAGTCTTTTATGTTGTTTTTACTTGGACTCATTGTAGAATTAACACATCGGTTGGTAGTTCGGTTAAAATATGTTCTATATCATGTGGAAATAATCGATCCCAAAAGGTCATTTTAGAAGGGCCATTCATTATTAATAAATCGGCTCTAGAAATTTGTGCATAGTGCCCAATGGAATACCCTCGCTTACCAAAAATAGGTTGCAATTTTATAGTTATATTTTTTGTGTATGCTTCCGGAATGTGACTTATAATTTCTTTGACTCTAGAATTTTCTCTGAGTTTAATACGCTCTTTAGCAATGTTAGCACGCCTTAATGATTTATCATCATCAACTTTTACATGAACTTCATCTTGTTCAATTTCTTCAACAATGGTTATTTTATTAGATTTAAGTTGTTTAGCTACATAAAAAGCAGATGTAATAGTTTGTTCCGTTTTTGGGTCTTTTAAACCGTTTACTACAATATGTTTACAAGGTAAACGCTTAACAGATGGTTTTATTAATAATAAAATGGAACACTTGGCTTGTCGAGTAATTTTTCTGGCTATAGAACCTACATAGTATTTTAAAATCCGTTCGCGTTGCACAGCACCAAGGATTAATAAATCTATTTTTTTTTCTTCAGAAGTAGATAAAATAACATCAACAGGATCTCCAGATTTAAAAACAACCTCATAATCTAAGTTGTCTTTTTCAAAACTTTTAAGAATAATACTCAACATGTTAATTTTTTTCTCAGAATTATCACCAACATGAATTAAATATAATTTTGAACCAAAAAAAACAGACAACCTAGCTGCCTCAAAAAGGTTAGCTTTTAAGTTTGGGGAATATGCTACCCCAATTCCAATACTTTTAAAAGGCTTTAAAGACAAAGGTTTTGCTATATTTTTAAGTCAAAGTTGAAAGATAACATTTTTTGAAAATAAAAAACCCTTGGTTTTACTTAAATTAGTGTTTTGAAAAAATATTTTGCTTATGTTAGAACTTGCTGGAATTATAATTTTAGGAATATTAGCGCAATGGGTTGCTTGGAAGTTTAAAATTCCTGCCATTCTACCTTTAATTTTAATAGGTTTATTAGTTGGTCCTATTGCAGCAGAATTTTTAAGTGAAGATGGGTCTAAATGGATAGAACCTGTTTGGAATGGTGAAAAAGGATTGTTTCCTGGAGATGGCTTATACTATTTTGTGTCCTTAGCAATAAGTATTATTCTTTTTGAAGGTGGTTTAACATTAAAACGCTCTGAAATAAAAAATGTAGGGCCTGTAATTACCAAGTTAATAACTTTAGGATCTGCCATTACCTTTTTTGGAGCTGGTATACTATCATATTTTATATTTAATTTAAGCTGGGAGCTTTCATTTTTATTTGCAGGTCTTATTATTGTTACTGGGCCCACAGTAATTACGCCTATTTTGAGAAATATACCATTAAAAAAAGACATTTCTACTGTTTTAAAATGGGAGGGCATTCTAATCGATCCTATAGGTGCTTTAGTAGCAGTTTTGGTATTTGAGTTTATAAGTGTTGAAGGAGATAGTGGCTTTACAAAAACAGCTTTAATAGAGTTTGGTAAAATTGTATTATTCGGAACAACGTTTGGTTTTACTTTTGCCCATGCCTTAGCCTTTGCAATTAACAAAAAATTTATTCCTCATTACTTATTAAATGTGGTGTCTTTATCAACCGTTTTGTTGGTTTTTGTTGAATCTGAAATATTTGCCCACGAGTCGGGATTATTAGCAGTTGTAGTTATGGGAATGGTTTTAGGTAACGGGAAACTAAACAACCTAAAGGAGTTACTTTATTTTAAAGAGTCTCTTAGTGTTCTATTAATTTCAATACTTTTTATACTCCTTGCTGCTAACATTAATATTGAAGATTTAATGCTACTTTATACATGGAAAACAGCAATTCTTTTTGCTTTAGTAGTATTTTTGATAAGGCCGATTGCTGTTTTTGTAAGTACTCATGGCTCAAAGTTGAAGTTTAACGAAAAACTATTTATTAGTTGGGTTGGTCCTCGAGGTATTGTTGCTGCAGGTATTGCTTCGCTTTTTGGAAGTAAGCTTTTGAAACAAGGAGTTGAAGGTGCAGAGTATATTACACCTTTAGTTTTTATGATTGTTTTAGGAACCGTTTTATTAAACGCTACTACAGCAAGAGTGTTTGCTAAAATAGTAGGTGTGTTTTTGAAAAAATCCGAAGGGATTTTAATTGTCGGAGCATCTAAAGTGTCAAGGCTGTTGGGGCATTATCTATTAACAAACGGAAGGCATGTGGTGCTTATAGATAGCAACGAGCGTAATATTGAAAAAGCCAAAGAATTAGGTTTAGAGGCCATAAGTACAAACATTTATTCGGATACCTTGATGGATAATATAGAGCTTAGTGATGTAGGTTACATTATGGCATTAACAGGAAACCCAGATATTAATAAGTATGCCATTAATAAATTTAGCAAGCAATTTGGAGAAAATGGAGCGTTTAGATTAGTAACCACTAAAGAAATGTTAGACGATACTAATAACCCAAAGGAAGGCTTGTTTTCTCACAGAGATGATTATAGTGCTTTGTTAGAGTTAACAAGAGCCTACCCATCTATTCAAGAAATTAATTTGAATGATAAAGCACATTATGATGAGTTAATTACAATTTCTAATGATAATCCTGATATTATCCCACTATTTGTAAAGGATAATGAAGGTGAATTTCACATTATATCCTCTTACAGTTTAGAGTTTGAAAATATTGAAAAAGGCTATGAGCTAGTTTATTTAGGGAAGCCTTTTGATGTTGAAGAGGTGCCTATAATTGAGCCAAAGAAATTAAAAGAAGAGTAAATAAAACAAAAAACGCCTCACTTTTTAAAAGTAAGGCGTTTTAAAACTATATGTTAGCTTATTTACGCTCTTATATGTAACTCTGTAAATTCTTTAGTAAGTACTAAAGTATTATCACCATTAAGCTTTAAGTCTTTTAAAGGAATTACAACATTATCAACCTCTACTTTAGAGATTTTAAATGGTAAACCATGCAAACTAAGTTTAAAAGTTTTATAAGTAGTTACAAACTTACCAGATTTATGTTGTTGTATAATTAGTTCTTTCTTTTTACCATACAACTTAAAGTTTCTTAAACTATATCTACCTTTAATATAGTCATAACCATCTGTAGCATCTTCATAAACCATGGATTCCTCTTTACCTTCAGCGTAATAAACATCTAGTAATAATTCATCAATTGTTTTTTCTCCTACATATTGTTGAATAGGATATTTAGGAATTATAGCGCCTTCTTTTACAAAAATTGGCATGCTATTTAAATCTGCTTCAACCCATATTTCAGATCCACCATCAACAACTTGGTCTGTCCAGAAGTTGTACCATTTTCCTTTAGGGATATACATGCGTCTTCCTTTCTGGTTTGGTCCAGTAATTGGACATGCTAGTATTTTTTCGCCAAAGATAAATTCGTCGTTTCTGTAATGTGTCTGTGGATCGTGTTGATCGTATAATACAAGAGATTTTAAGATAGGGATACCTTCTTCTGCATACCTCCAAAAGGCAGTATATAAGTATGGTAATAATTGATATCTTAATTCAATAAACTTTCTTACAACATCTGTAATAGTTGTTCCGAAAGCCCAAGGTTCTTGATCGCCATGATCTCCAGAGGAGTGCGTTCTACAAAACGGGTGGAAAATACCTAACTGAATCCATCTTGCATATAATTCGCCATTTGGTTGTTCTGCAAACCCTCCAATATCAGACCCTATAAATGAGAATCCAGACATACACATACGTTGTGCTTGCAAGTTAGCAATAGTTAAATGATCCCATGTAGCAATATTATCTCCAGTCCAACTAGATGTATAACGTTGTGTACCAGAATAAGCAGCTCTTGTAATAACAAAAGGTCTTTTCGGATAAGAGAATTTCTTTAAGCCTTGGTATGTGGCACGCGCCATTTGCATTCCGTAAATATTATGTGCTTTTCTGTGGCTACAGTGATTTCCATCATAATCGTGTCTAACATCATTAGGAAATGTTTTTCCTGGAACGTCCATTACTGCTGGTTCGTTCATATCGTTCCAAACACCTTTAACACCAATATCTTCAACGAGTTCTTGGAATAAATTAGACCACCATTCTCTTACTTCTGGGTTTGTGAAATCTGGGAAATAACATTCCCCAGGCCAAACTTTACCTTTCATATATGGTCCATCGGCACGTTTACAGAAGTAATCTTTATCAAGACCTTCTTTAAACACCGAATAATCCATGTCTATTTTAATTCCTGGATCTATAATAACAATGGTTTTAAAACCATCGTCTGCTAATTCCTTAACCATACGCTTAGGGTCTGGAAAATACTCTTTACTCCAAGTAAAGCATCTAAATCCTTCCATGTAATCAATATCTAGATAAATAGCATCACAAGGTATTTGTAATTCTCTAAATTTAGAGGTGATTTCTTTTACGTTTGATTCTGGATAATAACTCCATTTACATTGGTGATACCCTAAAGTCCAAAGTGCAGGCATTTCATGAGGTTTACCTGTTAAATCGGTGTAGTTTACAACCACATCAGACATTTCAGGACCGTAAATAAAATAGTAATTCATTTCGCCACCTTGTGCCCAAAAACTTGTAATGTTTCTACGTTCATTACAAAAATCAAAAAATGATCTGAATGTATTATCAAAAAATACGCCGTAAGATTTTTTATTATGTAACCCTGTATAAAACGGAATGGCTTTATAAATAGGGTCTGTATCTCTACCGTAGGCGTAAGAATCTGTTACCCAGTTTTCAAAACGTTTTCCTTTAAGGTTATTATCTACAGGTTTATCACCTAAACCATAATAACTTTCACCAGGTTGAGCGGTTTTAGACATTTTAACAATATTACCACCATGCTCGTAACTTTCTTCCCAATGGAAACCTAACTCGTCTTCACAAATTAAAGATTTATCTTTTGCATCATAAATAGATGTTCTTAAATCTAATTTTGAAATATGACAAATAAGTTTTGCAGTTGTAATGATGTAATTATTGTCATCTTCAGCAACGTCAAGGTGATTATAGCCTCTACTTGCATATTTGGTAATGGCATACGAAAAATCATTTTCGAAAATACCTGTAGTTGTAAATCTAAAACGAAGGATGCTATCCCTCCTAACTGTAACCTCTAAAACAACCCCGTTTGCAGTTGTAAAAGACAGCACATTAAGGTTTTTTTCGTATTTAACTATTTTTGATGGAAACAAGTTTCCTTTATACTCTAATTCTGTATTTAATATCATAAAATAATGATTCAATAATAATTAACGAAAGTACTAAATTTTGAAAATTTTATAGATTTCTTTTCGCTAAAAAACAACCATAATAATTACATATAAGTTAAATAATGAATTGATTAATTACGGAATGTTTAAAGTTAAGTCAATTAGCAGATATTTAGGAATTTAGTAGGCATTAAAATTGTAAAAAACAGGATTAATTTCAACGACTTTTTTTTAAAAAGAGATCATTGAAGTTAATCCTATTAAATGTTTAAAAGAATTAAGCTTTAAAAGAGAAAATGATTACAGCCAATGGCGGTAAAGTAATTTCTGCTGAATAGTCTTTACCGTTCCAAGATTCTTTTTTAATTGTAGTTTCTTTTTTGTTTTTAATACCGCTTCCTCCAAATGCTTTAGAATCGCTATTAAAAATTTCAATTAATTTTCCTTTTGCAGTAACCCCTATTTTGTATTTATTTCTAACAGTTGGAGTTAAATTACAAACTACAACTACATTCTCATCATTTTTATATCCTTTTCTAATATATGAAATGACGCAGTTTTCATGGTCGTCATGACTTATCCATTCAAAACCTTCGCCACTAAACCCTTTTTCATACAAGGCTGGTGTGTTTTTATAGATAGCGTTAAGCGATTTGTAATAGTTTAGCATGTCTTGGTGAGGTTTAAATTCCAATAAGTTCCAGTCTAAACTTTCTTGAAAATCCCACTCGTTATACTGTCCAAATTCACTACCCATAAACAATAGTTTTGTTCCAGGATGAGTAAACATATAACCATATAGTAAACGGAGGTTTGCAAAACGTTGCCATTCATCACCTGGCATGCGTCCTAAAATAGAGTTTTTGCCATAAACGACTTCATCATGAGATAATGGTAACATGAAATTTTCAGTAAAGGCATAGGCTAAACTGAAGGTAATTTCATTATGATGATATTTTCTATATACAGGGTCTTTACCAAAATACTCAAGAGTATCGTGCATCCATCCCATCATCCATTTCATTCCAAATCCTAAACCGCCAATAAATGTTGGTTTAGAAACCATGGGAAATGCTGTAGATTCTTCAGCAATTGTTTGTACATCTGGGAATGATGCATAAATTTCTTCATTTAGCTCTTTAAGGAAACTTATTACTGCTAAATTTTCTCTGCCTCCATAAATGTTTGGTTCCCACTCGCCATCTTCTCTTGAATAATCTAAGAATAGCATAGAGGCAACAGCATCTACACGTAACCCGTCAGCATGATATTGATCCATCCAGAAAACAGCGTTACTTATTAAGAACGAGCGTACCTCATTCCGTTCGTAATTAAATATTAAACTTTTCCAATCTTGGTGATAGCCTTTACGCTTGTCTGGGTGTTCGTATAAGTGAGACCCATCAAAAAAACCCAGTCCGTGTGCGTCTTCTGGGAAGTGAGATGGTACCCAATCTAAAATAATTCCTATTCCAGCTTGGTGTAATTTATCAACTAAATATTTAAACTCTTCTGGATATCCAAAACGTGATGTAGGTGCAAAATACCCTGTAACCTGATAACCCCAAGAAGGGTCATAAGGAAATTCCATTATAGGCATTAATTCTACATGAGTGAAATTCATTTCACTTACATATTTTACTAAATCATCAGCTAACTCAAAGTAAGACATAAAACGGTCTTCTTCAATATGTTTTTTCCAAGAACCTAAATGTACTTCGTAAACAGAATAAGGTGCATCAATAGCATTATGCTTTTTACGTACCTTCATCCAGTCTTTATCTTTCCATTTATAATCATCATTCCAAACAATTGATGCTGTTTTAGGATTATGTTCGTAACGGCGCGCATAAGGGTCTGCCTTTTCTGTAATTATACCATCGTTATGGCTTTGAATTTTATATTTATAAACATTCCCTTTTCCTACTAATGGGATAAAACCTTCCCATATACCGCTCTCGTCCCAGCGTACATTTAAAGGATGTTCGTTGTCTTTCCAATAATTAAAATCTCCTATAACAGATACAGCTTTTGCGCTTGGTGCCCAAACTGCAAAATAGGTGCCTTTAATCCCGTTAAGGGTTAGAGGGTGAGATCCAAACTTTTCGTATAAACGAAAATGCTTACCACTTTTAAAAAGATTTATATCGAAGTCGGTAAATAGACTGTGTGCTGTTACGTTCGTCATATATTATATTACAGTACCATTAGAGATAATAGCATCTTTTTTGATAACTACTATGCCGTCTTTTACGGCATAAGTATCCGTTTCTGTATCTTTTAAATTTCCTCCATTAATTCTAACATCGTCACCAATACTACAATTTTTATCTAAGATGGCATTTTTTATAAAGCAACGTGCTCCAATTCCAATAGTAGGGATATTGGAGTTATTAACATCGTCTATATTTTGATAATGGTCATTACCCATCATATAGGTATTTATAATTGTAGATTCGTCTCCAATTCTTGAACGAATTCCAATTACCGATTTTTCAATTTTTGCAGCACTAATTATACAACCTTCTGCAATTACAGTTTTATTAAGTGCGGTACCAGCTATTTTTGTGGTTGGTAACATTCTAGCTCTAGTATAAATACGTTTAGATTTGTCGTATAAATCAAAGTCTGGAATATCGTCTGTTAATCCAATATTAGCTTCAAAAAACGAATCGATATTTCCGATATCTGTCCAATAACCTTCATATTGATAACTTAAAGTTTTATGTTTATCTATGTTTTGAGGAATAATTTCTTTACCAAAATCTATAGTAGATTCATCATTCATTAATTCAATTAATAAATCTCTATTAAAAATATAAATACCCATAGATGCCAAATAATTACGTCCTTGAGCTTTCATATCATCACTAACATCTGAAGTCCAATCGGGTAATAAACTACTATCAGGTTTTTCAATGAAAGAGGTGATTACATTTTTATCATCTGATTTTAAAATACCAAAAGAAGTTGCGTCTTTAGCATTTACAGGAATTGTAGCAATTGATATTTTAGCGCCACTTTCTTCATGTGCTTTAATCATTTCCTCATAATCCATTTGGTATAATTGATCACCAGAAAGTATTAGCGCATACTCAAAATCATGTCTAACAAAATGATGCATACTTTGTCTTACAGCATCGGCAGTTCCTTGAAACCATCCTTTATTGCCAGGAGTTTGTTCTGCGGCAAGAACATCAACAAATGCTGAACTAAAAAAACTAAAGTGATAAGTGTTTTTTATATGTCTATTTAATGATGCTGAATTAAACTGAGTTAACACATACATACGTTTTATATCCGCATTGATACAGTTAGATATTGGAATATCTACCAATCTGTACTTTCCAGCAATTGGTACTGCGGGTTTAGATCTTGACTCTGTTAATGGATATAATCTTGAGCCTTGACCGCCTCCTAATATTATGCTTAAAACCTTGTTGTTAATCATAGTTGGTTAGTTTATTGAGTTATACAAATTGATATATTGTTTTGCTGAAGCATCCCATGAATGGTCTATCTTCATAATTTGTGTTCTAATTTTTTTAAATTCAGGTTGTTTTTCATAAAGCTTTGTGCCTCTTTTAATAGCTGTTGTTATTTCTGTTACAGTAACATTGTCATGACAAATTCCAAAACCATGTTCTTCAGAAATATCAGTAACAGTGTCTTTTAAACCACCAATGCTTCTTACGATAGGAATAGTTCCATAGCGCAAAGCATACATTTGGTTTAAACCACAAGGTTCAACTCGAGAGGGCATTAACAGAAAATCTGCGCCAGAATAGATGATATGTGATAGCTTTTCATCATAGCCAATAAAGGCATTGTATTGCCCCTTAAATTCTTTTTTTAAGGCTTCTAATTTACGCTCAACCTCTTTATTTCCAGAACCAAGAAGGAGTATAGAAATATTTGGATTTTTTAAAGCTATTTTAAAAGCTTCGGGAAATAAATCGGAACCTTTTTCATCAACTAACCTACCAATAAAAGCAAAAAGAGGTTTTTCTATATCTAAATTAAAGGTGTCGCATAATTCTTTTTTGTTAGCCTTTTTTCCAGAAGCAATCGTTTTTTTGCTATAGTTTTTTACTATGTAACTGTCTGTTTCTGGGTTCCAAACGTTGGAGTCTATACCGTTTAAAATACCAGAGCATTTTGAGCTTTCACTGCTTAATAAAGATTCTAATCCGTTAGCAGATGTTTTTAATTCTTCCATATAACTAGGCGATACTGTTGTAACACTCCATGCGCATTTTATTGCAGCTGCTAGCGGGTTTATATTACCACCCCAATCTAATAAACCAACGTTATCAAAATTAAAAGAAGGTATTAAATTTACATTATCATGTGAAAACCATCCTTGATATTGCGCATTATGGATGGTTAAAATATTTGGTATTTTTCTAAAACTTTCATATTTAAAACTTTCTTGTAACATAAAAGGTATAAGCCCTGTATGATGATCATGACAATGAATAATATCGGGGTATTTGTCCCAGCTTAACATCCAGTCTAAAGTTGCTATTTGAAATGCTAAAAAACGTTCGGTATCACTAAATGAGTATACATAATCTTTAAAAAGTAAATTAGGTATATCTACAAAAAAAACGTCAAAATCTAAATTATTTTTTTTAAGCTTTAATATATTGAATTTATAAGTTAAATCGCCTATGCTTAACTCTGATTTAAATACTGAGGTAAAAGTATTTGCCTGAGTAAATTTTACATCATAATAAGGCATAATAACCTGAGAAGATATACTAGAGTTATTTTGATATTTTGGTAATGCACCAACTACATCTGCAAGCCCACCAACCTTAGCGACAGGATAGCATTCTGCACTTATATGAGTAATATTCATTTATAATTTTGTGTTTCTATAAACATACAAAATTATTAGAAACTTTTCTTTCTATAAGATTTTTTTTTGAGGAAAAAAGGCACTTTATAGCATTTGGTTATTATGCGCTCTTGAAATTAACTATTAATAGTTAAATGTTTACTTTTTATTTAAGATAGTTATATAGTGATTTTATAAGTTACTAATCATTCAACTTCAAAACCACCATAAACGGCTGTTGAGGTATTTTTACATTTCCAACTAAGTGCATACTGCTTTTGTTTTTCAAGACATTAATTTTATAATAAAACCATGTTAATTAATCTTATAAGTAGCAAAATATAAGTCTTATTTTGAAGTCTTTTCAATTATAATGTAAGAAAAAATCAGTTTGGTTAAATTTTATTTTAAATTAGTGCCATCTATTAACAAATAACAAAAACTCAATTTATTATGAAAAAAATTATGTTAACACTTGCTGTTGTGTCAGCTATCAGTTTTACAGCATGTTCATCTGATGATGATGATGATAGCGAAAATGGCGGAGGAACTTGTAAAACATGCACTTTAGCTACGATTAGTAGTGAAATTTGTGACAATGGAGACGGAACAATAACTGTAACTACATTAGGTGTACCACAAACAGTAGACTTGGAAGGCGTAACATTCAGTGCTTTTATGTCAGTATATGAAGAGCAGGAAGGAGTTTCTTGTAACTAGAATTTCATGTTCTAATTTTAATTTAGAAAAAATGTGTTAAATTTAATTTGCCACATTTTTTCTTTTTTTAATCATTTAGTTTCAATACCGCCATAAACGCTTGCTGAGGTATTTCTACATTACCAACTTGGCGCATACGTTTTTTACCTTTTTTCTGTTTTTCGAGTAGCTTACGCTTTCGCGAAATGTCGCCTCCATAACATTTAGCAGTAACATCTTTTCGAAGTGCTTTTATAGTTTCTCTAGAAATTATTTTAGCACCAATGGCCGCTTGAACAGGGATATCGAATTGCTGACGCGGAATTAATTCTTTTAACTTTTCGCACATTTTTTTACCTATATTTTGCGCGTTATCGGCATGTATTAAAGCAGATAAAGCGTCAACCGTCTGTGCATTAAGTAAGATGTCTAAACGAACTAATTTTGATACTTTCATTCCAATTGGGTGGTAATCAAAAGAAGCATAACCTTTAGATACTGTTTTTAGCCTATCGTAAAAATCAAATACAATTTCAGCCAAAGGCATTTCAAAAGTTAGTTCAACACGCTCAGTAGTTAAATAAGTTTGATTGGTAATAAGCCCTCGTTTTTCAATACAAAGCGACATTACATTTCCAACAAAATCTGCTTTTGTAATAATGGTTGCTTTAATAAAAGGCTCTTCAACTCTATTAACTGTTGAAGGTTCTGGTAAATCGGAAGGGTTATTTACTATAAAAGCTTCATCTGGGTTTTTATTCGTGTAGGCATGATATGATACGTTAGGTACTGTTGTAATTACAGTCATATCGAACTCTCGCTCTAAACGTTCTTGAATAATTTCCATGTGAAGCATACCCAAAAATCCACAACGAAAACCAAAGCCTAATGCTGCTGAACTTTCTGGGGCAAATACTAACGAAGCATCGTTTAATTGTAGTTTCTCCATAGAGTTACGAAGCTCCTCATAATCTTCAGTGTCAACTGGATAAATACCAGCAAACACCATTGGTTTTACATCTTCAAAACCTTCAACAATATTAGTTGTTGGTTTTGCAAAGTCGGTAATGGTATCGCCTACTTTTACTTCTTTAGCGGTTTTAATACCAGTAATAAGGTAGCCAACATCACCAGCTTTTACACTTTGTTTTGCAACTTGATTTAATTTTAAAGTTCCAACTTCATCAGCGTAATAATCATTATCTGTTGCCACAAACTTTATATGTTGGCCCTTTTTAATTTCACCATTAAACACTCTAAAATAAGTTTCAATACCTCTAAAAGTGTTATAAACCGAATCAAAAATTAAGGCTTGTAGTGGTGCATTTGGGTCACCTTCTGGAGCCGGAACGCGGTCTATAATTGCCTCTAGTATGTTATCAACTCCAAAACCTGTTTTTCCACTTGCGTGAATCACTTCTTCTGGTTTGCAACCTAATAAATCTACAATATCATCTGTAACCTCTTCAGGGTTAGCACTTGGTAAATCTACTTTATTTAAAACAGGAATAATCTCCAAGTCGTTTTCTAGAGCCAAGTATAAATTAGAAATGGTTTGTGCTTGGATGCTTTGTGCAGCATCAACAATTAATAAAGCGCCTTCACATGCGGCTATAGACCGAGATACTTCATAAGAGAAATCAACATGACCAGGAGTATCAATTAGGTTTAAAACATATTTTTCACCATTTAACTCATATTCCATTTGGATGGCGTGCGATTTGATGGTAATGCCACGTTCGCGTTCCAAATCCATACTATCTAATAGTTGTGCTTGTTGTTCTCTAGCTGTTACTGATCCAGTATAATCTAATAAGCGATCCGCAAGTGTACTTTTACCGTGATCTATATGTGCAATGATGCAAAAATTTCTAATGTTCTTCATAGTCAACAATCTTCATAAAAAAGATGCCGCAAAGATATAGGTTTTTAGTTGAGTTTTAAGAGTTAGAGCCCTTAGGTTTTTAAAACCTAACAGGTCTTTGTTATTTTAGCAGAAAAATATTTGTAAAAATGATTAAAACCAAACAGGATTTCATTAATAAAATCCACTTGATTATCTCTGTTTTAATCGTTGTTCCTGTGGCTTTTGTATACGGGTTTAATCCAGATTCGCAATTTGATATTTATTTAAATACTATTGATGAGCACAATTTTTTTAAAGCTATAATGGGTTTGTATTTAGGGTTTTCAATACTTTGGGTTTTAGGAATTTTTAAAGCTAATTATTTAAAACTTGCTTTAATAACAAATCTAATTTTTATGTTGGGGTTAGGTTTCGGGAGGCTATTAAGTTTAGCTGTTGATGGCACGCCAACTTTCGGATATATTTTTGGGACGTTCGCAGAATTATTCTTAGGTTTTTACGGGCTTTGGGTTTTATCCCGCTATCAAAGCACCACAAATTCCTAAACTTACAATAACATAAACAGCAGCAAGAATAAATAATATTTTGGCTGCTTTTTTATTCTTTTTAAGAACTGCAACACCAATTATGGTTAGTATAATGGCAGGGCCAAACATGATAGCTATGATTAAATATAGCAAACCATCTAAATTCATATTCGGACTTAAAAAATGTATCATTTTCAAAAATTTAAAACATTAAACTACCACAAATACCTAAACCAATTATAGCATAAACTGCTGTTATAATTAGTAAGACGTTCGAAACTTTTTTATTTTTTTGTCTTATAGCTATACCAACTATCAAAAGAATTGTTGGAACTCCAAAAGCTAGGAATATTATTAAAATAATATACCAACCTAAAGCAGCATTTTCTACTAATAAACTAATCATGATATCTCATTCCTTAATTCCTCTAAACGCGCTTTTTTATCATCACGATAAAACAAATTCATGGTTTCAAACGGGATAATTTTATTGTCTTTATTTACAATATGCACACACGATTTTTTAATAGCGCGCACATCAAAATTATAAGCATCAATAAATTGCATAATAATAATACGAAATAAATTGTCGTAACCTAAATTTGGAGCATCAATATTTGGCAAGCAGCACATAATGCTTTTTAGGTTTTCTTCAGCAACTTCAACCGAGTTCCCAGTGCTAAAAAGCTCAATCATTTTATCTTGTAACTGCGAATCCTGCTCGTAAATAATGGTGTTTTTACTGTTATCCAATAAATCATTTGGGTTTATATAGCGTGTTAACGGAAACACCTCATTTTCCAATTTTAAGGCATAGCCCATAACTAAAGCATCTGGATTACATGGCACAGGCAGTAAATCATCTGGATTAAAAATATCCGTTTGTTCCATAATTTTCCGGCGTACCTCGGTAAGTGTCATCCTATCTGTTTCCGGATTAAAATTTTCCAAACGTCCTGCAATTTGTGTTGGCTGAAGCGTTACACCACGGATACATTTTTGCTTTAAAGCATAATCAATAATTTTTCCAATCTCATGGTCGTTTAATCCTTTTTGAAGTGTAACAACCAAAGTCGTAGAAAGGTTTACAGCATTCAAATTAGTAATGGCTTGCTCACGAATATGATTTAAATCTGCCCCACGAAGTTCACGCAATACACTATTTTCAAAGGAATCAAATTGTAAATAAATTTCAAAATCTGGAGCGTATGTTTTTAGTCTTTCCGCGAAAGCGATATCCTTAGCAATTTTAATCCCATTTGTATTCAACATTAAATGCCTGATAGGAAGGGATTTCGCATAATCCATAATTTCCCAAAACTGCGGATGAATAGTAGGCTCTCCACCAGAAATTTGCACCACATCAGGTTCCTTTTCATTTCTAACAATAGTGTCTAACATCGCCTTAACCTCCTCCAAAGTTCGGTGTCTTCCGTAGGATGGAGAAGACCCAGCATAACACGTTGGGCAAGTTAAATTACAACGGTCTGTAACCTCCACAACCGTTAAGCAAGAATGTTGCTCATGGTCAGGGCACAATCCACAATCATACGGGCAACCATAGTGCGTTTGTGTATTAAATTTATAGGGTGTTTCGCTTGGTTTATTATAGTTTCTAATGTTTTTATAGTACTCAATATCGTCCGCAATTAACACCTTCGAATTTCCGTGCTCATTACAGCGTTTCAGCATATAAACATTACCATTTTCAAACACAATTTTAGCATCCACACGCTTTAGGCATTCCGGGCACAAGCTTAAAGTAAAATCGTAATACGTATAATTTCTAACAGGCATTTTTTGTTTTTTTAATTATTTGGGCGTTACCACAAGGGTCGGGCTTTCCGTTACAAGTCCTCGCACTTCCTTCGTCAGGCTGTGGGCTATCCACTGCAATCCCTAACGCGGGCATTTTAGCTAGAGTTCAAGTTCCTCAAAGTTTTATAGTAATACAGCCAACAAATTATACATAAAATCTGAATGGTACTCAATCCAAATACATAAAAAACATTCGGTTTTAAAAATTCAATAAAAAATCGAAAACCAAAGTAAAAAATCATAAACCATTTAAACAAGTCTCCACTTTTCAAGTTTTTATTCTTCTTAATATATTTCAATCCAAAAAATAGAAGAATCAAAAATACTAATTCGTATAACGATGTTGGGTGCCGCAAATCCCCATCACCTAAATCCATTCCCATAAAAAAACATGTTTCTTTACCATAAGTAAACTCATTAACTCCAGAAAGAAAACAACCAACTCTACCAATAAAAATCCCTAAAATAATAGGAAACGTAAACAAATCACCCGAAGATTTAGTTTCTCCAATACGTTTTTTAGAAAATTCCACACCCAATAAACCTCCAAATAAACCTCCCATAATGGTTTTTGTATTTAGAAGTTGAATAATATTTTCCTGCGAAAAAGTAATCATAGGGTTTTCTAAAAAACCAATTAATCTAGCACCAATTAAAGCACCCAAAGCAGCACCTAGAATAATAGAAAGTCTATTATTTGAGGAAATAACATCAGAGCTGTGTTTTCGTAAAAAAACGTAATACCTAAACGCCACAAAAAAGGCTAGATATTCTAAAACCAAATGAATATTTATGTTGTAGCCAAAAAGTTGTGGCTCAAAAGGAATTTGCAACGATTGAATTTTTTATAAATATAGATAAAAGATGTAGTTTTGCTCAAAAATTAACGCTTGGTAAAAATAGATAACATAGAGCTTCCAGACTTTCCATTGCTTTTAGCACCAATGGAAGATGTTAGCGACCCACCATTTCGCGCCTTATGCAAGGAGCAAGGTGCCGATGTGGTGTATACCGAGTTTGTATCTAGCGAAGGCTTAATTCGTAACGCTGCAAAAAGCGTTATGAAGCTAGATATTTATGAAAAAGAACGCCCTGTAGGTATTCAAATTTTTGGTGCAAACTTGGATAGTATGTTACAAACCATTGATATTGTAACAGAATCTAAACCCGATATTATTGATATTAATTTTGGTTGCCCCGTAAAAAAAGTAGTGAGCAAAGGTGCTGGTGCTGGTATTTTAAAAGATATCTGTTTAATGGAGCAACTTACTGCCGAAATGGTGAAGCGTACCAACATACCCATTACTGTAAAAACCCGTTTGGGTTGGGACGATAGATCTATAAAAATAGTTGAGGTTGCAGAGCGTTTACAAGATGTGGGCTGTAAAGCCATTGCTATTCATGGGCGTACTAGAGCGCAAATGTATAAAGGTGATGCAGATTGGAAACCTATCGCAGCTGTAAAAAACAATCCACGTATGCACATTCCCGTTTTTGGAAATGGAGACATAACGACTCCTGAGCGTGCTGTGGAAATGAGAGATGAGTACGGGTTAGATGGTGCCATGATTGGACGAGCAAGTATTGGGAATCCATGGTTTTTTAAACAGGTAAAACACTTTTTTGAAACTGGTGAGCATCTAGCTCCTATTTCTCTTGAAGAACGTGTTGAAGCTGCTCGAAGACATTTACAAATGTCTATTGATTGGAAGGGCGAAATTTTAGGCGTTTTTGAAACCCGTCGTCATTATACCAACTACTTTAAAGGCATTCCGCATTTTAAAGAATACCGAATGAAAATGGTAACCTCTGACCATTCTGAGGATGTTTTTGCTGCTTTTGATGAGGTTTTGGAGAAGTTTGCTGGGTATCAGTTTACAAAATAATCTATATATTCTGCACTAAAGATTTTGTAATTCGTACAGAGGCAATTTTCGATGAAAATATACCCAACACAGAAATAGTTAAAAACACTAGTATAAGGTTTTCAAGTTTAATACTCATGGGGTAAGCTAGTGTAGGTGTTATAGGAACTATACCAAACATTTTTTGCAAAGCGACTATTAATAATCCTAAAAATAAGCCAGTTAAGCAACCAATAACTGTTATTACCGAGCCTTGTATGAAGAAAATATTTCGTATATTTTTTATTGAAAATCCAAGATTAAAAAGAGTATTTAAAGATTGTTTTTTTTCTAAAATCATCATAATGATAGATCCAATTACGTTAAAAATTAATAGAGCAGATACTAAGGTTAGTAATAAGTATACCGCCAAATTTTCTGTGTTTAGCATTTTATAAAGGGCATCATTTAGTTGCGCCCTGTTTTTTAGAATAACTTTATTGCCCAAAACAGCTTGAATGTTCGCTATGGCTTGTGTTTCATCAACATCATTTTTAAGTTTAAACTCTATTGATGAGATTTGATTGGCTTTGTAGTTCAACAGGTTTTTTGCTAAATCTATGGGTGCATAAACATAGGAGTCGTTTAACTCTTCGTTAATATAAAATACGCCAACACTTATTGCTTTTACATTGTTAAACGCATTTTTTATAGATGTTATTTGTCCTTTACCAGGTTTAGGAACAGAGATGTTTATGGGTTTTATAAAGTTTAAAACACCTAGCGAAAGACTATTTGAAATGCCCCAGCCCACAACTAACTGGTTGGATTTTTGCTCTAACCAACTTCCATGATCCAAAGTAGAATCAATAGCAACTACGTTTTGAAAATTTTTATCTACTCCTTTTAAAATGGCAAGTGTGTTTTTATCTTCAGAGGCTATAACAATGCGTTCTTCTATAATTTTGGAGTAATAGGCAATATCTTCAAGGTTGTTGAGATTATTGGTTTCGGCATCAGTTAAAATAAATGACTTTCCAATAGCGGTTTCTGCTTTTAAATCTGGGTCGACTTCACTTGAAAACTGTAGTGTAAATTCTTTTAAACCAGCAAAACCAGAAAGTACAATAAATAAAGATGCAGAGCCTAAAATAACACCAATAATAGCAATATAAGTTATAAAATTAATAGCATTGTTGGTGCTCTTTGAGCGTAAGTAACGTTTAGCTATATGAAGAGAAAAGCTCAAATGGTTTTAATGTTTTTTTCTTTTTTCTAATATCGAGGGATCCTTTATTGGGTTTTCTTTCCCTTTTAAAGATTTTTCTATTTGATCAATATACTCCAGAGAATCGTCAATAAAAAACTCTAAATTAGGCATACGGCGTAGTTGGTGTCTGGTACGTCGTGCTAGTTCATGACGAATTGCTGGCGTGTTAGATTTAATGCCTTCTAGTAGTTCTTTAGCTTTATCATTAGGAAAAATGCTTAAATATACTTTTGCAACACCTAAATCTACAGTAACTTTTACTTTACTTACAGAAATTAAAACACCACGCATACCGCCTTGTGTGGCAGCACCTTGAAGTACTTCAACCAAATCCTGTTGTAAAACGGTTCCTATTTTTTTTTGTCTTTGACTTTCCTCTATGTCACTCATTTATAAATACCTATTAAAGGTTTAGACTGCAAAAATAAAGGATATTTAAAGATTATGTTACTTTTAAAGTGATTTTCGTATTTTCATATGGAATTTTAATAATATTAGAACTGTTTTCGCTTTATATATTGGTTAATATTGAATTTATGAATCTGTCGATTTTGCGGAAATTAAAAATTAAAACTTTTGATGAATAAAATTGAACATATAGGTATTGCAGTAAAAAATCTTAAAGATTCGAATGAATTGTTTTCAAAACTTTTTGGAGAACCACATTATAAAACTGAAGAAGTAAAGGGTGAAGGTGTAAACACGTCTTTTTTTAAAGTAGGTGATAATAAAATTGAATTATTAGAAGCCACGAAAAAGAGTAGCCCTATAGCTAAATTTATTGATAAAAAAGGAGAAGGAATACACCACGTAGCCTTTGATGTTGATGATATAGAGTCTGAAATTAAGCGACTTAAAAAAGAAGGTTTTATAGTATTGAATGATAAGCCCAAAAAAGGTGCAGACAATAAGTTGGTTGTTTTTTTGCACCCAAAATCATCAAATGGTGTTTTAATTGAGTTATGCCAAGAGATAAAGGGATAATTTTTCTTGCTAACAATTAAAATAAGTAGTAATATTGCACTCCAATTTCGGTCCTATAGCTCAGTTGGTTAGAGCACCTGACTCATAATCAGGTGGTCCATGGTTCGAGTCCATGTGGGACCACTTCTAGAAATTGTAAAGCCTTTCATTTATTTGAAAGGCTTTTTTTAATATAATTTTTTAAGAAATAAGACGTTTTAGTATAGATTAAAAATGCGTCCATAAATTTTAGTTTTCAATTTAACGGTAATTATGATATATTTGTGCTGTTAATAAAAAGTGAGGGATTACTTTTTCATTTTAATAATATGTTAAAGATGTTGTTAATAAATATTAACAAAAACGCATTTCATCGATGTTTTTGGTGTTTTGTGGATGTTTTTAAGTGCAAAAATGAAAAATTACTTTGTGAACTCTCTTTTTTTTATACATTTGTGATTCAATGACAATACAAAATAAAAGAATTTTTGCCTCAATCTTATTTGTATTAATAAGTTTTGTGTGTGCATCTCAGACACTTACTCCTCCGGTTCCAGGACCGCCGCCAGCACCAGGTTTACCTATTGATGGAGGTGTTCTAGTTGGTATGACTTTCGCTCTGTTTTATGGTGTAAAAAAACTATTGTCTAATAAACTTAGTAAATAAACTACCTGTTTAAGTCAACAAGTTTGGCAACATATTTTCCTAAAACATCAAATTCTAAGTTAACAATAGTGCCAATTTTAAAGGTATTAAAGTTAGTGTGCTTATAAGTGTAAGGGATAATAGCCACACTAAACGTATCTTTTTTAGAATTTACAACAGTTAAACTCGTTCCATTTATAGTAATAGAGCCTTTTTCTATAGTTATATTGTTTAAAGTGCTATCATACTTAAATGTAAATACCCAACTACCGCTTTCTTCTTTGATATTTATACATTTTGCTGTTTGGTCTACATGACCTTGTACAATGTGCCCATCAAGTCTGTCGCCTAACTTCATGGCGCGCTCTAAGTTTACTTTATCATGTACTTGCAAAGTTCCAATACTTGTTTTATCTAAAGTTTCTTTTATTGCGGTTACTGTATAAGTGTCATTATTAATTTCAACTACAGTTAAACAAACGCCATTATGTGCAACACTTTGGTCTATTTTCAATTCAGAAGTTATAGAACTTTTTATTGTTATATGAAGATTATCTAATTCGGTTTTTAAATTTGAAACCACACCAATATTTTCAATAATTCCGGTAAACATAGTATTGTTTGTTTATTTGGTTAAATTTGCGCTAATGAATTTCAAAATTACAAACAAAAGTTGTCTTTTTAATGAAGGAAGAAAAAAATATAATAGTAGGAATATCTATAGGTGACTTAAATGGCATTGGGGGAGAAATTATTTTAAAAACTTTTGAAGACGAAAGGTTTTTAGATTTTTGTACTCCAGTAATTTTTGCTGCTGCAAAAGCGATGACTTTTTTAAAATCGCATTTTAATTCTCAAATTAACTTCAATATTATAGATAACATAACTCAAATAACTCATAATAAAGTTAATGTTTTAAATTGTTGGAATGAGCCTGTACAGATTGAATTTGGTAAAGAAGACCCAAAAATCGGAAACTTTGCAATAAAATCTCTAGAATCTGCAACTAAAGCTTTGAAAAATGGTGATATAAATGTTTTAGTAACTGCACCAATTAATAAGCACAATATACAGTCTGAAGAGTTTAAATTTCCAGGCCATACAGATTATTTAGCGCAAGAGTTAGAAGGTGAAAGTTTAATGTTCATGATTACCGATACGCTTAGGGTTGGTTTGTTTACAGATCATGTGCCGGTTAAAGATGTTTCAACTCATATTACTCCAGAATTAATTGAACAAAAAATAAATACAGTTTACAGTTCTCTTAAAAAAGATTTTAAAATTGAACGCCCAAAAATTGCTGTTTTAGGGATAAATCCACACACAGGAGATAATGGTGTTATTGGTAGTGAAGATGATGATGTACTAAGGCCAACACTCCATAAAATAAAGGAAAGCGGAAAATTAGTTTATGGACCGTATGCTGCAGATAGTTTTTTTGGTTCAAATAATTACAAAAATTTTGATGCTATTATTGCATCATACCACGATCAAGGTTTAATTCCTTTTAAAACACTTTCGTTTGGCCAAGGGGTTAATTATACTGCAGGGTTAAATAAAGTAAGAACCTCGCCAGATCATGGAACTGCTTACGAAATAGCAGGTAAAGGTTTAGCTGATGAAAACTCATTTAAAGAAGCTGTTTTTAGCGCAATTAAAATCTACAAAAACAGAAGGAGTTATGAACAACTTACAGCGAACCCCTTGAAGAAAGCACCTCGAAAAGTGCATCGTTAATTAGTTGATTATAAGTCAAAAACTTAAAAAAAAGAAGCCCTTAAAAACATATTTAAAAAAATGTTGATAACTCGCTTTAGGTAAATAAAAATTTATATATTTGCAGGCTCAAAATAGATGCGATTATGAAGCTACTTAAAGAGTTTACAATCCCATTTGTAGGATTAAAAACAGGGAAACATCGTTTTGAATATAAACTAGAGCAAACGTTCTTTGAACATTTTGAGTATGAAGATTTTAATGATGTAAACATTAATGTGAGTCTTGAATTAGAAAAAAAGACAACATTACTAGAGTTACATTTTAAAATTTCTGGATGGGTTAATGTAAATTGTGATTTAACCAACGAACCTTATAATCAAGCTATAGAAAATGAGTTTGATTTGGTTGTTAATTTTGGTGATGAATACAATGATGAGAATATCGACATTTTAATTATACCTCACGGTACGTATGAAATTAACATTCAGCAGTATATTTACGAATTAACTATACTGGCTGTTCCAATAAAAAGAATACATCCAGGAGTTGAAGATGGTACATTAGATTCAGAAATACTTGAAAAATTAGAAGAATTAAGCCCAAAGCTAAAAGACAAAAAAGACAAAGAAGAGGATATTGATCCTCGTTGGAATACATTAAAGAAATTATTAACGGATAAATAAAAATATAAAATGGCACATCCTAAAAGAAAAATCTCGAAAACAAGAAGAGATAAAAGAAGAACACATTATAAAGCAACTGCGCCACAGATTGCTACATGCCCAACAACAGGTGAACCACACTTGTATCATAGAGCTCATTGGCATGAAGGGAAGTTGTATTACAGAGGTCAAGTATTAATTGACAACTCTGAAGAAGTAGAAAACGTTGCATAAATAATTATGCATGCATATATTAAAACGCTCATTTATGAGCGTTTTTTTTATGAAATACTTTTTCTAATTAACAAAAACACATAATTTGTATATTATTAGACCAAAATTTAGTAGTTTTCCTAAATTATTGGATGTTTTTATCCAATTTTTACGATTTTTGGTCAAACTAACTTAAAAAAGGTATGGGTAAAATCTCAGCAGCCATTACAGCTGTAGGTGCTTATGTGCCAGAATATGTATTAACCAATCAAATTCTTGAAACCATGGTCGATACAAACGATGAATGGATTACCTCAAGAACAGGAATTAAAGAGCGTCGTATTCTTAAAGATGACGGAAAAGGAACATCTTACCTTGCTATAAAGGCAGCACAAGATTTAATAAAGAAAAAAGGGATTAACCCTAAAGATATAGAACTTGTAATTGTTGCAACTGCAACTCCAGATATGAAAGCGGCTTCAACAGCTTCTTTTACAGCTTCTCAGATTGGTGCAACAAACGCTTTTTCATTTGATATGGACGCGGCATGTTCTAGTTTTTTATACGGTATGTCTGTTGCTTCAACTTATATTGAATCTGGGCGCTATAAAAATGTACTTCTTATAGGTGCAGATAAAATGTCTTCTATAATTAATTATAAAGATCGAGCAACCTGTATTATTTTTGGAGATGGTGCTGGTGCTGTATTATTTGAACCTAATGAAGAAAACTTAGGGCTGCAAGATGAATATTTAAGAAGTGATGGTACTGGTAGAGAGTTTCTACAAGCTACTTATGGAGGTTCATCTCATGCATTAACCGCAGAAGCTTTAGAAAAAGGTGGACATTATGCTTTTCAAGAAGGAAGAACCGTATTTAAAAACGCAGTATTTAACATGGCTGATGCCGCAGTTAAAATATTAGAGCGCAATAATTTAACAAAAGACACTATTGATTGGTTGGCTGCGCACCAAGCCAATAAACGTATTATCGATGCTACAGCACAGCGCATAGATTTAGATGAAAATAAAGTGATGATGAATATTCACAAATACGGAAATACTACATCGGCAACTTTACCCCTTCTTATAAATGATTATGAAAAGCAACTTAAAAAAGGAGATAATATAATTTTTGCCGCTTTTGGAGGCGGATTTAATTGGGGAGCCACGTATTTAAAATGGGCTTATAATTCAAAAGACTAACCACTAACTAATTAGTAATACTATGGATGTAAAAGAGATTCAAAACTTAATTAAATTTGTTGCCAAATCGGGAGCAAGTGAGGTTAAACTAGAAATGGATGATTTAAAAATCACAATTAAAACAGGATCAAATTCAGACACTACAATTGTGCATCAAGTTCCTGCTGCTCAAATACCACAACAGGTAGTAGCTGCTCCAACATCAGAACCAGTTGCACCAACACCAGTCGAACCATCAATAAGTTCGGACGATTCAAAATATATTACAATCAAATCACCAATTATTGGTACGTTCTATAGAAAACCAGCACCAGATAAGCCCTTATTTATTGAAGTGGGTCAAACTATTGCAGAGGGTGATGTGCTTTGTGTTATTGAAGCTATGAAACTTTTCAATGAAATTGAATCTGAAGTTTCAGGGAAGATAGTTAAGGTATTAGTTGATGATTCGTCTCCAGTAGAGTTTGATCAACCATTATTTTTAGTAGACCCATCTTAATTTTAGATTATTAGATTTATCGATTACTAGATGCATACTATTCTAATAATCCAAAATAATAGAATAATCCAATAGTCTAATTATCTAATTTAAAAAAGATGTTTAAAAAAATATTAATAGCCAATAGAGGAGAAATAGCACTTCGTGTTATTAGAACCTGTAAAGAAATGGGCATTAAAACAGTAGCAGTTTACTCTACTGCTGATGAGTCTAGTCTGCATGTTAAGTTTGCTGATGAGGCGGTTTGTATAGGACCCGCAGCTAGTAGTGAGTCATACTTGAAAATGTCTAATATTATATCTGCTGCTGAAATTACCAACTCAGATGCAATTCATCCAGGATATGGATTTCTATCAGAAAACGCCAAGTTTTCAAAAATTTGCGAAGAGCACGGAATTAAATTTATCGGTGCATCTCCAGAAATGATTGATAGAATGGGAGATAAAGCAAATGCTAAAGAAACCATGAAAGCTGCTGGTGTACCATGTGTACCAGGTAGTGATGGTATTATTAAGGATTTTGCTGAATGTCAAAAACTAGCAAAACAAACTGGTTATCCAGTTATGCTTAAAGCTTCAGCCGGAGGTGGAGGCAAAGGTATGCGTGGCGTATTCAAACCAGAAGATCTTAAAGATGCTTGGGATTCTGCAAGACAAGAGTCTAAAGCGGCGTTTGGAAATGACGATATGTACATGGAAAAACTTATTGAAGAGCCAAGACATATTGAAATTCAAATAGTTGGCGATTCTAAAGGAAAAGCATGTCATTTATCAGAAAGAGATTGCTCAATCCAACGTCGTCACCAAAAACTTACCGAAGAAGTTCCATCACCATTCATGACGGATAAACTTCGTAAAAAAATGGGTGAAGCTGCTGTTAAAGCCTCAGAATATATAAAATATGAAGGCGCAGGAACGGTGGAATTTTTAGTAGATAAGCATCGTAATTTCTACTTCATGGAAATGAATACACGTATCCAAGTAGAGCACCCAATTACAGAGCAAGTTATTGATTTCGATTTAATTCGCGAACAGATTCTAGTCGCTGCAGGTGTGCCAATTTCAGGTAAAAATTACACACCAAAATTACACTCAATTGAATGTAGAATTAATGCAGAAGACCCGTTTAATGATTTTAGACCGTCACCAGGAATGATTACAACATTACACGCTCCTGGAGGTCATGGTATCCGTTTAGATACGCATGTTTACGCAGGTTACGCCATTCCTCCAAACTACGATTCTATGATAGCAAAGTTAATTACAACGGCGCAAACGAGAGAAGAAGCCATTAATAAAATGAAGCGTGCTTTAGATGAGTTCGTAATAGAAGGCATAAAAACCACAATTCCATTTCACAGGCAACTCATGGAACATCCAGATTATTTATCAGGGAATTATACCACTAAATTCATGGAAGACTTCGTTATTGAAAAACAAGTTGAAGAATAAATACTAAAGACTCCGAAAGCAATTTCGGAGTTTTTTTATGGCGTTACCACAAGGGTCGGGCTTTTATTCATGCATTTCTACTTTAAATTTTTGAATTCATGAACATAAATGTTTCGCTATATCTTTTTTATAACGTCATAGCGAGGACGAAGGTACGTGGCAATCTGCGAAATTTTAGCTCAAAATAAACTAAGTTTTTTCTAAATAAAAAAGGATGCCGCTTCAATCCCTAACGCAGTCCCAAACTTTAATTTAAAATTATAACTTAGCTTCATGAATTTATCATATTGGGAAATAAAATCATGGCTATCAAGCATAGATTTTTGCATTGTTGGTAGTGGTATTGTAGGGCTTAATTGTGCACTTCAATTAAAAGAACAACATCCCAAATCGAAAATTTTAATCCTCGAAAAAGGAACATTACCACAAGGTGCTAGTACAAAAAATGCTGGTTTTGCCTGTTTCGGGAGTTTAAGTGAAATTCTTGATGATTTAAAAACACATGCCGAACAGGATGTTATCGAACTCATTTCAAAACGGGCTAATGGTTTAAAACTATTAAGACAAACCCTTGGAGACAAACAAATTGATTATCAACAATTAGGAGGTTACGAATTGTTTTTAGATTCAGACAAAGCATTATTTGAAAACTGCATATTAAAAAAAGAAGTGATTAATAAATTATTAAAACCCCTTTTTAAGGATAACGTTTTCATTTTAAAGGATAACGTATTCAACTTTAAAGGTATAAATAAACAATACATTTTTAATCAATTCGAAGGTCAGATTGATACAGGAAAAATAATGGAAGCCTTACTTGAAAAAGTGTATTCAAAAGGCATCAAAATATTAAATAATATTCAGGTCGAGAGTTTTTCAGAAGCTAATAACTCAGTAAAAGTAAAAACTAGTCGGTTCGAATTTTCTACTTCAAAATTAATTATTGCTACAAATGGTTTTGCATCACAACTAATTAACCAAAAAGTAAAACCTGCTAGAGCACAAGTATTAATAACCAAACCTATTGATGGTTTACATATAAATGGCACATTTCATTTAGATAGGGGCTATTACTATTTCAGAAATATTAATAATAGAATTCTCCTTGGAGGTGGGCGACACTTAGATTTTAAAGGCGAAGAAACTACAGAATTTAACCAAACAGAATTAATTCAAAACAAGCTAGAAGACTTTTTGAAAAAAATTATTTTACCAGAAACAACTTTTGAAATTGAACATAGGTGGAGTGGGATTATGGGAGTTGGAAATCAGAAAAAAGCAATTGTGAAACAACTAAGTAATAATGTATTTTGTGGTGTTCGCCTTGGCGGTATGGGCATTGCCATAGGGAGTTTGGTTGGAAAAGAATTAGCAAAATTAGTAAAATGAATATAAAAGAAGAGTTATATAATCAATGTCTAGAATTTATTGAAAGCCGTTATCAGACGGTTCAAAATACAATTAAAGAGATTCAAGTATCATTACAATCCGAAACTAAAAGTAGTGCTGGTGATAAGCACGAAACGGGACGTGCTATGTTGCAACTAGAACGTGAAAAAGCAGGAAATCAATTAGTAGAAATTGAAAAAACTAGAGCATTACTATCTAAATTTAATATAGAAAATACTTCCAATACTATTGGATTAGGAAGTGTCGTTTTTACCACAAAGTCCAACTATTTTATTGGTATATCAGCTGGAGAACTGCAGGTTGGTAATAACACATTTTATGCTATTTCCGCAAATACACCAATCGGGCAGCTTCTTCTTGGGAAGGCTATTGGTTCTACAATAAAATTTAGAGAGCAAGTGTTTGAAATTATTAAGACTTTATAATCCTATTTATTCAACAGAAAGGTAAACGAGTGCGCCTTCTTTTAAAGTTTGATGATGCTCAAGAAACACAGGTTTGTCATTTAAAATTGCTTCAATTAAATAATAGTGACCTTTAAAATATGAAGTCTTAACAGTAGCTTTTAAGCTTGAATGTTCAACAACTTTTAACTGATTTGAATAAATTATGTTATCATTTATGATATTAAACTCTCCAAAAAATGATGCTATTAAGGGCGTTTTTGGGTTTTTGTAGAGCGTTTCAGGTAAATCGTTAACTTCAATTTCATTGTTGTTTAAAACAATCATTTTGTCAGCAAAGCCCAAGACATCCTCTTTATCGTGAGTTGCCACAATGCAAGTTATGTTTTTGGCTTTTAAATATCTAAAAACGCTTCTGCGAAGACTTTGTTTTTTAAAATTATCAATATGGCTAAATGGCTCGTCTAGTAAGATAATTTCTGGTTGTTTAGCTAATGCGCGAGCTAAAGCAACACGTTGTTTTTGTCCACCACTTAAGGTTTTAACTTTGATATTTGCGAATTGGGTAAGCTCTACAACTTCAAGTAATTCTGCAGTTCGTTTTTCTTTTTCTTCTAGATAAAAACGAGACAGAAATTTACCTATATTTTCTGCTACAGTTATAAAAGGCATCAAATCAAATTCTTGGGCTACATACTTCATAAAATCGTAGCCAATAACTAAATTGTATTTTGGCCCTAAAATTTCTTCATTGTTCCAAAAGATATGACCATCGTTTAAATCATATTCACCGTATAAAACTTTTAGTAAGGTGCTTTTTCCAGAACCACTTTCTCCAATAATGACAACATGTTCTCCATGTTTAGCCTTAAAAGAGATGTTTTTTAAAACAGCTGTTTTATCGTAAGAAAAAGTAAGATTTTTAACGTTTAACATAGCATTGCAAAAATAGTATAAAAAAAACACGCTTATAGTCTGGAAGCGTGTTTTTGATAAAAAGTATATGGTGTATTACTCTTTTAATTTGTCATTCGCTATACTAGGTAAAACTTCAAACCCCATATTGTATAATGTAAATCCAAAAATATCGGCGTATTGCTGAATAGTTTTATTTACTGGTGTTCCGGCACCATGCCCAGCATCAGTTTCAATTCTTATTAATGTTGGGTTATTTCCTATTTGTTTGCTTTGTAATTCGGCAGCAAATTTAAAGCTGTGAGCAGGTACAACACGGTCGTCATGATCGCCAGTAGTTATTAACGTTGCAGGGTATACAACCCCAGTTTCAATATTGTGCAGAGGTGAATACCCTTTTAAATATTCAAACATTTCTTTATTGTCTTCAGCTGTTCCATAATCATATGCCCAACCTGCTCCTGCAGTAAAGGTATGATAACGTAGCATATCTAAAACACCAACAGCTGGTAATACGACTTTGGCTAAATTTGGACGTTGCGTCATTGTTGCTCCTACTAATAAGCCACCATTTGAGCCACCTCTTAATGCTAAATATTCTGAGGATGTATATTTTTTTTCAAATAAATATTCCGTTGCAGCTATAAAATCGTCGAATACATTTTGCTTTTTTAGTTTAGTACCTGCGTCGTGCCAGGCTTTGCCGTACTCGCCTCCACCACGGAGATTTGGAACAGCTAGAATACCACCTTGTTCCATCCAAATGGCATTAGTAATACTAAAGTTAGGTGTTAAACTTATATTGAATCCACCATAACCATAAAGAATTGTTGGGTTTTTGCTATTTAATTCTAACCCTTTTTTATGTGTAATTATCATTGGGATTTTCGTACCGTCTTTTGACGTATAAAAAACTTGATTGCTTTCATAATCTTCTGGGTTGAAATCGATATTAGGTTTACTATATAATTGAGAAGAGCCGTTTTTAATATTATATTTGAATATGTTTCCTGGAGTTTTATAGTTTGTAAAAGAATAGTATAGTTCTGTTTCTACTTTTTTAGTAGTAAAGCCACCTGCGCTGCCAGTACCTGGCAATTTTATTTCTCTAATTAATTTACCAGTATAATCATATTGTAAAATCTTAGAAACAGCATCAACCATATATTCCGTAAAGAAATAACCTCCACCTGTAGAAGGATTTAAAACGTTTTCTGTTTCTGGAATAAAATCTACCCAATTATCTGGAGTTGGATTTGAGGCATCAACGGTAACTATTTTTTTATTTGGTGCATTCAAATTTGTAACAAGATATAGCTTGCTTCTTTCGTTTTCAATAATATAAGTATCACTTTCTGTATGATTAAGAATGCTAACTAATTTACTTTTTGGTTTAGATAAATCTTTTATAAATAACTTATTCCCAGAAGTTGAAATCCTAGGTGAAATTATTAAGTAACGATTGTCTTCGGTTACCGTTGCGTAGATATAACGGTGTTTTTCAGCGAGCGAGCCACCGTAAACTAGATGGTCTTCTTTTTGTGATGTTCCTAGTTTATGATAGTAAACTTTATGTTGATCTGTTTTAGAAGATAGTTCGCTCCCCTTGGGTTTATCATAACTTGAATAATAAAAGCCTTCGTTTTTATACCAAGACATACCGCTAAATTTAATATCAACAAGTGTATCTTCAATAATTTCTTTGCTTTCGGTATCCATAATCAAAATCTTTCTCCAATCACTTCCTCCTTCAGAAATGGAATAGGCTAGTTTACTGCCATCTTTTGAAAAACTTATACCGCCCAGAGATATTGTACCATCTTCACTAAAAGTATTTGGGTCTAAAAATAGAGTTGCTGTAGTTGGGTCTTTACCTGTATTGTGACGATAAATAACATATTGGTTTTGAAGTCCATCATTTTTATAATAATAGGTGTATTCACCTTCTTTAAAAGGTGCTCCTATTTTTTCGTAATTCCATAATTTAGTAAGTCTTTCTTTTAGTGCTTCGCGGTATGAAATATTGTCTAAATAACTAAAGGTAGTTCTGTTTTGAGCTTTAACCCAAGCTTTTGTATCCTCACTTCTATCATCTTCTAACCATCTGTAAGGGTCTTTAACTTTTACATTAAAATAGGTGTCTACAGTATCTACAGTTTTGGTTTTTGGATAATTCACAGCAATTTTATTTTTTAGAAACTCTACTTAATCTTTCAAAAATAAAAAAAGCCTCTGTAAATCAGAGGCTTTAAGATATGTTTAGTAAAGAATTATTAAACTAATTTATGCTCAATTAAATATTCTGCTATTTGAACAGTGTTAGTTGCAGCTCCTTTACGAAGGTTGTCGGCAACAATCCACATATTTAAAGTATTTGGTTGTGTTTCATCTCTACGAATTCGACCTACAAAAACCTCATCTTTTTCATGTGCAAAAATAGGCATTGGATAGGTGTTAGTGTTTATATTATCTTGAACAACAACACCAGGAGTTTCACTTAATAATTGACGAACATCAGCCAAATCAAAATCGTTTTCAAATTCAACATTTACAGATTCTGAATGTCCACCTGCAGTAGGAATTCTAACAGCTGTTGCAGACACAGAAAATGTTCTGTCGTTCATTATTTTTTGAGGTTCTCTGGCTAATTTCATTTCCTCTTTAGTATATCCGTTGTCTTCAAAAACATCACAATGCGGTAATGCATTTCTTCCAATAGGATAAGGGTAAGCCATTTCACCTTCAACACCTGCAATTTCATTTTCTAATTGGCGAACTGCTTTAACACCAGTACCAGAAACAGATTGATAAGTTGAAACAACAACACGTTTCATTTTATATTTTTTATGAAGTGGATTTAAAGCCATAACTAATTGAATTGTAGAACAATTCGGGTTAGCTATAATTTTATCTGCTTTAGTTAATTCGTTGGCATTTATTTCTGGAACCACTAATTTTTTAGTTGGATCCATTCTCCAAGCTGAAGAATTATCAACTACAGTTGTACCAACTTCTGCAAATTTTGGAGCCCATTCTAATGAGGTATCTCCACCAGCAGAAAATAAAGCGATATCTGGTTTCATAGAAACAGCAGTTTCTAAAACAACAACTTTATAATCTTTGCCTTTGTATGTTATTGTTTTTCCTAAAGAACGTTCAGATGCAACAGGGATTAATTCTGTTACAGGAAAATTACGTTCTGCAAGAACTTTTAACATCACTTCGCCAACCATTCCAGTGGCACCGACAACAGCTACTTTCATTTTTTTAAATTTTAATAAATTTTGTGTGGCAAAATTAAGTATTAATTCTATTTTAGAATCTAAAAAAAGCCCTCATTTTTTATAAACGAGGGCTTTTTAACAACAAATAACACTGTGTTATTTATTTAACAGTTTGTTATTTTTTAAGCAAATCTCTAATGTCTGCTAATAATTCTTCTTGAGTTGGTCCTGCTGGAGCTGCTTCTTCTGCTGGTTTTTTTGTTTTGTTGTAAGCCTTAACAATTAAAAACATAACAAAACCAACTACAATTAAACTAATTATAGTGTCTATCCATGCACCATACTCTACTGCCGCAACACCTGCTTCTTTTGCAGCTTCAACAGTTTTGTAAACTTCATCTCCAGGAGTCCAAAATTTATCAGAGAAACTAACACCACCAGTTACTAGGCCAATAAGTGGCATAGCAATTTTAGAAACGAATCCGTTAATAACAGCACCCAAAGCACCCGCCATTATTACGGCAACTGCAAAATCAATGACATTTCCTGTCATGATAAAATCTTTAAATTCTTTTAACATTTTTACTAGTTTTTTAATGGTTAAATATATTATTGTGACCAAGATAATTAAAAAAGTCACATCTTGTAACTAATTTATTTACTAATATATATACGTTTAACTCTTTGAGAAATAGATGTTATAATCTCATAAGAAATACTATTGGCAGTTACTGCAACATCTTCTGCAGTTGGGTTTTCTCCAAAAACAATTACTTCATCCCCTTCTTTACAGTCAATATTGGTAATATTAACCATAATCATGTCCATACATACGTTACCAATTATTGGAGCTTTTTGGCCATGAACTGTAACGAAACCTTTACCGTTTCCATAATGTCTTCCAATGCCATCAGCGTGTCCAATAGGTAGCGTAGCCGTTTTTAAAACGGAGTCGCTTTTAAATGCTCGGTTATAACCAACAGAGTCACCTTCTTTAATAGTATGAATTTGAGAAATAACAGTTTTTAAAGTACCAATAGGTTTTAAATGTTGGTTTTCTTTTTCAGAATTTCCAAAACCATAGAGTCCAATACCACAACGCACCATATCAAAATGAGCTTCAGGATAATTTAAAACACCAGAGGTATTACAAGCATGTAATATGGGTTTATAACCAATCTGGTTAGTAAAATTATCCGCTATTTGTTTAAAGGTTTCAATCTGGTTTAAAGTAAATTCTTTTTCATTTAAATCTTCACTTGCAGCTAAATGTGAGAAAATCGATTTCACTTTTACTGCTTCAGAAGTTTTCAATTTAGAAATTATAGATTCAACTGCATCATCAGAAAACCCTAATCTGTTTAAACCTGTATTAAATTTAATATGAATAGGATATTCGGTTTGTTTTTCCGCGGAGGCGACTGTAATAAATTCGTTTAAAATTTTAGCATTATAAATACTAGGCTCTAAGCAATGCTCTATTAAACTTTTAAAGTTTATGGTTTGTGGGTGCAGTACCAAAATGGGCTGTGTAATACCAGCTTTTCTAAGCGCAACCCCTTCATTGGTATAAGCTACAGCAAAGTAATTAACATTTAAATCTTGTAAATATTTTGCAATTTCACAAGCATCACTTCCATATCCAAAAGCCTTTACAACTGCTAAAAAATTGGTGTTAGCTTGTAATTTCGATTTAAGATATTCAAAATTATATTTAAGTGCTTTTAAGTCTATTTCAAGCACGGTTTCTTGTGCTTTAGCCATTGGAATCTTTAGGTTTGGTATTTACTTCTTCGGCTTCGTTTACCTTCATGTGTCTCACTTTGTCACGTAGCATCGCTTTATAATACGCTGCTCTACTTAAGGGTTCATATTCATTAACTTCTCCTAGTAAAACCAGATTGTCATTTTGATTTTTCCTGTAACTATACTGCGCTAAATTTCCTGTTCTTGTACAAACCGCATGCACTTTAGTTACATATTCTGCAGTTGCCATAAGATTAGGCATGGGTCCAAAAGGATTACCTTTAAAATCCATATCCAATCCAGCCACAATTACCCGAACACCTTTATTTGCCAAATCGTTACAAACGCGAACAATTTCATCATCAAAAAACTGAGCTTCATCAATACCAACTACATCACAACCATCAGCTAATATTGGAATATTTGCTGCAGCAGGGACAGGTGTAGAGCGAATTTGATTTTCGTCATGAGAGACTACCATATCCTCATCATAACGCACATCAATTGCAGGTTTAAAAATTTCAACTTTTTGCCTTGCAAACTGCGCGCGCCTAAGCCTACGAATAAGTTCTTCAGTTTTTCCAGAAAACATGGAGCCACATATAACTTCTATCCAGCCAAATTGTTCTTTATGATTTACTGTATTTTCAAGAAACATTTTGTAATTTTAACACTAAATTGTAGCAATTTATCGTTTTTATAAAGGTGGCGTAAATTTATTAAAAAACAAAAGGCTAAAGTGCAATAATTTAAAATTTATAAACAATGAAGAAGAAGCTTGAATCAGAACTCGTTAGTATAGCACATAGAATTCTTAAGCTAAAGGGTAAGGAAGATGTTATAAAAATGTATGCTGAGGTTTCTGTACTCCAAGAAAAATTATCAGTTTTAAAATTTGCGCACGAAAATTTTGATGGAGATATACCAACTATTGGGAGTGATTCTTCATTTTTTGATATGTTAGATAGCGCTTTTAATAATAAAGTTAGTGATAACATTGAGGTTGAAGACAAAATATATATTAATCTTGATGAGGTTGATCAGGACGCTATTATGGAACCTGTAATGAGTAAAATCAAGGACATGGTAGCGCATATGCCAGATGATACAGAAGAAAATGATACCATTTCTAAAGAGCCGATTAAAAGACACAATTTAGAAGATATTACTGCTGGGTTTGAAGACACTCCTGTTTTTGAGCCTGTTTCAAAAACTAATGGGATTTCAAACGGAAAAGTGTCGTTAAATGATCAACTTAAAGTTGGAGGACTAAATATAGGTCTTAACGATAAAATAGCCTTTATTAAGCATTTATTTGATGGGAAAAGTGAAGACTACAATCGGGTATTATCACAATTAAATACCTCTGCTTCGTTTGATGATGCAAAGCATTTTATAGAAAACATGGTAAAACCAGATTATAATAATTGGGCAGATAAAGAAGAGTTTGAAGAGCGCTTTATGGAAATTATAGAAGCAAAGTTTAATTAAAATTTGGGTGTTACCGCGAAAAAAACGCGGTCGTGCTTTTCGTTCATAGTTTTGGCTCGATGCTCGCCTCGCCAAAAGCTAACCACTGCAATCACTAACACAAATGAGTAAATTATACATAGTTCCGACACCAATCGGAAATTTAAAAGACATCACATTTAGAGCTATAGAAGTTCTAAAAGACGTCGATTTAATTTTAGCAGAAGACACCCGAACCTCAGGCAAACTCTTAAAACATTACGAGATTTCAACCCACATGCAATCGCATCACATGCATAATGAGCATAAAACGGTTGAAAACATCATTCAAAAACTTAAATCAGGAACATCTGTCGCATTGATTAGCGATGCAGGAACACCAGCCATTTCAGACCCTGGATTTTTATTATCTCGTGCTTGTATCGAAAATAATATTGAAGTAGACTGTTTGCCAGGAGCAACAGCATTTGTTCCAGCACTTGTAAATTCAGGTTTACCTAATGATAAATTTGTGTTTGAAGGTTTTTTACCTGTTAAAAAAGGGCGTCAAACGCGATTATTACTACTAGCTGAAGAAACCAGAACCATCATTTTTTACGAAAGCCCACATAAACTAGTAAAAACTTTAGGGCATTTTTGTGAGTATTTTGGAGAAGACAGACATGTTTCGGTATCTAGAGAGTTGACTAAATTATTTGAAGAAACCATCAGAGGGACTGCCAAAGAGGTTTTAGAATATTATACGAATAAACCACCAAAAGGTGAGATTGTTGTTGTGGTTGGAGGGAAAGGAAAGTGAAATTTTAAAAATTAAAAATGAATATAGAATCATTTAAAACGAAATTAAAGCATACACCTAAACAGATTGAATTTTCTGAAACTATGAGTGTTGTTGATGAAAACTATGAGTTTACCCCAACAGCTTTTAAAAACGGGATTTTAGAAAATGCCGAAGGACAAAACTCTGGGTCGTGTAAATTATTTGCATTTGCAAAAGCACAAGGTTTATCTAAAGATGACACTTTAGCTTGTTTTGGGCAATACTATTTTGATGATGTTTTAAAAGACCCAAATGGAGACGGACATCAAAACATTAGAAACTTCATGAAAACTGGTTTTGAAGGTTTAAGTTTTGAAGGTATTACTTTAACTAAAAAGTAAATTATTTTTTAACGAATTGTCCCCTTGAGGGGACTTTAGGGGTGTTTTTGAAACCTCAAAAAATGTAATGAAAAACCTCTTAAACGACATATCGCAATGCACAATCTGCAAAGAACATTTGGTTTTAGGCCCAAGGCCTGTAGTGTCAGCACATCCAGAATCTAAAATTGTTATTATTGGTCAAGCACCAGGAACCAAAGTACATGCATCAGGAATTCCTTGGGATGATGCCAGTGGTAGGCAATTAAGAAAATGGTTAAATGTAACTGATGAAGACTTTTATGATGAGAAAAAATTTGCTATAATCCCTATGGGTTTTTGTTATCCAGGAAAAGGAAAAACAGGAGATTTACCTCCAAGACCAGAATGTGCTCCACAATGGCACAAACCTCTTTTTGATAAACTTAAAAATGTTGAACTTGTTATTTTAATTGGCATGTATGCTCAAAAGTATTACCTAGGAAAAGCTGCTAAAAAAACATTAACAGAAACGGTAGATAATTTTCAAGAATACTTACCTAAGTGTTTGCCTTTGCCACACCCATCTCCTAGAAATCGGTTTTGGTTGACTAAAAACCCTTGGTTTGAGGTTGAGGTGTTGCCTATGTTGAGAGAAAGGATTAAAAACTTGATTTAGTTAATGGTGTGTAAAACTTACCTCTACCTGAAAATGGGTCGTAGATTATTATACTTTTAAAGGTGTAGTATGTTTATCATTAAAAACTAATTAAGTGATTTTTTTTCATTTTATTTTTTCTTCCAATTGAAATTATAATCTCTTTTAGTATTTTTTTCAAAACTTTCAATTTCTTTGATAGATGCTTTTGAATAAAGCTTTTTAAGTAGGTTTATTCTAATTAATTTCCCTAAACTCAATTCTTTAGAAATACCAATCACAAAACTTAATATTGCTCCTGTTATTAGATAATTTTCCATTTTATTTTTGATTTATTGCTAAAGTAAATCAGTCTTTTGAAATGTTTTAAGACATGAAATTCACTTTGTTTATATTCTTGATATCTAAGCTACTATATTGGTATTAAATAAAAAAGGACATCTCGTTTCAAGAAATTATAAGAAACAAAAAACCTCCCCATTTCTGGAAAGGTTTCAATCTAATTTATCTAAAAGCTAAGCGCTCTAAAAATCTAGCAATCTAAACATGCTTCCCTTTTTCCCAACCATGTTTCCCTAAATATTGTTCGCCACTTTCAACAGCACCATCTTCAATGGAGGTTCCCATGCTATCGTTCCATCGGTTTAAATATCCAAAAAGAGAAATAACACCTAGCATTTCAACAATTTCACCTTCATCCCAATGTTCGTGTAAACGTTTTTTAGTAGTTTCATCAACACCATTTGGCACTTGACTAGCCAATAAAGAAAAATCTAAAGCAGCACGTTCGGCTTCATTAAATGCAGGATGTGTTCTATATTCCCAAATATTATCAAGTTGTTCTTGCTCTGCTCCATAACGTTCCGCAGCGCGTATAGCATGCGCTTGACAATACCTACAACCCGTGGCGTTACTTGATACCCAAGCAATCATGCGTTTTAAGGCAGATGTTACACGGCCTTCATTTGCCATAACAGCTTTATTCAAGTTAATAAACGCTTTGCTAATTGCTGGTCTGCGTTGCATGGTTAAAACCGAGTTAGGACAAAACCCTAAAGTTTCATTAAAAAACTCAGCTAGTTTTTTGGTTTCTAAATCATGATTAGCAGATAATGGCGTTACTAAAGGCATGTTTTCTTTTTTTGTAGTATTTTTGATACCTACAAGAAACGAAAAATAGTTTACAAATGGTAGTTGAGGTTACAACAAAATGGTTAGGAGACATGAGGTTTGAAAGTACAAATCCGTCTGGACATAACTTATTTATTGATGCAGGAGAAGAAAGCGGCGGAAAAGGTGAAGGCTACAGGCCAAAGGCATTAATGCTATCTGGTTTAGCAGGATGCTCTGGTTTAGACGTGGCAGCTTTAATAAAAAAAATGAAGTTAAAAGTTGATGCCTTTAAAATGGAAACTAACGCTAATTTAACAGAAGAGCATCCTAAATATTATGATAAAGTAGCTTTGCATTTTCATTTTTATGGTGATGATTTAAATGAAAAAAAACTTCAAAGAGCTGTTGATTTGTCTATTGAAAAATATTGTGGCGTTATGGAAATGTTTCGTCAGTTTTCAGAATTAAAAATTGAAACTCATTTTCATAAGAATTAGAGACCCCAAAATCTATTGAACTTTTATTAAAAAATTGCTATCTCTCAATGCGTTGGACACTAAAACCTGAACCTCAAAGGGAAAAAATTGAAGCTTTACAAAAAGCACTTCAAGTAGATTCTAAAATAGCCACTATGTTGTTGCATAGAGGTGTTGAGACTTATGAAGATGCTAAATCTTTTTTCAGACCCCGTTTAAATGAATTACATGATCCATTCTTAATGAAAGATATGGATAAGGCTGTAGCAAGAATTGAAAAAGCCATTGCTAATAACGAAAGTATTTTGGTTTATGGTGATTATGATGTGGATGGTACAACGGCAGTAGCTTTAATGTCTTCCTACCTAAAAACCAAACATAATTTAGTTTACACTTACATTCCTAATAGATATGATGAAGGTTACGGCGTTTCATATAAAGGCATAAACTTCGCCTTGGAAAATGAATTTTCTTTAATTATTGCTTTAGATTGTGGAATAAAAGCTGTTGAAAAAGTAGCACATTCTAAAAAATTGGGTATTGACTTTATTATTTGTGATCATCATAGACCAGGAGATGAAATTCCAGAAGCAGCAGCGGTTTTAGATCCAAAACAAGAAGACTGCAAGTATCCTTTTAAAGAATTATGTGGTTGCGGTGTAGGGTTTAAATTAGTACAAGCATTAGCTTCAAAAGATGGAAAAACAGCTGAAGATTTAATTGAATATTTAGATTTGGTAGCCACAGCAATTGGCGCAGATATAGTACCAATAAATGGCGAAAACAGAGTGTTAGCTCATTTTGGCTTGATGGTTATAAACACCAACCCTAGATCTGGGATTAAAGCTATTTTAGAGCAGGTTGAAAAAACAGAATTAACCATTACAGATGTTGTTTTTATAGTGGCGCCAAGAATAAATGCAGCTGGGCGGATGAAACATGGTAACTATGCAGTAACTTTATTAACTGAAGAAGAACCAGAAATGGCAAGACAGTATGCTGTTGAAATTAATGACTATAATTTAGACCGACGTGAAACTGATAAACGAATTACAGAAGAAGCTCTTAAGCAAATTGAAGAACAAAAAGAACAGAACCGCCTTACTTCTGTTGTTTACCATAAAGATTGGCATAAAGGCGTTATTGGTATTGTGGCTTCTAGACTAACTGAAACCTATTACAGGCCTACCATAGTATTTACTAAAAGTGGTAATAAGTTGGCTGCTTCAGCAAGGTCTGTTCGCGGTTTTGATATTTATAATGCCATAGGAAATTGTAAAGAACATATTGAACAATTTGGAGGGCATAAATATGCCGCTGGTTTAACACTTGAAGAAGAAAATTACGAAGCCTTTAAACAAGCTTTTGAGGATGAGGTTTCAAAAACTATTGATAGAAATCTTTTAACTCCAGAGATTAAAATTGATGTAAAAATTGATTTAAAAGAGGTTACACCTAAATTTTATAGAATCTTAAAACAGTTTGCACCTTATGGGCCAAGTAATATGACTCCTGTTTTTTTGAGTGAAAACTTATTGGACACTGGTTATGGAAAATGTGTTGGAGAAGATAAAGCACATTTAAGATTAACCGTTAAGCAACCAGAATCATCTGCCGGAATGGTTGGAATTGGTTTTAGTATGGGTAATAAATTTGATTTGATTTCTGACGGAAAACAATTTAGAGCCGTATATTCCATTGATGAAAATGAGTGGCGAGGAAATGTGAGTTTACAGATGAAGTTAAGGGATTTGAAAAAACAAGAGTAGAATTTGTATTAAATTTAAAATATCTTTCAACTATATACGGTAGGATTTAAAAACGTGTATGTTTAAATAAAGAGATTCCTGACTTCTCAAGAATGTGAAATATGGCAAAAACTGACCCTTATGCAGCCTTACGAATAAAAGAATTTAATATTTTTTTACTGTTACGTTTGTTTTTAGTTTTTGGTTGGTCTATGCAATTTATTGTTATTGAATGGCAAGTCTATAGTATAACAAAAGACCCTTTAAATTTGCTTTTAATAGGAGCTTGCGAATTTATTCCAGCTTTTTTTATGGCCCCATTTGCAGGTCATATTGTGGATCAAAAAGAAAAAAGAACCCTATTAGCAATTTGTATAGCAGCCTTTTCTTTAATTAGTTTAGGACTGTATTTATTAACTACAGATGATGTTGTTGGTAATTGGTCAACAAATGCTATTCTATATTCAATTTATGTGCTTGTATTTTTTGGTGGTTTTTTGCGTTCTTTTTTCGGACCTATCATTTTTTCTTTAGTCGCCTTAATTGTGCCTAAAAGAATATATCCTAATGCCGCTACTTGGAGCACAAGTACTTGGAAAATTGCAGCTGTTTTAGGAGCACTTTTTGGAGGTTTTTTTATTAGTTGGATTGGGGTTGATAAAACCTTGATGATTGTTTTTGTATTGGTTGTGATATCTTTTTTTCTAACCTTTTTAATAAAAAAGAAACCAATTCTAAATAAAAAAATTGGTGAATCTGTAAAAGAGAGCTTAAAAGTAGGGATTCGTTTTGTTTTTCAAAACAAGGCTATTTTAGGCGCTTTAACCTTAGATATGATTGCGGTTTTATTTGGAGGAACTGTTGCTATCCTAGTAATTTTCGCTCAAGATGTTTTAGAAGTAGGAAGTGAAGGTTTAGGTATTTTAAATGCCTCAATTTCTCTTGGAAGTATAGTGACTATGTTTGCTACAACTTATATTCCGATAAGCAAAAAAACAGGTAAAAAATTATTGATATCGATTTTTATATTTGGAGTAAGTATGATTGGTTTTGGATTATCGTCTATTTTTTTGGTAAGTGTTTTAATGCTATTTATTAGTGGCGCTGCAGATGGTATTTCTATGATTATTCGTCAGACGATTTTACAATTAAAAACTCCTGATGATATGCGTGGGCGTGTATCTTCTGTAAATTCTATGTTTGTTGGGTCTTCTAATGAATTAGGAGCTGTTGAAAGTAGTTTGGCGGCCAAATTAATGGGGCCTGTTGCTGCTGTAGTTTTTGGTGGCACCATGACATTGCTTACTGTTTTCGTAATTGGTGTTAAGAATCCTGTACTTAGGGATTTGGATTTAAGAGCCGATATGAATGCTCATGAAAGTGAGGCTTAAAATTCCTTCAATTTTAAATTTTCTCCATCAAAAACACCATAAGTATAATATTGAATCCAATCGCCTAGATTAATGTATTTTGATTTTTCGTTGAGGTTTATATTAAGCGGTAAGTGTCTGTGACCAAACACAAAGAAATCACGGTGTTTGCTTTCTAATTTTCGTTTGCAATATTGTACAAGCCATTCGTTTTCTTCGCCAAGGAATTTAGTATCGTTATCGCCAGAAATAAGTTTATTTTTTACTGATAGGTGTTGTGCCATTCGTACTCCTAAGTCTGGGTGTAACCAACGGAATAACCATTTACAAAAGGGGTTTGTAAACACTTTTTTCATGCGTTTATAACCTTTATCTCCTGGCCCTAAGCCATCACCATGACCAATTAAAAAGGTTTTATCATTAAAGGTAAATTCTTTTGGTTGGTGATAAACAGGAATATTGAGTTCTTCTTCAAAATAGCCATTCATCCAAAGGTCGTGATTCCCAACAAAGTAATAAATAGGAATTCCAGAATCTGAAATTTCAGCTAGTTTACCCAATGTTCTGGTAAATCCTTTTGGAACTACGGTTTTAAATTCCATCCAAAAATCGAATAAATCGCCTAAAAGGAAAATAGCGGCTGCATTGTGCTTAACCTCGTCCAACCAAGCTACAAATTTCTTTTCGCGAGGAAAAGAAGCTTCCTTTGTTGGTGCTCCTAAATGATTATCTGAAGCGAAGTATATTTTTTTTCCTTTTGGGATTTGCATGCGTAAATATACTAATTCCTGCGATTGCGAGAATCTTTGCTGTTAAAATTTATAAAGTGGTTATAGACTTGATTTCGTGAGAAAAATAAACTATTTTAGTTGGTGTTGAATATAAGTCATTAAAACGAGACATATCCGCTAAAATTAGTAACAATATGAAGAAACTGACAATATTACTTTTTATGATTTTTAGTTTAAATTCTATTTTAGCTCAAATCAAAGAAAATATCCACGAATTGAACTCAATGAAAAATCTTTTAACTGAAGATGTTAAAAATATTTTAGATACAAACTTAACTGACAAAAAAATTGTCTTTTTAGGAGAAGCTGAACATCATATAGCATCCGATTTTAAAGCCAAAACAGAATTTGTTAAATATCTGGTTTTAAAACATGGTTATAAAGACATTGCTTTTGAAAGCGATTTTTTCGGTTTATATTTTGACCATAACAAAAGAAATATCTTTGGAATGTGGTCTAACTCCTATCAATGTCTAGATTTATTCAGTTTTTTAGAAAAAAACAATGTTACTCTTTGGGGTTTTGATAATCAATATGAGGGCCCTTATTCGTATTACAATCTTTCAAAAAGTATAAAAAACTTTTTAGAAGAAAATAAAATAGATTTTGATAATAAATTCATTGCGTTTATTGACGTTGTAAGGCGTAAGAAATTCAAAGTTAGAAATCAACTGACAAAAAAGGATATTAATTATTTGATAAGTACGTTAGATAAATTACTGAACGATAAAACAGTTGAATCAAACCCAATTTGGAAACAAATTATAGAAAGCTTTAAAAGTAATGTTTTAATGCTTAATTCAAATGGAGCAAAAGCTATTTCCATCAGGGATAAACAAATGGCTAAAAATCTTGATTTTCTTATCAAAACAATGCCTAAAAAAAAATTCATTGTTTGGTTAGCTAATGCTCATATGGCAAAATACGAATATGATTTTATGAAAGGACAAACCATGGGAGGTCAATTCGTGAAAATGAACCCAGATATATCGTATCATATAGCTATTTCATCAATTCATATGCCTTACAGAAAAGATAAGTGGATTGAAAAATCAAGTAAAGACAAAGAGAACTTACTTCACTTTCTACCTTCAACTGAAAATAATTATTTTATCGATTCTAAACAAATAATTAATGAAAATCCAGATTATGCGAACAAAGAGTATGTGGGAATGTTTAATCTAAAAAAAGATAAAACAAATTGGTTTAAGCATTTTGACGCATTAGTTTTTATATCAAAAGGAGAGAAAGTGAAGTATATAGTTAAATTGTAATTTTTTTCACTAAAAATTAGATAAAAACAAAAAGTCTACAGAGAAACACATGCCTTAGGGAACCCACCCGCATTAGGGATTGAAGTGGATAGCCCACAGCTTTTGCACCTTAGAGCAGAAGCGAGGACTTGGAACGGAAAGCCCGACCCTTTTTTTAGGATAACGCCCAAATTATTTTAACGTTTTAAGGTAACGTGTCCTGTAAATTTCTGCCCTTCGATAGTAATGATATACCAATAATCGCCTGTTGGTAAAAGTTCTCCGTTAAGGGTTCCATCCCAAGAAAGATTTGTGTTTACTCCATTTTTAATAAGTTTTCCGTACCTATCGAAAATAGATACTTGTGAAAAACTAAAAAATTCGATGCCTTTTAAATTAAAGGTATCGTTTATAGTATCTCCATTTGGTGTGAAAAATTCTGGAATATAAAAGTGAATGTGTTGGGTTGTGAACACTTGGTTGCAATCTTGATGCTTTACGTAAATGGTATATTGCCCGCCTTCAATATTTAAAAATACAGGATTGGTTTGAAATGTTGTGCCATCTATAGAATATAAAAAATCGCCAACGGGTAATGGTGTGATAATGATATTGGTCCCTTTTGAAGTTATACCTTCTAAAATAGGATTATCAATTTGCGACACTATTATTGTTTTTGTGATACTACACGTATTGTTTGAAACTACAACCGAATATGTTCCTGGGTTTGAAATATCAATCTGTTCTGAAACACTACCATTATTCCATAAGTAAGAGGTAACAGCTCCTGGATCTGTTGCGTTGGCATGTAATGTTATTGAGGTGTTTTCACAGAATTCTAGGGTTTCATCGGTAACTTCTGGTATTTCGAAATAATCTATTTGCATAGCAGTTCTTGAAGCGGATACACATTCGCCATCAATTGTTTGGGCTTCGGCGTAATATATTCCAGAGGCACTTGGGTTATAGGATGTGCTATTTGCTATTAATAAATTCCCTCCAACATTTGCATCGTACCAATTAACCATAACGCCTGCTGGAACGGTTACAGTTAATGGTGTTGAGTCGTCCTCACATATCATTAAATAGCCATTGCTTATAGGCGAAATGGGGTTAGGGACAACTCTAATTTCATAAGTTTCGGAGGAAGAATTACAAGAGTCATTATTTACATTTATAACATCTTCTGCAACTTTTACTCTATAGAAAGTGGTGTTATTTGTTGGAAGCGTCACATAACTATTATTTGTTTCTCCTACAATATCTACCCAATTTATGCCATCTGTGCTTTCTTGCCATTGATAAAAATGTGAAGAAAATATAGTAAAATCTGGTGTGGCTGTGAGCGTTGTTGAATATGGCAGCTCATCTTCACAGATGGATATTAAATCCGTATTTAAGTTGTCTTCTATTACAATTGAATCACCACAAGATTTAAAAACAATATCATCAAGTGCTAAATCGTTTCCGCAACCTCCAACACCATTATTAAGCATTTTTAATATTACTGATGATTGACCAGGCAAGGTTTGAAAGACTAGAGCATATTGTTGCCAATTGGGACTTGAGGTACCATTAATATTACCTGTATCTCCACTAGCTAATAAATTAGTATCGGTACTATCCCAAATTTCAAACTTTACGTTTATTGGGATTCCAACACCACCACATCCCGAAGACGGTAGTAAATTTACCATCCATGAAGAGAACTCGTAAGTTGTGTTTTCGCAAAGCCCGCTAATAGCTGTTCTATAAAATTCACCAGAAGTAAAATCGGCATTTAAAACTAACATGCGTCCATCAGTATCTCCAGTAGTGTGGTCTACAATATCATGCCAACCAAACCAATTGGTGTTACTGGATACGTTATAAAAACCGTCATTAGGTGCATTGCTACTATACATATATGTTGTAGTCCCAGGTGGTAATGGAGTTATAGCACCGTTACCAAAAGTTTCTGTAAAAATCGGATTTCCTGAATTACCAGAGCAAAATCCTAATTGTGCATAGCCTTTTGTAGTTAATACACTTAGTGTTACTAAAATTAATATGGTTAAGCGACTCTTAATGATTACAGGTTTTTACTTTTAGTACTATCAATAAGCTATATTAGTAAAAAAATAGGTTTTAAGTAATGAAATTGGTTGAAATACTAAAACAAGCTACCCATCATCCTTTTAAATATCTAAGTCATATTATTGAATATGATGTGCATCATATCCAAATTCATTATTCCAGTGGCGTACAAGTATTAACTTGGGATAAGCACATTCATAAAAATATCTTAAAACACATCTAAATAACTTTGGTTAGAGTATATATTTTTAGTGGGAAACATTATAAATTACATAAGGAGGCATAGAATTAAATCAGCGGTTATTGTTATTTTATTAATTGCTTATCTATTTTGTTTACCAAGTCAACTTTTTAAAGACCCTACGGCAACAGTAATAACAAGTTCGAACAATGACTTGTTGGGTGCACAAATAGCGAAAGATGGGCAATGGCGGTTTCCGCATAACGATTCCATTCCAGAAAAATTTAGAACGTGTATTGTTCAGTTTGAAGACGAATATTTTTATAAGCATCCTGGGTTTAATCCTATTTCTATTTTTAAAGCATTACTCGGAAATTTAAAATCTGGAAGTGTAAAACGAGGCGGGAGTACCTTATCACAACAGGTAATTCGATTATCTAGGAAAGGTAAACAGCGCACGTATTTTGAGAAGTTTAAAGAATTAATTTTAGCAACTAGACTTGAGCTTAGGGAAAGTAAGGAAGCTATTTTAGCTTATTATTCTAGTAATGCGCCTTTTGGTGGCAATGTAGTAGGGCTTGATGCTGCCTCGTGGCGCTATTTTAATAGGAATGCTAATGAATTGTCTTGGGCAGAAAGTGCTACCCTTGCTGTTTTACCAAATGCGCCAAGTTTAATTTATCCAGGTAAAAACCAAGAGCATTTATTAAAAAAGCGAAATCGTCTTTTAAAAAAACTTTTAAACCACTCAATTATTGATTCACTTACCTATAACCTTTCTATCGCCGAAGGTTTACCTCAAAAACCATATCCTTTACCACAAACAGCACCTCACTTATTGCAAAAAGTAGCTCAGAAATATTACGGCAAACGGATTCAAACAACCATTAACTCCAAACTTCAAGTACAGGTAAATCATATTGTTAAAATGCATTATAATCAATTAAGCCAGAATGAAATTTACAATGCTGCCGTTTTAGTTTTAAATGTAAAAACAAGGCAGGTTTTAGCTTATGTTGGAAATACGCCAACCGATAAAGCCCACCAAAAGGATGTAGATATTATTGATAAACCTAGAAGTACAGGGAGTATTTTAAAGCCTTTTTTATACGCCTCTATGTTAGACTCTGGAGATTTGCTTCCTAATACTTTGGTTGCCGATGTGCCTACTCAATTTGGAAGTTATAATCCAGAAAATTATGATAAAACTTATGATGGTGCAGTTCCGGCAAGTCATGCTTTATCACGTTCTTTAAATGTTCCTGCTGTTAGAATGTTACAACAGTTTGGATTGGATAGATTTTATCATTATTTGAAGCAATTAAAACTTAAGGATTTAAAATATAATGCGAATCATTATGGATTATCGTTGGCTTTGGGTGGCGCAGAAAGTAACCTTTGGGATTTATGTAAAAGTTATGCGGCTTTATCTTCTACCTTAAATCATTTTTCTGAAAATTCAAGTGAATACTTTTCAAATGAGTTTTGCGAACCCACTTTTTTGGTTTCTGAAAGTATTGATTTTGGGATTAAAACTTCTGATAAAACGCTGTTTGATGCTGCTTCAATCTTTTTAACTTATCAAAGTTTAAAAGAAGTTAATAGACCTGAAAGTGATGAAAGTTGGGAATTTTTTGACGGCTCAAAACAAATTGCTTGGAAAACTGGTACAAGTTTTGGGTTTCGTGATGCTTGGGCTATTGGAACTACCAAAGATTACGTAGTTGGTGTTTGGGTTGGAAATGCAGATGGCGAAGGTCGCCCTGGTTTAGTTGGTGTGCAAACGGCTGCGCCAATTTTATTTGATGTTTTTGATGTATTATCAAATAGCGATTGGTTTGCAAAACCTTTTGATGAAATGCAAGCCGTTACTATTTGTAAACAAAGTGGTCATCGGGCTTCACTTAATTGTGATGTTACAGAAGAAAAATATATTCAAGTTAGCGGGTTGAAAACAAAACCTTGCCCTTATCATATTTTAGTTCATGTTGATAAAAATGAAATTTTTCAAGTCAATTCTTCTTGCGAAGATTTGGATAATATTGAGCATAAATCTTGGTTTGTGTTACCGCCATTAATGGCTTATTATTATAAAACTAAGAATCCGTTTTACAAACCTTTACCAAAATACAGAGCTGATTGTTTAGGTGATAATTCTGTTTCTATTGATTTTATTTATCCGAAAGCGAATAACATCATCTTTTTACCTAAAGATTTTGATGGAGAAATAAACAACCTCATCTTGAAAATAGCACACTCAAAGCCTGAAAGTACTGTGTTTTGGTATGTTGATGAAACCTTTATTGGCAGCACCAAGGATATTCACGAATTAGCCGTAAAACCAAAAGCAGGAAAACATTTAATTACTGTGGTTGATGAGTTTGGGAATGAGGCGAAACGAAAGTTTGAAATTTCGAATTAGTCCATTTTCAACATTATCTTAACGGGAATCCTTTACCAGCCCACCAAGGATGGATTTCAATTTCTAATCTTCCTGCAATAACCATAGGGTCAGAATTGGCTAAGCTATCTGCCATTTTTAGTGTTGGTACGTTATAGATTGTAACGCCTCTCATATTGCCATCATCTCCAAAAGGGCCTGAGATATCAGCATAACCCATGTCGTACATCTTTCCTAAATGTTCCATGTGTAATTTTTGAAGTTCTGCAGATTCTTCTTCATTTTGCCCACGAATTGGCCCTCTCTTTAAAAAAGCCATAAAATATTGTTGCATTAAAATAGTGTCTTTAGTTTTCTCATCAACATAATCAAAGGTTTTAAAGCCCTTGGCTGTAAGTTCTTCTTTAATTTGTTTTATTGTTTTTGGCAAAACTGTTTCAATGGCTTTTTTTGACTCAATTGCTATAGAATCTTTAATTTTGCTTGCAACGACTTTAATATCTTCATTTATATCAGACAAGGTAGCTTTTGATTCTTCTTTACAAGAAAATAAAATCAAGCTTAATGTGAAAAATAATAATGTCTTTTTCATGAGTTTTTGTTTTTTATAAATTATTACCCCATGTGTTATAGGGTTGCTTACTTAATTGCGAATTATAATATTTTATTTCTCCCGACACTTCTTTTCCTAACCAACTTGGTTTTTCAAAAGTATCTTCTTCATTATCCAATTCTATTTCGGCAATAATTAATCCTTCATTATCTCCAAAAAAAGTGTCGACTTCAAAAATGTGATGTCCTACTTTTATTTCATAACGCATTTTATCAATAACTCCAGGTTCACACAAATTTAATAATTCTTGAGCTTCTGTTTTAACAATCTCTTTTTCCCATTCAAAACGAGATAGCCCATTTTTTGAGGATTCTCCTTTTATAGTTAAATAGCCCAACTCACCTTTTAGTCTAACCCTAACTGCTCTTTGTTTATGCGAGTTTAAATAACCTTGAATAATTCTAGTTGACTTAAAGGCTTCTTTTTTAAAGGTTTCCGAAGTCACTAAAAATTTGCGTTCAATTTCTATCATTTAGTATCTAAATCTTATTTTAGTTAAAGGTATTTATTGTATAAATTTACGTTATGTCAACCAATTTACCGTTACGAAAAATTATTCATGTAGATATGGATGCCTTTTATGCTTCTGTAGAACAAATGGATAACCCAGATTTAAAAGGTAAAGCTATTGCTGTTGGTGGTGGCGGAAAGCGAGGTGTGGTAAGTGCTGCAAGTTATGAGGCCAGAAAGTTTGGCGTAAAAAGTGCTATGGCTGGGCGTTTAGCCGCTAAACTTTGTCCAGAATTAATTTTTGTGAGACCACATTTTGAGAGATATACTGAAATATCAAAAAAAATTAGAAAAATATTTTATGATTATACCGATTTGGTTGAACCCCTATCGCTTGATGAAGCCTATTTAGATGTTACTAAAAATAAAAAAGGAAACCCAAGTGCCTCTTTAATTGCTGAAGAGATTCGTGCACGTATTTTAAATGAAGTTGGATTAACCGCATCAGCAGGTATTTCCATTAATAAATTTATTGCTAAAGTAGCCAGTGATTATAATAAACCTAACGGGCAAAAAACGGTTAATCCAGAAGAAGTTCTTGAGTTTTTGGAAAAATTAGACATTAGAAAATTCTATGGCGTTGGTAAGGTTACTGCTGAAAAAATGTATCAAAAAGGCATTTTTACAGGATTGGATTTGAAGCAAAAATCTTTAGAATATCTAGATGAAAACTTTGGAAAATCTGGTAGGTATTACTATTACATTGTAAGAGGTATTCAAAACAGCGAAGTAAAACCACATAGAACTCGAAAGAGTTTAGCTGCGGAGCGTACATTTAGTGAAAACCTATCTTCTGAGGTATTTATGCTTGAAAAATTAGAGCATATTGCAGAAGAGGTTTCAAGACGTTTACTAAAAAGTAAAGTGGCTGGAAAAACAGTAACCTTAAAAATAAAATATAGCGATTTTACTCTACAAACCCGAAGTAAAACATTGCCTTACTATATTAGTGATAAAAATGTAATTTTAGAAACCGCCAAAGATTTATTGTATCAAGAAAAAATGACTAATTCTGTGCGTTTACTTGGTATTTCTATGTCTAATTTAAATACTGAAAAAAAGAAAAAACCTGAATTGAAAAAGAGTGTTAGTGTACAGTTAAAATTTGAGTTTTAAATTTACATTAGAGATTAAAATTTGAATTGAAGTTGTCATTAAAAAAGAATAGTCTTATTATACATAAATGCATTACATCGATTTTTTTTTACTTTTAATCGATTATAAGTAAAAATATACTATCTTCCCCGAATCTAATTTTTATAAAAAATTTATAAACTGAAACAACTTAAACAAAACATTATGAAATGTAAATTATTAATACCAGTATTAGTCTTAATTATGACTTTTAGTAGCATTACTTCATGCTCTTCTGGATGTGACAATTCAAGACCAAGAGCAAAAATTACTAATAATGGAACAGATAAAGCGAGTGTTCAAATTAAAACATCTAATGGTAATACTGAAAATATTAATAACATAGAAACAGGAACAGTATCTGATTGGGTATATTATGATGCTGGCCAAATTGAGTATACTGTTGAAATACAAGGTGAAGCTAATCCTATAGAAATTAATGTAAATATGAGCACATGTTTTGAATATAATATAATTATTGACGATCAAAATAATGTCACTTCTGTTCCTACAGAAAGGGAATAATAAAAAATCAAAATATATTTTAAAAAGCGCCATTATGGCGCTTTTTGTGTTTAATTTTAATGGAGTAGCACAAGTAAACGGGATAAACTATGGAAGCTCTTATTTTAAATTAGAAGATAACCAATTGGTTATTTATGAGAGACCTAACTCGATGCGAAAATAGTAATTCCTAAAACGCAACTTACGGTAGAAAGAGAATCAGAGCCTATAAAAATTGCCCATTTCATATGTTCTTTGGATTAAAAAAAAATCTTATTATTTAAAAAGATATAGTGGATAGCACAACCCTTGTGGAAACACACTAAAAACATTAATCTTGATCGTTAGCAAACCATTCTGCGAAACTTGTGGCTGTTTCTTGGAGTTTTAAGGAATGTAGTTTTATGTTTTCTGGAAGGCGTGCTTTTATTTTTTTTGAAAAGTCTATAACCATCATTTCACTGGTGGGTTGGTAGTCAACTAATAATACATTATGCCCGCGGTCTTTTAGTTCTTTGGCAAGTTCTATGTGTGGGGTGTTTTTATTGAATACAGTGGCATGGTCAAATACATTAACAATTTCTTCTTTTACAATTTTTTTGAGGTCGCCAAAGTCAATAACCATCCCATATTTTACATTGGAAGTATCGGTAATGGGTTTGCCAATAACGGTAACGTATAGACGGTAGCTGTGGCCGTGCACGTTTTTACATTTTCCGTCGTAGCCGTAAAGCGCATGACCGGTTTCAAAAGAGAATTGTTTTGTGATGCGAATGTTGTTTTCCATTATCTTCTTTTTCTTTTATTTACAAAGTAAACGATGATTAAAACTAAACCGAGAATTAGAAATAATCCGTTTCCGCTGAGGAATGACATGATGTCCATAGTGCTTGTTTATTGATTTCTTTTTTTATTATATCTGTACATTAAATAGGCTAGTGCTACTAGAATGACAAAGGGTAGCATGGAACTAATGAAAACACCAATTTCGTAACCTTTATCGGGTGCGTTTTGCATTTTTTTTTCAATATCTACTTGCTGTAATAAAGCAATAAATAGAGCCATAATATTTAAAATGTGCATTATGCACCAAAGTTAAGTTTTTTGAGCAAGTGACATAAATATTTTCCTAAATTTTATAATAAGAGGAATACCACGGGCAATAATCCAAAATGTGATGGCTATAAATATAGCGTGAAGTTTATAATCTAAGCTATCTAGCCAGAATAGTATTGGTAAAAAAACAAGGAAGGTTGAAAATAAAAGCACATTTCTTAAGTATTTCATTTTACCTAAGCCTTTAAAAATACCATCGAAAATAAAGGCTAAAGTACATAAAGGTTGCATAACCAAAACAAGCCAGAATACATTATAAAATACTTTTAAAACTTCAGGCTCTTTTGTGAATATACGCCCGATTGGATAATAGAACAATGCGCCTAATAAGCCTAAAACAACGCCAATAATAACACTGTATTTTATGAGTTTATTACTTAATGCAATTAAAGTTGAATAGGCTTTTGCTCCAAACAATTTACCTGATAAAATGTTACCTGCACTTGCGTAACCATCGACAATAAAAGCACCTAGAAACCATAAATTTATAGCTATGGTATAGGCTGCAATATATTTGGCGCCATAGCTGGTTGCAAATGCGCTGGCATAGTAGAGGGTTACGTTTAAAGCAATGGTTCTTATAAATAAATTAAGAATCATTAAAATAAATCGTTTTATTTCTGGGTTGAAAGGGAAACTAGGTTTTAAAGGAATACTAGTTTTTTTAAGTAAGAAGTATGCTGAAAATGCAGCCATTAGCATTTGGGCAATTACGCTTGCGTAAGCGGCACCTTCAATATGCATGGGTTCTATATAGCCATTTATGCCATAAACTAAAATAATATCTAATATGATATTTGAAGTTGCTCCAATAATGGCAATTATCATAGGGTAATAAGTGTTTTGTAAACCACGAAATGCACCGAAAACAGCTATGGTAAATAAGGTAAACGGAAACCCTAACACACGTATCTTATAATAAATAACTGAATAATCTAAGATTAAATTAGTGGCATTGTAAAGTTTAAATATTTGTTTAGCCAATGGGTATGTGCTAAAAATAATAAGAATACTTAATGAGGTTACAATAAAAATAGCTTGCGAAGGCAAGTTTTTAATTTGCTCTAATTTATTAGCACCAACATATTGCGATACAATGGAGGAAATAGCGCTTCTGGTTTGACCTAAAACCCATATTAACATCGACATGAAAGTGGTTACAATACCAACTGCTGCTAAAGATTCTGTTGCATTAAGATTAATGTTTCCAACTATAGCAGCATCGGTTAATGACAGGATAGGTTCGGACACTCCAGATATTAAAGCTGGAATAGCTAATTTATTTATATGTTTTAGACTGATATTTATGCTCACAAGACTAATTCGTAACAATGAAAAGGATGTTCACTTTGTTTAGGGAAATAAATATCTCCAAGTTTTTTGTATCCGCGAAGTTCGTAAAATTTTTGGTTTCTTTTATTTTTCGAAAAAGTATCTAGTCTAACAGATTGATACTTATTTTCGTGCGCATAATTTTCTGCAAACTCCATGAGTTGTTGAGCATAGTCTTTGCTTTGGTGTTTAGGATGTACTGCAAGACGATGGATATAAATATTATTTTTATTTGCTGTTAGCCAAGAGATGGGAATATATTCTTCGTCCATAAAAGTAGAAATAGTTACGCATCCTAAAATTTTATTTTGAATTTCTAAAACATATAATTCATTACGGTTTGCGTCATTTGTAAAAGGTGTTTTATTAGGGTAGAATTCATTCCATTGAAAAATATTATTTGAAATCATATTCATTGCACAGGCTTTTGTGATTTTCAAAATATCGTCTATATCCTTTAAAGTTCCTTTTCGAATCATTTAATTATTATACTTTTGCTTCAAATTTATTGTAAATTTAGTTTTTTAAACTTATTAGGTATGAAGAATATTTTAGTTCCAGTTGGATCATCAAAAAATGCATTAAGCCATTTGCAGTATGCTGTGGATTTTGCTAGAGCTTTTGATGCAAAACTTTTTGTAGTGCAAGTGTATAATGTATATACGAAAGCAGGTACTATGATTAAAGTTGACCAAATTATAGAAAGAGAAAGTAAAGCTTTTTTAGATGATTTGGTTTCGCAATTAGACAGAAAAGGGGTAGATATTATTGTAAGAACTTTAAAAGGAAAATTAGTTGATACTCTGGAATTAGCATGTAAATCAGCAAATGTTGATTTAGTTTTAATTGAGCCTAGAACAAACTCGATTAAGGAAGAGGTGTATTTAGGAAAAACATCAGGTAAAATTGTTAAACAAATGGATGTTCCAGCTTTAATAGTTCCTGAAGGCTATAAGTTTACACCGCCTTCGAGTATTTTAATGGCTATTAAATCGGCTATTATTAAAAAGAAGAATGTTTTAAAACCGCTAACTGATATTAAGGATAAATTTAAAGCTACTACAGATTTATTATTGGTAAAAACACCATATCATAATAAAGGAGATTTTGAAATAAATGAAGAATTAAAATCTGTTGCTAGTAGTATTACCGAAACCGAAAACCCTACAACATTTCAAGGCGTGTTATTACATTTTAAATCTCACGAACCAAATATGCTTTGTGTTGTTAGAAGAAAACGCGGTTTTTTTGTAAAAAAATGGGAGAAAAACACCATCATAAAAAGGGATTTCTATAGTAAAGTACCTGTTTTGGTATTGAGTGGCTTAAAGTAATTAAACGGGGATGTAGCTCAGTTGGCTAGAGCGCTTGACTGGCAGTCAAGAGGTCGACGGTTCGAATCCGTTCTTCTCCACAATAAAAAAAGCAACATCAGAAGATGTTGCTTTTTTTATTAAAATCAGTATCGTAATACGTTGTAGCATCTTTAAGAGCCAAGTTTAGCTTTTCTTCCTCTTTGTTAATTCTATTTGTATCCCAATTTAAATATTCTGAAATATCTTTTATAATTATAGTTTTGTATTGTTTAATACTTTCAATATCAAAATACAATCTCCCCGTACGCCTTATAAAAAAATCGTTTATACTATTTACCATTTCAAAATGAACACTGTACCAAAGTTCGGCTCGGATTAGGTTTTCTAAACCACTATCAGAATTAAATCTTTTTGATTTTTCAATGATAATATTAGCTTGTTTGCCATAAAAAGAGCACAAATACCAGGAGTGATAAATATCTGTAATACCTAAGCCAGATAATTGTTTTTCTATATATTTTTGATAATCTTCCACCTCATCATTAGATGTAAGTGATGGATTTACCAATGCCATAGTTTCAGTTGTCGAGTTTTCAAACCTAAATTTATCCTCTTCTGTATTATACGTTTTTAAAACAGCATCTAAAGCCCTGTAAGCCATTTTTCTGTAGCCTGTAAGCTTACCGCCAGCCATTGATATTAAACCACTATCAGATACAAATATTTCGTCTTTTCGAGATAATTCTGAAGCAGACTTATTGTCTTCATGAATTAAAGGGCGTAACCCCGCCCAGTTAGATTCAATGTCATCAATAGTTAAGTTTACTGTTTTAAACATATTATTCACAGCACTTAAAAGATACTTAGCATCTGCTTTTGTAGTAACTACCCGATCTAAATTTCCATAATAATCAGTGTCTGTAGTACCAACATAAGTTACGCGCCCTCTCGGAATTGCAAATACCATTCTGCCATCTGGTACATCAAAATAAATAGATTGTTTAACGGGTAATTTTTCAAATGCAAATACAAGATGAACACCTTTTGTAAGATGAAGTCGTTTTTTATTTGTTGAATTGTCTTTTTTAAGAACTTGGTCTACCCAAGGACCTGTAGCCGATACATAATTTTTAGCTTTTATTGTAAATATGCTTTCAGAGTTAAGATCTTTGGAATTAAGACTTTCTATTTTAGATTGACTATCGTAATTAAAAGATGTCATTTCACAATAATTTATAATAGTAGCACCTAAAGTAGTTGCCTTTTTTAAAATTTCAATAGTTAATCGTGCATCATCTGTTCGGTACTCAGCATAAAGACCCCCTCCAATAACAGTTTGTTTATCTAGTAAAGGTTCTTTGTGTAATGTTTCTGCTTTATCGAGCATTTTTCGTCTATCATCACCCTTAACATCTGCTAGAAAATCATATACTTTTAAACCCAAAGCGGTCATTAGTTTTCCATAAGTTCCTCCTTCAATTAACGGTAGTAACATTTTTTGAGGTGTTACTAAATGTGGTGCTAAGTTGTGGACAATGGCACGTTCTGAACCAGATTCACGAACCAAACTAATTTCAAAGTTTTTTAAATAGCGTAAACCGCCATGTATAAGTTTTGTAGATTTATTGCTTGTGCCAGAAGCGAAATCGTTTTTCTCTATAAGACAAACTTTTAGCCCTCTAGCTGTAGCATCTAAAGCAATGCCTGCACCAGTAATACCACCACCAATAATAGCCAAATCAAAAGTTTCTGCAGCTAGTTTAGCTATTTGAGATGATCTATGTAAAACTGAAAATTTTGATGCTTGCACTATATAATTATTTATTTGAAAAAAGTAATCATTTTTTCAGTTGTTATTTTTAACTCCTTAGAAATATGCTCGTTGTTCCAGGGATGTTTTGTATTAAATACATGGTCCGCGCTTTTAATAATTGCTAACCGACTTTTTGAATTCCATTGATGAAGTTGATGCGCTTCATCAATTAATACACTTTTATCCTTGTCACCATGAATAATCAGGTATGGAATTTTCAAATTAGAAACAGCGCGCTTTATTGTAAGTCTTTCTTCATTTTTAATAAAATCTTCATGAAATTGGTAATAATGAGGCATTTGCTGTTTTGTACGTCCGTTTAAAACATATTTAACACCATCTTTTTTCCATTGTTCTAAGTCGCCTATTGTTGATGTTCTTTTTCCAAAACTAGAAACACCTGCAACACTTATAACTTTATTTATTCGGTTATCTTCTTCGGCTTTTATAGTAACAATACCACCCGCTCTACTATGCCCAATTAAGTTTATATTGTTCAAATCAGCATCATTTTTAAACTTAGAGTTTGAACATATCCAATCTATTACACTTTCTAAATCATCTAATTCTTTTGTATAGTTATTGTCCCCAAAAGCCTCTAAATCTGGAAAATCAATAGGTTGCTCTATTGTACCACCATTATGTGAAAAGTTGAATTTTACAAAAAAGAATCCAGCACTAGCAAATGCTTTTGCCATTAAATTCCAAGCGCCCCAATCCTTAAAACCTTTGTAACCATGACAAAATATAACGATGGTTTTAGGTTTTGAGTCATCTTTATAAAAAACATCAGTTAGGATTGCTTTTTCGTGTTTACCGTGTACTATTATATTTTTTAAAATTTTCATGTTTATACTTCTTTTTCGGTAAAATTGATATTAGGATTACAAATTTCTAAAATAAGCGCTTTTAATTCTATTTCAAATGCGTCAATAGTTTCTGTTGTAATCAAAGTGTCTTTCTTTCCTCTTGTACTCTCCTTTTTAGTAAATTTTAAAAAACCTGAATTTAAGTTTTTAAACGAAATAATTCCAGCTTCAATAGGCAGATTGATTATGTTAGATTTATGCATCATATATGCATAAGTTAGAATTTGAAAACTTTTACTGTACTTTTTATAATCTGTTGTAATATCTTCCCAATTAACTATTTCTACTTGATTTTGCTGGACATTTCCCGTTTTATAATCTATTATTCGGGTTATACCGTTGTACTCATCGACTCTATCAACTTTGCCTTTAAGTCTTATAGGGTAATTAATTTCAGGAATATTAATTTCAATATTGTTATCTGCTTCAATGGCTATAATTTTTATCTGGTCTCCTGCTTTTATAGTTTTTATTTCAAGGTCTAAAAAATTAGATACATAACGTTTTGCTATTTCATAAATAATAAGATTTTTTCCTTTTGTTATATCTCCTTCTTTGTATTCATTTTTAAAATGACAAGTTACTCTTTCTTCAATATTAAGTTTTAATTTTTTAATATCTTCAATAGTTAAAATTTTACCGATTAGTGGTTTGTAAAAGTCCTCTAATGTGTTGTGTACAACTGTACCTAATGTATTTGCGGCAACGGTTTCTTCAACATCAATATGCTCCTTTATTTTTAAAATTTTTTGATAATAAAAATCAATTGGGTTTCTAATATAATTTGTTAACGATGATGGCGAAAACCCATCATTAGCTACTTGAATTAGCTGTTGTTGTAATGCGCTATTCTTTTTTACAGTGTTAACAACTGTTTTAATGGTAGGAACGTGAGGTGTTATAATTTTACTATGTATGCTGTGAATTCCCTCGAGTTCTAATTGCGTTATAAATCTACTTTTTTCTCCTCCAGTTAGTACATCTGCCTCTGTATTATATAATATGAAAATGTTTTTAGCGCGTTGTAAAAGTCTGTAAAAGTGATATGTATATACGGCGTCTTTTTCTTTGTAAGTTGGAAGTTGGTTTTCTAATTTAACATCAAAAGGAATAAATGAATTATTACTTTTACCTGCCGGAAGAATACCTTCGTTTACTGATGAAATAATAACGGTTTCAAAATCTAGAACTCTAGATTCTAGCATCCCCATAATTTGCAAACCTTGTAATGGTTCGCCTTGAAAATCTAAGGTTTCAGTGCTTAAAAGTTCTTTGTATACACTAAAAAGTGTTGCTATATCTTTAATATGATGATGCTCTGAATTTAGTCGTGTAAGTTCATTGAATAGTTCATTAAAACGAAATACATATTCTAATGGTAATAAGTTGGATGTTTTATTTTTAGTTAAAGAAACTTTTATAGCTAATATTAGTTTAGAGCAATTTTCTAAGGCAAATACAATTGAATTTTTCCAATTAGAAAATAATATATCTATGATTGAATTATTATTTATGGCTATTTTCTTTAGCCTTTCTTTGTTTAAATAAACCAGATTGTTTTTGTCTATAGTACTAATTATTATAGATGCGTAATCTACACCTTCAATATTAAATAAAGGTCTAACAAATTGATGCGATATTAAATTTACAACATCTTTATAGTAAAATGAATTTGAGTTTGCCTTATGTAATTGAAATAGAGTATTAAACAATAATGCTAGAGGGGTTGATTTTAGAGGAAAACCCATTGTAATATTTAATGCCTCAATAGAATTAGGGAGCGAATTAAGTACTGGAATAAGCAAATTTTCATCGCCTAATACAACGGCAGTATCCTTTAAAGATTTATTCCTTTCTTGTAATTTTTTTAAGAGTGTACCTATATGTTTGGCTTGGCCAATATTTTTGGGAACACCAAATACAGAAATATTTTTTTCCTTGGAATAATTTTCGGTTACCCAGTTAAAGGGATTGTTTTTATAGAATGCCCAACTATTTTTATGATGTCTAGTAAAAAGTGCTGCGTCATGCTTTTTATTAGTCATAAAAACACTGTCAATATCCCAATAAGTTTGTGCTAAATTGTTTTGAATTAATTCTTGAATAATTGTTTCTTCGGATGTGTTTAGTGCATTAAAACCTAAAAAAACATGTTTGCTTTCGAGGTTGTTTTGTATGTAAATTTCTAAATTATTAACAGCCTCTCTGTAAATTAAGCCTTGGTAGCCTATCTTTTTGCTTAGTAAGTGATCAGAAAAAGAATTGTAATACCCGTATAGTTTTTTCCAAAATGAAAGATAATTTTTAACAAAATCTGTTTTATTTTCTTCTAAGGACCAATGTTTTAAATCTTGAATGGCACTTAGATAATTAAAAATTTTTTCTTGAGGAATTAGGTAGCGATCTATTTCATTAAAATCCTGAAGTAATATTTGTCCCCAATTTGAAAACGACTCGAAAGTATCTAGGTTTTCTTTCTTTGTTAATTTGGTATAAATGGAATAAAATTCAAAAAGAAGTTCTGTGTTAGAAAGGGATTGTATTTGTGATAGTTCTTCTACAAATTCTTCTATACTTAAAATTTGTGGAGCAAATATGGTTTGGCTTACAATTTCTGAAAGTTGATGTTTTAAAAAAAGTCCGGCTCTTTTACTGGGAAGAATAAAGATTAGTTCTGAAAGATTTTGATTGTTAGTTTGTAAATCTTTTAAAACATCATGAATGAAAGTTGTCATTCTATAAAAATAAAAAACGCTTCGGATATCCGAAGCGTTTTTAGTAAACTTATTTAAAAAATTGTCTTAGCTTATTTTACTAAGTTAATTTCTACACGTCTGTTATTAGCTCTACCAGCTCTAGTTTTATTAGAATCAATTGGATTAGACTCTCCATATCCAAGAGCAGATAATCTGAAAGCATCAATACCATTTTGAATTAAGTATTCTTTAACAGAATTAGCTCTAGAATCAGATAGTCTTTGGTTAAGTTTTTCACTACCTACACTATCAGTATGACCTTCAACTGTAAATTTAGCTGTAGAGTATTCTTTAAGAATTCCAATAATATCAGCTAATACAGCTTCAGATTGAGCTTTTATAGTTGCTTTTCCTGTATCAAATAAAATTGTTTTAGCATACTCATTAAGAGTTGCTTGAACAGCTTCAGTTACTTCAGGACAACCGTTGTTAGCAACAGTTCCTTTAACATCTGGACATTTATCGTCTTTGTCTAAGACACTATCACCATCTTTATCAGCCCATGGACAACCATTATTAGCAGCAGGACCAGCTTCGTTAGGACATTTATCATCAGCATCAGTAACACCGTCACCATCAGCATCAGGACAACCATTTAAAGCTTTTAAACCAGCAACTGTAGGACAGTTATCTTTATTATCAGCAATACCATCACCGTCAGCATCAGGACATCCATTAAGTTCAGCTAAACCAGCTTCATTAGGACAATCATCTTTGCTATCTTCAATACCATCACCATCAGTATCAGGACATCCGTTAAAAGCTTCTAAACCAGCAACATCTGGACAAGCGTCATCTTTATCGTATATACCATCACCGTCAGTATCAGTTCCACCAAATTTGATAGAAATACCAGCTGTATGTTGGAAATGTGTATCTAAATAATCTTCAAAAGCATGTTTGTAACCTGCTTGATATGTAAAACCAACATTTTCACTAAACCATACATTGAAACCCAATGCACCATTTACTGTACCAGCACCAACTTCATCAACCCAAGTGTAACCACCTCCAACACCAATAAATGGATCGAAAGTTTTTCCTTCTCGGAAGTTGTATTTAATTGTACCATCTAATCCGTAGTATGACCAATCATCTACCTCATTAGCTGTGTCAGGAGTAGCACCAGTGTCTCCGTATTTCTCTATTTTATTTAATGATCCAGCTAATCCAAAAGAAAAACCATCACTTAAATACTTAGATACAGAGATTGTGGATAAAGAAGGTAAAATGTTCCAGTGATCGGCTGCGTTAAAGAGTTCTTCACCGAAAGATTCACTAGCGAAGCCACCTTTAGAAAGCTCTCCACCTCCAGTAGGATAGAAATCAACTGCGTTTACCCCAATAGTAATTTGCCATGGGTTGTTTTGGTCTTGCGCATTAGCGTTGCTATAACCAAGTACAAGCAACATAGCGAACAATAATCTGCTAAGATTTTTCATATTCAAAAGTTTAATTTTTAAGTGTTAATTGTTTGCAAAAGTAAGTTGTTAAATGTTATTAACAAAGACAAATATATAAAAAAATAGGAGATATATGCAGTTCATCGACAGATCATAATGAATTTAGATAACGTTAAGCGCTTTTCCTACTTTAATAAAAGCATTGAGAGCCTTGTCTATATGTGATTTTGAATGGGCAGCAGAGAGTTGTACACGAATTCTAGCTTTTTCTTTTGGTACTACTGGAAAAAAGAACCCAATAACATAAATCCCCTCATCCAAAAGCATGTTTGCCATAGTTTGAGATAATTTTGCATCGTATAACATAACAGGAACAATAGCAGAGTCGCCATCTACGATATCAAAACCTGCAGATTTGATGCCTTTTTTGAAATAATTAGTATTCCACTCTAAGGTATCTCTAAGTTCAGTATTGTTTGCTAACATATCAAAAACCTTAATTGAAGCACCAACAATGGCGGGAGCTAACGAATTGGAAAACAAATAGGGTCTTGAACGTTGTCGTAACATATCAATAATTTCTTTTTTACCAGTAGTATAGCCTCCCATAGCACCTCCAAGGGCTTTACCAAGCGTACCTGTAATAATATCTATTCTATTTAAAACGTCTTTTTCTTCAAGAGTACCTCTACCTGTTTTTCCTATAAAACCAGTAGCATGACACTCATCAATCATAACCAAAGCATCATATTTATCGGCTAAATCACAAATTTTATCTAAAGGTGCAACTATACCATCCATGGAAAACACACCATCTGTAACTATTATTTTAAAACGGGCATCATTTTCATTTGCTGAAATGAGTTGTTTTTCTAAATCCGCCATATCGTTATTTTGGTAGCGATATCTTGCCGCTTTGCATAAACGAACTCCATCAATAATAGAAGCATGATTTAATGAATCAGATATAATAGCATCTTCTTTTCCAAGTAGTGGTTCAAAAACGCCACCATTAGCATCAAAGGCTGCGGCATATAGTATGGTGTCTTCAGTTTGATAAAAATCTGCTATTTTTTGCTCGAGTGTTTTGTGAATATCTTGCGTACCACAAATAAAACGCACCGAACTCATACCAAAACCATGTGTGTCCATAGTGTCTTTGGCAGCTTGAATAACATCTGGATGTGATGATAACCCTAAATAGTTATTAGCACAAAAATTTAAAACAGTTTTGCTAGTATTTAAAGTTATTTCGGCGCCTTGTGCAGAGGTAATTATACGTTCCTCTTTATAAAGTCCATTATTTTTTATGTCTTTAAGCTCTTCTTGCAGATGATTTTTCAGTTTTCCGTACATTTTATTGCGTTTTATGCAAATTTAAATATCTTTTACTAAAATATCATCATTTATATAGATAAGAATCTTCTTTTTAATTGTAATATTCATGGCTTCTAAAACATCTTGGTAAGATTGAAGTTGTTGCATGTGCTTTTTATCTTCTAACCCTGTTTTATAATCAATAATTACAGCTTCGTTATTGGCGTTTATTACAATTCTGTCGGGTCTTAAAATGATACCATCTTTTGAAATAATATCACGTTCATTATATATCTTGTAATTAGAAGTATAATAGTCTTGAAGTTTTGGATGCTGAACAATTGTTACGATAGTTTCTTTTAAGGATAAGGCTTGCTCTGTATTAAGAACTGAAGATTTTTGAAAACCGTTAATTGCAAAATCAACATCATCACTTGTTTTTATTTGAGCCATGATATTGTGAATAAGATTTCCTTTTTCGATAGCTTGTTGTTGCGTTGTGTCCCATAATAAACCAGATTTTGTAACGACTTTTATATTATGGGCTTCTTTTGCGGTTGAAATAAATGATTCTTGCTGAAAAATTTCTTTGTTTCTTTGTTTACTTTCTGAAGTTTTTATTGGGTTTCCAAAACTATATGTTTCTTCTGAATCATTCCAAATTCCTAAGTGTTGAAGGTAATTAATTAATAAACCTGAATATTTTTTGGTATTAATAACACCTTTTGATGAAATATCTTTAGTTGAAATAATATGCAACTGCTCAACTGCTCTTGTTAATGTAACATATAGTAAATTAATATTATCTAATTCCTGTTCAGATTGATGCTTGTTAAAAATACGGAGTCCTTCATCTCCATAATTCTCAAAATCTTTATTATAATTTAAAAGCGTATGAGAAAAGCCATTGTATTTTTCCTTATCTAAACTAAACCATTCTTTAGGTTCTAACTCCCTATAAATATCTAAATCGGCATAAGGAAAAACTACAACAGGAAATTCTAAACCCTTTGATTTATGAATAGTCATAATTTGAACTGCATTTTGACCTTGAGGAGAAATAATACTCAAACTTTCTTTTTTCTTATCAAAATAGTCTAAAAATCCTGTAATATCTGAGCCTTTTTTCAATGAAAAATCTAAAACTAGATCTAAATAAAATTGAATATATGCATTTGATTTTTTAACTAAATTGAAGTTTCTAACAATGGCTTCTGCCAACTCATAAAGCGGGAGTTGTAATAACATGTTACTATCAACAAATATGTTAAAAACATGCAAGTTTTTTAATAGTATTTCGGTTGAAAGGTTGATGTGTTTTGTAAAAAAATCGTGTTTATCTTCAATATTAAAAAGTGTTGTTAGGTAGTTTAAAACTTTAATTTTTATTTCGTTGTTTTCGGGCTGAATAAGAAGCCACAATAAATCATTAATAAAAACAACTTCAGGCGAATTATTAATTAATAAAGTCTCAGAAGAAATTATAGGGATTTTATGTTGGCTCAAATAATCAGCAACAGCCACGCCTTCTTTTTTCTTTCTGACTAAAACACAAATATCTTCAAGCTTAAAACCATTTTCTAAACAAGAGTTTATAGTTTTAAAAACCGTTTCAGGAAATAGCTCGTCTCTATTATCATCTTTATCTATATCTAAAAAAGTTAGGTTAACAAAACCTTCGTTTTCTTCAGTTATGTTTTGATGCGAATTTTGATATAAACTTCTATGGTCATCATGATTGAAAAACTGCTCAGATAAAAACTTAAAAAAGCCATTATTAAAGGTTATAATTTCTTTAAAACTTCTATAATTATCTTCTAAATTTTTTACAATTTGTTCTATTTGAAAAGGGAAAGTTTTTTTATTAAACAAATCCATAAACTGTTCCGCTTTTCCACCCCTCCAACGATAAATAGCTTGTTTAGCATCGCCTACTAACATACTGCTTCCGTTAATGCCAGATAGTGAGTTGTCTAATAAGGGTTTTAAATTCTGCCATTGCATGACAGATGTATCCTGAAACTCATCAATAAAATAATATTTAAATTTTTCGCCTAAACGCTCGTATATAAAAGGGGTGGGTTGGTCGGCAATTTCTTTACTAATAATAGTATTGAATTCTGAGATTAGCATCTTGTTTTGGTCAGCTTTTATTGTTGCCAACTCGTTATTGATAGCGTTTAAAACCGATAGCGGAGTTACATTTTTGTAAAAGGCTTTTAAAAACTTTTGATGAAATACATGAGCTTTAATGGTCTTGTAAAGGATTTCAATTTCTGGCAATATAGCATCAATTGTAACAGCTAATTCTGGGTTTAATGTTTTGTTATAAATTCCTTTTCTTTCAGAAATGTTTTCTTCTAATTTGTTGTCATAAATTTTTGAGAGCTCTAATTTTGAGACTTTCACAAAATGATTTGGTAAGGTACCTCTAGAAAAATCTTTATGCTCTAAACCAGCTTCTTCAATTAAGCTCAGTACTGTTTTAGCATTTCCAACAATAAGTCTTTCTAAACCTATAATTTCTTTTTTTAACTGTGCTTTAAGTCCTTTAAAATTATTTAATGTTTTGTCTTTTAGTGTTTTAATAAAGGGCAAGTCATTTTCACGTACTAGAAGTTTAGCAATTTTATTAAAATCAAAAGCGACGTCATAACTTTTATCATCATCTGCTTTTTCAATTGCAAAATCAACCAATACTTTTGTGAGTTCGTCATTATTACCGGCTTTATTAATTAAGCTATCAACAGCTTCGTTTAGCAATGAGTCCTGATCTAATTCAACTTCAAAATTTAAAGGTAATCTTAAATCGTAAGCAAAAGTTCTAATTAATTTATGTGTAAAACCATCAATCGTAGAAATATCAAAAGCAGCATAGTTGTGCAATATAGTATTTAGTAAATGCTTAGATTTTTCATGAAGTACAATTGGATTCATCTGTAATTCTTTAGAAATATCTAAAAACATATCAATAGGTTTTTCAATATTATCTTCGGAAGAAAACTTTTTTAAGTTTTCGATAATTCGAGCTTTCATTTCTGAAACAGCCTTATTAGTAAAGGTAATAGCAAGAATGCGTTTAAAGGGTTCTGGATGATTTGATTGAAATAAAATTTTTAAATATTCTTTTACTAGCGTATACGTTTTTCCGCTACCAGCCGAAGCATTATAAATAGTAAAAGGATGAGTTTTTTGCATAAGGCATGATTTGCTTACAAGATAAAAACTATCAATGGTTTCATAACAATTTATTATTTTTAAATGACCTGTTTTATATGTAAGTTTGAAAGAAATTAAATATTAATTAATAAAACAAAATAATTATGGCTTTCGAATTACCGAAATTAGGATATGCTTATGATGCTTTAGAGCCTCATATTGATGCAAGAACCATGGAGATACACCATTCTAAGCACCATCAAGGATATACAAACAATTTAAATAACGCTATTGCAGGAACAGATTTAGAAGGAAAATCTATTGAAGATATTCTTGAAAATTTAGATATGAACAATGGTGCTGTTAGAAATAATGGTGGTGGTTTTTATAACCATACTTCATTCTGGCAAGCTATGAACCCAGAAGATAGAGGTTATTTATCTGGCGATTTAAAAGATGCCATTGAAGCAGCCTACGGATCTAAAGACGAATTTATTGCTGCTTTTTCAAAAGCTGCAGCAACACGTTTTGGTTCTGGTTGGGCTTGGTTGTGTGTACATAAAGGAGGCAAAGTAGAAATTTGTTCTACACCAAATCAAGACAATCCATTAATGCCAGGTATTGGTTGTGGTGGTGCTCCAATTTTAGGATTAGATGTATGGGAACATGCATATTACTTAAACTATCAAAACCGTCGTCCAGATTATATTAAAGCATTCTTTAATGTCATTAACTGGAATGAAATTGAAAAGCGTTACGCAGAAGCTAAGTAAATAATTTAGAATATCTGTTAATTAAAAATAAGTCGTCTGGAACTTCGTTTCAGGCGATTTTTTATGTTCTAATTTTAAATTATTATATAAAATGAAAAAGGTGAACGTTAGTCCACCTTTTTGCCCCAAATCTACCATAAACTTAACCTACTTATGTTATGGTGATTCAAATATATGGTAGTCATATTGTTTGTTAAAATATTTTAGTTAAACGGCGCAAATATAGGCTTAAAAGAGATTGTGCTTAATTTAATTGCTGAAAAGCGCTAGATTAAAAAACTTATATGAAGGAAACTAAATTGCATAAAAAAAGCCGAACAGATGTTCAGCTTTTTTTGCCCCAAATCTACCATGAACTTAACCTACTTATGTTATGGTGAGACCAATTTATGTGTAATTTAAATATTTTGACTATTTTTTAGATGAACCGCTATTTTTTGGGGTGAAATACATATTTTTCGATTTTTCTATACTAAAATTATTTATTTGGTAATTAATAAGCACGTTCATTATTGCCTTCATAAAAGTTTATAAATGCACGATTTACAACTCTATTCCCTCCAACGGTAGGGTAGTTTCCTGTAAAATACCAATCGCCTAAATGCTCAGGACAGGCTTTGTGTAAATTTTCTACTGGCTGAAAAATAATTTTCACTTCTGCCTTTACCGATTCATCACTTAACAACTCAGATATTTTATCTGATAATTGTTCATCTGTAAATGAATTATAAATTTCTTTTACAAAATTTTGTACGTGTTTATCATCCAAATCGGTTTGCTTAATACATTTATTATATACATCTTTAACAATGTGGTATTTATTAGCTTCTTTTAATAATTCTAAGGCCGCTCTAAAAGCAACTAAACTTTCAAGATTTGCCATATCAATACCATAACAATCTGGATAACGAATTTGAGGAGCAGAAGACACCACTATAATTTTTTTAGGGTTTAAGCGGTCTAACATTTTTAAGATACTCATTTTTAAAGTAGTACCTCGTACAATACTGTCATCAATAATAACCAGATTATCTGTTGGTTTAATAACGCCATAGGTTACATCGTAAACGTGGGCTACTAAATCATTACGACTGCTATCTTCTGTAATAAATGTTCTTAGTTTAACATCTTTAATCGCTATTTTTTCAATACGTGGCCTTTCTTCTAAAATTTCTGTAACTTTTCTAGCAGACATTTTTCCACCACCGCTTAAAATGGCTTGTGTTTTCTTTTCATTTAAATAATCTTCAACGGTTTCAATCATTCCGAAAAATGATGTTTCAGCGGTATTAGGAATGTATGAGAAAACGGTGTTTTTAGTATCGTTATCAATAGCTTCAATAACTTTAGGCATTAATAATTTGCCTAACATTTTACGTTCTTTATATATTTCGGCATCACTTCCTCTTGAAAAATAAATACGTTCAAAAGAACATGATTTTCTTTCTAAAGGTTCTAGTATTTTCTTTATATCTACCTGTCCAGATTTTTTAGTAATAATAGCATGTCCGGGTTCTAATTCTTTTACATCATCAAAATCAACATTAAAAACCGTTTGTATTACAGGACGTTCAGAAGCTACAACTACTATTTCGTCATCTTGGTAATAATACGTTGGGCGAATACCTGCGGGATCCCTTAACACAAAAGAATCTCCATGGCCTATTAGTCCAGCCATAGCATAACCACCATCCCAATTTTTAGCTGCTTTTCTTAAAATTTTACCAACTTTTAATCGTTCAGCTATTTGAGGAGAAGCGTTCTTTTTATTATAGCCTTCCTTTTTTAAATCTTTATAAATTTTACTAACGGCATCATCTAAAAAATGACCAATCTTTTCCATAATTGTTATGGTGTCGGTATATTCTTTTGGATGTTGTCCTAATTCTATAAGGTTGCTAAAAAGCTCTTTAACGTTAGTCATGTTAAAGTTACCTGCCATAATTAAGTTTCTGTGCATCCAGTTGTTTTGTCTTAAAAAAGGATGAACACTCTCTACACTATTTTTTCCAAAAGTACCATAACGCACGTGGCCTAACAGAACCTCTCCTATATAAGGAATGTTTCTTTTTTGAGCTGCAACATCGTCTTTATATTCTGGGTGTGCTTCAAATTCTTTATTAACTCTCTCGTTTATTTGAGCAAAAATATCTTGAATAGGTTGTTGCTCTATAGAACGTACTCTACTTATGTAGCGTTGCCCAGGTTTTGTATCTAATTTTATACTTGCAAAACCAGCACCATCTTGACCTCGATTATGCTGTTTTTCCATCATTAAATACATTTTATTAACACCATAAAATGCACTGCCATATTTCTCTTTATAAAACTCTAACGGTTTTAAAAGTCTAATCATTGCTATTCCACATTCGTGTTTTAAGGCATCACTCATAATTTGTAAACGTTTTCGCTTTCGCGGAAATAATAAATGTTTAATTCCAAAAATGAATTTTCATTTTGGAAGTTATTTAAATCAAAAACGCGCTCTATTTTAGAGCGCGCTAGGTTATTTTAATTCTATTTCAAATTGCGTAAGTTGCTTAAATTGCAACAGTCGCTTGTGTACTTCACTACTTGATAAATTTTGCATGCGTTCAGTTCCAAATTTCTCTACACAAAACGATGCTAATGTTGAGCCGTAAATCACAGCGTTTTTTAGATTCTCAAATGAAATATCATCTGTTTTAGCAATATAACCTGCAAATCCTCCTGCAAAAGTATCACCAGCCCCCGTTGGATCAAAAACTTCTTCTAATGGTAAAGCCGGTGCATAAAATACATGGTCGTTATGAAATAATAAAGCACCATGCTCACCTTTTTTAATGACCACATATTTTGGACCCATTTCATGAATTTTTCTTGCAGCAACAACTAAAGAGTATTCTCCAGTTAATTGTCTTGCTTCTTCATCGTTTATAGTAATAACGTCAATACGTTTTATAACATTTAATAAATCATCCAAAGCACAATCCATCCAAAAATTCATAGTGTCTAAAATCACTAATTTTGGTTTGTTTGTCATTTGATCTAAAACACTAGATTGGACGATAGGGTGTAAGTTTCCTAACATCACTATTTCAGCATCTTTATAATCTTCAGGAACTACAGGATTAAAATCTGCAAGTGTGTTTAATTCAGTCGCTAAAGTATCTCTAGAATTCATGTCATTATGATATTTTCCACTCCAAAAGAAAGTTTTACCTTTTTTTACAATTTCAATACCTGAAATATCAATGTTTTTATTCGATAATAAGTCTAAATATTCTTGAGGGAAATCACCGCCAACAACCGAAACAGCCGAGGTGTCAATATTAAAATGAGAAGCGGCAAGGCTAATATAAGTAGCAGCACCACCAAGAATTTTATCGGTTTTACCGAAAGGCGTTTCAATAGCATCAAAAGCTACTGTACCTACAATTACTAATTTACTCATAAAAAAGAGACCTGATAATTTTGTGCAAATATAATTCTTTTGAAAACTATTGTAGCAATATTTTTATCAATAACTTTTTAAATGAAATGTTTCTGTGGTTTTCGTGACTTTTTAAAAAATGCAGTGTCTAAAAAAGCAAAAGCTATTATCAATTTAAAATTGGGGAATGTAATTTATGTTGAGGGACATAATTGTTTACGTTCCCTTATATTTTAAAGAAGCAGTAGTTTGTTTTCTACCAAAATCTGCTGGAATTTCACCCCAAGCTTTGGTTTCCCATTTTACAATAACAGTTTTGTAAGTATTATTGTTTAGCCATTCAATAGCTCTGTCAACTAAGATAAAAACAGGTTTGTTTTTATCATTTCGCTTTAGTTTTGTATTGCAGTTTTTCTTTTTAACCCAACTCATGGCCGTTCTGGAATCTGTATAAAGTATTCTGTCGCTGTTGTTTTTTTTAAGAATTGCTAACCCATGAACAAGTGCTAAAAACTCTCCTATATTATTGGTGCCTTCTTCAAAAGGGCCTTGTATAAAAATTTGCTTTTTTGTTTTAGTATCTACACCACGATATTCCATAATTCCGGGGTTTCCAGAGGATGCAGCATCGACTGAAATAGAATTATAATTAGGCTGCCCTATTTTTTTGAGTTGTTCAGTAGATAATTCACTTTTAAAACCTTTGTTTTTCCCAACGTAATCAAAATAATTACCTTTTAAAGCGGCTTTGGCGGCATCAAAAGTTGCAAACGATTTGTATTGCGCACCTTGAAAATCTTTTATTTGAGCTTTACAATCATTCCAAGATTCAAAAACACCAGTGTGATGCCCTTTCCAAACGGTATAATATTTTTTTTTCTTTTTACTCATTTAAAAGTTTCTCAACCACTATTGGAAAATGTTTCATCTCCAATTCATGAATTTTATTTGCTACATCTTCAGCATTATCATTTTTATTTACTTTACATGCTGCTTGAAAAATAATGGTGCCTTCATCATAATGTTCATTTACATAATGAATAGTGATGCCTGTTTCTTTTTCTTTATTGGCTACAACGGCTTCATGAACATGCATGCCATACATGCCTTTTCCTCCATATTTTGGTAATAAAGCAGGATGTACATTAATTACTTTATTTGAGAATTCCTTCAAAATATCTTCTGGAAATTTCCATAAAAAACCAGCTAAAACAATCAAATCTGGCTTTGAGGCTTTTAAAATATTAAGCACATCATCCGTTTTTGAAAATGCTATTTTGTTGAATGATAGTGCGCTAACATTTAGTTTTTTTGCACGCTCTAAAACTTTGGCATGAGGATTGTTAGATAATACTTGAATAACAGACGCATTATCGCTGTTGTGAAAAAACTTAATTAAATTTTCAGCATTAGTACCACTTCCGGACGCAAAAATTACAATACGTTTCATTTACAGATTATAGTGTTAAATATTATTCAAACAAAAAAAAGAATAATTATTAACAATTAGAAGGTAAAAACCAAATAGTTAAAAGTAATTTTAGTAAATTACCAACACATTTTTAAAGTAAAAGTGTATTATAAAATAAAGTTTTTTATTTTTGCCAACTAATTAAAACATTAAAATTAAAAATTATGTCAGACATTGCATCAAGAGTTAAAGCGATTATCGTGGACAAATTAGGAGTAGATGAAAACGAAGTTGTTACTGAAGCTAGCTTCACAAACGATTTAGGAGCCGACTCTTTAGACACTGTGGAATTAATTATGGAATTCGAAAAAGAATTCGATATTCAAATACCAGATGATCAAGCGGAAAATATCGCAACAGTTGGTCAAGCTATTTCTTATATAGAAGAAGCTAAATAAGCAAAAACAATCAAAATACTTTATGGAATTAAAGCGAGTTGTAGTCACAGGGTTAGGCGCTTTAACGCCAATTGGCAATACCAAAGACAAATACTGGGAAGGCTTAATTAGTGGTAAAAGTGGAGCTGCGCCTATAACATATTATGATACCGAAAAGTTTAAAACAAAATTCGCTTGCGAATTAAAAGACTTTAACGTTACTGATTTTTTTGATAGAAAAGAAGCTCGGAAAATGGATAAGTTTGCACAATACGCTATGGTAGCGGCAGACGAGGCTATTGCTGATGCTAATTTAAATCTTGATAAAGTTAATAAGTTACGTGTTGGTGTTATATGGGGAGCAGGTATTGGTGGATTAGAAACCTTTCAGAACGAAGTGTTAAACTTTGCTGGAGGTGATGGAACACCAAGATTTAACCCTTTCTTTATTCCTAAAATGATTGCTGATATTGCACCAGGTAATATCTCCATAAAACATGGTTTTATGGGACCAAATTACACAACAGTTTCTGCATGCGCATCTTCTGCTAATGCTATGTTTGATGCTCTAAACTCTATACGTTTAGGACACACAGATGTAGTTGTTACTGGAGGAAGTGAAGCAGCAGTAACTATTGCTGGTATGGGTGGTTTTAACGCCATGCATGCGCTATCTACTAGAAATGAAAGTCCAGAAACGGCATCCAGACCTTTTGACGCAACCAGAGATGGTTTTGTTTTAGGAGAAGGTGCAGGAGCACTTGTTCTAGAAGAATACGAACATGCAAAAGCAAGAGGCGCTAAAATATATGCTGAATGTATTGGCGGAGGTTTATCTTCTGATGCATATCATATGACGGCTCCTCACCCAGAAGGTATAGGTGTTATAGCAGTAATGAAAAATTGTTTAGAAAATGCAGGCCTTAAACCAGAAGATGTAGATCATATTAATACACATGGTACATCAACACCTTTAGGAGATGTTGCAGAACTTAAAGCAATTACAGAAGTATTTGGAAGTCACGCTAAAAATATAAATATTAATTCAACAAAATCAATGACAGGTCACCTTTTAGGTGCTGCTGGAGCTATTGAAGCTATTTCGGTTATATTGGCTATGGAGCACGGTATTGTGCCTCCAACTATAAACCATACTACAGTAGATGAAAACATTGACCCTGAATTAAATTTAACCTTAAACAAGGCTCAAAAGCGCGACGTAAAAGTAGGAATGAGTAATACATTTGGATTTGGCGGTCACAACGCTTGTGTAATATTCAAAAAAATAGATTAAATCCCGAATGGATAGCATTCGTAACATACTAAATTCCCGTTTTAAACGCAACGGGAATTTTTTTATGGAATTAACTAAAATTCTTGGGTTTAAACCTAAGAACATAAAATACTATAAAAAAGCCTTTACACACAGGTCTATGAATATTCAAGACCCTAAAGGCAATCCATTTAACTACGAGCGCTTAGAGTTTTTAGGAGATGCCATGCTAAGCTCTGTAATTGCATCACATCTATATCTTGAAGTACCAAGTGGTGATGAAGGCTACTTAACCAAAATGAGATCCAAAGTGGTTAGTAGAGAACATTTAAATGAGTTAGGTAAGGATTTAAAACTGATTGATTTAGTAGAAAGTAAAATACCCGCAGGGCAATTTGGCGATAATATTCATGGCAACTTATTTGAAGCCTTAGTAGGCGCCATATTTTTAGATAGAGGTTATAAATACTGTGAAAAATTTATTTATAATCGAGTAATCATTCCTTATGTAGATATTGAAACCTTAGAAGGGAGAGTCATTAGTTATAAGAGTTTACTTATTGAATGGTGCCAAAAAGAAAAGAAAACATTTGGTTACAACGTTTATGAAGACACTGGTAATGATGATGTTAGACATTTTTCTGTAAAGCTGTCTATAGATGAAAAAGTAATATCTAAAGCCAGAGCTACATCAAAGAAAAAGGCCGAAGAAAAAGCTTCAAAACGAGCCTTTTTTGCTTTCCAAAGTAAAATGTCAAAGATGCTTTAATTATTTAAATAGTCATCAAATTTACTACAACGTTTTAGTCACATTTCTTATCAAGATTAACAAAAACGTATTACACTTAAACTTTATTAATATTATATTTACGAAATTTAAAATAAGTTATGGCTGTTCACAAACTTATTCTTGATGATGCTTTTAATGATGCATTATATACTTTAATTGCAATACATAGCAGTTTGGAAGACTATCGTTTGTCATATCTTCTAAACAAACATTTAGGTATAGCACTATCTAGAAAAGCAACTGATTTAGATTTTAAAAACGGACAAATTTCTTATTCAATTTATGAATGGGAAGATCAAAAACAATTAGTAACATGGAGTTTGGTGTCTAACATATGCAAAACAGAAGGACTCCAACAAACAGATTATAAGTCGTTATTCGACAGTCAAGAAAAAATAATCAAAACATTTCAGTTATTACCAGAACATAAAACTGTAAACTATTTTTTAAAAATAGACAGCGAATTCAGTTTCAGTAAGGAAAAGTATATTTTAGATATTATATTAAAAATTCCTCAAATTGCAACCGCTTACAGTGTAGATTCTAATCAATTGAAATCAAAAGAAAATCTAATTTTTAACTAATGTCAATAGATAAAAAAACCAAAATAGTAGCAACCTTAGGGCCTGCTACAAGTACAAAAGAAGTTTTAAAAGGCATGCTTGAAGAAGGCGCAAATGTTTTTAGAATAAACTTCTCTCACGCAGATTATAATGATGTAAAAGAGCGTATTCAAATGATTCGCGAGCTTAATGAAGAGTACGGATTTACAGCAGCTATCCTAGCCGATTTACAAGGGCCAAAGCTTCGTGTAGGTGTTATGAAGGAGGAAGTAGTTGTAAACCCAGGAGACGAAATTATTTTTGCAACAGGCAAGCGTTTTGAAGGCACAAAAGAGCGTGTTTATATGACCTACGATAGGTTTCCTCAAGATGCAAAACCAGGCGAGCGTATACTTTTAGATGATGGAAAACTACTTTTCGAAGTCGTTTCAACTGATAAAAAATCAGAAGTAAAAGCAAAAGTTATTCAAGGAGGACCATTAAAATCTAAAAAAGGTGTAAACCTTCCAAATACAGATATTTCTCAACCAGCTTTAACAGAAAAAGACATTGAAGATGCAATTTTTGCCATCAGTTTAAATGTTGATTGGATAGCTTTATCCTTTGTACGTCATGCTGAAGATTTAATGCAACTACGCGACTTAATCGCAAAACATTCAGAGCAGAAAATCCCTATCATTGCTAAAATTGAAAAACCAGAAGCAGTAGAAAATATCGATAAAATCGTTGCTCACTGTGATGGTATCATGGTAGCACGTGGTGATCTGGGTGTAGAAGTTCCAGCAGCAGAAGTACCACTTATCCAAAAGCAATTAGTATTACGCGCTAAAAAAGCAAGAATTCCAGTAATTATTGCAACGCAAATGATGGAAACTATGATAGATAGTTTAACACCAACAAGAGCAGAAGTAAACGATGTTGCAAACTCAGTTATGGATGGTGCAGATGCCGTAATGCTATCTGGCGAAACATCAGTGGGGCAATACCCTGTACAAGTTATTAAGCAAATGGCTACTATTTTAAAAAATGTAGAAAGTTCAGATTTAATAAAGGTGCCTCAACTGCCACCACATATTCGTACAAACCGCTACATTACAAAATCTATATGTTATCACGCCGCTAATATGGCAAACGAAATTAATGCCAAAGCCATATCAACACTTACAAATAGTGGGTATACAGCATTTCAAATTTCGGCATGGAGACCATCATGTCACATTTTAGTGTTCACATCAAACAAACGTATCTTAACCCGTTTAAGTTTGCTTTGGGGAGTACGTGCGTTTTATTACGATAAGTTTGTAAGTACAGATGAAACCATCGAAGATGTAAACTCAATAGCCTGTAAAATGGGGTATCTAGATGTTGGCGACATGCTAATTAGTTTAGCAGCAATGCCAATGAAAGATAAAGGTATGGTAAACACCCTGCGTGTCACAGAGATTGAAACCTGTAATATTTAGATAATTATAAATTTTTGGGCGTTACCCAAGGGACGGGCTTTTACTACTGAATCCCTCCTAAGTCGGGGATTTCAAACATGCCGTTCAATCCCTAACGCGGACTCATTCGCTAACTTTTATTTAAAATTAAAGGGAGGTTTATTTTTGGAAAGGTTCGTTTAACGTCTCGGCTATGGTTAGTACGGGAATTAAAAGTAGTAAACTTTCGATTAAGCACTTAGCCAAAACTTTTTATTTTGTTTTATCTTTTTTGTTTTAAAGCCAAATCAAAAGATTTGGCGGACTTGGTTAAAATTACCTAACTACGGGTTAAGCACCAAAACCCGTATTAACTATAGCCATTGTTAGCAGCTGGCTTTTAGTTCAATTTCTATATTATTAAAGTTAATCCAACGTTTTAAATTTCCAATAAATCTTTTTAAATGGTGTTCATTAAAAAAAATATTTGTCCAATAATCAAATCGGTCACATTGAATACTTATATAGTAAACCATAATGGCTAAACAGGCATATGGCAATAATTCCCTTTCTTCTTTAGTAATTTCTATTTCGGTTTCATACCCTTTTATAAAACTGTCTGCTTTAATTTTATATTCATTTTCATTTAGATGGGTTGAAAAAAGTTGAAATAAGAAATAAGAAATATCAAGACATAACCAAGAATTGCCACAAAAATCAAAGTCAAAAAAAGTTACTTCATTATTTTCGTCAATATGCATATTATCAAACCATACATCTAGGTGTACAGCTCCATTTCGCAGATTTTGCTCTTTTAGATTCTCAAATTTGATTTTAAGAAAATCCGATAATGTTTCCAAAAACTTAATCTCTTCTGAATCTTTTTGGAAAAACTGTTTTGTTCTGGGAAGAGATTCTGTAAGCAAAGTTTTAGAATTGTAATTAATTCTATTTAATGTATAGTTTTCAGTGGATTTATGAACTTTAGCCAATGCTTTTCCAATAATGAAACTTGCTTCTTGTGAAAAATTTGGAACCTTTGAACCTTTGGCGTAAGAAAAGAGTACTCCAAATCTTTTCCCTTCGGGTGCATTAAGTTCCTGTACCAAATTATTAGAATTGTCGGCTATTGGAAATGAGACAGATGTGCTATTTGTATTTAGATGAATTAGAAGCTTTAGTTCTTCATTTATTTCAAGCTTTGTTCTCCAATTAAATGTGTAAACTCTGAAAGCAAATTTTTTTTCTCCATCAGTAACAATATAAAGATGGTTCATTGCAGCTCGAAAAAGTTTACATTCTGTTTTCTTACTTAAATTATACTTCTGCTGAATAAAGTCACTTATCTTTTTTGCAGAAAGTGTACTGTTAATTACTTGGAATGTTTCTTTCATTAATCTGTATGTTGTCTTTTTCGAGCTTGCTGCTAATATTCCGCGGATATGAAATCGTTTCAATGTTTTATATCCGACGTTAAACGAAGTTATATTTTTTTTCTGACAAAGTCAAGTAAATATGTGAGTAGATTTTTGGATAAGATTATTGCTTTCGCAGGAATTTATTACTTCTCAACAGTAACCCATTTTCCTTTAGTCCTAACCAAAAACTCATCATCATACATCGCCTCAGCTTGTACTCCAGGTAAATAATATGTGCCTAAATATGAGGCATTCAACATTACATTAAACGTTTTTGTACTGTGTTTTCCTTTTTTAGGTAAGTCAAAATAGAAATTCACACGGTCGTCTCTAATATCAGTATGTCTTGCAGCGCTTGTTGTTGTGCTTCCAAAAGCGGTAAAACGGGTGTTTACAATTTCCCAACCCGATGGAAAAATTTGTGTTAAAGCCACATCATTAACCGATGCATTTTTCAAATTACTCACACTAACGGTAGCTACAAAATCTTGTCCCTGCATCAGCTTAGAAATGTCAATCCTATTCCCTTTCAAATCTTTGTATTGCATCGAAACACTTAGTCCACGTTGTTCTATCAATTCTTGCCCAAGTGGTAATTTACCAGAATTCAATACGCGAATATAAACTACATTGTCTTTAGTGTTTTTAAATACTAAATTGTTTGTGCCTTCAACTACGTTTAAATCTCGTTGCGCAATGGCACTTTTAGTGTCTATACGTTCCGTTTTTCCATTAATGGTATAATTTAGGTTTAAAGCTTTTCCGCCATTAGCGTTTACCATTTTTGCCATGGCCAATAAACTGTAAGCCGTGGTTTGTGTGCTCATCCATCGGTTACTTGATAAATCTTTAGCAATATCTTCAGCAAGTGCTCGCATTTTAGAATCTTTAGTCAATACCATGGTTTCTAGAGCCATCGCACGGTTTCTATCTACTGAGCCATAGGTGTAATAATTATAACGCTGCGGTTTAAAATTAATATTAGCCGATTGCGAAATCTTGTCACTTGCCTCTTGTTGTCCTGCTAAAGCATAAGCCGCTGCCAATCGCCATTTGGCTTCATTCGAAATTTCAGAGAATTCTCTAAGACGGTTCATACTTGCCAAATCTGGACTACCAGCCAAAGCTAAAGTATATAATCTGTAAGCCTGTGCTAAATCCGAATTGTAAGTTCTGTAACTTGGGCGCCAATTTCTAGCTGTTTGCTTTTGGTACATCAACCAATTACTTTTAAAGGTTAATGGCAGAACATAGCCTTTCTTTTCGGCTTCAATCATAAAATGTCCTGCATAACTGGTACCCCAATCGTTGGCACTAGCTTCTCCAATCCAATAACTGAGTCCACCATGAGCACGTTGAAAATGTCCTAAACGTTTGATGCTATTTTCAATATTCGTTTGAATTTGTTTCTTTTTATCAAAAGTCAAATCAAAAATATCAGCTAAAAATAACTGTGGAAATACACTAGATGTGGTTTGCTCTACACACCCATGTGGATAACGAATTAAATACTGCAATCTTCTACTAAAATCCATTGGCGGTAAAGTTGAAAACTCTACCGTAGCCGAATTTGTTCCAGTAACCCCAAACGTTGAAAAGTCTAACGTTTCAGATGCATTTACTGCCAATGTTTTATCCAAAGCTTTTGAAGTTATTGGATTCGTATTTACCACATCCAATTCCACTTTGTATGTTGATTTCTCGCCATTGCCAGTTGCAATCACTTCAACAGTATTAATCCCTTTGGCTTTACTTACATCCAATTCAAAATACGCCATTTGCTCATCTGGCTTAGCAAAAGAAAGTGCTTTATAATTTTCGCCAACTACCGTAATTCCATCACTCAGTTTCAAACTGATATTCACGTTTTTTACTTTAGGTTCCATGGCAAAAACGGTAACAGGTAAGGTTACTTTTTCGCCTGGGCTTAACTTCCGCGGAAGCGTTGCTAAAACCATCAACGGTTTTTTAACTTCAACCGCTTTATCGGTACTTCCATAAGCTTCATTATCATTATTTCCAGCAACCACCATCGTTCGAACAGAACCTATATAATTTGGTAATTTTATTTGATGGATTTTTGTTTTTCCAGCATCCAATTTAAAAGGGCCTAAATACGTAACCACAGGTTTAAAACGATTCGCTTTTTTGTTTTTTCCACCTGCAGCATTGCCATCGCCACCAATGGCAAATACTTGGTCTATACTTCCTGAATAAGCACCAATAACGTCATCAAAAACATCCCAAGTTTTTACACCTAGGGCTTGACGTTTATAAAACTCATGCCATGCATTTGGAGTTTTAAATCGGGTTAAATCTAGCAGCCCTTCTTCAACCATAGCAATTGTATAAGTCATCGCTTTGTTGTTTTTTTCAGAAACTTTCACTGCAAAAGTTTGCTCTGGACGCAATTTATCTGGCATGCTTAATTCAGGGTGCAATTTCGTGTCTGGGTTTTCAACCATAATTGGAATGACGCCATATAATCGAATTGGTAAATCGTTAGCAGTAATCGCATGTGGTTGTAATAATGAAATATTCACAAATACGTTTGGAGCCATTTCCTTACTGATTGGAATATCAACAGTAGTTTCACCTTTACTCGTTTTCACCCATTTATAATCCAAAACTTCGGTGCCATTTTCAATACTTACCAAAGCACGACCTTCACTTCCTGAAGCAAATGTCACTTTAGCTGTTTCGCCTACATTATAGTTGTCTTTATCAGCAGAAAAGACGAGCATTTTTGCTGCTTCTTTATCAGATGATGGTGCTTTTTGCCACCAGTTTTTGTAGAAATATGCGGTTCTTCCTGTGGCGTGACCGCTAACAGGATCGGATACTCTTATGAGGTAATGTCCGCGATCGTTGTCTGGAATTTTCACATTGAAATTGGCTTTCCCATTAGCATCTGTGTTTATTTTTAGAGATTTATAAGGTCTGTGATAACTACTTGACACATAACTCGCCAAATCATCGTAAGACGAATTCCACCACCAGCGCCATTCCACTTTATAAATCTTCACTTCAAGGTTGTTGCGTTTTATAGGGGTGCCATTTTCATCAACCACCACTACGTCAAAGGTTTGGTTTTCATCTGTAAAAAATGAGCCATAGGCTTTTCCTTTTGGGGATTGTAATCCAACAAAAGATGTATAGGGCGCATATTTTTTGGTAAAAGCGTCCATGGAGAAATCGCCACCATTTTCAAACGCACGGACTAAAAATTGAACATTCAGCATCCCTGGTGCATTCTTCCCAACATTGAGTTTTTTGTTGATTGACGCTAAACCTTCTTCATTTACTTTCCCTTCAAATATGTTAATTTCTTCAGTATTGAATTTTCGTGTAGGGTCGTTAAACGTGTAATTTTTATAGTTTTCAAAAGCGGTATAAGCAGAAGTGAATTTCGCTTTTATCTCAGCTTTTAAATTTTTTCCTGGAGCTCCGTGAAGCCATTTTACATCCAAATCGCCTTTTAATGGTTCGCTATTTGAAAGGATTTCGTTTTCAAAATCGACCTTAATTTTTAATCGATTGGGTTTTACGGTTTCAATTTTTAAACCTTTATAAAAAGTAGCTCCTCCAACAGAAACTTTGGTATTGTAATTTCCAGTTTTGCCTTCTGAAGATGTTGGTACGGTAAATTTGTAGAAGTTATTTAAGTGGTCTGCGGTAACGTTTTTGTATACCAATTTTTCGTTAGGATCGGTTATTTCAAGTTTTACTGGATGCCTTTTTGGAAGTTTATTAGCGTTGTCATTCAACATAAACGTTAAATGCAAAGTGTCTCCTGGTCGCCAAACACCACGTTCGCCATAAATATAACCTTTAAGTCCGCGTTGTAAACGATGTCCGGACACATCAAACTTGCTAAGCGACAACGAGTTTCCATCATGAAGTTTAACATACGTAGTGTTTTTTCCTTTTGAAACGATGGCGAATGCTGCATTTTTATCGGAATCAATCAAAGTTAAACCTTGTTCGTCCGTAGTTCTGCTTGCCAATTCTTGTTGTTGAAAATTGTAAAGCGCAACTTTTGCGCCAGCCTCAGGGTTGGTGTTTAAAATATTGGTAACCGCAAAATAATACGAGTTGTTTGTACCCTGTTTTGCAATAACGCCAAGGTTTGAAGCGAGTAAATTTTGAGATACAATTTTACGCTCGTTATAATAGGCATCATGACATGGGTTTTGCTCTTCGCGCCAATTGTAAACATAATTTTTGTAACGATAGGCTTTGTTATCCCAATAAGCTTCCTCACGTAAGTCTTCATCTTCACTATCTATTTCAGCGTAATCGCCTTCATAGTAATCTTCTTCGTAATAGTTATTATAATCATCATTTTCTGAATTTGAAACACCTGCATTGGCTTCACAATCGTATAACGAATAGCGTTTATCAAAACTAAGTTCCACCCGATAAATAGCGCCAGCATCAGCTTTAAAAAACTTTGATAAATCGATGCTATAAGCTTTCCATTTTCCTGTGTTTTCTGCTGCGGATTGTAATTGAATAGTCTGTTTTGCAATCCGACGCCCAACCTTTTTTATATCGTATTTATTGTTGCTGTTTAAGTTGTTGTCTTGCAAAAATTGCAGTACGTTATCTTCAAATATTTTAATTACACGAACATCAATTGCACTTAAGTTAACCGCTTCAAAATTGAATTTTAATTGCTCAGAATTTGGTAAAATGGTGCCGTTACTTATTAATTTAACTTGTGGTTTTAAATCTTCAAAAGCTATAGTTTCAGAAAATGGTTTCTTCAATTTATAACCTTCAGTATTTTTGATGCCTTGAAATACATCTACCTGAATATTACCCACTAATTTACTGTCAGGATACACTTTAAGAACATTTCCATCTACTACATATTTTGGATTCTTTACTTTTTGAATGGAGACTAAACCATCAAAATTTTGTTGTTTTTTAAGTGGGTCTGAAAAGTTAATGGATAGATGCTGTTCTGGAGATTGCGTGACATTAGTTTCAACAATCGTAAAGTTATTTATACCAGGAATTAAAATGGTGTTTTCGCCTTCATTAGTTGCTTCAATAGATTTTCCATTCCATTTTACAAGGATGTTGTCGTCTTCAATTTTACGATTAATACTATCAATTTTAAACTCAAAATACTTCGAACTTTCATTTGCTTCATTAAAAACCAATGCTAATTTTTTGCCATTTTGGGAGGCTTCAACTAATGTTTTGGCATCTTCAATTGAAATAACATCTGCCGATTTTATAACCCCTTCAAGGTATTGCCAATTTTTGCTGTACGATTGTAAATGATTAGTTTCAATATTAAAACTTGGCGTGATGGTTTTAAACTGAAACGTATAATCTTTAAAGCCATCAGGCATATTTTTATAGATGTCATTTAGCTTCACAACAACCGTGTATTCCGTATCGGGTTCTAAATGTTCATCGGGTTTAAAAAGTAAGGTGTGTTTGTTGGCTACCGTTAATTTACCTTCAACATGAGGTTTTATGATTACGATTTTATCGGTTATTTCCTGTCCCATTTCCCAGTCTTCAACTTCGTTTGCTAAATTAATTTGAATAGGACTAGCCACTGAGGTTATTCCTGATGTGGTATAACTAATATAATCTCGAAATTTGAAAAGATTATCGGTTTCTACAACTTTCTTTTTACAGGAAAATACTAGTACAATAACCGTTACGACAGCAAGAAGTTTTTTGAATGACATGAAGAATAGATTTAAATGAACAAATTAACTAAAAAACGAAAGCGTAGGTAGAATCCCGTTAATTAAATTACGTTTAGGAATTGCTATTTAGTCTTTTGGAGATGTTAAATAAGTCTTAAGGTTTTTTATGAATTGGTATTGTTATGTCTTTTGTGGAAAATTATCGATGAATTGCCCGTTTTTAATAAAAGCAGACGATTTTTAGGGTTTTATACATCTACGAATATGGGATAACCGTATATTTCATGTACCCAAATGATTGATATTATGAAAACCTACTATTCTAAAACCTACTTAATTCTTATTTGTTTTGCATTATTAATTGCTGCGACATCGTGTTCTAAAGATGATACGACTAATGAAGATGACATTGAAAAAGAAGAACGACTTACAGTTGCCGATGAAATTTTACAGATAGTAAATGACCATAGATTAAGTATTGGTGAAAACACATTAGAAATCAATACTTTGGCAACAAACTTAGCGAACGAACATACGGAGTATATGATTGCCCAAAACGATATTAGTCATGATGATTTTAATCAACGATCTGATCGTTTAATTGATGAGGAAAATGCCTCAAGAACTGGTGAAAACGTAGCTTATGGGCAGCGTTCTGCTTCAGCTGTAATGGAAGCTTGGTTAAACAGTTCAGGACATAGAAAAAATATAGAACGCGATTTTACCCATATAGGCATTGGCGTTATAAAAAATGATGCTGGCGTTTATTACTTTACTCAGATATTTTTAAAGAAAAGACCTGATAATAATGCCTAGTCTTTAAACATCCCGATATACAATGTACCTTTATCATCCATTGTGGCACGAAACATTCCAGGTGTATTAAATTCCATAGCAATAGTGCCATCGCTATCAATGGCTATAATACCGCCGTTACCTTTGCCGTTCCCAATAGCAGGTAATTTATTTTGAATCACTTCTTTTGAAGCTTCTTTTAGAGAAAGTCCTTTATATTCCATAAGTGCAGAAATATCGTAAGCGACCATACCACGAATAAAATACTCGCCCCAACCTGTGCTAGAAACAGCGCAAGTGTTGTTGTTAGCATAAGTGCCTGCGCCTATAATGGGAGAGTCGCCAATGCGTCCCCAACGTTTATTGGTCATACCGCCAGTTGAGGTGCCTGCTGCTAAATTACCATGTTTATCTAAAGCGGCACACCCTACAGTTCCAAACTTTGAGTTTTGAATATCTGCATCAAAAAAAGAGGCTACTTTTGTGTTTTCAGACGCTTTTACACGCTCTAAAGCTTTTAGGCTTTTTTCTGTATGAAAATAGGAGGGCTCTACAATTTTTAGTCCTTGTTCTTGAGCAAAAGTTTCTGCACCTTCACGAGCAAGCATCACATGTGGTGAGTGTTCCATAACGGCTCTAGCCAAATTAATCGGGTTTTTTACCGTTTTTGTACCTGCTGATGCACCTGCATTTAAAGTTTTACCATCCATTATAGAAGCATCGTGTTCACAAGTTCCTTCGTTAGTTAAAACAGCACCTTTGCCAGAATTAAATAGAGGTGAGTCTTCTAAAATGTTAATCGTGTTTTGTACTGCATCTATGCTAGTGCCACCATTATTTAAGATGTTATAGCCTACGCGAATCGCTTCTTCTAATTTTTGACGATATGCTGCTTCTTTTTCTTGAGAAATATTGTCCCTTTTAATAAAACCAGCACCGCCATGTATCACGATGGAAAATGCTGCCTTATCAGATGCTTTGACTATTGGTTTTTCAACAACTTTAACTTCTTTATTACATGAATATAGAGTAAAAATAATGGCAATAATAGCTGTGATTTTTTTCATGACTTAACTTTAAGTTTAGCAACTAAAGTTACTAATTTTATCATTAACTAATTTCAATAAAAACAACATTTTATTAGTATATTCGCAAATAATTTTATCATATTTAATAAATCAATAATTAATGAATAAAATAGCGACTGATTTTGGTATAGATAAGGCACTAGAAATTTTGAGTGTAAAACCTATTAATGAAGGTACATCTACGGGGTCAAATAATTTTTCTAATGGGGATAGTATTGAAAGTTATTCGCCAGTAGATGGACAACTTATCGGAAAAGTAAAAACGACTACAAAAGAAGACTATGCGCAAGTGATGGATGCTGCAACTTCAGCATTTAAAACTTGGAGAACTATGCCAGCACCACAGCGTGGAGAAATTGTACGCCAATTTGGAGATAAATTACGCGAAAAGAAAGAAGCCCTAGGAAAATTGGTGTCTTATGAAATGGGTAAAAGCTATCAAGAAGGTTTAGGTGAAGTACAAGAAATGATTGATATCTGCGATTTTGCTGTTGGGTTATCACGACAACTACACGGACTAACCATGCATTCTGAGCGCCCTGGACATCGTATGTACGAGCAGTATCATCCTCTTGGTGTTGTAGGCATTATTTCAGCATTTAATTTTCCAGTTGCAGTTTGGGCGTGGAACACAGCTTTAGCTTGGATTTGTGGCGATGTTTGCGTTTGGAAACCTTCTGAGAAAACACCACTTTGTGGTATTGCTTGTCAAAATATTGCTGCTGCAGTTTTTGCTGAAAATAATTTACCAGAAGGTATTTCATGCTTGGTTAATGGGGATTATAGTGTTGGTGAATTTATGACGAAAGACACACGTATACCATTAATATCTGCAACTGGTTCAACTAGAATGGGGAAGATTGTGGCTAAAGAAGTTGCGGGGCGTTTAGGAAAATCACTTTTAGAATTAGGTGGCAATAATGCTATTATAGTAACCCCTGACGCCGATATAAAAATGACAGTGATTGGTGCTGTTTTTGGTGCTGTTGGTACTGCAGGTCAGCGTTGTACCTCTACACGTCGTTTAATTATTCATGAATCGATTTATGATAAAGTAAAAAACGCTGTGGCTGATGCTTACAAACAATTGTGTATTGGAAATCCGCTAGATGAAACTAATCACGTAGGGCCATTAATTGATGCTGATGCGGTAAGCATGTATAAACAAGCTTTAGAAAACGTAATTAACGAAGGTGGAAATGTTGTAGTTGAGGGTGGTGTACTTTCTGGAGACGGTTACGAGAGTGGTTGTTATGTTAAACCAGCAATCGCAGAAGCAAAACCCCATTTTGAGATTGTACAACACGAAACATTCGCACCAGTTTTATATTTATTAAAATACTCTGGTAATATTGAAAATGCAATTGATATTCAAAATGAAGTAGCTCAAGGCTTATCTTCTGCTATTATGACAAATAATTTACGTGAAGCAGAACGATTCTTATCTGTTCAAGGTTCAGATTGTGGAATAGCCAATGTAAATATAGGAACATCTGGTGCAGAAATAGGTGGTGCTTTTGGAGGTGAAAAAGACACTGGTGGCGGACGTGAATCAGGCTCTGATGCTTGGAAAATTTACATGCGTAGACAAACTAATACTATTAATTATACTACAGAGTTACCTTTAGCTCAAGGGATTAAATTTGATTTATAAAGGTAAATGATTTTACTCAATTTTTATAGAGTCACATTCTTAGAATGTGACTTTTTTTGTTTTATGTTTCTTACTGTATGAGCTTAAAGTGTTATATTGTAAGCACTTATAATTTTATTAACCATAAACTATTTAAAGATGAGTAAAAAAACATCCTATCTTTTAGGAATTATACTCACTATTATTCTCGGGACAATTTTGTATTATTTTCTTTGTTGCAGTATATGCTGTGGTCAAGAAAGTTGTGGACACAAAAAAGATGAGACTAAAAGTGCAGTAACTCCAGAAATTAAAGATGCAACCAGAAATGCATTTATGATTAAAGACGCCAACAGCGACTTTAACATTAAAATGAATGACAATTTCAATTTCAAAACTTCTAATTTTTCAATTCTAGATCCAGTATCACAAGATGTTGATAAAGGTGTTTTAAAATTAAAAGATTATTTATTAGCAAACCCTTCAAAAGATATTGAAATTACAGGGTTTTATAAAAGTGATGAAGTTAATAATTCTGCATATCCAAATTTAGGATTAGCACGCGCAAATTCGGTTAAAAACTATTTGGTATTACACGATATACCCTCAAAACAAATAGATACTTATGGTAAGTTAAATAATGATATTAATCCAGATGTAAATAGCACATTATTTGGGCCTCTTGAATTTGGAATACTAACTACAGATGCATCAGATGCTTCATACATGGAAGCTTTGGAAAAGGCCTGTGATGCTGTTAGAGCAAACCCATTAGTACTTCATTTTAAAACCGGTCAAGCTGCCATTAACTTATCTTCAGAGCAACGTCAAAAAATTGCAGATATTTCGCATTGTGTCGATAAATTAGGAGTAAAGATTCAAGTGGTTGGGCATACAGATAATACAGGAGATGCTGCAAACAATGTTGTATTAGGACTAAAACGTGCAGATTTTGCCAAAGGCTACTTAACTAGAAATGGTATTTTAGAGGGCAATATTGAAACATCATCTAAAGGACAAACAGAACCTATTGCAGATAATGCAACAGATGAAGGTAAAGCAGAAAACAGAAGAACAGTAATAACAATTAACTAAATTAAAAATATAAAATTATGAATTGGTGTATATTAATTCCATTATTAGTTGGTGCAATTTGTGCAATTTTAGGATACTTATTAGGAAAACTTTTAGGAGGCGGTAATGATAATGATTGTGAAGATAGAATTGCAAAATTACAAGCGGATTTAGAAGCTTGTAGAAAAAGTAGAGTATCTTTAGAAAGTGATTTGAAAACGACACAAGCTTCATTAGCATCCTCATTAACAGCTGCTAGTACAGGAACGCTTGTAGCTTTTGATGCAGCCGCAGCCAAAGCCGTATTTGGTAAAAAAATAAAAGAAAACGATTTAACGGTAGTTGAAGGTATCGGACCAAAAATCCAAGAATTATTTCATAATCATGATGTAAAAACTTGGAAAGCATTATCAGAATGTACAGTAGATAAATGTCAAAGTGTTTTAAATTCTGGTGGTGAGCGTTACAAAATTCACAAACCAGGCACATGGCCAAAGCAAGCTAAAATGGCTTATGAGGGCAAATGGGAAGCATTACTTAAATGGCAAGACGAGCTGGACGGAGGAAAATAAAGCACTAAAAATTATTAAAGAAGAGAAAACCGTTTCAATAATGAAGCGGTTTTTTTGTCTATAAAAAAAAGATTAAACCTTTAATTAACGCAATTTTATTTAAAATTATTTGGGCGTTACTCACTGAAACTCCTAATGCGAGCAAGTTAGCTATTGGAAGTAATAGGAAAGCATCGAGCAAAAAAAAACCTTGAACCAATCTTACGATTTGGGGCACAAGGTTTAATTAAAAAGATTAATAGCGGTGCAAATATAATATTTATTCTATGTTTTCAAAATTTAAAGCCATATTTATTAACATTTGTTAATTTACTTACCATTGCTTTTGGGTGGTGCTTAAGCCTTGGTAAAATACTGTTGAATCCCCTTGATTGATATTCAAATTATTAGCGTCTCCATTGATAGCCCGAATATTTTTCCCAATTACATTTAAAAAACCTAATTGTCCACCGCTTTCGTAAATAGCTAAGTACCCTGTTGAAGTTGTTGGCATATTACTACCTTTAAGAACTAAAAAATTATCACCGATAGTTGTTGAGTTTAAAGTGTTTCCTAAATCTAAATACCCATCTGAAATATTTGTATTAGACTGTTTAATTTTTATAGTTGCTCCAGAAGCCTCACTAAACATTTTATATTTAACAGCAAATATATAGCTTCCATTAGGTATTGTTAAACCATCATTATTTGCTATGGTTGCGTCTGAAAATGTTCCGCTTGAAGGTGTTGCGCTATAGTCTAAATCTGTCATTGCAGATTTGTTTATATCATTTAAACTATTAGCTAAATTATTATATTCTACTTCGGTAATTATTACCCAATCTCCATCGTTGGCTGAGGAATATGCCGATTTTGAAGTAGATAAAAAGCTTTCAATATCATCTATGTCATTAAGATTAAAAGTTGCTGTAGCTGTTGTAGAGTTTGAAGCGTTTATAATAGAAATGCTAGCTGATATAATTGGATTGGTTTCAAAATCAAATAATGAAGCGTCAGCAACAGTAATTACTCCCGTACTAGGATTGATGTTTAAAGCACCTGCAACAGTTTGAGAGGCAATAGCGAAACTTAAAGTACCATCTCCAACAGCTTGTAAAGTACCTATAACATCTCCATTAACTGGGTTTTCATCAATAGTGGTTACTAAATTTTGTGCATTGATTCCCTTGTTATTACTTGAGTCGTCACTTTTACTACAGGCTAAAATAAATGTAAATAGTAAAATTGTAAATAATTTGATTGTTTTCATAATTTTTTTGATTTAAAGATTCGGTTATTAATAGGGCGCAAAGTATATTACTACTGTAGTACACAATACCATATATGTAACAAAAGATGTTAAATATGTAACATTGTTTAACTTGTTATATAATAAATGTTATAAGGAGGGTATATTACTTTGAATCAAAGAAATAATAGTTAGATAAGTGTTTATTTATATGAAAGATAAACATCTTTGCTAAATGCTTTTAAGTATGGTTTGGTTTCGCTAAACTTATTTATAACTTGATAGAATAAATTGAGATGCATATTAATAATTTATTCAATAAAAAAAACCCTTGCTATATTACTTGTAATGTCTTTTATATCAAGGGTTTTGTTCAGTGAAATTGACTAATAACTTCGTTAATATTGTTATTTCATTACAACATGAATATTAATTCTCTGTTACTACGATATCAAAAGTGATGTTTAAAGGCATTGCAGATTGATCTTCGGTATAAATAGCCCAGTTTACTCCAGTATACCAAATTGATAGTGTTTTGTCTAGAACAACATTTGCGGCATCACCAGGTGATCCCCAATTATGAGTAAATACAAATGTCGCATCGGCATTGTTATTAAGAGAGGGGTGGTCAATAATTGTGTAATTTCCACTTATATTGGCTGCTGTCGCTTGGTGTTTAAAAGTTTCAACTGTATCACCTTGGATGAGTACGTTAAAAGCAGAATTTAATGGTAATTCACCTAAATTTTCAGTAAAGATAATCCAACGTTGGGTTGAGTCATCATACCAAATAGAATAATTATGGATGTTGTAAACCGAATTAGGGTTATAATAGGTTGAAAGAATAACATTAGCATTAGGATTATCATTAAGTAGTGGGTGATCTAACACTGTATACGAGTTAGAAGACCCTTGATTTGCTGCAGTAGCAATATGCGTTATTAATTCCCCATCTTTAGCTATGTAAATGTTATATGTACTCCCTTCTACAATGCTAGTAGTATCCTCATTAAAAACGCTCCAGTTCGCTCCATTATACCATAACCCTGTTACTTTGTCGTTATAAGTACCACCATTCCAATTATGGCAAAAAACAATTTTAGCATCAGGGTTTCCATTAAGATCAGGATGATCTAGGTAGGTAATATTTCCTGAAGAATTTTCTGCTGTTGCAGTATGAATATAAATTAAATCCTTGATGTTAGTTAAGTTTACTGTAGCTGTTGCGGTTGTAGTGCTTGTGTCATCTGTAACAGTTACTATGGCTTGAACTATAGGATTAGTTTCAAAATCGAATAATGCATTATTAGCTATTGTTAATTCTCCTGTCGCCGAATTAATGCTTAACGCTCCATTTGGTGTTTGAGAGGTTAACGAATACGATAATGAACCTTGACCAGCAGTGGCTTGAAGAGCACCCAGAACAAGACCAGTTGTAGGGTTTTCTTCAATAGTTGTTGAGAAATTAGAAGCACTTACATTATTTGGTGTTGATGGGGCATCATCACTACTGCAAGCAAAGACAAAAATTAATAGTATAATTGTTAATAAGTGTGATAATCTAAATGTTGTTTTCATGATTTGTAGCTTTTAAAATTGTGTTTATTTATTAGTACTAAATTATGGCAGAAGTAAACAGAATGATGTCTCGTATGTAACAAATGGTATTACATATGTAACAAATTTAGTGTTGAAATGACATAAGGTTATAAGACATATAAAGAGGTTAAATCCTTATTAACAAAAGGTTTACCCTATAAGTAAAAAAGTATATTCCTACAAAAATTTAACTATATTTTACTTTTCTTAAAATACGGAGTGTTTCTTTATATGAAAGGTAAACATCTTTACTAAATGCTTTTAAGTAAGGTTTAGCATCATTAAGTTTATCTAAAGCATTATCAAATGCATTTAAATAACAAATTAAATAAGTAGCTGGTAAATTTTTTAAATCTAATGTTTCTCTTGGGCTTAAAGTCAACCCTTTTTTCAATTTATCCAAAATGGCATTATTGGTATTGTAAATATGATGAAGATCTTTTTTGTTAAACTGAGGGGGCTCAAATAATAGTTTGGTTTCAATATTATAATGGGCGTTGTCTTCAAACTTAATGATGGTTTCTTCTAATTGATAATACTTATTGGAGTTTTGAAATCCAAGATTAACATATTCAATAATTTTAAAACTATCATCATTTATAGCAATAGAAACTTCATCTAAAGCCGAAAAAAACAAACGGACTTGCTCATTTATAAGTTCAATATCAACACGAGAAAAAAACGTTTCATGTTTCACTTCTTTTTTCTGTCCCGCCCAACATACCACAAAATATTCCTTAAAAACTTTGTACTGCGGATTAAAGTCTTTCCTGAAATTCATAAAATCGAAAACACCGTTTAAGGTGTGCTCAATATTGTTTTGAGCATGTTTTTCAATGGCTTCAACAATATTGGAGTTTACATCTTTTATCTCAATATCAAAAACCTTGGGCATACTAATACTTCCATCTCTAAAAAATACTGAGCCTCCATAATATTTCCAGATATTTTTTCTAAGAGATGTTATTTTCCCCGTTGGTCGAATAGTAACCAATCCCACTACCTTATCATCTGGCAAATGCGGAAATGGAATGTTTTCATATTGTACTATAGGCGGATGACTCAAATAGGCATTAATGAGATTTTGAATTTTGCTATCGTCAAAAAAATCAACCCCAATAATGTTGTTATCTTCATCTTCTACACCAATTACGATGTAAGAATTGTTTTTTGGATTACTATTAGAAAGCGCACAGATGTGTTTTAAGAACTTAGCTTTTCCTTCCTTATGGCTGATATCAATTTTTCGCTTTTTATCATAAAAACTGTTCTCATCGTTGTGAGCTAAAAGGTGTTTTATGAGCAAGCGTTTATTAATCATATTTGTTATTCCTGCGTATGTAGGAGTCTATTTAAAATTCTTTTTTAACCGTTACACTATTTGCCTGCGCCGTTGGAAAAACAAGTAAATCAGCAATATTTACGTGAGGCGGTCTAGATATGGCAAAATAAATAATTTCAGCTATATCTTTGGCTTTCAATGCTTTAAATCCTTTATAAACATTATCGGCAATTTCATCACCTTTAAAACGCACTTGCGAAAATTCAGTTTCAACCAAACCCGGACTTATGGCACCTACTTTAATACCAAAAGGGTTTAAATCAATACGCATACCTTCTGTTATGGCTAAAACGGCATGTTTACTAGCACAATACACGTTGCCTTTAGGGTAAACTTCTTTTCCTGCCGAAGAACCAATGTTTATAATATGGCCAGATTTACGCTCAGTCATTTGAGGAATAACAGCCTTACTTACATAAAGTAAACCTTTCACGTTTATATCCATCATAGCATCCCAATCATCAATAAGTCCTGTTTGTATCGGGTCTAAGCCATGAGCATTTCCAGCATTATTTATTAAAACATCTATGTTTTTAAAGTCTTTCGGGAGTGATTCGATGGCTTTAAAGGTGTCGTCTTTATCACGAATATCAAAATTTAAAATATGCACATCGGTTAAACGCTCCAGAGCTTTTTGGATGGTTTTTAAACGTTGTAAACGCCTTCCGCAGAGTATTAAATTGATGCCTTGTTTTGCAAATTCGTAAGCAGTAGCTTCTCCAATACCACTTGTAGCTCCAGTAATTAGGGCTGTTTTTTTCATTTATTTTATAATTAATGTCTATAAAAATACTTAAAAGTGACTATATAATTAGTGGCTTTTAAAATTATAATAGAAACAATGTATTGGGCGTTTAAGAGAAACTTATAATAATTATTTGTTAAATACCATCAACATTGATATGGGTTATTATTTTTAACCATTTTTTAACACCTTTGCAATAATTTTTTTAACATTTTGCAATGCTCAAATACTAAGCGTACATTCGGGCTTTTAATAAAACAAAAAATGATGGAAGAAACAGGGACAATTGATATTAAATCGATAAACGAGAAAATTGAAAAAGAGAGTGCTTTTGTTGATTTACTGATGCTAGAAATGAACAAAGTTATTGTGGGTCAAAAGCACATGGTTGAACGTTTGCTAATTGGTTTATTAGGACAAGGGCATATTCTATTAGAAGGTGTTCCAGGATTAGCAAAAACATTAGCTATTAATACACTGGCACAAGCGGTTGATGGTAGTTTTAGTAGAATACAGTTTACACCAGATTTATTACCTGCAGATGTTACAGGAACGTTAATCTACAACATGAAGCTTAACGATTTTTCAATTAAAAAAGGACCAATATTTGCAAACTTTGTATTGGCAGATGAGATAAATAGAGCGCCTGCAAAAGTACAATCGGCTTTATTAGAAGCTATGCAAGAAAAGCAAGTGACTATTGGCGATGAAACATTTATACTTGACAAACCATTTTTAGTAATGGCAACTCAAAATCCTGTTGAACAAGAAGGAACGTATCCATTGCCAGAAGCACAGGTAGACCGTTTTATGTTAAAAACAGTTATTGATTATCCAAAAATTGACGAAGAGCAAATGATTATGAGGGCGAATTTAAAAGGTGCTTGGGATAAAGTAAACCCTGTAGTTTCAGTCTCTCAAATATTAAAAGCTCAAGAAGCCGTTCGTGAAGTTTATATGGATGAAAAAATTGAAAAATACATTCTGGATATTATTTTCGCAACACGTTACCCTGATAAATATAGGCTTCCGGCTTTAAAACCATTAATTTCTTTTGGAGCTTCGCCTCGTGGAAGTATAAATCTTGCTACAGCAGCAAAGTGTTATGCATTTATTAAACGTCGTGGATATGTGATTCCAGAAGATGTACGTGCTGTAGTCTATGATGTGTTAAGACACAGAATTGGTATTACTTATGAAGCTGAGGCGGAAAATGTAACTTCAGAAGACATCATCAATAAAATTGTAAACGAAATAGAGGTACCTTAAAAGTTTATTTGTTTAACTGTTTATTCGGTTAAACAGCTCACAACTAAACGGTTTAACAATTCAACATTTCAACAACAATTGGATACTAAAGAATTACTAAAAAAAGTACGTAAAATAGAGATTAAGACACGTCGATTGTCTGATCATATCTTTGGAGGGGAATATCATTCTACTTTCAAAGGGCGCGGTATGACTTTTAGTGAAGTACGCCAGTATCAATTTGGAGATGATGTTAGAAATATTGATTGGAACGTTACTGCACGTTATAATGAGCCTTATGTAAAAGTTTTTGAGGAAGAACGAGAACTCACCATGATGCTTATGGTAGATGTTTCAGGTTCTGAATTATTTGGTACAGAACAACAATTTAAAAATGAAGTGGTTACAGAAATAGCCGCAACATTAGCATTTTCAGCAACACAGAATAATGATAAAATTGGTTTGATTTTATTTTCAGACCAAGTAGAATTATATATTCCGCCTAAAAAAGGACGTTCGCACGTACTTCGTATTATTCGCGAGTTAATAGAATTTGAACCAGAAAGTAGACAAACTAATTTAGCCGAAGCTTTAAAATTCATGCAAAACGTCATGAAGAAAAAAGCGATAGTATTTGTGTTGTCTGATTTTATTGCAGATGATTACCATCAAACCATGAAAATCGTTTCTGGGAAACACGATGTTACTGGTATTAGAGTTTATGATAAACGCGAAGAAGATATACCCAATTTAGGGATGGTACAAATGCAAGATGAAGAAACTGGCGAACTAATGCTGGTAAACACATCTTCAAAAAAAGTACGTCTCAATTACGGGGAATTTTATAATCAAAAAGTAGATTATTACAAAGAAAGCTTTACTAAGTCTGGAGCAGGAGCTATTGATTGTCGTGTTGATGAAAGCTATGTAAAAAAGCTATTAGGATATTTTAAAAGAAGAGGATAATGAGCACGAAGTGCGAAGTTAGAAGTATGAAAATAAATATGAAAAACGAAATTAAGATAGAAATTATAGATATGATTAAGAAGATTTCAAGCTTCAGGCTTCAATCTTCAATCTCCCTATTCTTTATACTCTTTTCTCTTTTCTCATTCTCGCAAGTATCATCAACTATTGATTCAACTTCAATTAAAATTGGAGAGCAAATTACCTATTATATTCAAGTTGAATCAGACACAACAGATTTGGTTGTTTTTCCTGAGGGTCAAACATTTTCACCTCTAGAAATGATTGAATCTTATAATGTTGACACCTTAAATAAAAAGGCTAAATACAACCTGATTAAAAAATACGGATTAACCCAATTTGATTCAGGTAAATACACTATACCTAGGCAAAAAATTATTATTGGAGATAAAACGTTTTTTACCGACTCTTTAAAAGTTGAGGTTAATAATGTTGTGGTAGATACTACTCAAGGACTTTACGATATAAAACCCATTATTGCAGTTGAAAAAAGAGGAAGCAATTGGTGGAAGTATCTATTACTTACATTATTAATTATTGGTGCAGTTGCATTTTTATTATACTGGTTTATATGGCGAAAAAAGCCTTTAACTGAAGAAGAGGAAATTGCATTATTACCGCCTTACGACAGAGCGAAATTAGCACTTAAGAAACTAGATGATAGCCCATATTTAGAAAACCAGAATTTAAAAGATTACTATTCTGATTTAACGTTTATTATCAGGAAATATCTAGATGAAAAAGTATATGATAAAGCTTTAGAAAGTACTACAGATGAGTTAATTACCAGATTAAATTTACTTAAAGATGGTAATCAAGTTGATCTTAGTAAAGAGGATATTAAGAATTTAGAAAGTATTTTAAAACGTGCAGATTTAGTAAAATTTGCCAAATCTGCTCCGGATATTGAACTGGCTAAAATTGATAGAGATACTATTGATGTAGAAATAGATCATGTTAAAGAAGCATTACCAGAGCCTACAGAAGAGGAAAAACTATTAGACGAAAAATATAGAGAAGAACAAGAACGTAAAAAGAAACGTAAAAAAGTTTGGCTAACAGTTGGTATTAGTGTTTTTTTATTACTAGCAACATTAACAGGGCTTTCTGTAAAGTATGGTTTTGATTTTGTAAAAGACACCATTATTGGTCATGATAGTAAAGAACTTCTTGAGGGAGATTGGGTACGCAGTGAATATGGATTCCCTCCAATAACCATTTCAACACCTAAAGTTTTAAAAAGAACAACACCGGAATTGCCAGAAGAAATGGCACAACAAATAGAGCTGACTCAATTTAGTTATGGCAGCTTAATGGAGAAATTTCAAATACAGGTAGCTACAACAAAAATCAAGAATTTAGGAGAAAACAAAATAGACCTTGAACAGGCCATGGAGGGTACTTTAAAATTTATTGAAAACGCAGGAGCTCAAAATATAATTACCAAAAATGAAAAGTTTGAAACACCAAATGGTGCCGAAGGCTTAAAAATTTATGGTTCTATGGATTCTCCAGTTCTTGGTACTGATAAACTTGAAAAAGGTAAATATATTATTTTAGGTTTCACAGCAGAAAGTGTTATTCAACAGGTAATGCTTTTTTATAAAGAACAAGATGTATATGCTGAACAAATGGTAGAGCGTATTTTAAATTCAGTTGAACTTAAACCAGCAGAAGAATAATGTTTGAAGGGATTGAATTTGTAAATAAAGAATTTTTCTGGTTGCTATTAGCACTTCCTTTGGCTACCCTTTGGTATGTTTTGAAAAACAAAAAACAAACGGCCGAACTTAAAATATCAAGTTTAAAAGGCTTTAAAATCACCAATCCCTGGTTGCCAAAATTAAGACCCTTATTGTTTGTGCTTAGATTGTTAGCATTGGCACTCTTAATCATGGCTTTGGCAAGACCGCAATCGGTTGATGTGTCTACAAAAACAAAAACTACTCGAGGCATAGATATTGTTATGGCTATTGATGTTTCAGCAAGTATGTTGGCTAAAGATTTGTCGCCCAATAGGTTGGAGGCCTTAAAGAAAGTAGCTTCAGAATTTATTAAAGGCAGACCAAACGATAGAATTGGTTTGGTTGAATACGCTGGTGAAAGTTATACAAAAACACCAATTACTAGTGACAAAGCTATAGTACTTCGCTCATTAAAGAGTATTAAATACAACACCATTATTGAAGGCGGTACCGCTATTGGTATGGGTTTAGCAACTTCAGTAAACCGATTAAAAGATAGTAAAGCATCAAGTAAAGTTATTATTTTGTTGACAGATGGAGTGAACAATACAGGATTTATTGACCCTAAAATAGCCAGCGAATTGGCGGTTGAATATGATATAAAAACATACACCATTGGTTTAGGAACCAACGGAATGGCATTATCACCTGTTGCTATTTTGCCAAATGGAAACTTTCAATATGGACGAATTCAAGTGGAGATTGATGAAGATTTACTTAAAGAAATTGCTGAGGTTACGGGCGGTAAATATTTTAGAGCTACCAATAACAAAAAACTTGAAGAAATTTATGATGAAATAAATAAGCTTGAGAAAACAGAAATAGAAGAGTTTAAATATTATAATTACGAAGAAAAATATAGACCATTAGTAATTTTAGCAGGCTTGTTATTGCTTGTAGAATTACTATTGCGTTTTACTGTTTTTAGAAGCTTTGTATAAAAACGAATAAGCATTTAGAATGTTTCAATTAGAAGAAAAAATATGGTTTTGGGCATTTGGGATTATTCCAGTAATAATCTTACTCTTTTTGGTGCTTCAATTTTGGAGATATAAAACACAAAAAAAGTTTGCTGATGCTTCTTTGCTTAAAAGATTAAGTCCAAATAGGTCTGTTTTTAAATCTGTTTTAAAAATAATTGTTTTAAGCTTAGCATTTATTTGTTTAATTATTGCTTTGGTAAACCCTAAGATTGGAACAAAACTAGAAACAGTAAAACGCGAAGGTGTAGATATTGTTTTTGCTATCGATGTTTCTAAAAGTATGTTGGCTGAGGATATTGCTCCAAATCGGTTAGAAAAATCTAAGCAATTAGTTACTCAAATTATAAATAATTTGGCTAGTGATCGTGTTGGAATTATAGCCTATGCAGGAAAAGCATTTCCGCAGTTACCAATTACAACAGATTATGCATCTGCTAAAATGTTTTTACAAAGCATGAATACCGATATGCTTTCGTCACAAGGAACAGCTATAAACGAAGCTATAAAATTAGCTAGAACTTATTTTGATGATGAAGAGCAAACTAATCGTGTGCTTATTATAATTTCAGATGGCGAAGACCATAGCGAGCAAGCTGCTGTTGTAGCTGAAGAAGCAAGTGAAGAAGGTATTAGGATTTTTACTATTGGTGTTGGCGATATAAAAGGAGGACCAATTCCTGAAAAGCGTAACGGTGTTGTTTTAAATTACAAGAAAGACAGTCAAGGCGAAACGGTAATTACAAAATTGAATGAGGAAACGCTTCAAAATATTGCATCCGAGGCTAATGGTGCTTATATAAATGGGAAAAGCACTAATGATGTGGTAGAAAATATTCGTGAGATTTTAAATGCTATGGATAAAACCGAATTTGAAGCAAAAGAATTTGCCGATTTTAAAGATCAGTTTCAGTGGTTTTTAGGTTTTGGAATTTTCTTTTTATTATTAGATATTTTTCTGTTAGAAAGAAAAACGGCTTGGTTAAAAAAATTGAATCTTTTTAATGAAAATCTATAAATAAAATGAGTTGCCTCCTTAAGCATAATTGAAAGGCCTCAATTTTATAAAATAATTAACGCCAAAAATGCATTAGATTCTATAATTTAGGAATAAAAATGAAACATATAATACTATTCATATTAACGTTAAGTTCCGTTTTTTCTTTTTCTCAAGAAGAGAATAAAGCGTTGTTATTGGCTGAAAAAAAAGCAAATAACTTTGTGTATGAAGGCAATGAACTAATTGAAGGAGAAGATTTTGTTTCAGCTGAAATGGAGTATAGAAAAGCCATTTCAGAACAGCCAACTACAGTAGCCGGAGCCTATAATTTAGGAACGTCTTATTATAAGAGCGGAAATTTTGAAGAAGCATTATATCGTCTTCAGCAAGCCACAGAAACCGCCAGTTCAAAAAGCGAAAAACATAAAGCATTTCATAATATTGGAAACATTTTAATGCAAAACAAAAAATGCAAGGAAGCCGTTGAAGCTTATAAAAGCGCTTTGAGAAATGACCCAACTGATAATGAAACCAGATATAACTTAGGTGTTGCAAAAGTTTGTGCTGAAGAACAACAAAAACAAGAAGACGAAAATAAAGACGATAAGGAAGATCAGGACAAAAAAGACGAAAACAAAGACGATCAAGAGAATAAAGAAAATAAAGATAAAGAGGACGAAGATAAGGAAGACAAGAAGGACGAAGGAGACAAAGAAAAGAAAGAAGGCGAGGACGAAAAGGATGAAGAAGGCAAACCTAAAGATGATGAAAAAAAGGATAAAGAAGAAGATAAAGGAAAAGGAGACAAAGAAAAAGAAGAAAAGAAACAACCACAGCCACAGCCAGGACAATTATCTCCTCAGCAAATAAAAAGTTTGTTAGAAGCTATGAATAATCAAGAACAAAAGGTTCAAGAAAAAATGAATGCTGAAAAACAAAAAGGCGTAAAGATTAAAACAGAAAAAGATTGGTAAAAGAAATTGAAGTCTGAAGATTAAAATAAAGTGTTTATTTGTAATGCTTAGTGCCGTTGAAGCATCTCTATTTAAGAATAATGAAAATTAAAAAACATATATATATAATTTTACTACTCATTTCAACCTTTGTTTCTGCACAGGTGAAATTTGATGCCAAGATTAGTAAAAATAAACTTGGTGTAAATGAACGCTTGCGTGTTGATTTTGAAATGAACCAAGATGGAGATAATTTTAACCCTCCAGATTTTACAGGATTTACCGTTGTTGGCGGCCCAAATCAATCTGTAAGTAATTCCTGGATTAACGGAAAGCGGTCTTTTAAAAAAACATACACATATTTTTTAGCTCCTAAAAAACGAGGAAACTTTATAATTTCTCAGGCTACAATAAAAATTGAAGGAGAAATTTTTAAAACCACTCCTATAAAGGTTCAGGTAACGGCTGCGGTAGATATTCCTAAAGACCCAAATAATCCAAATTATTTAGCATCCGAAAACATTCATTTGGTTGCCGAGGTTTCAAAAACAAATCCGTATTTAAATGAAGCAATAACTGTAGTTTACAAATTATATGTTTCACCTAAAATAGCTGTTGATAATTGGAATGAAATTGACACACCAAGATATAATGATTTTTGGAGTCAGAACATAAACACAAAAGGTCAAAAAGTTCAAAATGGAACTTATAAGGGAGAGGATTATCGGTATTTAGTTTTAAGAAAAACGGTTTTATACCCTCAAAAAACTGGGAAACTAAATATTGAGCCGCTAACTTTAGACCTATCAATGCGTGTACCTTCTAATAGAAGAGATATTTTTGGAAGTTTATTAATGACAAGAGTTAGCAGAACTGTTTCAGCTGGTAATAAAACAATTAATGTAAAAGCTTTACCAAATGAAGGAAAACCAGTTGATTTTACTGGTGCGGTTGGAGATTTTAAATTAGATGTGTCATCTTCAAAAAAAGAGTTAGACGCTTCAGAGTCACTTCAATTAAAAGTTAGTGTAAAGGGTAGTGGAAACTTAAAACTGTTTAAACTGCCAAAAATATCGCTACCAAGTTCTTTAGAGGTTTATGAGCCTGAGCATAAGGAAAGTGTTAGAACTAATTTATCTGGTATGCAAGGTAGTATTTCAGACAGTTATACTGTAGTGCCTCAATTTAAAGGTAAATACCCTATTCCAAGTATCTCTTTTTCATATTTTGATTTAAAAACAGAAAGCTATAAAAGGCTGTCTTCAGATGAAATAGTTATTAATGTTTTAAATGGGCCTTCTAATAATTCATCTTCATCTGAAAATAACACCACACTAAACAGTAATAAACAGGCTGTTGTTTTAAACAGCAATCAGTTTGCTTTTATTAAAACAAAAACTAATTTTTCAAATGTAAAGCCCAATTATTTTTTTAAAACCAAATTGTTTTGGAATTTACTATTGTTGCCTTTGTTAGTAATTCCGTTAGCAATTATTATTCGAAAAAAGAAAGCCAGTAGAAATGCAGATGTTTACGGTAATAAAATTAGAAAAGCCAATAAGTTGGCACGTAAATATTTAGGTAATGCAAAAAAATCTTTGGGAAAAAAAGAAGCATTTTATATAGCCTTAGAAAAAGCATTGCATAATTATTTAAAAGCAAAATTACATATTGAAACGAATGAGTTAAGTAAAGATAAAATTAAGAGTTTATTAAATGAAAAAGGCGTTGAAGAAACTGTTATTAAAGATTTTGAAAGCATTTTAGAAAGTTGCGAATTAGCTAGATATACGCCTATAGATATTGTTACTATGCAAGAGGATTATGATAAGTCTGCAAAAACAATTTCTTTAATTGATAAGCAAGCACGTTAATATGAAAAAAAGATTATACATACTATCGTTATTGTTTAGTTTTGGGCTTTTTGCTCAAAACCAAACGTTGTTTGAAAAAGCAAATGCATTATATAACGAAGGTAAATATGCCGAGGCAATAGATAATTATAGTGCGATTTTAGAGACCAAAAAGCATTCAGCAGATTTGTATTATAATTTAGCCAATGCACATTATAAGTTAAATAATATTGCACCTAGTATATATTATTTCGAAAAGGCATTATTGTTGAATCCTGAAGATTCTGAAATAAAAAACAATATAGCGTTTGCTAGAAATATGACTATTGATGCTATTGACGTTATTCCAGATGCAGGATTTTCAAAATTATTGAATACCACAACTCATAAAATGTCTTTTGATGCTTGGGCAAAAGCAGCAGTTACTTTGGTGTTTTGTTTTGTCATACTATTCTTGATATACTATTTTGCGTATTCAACATTAAATAAACGTCTAGCTTTTATAGGTAGCGTTACTGCTTTAATATTGGTATTTATAACTCTTGCTTTTGCTTTTCATAAATATAATTTAGATAAAAATGATAATCCCGCTATTATTTTTGCTCAAGAAAGTAAAGTAAAAAGTAATCCTAATTCTGGAAGTGAAGAATCTTTTCGACTACATGAAGGTACCAAAGTGCAAGTTGTTGAAGTTTATAATGACTGGAAAAAAATAAAACTTTCTGACGGGAAAGTAGGTTGGGTAATATCAGATGATATTAAAACGTTGAAGTAAATTAATTTTTAATTAAACAAAATTAATTATATTAGCCATTTAAGAAAACAATGTATAGAAATATAATCTCAATCATATTGTCAACATTATTCTTGGTGCTTTTAGTGGCACCAACAGTTATAATATTGATTGATGATTCTGCAGATATATCAGTATTCTATACTTCAAGTGAAGAAGAAGAAAAAAAAGGTCAAGAAAAACAAGAAAAAGATAAGGAGTTGTTATACTACGAGTTTTTAAAAGGAAACTCCTATTTTACTGTTAATGAAGCAGAAATTAATTTAACGCATTATTTTAAAAACTATACAAGACCTTACCTTAACCTCATCTCTCCTCCTCCAGAGTTTAGCATATCATAGTTTAGTCAATGGCCTTTAAGGTCACAATTAATTTTTAACTGCTTTTGGTATTTTTTACATCAGAAGTGAAACTTTTTTATTTTATGTTTAAAACGATTAAAAATGACTTGCCAGCGAGTATAGTCGTATTTTTTGTTGCTTTACCTTTATGTTTAGGTATTGCTTTAGCAAGTGGTGCTCCACTTTTTTCAGGATTAATAGCAGGTATTATAGGTGGTGTTGTAGTGGGCAGTTTAAGTGGCTCAAATATTGGAGTAAGTGGTCCTGCAGCAGGGTTAGCTGCAATTGTATTAACAGCAATAGGAACACTAGGAGGATATCAAAACTTTTTAGTTGCTGTAGTTTTAGGAGGAGTCATTCAATTGGTTTTTGGTTTTCTTAAAGCAGGAGTTATTGGGTACTATTTTCCATCATCAGTTATTAAAGGTATGTTAACAGGTATTGGTATTATAATTATCTTAAAACAAATACCACATTTTTTTGGATATGACGCCGACCCTGAAGGCGATTTTGCCTTTTTTCAAGTAGATGGAGAAAATACCTTCTCTGATATATTTAAAACTCTCAAATATATAACACCAGGATCCGCACTTATTGGATTTATTGGATTAGGAATATTAATACTATGGGAGCGTGTTTTATCTAAAAAAGGTAAAATATTTAAGCTTATTCAAGGCCCTTTAGTAGCAGTAGTAATTGGAATAATTTTTTTCGCTGTTACACAATCAACGGATATGTGGGCAATATCTAAATCTCATTTAGTATCAGTACCAGTTCCTAAAGATGCATCTTCATTTTTTGGGCAATTTAGTTTTCCAAATTTTACTGTTATTACTGAGCCAGATGTTTGGATTGTAGCATTTACTATAGCGCTTGTAGCAAGTTTAGAAACTTTATTATGTGTTGAAGCTACAGATAAGCTAGACCCTCATAAAAATGTAACACCTACTAATAGAGAATTGTTAGCTCAAGGTACAGGAAATATTCTTTCAGGTTTAATTGGAGGTTTACCAATTACGCAAGTAATTGTTAGGAGTTCAGCTAATATTCAATCAGGAGGCGTGTCTAAAATGTCAGCTATAATTCATGGTTTCTTTTTGATAATCTCTGTTATTGTAATTCCAAAATTATTAAATATGATTCCGCTTTCAGTACTAGCTGCAATTTTATTGGTAGTTGGCTATAAATTAGCAAAACCTAAACTTTTTAAGCAAATGTTTAATTTAGGATGGAAACAATGGATACCATTTAATGTAACAGTTTTTGGTATTGTATTTATAGATTTACTCTGGGGTATTGGACTTGGACTTACAGTAGGTATAGTAGTAATATTGATTAAAAGTTTTCAAAACTCTCATTTTTTACATATTGAAGATAAAAGTAACGGAAAGCATAAAATAAAAATGACACTTGCCGAAGAGGTTACTTTTTTCAATAAAGGAGCTATTCTTAAAGAATTAGATAGTTTACCTAGAGATACTTATTTAGAATTAGATGTAAGGAAAACTAGATATTTAGATAATGATATTATTGAAATTTTAGAAGATTTTGCCTTTAAAGCAAGAGAAAGAAATATAGATATTAAGTTAACATCTGAACGTGGAATAGTTGAAAACCCAGATAGTTTTATTGAGTTTTTCAAACTAAGGCCAAAATCAGCTTAATTATAAAAATAGAATAAAATGAAAAAAAATAAATATAAAATTTTAGTGCTTTCTGATTTAAAAAAATCAACAGATTCAATATTAAAAAGCACTGTGAGTTTAGCGAACATTATTGAAGGAGATATAGAATTTTTCCATGTAAAAAAACCTCTAGAGGTTGTAAATAAAGAAAATCAGTTATCAGCTATTAGAACAATTAATGATGAATATATTACTTCTAATAAAGCTATAAAAAAGCTTGTAAAACCTATTTCTGAAGCTTATAGTTTAAAGTTGAATTACAAGGTGGTTATTGGAAATTTAAAAGATGAAATATCTAAGCGTATTAAAGCTTATAAACCAGATATTATTATACTAGGAAAAAGGAAACAAAAACTATTAGGGTTGGGAGACAAAACAATCAAATTTGTTTTTGAAAATTTTAAAGGAGCTATTATGGTAGCATCTGATAAAAATTTTTTAGAGCCTAATAAAAATTTATTATTAGGAGTTCTAAATAGTAATATTACTAATTTAAACACCCAATTTGTTAAGGACTTATTAGAACATACCCAAAAGCCTTTAAAGGAATTTCATTTAGGTGAAGAATCTTCGGATTCAGGACATAATATGAATACGATTAAAACCGTAAAATATGTTTTTGATAAAGGCAGTAACACAATTCAAAATCTATCTAATTATTTAGAGAAAAGCAATGTAAACCTCTTATATTTAGATAGAAACAATAAAGGGGTTTTAAATGAACTATCAAAGCCAGAACTTTATAAAGTTATTAATAAGCTTAATGTTTCGTTATTAGTAGCCTAAAAAAATTATCTAAAAGATTTAATAAAACCAAAAACAGTTAAAATCGCCTTTTATTTTATCCTATTTAACTAACTTAGAGGTTGTAATTTAAGATTTATGAAAAATTTATTTTCAAATATTAAAGGCGATGCTTTTGGTGGCATTACAGCAGGAATTGTTGCATTACCCTTAGCACTTGCATTTGGTGTTTCTTCTGGATTAGGCCCTACAGCAGGACTTTATGGAGCTATTTTTATTAGTTTCTTTGCTGCGCTTTTTGGAGGTACCAGTACACAAATTTCTGGTCCAACTGCTCCAATGACAGCTGTAAGTATGGTAGTTATTGCGGGTATTATTGCTACTAATGATGGCGATGTTAATAAAGCTTTGCCTGTAATTCTTACTGTTTTTTTACTAGCAGGATTAATGCAGGTAGGTCTAGGTGTATTAGGTCTTGGAAAATATATTAGATACATTCCTTATCCTGTAGTTTCTGGTTTTATGACAGCTATTGGTGTTATTATACTATTAACTCAAATTCTCCCTTCTTTAGGATATTATCCAAAAGAAGATATGGAATTTGTAAATACGTTTAAACCACAAGCAGAAGAAGTTATCCTTGAAAACATATTGAAAGAGGAAGCAGGAGAAGGTATTCTAGTTCTTGAAGATTTTAAAGAAACTATTAATCGTGCACATGAAATTTCGCAAGATGCTATTTTAAAAGAGTCTCAAACATTAGCTGCAAAAGAAACATCGGGCGCATTGGGAGCTATAAAAGCCTTTCCAAAAGCTTTACAAAATATTAACTGGTTAGAGTTAATTTTAGCTTTAGGAACCATCTTTATAATTTATGGATTCAAAAGGATTACCAAAGCTATTCCAAGTACCTTAGTGGCTTTAATAGTTATGTCTGGAATTGCTGTAGGCTTTGGGTTAAGTTATAGACCTATTGAAGAAATTCCAAGTGGATTACCTATTCCTAATTTAGAAATTTTCACAAGTTTTAGTTTGAGTAGTATTTCGCCTTATATTTTTACAGCGCTTACATTAGCATTATTAGGTGCCATAGATTCATTACTTACAAGTGTGGTAGCTGATAATATGACCAAAACGAAACACAAACCAAATAAGGAGTTGGTAGGTCAAGGCATAGGTAATAGTATAGCAGCTGTTTTTGGCGGAATTCCTGGAGCAGGAGCAACAATAAGAACTGTTGTAAATATTACTTCAGGAGGAAAAACTAAACTATCAGGAATGATAGCTGGTATTATGTTATTAATTATCCTTTTAGGATTAGGACCAATAGCATCTCAGATCCCTGCAGCCGTTTTAGCCGGAATCTTAATTACTGTAGGTATTGGAGTTATGGATTATAAAGGTTTGAAGGCTATACCAGCACTTCCAAAAGACATCAAACTAGGTCCTATTAAATTAAGTTCAGAAGTAATGATTATGTTAGTTGTATTAGTACTTTCTACTTTTTGGAACTTAGTGTATGCTGTTGGAATTGGTTTAGTTATAGCTTCTTTAATGTTTATGAAAAAAATAGGTGATTTAACTGCGGAACGATCTGAGGTAAAACCGCTTAAAGAAGAAGCATGGGCAGATGAAGATGAGTTTCCTTCAAACTTAAAAGAAGAGGTGTTTATAAAACACCTAAAAGGCCCTTTGTTTTTTGGTTCTACTAGCGATTTCCAGCAACTTTCTGCTCAAATACCAAATACAGCAGAAATAGTTATTTTAAGGTTAGGCCGTATGCAGTATATGGATCAATCAGGATTATATGCTATGGAAGATATGCTTCAAGATTTAAAAAAGAATGATGTTGAAGTGTTATTTGTTGGCTTATTAAAACAACCAAGATATATGATGGAGCGTATTGATATTATTCCAGATTTTGTTCCAAATGAACATATATTTGAGACGTTCCACGATTCCATGTTATGGATAAAAGAAAATATAAAAGATAAATACTAAAAAAATAAACAGATAAATATTATGAAAAATATAGCAATTACCAAAGATGTACAAACAAGTCTATCACCTTCAAATGTTTTAGACGATTTATTAGATGGAAATAAAAGATTTGTAAATAATAATATGCAAGCAGTTGATAATTCTGCTTTGGTTTCACAAACTGTTGGCGGGCAATTCCCAAAAGCAGTAGTGCTTTCTTGTATAGATTCTAGAGTTCCTGTAGAAACTGTTTTAGACCAAGCTATAGGCGATGTTTTTGTTGCTAGAGTAGCTGGTAATTTTGAAAATACTGATATTTTAGGAAGTTTAGAATATTCATGTAAAGTTGCAGGTAGTAAATTGATTTTAGTGCTAGGTCACGAAAGTTGTGGAGCTGTAAAAGCAGCTTGCGATGGTGTTGAACTGGGCAATATTACAGATTTGTTAGCAAACATTTTACCAGCAGTGAAGCAATCTGCAGATGAAGTTGAAGGTGAAGCTAATTCTTCAAATAAAGTATTTGTAGCCAAAACAGTTGAGAACAATGTGAAGCTTACTATTGAGCGTATTAGAGAGCGCAGTCCTATTTTAAAAGAAATGGAAGACGCTGGCGATATTAAAATTGTAGGTGGCGTATATATGTTGTCTTCTGGAAAAGTAGAAATGCTTTAAAAAGCATTCATTTTTAATAAAATATTAAGCCACTTTCTAGTGGCTTTTTTTATGTCTCATGTTCTTCAGTAGAAGCATTTTCTTCATTAAGATTTAATAGATTAGGAAAAATCATAGGTACCAACGATTTTACAGGTTTGTAAAGCACAGAACTTTCTTTAGTATCATCATCTAAAAGCGTAATCGTATTATTAAGTTTATCAAAAATATTTAAAACTACACTCAAAATTAAGACAATTTTTAATGCTCCAAAAACACCACCAGCAAGCTTATTTATAATACCTAAAGCAGCAAAATCAGCCAGTTTAGTTAATGCTTTTCCCGCCAGTCCAATGGCTAAAACTATAACAACAAAGGTTATCGCAAAAGCAACAATATTAATGGTTTTTTCGTTCCATTCGGTTTTAGTTTGTAAAAATTCGGCAGCAAAATTACTAAAATGTATGGCGCCATAAACTCCAGCAACCAAAGCTACTAAAGAGGCCACTTCAACAAAAAGCCCTTTCATAAAACCACGAACAAGCCCAAATAAAATTAACGCCCCTAAAACAATATCAATAACCCCCATATTAAAATAATTTAAAACAAATATAAAATAATACTAACACTTTGGTTTATTAACTTTGCAGCTTTCAATTTATTATGGCAAGAGACGTACAATTAAAAGAACGCTGGCAATTGGTAGTAAAAAAATTATCTAATCAATTTGCTGACGGCGACCCGCTGGATTTGGATGCCATAATTTATCTTATTGGCGTGCAAGAACTTGGTCAGTTAGATAGAACATTTAAAAAAGACCAAAAGCTAGATCTAATGCATATTGCCATTTGCAAACTGCTAACACCTTATGGCTATTACGAACTCGATTTTGTTGATGAAGACGGTTGGCCACATTACAAAACTCTTGAAGCATTACCGCATTTAAAAGGAGGCGAGCAAAGCGTTTTAATGAAGGAAGCTATCGTAAATTACTTTATAGAAACCGAGTATATCCAATAAAATAATTAGGGCGTTACCCAAAAGGGTCGGGCTTTTCGTTCCCAATCTTTTTTTCGTGCCTCAAAAAAGGATTTCCACTGCAATCCCTAACGCATTACTTGCTAGTTAAGGTTTAAACTTAAAAACTATTTCACTTTTTATTAATTACTCCGATATAGCATTAAATAAGAAGTTCCAAAAGCATAGCCCGTACGAACATTTTGACCGAGTGTGTTGTCTCCAGGTGTTAATTTAATAGCTAAATCGATTTCTTCTTCTGGTAAATCACTGTAAACATTTGCTGATTCAACAAGAGTTGATACGGTGCTTGTAGAGGACACTCTTGAATTATTAATAACTCTGTTATTAGTGATATCATACAATTCGGCAATAATAGCTGTATTCGCTATTTCTGTTCTGAGTTTAGGTATAAATATTATAGAATCCACACCAATATAATTGCGTTTATCAAAATCAATAATCTCCCCACCTATGTCAGGAGTGTTTCTAGTACCTACACCATTTCCAGCTCCTTTAATTAAATAAAGTCGTATTTGTTCATCAAATCCGCCATCAATACCATCACATACAAATCTTGTAACGGTTATTTCCTCTTCATCAAGAGTGCCATTCCCATTATCATCAACTCCAGATTCTATTTTAACTCCACCGTTTTCACAATTTTCTCCTGCAAGTTCATCAGTAACATTTACTAAACTAATGTTACCATCAACACCATTACAAGCATAAGCTGTCGCTCTAATTTCAGTATCATCAAGCACACCGTTGCCATTGGTATCTACTCCTGTATCAATTTTTAGTCCGCCATTTTCACAATTAGTACCTGCAGCTTCATCCGTAATTTTAGTAAGGCTATTATTGCCATCAATACCATTACACACATAAGCTGTTGCAGTAATTTCATCATCTTCAAGTGTGCCGTTACTATTTGCATCTATTCCAGAGTCAATTTTTAAACCGCCGTTTTCACAATTAATTCCCGCTGCTTCATTAGTAGTTTTAATTAAACCATCATTTCCATCAATACCATTACATACATAAGCTGTTGTAGTAATTTCGTCTGCATCTAATGTACCATTACCGTTTACATCTACACCAGAATCTATTTTAACACCACCATTTTCACAGTTATCACCAGCTGGTTCTGTTACTACAGATGTTAGGCTGGTATTACCATCAACACCGTTGCATATATAATTTGTACCTAAGATTTCATTACCTTCTAATATACCATTAGCATTGTTGTCAACCCCAAAATCAACTTTTACACCACCATTTTCACAGGTATCACCAGAAGAGACATTGGTAATATTTACAAGGCTATTTAGTCCTGATGCACCTGTTTCACCAGTAGCTCCAGTTTCACCTTGCTCTCCTTCACATCCCATAAAAAATATTATTGTTAATCCTAATAGTATGTTTTTTGTATTTGATAGACTCATGTTGCTAGTTAAGTTTAAAATTAGTACTAATGGTTTCGTATTATTAATAATTGATTTTTTGAGATTGTAGCATTTTCAAAGGCTAAATTGAAACAATCAAAAAAAGCAATATTTTTTGAAGAGCTAAAAGTAGGGTTTTTATATAGGTCATTCAAATAATTTTCGTTCAAAGCCCAGATTCTTCTTTAAAAATTAAAGTGAATATTTATTGACTTAAACCATAGTCACTTCTAACACAAATCCCAATAAATTCATTAAATTTGCCATCATTTTAGGATGTCATGATAGATAAGATAAACCAACTCATAGCAGAAGCCGAAGCTTTTAAAGCGCAATCAAAAGAAGAGGTAGAAGCATTTCGTATAAAATATTTAGGTAAAAAAGGATTATTAAACGATTTTTTTGCTGAATTTAAAAATGTAGCAAACGACCAGAAAAAAGAGTTTGGCCAGACTATAAACAAGCTTAAAAAAACAGCTGAAGAAAAAGTAAATGCCTTAAAAGAAGAGCTTGAAAGTAAAGATGAAATTGTTGGTGTTTATGGCGATTTATCGCGCCCAGGCGAACCTATTCAAATTGGAGCACGTCACCCAATATCCATAGTAAAAAATCAAATTATTGATATTTTTTCACGCATAGGATTTAACGTTAGTGAAGGTCCAGAAATTGAAGACGACTGGCATAACTTTACAGCATTAAATTTACCAGAATATCATCCAGCACGTGATATGCAGGATACGTTCTTTATTCAAACAAACCCAGATATATTGTTACGTACCCATACTAGCTCTGTGCAAGTGCGTTATATGGAAAATAATAAACCGCCAATTAGAACTATTTCTCCAGGTCGTGTTTATAGAAACGAAGCTATATCTGCACGTTCTCATTGTTTTTTTCATCAAGTAGAAGGATTGTATATTGATAAAGATGTAAGTTTTGCCGATTTAAAACAAACACTTCAACATTTTACAACAGAAATGTTTGGGAAAAGCAAAATACGTTTACGCCCATCTTACTTTCCGTTTACAGAACCAAGTGCAGAAATTGATGTGTATTGGGGACTAGAAACCGAAACCGATTATAAAATAACTAAAGGGACAGGTTGGTTAGAAATTGGTGGTTGTGGTATGGTAGATCCAAACGTACTTGAAAATTGTAAAATCGATGCTACAGAGTATTCTGGTTTTGCATTTGGTGTAGGTGTAGATCGTATAGCCATGTTATTACACCAAATTGGTGATATTCGTTTGTTGAGTGAGAATGATGTTAGGTTTTTGGAGCAATTTAAGAGCACTCTATAATTTTGTCATTCCTGTATATTTAGCGATCTTATAAATTGAATTTCTTAGTTTAATATGAAAAACGATATTATAATTCCAAAAGTTGAAAACGTTTATATAGCCATAGTAAGCGAATATAATGACATTTATAAAACACAAGATTGGAATGCATATATAATTAATGATAAGGATGTTGATTTAGAAATGATTCTTATTGTTACAAGTGGTTATTCTGAAAGTAAAACAACATCCGTTTTTAGAAAAAAACTAGATACTCTTCCTAAAAAAAGCTATGCCAAAATTGAGTTGATGCAAGAGGAATTATTTGCATTAAATAACACTTTTAAAGTGTCTTTTTTTGAAGGTAATACTATGTTTGATAAAACATATTTATTTAGAAAAAACACAATTAACCTTAAAGCATTACAACCCATTCCTTTAATGGATGTTAAAGGAGTTTTAGTGAAATAATTTATTTATAATTAAAAAAAGAAGTATTAAACAATCGGTCCAATCTTGGTAGTAACACCAATATTAATCCAACTTATCAGTTAGTTTTTTAAATACCTTTTTGGGATTCTTATTTTCATATAAGATTTCGTAAACTGCTTTTATAATAGGTATTTGAGTTTTTTTAGCATTTTTTTCATTTAGTTTATAGGCACTTTTTGTGGCATAATAACCTTCGGCAACCATACTCATTTCCATTTGTGCAGATTTTACGGTATACCCTTTGCCAATCATGTTACCAAACATGCGGTTTCTAGAAAAAATTGAGTAGCCTGTAACCAGTAAATCGCCTAAATATACTGAGTTATTAATGTTACGCTTCATTTTATGGCGTTTTTTAATAAAACGTTTCATTTCACGAATAGCATTACTCATTAAGACACTTTGAAAATTATCGCCATAGCCTAAACCATGCGCTATTCCAGCAGCAATAGCATAAATGTTTTTTAGCATGACGGCATATTCAATACCTATAATATCGTCGCTAGTTTTGGTTTTTATATAATCGCTAGCTAAAGAATTAGCAATAGCATTAGCTTTTTTAGTGTCTGAACAGGATATGGTTAAATATGATAAACGCTCCAAGGCCACTTCTTCTGCATGACAAGGCCCTGCAATAACTGCAATATTATCTAAAGGTACTTTGTAAATTTGATGAAAATGTTCGCCTACTAAAAGCTCAGTTTCTGGCATAATACCCTTTACTGCAGAAACAATAATTTTGTTTGAAATATCGACATTGAGTTTTTCTAACTCACTATGTATAAAGGCAGAAGGAATTACAAAAATTAAAACATCTGCATAATTAGCAATTTCATTAATATCATTACTAAGTTTTAATTGCTCTAAATGAAACTCAACCGAACTTAAATAATTAGGGTTATGCTGCTCTTTTAATAAGTGTTCTTTGGTATAAACACTTCTCATATACCAACCAACTTCATCTAAGTTTTCGCATAGCATTTTAACTATTGCTGTTGCCCAACTTCCAGCTCCAAAAACCGCATATTTTAATGGATTATCCATATAATTTTAAATCGTTATCTACTTCAAAAATACATAAAATATTAGTCATTATAAAGCCTTTAAATTATTAGATATTTCTTTTTGGCACGCGTTTTGAAACTACATAAACAAGAACCCTAAAATGTTATATTATGAAAACAATAAAAATACTTTTAAGTTTTGCTTTAATAGCAACCCTTTTTACATCTTGCTATACAGAAGTAGTTGTTGATGATTTTAATAATGAAACTCCTATTTCTATAAATCAATTATTGCGTTCTCATGAAATTTGGTATGTTGATATTAATAGTACTATAGGTTATGGAGAAACACCATTTTTACAAAAAGCATTTACAGTTTCTTTTATAAATGGAGTCTTATATGCAAATAATAATATTGCTGGTTTGGGTGCAAACGGCAATGGTTATGGAATTGATGTTGGTGAATATGATGCTTATAATATGATTTTAGATGTACAACATGATATTGATGGATTTTCAACTTTTGATGTATATGAAGTAGATTATAATACCATAGAATTATACAATCCTAATAATGATACTTCTTATTTTTTAGATGGTTACCAACGTAATAATTTTGATTATGACTTTGTATTCTATGACAATATTCATTATTTCTTACAAGAGTATGAAGCTTGGGAAAAAACATATACAAGTGAGTTAGGTGCTTTAAATGAATTTGATAATGAGAATTATTTACAATTTTTACCAGGCGGAAACGACTCTGAGTTTAGAAGTTCTCAAGATGATACAGGATTGAATGCAAATAACCTTCAATGGGATTACACAGGGATTTATGGAGTAGGTAATATTAGCGGAAACGACCTTTTAAAAACTTTAACATTAGATTATGATTCATTGAGCAATGAATATTTTGAATTGAGCGTTATAACAGATAGTAAGATAGAGTTGTTTCACCCTTCGTCTGAAACGGTTTATGAGTTTGAAGGCAGAGGATATATTCAATACTTAAAGTCCGATGGTAAAACCAAAGGTAAAAAAGTACAAAAAGATAAAAAACGTAAGTTTAGAAAAGATAAAGTAGCAAACCCAAGAGAAAATACAAGGGTTTAATAAAAATTTTGGTTGGTTATTTAGTTTAGAAACCGTTTAAAACATCTTGTTTTAAGCGGTTTCTTTTGTTTGTATAAGTGACATATTTATATTTTTTGTGTCTAAAAAGTATAAAAACTTAAACTCAAGATAAAATTAAATGGCATTATTTTCATTCATAAAAAAAGCAGGAATTAAAGTATTTAAAATTGAAAAAACACATATGTTATTGCCTTCTGAAGCTTCAACTAAAAAAGCTGAATTTGAAAATTATGCTGCAAAAAAACTAGAAAAAATAATTATAGATTTACCATTACATGTTAAAGATTTAAATGTTTTTATAGATACAGATGTTGCTGTAATTTCTGGTTTAGCTTACGATCAAGCTACACGAGAAAAAATTGTTTTAATTGTTGGAAATTCAGATGGTATTGCTAGTGTATATGACTATATGAAAGTTGAAAACGAAGCTCCTATTTCTCAATTTTATACGGTAACAAATGGAGATACGTTAGGAAAAATAGCAAAAGTGTATTATGGAAGTGATATGAACTACTCTGTTATTTTTGAAGCAAATAAGCCTATGTTAAATCATCCAAAAAAAATATATCCTGGGCAGGTATTAAGAATACCTGCTTGATAATTAGATTAGTAAAAACACTATTTGATTACTAATCATATTATGTTTGAAACTGGTCTTAGTTTTTTTGTGAAATATGAATTGTGACCTATTGAATTTTTATGTGTCTTAAAAATATTAACCCTTAAAACAAATTACAAAATGGGATTATTTTCATTTATTAAAAACGCAGGAGCCAAAGTATTTGGTATAGGAAAAACGGATGCTGAAGAGGCTGCCGAAGCCGTTGCAAAAGAATTAAAACTAGAAGAAGCTGCTGCTAGGAACCTTGAACAAACAATTACAGACTTACAACTTCAAGTTGAAGGCCTAAATATTTTTATTGATGATGATGCAGCCACAGTTTCTGGTTTAGCATATAACCAAGCGACAAGAGAAAAAGTGATTTTGGTTGTTGGAAACTCAAACGGTATTGCAACTGTAGATGACCAAATGACTGTTGAACATGAAGAGCCAGTAGCACAATTTCATACTGTTGCTAGCGGAGATACATTAGGAAAAATTGCAAAAACATATTATGGTAACGCTATGAAATACCCTGTTATTTTTGAAGCGAATAAACCAATGCTTACAGATCCAGATAAAATATATCCTGGTCAAGTATTAAGAATCCCAGCGCTAGATTAGAACATGAGAACCTAATTAATAGCTAATTATGTTATGTTCGAAGCCAACTTGAAAAAGTTGGCTTTTTATTTTATGTGAGATGTATTAAGTATAAATCTTTAGAGCTGTTGTTATAGTGCAGATTTAAAAGTGTTAAACATATCCTTGATGATTTCTTTTGGATCACCATCAGATAAACTCTCAAAAGACACATAGCCTTGGTAGTTAGAATCTTTTATAATTTTAGCTATACGTTTTAAATTGGCAGGGACTTTAGTGCTATCCTTAGTTTTTACATGTTCTTTTACAAACCAATAATTAGCATACGGTGCTAGTTTTTCTATTTCGGCATAAGTACTATCAGAAGGTAAACTTCCGCAATCTAATACTAAACCAAACCATTCTGAGTTAACGCGCTCTATAATATCAATTATCTCGTCACTGGTAAATAAAAACTCATCATGATTTTGCAAACCTACAATTACACCATGTTCTTCTCCATATTTGGCACATGTTTTATAATCGTTAATTAGCCATTCTTTTATTTCATCTTTTGTATAGTTTTCACTTTTATTTCTACCAGTAAAAACGCGCATAATAGTTGCTCCTAATTTTGAAGATACTTCTAGCCAGTTTTTTATAAGCGTCTTATCAGTGTTTCTGGCATTAATATCTGGAGTTACAAAATTATTTCTCACACCTGTCCAAGCAATATCTAAACCTAAATCGAGGGCTTTTCTTTTTAATGTAAATAGTTTTTTATTTTCTGGTATTTGTGGGTAAGAAGGAAAATAATAACCGGTTAAATCTACAGCATCCATACCAATTTCTGCACAGAACTCCATCATATCAAAGAAAGTCATTTCACCGCTGCGCAACATAGCATTAAACGAATATGCGTTAATACTGTACTGTAGTCTGTTTTTCCTTATCGTATTAAAACTTTCAGATTTAGAAAAGGCCATAAGTTTATTAGCACCCAATAAAAACGGAGCTAGTGCTAAATGCTGCAGTAAAGTTCGTCTTGTTTTATTCAAAATTTATTGTTTTTACTTATAAAAATTCATCTCATCCAAATATTCCCAAACGTGCTGAGGTAGCATGGGTTGTATGTTTTTTCCAGCTTTAATAGACTTTCTTATAAAAGTTGAAGAAAGTTGCATAATAGGTGCATTTACAAGATGTATTTTTTCATGACTATCAAACTGTGTTTCAATTTTTCCGTCTGAAATTCTAGGGTATGTGTATATATGATGATTTTCAAGAATAACTTTATAGTTTTTCCATTTATGGAAACTCTTCAAATTATCTTCACCCATGATTAAAGCAAACTCATAATCAGGGTGTTTTTCTTGTAAATGAGCGAGTGTATTTACAGTGTAACTGGGTTGTGGTAAATTGAACTCTATATCGCTAGGTTTTAACTTGGCGTAATCTTTTGTTGCTTGATATACCATTTCTAGCCGTTGGTAATTATCTAGTAAGCTGCTTTTCTTTTTAAATGGGTTGTGCGGTGTAACAACAAACCATATTTGGTCTAAATCGCTGTATTCTGCCATGTGGTTTGCAATAACCAAATGCCCTATATGAATGGGGTTAAAAGAACCAAAATATAAACCAATTTTCATTTTGAAATACTAATAATTTATAAAATTGCCTACTTTTTTATTTGCTTCTTGAAGTGCTTTTTCTAAATCGTCATTAACTATAATGGTATCAAAAAGTGGCGCAGTAGCTAATTCAGCAGAAGCTTTTGCAACACGCATGTTTATTTTGTCTTCGCTTTCGGTTTTACGTTTTTTCAAACGAATTTTTAACTCATCAATACTTGGCGGTTTTACAAAAATAGCTAAGGTTTCTTCAGGGAATTTTCTTTTTATTCTAAGCCCACCAGAAACATCAATATCAAAAATTACATTTTTTCCTAACGCCCAAATACGTTCAACTTCAGTTTTTAAAGTGCCATAGAAATTATCTCGATATACTTCTTCCCACTCTAAGAATTCATCATTCTTTATTTTGGATTTAAATTCTTTTGCTGAAAGAAAATAATAATCTTTACCATGTTCTTCTTCTCCGCGTTTTGCTCTAGAAGTTGCAGATATTGAAAATTCTAAATTTAAGTTTTCCTTACCAAGCAAATGCCTAACAATGGTTGTTTTTCCTGAACCTGAAGGTGCTGAAAATACTATAAGTTTGCCTTGTTTTTTTTCTTGTTCTTTTGCCACTAATTCATAAATATTTTTTAATGAATACTGTCACTGAGACTGTAAACTGAATTATAGTACATTCAATAACTGTTCCTTAATTTTTTCTAACTCATCTTTCATCTGTACAACTAATTGTTGCATAGGTGCATAGTTGCTTTTGGAGCCAATAGTATTTATTTCCCTTCCCATTTCTTGGCTGATAAATCCAAGTTTTTTACCGTTAGAATCTTTTGAATTAATTGACTCTGTAAAATAATTTAAATGATTTTTTAAACGAACTTTTTCCTCTGTAATATCAAACTTTTCAATATAATATACCAACTCTTGTTCAAACCTGTTTTCGTCGTATTTTTCTTTTAAGTCTTGAACCCCTTTTAACAAACGCTCACGAACGCCTTCAACACGTTCTGGATCCATCGCTATAACTTGTTCAAGTATGTTTTCAATTGAAACAACCCGATTATTAAAATCTTGCTCCAATACTTTGCCTTCATCCAACCTATGGTTGTTTAGGTATTCAATTGCACTAAGAATTTCAGCTTCAATAGTTTTCCACTCATTTTCATCAATTTCTTCTCTTACTGTATTAAGTGCATCAGGAAAGCGAACTGCCATTTTTAGTAAATCCATATCCTCTCCATCAACAACTTGCTTAAGTTGCTGAATATATTGCTTAACAACAGGTGTGTTTATTTGTGTAGAAGAATCTTCAGCAGTGGCTTCAACATAAATAGAAAAATCAATTTTACCACGAACTAATTTGTTGGCCAAAATTTTTCTAATTGCTAATTCCTTTTCACGATAAATAGAAGGCATTCTAGCATTTAAATCTAAATTTTTACTATTTAAAGATTTAAGTTCAATAGTTATTTTTTTCGTTGGTAGCTGCAAAACAGATTTCCCATAACCTGTCATTGAATATATCATAAATGCACGTATTTAAGTTATGCAAAGGTAATTAAAACATAAAGATGAGTTCAATGTTAAAAAAAATACTTTAAATATAATATTTGGCTTATAAAACAATTAATAAATACATTTACGGAAATGATTTTACAATATTAAAAATGAATAAAATTAAAGCCTTATCTGTAGTTTTTACAAGTTGTTTAGTGTTATTTACTTGCAAAGAAAACAAGACTGAAACTAAAATTGATGACGCAGATGTTGATAAAAAAAGTGTTGAAAAAGTTAACCAAGAATTGAAGGACAAGCTTATTTCTAACCCTCCAGAAGGGATGCTTTGGATTCCAGGAGGTTCTTTTTTACAAGGTGCTGTACAACAAGATAAAACAGCTATGGGGCATGAAAAACCACAACATTTAGTTTCTGTTGATGGATTTTTTATGGATATAACTGAGGTGACAAATGCAGCGTTTAAAAAATTTGTTGAAGAAACAGGATACCTTACTATTGCTGAACGAAAAATTGATTGGGAACAAATGAAAAAGCAATTACCAGAAGGTACTCCTAAACCACACGATAGTATTTTACAACCAGGATCTTTGATGTTTAAGAAGACCAAAACATCTGTCCCTAATTTATACGATTTTTCACAGTGGTGGCGTTGGGTTATTGGTGTAAATTGGAGACACCCAAGTGGACGAGATAGTAGTATTGAAGGAAAAGGTAATCATCCAGTAGTGCATATTAGTTATGAAGATGCTCAAGCCTATTGTAAATGGGCAGGAAGACGTTTGCCAACTGAAGCAGAATGGGAATATGCAGCAAGAGGTAAAAAAACAAACACCATTTATTTTTGGGGTGATGATAGGTCTCAACTTTCTAAAATGGTAAATAGTTGGGAAGGTGAATTTCCAGTTAATAATATTTTAGAAGATGGTTTTGAAAGAACAGCACCTGTAAAATCGTATATACCCAACGATTTTGGATTATATGATATGGCAGGAAACGTTTGGGAATTTGTATCAGACTGGTATAACATTAAATATTATGAAGAATTAGTCGCTGCTAATACAGAGATTGTAAATCCGCAGGGATCAGATAAAGCATATAACCCTAGCCAACCTTATCTGCAAGAAAAAGTAATTAAAGGGGGTTCTTTTTTATGCAGTGATTCTTATTGTGCGAGTTATAGAGTATCTTCTAGAATGGGAACAAGTACAGATTCTTCTTCAGAGCATATTGGATTTAGAACAGTTGCTACGCCTGATATGTTGATAGAATAATTTTTGAATAAAAAAGGCTTCAACATTTTTGTTAAAGCCTTTAGTACTCAAGGTGGGAATCGAACCCACACTTCCGAAGAAACTGGATTTTGAATCCAGCGCGTCTACCAATTCCGCCACTTGAGCAATTTTCGGACTGTAAAAATATAGTTTTTTTCGGTATTACGCATAAAAATACTAGTCAATATACTTTTTAGGTTAAAATAAATGCATAAATTTGCACCTTGTTAAAAATTATGTGGTGTTTGCGCACTCTAAAACAATAAGTTAACTATGCCAATTGTTATACCAGAAGCTAAAATTTTTGCATGTACTCAAAGTAAAGTTTTAGGCGAAAAAATAGCCAAAGCTTTTGGTGTAAAACTAGGTAACGTTATCACATCAACCTATAGTGATGGTGAATTTCAACCATCTTATGAAGAGTCCATTCGAGGAACCCGAATTTTTATTATTGGTTCTACCAATCCAGAACCAAGAAATTTAATGGAAATGTTGTTAATGATTGATGCTGCAAAACGTGCATCAGCAAGGCATATTACAGCAGTAATGCCATATTTTGGATGGGCAAGACAAGATAGAAAAGATAAACCTCGTGTACCAATAGCTGCAAAATTAGTAGCAAAAATGCTAGAAGCGGCAGGTGCAACACGTATTATTACTATGGATTTGCATGCAGATCAAATTCAAGGATTTTTCGAAAAACCAGTAGATCATTTATATGCATCTATTATATTCTTACCATACTTGCAGAGTTTAAATTTACCAAATTTAACTATTGCATCACCAGATATGGGAGGTTCTAAAAGAGCCTATGCATATTCAAAAGCTTTAGAAAGTGATGTTGTAATTTGCTACAAGCAACGTGCAAAAGCCAATGTTATTTCACACATGGAACTAATAGGAAATGTAGAAGGCAAAAATGTGGTATTGGTAGATGATATGGTAGACACTGCAGGAACATTAACAAAAGCAGCAGATTTAATGATGGAGCGTGGTGCATTAAGCGTAAGGGCTATATGTACACACCCAATATTATCTGGTAAGGCTTATGATAATATAAACAATTCTAAATTACAAGAATTAATAGTAACAGACACCATACCCGTTAAACCTTTAAGTGATAAAATTAAGGTATTAAGTTGCGCAAATTTATTTGCCGAGGTTATGGATAAAGTACACAACAACAAATCTATAAGTTCAAAATTTGTGATGTAACCATTTCGCGAAGGCGATATAAAAAAGAATATTAATTAAAATTATTATATAAATAACAATTATGAAATCAATTTCAATCAACGGATCTCAAAGAGAAAGCGTAGGCAAAAAAGCAACAAAAGCCTTACGTAATGCTGGTCAGGTTCCTTGCGTATTATACGGAGGAGACAAGCCAGTGCATTTCTCAGCACCAGAATTAGCTTTCTCAAAACTAGTATACACGCCTAATGCGCATACAGTTGTGATTGAGTTAGACAACGGCGAAACTTTAAACGCCGTACTTCAAGACATTCAATTTCACCCAGTAACAGACAGAATCTTACACATAGATTTCTATCAGTTATTCGAAGACAAAGAAATTGCATTAAACATCCCTGTACACTTAGTAGGTAACTCTAGAGGTGTTAAAAATGGTGGAGTTTTAAGAAAAACTAATAGAAAGTTACGTATTAAAGCATTACCAGTAAACTTACCAGATTTTATAGAGGTAGATATTACGCCACTTAAAATTGGAGATAAAGTTGCCGTAGGTGATTTACCAGATGGCGATTACACATTCTTACACAACGACAACACCGTAGTATGTAGAGTAAGTACATCTAGAGTAGCAGTTGAAGATGAAGAAGATGAAGAATTAGAAGAAGGAGCAGAAGCAGCAGAAGGAGTAGAAGCACCAGCAGCAGAAGCACCAGCTCAAGAATAAAACATATTCTCGATTATATAAAACAAAGCATCTTGATTTTTTCAAGGTGCTTTTTTTTATAATAAAAATTTGGGCATTACCACAATCCCGATAGCTATCGGGAGGGCTATCCACTACTATCCCTAATATGGGCAAATCATTATTTTTATTGCATAGTCGATGGTCAGTGTCGCTTAAAATAAACCAATAATTAGTAAAGGTAAAACAAACACCCTTAGTTAATTCATAGAATTGAATGTCAAAGCTCAGAATAGCTTCGAGAACAGTAGGACGAAAGTTCGACGCGGGAGTTTTCAAATCGGTTTTCATTCCGATTTTCATCGGGATAAAAAAAAAATCTCGGATTGAATTTGATTTTTTGGTTCGTTTTGTATCAAGACAAAATGAGGAAACCAAAATTCATTTATTTTTTATATGAAATATGCCTAAACCAACTAGAAACAGAGTAACCACTAAATTTTTGGCATGTTTAGTGTATTTTAGCTGAAAAATTATAACATGTGGCAATTTTTGTCAAACATATTTAAAAAGAAAACAGAAGCACAAGACTCAATGAAAAAGTTCTTAATAGTAGGTTTAGGGAATATTGGTGCAAAATACCATAACACCCGCCATAATATAGGCTTTAAAATTTTAGATTATTTTGCAAACCAAGAAGACCTAACTTTTGAAACCCAAAAACTAGGAGACGTTGTATCCTACAAATTAAAAGGGCGCACCTATATATTTTTAAAACCAAGTACCTATATGAATCTTAGTGGAAAATCGGTGCAGTATTGGTTAACAAAAGAAAAAATTCCATTAGAGAACCTCTTAGTAATAACAGACGATTTAAACTTACCTTTTGGCAGTATCCGTCTAAAAACAAAAGGAAGTGATGGTGGACATAATGGATTAAAAGATATTCAAGATAAATTAAACACCACAAAATACAACCGTTTTAGGTTTGGTATAAGCGATGCTTTCAGTAAGGGGAGGCAAGTAGATTATGTATTAGGAGAATGGACAACCGAAGAAAACACAAAGCTTAAAGAGCGTCTGGAAAGATCAATTGAATTGATAAAATCTTTTGCCTTGGCTGGAATAAATAATACCATGAATACTTTTAATGGTAAATAAAAAAGGAAAGTTTAAAACTTTCCCTTTTTTTATCTTATTCTATAATAATTTTTTTGGTTGATCGTCGCAAACCGTCACTAATGTTTAAAATGTACATACCAGATTGTACGTTTACTAAATTCAATGTTTCTTCAAAATCACCGCCATCTTTATAAATATTTTTATAAATAACTCGACCTCTTAAATCAACCATTTGTATATTTAATTGGCTTGATAACGATGCATTTAATTTAATAGTAAACTCGCCTTTATTAGGATTAGGATAAACCACAAAATTTTCAAAACCAAATTCTTCAATTGAAAGTGTTGGCATAATATTAAGGGTGTAATCTTCAACTTCGCCATCAAAACCATTTTCACAAGAGCCTGGTAGGCCATCATCTTTAAATTTTGTAGAAATACGCATTACGGTAGAACCTAAAACAGCATCATTCGGAATAACAATTGAAAGAGGTGAATTACCTGTTAATCCATCTGTTACATTAGATGCATCTCCTAAATTATATTCTTCCCCAACATCAAATTCACAATTTTGGTTCCAATCAATCCAAGCTTTAGTATTAGTTATAAATGCTCCATCCGTATTTACGTTAACGCTTAAATCATAGGAACTGTCTCTATTTACATTAGTAGAGATAGTTTTGTAATCACTATATCCATCACTAAGAGGATTTGGATCATCATCACCTTTCCCTGTCGAATTATTAATAGTGTTAAATTGTACTAAAGTTGTACTTGTATTGTAATCAATATTAGCTACAGATGTGCAAACACTATTAAAGAAAGGGAAATTAAAAGTTATAGATTTGTTTTTGGGTTCAGGAGTTGTACCTCTTATAGTTATATTATAATTGCCTTGAGAAAGCCCATCTAAATTACTAATAGTCATACTTACAGGTCCAGAAACAGTTCTACTTGTTGGTGAAAATATTGCTGTGGCACTTCCGGGTAACCCCAAAGCACTAAATGTTGTAGTATCAGAAAAACCATTTACTGCTACATAGTCAAAATTGTAAACAACTGTTGTTTCATCACAATTAATAGGTGTTAAAACCTCATTAGCCATAAAAAAATCTGGGTCAGCAGAAATAGAGAAATCGAAGTCTGAAATATCGTAAAAAATATTATCTGTTGCTTCAATTAATATCCTAGCATTTGCACTGTCAGTCATAGCAGGCACTGTATACGAAAACGAACCATCATTTGGAGTACTTGAAGTAATTGTTGTTGGAAATGTTATTCCGCCATCTGTTGATAGTTTTATACTTACAGTTTGACAATTAATTGTACCTACATCTGCTGATTGTCCAACAATCCATTCAATATTTTGAGTAGAACCTTGCGCCCAAGAAAAAGGATTTACTACAGCAAAGGGGTCAGTACTATTTACTATAACATCCATAAAATCAACAGCAGTTTGTCCACCTCCATTAGCGCCAATAACATCATTATCTCTTACAGTTAAAGCAAAAGTTATGGTTCTGTTAACTGATGGTAGTTTTTCCCAAGTTGTTGATCCTCCTGAGGATATATAATCTGCAAACCTAGGAATATTTCTAACAGGGTTTGAAGTACCTTCAAACGAACGTACTAATGGACCAGTAGTGTTTGCTTCTAAAGGAAGACCCGCTAATCCTAAATCATATTGTTCCCATGTATAGGTGTGTCCAGCAGTTCCGTCTGGATCTGTTGAATTTCCAACTAGTTTATAGGCTGTAGAAATTGGAATGGTATAATCTGGTCCTGCAATAGCTACAGGAGCACTATTTGTTAACGTAGTTTCTGCACCACATGTACTTAACCCTGTGGTGATGTTATCCCATATCATTTGAATACTTTTTTGATGAAAATAGGTATCACTACTATTTTGGACATTCTGTGGGGCACAAATTCCTGCATACGCCATAATAGTTGTTCCACTACCTGGTTCATAAGCATTATCCGCTGTTCTATTATCACCAGCACAATTGCCAGCATCTCCATTAAAAGTATGAGGCGCACCAAACTGATGCCCCATTTCATGAGCTACAAAATCAATATCGTAAGCATCTCCAACTGGGTTTGAAGACCCAGTAACACCTTGAGCTTTTCTGGCAGCTACGCAAGGTGAGTTTAAAGATGCCAATCCGCCACCACCGGTACTAAAAGTATGACCTATGTCATAGCTAAAAGGTGTAGCAATAGCAGCAGCATCAATTTCAGTTTGACTCTCTCCAATCAATGCATTTGCATCGTCATTTGAAAAATTATCTGAAAGAATAAAAATAATATTACTATTATCGACTAAAATCATTTTCAAAGCTAAATCTCTTTGAAAAATAGTGTTAACGCGATTCATAGTTACAACCATAGCAGCTAGCACTGCTGCTTTTCTTTCTTCAACGGTATTAAAACCATTCAGTCCAGCCGCTTCCCAATGGAATTGAGAATACTCAATAGTTGAAGCCAATGCTAAGTTGAATGTTCTTAACTTACTGTCAGCAGCATTTCTTTGCAATTTTGAATTTTTGCTCGTTTCTCTAGCTATAGTCATCTCATCTGGTACAAAACATTGAAACTCCTTTTTTAAATCGGGTAAATTTCCCTTATCGTATACTATATATGTATTGTTTTGTGTGTATGGGTCAATAAATTGTGTTCCTGTTTTTGAAGACATAGTCATGCCATGCAGTCCTTGCGGAGTAATACTAAAACTAATTGTTGACGATGGGTTTTTAATATTTTGGCCAATGTAAGTTCGTATTTCAGGATGTTTTTTTTGATATGAAGGCTCTAAAATTGAGGATTCTTTCACCTTAAATTCATCAAAACTACCTTGGCTATTTGGGAATTGAATAGTTTGATAAGTCGTTTCTTTTGTAGTCGAATTTTTTGAAACTTGGCTTAAAGTACTTTTTAATTTGTTTATATCTAATTGGTAGAAAATTGATTTTGAAGGTTCGGTCTTTCTCAACATTTTTTTTCCAAATGAAGCTTCTTGTTTAGAAATCTTAGACCAAATTTCTTGATTAGTTTGAGCATAAAGACTTGTTAAAAAAAAGGAAAACAAGAGCATTAATAAATTGTTTTTAATGGGAGAAAGTTTCATAACAATGTATATTAGATTTTTCTTAATCAGGCTAAAAGTAGGATGTTGAAGTGTTAATTGCAAAAATTAAGCTATCATTTTAAAATAACATATATTTGTTTATGAGGTATTTATATATGTTTTTTTTAGTGGTTGGTTTGGTTTCATGTAAGGCTAAAGTTGATTCAAAACCTACTATATCAAAGGAAGTTGATAAAATTGCATGCCCAGAAAATGGCACTTGTTCGTTTGAAATAATTGAAAACAAAGTACTTCAAATTAAAACCGATGAATTGCAAGGCATGTATCCAGAGATAATAAATGGGAATCATGTTGTATTAAAGTTTGAATATAAAAAACAAGGAGACGCCAGTTATCAGGATAATGACTATAGAGAAGAAATTTTTATTGAATTAGATAAAAATAAATTTCTATTTGAAACCACAGATTTAAAAAATGAAAAACTTGTTTTTGCAAGATGGTGTTATTGCAAAGGCCAAACGGGGTATTATAAAATACGTCATGGTAAACTATCAATAACTAAGATAGATGATAAAAATTTTCAACTTCACTTAGGTTTTAAGGTAGACGAAGTTCCACAAATTATAAATGAAATAAAACATACTTTTAGCTTACAATAGACTCTTATAAATTTGTTTTAAGGGACATTATAACTAGTTTTGTGTAAAATGTAAAAGCTTGAAAACGAAGCGTAGTTTAAATACCTTACCAGATAAGCAAACTGTTGTTACTATTGGCACTTTTGATGGCGTTCATATTGGACATCAAAAAATAATCAAACACATGATTAATACTGGAAAATCGGAAGGTTTACAATCTGTAATTCTTACATTTTTTCCGCATCCTCGAATGGTATTGCAAAAAGATTCAAATATTAAACTTATTAACACTATTGATGAACGTCATGATATTTTAGCTGAATTAGGATTAGAATGTTTAGTCATAAAAAAGTTTACACATGAGTTTTCAAGACTTTCAGCCGAAGATTTTGTTAAGCAAATTTTAGTTTACAAACTAAAGGCAAAAAAAGTTATAATTGGTTATGATCATAGATTTGGTAGAAATAGAAATGCAGATATTAATGATTTAAAAATATTTGGTGAAACTCATGGTTTTGAAGTAGAAGAAATTTCGTCACAAGATATTGATGATGTTGCAGTAAGTTCAACAAAAATTAGAAATGCTTTAATTGAAGGCGATATAGAAAGAGCTAATACTTATTTGGGGTATCCATTTATGCTTACAGGTAAAGTGTCAAAGGGTAAAGGTTTAGGTAAACAATTAGGGTTTCCAACCGCTAATATTGAAATAGAAGAGGATTATAAAATTATACCTAAACAAGGTTCATTTATTGTAAATGCTATAATTAAAAATAAACTTATTTATGGCATGATGAATATAGGTATGAACCCTACCGTAAATGGCAGCAAACAAACTATTGAGGTTCATTTTTTAAATTTTAATGATGATATTTATGGAGAAACCATTAAAATAGATTTGTTAAATAGAATTCGTGATGAACAGAAGTTTGAATCGGTTGAAGCACTAAAACTTCAATTAGTAAAAGACAAAAACACGGTTTTAGAATACGTTTCAAACCAAAATGTTAAATAATCAACTTTTTAAACATATTGATAATTCGGCTTTAGTAGTTTTCAGGATTATTTTTGGATTACTCTGTTTTTTGGAATCGGTTGGTGCAATTTTTACGGGGTGGGTAAAACGCACCTTGGTTGAGCCAGATTTCACTTTTAATTTTATTGGTTTTGAGTTTTTACAACCACTACCAGGAAATGGCATGTACTATTACTATGCTATTATGGGCATTTTTGGTTTGCTAATTATAGTGGGTTATAAATACCGATTTAGCACATTAGCATTTGCAATTATGTGGTCCACGACATACCTAATGCAAAAATCTTCATATAATAACCATTATTATTTGTTGATGCTTTTAAGTGGAATTATGGCGTTTCTTCCAGCGCATAAATATGCTTCTGTAGATGCCAAATTAAACCCAGAAATTAAAAGTTATTCCATGCCACAATGGTGTCGATGGGTAATTATACTTCAGCTTTTTATTGTTTATTCTTATGCCTCTATTGCAAAATTATACCCAGATTGGTTAGATACATCAGTTATTGAGTTAATGATGAAGGGTAAAAAAGATTATGTTTTTGTTGGCGATTTTCTTCAGCAAAAGTGGCTGCATTATGTGTTGGCTTATGGAGGCATTTTATTTGATGGCTTAATAGTTCCTTTACTATTATTAAAACGAACAAGAAAGTATGCTTTTGTAGTTTCTATTTTCTTTCATTTATTCAATTCATTTATATTTCAAATAGGTATTTTTCCTTACATGTCTTTGGCATTTTCATTATTCTTTTTTCAACCAGAAGTTATTCAAAAGTTGTTTTTAAAAAAGAAGCCGTTTTATAGTGAAACTCAAGTTCTCGTTTCGCCATTAAAAATACCGCTAATTATAATTTTTTCAGTTTATTTTATCATTCAAATAGGCTTACCATTAAGACATTATTTTATTGAAGATAATGTGCTTTGGACAGAAGAAGGGCATAGACTATCGTGGCGAATGATGCTACGCGTAAAAAGTGGGCAAACCTCATATTACGTTGAAAATAAGGATACAGGAAAACGCACTTATATTAATTTAAACAAATATTTAAGTGCAAAACAAAAAAATTCTGCAAGTACAAAGCCAGATGTGATGTGGCAATTTGCGCAACGTTTAAAACAAGATTTTAAAAGTAAAGGGCAAGATGTTGCTGTTTATATAAATAGTAAAGTTAGTATTAATGGAAAGCCTTATAAAACCTTAATCAATCCAGATATTAATATTGCAAATGTTGAGTGGGAAGTTTTTAAACATAGCCATTGGATTTTACCCTCAATAAAAGAGTGATTTAAAAGACAATTATCTATATATTAATTTCGGTATAGTTAGTTCAAAAATATGTCTTTACTCTCTATTCAATTCCTTAAATTTGTCCCTTAAATTTTCAAGTCATGTTACAAGTTCCTTTTATTAGAGAAAACAAAGCATTAGTTATTGAGCGATTAGCAAAACGAAATATTGATGCTACACAAATGATTAATAATGTTATTAATTTTGACGAAGAGAGAAGACGACTTCAAACAGAGTTAGATAATACTTTGGCTGAATCTAATACCTTATCAAAAGAAATTGGGAATTTATATAAATCTGGTGAAGTTGAAAAGGCTAATCTTCTTAAAGAAAAAACAAGTCAATTAAAAGAGGCTTCAAAGGAATTAGCTGAAGCATTAAGCAGCAAAACAGAAGCTTTAAATGAGTTACTTTATAAAATTCCAAATGTCCCTCATGATTCTGTGCCAAGAGGAAATTCTGAGGCAGATAATGAAGAAATTTTTAAAGAAGGCGACATTCCAAAATTATATGGTGGTGCCTTACCGCATTGGGAATTAGCTAAAAAATACGATATAATAGATTTTGAATTAGGAAACAAAATTACAGGAGCTGGATTTCCTGTTTATAAAGGAAAAGGTGCCAGATTACAACGTGCTTTAATAGCTTATTTTTTAGACAAAAATACAGCGGCTGGTTATACCGAATATCAATTGCCACTTATGGTAAATGAAGCTTCAGCTTTGGGCACGGGGCAGTTACCCGATAAGGAAGGGCAAATGTATCATGTTACTGAAGATAATTTGTATTTAATACCAACTGCTGAAGTTCCTGGGACTAATATTTTTAGAGATGTGGTTTTAAGTGAAAGTGAACTTCCAGTAAGTATTACAGGTTACACGCCGTGTTTTCGTCGAGAAGCAGGAAGTTATGGTGCACATGTAAGAGGTTTAAATAGACTACATCAATTTGATAAGGTTGAAATTATTCGAGTGGAACATCCTAGTAAATCTTATAAAGCTTTGGAGAGGATGGTTGACCATGTAAAAGATATTTTAAAAGAATTAAAATTGCCATATAGAATTTTACGTTTATGTGGGGCAGATGTCACATTTGCATCTGCATTAACTTATGATTTTGAAGTGTTTTCAACAGCTCAAGACAGGTGGTTAGAAGTTTCTTCAGTTTCAAATTTTGAAACCTTTCAAGCCAATCGTTTAAAACTTCGATTTAAAAATAGTGAAGGTAAAAATGAATTGGCGCATACTCTAAACGGAAGCTCTTTGGCATTACCGAGAGTATTGGCTGGAATCCTTGAAAACTATCAGACTGAAGAGGGTATTTTAGTCCCTGAAGTGCTTCAATCTTATACAGGTTTCAAAATCATAAATTAAAGCAAAAACTTACATAATAGCTTGGTTTGTTTCTTTTTTAACGACGAAATGCAAGTTAATCATGTTGTTTAACGAATTTAAAATAAATTCCTTGATTTTTTAATATATATTTCACAAGTTCGCTTAACCAAATCTTTTAACCTACTTGATTATGAAGAATTTTAAGCGTATTGTCTTATTAATTACTTTGATTTTTTTCGCAACTAAAGTTTTATCTTCAGATTTCGAATTGTTTAAATCCGAAGATAACACAACAACCATTGCGAGTAAATAGGGATTTTTTCATTTAAAAGTCTTGTTGCAATCCAATAACATTTTTTGAAAATAGTCGTTCTTAATTTAGTTTAAGAATTCAAAGACTGTCCCCAATCGAGTATTTAATTAACAAGTAGTTAATAGAAAATTATTTTTGGTTGGTAAGTGCCCGATTTTTATCGGGCACTTTTTTTTAATGAAACCTTAATTTGTAAAGGTCTTTTTTGACCATAGTAAATTAATTAGTTGAATTAATTCCGATAACTATCGGAATCTCATAATCAAATCCACTTTTTATAATAACTTTTGCAATATCAACACCCTACATTTGTTATATTTACCGTATGCGCTATATTTTAATTTTATGCTTATTTATAACTAGTGTTTTGTATTCACAAAATGCTATGCTTGCTAAAGACTATTTTCAAAAAGGGGAATATGAAAAGGCATTGATTGAGTATAAAAAATTGTATGCTGAATCATCCTCAAATATTAATTATATTAATCAAATTATAAGCACGCATCAACAATTAGAGCAATATGATGAAGCCGAATTGTTTTTAGTAAAACTAATGGAACGTGTTAAATACCCAGCTTTTTTGGTTGAGTTAGGATATAATTATCAGCTTAAAAACGATTTCCAAAGAGCAAATGAAAACTATCAAAAAGCAATTTCATTTATTGATGTTAAGCCAAGTCATGTATTTGGTATAGCTAGAAGTTTTCAAAACCATTCGCTTTTAGACCAAGCCGTAATATCTTATGAAAAAGCAACAACTTTAAACCCCGATTTTAATTTTAACGTTCAGCTGGCTCAGATTTATGGCGAGCAAGGCAATATTGAAAAAATGTTTAATAGTTATTTGAATTTTGCAGATTCTAACCCTATAGTTGTTAGAGACGTAAAACGTGCTATTAATGACTTTATAAGTGAAGATAGTGCCAATGAAAATAATGTTTTGTTTCGAAAATTACTTATAAAAAGAATGCAACTGGAGCCAGATATACTTTGGAACGAGTTGCTAAGTTGGCTGTTTATTCAACAAAAAGATTTTAAAAAGGCATTTACTCAAGAAAAGGCAATTTATAAAAGGCAACCAGAAAGCTTAAGTAGAATAGAAGAGATAGCTTTAATGGCTTCAAACGAGAACCAAAAAATAGCCCAAGATATTTTCAATTATATTATAGAAACAACCCAAGATACCCAAACAAAGTTAAAGGCACATCAAAATTTAATTAAGATAAATATTAAAGAGAGCTCGAAATCCAATTATGGCGTTATTAAAAGTAGATATTTAGAGCTATTAAAAACCTTTGGAGAACAACCTGAAACTTTAGAATTGCAAATTTCATATGCACATTTTTTAGCTTTCTATTTAAATGAAACACAAGAAGCCTCAAAATTCTTAGAAACAAGTTTAAAAATGCCATTAACAACACTGGAAAAAGCTAAAGTAAAGCTGGAATTAGGTGATATTTTAATACTGCAAGAAAAATTCAACAAAGCATTAATTTATTATACACAAATTCAACGTAATCTTAAAAACAGTACCATTTCTCAAGAGGCTCGTTTTAAAGTGGCAAAGGCAAGTTACTATAAAGGCGATTTTAAATGGGCTGAATCTCAGCTTAAAATATTAAAAGCTTCAACATCTCAACTTATAGCTAATGATGCTTTAGATTTAAAGCTCCTTATATCTGATAATAAATATGAAGATTCATTACAAACAGCATTAAAACGTTATGCAAAAGCAGATTTATTGGCGTTTCAAAACAGAAATGATGAAGCTATTATTTTACTTAACAAAATTCTTGAAGAACATAAAACTGAACCTATAATTGCTCAAGCTTTATATAAACAAGCCCAGTTATTTGAATTAAAATCTCAATTTGAAAAAGCCATTGTTAATTACCAAGCTATTATCGATAATTATAGAGATGGAATATTAATTGACGATGCTCTTTATCATTTGGCAGAAATATATGAGAAACAACTAAATGGTTCTGAAAAAGCAAAAGCTTTGTACGAAAAAATTATTTTTAATCATGCCGATAGCATTTATTTCGTGGATGCCAGAAAGCGCTATAGAACCTTAAGGGGCGATGCTATAAATTAATTATGATTGCAGAAACTGATCGCTTAATAATTGAAAAATTCTAGCTTACCGATGCACTATTTTTTAAAACATTGGTAAACTCACTACATTGGTTAAAATATATTGGAGATAGAAGTATTAAACAGATAAAGATGCAGTAGCTTATATAAAACACAAGGTTTTGGGTTTTATAAATAAAAAAAGATTAAACGTTTAGATGATAATGAAGAACTTCTGTTATTTGCAAAAAAATTATAAATAAAAATGATCATATATAACGTAACAGTAAACATCGACGAATCTATTCACGACGAATGGCTCACTTGGATAAAAGAACATATTCCAAAAGTTTTAGGTACAGGGAAATTTGAAAAAGCAACTTTGTCTCAGGTTTTAGTAGAAGAGGATATGGGAGTTACCTATTCCATTCAATACCGTTCATACTCACGAGAAGCTTTAGACGCTTATTATAAAGAAGATGCTGAAAAATTAAGAAGTGATGGTATGAAAAAATTTGCAGATAAAATGTTAGCTTTTAGAACCGAGCTACAGATAGTAGATGAATATACCGTGAATTTTAAATAGTTTATTTAGTTAAACATAAAAACAACCATAAATTTGTGGCATACAAACCCAATCAACATCAAGTAAAAGCAAAAAAATATTTAGGGCAACATTTTCTAAATGATGAAACTGTGGCTAAAAAAATTGCAGACACCCTCATTTTAAAGAACTACAAAAATGTTTTAGAAATTGGGCCAGGTATGGGTGTACTTACTAAGTATTTACTCAAAAAAGATATTACAACTTATGTTATCGAAATTGATTCAGAATCAGTAGCGTATTTACAAGCTAACTACTTAAACCTAGCTCCCAGAATTATAGAAAAAGATTTTTTAAAATACGATTTAAACGATGTGTTCAATCAAGAGCCATTTGCTATTATTGGTAACTTTCCGTATAATATTTCTACTCAAATTGTTTTTAAAACTTTAGCAATGCGAGATCAAATTCCTGAATTTTCAGGCATGTTTCAAAAAGAAGTTGCACAACGTATTTGCTCAAAAGAAGGTAGTAAAGTATATGGTATTCTTTCAGTGTTAACTCAGGCTTTTTATGATGCCGAATATTTATTTACGGTACCACCAAATGTTTTTAATCCACCACCAAAAGTAGATTCGGGTGTTTTAAGGCTTACTCGAAAAGAAAATTACACATTGCCATGCGATGATAAATTCTTTTTTAAAGTTGTAAAGGCAGCTTTTCAACAACGTAGAAAAACACTTCGTAACAGTTTAAAAACATTCAATTTATCTGATAATTTAAAAGCAAATAGTATATTTGGCAAACGACCAGAACAATTAAGTGTTCAAGCCTTTATTGAGCTTACGCAATTAATCGAAGCAGATAGTTAATAATATTTAATATCACACTGAGCGCAGTCGAAGTGTCTTTTTTTGGAAGAAAGCGAAAACATACAATTTCAATTAACAGATGTACTCATTGAGCAAGTTGAATTATTTATCGAACAAGAAAACGATAAAGAACTCAAAGCGTTATTAGATGAGTTTCATTATGCTGATATTGCCGAAATTTTAGATGAGTTAAATCTAGAACAGGCTGTGTATGTTATAAAACTTCTAGATTCTGATACAACTTCAGATATTTTAACAGAGTTAGATGAAGACAATCGAGAAAAGGTTTTAAAAAGCCTTTCTGCCAAAGAAATTGCTGAAGAAATTGAAGAGTTAGATACCGATGATGCTGCTGATATTATTGCAGAATTGCCTGAAGCACGTCAGCAGGCGGTTATAGCCCAAATTGAAGACGAAGAGCATAAGGAAGAAATTAAAGAGCTCCTTACCTATGATGAAAATACTGCAGGTAGCCTTATGGCAAAAGAGCTTGTAAAAGTCTATGAAACCTGGACGGTTGCTGGTTGTATGCGTAGAATTCGCGGTCAGGCTGAAGAAGTAACTCGTGTACATTCTATTTATGTTGTAAATAAAGAAGAAAAGCTCATCGGTCGGTTATCTTTAAAAGATTTGATTGTTGCCAAAAATGAGCGAAAAATATCAGAATTAGTAAAAGTAAATGTAGATTCTGTAAATGTAGAAGAAAACGTAGAGGAAGTTGCTAAAATCATGGCAAAGTACGATTTAGAAGCCATTCCAGTTGTAGATGAAAACAAAACTCTTTTAGGCAGAATTACCATCGATGATATTGTAGATGTCCTAAAAGAAGAAGCTGAAAAAGATTACCAAATGGCAGCAGGTATAACTGGCGATGTAGATTCAGATGATACCATTCTAGAACTTACCAGAGCACGTTTACCATGGCTATTCCTCGGTTTAGTTGGTGGTATTGGCGCGTTTTTAATCATGGAAGGTTTCGAGGGACTTTTTACAGGAAAAGCCGTAATATTATTCTTTTTCACCCCCTTAATTGCAGCCATGGCTGGTAATGTAGGTGTGCAATCTAGCGCCATTATTGTGCAAGGCTTAGCCAATGATGATGTACGTGGAAGTGTCAATAGTCGTTTAATTAAAGAAATGCTTTTAGCCGCCCTTAATGGAGTAATATTAGCCCTGTTTTTATTCTTATTTGTATGGGCATTTAAAGGAGAATTAAATACTGCTTTAGCCATTTCAGTATCGCTTGTTGCCGTTATTATTGTTGCAGGACTCATCGGTACGTTTGTACCATTATTTTTAAACAAACGCGGTATTGATCCAGCCATAGCAACCGGACCGTTTATTACAACAAGTAACGATATTTTAGGAATTTTACTCTATTTCTGGATTGCTAAAATGATTTTAGGGATATAGTATTTGGCCGTTACCATAATCCCGATAGCTATCGGGAGGACTTTCCGTTTCAATCTTTTTACTCGTGCCTCACAAAAAGGATTTCCTCTGCAATCCCTAACACAAAAACATCGTATTTTTGTAACCTAATTAATTTTAAATGAAAATCCTTCACCTCGATACCAACCACGATTTACTAATTAATCAATTAAACAATTTAGGTTTCACAAATCATGAAGATTATTCATCTTCAAAAGAAGGCATTGAAGCAAAAATTAATGAATACGATGGTATCGTTTTAAGAAGTCGTTTCACCATAGATAAACAATTTCTTGATGTAGCAAAAAACCTAAAATTTATAGGTCGCGTAGGTGCAGGATTAGAAAATATTGATTGTGATTACGCCCAACAAAAAGGCGTGTATTTAATCTCAGCACCAGAAGGCAATAGAAATGCAGTTGGCGAACATACTCTGGGTATGTTACTATCATTATTCAACAAATTTAAAAAAGCAGATGCTGAGGTTAGACAAGGAAAATGGCTGAGAGAAGATAATAGGGGTATTGAGTTAGATGGTAAAACAGTAGGCCTTATTGGTTACGGCAATATGGGAAAAGCCTTTGCAAAAAAACTTAGAGGTTTTGATGTTGAGGTATTGTGTTACGATATAAAAGATAATGTTGGCAATGCCGATGCAAAACAAGTAACACTAGCAGAATTCCAAGAAAAAGTTGATGTGTTAAGTTTACACACACCTCAAACACCATTGACATTAAATATGATTAACACCGGGTTCATTAATAAATTTAAAAAATCATTTTGGTTTTTTAATACGGCACGAGGTAAAAGTGTGGTAACAAAAGACTTGGTTTCGGCACTAAAATCGGGTAAAATTCTAGGAGCAGGTTTAGATGTTTTAGAGTACGAAAAAGCATCCTTTGAAAACTTGTTTAAATCTTCAGAGAATAACGAATGTCAAACTGAGCGCAGTCGAAGTTCTATTGAAAATTTACCAGAAGCCTTTCAATATTTAATAAACTCAGAAAACGTATTATTATCTCCGCATGTAGCAGGTTGGACCATTGAAAGCAAAGAAAAATTAGCCCAAACCATTGTAGATAAGATTAAAGCAAAGTTTTAAAGCATGAAGAAAACCGTTCTTGTTTTTTCACTACTTATTTTAGCATTATTACTTTTATTTCAATTTAGTAAGTACACCTTAATTAGTGGCGATTTAAAAATGGAATATCTTATGGCAATAATTGCCATTGTTTTTTAGGTATTGGGATATTTATTAATAAGAAGGCCCAAAAGAAAAAACCTGCTTCTAATGCAGAAATAGATTTTCAAAAAATTGAAGAGTTAGGACTAAGTAAGCGTGAGTACGAAGTTTTAAAAGAAGTGGCTTTAGGCTTATCCAATCAAGAAATAGCAGAAAAACTATTTGTTTCAGAAAGTACTATAAAAACACACGTTTCAAACTTACTTATTAAGTTAGATGCCAAACGACGTACGCAAGCCATTCAAATTTCAAAAAGCCTCAATATTATTTAAATTATGAGTTTTATTTCCAAAGTACTATCAATTTAGTACTTTAGTATGAGCTTCTTATCTTCCTATCACCCTACTTTTGGTTTACTAATAAATACATAATTTATAATGAAAAATACGGTAATTAAGTTTGGACTTTATGCATTAATAAGTGGATTTGTATTATTTGGTTTGCCTTTCCTTTTAGGAATGGGTGTTGATTTTGACTATGGAGAACTTATTGGTTACACCTCCATGATACTTTCATTGTTGTTTGTTTATTTTGGAATTAAACATTACCGCGATAAAGTAAATAACGGTAAAGTCTCTTTAGGAAAAGCTATAGGAATAGGTATGCTTATAGCCTTATTTTCCGCTTTAGGAGTAGCTGTTTTCGATTATATTTATACAAGCTATATAAACCCAGAATTTGCAAATGAATATTTAGAGTATTCAATTAAAAAAATGGGTGAGACACTATCTGCTGATGAAGTAAAGGTTAAAGCTGCTGAATTAACAAAGCAAATGAAAGACTATGGTAGCCCTAGTTTTATGGCTTTCATGATGTTTGCTTCTGTAATGATTCTTGGTTTTATAATTTCTTTAATTTCAGGATTAATTCTACAACGTAAATAAATTTATTATGCAATCTAAAGCAACATCTCCAAAACAATACCTAGATGGATTACCTGAAGAAAGAAAAGCCCTAATGTCTAAATTGAGAAAACAAATTTTAGATAATCTTCCAAAAGGTATTGAAGAGACCATGAGTTATGGTATGTTAGGGTATGTAATTCCACATTCAGTATATCCAGACGGTTACCATTGTAATACAAAATTGCCATTGCCATTTATGAATTTGGCATCTCAAAAAAACTTCGTAGCTGTTTATAGCATGGTGCTTTATTCGAAAAAAGAATTGATGGACTGGTTTATATTAGAATACAAAAAACGTTGTAAGTATAAACTAGATATGGGTAAGAGCTGTATTCGTTTTAAAAGAATGGATGATATCCCTTTTGATTTAATTGGAGAATTAACAGCAAAAGTAAGTACAGAAGAATGGATAGATATTTATCAATCGACAATTAAAAAGAAATAGAATATGAAGAATCGAGTAACAGGAATAGGCGGGCTTTTTTTTAAAACTAAAGATCCAAAAGCATCAAAAGATTGGTATAAAAAACATTTAGGTTTTAATACCGATGATTATGGTTGTACATTTTGGTGGAAAGATAAAGAAGGTAAAGACTGTTCAACACAATGGAGTCCATTTGCACAAGACGCAAAATATTACGAGCCTTCAAAAAAAGATTTTATGTTTAATTATCGTGTTGAAAATCTACACGAATTACTTAAAGTTTTAAAGGAAGAAGGCGTTACTATTGTTGGTAAAGTTGAAGAATATGAATACGGAAAATTTGGTTGGATTTTAGATAATGACGGCAATAAAATTGAACTTTGGGAACCTATAGATTCTGCTTTTTTGTAAATTCGTTATTATAAGTAATAACTATTGACTTATCTAGATATACTCCAATCCTATAATTTAACTGCAGTGCAATGGGTAGCTATTGGGTTTGCAGTTTTTTTATTAGGCTTATCTAAGTCTGGAATAAAAGGTATTGGTATTATTATAGTTGTAATTCTTGCTTTTGTTTTTGGCGAAAAAGCATCAACAGGTATTTTACTTCCCATGTTAATTTGTGCAGATGTTTTTGCCGTTATTTATTATAACAGACATGCGCAATGGCACATCATTAAAAAACTAATTCCTTGGATGATAGTTGGCGTATTAGTTGGTGTATGGGTCGGAAATGATATTTCGGAAATGATTTTTAAAAGACTTATGGCCATAATCATTATAGTCTCAGTAGGTATTATGTTTTATACCGAAACTAGAAAATCTAATAAAGTTCCAACCAATAAATTATTTGGCATAACTACTGGTTTTTTGGCAGGTTTTACAACTATGATTGGTAATCTCGCTGGGCCAATTTCAAATATTTACTTTCTAGCTATGCGTTTCCCTAAAAATGAATTTATAGGTACTGCCGCATGGTTGTTTTTTATAATTAACGTGTTTAAACTACCCTTTCATATTTTTGTTTGGAAAACGGTTACAAAAGAAACACTTATTTTAAATTCGGTTTTGGTTCCAACTGTTATTATAGGATTCTTCTTAGGAGCATATATTGTTAAACTCATTTCAAATGTAAACTACAGGCGTTTTATTTTAATTGTAACAGCTATTGGTGGTATTATAATGTTATTTAAATAAAATATTAATTGTTTTGTAGTGAGCAATTTAAGTGACATACTAATTAGAAAGCAACTTATTTTTTATTAGCTTTACAATCTAACCTAAAAAATAATATTAAAATGTCTGATGAAAAAAATTTAAGTGATGACCTAAATGATATGTTAGGTGATGCTAAAGATAGGGCTAAAAAAGCAGCTGATAAAGCAAGTGAAATTGCTGACGACGCTAAAGAAAAAGCAAAAGAGTTTGCGAGTGAAGCCAAAGAATCTGCTTCTGAGTTTGCCCAAGATGCTAAGGAAGTTTTAAGTGATGGTAAAAATGTTGCAATAATAGCACATATTACTATTATAGGTTGGGTTATTGCCTTAGTAATGAATAATAGTGATAAAACTGACCTAGGGTCTTTTTATATTAGACAAATGTTGGGTCTTTTAATATTATCATTTGTTTTATGGTTTATTCCTGTTGTAGGATGGATTTTAATTTTAGTAATGATAATTCTTTGGATAATGAGTTTAGTAGGTGCATTAAGTGGCGAAAAAAAGCTTACACCTGTATTAGGAGAACATTTCCAGAATTGGTTTAAAGCACTATAAAAGTTAAAAAAGTCAAAAAATTTCGTTTTGGCTTTTTTATTTAAAACCAACATCGTAATATTGCAATATATAAATAGAATAGTGGGAGTTACAAAAACACAAATATTTACAGAAAAGCAAAATGATTTGGCGCAGTTTTTTAAAGTTCTTGGTCATCCAGCGCGTTTAGCTATACTAGAGTATATTAGTAAACAAAATGCATGCATTTGCAACGATTTGGTTGAAGAAATTGGGTTAGCTCAAGCCACAATATCTCAACATTTAAAAGAACTTAAAAGCATTGGCTTGCTTAATGGGGAAGTTGAAGGAAAGAGTATGTGTTACTGTATAAATGTGGAACGCTGGACGGCCATTCAAAACCAATTGAACGCCTTTTTTAATAACACTAAATATAATTGTTGCTAGCCCTTAAAGGGCATTTTATTATCTCACTCAGGTGAATAAAAATTTTAAACTTATGAAAACACAAGAATTATTTAATGTATTAGAACAAAACAAAGACAAATCATTAATATTTGAATATGTACCAGGTTTGTTAGTTGGTGCTAATTATCACATTACTGAAGTAAAACACATTACTGTAGATTCTGTAGACTGCGGAGCTCAAACTGATGCTTGGAAAGAAACTATTGTGCAACTTTGGGAAAGTCCAAAAGAGCTAGATAAAACAGAATATATGACTGTTTACAAAGCCATAGCTATTTTAAAAAAAGTGGGTTCTATAAAACCTTATGATTTAGATTCTGAGGTGAAATTTGAATATAGTAATGCAAACTTTCATACAGCACAATTATTTGTTAATGATTTTGAAATACAAGGAAGCAATTTAATAGTTAAATTAGCCATCGAAAAAACAGATTGTAAAGCGAAAGAACTTTGCGGAGTACCTGAAAAAGTAGTTGAAATTGCTGAGAAGATTACAGAAAAAGCTGAAGCTTGTTGCTCACCTAGTTCAGGTTGTTGTTAATTAAAAAAATATATGAATAACACCATTTTATTTGAAGCCATTTCTAATACCATAAGAGCATTAGAGATAACTGAAATTTCAGAAGACAGAAAAGCAATTCTTAAGCCTTTAATAGACTATTTGAATGATAAGATAAAAACAAATAAATCTATTCGTTTAAATTTTATTTGCACACACAATTCTCGTCGTAGTCATTTGTCACAAATTTGGGCACAAACTATGGCGGCCTATTATGATGTTAGTAACGTATCTTGTTATTCTGGAGGAACAGAAGCCACAGCCATGTTTCCAAAAGTTGGAGAAATTTTAAATAATCAAGGGTTTAAAATCAGCAAGCTTTCTGAGGAAAGTAATCCTGTTTATAGCATTAAGTTTTCAGGAAATGAACCTGCTATTATAGCGTTCTCAAAACAGTTTAGTGATGAATTCAACCCGGCTTCAGAGTTTGCTGCAATTATGACTTGCTCTTCGGCAGATAAAGGGTGTCCTATGGTTTTTGGAAGTGATAAACGTATAACAATTACTTATGAAGACCCAAAAAAATCTGATGGAACACCGCAACAAACCGAAACCTATTTTAATAGAAGTTTGCAAATAGCTACTGAAATGAAGTATGTTTTTTCTAATTTAAGATAGATAATATATTTTTAAGAACTAGAATAAGAGGCTCTTAAAAAAAGCCTCTTATTCTTTTGTATCATTATTACCAAAAATTTTCTGTTCTAATTCTGCTTGAAACTCTTCCATAACTGGTTTTACAGTACTTTCAGGTAAATCTGCAATTCGGATGTACATTAAGCCATCAACCGAGTTATTAAATAAAGGATCTACATTAAAGGCAACTAAACGTGCATTTTGTTTAATGTATTTTTTAAGTAGAACAGGTAAGCGTAATGCACCTGGTTCAATTTCGTCAATAAACTTATCAAATTTATTTAAATCGGCTTCGGCTTCATCAAATACAAAATCCTTGTCAGCGTCTTTCAGCTTTACTTTAAATTCTTTTTTAGGATGTACATATTGTGCAATATAAGGGTCGTAGTAATGCGATTTCATAAACTCAACCATCAACGATTTCGAGAAATTTGAAAACTGATTACTTATGCTTACACCTCCTATTAAATATTTATGTTCTGGATGGCGTAACGTAGTATGCACAATACCTTTCCAAAGTAAAAATAAAGGCATTGGTTTTTGTTGATATTCTTTGATAATAAAAGCACGCCCCATTTCAATGGATTGGCTCATCATTTTGTAAAGTTCTGGTTCAAACCTGAATAAGTCTTGCAAGTAAAACCCATCAATACCATAGCGTTTAAAAATCTGCGAACCAAGACCCATTCTATAGGCACCAGCAAGTACATTCTTTTCATTATCCCACAAAAACATATGGTGGTAATAATTATCGAAAGTATCTAAATCTATGGCCTCATTAGTGCCTTCTCCTACTTCTCTAAATGTAATTTCTCTTAACCGCCCAATTTCACGAAGCATGTTAGGCATATTTTCGGATTGAGCCAAAAACACTTCATAATTTTTACTTTGTAAAAGCCTAGAATCATTTTCTCGAAGAGCATCAACTTCAGCAATCATTAGCCCATTATCAACAGGGGTAACAATGTTTTTTGGAGCCTTAGGAACTTTTAATGTGGATGATATATTGTCTAATATTTTCGATTTGTCTTCAAAAGCATTAGAGAGCATATATGTTTTTCGTCGTAAAAATTCTGAAAATTCTTCAAGTGTTCCATACTCTTTTTGGTCGGTTACCGAAATAGATTTCCCAATTCTAACTTTAATGGTACGGTGTTTTTGAGTTAGTAATTCTGATGGTAATTTGGCTGTTCTAAACGTATCACTAATTTTAGAAAGTTTATAAAACAGCCTACTGTTTTTAGCATGAAAATAAATTGGAATTACTGGAACTTCAGCTTTTTTAATCAATTTCATAGCAGCTTCTTCCCATGGTCTATCTATAACTAATTTTCCATCTCGGTAGGTTGATACTTCTCCAGCAGGGAAAATACCTAAAGGATGTCCGTTTCTTAAATGTAATATGGCATTCTTAAACCCTGAAATACTAGATTTTACATCTTTCCTGTCTTCAAATGGGTTAACAGGCATAATGTAGGGTTTCAAAGGTTCTATTCTATGTAATAAAAAATTTGCTATTATTTTAAAATCTTTGCGTTGTTCTAACATTAATTTTAAAAGCAAAATACCGTCAATTCCTCCAAGTGGATGGTTAGAGATAGTAATATAGGCACCATCTTTTGGTAAGCGTTTTAAATCTTCTTCAGGAATTTCAAACTTAATTTGAAAATCATTTAAAATAGCATCTAAAAAAGGGAGTTCATTGAGGTGTTTGTTACGTTTGTATATTTTATTTAATGTGGATATTTTAAGTACTTTCATTAAAAGCCAACCTACAAAAGTTCCAATAAATCCATATTTATCAAGTTGAATGGCTTTTGCAACTTCTTTTGCGGTTACCAATCCTAAATTTTGCGGTTTGCTCATGAGTGTAAAAGTACTAAATAAACTATTTAGTTATTATTTGAACGGTTTCTTGTGTTAATTGTTTTAGTAGCACCGTTTTACCAGTTTCAATTTGGTTTATTGCTGTATTATTATAATGGCGAATGGTATAGAGTGATACATTTTCATTACAAGTAACCTTGAATTTTGCTTTTAAATGCTGCAATAGTTTATTAAGATTGTTATAAATATTATCAACACATACAGAAAAACTAATTGCTGAATTTTGAATAACATCTACCTTCATTTTGCATTCATGTAATAGATTAAATATTTCACTTATGTTTTCTTCAACTATATATGAAAAATCTAAGGATGATAATGAAATTAAAACCTGATTTTTCTTCACTATAAAACAAGGAATCATAGGTTCTAGAGTTGTATTTTTGCCTATTTGAGTTCCTGAGGCTTCGGGGTTTAAAAATGATTTGACAAACAAAGGGATTTCTTTGCCTTGCATAGGTTGTAATGTTTTTGGGTGAATGACTGAAGCGCCATAAAACGCTAATTCTATTGCTTCTCGATAAGATATTTTATTTAGAAGTTGAGCGTTTTCAAAATAACGGGGGTCTGCGTTTAATACTCCAGGAACATCTTTCCAAATAGTTACGTTATTTGCATTTAAACAATAGGCATAAATTGCAGCGGTATAATCACTACCTTCTCTACCAAGCGTGGTGGTGAAATTATTTGAATCACTACCTAAAAAACCTTGAGTTATATTTAAGATAGAGGTGTTAAAATTCGAAGAAACTAATTGCTGTGTGTCTTTCCAATTTACATTTGCACGCCTGTAATAATTATCTGTTTTAATTTGAGTTCTAGCGTCTATCCAGTTGTTTTTTAATCCAATTAAATTTAAATATTCGCTAATTATTGTTGTGGATACTAATTCGCCAAAACCTATAGTTTGGTCGTAAACAAAATTATAATCTGGAGATTTATTAGTTTTTAAAAAACTGTCTAATTCATCAAATAAATGGGTTACTTTTTTAAAAGCTAAGTGGTTAACATTTTCAAATAAATCAAGTAAAATTTCATTGTGATATTTTTTTACTTCTTGAAGAGAACTTTGAAACTCTGCTTTATTATCAAAATAGTTTTTTATAACAAGTTCTAGAGCGTTAGTGGTTTTTCCCATTGCAGAAACCACAATAAGTGTATTATTATAACCAACCTTTTTTAGGACTGATGCTAAATTTTTTACACCTATTGCATCCTTTACTGAAGCACCACCAAACTTAAATACTTGCATTATAAATTTGCTACATAATTGTTAATTCCTGTTTCATCTAGCCAAACTACATCCCAATCGCGCAGTACTTTTGCTCCTTTTTTTTCATAAAAGTTAATAGCTTTTTCGTTCCAATCTATAACTTCCCAATTGATGCGTTTAACGCCTAATTGATGTCCGTGTTTTACAACTTGATTTAAAAGGGCAGTACCCAAACCAAATCCGCGCATGGATTTACTTACAATTAAATCTTCAAGGTGAATAATTTTTCCTTTCCAAGACGAATAGCGGTTGTAAATTAAAGCAATACCTTCAATTTTAGAATTGACTTCTGCTACGAAACATTGAAATGCTGGATGCTCACCAAAACCATCATTTTGCAAATCTTCAACAGTTACTTCAACAGCCCTAGGTTCGTTTTCAAAAACAGCTAATTCATTTATTAAATGATGTACCTGAGGCATATCATTTTTTTTTGCGTTTCTAATTTTGAATTCCATACATACAAGTTAATATGTCAAATATAGTTGAAAGTAGATTAGTTAATAGTATTAATTTATAACGAAAACACTGTAATTTGTTAAAATTTATAGATATTTGTGGTAAACAATACCAACATTTATGTCTCAAAAAAAGCAAACATTAGGGGAGTTTATTATTGAAAATCAATCATCATTTCAGTACTCCTCAGGAGAATTGTCTAGTCTTATAAATTCTATTCGATTAGCGGCAAAAGTGGTAAATCATGAGGTTAATAAAGCAGGGTTAGTCGATATTCTTGGTGCAGCTGGTGATACTAACATTCAAGGTGAAGATCAGCAGAAATTAGATGTTTATGCTAATGAAAAATTTATCCAAACGTTAACGAAAAGAAATATTGTTTGTGGTATTGCTAGTGAGGAAGAAGATGATTTTATAGCTATTAATAGCCAAGATGAAAATCATCAAAACAAATATGTTGTATTGATTGACCCTTTAGATGGGTCTTCAAATATTGATGTGAATGTTTCGGTTGGAACTATTTTTTCTATTTATAGACGAGTTACTCCAGTAGGAACGCCAGTTACATTAGAAGATTTTTTACAAAAAGGAAGTGAGCAAGTTGCTGCAGGTTATGTCGTCTATGGAACGTCAACGATGCTAGTTTACACTACTGGAGATGGTGTTAATGGATTTACACTTAACCCAGCCATTGGATCTTTTTATTTATCACATCCTTCAATGAAATTCCCTGAAGATGGTCATATTTACTCTGTTAACGAAGGAAACTATATTCATTTCCCGCAAGGCGTTAAAAATTATATAAAGTATTGCCAACAAGAAGAGGACGATAGACCTTATACTTCAAGGTATATAGGTTCTTTAGTGTCCGATTTTCATAGAAATATGATTAAAGGAGGTATTTATTTATATCCGCAAAGTTCTAAAAATCCTGATGGGAAGTTACGTTTACTATACGAATGTAATCCTATGGCTTTTTTAGCAGAACAAGCCAATGGAAAGTCTAGTGATGGTTTTACTAGAACTTTGGATGTTGAACCAACTGAATTACACCAGCGTGTACCGTTTATTTGTGGTAGTAGAAATATGGTTGAAAAGGCAGAAGAGTTTATGAGGAATGTATATTAGTAAAATGAATACAAAAAAATGCGAACTAAAAAGTTCGCATTTTTTTTGAAGTTAAAAACCTTTTTCAAATTAAATAATAGATTAATTCGAAAGGTTATTATTACCTAAATTTTATTAAAAACCATCAATTAAGATTGGATATAGGTTTACATCTATATCAAGTCTATTAGCTTCATCAACAACATCTTTTAAAGAATAATTTGTTAAAGACCCTTCTAATGGTGGGGCATCACCAATTACTATTACTATTCTTTCAGAAGTTGAAGACCACGACATTTGGTTTAGTGTCAAATAAAGACCATCATAAACTGACTCTGGATAATCACCGCCTCCAAAAACAGAAATACTGTTCAAAAAATTTATGGTATTAGTAAAATCTGTATCTAAACCTATACTGTTATACCAATCAGTTGTAGTATTGGCATCATTATAAGTAGCCATGCCCAACCTAACTCCAGAAGGTAACTCTGCAATGATATTATTGATAGAGCTTTTTACTTGGGCAATATCATCAGACATACTAAGCGTATTATCAATTAAGAATACCAAGTCTGTATTAGCTACTGCATTATCATTTATAATTTCGATTATTGCATCTGGCACCTCTGAAGCATTATTAGCATCGTAAACTGATCCACCAGTATATTCAGCTAAAATATCAAAGGCTTCTTCGGCAGTTATAACTCTAGTTTCGCCTATGCTTTCAACAGATAATTCGCTGACTACATTGCCATTAAAAGCTTCAATTCTGTAATAGTATTGTGAACTTGAATTAACAGAAATATCAGTATAAGTTTCCAAGCCTTCAACTTTATCTATTAAAGTAAAAATGGCATCTTCTAATACGAAATCATAATCAGCACGATAAATATTATATCCTAATGCACTTTTTACTTCATCCCAAGAAAGTTCAATTTTTAGAGCAAATTCTGATGATACAGTTAATGCTTCGGGTTGAGATAGCTCTATTGGGGTATCTTCAGAACAATTGGTTAAAAAGAATAAAGAAGTAAATACAATTAAATACGAGATTGTTTTTTTCATTTTTTGTTGGATTTAAGTTATTGATTAATAGCGTAGTAAAATTAAGGGATAAACCCTCCGAGCCATAATTTTATTGATGTAAAGGCTAAATACTAGATTAACGGGCTTTAATTTTAAAATGAAGGAGAATTAAAAATAAGATGAACTTAAAAGCACATACATGTTCTTCCTTTTTTATTAATGGATAGAGGAAGTGTTTATTTAATCATCTGTATATGAGATGCCCTTAAATATGCCATCTGTAACAGTATAAGTTTTTTCATTTCCAATTTCGTCTTTAGAAATTTCAATAAAATTGAATTTGCCAGAAATTAATTTATTAACCTTATCAATATTAGTTATCTCTAATCGTATGGAAACATTTTCTACAAACTCGTAATCCTCGTTTGCAAGTTCTCTATAAACGCCTATAAGAAAAATGTTTGAATCAGTTGGTGTAAACACCATCCCGTTTTTAAATTCGAAATTGTCTTCAACAACAGAAAGCGTAATTCCTATGGCTTTACTCGAACTAATATTTTCAACTTGTGTAGCTATAATTGCTAGTCCACTTGCGCCAGGTGAATATGCTATACTTGCTCCAACAAATTTCTCACTAGAATTAAAATCTATTCCATTAACTTTTGCGAAGAAGGAATTATCGGTATTTATTTTTGAGTCATCAATAATTTCATCTACAATATCGTTGTTACTTGAGCAACTTAAGGTAATACATAAAAAAAGAAAGGATATTTTTAATATGGTTTTCATTATTATTAGTTTTTAAGCTATTCAAGTTTTAGAGTTATATTTTTTAATATGTTTACAATACGCCTTGCATTTTCAATATCTGTAGCTTGTATTGCAATTTTATACGCATAACTTTTTATACTTCCATCTTGATAGGTTTTAATTATTTTTTCTAGATGTTTAGTATTGATTTCTACCATAACTTTCTTTCCTGACGTTGCTATAGATATATTTTTTGAGTTTATGTCTCCCAAACCAAATTCGTAAATAGTTTCTTTACTGCTTTTTAAATTAGAAAAAACACTTGTTATTTTTAAGACATAAGGTGATGTATTAACCGTTTCAAGAGATTGGTCATAATTATCATCTCCAATCTTAACTAAGGTAACCTCGTTTTTCAAAGCTTCCAAACCACTAGTTATACTGTTAAAATCGGTTTTCACTTTTGAAAGCTCGCAATTCTTTGTAATATTTTGTAAAGCCTCTTTAGCTAACATAGCATCTTCAATACTGTTTACATAAAGTTTAAAATCATTAGTGTAATTTTGAAGTTCGTCATTTTTTACATGACGTATAAAATCAGCTTTTTTTCGTGTATTTACTTCTATGTATAACCGTGTTTTATTTGTATTGAAATCAATATTATCTAAATTAATATCATTAAAATTAAAGTTGTACTCGTTATTAATAGTTTCTTTAGGATTGGTTTCTTGAACAATAATTTTTGTAACACAATCGCCATCTATACTTTGTACTATAGTATTATCGTTGGTTGAAATATTTTTAATAATTCCATTTAAATATTGATAAGCACTTGCTGTTGATGAAATATTAGGTTTTGAGTTAGAAAAAGCTTCTTCTGCTATTGGTATAATTTGTTTTAGAACTTTATAAATGTCTTTTCCGTTTTCAATACTACCGCTATAAAAGCGTACTTTATTGGTAAAACTTTCTTGAACACCATTCTTGAATACTTTAATGGTCTTTATATTTCTTCTGCTGTTTGCTTCAATATAAAATTCATCACTATTTATTTTAAATATAAGACTGTTAGGATTTAAAGTGGCTAGATTAAATTCGTATTCATAAGTTGTTGTTTTGCTTTTAGAATTAATGGTTGTATTGACTTTTAAATGCCCATTATTGGTGTCGCTTGGGTCGATTTTTTGTACGAATTGCGTTTTAGTATATTCAACATCTTGCACATTATCTATTATCCAATTTTGATGGTCTATATAAGAATTTAAGGCAAGTTTGTTTTTTTCAAGAGTTTCATTGATTGGAATAATATCTTTAATAGCTCCTACCAAATCTCGACCATTATCTATGTTTTTAGCGTAAAAAAATGTATTGTCGACATAACTAACTTTTTCGCCACTATTGGATATTTTTTTTATTAGTTTTTGTTTACCTTTTATTAGTAATTGCACTACGATTACATCTTTTTTAGTAATCGATCTTATTGTATTAATATCTATATCGGCAAAACTAAAATTATAATCAATTACTTCTGTTTTTCCTTTTGAGTCAACAGAAGTTACTGTGTAAGTAACATAGTTTGTAGTCGATAGTTTTAAGTTTTGAGAGTATTCAAGTTTTGAAGCTTCAACCGTTTCCAAGGCAGATGAAATGGTTTCAATATGGCTATCTAATGCTTGCCCACAAGTAGATGTTGGAACCATTAGTATACACGCTATAATATATATAATTACATGTTTTTTTAATAAAATTAGCTTTTCCATTTTAATTTTTTGTTTAGTATTGTCATAGGCTTAGCTTTTAGTTAGGCCCGATTTATTTAATAGAATATTTATAGGTTAAAATAGTAGTGAATACCTCCACCCCAGGCAAAACCAGCATAGCTTCCAAAGCCGTTATCAAAAGAACCACCAACATATCCTAAATCTGCACTAAAAGCAAGACCGTCAACAAAATTTTCAAAGGTAAATTCAATTCCGCCACCTATACCAAATGATATAGTTGAAGCATTAGAATTAGCGCCTAGAAAACTTGATTCAACCGAGAAATATCCTAATTGACCATACGCATAAGGTTTATATATAAAACCAGAACCATTTTCTTCAAAATTATACAGATATCTTCCTGTTAAAGCAAAAGAACTGGTACCAAAGCCATATGATGCTCCTCCTACAGTAATTTGTCCTGTATGAGTTTCTGTAAAATTGTACTTTGCACTTAATCCATAAGCAGGAAAAGAAGAGGCTAATCCTGCTCCTAAGGAGCCAGCTTCTGACATACCTTGAGCATTAATTGATGATGAAAATAATAAAGCTATTAAAGCAAGGGATAGTAAATAGATTTTTTTCATTATTTATTTTAAAATTATGGTTGATTGATTGTTATAGTTTTCGAGATAAGTTAATAATAATCTTTTTTAAAGGTTTGTTTTACTTTTATAAATTTAATTGCAATTAAAAATACAGGAGTGTCTTAGGAATAACACTATACACTTATTAAAAAGATTCATTAGGATTAAATTTAAATTGTTAATAGCAGGATAAACTTAAGGAAAAAAATCTTACATTTTTTAATTTTAAGGATTTAAGTTATTTTATTTGACAAAGTGTGTTTTTTCTGGATGAAGGTAGTTTAAAAAAAACCTCTATAAGTTTTTGCTTACAGAGGTTTTATGGGTAACTTAAATCTATGAAGCTCAAAATTAGTTACATAGCAACTAAATCTCCAGCAACATTTTTGGAGGGCAAATCAGATTTACCCATTAAATAAATATCTACTTGACGTGCCGCTTCTCTACCTTCTGAGATGGCCCATACAATTAAGGATTGTCCTCTACGCATATCACCTGCAGTAAATATATTAGGTATGTTTGTTTGGTATTTGCCATATTCCGCTTTGTAGTTAGAACGAGCATCTTTTTCAAGTCCTAATTTATCAGCTAAAGTACCTTCGGGTCCTGTAAAACCTAGTGCTAGTAAAGCTAAATCGCAAGGCCAAGTTTTTTCGGTACCTTTAATTTCTATAAGTTTTGGACGTTCACCAGGAATCATTTCCCACTCGACATTAACTGTTTTTAAAGCAGTAAGTTTTCCATCTTTGTCAGTTACAAACTCTTTAGTGTTTATTAGCCAGTTTCGTTCAACACCTTCTTTATGAGATGATGATGTTTTTAACTGTAATGGCCAGAAAGGCCAAGGTGTAGTTGGAGAACGATGCCCAGGAGGTTTTGGCATAATTTCGAAATTAACTACCGATTTTGCGCCATGACGGTTTGATGTTCCAATACAATCTGAACCTGTATCTCCACCACCAATTACAATAACATTTTTATTGGTTGCTTTTACTTGATTTTTTATGTCTTGACCAAAAACAACTTTAGTTTGTTGGGTTAAAAAGTCCATAGCTTGTACAACCCCATTAGCGTCAATACCTGGAGTTGGTAAACTTCTTCTTTCTGTAGCTCCGCCACAAAGTACAATGGCATCAAATACCTTTAATTCCTCAACGGAAACATTAACACCTACGTTTGCATTTACTTTAAACGAAATGCCCTCAGCCTCTAAAATAGCAACGCGACGATCTATAATGCCTTTTTCCATTTTAAAATTAGGAATTCCGTAGCGTAATAGTCCTCCAATGGCATCATCTCTTTCAAAAACGGTAACGGTATGCCCAGCTCTATTTAATTGTTGGGCAGTGGCTAAACCAGCAGGTCCAGAACCTACAATAGCAATGGTCTTACCCGTTCTATTTTTTGGTGGTTGAGGTTTAATCCAACCTTCTTTAAAGGCACGCTCTACAATATTTTTTTCAATATTTTCAATAGAAACAGGATCTTCTATAATTCCTAAAACACAAGCTTGCTCACAAGGAGCAGGACATAATCGACCTGTAAATTCAGGAAAATTATTTGTTGAATGCAAAATCCATGAGGCTTTTTGCCATTCTCCTTGATGTACCATGTGATTGAAATCTGGAATTAAATTACCAAGTGGGCAACCACTATGGCAAAACGGAATACCACAATCCATACAACGCGAACCTTGTTTGGTTAGTTCTGGTTCACTTAACTCAACAGTAAATTCTTTATAATGTTTTACACGATCCTCTACAGGTGTGTATGTTTCATCTTTTCTTTCGAATTCTTTAAAACCTGTTACTTTTCCCATGTTTTATACTATTTCTAATTCTTCAACCATTACTTCTCCTTTTGCTAAACGCTCTAATGCTTTCTTATATTCAGTTGGCATTACTCGAACAAAGTTCTGTAAGCTGTTGTCCCAATCGGCTAATAATTTTTTACCTAATTCACTATCGGTGTATGACACATGTTTTTCAACCCATTCTTTTAAATCAATAGCATCTTCAGCTAAAATATCTTCAAAATCGATGGTTTCTGTATTACATAAACCGTTTACAAATTTATTTTCTGGATCGTAAACATAAGCAATACCACCACTCATACCTGCAGCGAAATTTCTACCTGTGCTTCCCAGGACAATTACTTTTCCTCCAGTCATGTATTCACAACAATGATCTCCTACACCTTCAACAACTGTTGTAGCTCCAGAGTTTCGTACTGCAAAACGTTCACCTGCAATACCATTGATGTATGCTTCACCTTCAACTGCACCAAATAAACATACATTACCAACAATAATGTTGTCCTCTGCTACGAAATCGGCTTTAGCTGGTTTTTTAATAATTAGTTTTGCTCCTGATAAACCTTTACCTAAATAATCATTAGTGTTTCCTTCAAGGTTGAACGTTAATCCGTGAGCACCAAATGCCCCAAAACTTTGTCCTGCGGAACCTGTAAAATTAATATTCAATGTGTTTTCTGGTAGGCCTAAGTGACCATGTGCTTTAGAAATTTCGTTACTAATAATGGCACCGACAGAACGGTCAATATTATTAATAGGAAATTCTAAAGTAGTAGGTACTTTATTTGCAATTGCTGTTTTTGCATGTTTTAGGATTGTAAAATCTAATACATTATCTAAATTGTGATCTTGCTTTCCTGTATTTTTAACGGTCATTTCATTATAAGCTGCTGGTCTGTGTAAGATTGAAGATAAATCTAATCCTTTTGCTTTATAATGCTTGATTGCTTTATTGGCATTTATTTTATGAGTTTGCCCAATCATTTCAGCCATGGTTCTAAACCCTAACTGTGCCATGATACCTCTTAATTCTTCAGCTATATAATAGAAAAAATTAATAACGTGTTCTGGTGTGCCTTTAAAGTTTTTACGTAACTCTTTATCTTGTGTTGCAATACCAACTGGACAAGTATTTAAATGACACTTACGCATCATGATGCATCCTGAAGCTACTAAAGGTGCGGTTGCAAACCCGAATTCTTCTGCTCCTAAAAGGCAAGCTATAGCAACATCGCGACCTGTTTTTAATTGGCCATCACATTCAACAACAATACGAGAACGTAAATCATTCAATACTAATGTTTGTTGTGCTTCGGCTAAACCAAGTTCCCAAGGAAGACCAGCATGTTTTAAAGATGTTAATGGAGAAGCTCCTGTACCGCCGTCGTAACCAGCAATAAGTACAACATCTGCTTTTGCTTTTGATACACCTGCAGCAATAGTGCCAACACCAACTTCTGAAACTAATTTTACATTAACTCTAGCTTCGCGATTTGCATTCTTTAAATCGTAAATTAACTGAGCTAAATCTTCAATAGAATAAATATCGTGATGTGGTGGTGGCGAAATCAATCCTACAAAAGGTGTTGAATTACGCGCTGCGGCAATCCATGGCAATACTTTTTCGCCAGGTAATTGGCCACCTTCTCCAGGTTTTGCTCCTTGAGCCATTTTTATTTGAATCTCTCTAGCATTTGTTAGATAGTGAGATGTTACTCCAAAACGACCAGAAGCAACTTGTTTAATAGCAGAGTTTCGACTATCTCCGTTTGCATCTGGAATAAAACGCTTTCTGTCTTCTCCACCTTCACCAGAATTAGATTTTCCTCCAATTCGATTCATGGCAATGGCTAAGTTTTCATGTGCTTCTCTTGAAATAGAGCCATAAGACATGGCTCCAGTTTTAAATCGTTTTACGATATCGGTCCAAGGTTCTACTTCATCTAAAGGAATCGGGTCTAAATTATCAAATTCAAATAAACCACGAATAGTCATTAAGTTTTCAGCTTGGTCATTAACTGCTTTTGCGTAAACGTTATAACTGTCTTGATCACTCAATCTAACAGCTTGCTGTAATTTAGAAACTGTAGTTGGGTTAAACAAGTGACGTTCACCATTACGTCTCCATCTATAATCTCCGCCAATATTTAAACCTAAACGTTTATCTATGTACGTATCTGGATATGCATATTTATAACGTTCTGTAATTTCTTTTTCAATTTCATATAAGCCAATACCTTCAATTCTTGAAGCTGTATATGGAAAATATTTTTCTACAAATTGCGAGTTGAAACCTACAATTTCAAATATTTGAGAACCTCTGTACGAGTGTAACGTTGAGATTCCTATTTTGTTCATGACTTTTAATATACCTTTTCCGATAGCTTTATTGAAGTTGTCAACCGCTTTTTGCTCATCTATACCAGTAATGAAGCCATCTTTAACTTGCATTCTGATAATTTCGTTTACCATATAAGGATTAATAGCACTTGCACCATAGCCAAATAAGGTAGCAAAATGATGAGGTTCACGAGGTTCTGCTGATTCGATAATAATATCGAAATAAGAACGCTTACGTAAACGATTCATTTGGTGGTTTACATAAGAACAAGCTAATAAAGATGGAATAGGAGCAAATTCTTTATTTACACCTCTATCTGATAAGATAATGATGTTGGTGCCTCTTAATAAAGCTTTTTCTATTTGTACTATAATATCTTCTAAAGCATCTTCAAGTCCGTTAAGACCTTTTTCTTTAGGATATAACATTTCAATAGTTTCGGCTTTAAAACTTTCTACTGAAATACTTCTGATTTTTTCTAAATCGGCATTAGAGATAACAGGGTTTTGAATTTTTAATTTTCTACACTGTCTTTCAGTAATGCTAAAAATATTCCTGTCTTTTCCTAATGATAAACTAATATCGGTTACAATTTCCTCACGAATACCATCTAAAGGCGGATTGGTAACTTGAGCGAACAATTGTTTAAAGTAATTTGAAATTAATTGTGGTCTATCTGATAAAACAGCCAAAGGCGTATCTATTCCCATAGAGCCTAAAGCTTCTTTGCCAACAATAGCCATTGGAGTAATTACTTCTTGAATATCTTCAAAAGTATAATTAAATAAACGTTGTCTTGTTTTTATATCGATAGTTTCGATAGGACAAGTTTCATTGTTATAAGGAATGTCTTTTAAATGCAATCTTGTTTTATCTAACCATTCTTGATATGGTCTTTCTGAAACAATTTTACTTTTAATTTCTTCATCTTCAATAATGCGTCCTTGGTTCATGTCCACAAGAAACATTCTTCCTGGCTCTAAACGACCATGACTTTCAACATCCTCAGGAGCAACTTCTACTACACCTATTTCTGAAGACATAATTAATTTGCCACTTTTTGTAACGGTGTATCTTGAAGGGCGTAAACCGTTACGGTCTAATAATGCTCCAATATAATCGCCATCTGTAAACGGTACAGAAGCTGGACCATCCCATGGTTCCATAAGGCAAGCATTATATTCGTAGAATGCTTTACGCTCTTTAGACATGGTTTTGTGTTTTTCCCATGCTTCAGGAATCATCATCATCATCACTTCAGGTAATGAACGTCCTGTATGTGTTAGTAATTCCACAACCATATCCATTGATGCAGAATCTGATTTTCCTGGTAAAATGATTGGGAATAATTTATCTATTTGAGGGCCAAAGACATCACTTTTCATAATCTCTTCACGAACACGCATTCTACTTACGTTTCCACGCAAAGTGTTAATCTCTCCATTTTGACACATAAAACGGAATGGCTGAGCCAATTCCCATGCAGGCATTGTGTTTGTTGAGAAACGTTGGTGTACTAAGGCTAAACGTGTTACTAAATCTTCTTGCTGTAAATCTGTAAAGTAAGGCCCAATATCTTCGGGCATAATTATACCTTTATATATTAAGGTTGTGTTTGATAAACTTGGTAAGTAGAAATAATCGCTTTGCGACATTTTAGACGTTCTAATAGTATGCTCTGTAATTTTACGAGCGGCATACAATTTAGCTTTAAAAGTAGCTTCATCAATAGCGTCTGTTTTTCCAATAAATATTTGTTCAATATTTGGTTCAGATGCTAAAGCTATTTCTCCTAATTGTGATGAGTCTACTGGAACTTCTCTCCATCCTAAAATAGAAAGTCCCTGTGCTTTAATTTCTTTTTCGAAAATATCTTTGCAGAACTGATATTGGTTTTCAACTTTAGGTAAAAAAACCATACCTACAGCATATTCTCTTTGTGTAGGGATATTAAATTCGCAAACGCGTTTAAAATAATCATGAGGAATATCAATCAATAAACCAGCGCCATCACCTGTTTTTCCATCAGCACTTACCCCACCACGGTGCTCTAATTTTACTAGAATTTCTAAGGCATCGTGTATAATTTGATTTGTTTTCTCTCCTTTGAGATTACAAATAAAACCTGCACCACAGTTTTCATGTTCGAATTCTGGTAAATAAAGTCCTTGTTTCTTAATCATAATCAACAATAAATTAATTTAAAAACTTGAGTTGAAAAGCTAAGATACGTGCTAAGGTTTGAATTACAATAGGGTGCTTTTCATTATTTCGATTTTAGAAGTCAATAGGTTATAAAAATATTTATATATCAATATTACACTCCTTGTATTAATAAATATTCAAACTGTAAATTTTTATTAATAAATACATATATCTGAATTTATTGTAGGGATTTATGAGGTAAATGAGAATTATAGCGTAAAAACCTAGAAAAAACTGACAATTATTCAATTAATCTTGTTAGTAATTTTTCATAATTTCAATTTATAAACTTAATACCCTCAAAAAAATAGGGTTAAAATTAAAATATCAATAAAAATAACTCAAATACCCCTGTTTTTTTTAGGGGTTAAAAATATTTACCATAGTTTAGCCCTGTTCTTAAGGAAAATTAGATCTAGAATTTTAAAAATCAAAATAAAAACTAACTCAAAAAGATCTAAGAAATTAAATAACTTAAAAATTAACAATGATGAAAAAAATTATTACACTTTCAATGTTTTTTGTAGCAACGGCTTTGTTTGCACAAGAAGAAGCTAAAAAATTAACAATTAGTGGTAGCGTTGACGCTTATTACCAAACTAATTTATCGTCTACCGATAAGGCTATTGTACCTGTATTGGATGACAACGATGTTCCAACTGGAGAGTTTGTTCCTCAATCTTTCGGAACGTCTTTTGCTAACGAAACAGGATTTGCTTTAGGTATGGCAAATATTATTCTTTCTTATGAAGGAGAAAAATCTGGAGTTGTTGCTGATGTGGTTTTTGGGCCAAGAGGAGATGATGCAATAGGGGGCTACAACCTTAATCAATTGTATGCTTACTGGAATGTTTCTGAAGGAACAACTTTAACAATGGGTCGTTTTAATACGTATTTAGGGTATGAAGTGATTTCTCCAACAGGTAATTTTAACTACAGCACTTCTTATTTATTCTCTAACGGACCATTTTCTCATGTTGGTTTAAAAGCTGATTTTACTTTGGGTGAAGATTTTAGTTTAATGTTAGCTGTTATGAATCCTACAGATGTTAATAATAACTTAGTTGGAGGTTATGCTCTAGGAGCCCAATTAGGTTATGCAGGTCAATTCTTAAATTTCTACTTTGATGATAATGAGGTATTGGGTTTTGAGATAGATTATACTGGTGGATTTGATTTGTCTGAAGATTTCTTTTTAGGAATTAATGGTGCTTACCAAACTAGTGATGATGCTGGGTTTTACGGTGTAGCATTATACCCTCAACTAGCAACTTGTGATTCTTTTTCTTTAGGATTAAGAGGAGAGCTTTTTGGACGCCATGCTAAAGATGGTAGCGATTTACCTAGCGTATTTGCTGCAACATTAACAGGTAGTTATTCTTTAGAGAACTTAACTATTAAGCCTGAGGTAAGATTAGATTCTTGGAGTAATGCTATGCCTTACTTTGATTCTGACTTAGCTGCAACTGAAAGCTTAGCAGCATTTACTTTAGCAGCTATCTACTCATTCTAATAAAAAAATATAAACATCTCCATAGCAATATGGAGGTGTTTTAATTCTAATAACTAATCAATTAACACATATATAATATGAAAAAAATTGAAGCAATAATAAGAAAGTCCAAGTATAGCACTGTTAGAGATGCACTACATAATGTTGGCGTAAATTTTTTCTCTTACTGGGATGTAACTGGTTTAGGAAATGAAAAAGAAGGTCATGTTTATAGAGGTGTATCATATAGTACAAGTGATATTCAACGTAGACATTTATCAATCGTTGTAAACGACGATTTTGAAGAAATTACCATTAAAACGCTTCTTGAAGCAGCTAGTACTGGTGAAGTTGGAGATGGTAAAGTATTCGTATCAGATGTTAACGAAGTTTATAGAATAAGAACAGGAGAAAAGGGTGGAGACACTTTAAAATAATAACAATAAAATAATTTAAATTATGGAAGGATTATTTACAGCTAATAACGTATGGATGATGATCTGTACTGCACTCGTTTTCTTTATGCATACAGGATTTGCATTTTTAGAAATTGGGTTAACAAGACAAAAAAATACAATCAATATTTTATTTAAAAATATTTTTATAATTACTGTTGGGTTGCTACTTTATTATTTGGTAGGATTTAACATGATGTACCCTGGTTTTGCAGAAGATTCTTCAGGATTTTTTGGTTTTGCAGGATTTGGTATAGCACCTCCTGAAAATGGAATGACGCCTGATTACGCTGATGGCGGTTACACATGGTGGACAGATTTCTTATTTCAAGGTATGTTTGCTGCAACTGCTGCAACAATTGTTTCTGGAGCCGTTGCTGAGCGTATGAAAATAGGTGCGTTTATGATATTTACAGTGCTTTATGTTGGATTAGTTTATCCAATAGCAGGTTCTTGGAAATGGGGTGGTGGATTCTTAGATCAACTAGGGTTTTATGATTTTGCAGGTTCTACACTAGTACACTCTGTTGGAGGATGGGCCGCTTTAGTAGCAGTTTATTTATTAGGTTCTAGAATTGGTAAGTTTAAAGAAGGAAAGCCACAAGCTATACCTGGTCATAGCATTCCGCTAGCAACTGCAGGTGTTTTAATCTTATGGTTAGGATGGTTTGGATTTAATGGAGGGTCTGTTCTTTCTGCCGATCCAGAATTAACTTCATTAACTTTAGTTACTACTTGTTTAGCTGCTGCTTCAGGTGGTGTAATTGCGGCTCTAGTATCTTTTCTAAAATATAAGAATTTAGATTTAACCATGTTCTTAAATGGTATTTTAGGTGGTTTAGTAGGAATTACTGCTGGGGCTGATGTTATGACTCCTGAAAGCGCTATTATAATTGGTGGTATTGCCGGTGCACTTATTGTATTTGCAGTTAGCTTTATTGATGCTATTAAATTAGATGATCCAGTTGGTGCTATTGCAGTGCATTTAGCGTGTGGTATTTGGGGAACTTTAGCTGTTGGAATATTTTCAACTAATCCAGATCACAATTTTATGGCACAATTAACGGGTGTAGCTTGTTATGCAGTATTTTGTATTGTAACATCATTTATCATCATTTTCACACTTAAGAAAACGATTGGTATTAGAGTTTCAGAAAGAGAAGAATTAGAAGGATTAGATGCACATGAGCATGGTATGGATGCATATCCAGATTTCAGGTTAAATGAGCATTAATAACTAAAAAATAGTTTGGTTTAATTAGTGTTAAAAGGATGTCTTACATTTTGTAGGGCATCCTTTTTTGTTTGATATCTGGATATATTTAGGGCGATAACTTAAAATGTTGCAAATATTTTTTACTTTTATATAAAAGATTAATAACCTTATTATCATGAAAAAAATAGAAGCTATTATTAGAAAGTCAAAGTTTACAGAAGTTAAAGAAAGCCTTCATAATGCTGGGGTTAATTTTTTTTCCTACTGGGATGTTACAGGAATAGGAAACGAAAAGGAGGGGCATGTGTATAGAGGTGTATCATATAGCACCAGTGATATTCAACGTAGGTATCTCTCTATTGTAGTAAATGACGGTTTTGAAGATATAACCGTTAAAACACTTCTGGAAGCAGCAAGCACAGGAGATGTAGGAGATGGTAAAATATTTGTATCAGACATTAAAGAATGTTACAGAATACGAACCGGAGAAAAAGGGCAAGATGCTATAAATTAAAAATAGAGCTTTAACGGCATAAAAAAACGCTTATTCCATAAATGCAGAATAAGCGTTTTTTTTATGATTCAAATATTTATACTCTAATTATGCAGAGTTTCTACTAGCATTAATATTACCAAATAAAGAACGCGTTACAATTTTTTCGTAAATTACTTTATCAGGATTATCAGCCGGAACTCCTTGCTTTTCTAGCTCTTGTATTTTTTTAAGTGCGTATTGCTGAATGGTTAATAATGGTAAAACTATAGATTCTCTAACTTCAATTGAAGCTTTTCCAGAGGGTTCGTTTTCCATTAATTCAGCGTAACCTGTTAGTTTCAACAATAATCTTTTAGTGATTTTGTATTCTTCAAAAATGATGTTCCAAAAATCTCCAAACTCTTCGTCTTTAGACATGTATTTTGTTAAATCGAAGAATGATTTAGTTAAAGACATCATACTGTTTTCTAAAAGTGTTTTAAAGAATTTAGAGTTTTTGTAAAGGTCTTCAACCTTATTCCATTCACCTTTATCTTCGTATACTTTTAATGCTGTACCAACGCCATAAAAACCAGGAACGTTTTGTTTTAACTGACTCCAAGAGCCTACAAAAGGAATGGCTCTTAAATCTGAAAACACTAATTTATCTGATGTTCCTCTTTTAGAAGGTCTACTACCAATATTGGTTTTTGCGTAATATTTTAAAGTACTCATACGCTCCAAATATGGAATAAACATGGGATGGCTTTTAAAGTCTTTATAGGTTTCATAACTTGTTTCAGCAAGATTATTCATTACCTTTCTGTCTTCATTTGATAAACGATTCTTTTCTCCATCAATTCTATTCTTTATACCAGAACTGATTAATTGCTCTAAGTTGTATTGTGAAGAATCATTTGTTCCAAAATTAGAACTTACCGTTTGTCCTTGGATAGTTATCTGTACTTCTTTATCCTCGATAGTTGGTCCTAAAGAAGAGTAGAAGTTATGTGTTTTTCCACCACCACGCGCAGGAGGTCCACCACGGCCATCAAAGAATATAACGGTAATATCATATTTTCTAGACATTTCAGTTAGTAATTCTTTAGCTTTATAAATCCCCCAGTTTGCCATTAAGTACCCACCATCTTTTGTTCCGTCAGAGAACCCTAGCATAATGTGTTGCTTATTGCCTCTAGCTCTTAAATGAGCCATATATTTTGGGTTTAGGTATAATTGTTCCATAACCCCTGGAGCATTTTCTAAATCAGGAATGGTTTCAAATAGTGGTGCTACATCAACTGTTAAATTATCTTTAAAAGCAACCATTTTTAACATAGCAAAAAGTTGCATTACATTAAGTGCTGTTTGGTTGTTACTAATGATATATCGGTTAGCACCGCGTTCACCATTACTTTTTTGAATATCTTTTATTATAGCTATGGTTTTTAAGGTATTTCTAACCATTTCATCTTCAAAAACATCTAAATCTCTAATATCATCAGTGGCTTTAGATAGTATTTCAACTTGTTCAGCTTCTGATAAATCATGATAATTATTTGGGAAAGATGAGTGTCCTGTTTCAATTAAATGGTCTATGACTGTTGTAAATACGTTGTGGTGTATTCTACTGTCTTGTCTTATATCTAAAGAAGCAAATCTGTAATCAAAAAGGTGAACTCTATTTATTAAGTTATTAATCTCATTTACGTATAAGGACTGGTGTTGATCAACAATAACATCTCTTATGCTTAAAAGTTCTGTTCTTAGTTCTTTTGCGGTAATTGCTTTTTTTGTTTTTAAGTTAATGCTGTAATCGTACATAATGGTTTCAAGACGAATAATACGCTCTTCAACACCTTTAAATGTTAACTTTCTTCTTAAGTTTTTTAAATCTTGATAATACTTTTTAAGAATAGATTTTTTTAATTTTTTAGCAACTTTTAAAGTGGTTTCTGGTTTTACAAATGGGTTTCCATCACGATCTCCACCAGGCCAGAATCCAATATTTATAATGTCGTTGTGTTTTTTACCATCATCATAAATATTAGTTTGAATGTAATTATAAATATCACCAAACGATTGATAAAATACATTTTCAAGATACCACATTAAACTTTTAGCCTCTTGGTATGGAGTTGGTTTCTTTTGTTTGAAAAAAGGCGTTTTTCCTAACTGACCAAAAAGATTGTTTATTTCTGTTAAATCGTTTCTTTTAATAGCATCGGTAAGATCTGTAATAATACCTAAAACTGAACCTGGGTAAAATTGTGTTGGATGCGCAGTTAAAACAATACGTACTTTAAATTCTTCAAGAAATTCTTTAAGTTCTTCTAACTTTCCTTCAGAACTTGAAGTGCCTTTAAGGTTTCTTAAAGTACCTACACCCTCCATGTTATTTACTACAGGAAAAGCGGCATCTTCAATAGCATCAAATAAAACAACTTGTCTTTCTATGTATTGAATAAATCTGAATAATAAGTTTATTTGACTTTCCTTATTCCTTCGCGCTTGGTATTTTGAGAAAAATGTTTCTACTATTGTTGTTGGATTGTCACCTCTTTTAAACCCTTTTTCACAAGTTTCATGAAATAAAGGCAGTAAAACACCTGTTTTGGTTACGGCATCAAAAGGTAATGTCATAAATATACTATTGTATATCTGATATTTTGATAAAACACTTTGATTGAATCTAGTTAATTTTGGCTCTACGGACATATATCTTTCTGTTGAAGAATTTAACGATAAAAATAGTGAAGCTTTGATTAAGGAGCATAGTCATATTAAAGTTTTATCAATTTTTGTTGTTTAGCGAACTCTTATTATGAATAATGAAAAAAAGAGTAGTTATCTCTGAATTTTTCTAATGAATTTAGTGTGAAAAAGGTGTTATTTTATTTTAATCGCAGTATTCAATACTTCAGAGTATGATATTTATCATATTCTAAACTTGCTGGCCATGATATCTTTGTAGGTTAATACCGTTCAAAAATTAAATGGTGTAAAATTATAAATATGAAAAAAGCACATTCGTTTCACATTCCAGTAATGGGTATTGGTTTTACAATCGATACGCCTTTAAAAGTGGCACAATATGGTATGGATTCAGTAATTTCTTTAGTTGATGATATTCTTTTAGAGAAATTAAGAAAAATGTATAGTGAAAAATTTGAAGTTCCCTACAGTGAAATTACGGATAAAATTGATGATTTTAGAGCAAAAAGAATAACATCTTATTTAAATTTAATAAGTGATTTAGCAGATAAAAAATTTGAGTCATTAAAAAATATTACTGCCGAGAAAAGCGATGAGCTTTGGGCATATATCAATATGCTTCCTTCTAATTCTAAAATAAAGGCAGAGTTTAAGAAATTAACATCAAAAGATTTTAATTTTTCTGATGTTAAAGAATGGGCTGTAAATAACTTAACAATGGGAAATATTGATGTAAATATTATGACCAAAGTTGATAAAGATAATTACAAGAAAGATGAAAAGTTAGCTATTAAATACAATGATGCTCATGCCGCTTTACGAGGTTTTGCAGAAAGCAAATTGAATTCTTCTGTCGTTCTTTCAGCAGGGTTAAATCCAAGGTTATATAGTTATATGGGGCAATTTGATGATTTTTATCCAGATGAAAACGGGTACATCAAAAAGCGAATCATTTTAAAAGTAAGTGATTATAGGTCGGCCTTAATTCAAGGGCGATTTTTAGCTAAAAAAGGTTTATGGGTTTCAGAATATAGAATTGAATCTGGGCTAAATTGTGGAGGGCATGCCTTTGCTACAGAAGGTTTTTTGTTAGGCCCAGTTCTGGAAGAGTTTAAAGAAAATAGAGAAGTGCTACGAGAGACAATACAATCTGTTTTTGAACATGAAATTAAAAATCAAAACAGGGTTATACCAAAAGAGCCTTTATCTATAGAAATTACAGCTCAGGGTGGTGTTGGAACTCAAGAAGAACATAGCTTTTTGTTAGAACATTATAATTTAGATTCAGTAGGTTGGGGAAGTCCATTTTTATTGGTTCCTGAAGCCACTACAGTTGATGATAAAACATTACAAAAATTAGCAAAAGCCAAAGAAGAAGATTTGTATTTAAGTGATATCTCTCCATTAGGTGTGCCGTTTAATAATTTAAAGGGTAATACTAAAGATGTTGAAAAACAAAGATTGATGGATAAAAATAGACCAGGGAGTTCTTGTCCTAAAAAATTTGTGGCCATGAATAAAGAGTTTAAAGAGAAAGGTATTTGTACAGCCTCTAGAGAATTTCAATATCTAAAAATAAAAGAACTAGATGAAAAAGGATTGCCCCCAGATTTGTACCAAAAAGCGGTTGATAAGATCACAGAAAAATCTTGTACCTGTGTGGGGCTTGGGACATCTGCTTTATTAAAATATAATTTAGATACAAAAACTGAGGGCGAAGGTGTTTCCATTTGCCCAGGGCCTAATATGGCTTATTATTCTAAAATTATGAGTCTTCAAAATATTACAGACCATATTTATGGAAGAGCAAATATGGTGTCAAATGCAGACCGTCCAAACCTATTTGTTAAAGAATTACATATTTATATAGATTTCTTAAAAAATAAATTGGAGGATGCTAAAATTTCCATGAACAAAAAAGAAGAAAAGTATTTGAAAGCCTTTACTCAGAATATGAAAATAGGTGTTTTGTACTATCAAAATTTATTTAATGGGTTCAAGCATACATTTGAAGATATTAAAATAAGTGTTTTAAATGAATTAGAAAAAAGCGAAACAGTTTTGAATCAAATTCAAATGGATATTCAGAATTTAGCTATTAAAGCTTAATATTGTCGTTTCAATGTTATAGTTTTAGCAATTATTCTGAAGATTTTTTAAAATGGATTTAGTAAAAGAAATACAACGCCTTAAAAAAGAAAAGAACGCCGTTATTTTAGCACATTATTATCAAGTACCAGAAATACAAGATATCGCAGATTATGTGGGAGACAGTTTAGGTTTATCACAAAAAGCAGCAGAAACAGATGCCGATATTATTGTATTTGCAGGGGTACATTTTATGGCAGAAACGGCTAAAATATTAAATCCAACCAAAACAGTTGTATTACCAGATTTGGAAGCAGGGTGTTCATTGGCAGATTCGTGCCCTCCTGATGCTTTTGAAGAATTTACTAAAGCACATCCAAATCATGTAGTGATTACTTATGTAAATTGTTCTGCAGAAATTAAAGCTTTAAGCGATATTGTTTGTACCTCTTCAAATGCTTTAAAAATTGTAGAATCTATTCCAAAGGAAACACCAATTATATTTGCGCCAGACAGAAATTTAGGTAAATATATTATTAATGAAACAGGCAGAGACATGTTGCTTTGGGATGGTAGTTGTATTGTTCATGAAGCATTCTCTATGGATAAATTGATAGAGCTTCATAAAAAATATCCAGATTATAAAATTATAGCTCACCCAGAATCAGAAACACATATTTTAGATACCGCTACTTATATTGGGTCTACTTCCGGAATGATAAATTATGTAAAAGAGCATCAAGACCAAAAATTTATTGTAGCAACCGAAGCTGGTATTTTGCACAAAATGCAACAAGAAATGCCTAACACAGAATTGGTTCCAGCACCCGCAAAAGAAGATAATACATGTGCTTGTAGTGAATGTCATTTCATGAAAATGAACACGCTTCAAAAATTATATGATTGCTTACTTAATGAGTCGCCACAAATTAATGTTGAAGAAGCTATACAAGAACGCGCTTTATTACCTATTGAACGTATGTTAGAGTTGTCAAAATAATATGGTAACAACTGATTATTTAGTTATAGGTTCAGGCGTTGCAGGGTTAACATTTGCTGTTAAAATAGCAGAAAAGTTTCCTGATAGAAACGTAGTAATCGTTACCAAAGCAAGCGAAGACGAATCAAATACTAAATACGCTCAAGGCGGTGTGGCAATTGTTATAAACAAAGAAGAAGATTCTTTTAAAAAACATATAAAAGATACTATAATAGCTGGAGATGGTCTTTGTGAAGATGCTGTTGTTGAAATGGTGGTTAAAGAAGGTCCAGACCGATTAGAAGAATTATTGCTTTGGGGCGCAAATTTTGATGTGAACGACTCTGGTAAATTTGATTTAGGTAAAGAAGGAGGGCACTCGGAATACAGAATAATACATCATAAAGATATAACAGGTTACGAAATTGAAAGAGCCTTATTACATAGGACACATCAGTTATCAAATATCACTTTACTACCATATCATTTTGCAATCGATTTAATAACAAATCATCATTTAGAGCATCAAAAACCTAAAAAAGATGCCTGCTACGGTGCTTATGTTTTAAATCAAGAAACAGGAGAAATATTTACTGTAAAAGCGAATAGTACATTGTTGGCTTCTGGAGGTATTGGTTGTGTTTATGGGCATACTACAAATCCGGTAATAGCTACTGGCGATGGTATTGCTATGGCATATAGAGCCAAAGCACGTATTAAAGATATGGAGTTTGTACAGTTTCATCCTTCTGCATTATATGAAGCAAAAGGAGAATCTTCTTTTTTAATATCTGAAGCTGTAAGAGGTTTTGGAGCCTACTTAAGAAATAAGAAGGGATATCGATTTATGCCTGATTATGATGAACGTGCAGAGTTGGCTTCACGCGATATTGTATCTCAAAGCATTGATAGCGAATTGAAAAAATCTGGTGAGCCTAATGTTTATTTAGACTGCACACATTTAGATATCGATACTTTTAAAAAGCACTTTCCAAATATTTATAAAAAATGTTTAGAACATCATATTGATATAAAAACCGATTGGATTCCTGTAATTCCTGCATCTCATTATTTATGTGGTGGTGTAGTAGTAGATAAAAAAGGAAATACAACTATCGATAATTTGTTTGCCTGTGGAGAGTGTTCTAGAACGGGGCTGCATGGTGCCAATAGATTAGCTTCAAATTCCTTATTAGAAGCGTTGGTATACGCACACAATATTTTTAGGTCGCTTTCTAAAAATGATAATAAGTCTTTAAATATTAATATTCCAGATTGGAATGATGAAGGAACTGTTATTCCTGAAGAGTACGTATTAATTCAACACAATTTAAAGCAATTACAAGCATTAATGCGTGATTATGTTGGTATTGTTAGAAGCAATAAACGTTTAAAACGCGCTATAAAGCATTTAGATTTACTATATAATGAAGTAGAAGATTTATATAAAGAATCAAAAATAACCACATCGCTTTGTGAACTTAGAAACATGATTAATGTAGCGCATTTAATTATCAATCAATCTTTAGCTAGAACAGAAAATAAGGGTGGCTATTTTAATATTGATAATGTAAAATAATAAACGAGATTCTTAAAAAGAGTCTCGTTTAAAAAACATTTTGGACAAAAAAGATTCTATTTACCCAACATCAACAATTCACCACATACAATTTCTGTGATATAGCGTTTATTCCCATCTTTATCGTCATAACTTCTTGAAGTTAATTTACCCTCAATAGCAATCTCTTTGCCTTTAGTTACATATTTTTCAATAATTTGTGCTGTCTTTCCCCATGCCACGATATTATGCCATTGTGTATCTGTTATTTTTTCACCTTTATTATTGGTGTAGCTTTCGTTTGTAGCAATATTAAACTTTGCTAATGTTTTTCCTGATTCAAGATTGATGATTTCAGGATCGTTTCCTAAGTTACCAATCAACTGTACTTTGTTTCTAAGTGTGTTCATAATTTTAAATTTTAATTGTTAAACAGTTAATACTATCGAGTTCTTATGTTTCGACACTGCAAATATGTGATACTTTAAAAGTTTTAATCGGTTAGTAAACGTTTGTGTTCGTTTGTAAATAATTGTAGTCGTTTAAATCGTTTTAATTGTAAGTTATAATTAAAAAGTTTAATTCATGTAAAATGCATATATTTATAAAAAATGAAAATTATGACGGCATCTATATACAACAAGGGACAAACAAATAAAATAGAATCTCGCACTTAGAAACGTGCTTTTTTTTGAAGAATGTAAGACGTTTAAAACTTTCCTTTGACCACCGCTAAATCAGTAATTCCCAGAAACAAGCATCTTGCTAGATAAACTCTCACTTATCAATGAGCGTATTATTCCTTTGTTTTAGGCTTAGGAACGGAAGCCTTTAATACGTCGTCTAAAGAGGTGTTGATTTTTAACTTATCGTTGTACTCTTTTGGTTTTTCTTCTTTGTTCATGATGTAAATATAATGTAAATTTGTAGTTATATTTACACAAAACTCATATATGGATAAAACATATAATATATATATTGATGAAAGTTGTCATTTAGAAAATGACGATTCAGAAGTAATGTGTATTGGGTATACAAAAGTTTCACAAGATAATTACGAGGATTTGAAGAGGGTTTTAAAATCCATTAAGTTTACTCATAGAAACCCTATGGAATTTAAGTGGAACAAACTTTCTATGTCAAGATGGGATTTATACAAAGAATTGGTAGATTTCTTTTTTAGAAGTGATATTGAATTTAGGAGCGTTCTAATAAAGAAAAAGAAAAATTTAGGTAGTGCTAGATATAATAGAGAAGACCAAAACAGTTACTATTATAAAACACTAAAGATTTTACTTAATGATAAGTCATCTCACGATAGTGATATTTACAGGGTGTATCTCGATGTTAAAGACACAAGAGGGAAGACGAGACTTGATTTATTAGAAAAAGAATTAAATATAATTTACAATAACAATCCTCCTTTTAAGCACTTTCAGCATATCCATTCAAATGAAAGTGAGTTTTTACAACTTACAGATTTTTTTATTGGTGCAATATGCTACAAAGCAAGAAAAGAACACTTAAAAGACAATGCTTCTCCTGTAAAAAAGAAGATTATTGATTATATAGAGGATGTTTCTGGATATCTGTTGGATGATGGCACTGAGCCTTGGGATACTAAGTTTTTTATTCATGATTTTCAAATAAAACCTATTTCAAATGATTGATTTAGATGATTTGGATTATCTATTTGATGATTTAGATGAAACAAAACCTACAAAAAAACAGATTGCCCAGATGTATGAAATATATAGGGATGATTTTGTGAATGATTATGTTGAAGTTGATGGACGCAAAATTACTTTAAAGCCACAAAAATCATGGGTTAAAGGATTTGAAGGTATGCCTGAAACATTCGTTCATCTAATAACAAGAGAACAAACTTATGGTAGGCCAAGAGTTTTTGATAAGGATAGGGCTAATAAAATGCATTGGACGAAGTGCGTTTTAGCACAAAGGGATAGTGAAAAGATTTTATATTTCGAGAAGAAAGATAAAGGATATTTAAAAAAACACTATTGGTTTAAAGAAAAAAACTTTGTTGTTATTTTAAAACCAGTTAGTAAAGATTTACTTTTAGTTACTGCATTTCATGTAGGTAAAACAAAAAATAAAGATTTTGAATGGGACTATAATACTTATAATGAAAGTTTATTGTAAAAAAAAACCCCATTTCGGTGAATGAGGTCCACATTTACGGTTCTGTGGGCAACCACGTCCTTTACACTTTGTGTATTGACAGTACAAATATACAACTATTTCGGCGAAAAAACTAACAAGAAAATGATGAAATGTATTAAAAATCAGTTGAAATACATAAATTTAACTTTTTTAACATATTTACTAACAACTTTATAAACATTCAATCGACGAAATACATTGTACTTTATTAAGTAGTTAGTCGTTTATAAGTTAATATACTTTCACTATCAACCAAAAACTTCTCGAAACGCTCCTGACTAGATAAGTCTCTAGTATTAAAACGTGAACTATATTCATCTAAAAACGCTCTAAATGCTTTTCGCTTACTTGGTGGTAAACACCGTATAAATCACGTTTCAAAACACACCAAAATTTTCAATAGTATTTTGTATGAACAGAACAGATAAAAAAGTATATGTCTATGGTGGAGGTTTTAATCGTTTGTAAACGGATAATTTTTACTAAATTTAATATCTAAAATTAATGGGCTTGTCCCTCAATGTATATAAGTGCCAAAAATGAAAATTATGACTAAAGTTTGTTTAGAATGTAGTGAGAAATTAGTAGGCAGAAGTGATAAAAAATTCTGTAGTGATTATTGCAGAAATGCTTATAATAACACCATTAATAAAGATTCTAAAAACCTGATTCGTAATATAAATAATAGGCTAAGAAAAAATTGGAGAATTTTAGAAACTTTAAACCCCAAACAAAAAACAAAAACAACAAGAACAAAACTTATTCAAAACGGTTTCGATTTTAATTATTTCACAAGTATTTATACCACTAAAGCAGGTACTATTTATTACTTTATTTACGATCAGGGATATTTACCTTTAGAGAACGATTTTTATGCGCTTGTAAAAAGGGAGTAATTTTACTGTAACTTTTTTGCTAAGCGTTATACTTATAAGTGTTACCAAAAAACTTTTAAACTAAAAAAATGAGTTCACCATTTATTGTTGTTATAGCCATTAGTGTTTTTGCTATAATTGCTTTTCTGATTTATTTTTATAGCCCCAAAACAATTATTTTAAGACGACTTAAGAATCTTCAAAGTCAACGCATAGGAAGTTTAAAAACCAAAACGTATTCTAAAATTGAAGGTAAGGCCTTAAATATTGAAGATCCATTAATAGCACCTTTAAGTAAACGCAAATGTGTTTTTTATAAAATGCAGATTCAAAAAAAAGTGAGTTCTGGTAAAAACTCAAGATGGAAAACAATTGTTAGTGAAGAACGTATTCAAGATTTTTTTATTGAACAAACAGGCGAGCGTATTGTTGTTCTACCTATCAAAACACCTAAAGACTATTATGACTATTTAGTAACCGATAAAAAAGCAAGTTCGAGTTTGTTTAAAGAACTCACTCCAGAATTTGCATCGCTTTTAAAAGTACATAATATTAAAACTGATAATTTATTTGGTTTTAACAAACAGCTACGTTATAAAGAGGCAATTGTAGAAGTTGGAGAACGCATTATAGTTGCTGGGTATGTTAACTGGGTAAAGTTAGAAAACCCAGTTAAGGATTATAATTATTCAAGTATTGCTTCGGTTACCGCAAAAGGAAAAGATAAAATATTGATAACAGATAGCCCAGATGCTTTAAAACCAAAACATGGGCGTGTATAAAAAAAGAAAAGCTTTTGATTACAAATGAATCAAAAGCTTTTTAATAAGTTAATGATAGACTTTATTTTATTTCCAGTTTTGTCCTTTTAATTTCATAGCGGCTTTTAGTATATCCATCTGGCTTATTTGCCCCACTAATTTTCCGTTTTCAACAATGGGAAAACGGCGTCTAGGACTTTCAGCAAATAGACTCGCAGCATCAAAAATATTCATATTACCATCAATAGTATCCACATCTTTAGTGATGTATTTTTCAATGGTCATATCTTGCATTGGCATATTATAATAACGACTTTCACTAATTTGTTTTATACAATCACTCTCAGAAATTATTCCAATTAATTCACTTCGGTTATTAATTACTGGACCTCCAGAAATTCGATTTTTAATTAATGATTGCATAACATTCTCAATAGTTTGTTCCGGAGTAAACGTTATTAAATCCCTTGTCATATAATCATTAACTGTTAAAAGGGTATCATCTTCATCATTTCCCTGTTGTCTCCTAGCCCCTTGAAAACTCTTTATTCCCATAGTTTTTAAATTTTAAAGTAATTTTAAATATACTTATTATTTTTTAGATTTCCTAAAAAGAAAAATTTAACATGAATAAAGAAATGTATTTGATTTAGGTTTTTTTAATTCAAATTAGTGAGACACAGAAACATAAGTTAATGCAGACAATTCAACTAAAAAAATAATTGAAGTTAGAACTATTCATTAAGGCTTTTCTATAGATCGGTTATCAAATTCAACTTTTTTGTTCATTTGAAAACTTAAATTGGAGAACGCTACTAAAAATTCTTTTATACTGTCAAGAAGTTCTTCTTTGCTAGTTGTCGTTAAGTTTGATAAACTTTCAAGTTTAAGAAGCTTAGTTTCTAAAACTAAAATTCTAGAGTTAATAGATTCCGACTTTAAGGGTGCAGGAATATTTTGTTTTAATTCTTTTAAAAGTAACTGAATAACTTTCTCATTATCCTTAAAATAAACTAAATCTCCCTTTTTTATATTAGTAATAATCTCTTCTAATTGAACGTATTCTTGCCAATCTTCAATAATATCTTCAGTTTTAAAATCTAAAATATATTCAACATACTTTAAATTAGAAATATCTGTCTCAGCTATCTCATGACTCTTATTTTGTTCAATTTGGTTTTCGGAAACGTCTTCTTGAGTTTTTTTACAAGCCGAAAATAAAATTAGAAAACTTAAAAGTGTTAAGATTTTAATATGCATTATGATTCATTTAAAATAATGTGGTACAAATATATAGTAATTGTTTATTTTTTAATCAATTAATAAAAAATGAAATTAATAATATTTTACATTATAAATGAAGTATTATCAATAAGAACTTATTATTTTTGAATTATCTCTATAAAAAAGCAGTTTAATGAGCTCAAAAATATTAATAATTGGTGCTGGTGGGCAAATTGGTTCAGAATTAACATATAAGCTAAGGCAGATGTATGGTGAGGAAAATGTAATTGCTACGGATATTAATCGAAATAATTCAGACCTAGTAAATTCTGGAACTTTTAAAACTTTAGATGCAAAAGATTATGAAGGCGTAAAAAAATGTGTTGAAATGTACAATATTGATACGGTGTACTTAATGGCCGCCATGTTAAGTGCAACTGGGGAGAAATTTCCAGAAGAAGCATGGAATTTAAACATGGATTCTTTATTTCATGTCTTGAATTTAGCAAAAGATAAGATTATTAAAAAAATATTTTGGCCATCAAGTATTGCGGTTTTTGGACCAACAACACCAACAGAGTACACACCCCAATACACGACAATGGAGCCTACAACTGTTTATGGTATTACCAAACAAGTAGGAGAGCGTTGGTGTGAATATTATTTTAATAAATACAATGTTGATGTGAGGAGTATTCGTTACCCAGGAATTATAAGCTGGAAAACCATGCCAGGCGGAGGTACCACAGATTATGCTGTTGAAATATACCACGAAGCCGTAAAAACAAAACAATATAAGTGCTTCTTAAAAGAGGACACCGAGTTGCCTATGATGTTTATGGACGATGCCATAAAAGCAACCATAAATATTATGATGGCTAGAGCAAAAGATATAAAAATTAGGTCGTCATACAATATGGCGGCTATAAGTTTTACACCAAAAGAAGTTGCAGAATCTATAAAAAAACACATCCCTGAGTTTGAAATTAATTATGCGCCAGATTACAGGCAGGATATTGCCAATAGCTGGCCAAAAAGTATTAACGACTCTTATGCGAGGCAAGATTGGAAGTGGAAACATTCGTTTTTATTAGAAGACATTACAGAGGAAATGCTTTTTCAGTTAGGTAAAAAATATAGCACTATTTTAAAAACGTCTCAATAATTGTATATTTGGTCAGCCCCGATTAACCCTAAATATTAATTAGTATGCTAGAAAATTTTTGGTTTAATGTAGAATATGGTATTAATCATGTACTAGATATTAATGCCTACGACCATGTTTTATTTCTCATTGTTTTAACAGTGTCGTATGTTTTTAAAGACTGGAAGCGCGTACTATTACTAGTGTCTCTATTTACTTTAGGGCACACACTCTCTTTGGTGTTGGCAGCCTACAATGTAGTAAGCGTAAACGCTACCATAGTAGAATTTTTAATACCTATTACCATTTTAATTGTTGCACTTTTTAATGTGTTTACTTCTGGTAAAGGCGCACAACGCGAAAAAGTAGGCATCCTGTTTTTATCAACACTATTTTTTGGTTTAGTACACGGCTTAGGCTTTGCCCGCGAATTCCAGATGCTTTTGGGTGATACAGATAACAAACTAATATTACTTTTAGAATTCGCTTTAGGTATAGAAATAGCTCAGGTTATCATTGTATTTGTCGTTCTATTTTTAGGCTATGTTGTGCAAACTATTTTCAGATTTACAAAACGCGATTGGATTATGATAATATCAGCCATTGTAGTAGGTTTGGTTATACCCATGATATTGAATAGCGATTTTTTAACTTAACGTATTAGTTTTTTAATTTCTTTTAAAAAGAAGAAAATCTGTGTTTGGGCGTTACCACAAGGGTCGGGCTATACGTTGCAAGTCCTCGCTCGTGCCTCGCTGTGGGCTATCCACTGCTATCCCTAACGCACACCCGAACAACCAAATAAACTTTCGTAAAACTTTAACGAATTCACGTTGTAATTAAAATACTAACCCAGTATATTCGTTATTTAGTTTTTGCGTTAAGGATTGTAGAGAAAATCCTTTTGCTTTTTTGCAAAAGATTGAAACGTAAAGCCTGACCCGAATTGTAATAAAGCTAAAAGCTTACGTGAATTTTAAATGAGGGTAACGCCCAAATAAATAAAATTAATGCCAGACAACAAACAGTTAAAATATGATAAGGCGTATCTGCGTATAGCGCAAGAATGGGGTAAGCTTTCGTATTGTAAACGCAAGCAAGTAGGTGCCATTATCGTTAAGGATAGGATGATAATTTCTGATGGTTATAATGGTACACCTTCGGGTTTCGAGAATTTTTGTGAAGACGAAGAGGGTTACACCAAATGGTATGTTTTGCATGCAGAGGCTAATGCTATTTTAAAAGTAGCCGCATCTACACAATCCTGCAAAGGTGCTACGCTTTATATAACCATGTCGCCATGTAAGGAGTGTAGTAAATTAATTCACCAAGCTGGTATTGTAAAAGTGGTTTATAATAACGCATATAAAGATGATTCTGGATTGAAATTTCTAGAAAAAGCAGGAATAGAATTGGAACTTATTGAAGATTTAAAAGCATAATGCCATATCAAAAAAAATATTTACCATTAGTTTTAGGTGTTGCTATCGCAGCCGGTATTTTTATTGGCGGAAAGTTAGATTTTAACGATTCATCAGACCGATTATTTTCTACAAATAGCAAAAAAGATAAACTCAACAGACTAATAGATTACATCGAGTATGATTATGTTGATGATATTGATACAGATAGTATTGTTGATGTTACCGTAAATGGTATTTTAGAAAACCTAGATCCGCACTCGGTTTACATTCCTAAAAAGGATATGGCTCGTGTTGCCGAAGAAATGAAAGGTGATTTTGTTGGTATTGGCGTGAGTTTTTACACTTATAAAGATACTATAGCGGTTATTCGTGCTATAGAAAACGGGCCAAGTGCAAAAGCAGGTATTAAAGGTGGTGATAGAATTATTATGGCCAATGGCGATTCTTTATATGGAAGCCATTTAAAAGATGGCGAAATTATTAAGAAATTAAAAGGCGCCATAAATTCTAAAGTGAAGTTAAAAGTATATAGAAGAGGTGAACCTAAACTTTTGGATTTTACAGTAAAGCGAGGAGAAATTCCTATTAAAAGTGTTGATGCAGCTTATATGTTAACGGAAAAATTAGGTTATATAAAGATTAACCGTTTTGCAGAATCTACGTACAAAGAATTTAAAGCAGGTATTGAAAAGTTAGAGGCTTTAGGTGCTACCGAAGTTGCTTTAGATTTACGAGATAACCCTGGTGGATTTTTAGGTATTGCAGAACAAATTGTAGATGAGTTTCTTGAAGATGACAAGCTTATTTTGTTTACAAAAAATAAAAGAGGTGATGTCGAAAAAAGTTTTGCTACAAGCAAAGGTGATTTTGAAAAAGGTAAAGTATATGTGCTTATTGATGAAAACTCGGCATCGGCAAGTGAGATTGTTGCAGGTGCATTACAAGATAACGATAAAGGGACTATTGTTGGAAGGCGTTCTTATGGGAAGGGACTCGTACAGCGCGAAATGGATTTAGGCGATGGTAGTGCGGTGCGCTTAACGGTATCTCGTTATTACACCCCAACAGGACGTTCAATTCAGCGCCCATATACTAACGGTAATAAAGATTATTACGATGAGTATTTGGATAGGTTAAATAGCGGAGAACTTTTAGATCCAGAAAAAATAAAAGTAGATGACTCGTTAAAATTTACTACGCCTAAGGGCAAAATTGTTTACGGCGGCGGCGGTATAATTCCTGATGTTTTTGTGCCTATTGATAATAGTATGCAAAACGAAACTTTATCCTTTTTACAGCGTCGAGGGTTTTTTGGAAATTTTGTATTTGAAGAGTTAGAAAAAGACCGACATCTTTATGATAATACAACAAGACAAGATTTTATAGACTCCTTTGAAGTAGGAGACGACTTAGTTTTTGCTTTTCAAGATTATTTAAACTTACGTACAGATTCTAAAGTTACTTTTGTGGCCTATCATAATGAAGTAAAACAATACATAAAAGCCACGCTTGCCGATCAGCTTTTTGGTATTGGCGCTTTTGAGGAAGTTTTCAATCAGAGAGATATTATGATTGATGAGGTTATTAAGTTGAGTGATGGGAATGAATTAGACTAAATATCAATTTTATCATGCACTTTAGTATGTTTTCCACCATTCCAAAGCGTTAAAATATCAGTTGCCACATGCGCACCACTACCAGAGGCCATTGAAAACTGACTGCGCCACCCAGCTAAAGTACCAGTAACATATAAATTTTTTTCAATAAGGTGGTCTGTGTTTTTTAACCAAATACGATGCTTTTCAATAGCGGCTCTTGGGTGTGGTTCAATGTATTGTTCTAAACCTTTTATGGTCATTAAATTGGTGTATCCAACAGCAATTATCACAATTTTAGATTGATACGTATTTTTGTTTGTTCTAACTTCAAAATAATTATCACTTTTTGAAACCTCTAAAACTTTTTCATTTTTAATTTGTTCAATATGAGGATATAAATTTGAAAGCTGTTTTTTTCCGTTTTCTAAAATAGAAGTGCCAGTAGTTCCTGGAGCTAATCCTAAAACATTATTGAATAAAGCCGTTTGTAAATGAGATGTTTTTTGATGCGTAATAATACCAATAACTTTGTTTGTAGCAAAGGCTTTTGGTTTAGCAGAACCTAAAACCAGTGCGCAAGACATACCTGCTGCACCACCACCAATAATTAAAGCATCATACATAATTATTAAAAAAAAGTATTCTTCGAGGTTTTGCCTCGGGGTTATCATTGAAATTATTATTCCCTTAAAAGCGAGAATCTAAAATAAAGAATTTTACTGTTACCCTTTTTAAGTAAAATTTCAATTTTTTTATTTGCGTCCTTTTACTTTTTCCTCAATACGTTTTGAGGTTCTTAAAATAGCCATCATAACTATTACACAAAGTGAAGCTAAAATGGTAATTATAGCAATAATACTATCGCCCTCAAAAGGAGCATCAAAATTAACTTGAGTAAAATTAAAAATGATTAAACCTAAAGCAATTACACTAAGAATTATGGTAAAAATTTTCATATTTTTTTAATGTTTTTAGATGGTGTTTTTTGCCAAATGCAATTATTGGCTTTATACTATGTCAAACAATGCTTTTATATTGTGTGCAAATAACTTTACAGCAATAGCCAATAAAATAACACCGAATACCTTTCGGACAATGTTAATACCATTTGCACCTAGAAAACGTTCAATTCTAGAAGATGTTTTAAGTACTATGTAAATAATAATTACATTCATTAAAACAGCAACAATAATGTTTTCTATGCTAAACTCTGCTCTTAAAGATAATAAAGTTGTTAAACTTCCTGGTCCAGCAATAAGCGGAAATGCTAAAGGAAAAACAGCAGTTGTCATGGAAGTGTTTTCGTCCTGTTTGTAAAGTGTAATACCTAAAATCATCTCTAAGGCTATAAAAAATAAAATAAAAGCACCTGCTACAGCAAATGAGTTTACATCAATACCAATAAGATTCAATATGCTTTTGCCTAAAAATAGAAATATAATCAAAATAATTCCTGCTATTAAAGAGGCTTTTTCACTTTGAATATGCCCAGCTTTTTTTCTTAAATCAATTACAATTGGGATATTACCAACAATATCTATTACTGCAAACAATACCATGAAAACTGTGAATATTTCTTTAAAATTGAACTGCATAATTAGAACATTTTATATTAGAAAAAGGTCTTGCAAATTTTTGTACCCCCTATTGAATTGTCATTCTCGTGAATACGGAAACCTAAAATTAAGAAATCCAGTTTTAGGGAATCCTTGGTTTTCCACAAAAATATAGTATTAATAACTAATTATCTTAAAAATTAAAGGCAAAGTTTGTCTATTTTTGTAAACTATTTTAATAGAAATGTTATGTTTCAGTTAGGTAAGACTATAGTGTCTGAAGACATTATTGAAAAGGATTTTATGTGCAATCTATCGGCATGCAAAGGTGCGTGTTGTATTGATGGAGATGCTGGTGCTCCTCTTGATGCCGATGAAGCAGAAATTCTAAAAGCCATTTATCCTAAAGTGAAGCCTTTTTTACGTCAAGAAGGTATTGATGTTATTGAATCTCAGGGTACATTTATTACCACTGATGACGGTGAATTAGAAACACCATTAATTAATGGAGCCGATTGTGCCTACGTTATTTTTGATGATAAAAAAGTGGCGCTTTGCGGTATTGAAGAAGCTTATAATCAGGGCGAAGTGTCATGGAAAAAACCAATTTCATGTCATTTATATCCAGTTCGGGTTCAAGATTATAGTGAGTTTTCTGCAGTTAACTACCACAAATGGCAAATTTGTGATGATGCATGCGCTCTTGGAAAAGAATTACAAATTCCTATCTACAAATTTGTAAAAGAAGCGCTCATAAGAAAGTTTGGTGAAGATTGGTATATGGAACTAGAAAAAGTTGCTAAAAACTTTTAAAAAACTACGCTTACTAGCTGTAAAAATAAGGCTTGAGAGGCATGTAAATCTTTTATTTGAATTCCTTTTGAGATTCTAGTATTTTAACCATAAACAATTGATTATCAATACAATGTGTTTTGTATTTTGGTAAGTCATTTTTTTTGTTTAAGATTTTGCATTGTTAAAAACTTGTTGAAAAGGTTTCATTGAGTTTCTTAAATCGTGTTAATCATTTTGCAATCTTTGTTGAGAACAAAAAACAGAATCTATTTTTGTTTTTCATTCTGAAAAATAAAATATCAATTTTTTTTTCATTTTACCTTTTTTCAAAGGGAATTATAACCAGTTTTACGGAGATTACTGAATAAATTTAGAAATAGCACTAATATTCTAATGAATATTTAATCTTTTAAATTAAAATTTTTATGGAAATCACTCAGATTATAAAAAGAGATTATGAAACAAGCCCGTTTGTTTTAAATAAAATTTCTAATGCCATTGAAAAAGCAATGCTTTCTGTTGGGAATGGTACAAAAGAAGATGCAAATACAATTTCTGTAGATGTTTTGAAAACCTTGTTAGAACGAAAAGGACAAGATCATAAATATTTGCCTACGGTAGAAGAAGTGCAAGATCTTGTAGAAGAAAAACTAATGGTAAGCTCTTTTCCTAGTGTAGCAAAAGCATACATTTTATATAGAGACGAGCAGGCAAGAAGTAGAAAAACAAACATTTTTGAAAAACGTATAAATTTAAAACCTTACGAATACCCTGCGCTTTATGAGTATGTAGATGCGATAAGACATTCGTATTGGATTCATTCAGAATTTAATTTTACGAGCGATATTCAAGATTTTAAAACAAGACTTACTATAGTCGAGCAAAATGCTATAAAAAATACAATGCTTGCTATTTCGCAAATTGAAGTTGCCGTTAAATCATTTTGGGGAGACATTTATCATAAAATGCCAAAACCAGAAATAGGATCTGTAGGTGCCACATTTGCAGAAAGTGAAGTACGTCACCACGATGCCTATTCTCACTTATTAGAAATACTAGGTCTTAATAATGAGTTTAAAAACTTAAAGAAAAAACCTGTAATAATGAGACGTGTTCATTATTTAGAAACAGCTTTGAAAAATGCTAAAAGTGAGGATAATAAGGAGTATTCAGAATCTATTTTATTGTTTTCGCTTTTTATAGAACATGTGTCTTTGTTTTCTCAGTTTTTAATAATCATGGCTTTCAATAAGCATAAAAACATGCTTAAAGGTGTTTCGAATGTTGTTGAGGCAACTTCTAAAGAAGAGCAAATTCATGGAGATTTTGGAATTGATATTATTAGAATTATTAAGGATGAAAACCCAACTTGGTTTGATGAAGAACATAGTATTGTAGTAAGAGAATTGTGTAGAGAAGCTTTTAAGTCTGAAAGCAAACTTGTCGATTGGATTTTTGAAGCAGGAGAACTAGATTTCTTACCAAAAGAGGTTATTAATGAATTTTTGAAAAATAGATTTAATAATTCTTTAGAAAGTATTGGCATTGAAAAAGTATTTGAAGTTAACGAATCATTAATAGCACAAACCGAATGGTTCGATGATGAAATTATAGGAACAAAACATGGAGATTTTTTCGTGAAACGTTCCATCAACTATAGTAAAAGAACAAAAAGTATAACCAGTGACGACCTATTTTAAACTATGAGCAACCACATTAATCCAGACCTTGAACAAAAATTGAGTCAAGAAGCAACAAAAACCTCTAACCACGATGAATTAATTAAAGCCAGAAAAGAGACTATAAAAGAAGCAAAGTCAGAACCAGAAATAAAATGGTTAACAGAGCATAGTCGTCAATTTTTGGCATCGGGTTATCTTACAGAAGATACAACACCCGAAGAACGTATCAGGGAAATAGCTAACAATGCAGAGAAAATCTTAAAAATAGATGGATTTGCAGATAAGTTTTATGGCTATATGGCAGAGGGTTACTATTCATTAGCTTCACCTGTCTGGTCTAACTTTGGTAAAAAACGTGGTTTACCAATTAGTTGTTTTGGTTCGCATATTTCTGATGATATGGGAGATATCCTTTATACACAATCAGAAGTAGGTATGATGTCTAAGTTAGGAGGTGGTACTTCTGGTTATTTTGGTAAACTTCGTCATAGAGGAGCTCCAGTAAAAAATAATGGAGAATCGTCAGGAGCAGTTCATATTATGCAACTGTTTGAAAAAATGGTAGACGTTGTAAGTCAAGGTTCTGTTAGAAGAGGTCGTTTTTCCCCGTATTTGCCTATTGAGCATAATGATATAAATGAGTTTTTAGAAATAGGAACAGAAGGTAATCCAATTCAAGAGTTAACACATGGTGTTACAGTTGGTAATGAGTGGATGCAAGAAATGATTGATGGTGATACTGATAAAAGAGCGATTTGGGCAAAAGTTTTACAACGTAGGGGAGAAATAGGCTACCCTTATATTTTCTTTAGAGATAATGCGAATAATGCTGCGCCAGATTGTTACCAAGATAAAAAACATGAAATCTACGCAAGTAATTTATGTTCAGAAATTATGTTGCCTACAAATGAAAAATGGTCTTTTGTATGTGTATTATCTTCAATAAATCTATTGCATTATGATAAATGGAAAGATACCGATGCTGTTGAAACCATGGTATATTTTCTAGATGCAGTTTTAGAAGAATTTATCACTAAACTAGAAGTGTATAGAGACTCAACAGATCGTGATGATAGACAAACATTCATGTTTATGGAGAAAGCCTATAATTTTTCGAAAGAAAATAGAGCTTTAGGAATGGGAGCATTAGGTTGGCACTCATTATTACAATCTAAAATGCTAGGTTTTGATAGTCAAGAAGCTTTTAATTTAAATAGTGAAATATTTAAAACCATTCAAGAAAAATCAAACAAAGCGTCTGTAGAATTAGCAAAATTATTTGGAGAGCCAGAAGTTTTAAAAGGTTACGGAAGACGTAATACAACTTTAAATGCTGTAGCTCCAACAACATCATCTGCTTTTATTTTAGGGCAGGTATCACAAGGTATTGAGCCAATTTGGTCAAATAGTTATGTAAAGGACATCGCAAAAATTAAAACGACTATTAAGAATCCTTTTTTATTAGAGCTTTTAGAAGAAAAAGGAATGAATACGCCAGAAATATGGAGAAGTATTCGTGATTACGATGGCTCTGTTCAACATTTAGAAGGACTTACAGAGCATGAGAAAGATGTATTTAAAACATATTCTGAAATTGATCAAATGACCATTATTTATCAGGCAGCAAACAGGCAAAACCATATAGACCAGGGGCAATCCTTAAACATTATGGTACACCCAGATATGCCAGTTAAAGACATTAATAAAATTTATGTTAACGCATGGAAATTAGGTGTTAAATCATTGTATTACCAACACAGTATGAATGCAGCACAGAAGTTTAAGCAAAAGAAAGAGTGTACAAGTTGCGAAGGGTAAAAATTTTATATTTTGCAAATTATAATTAGCATTACCATTGGGTTTGTTCCCCCGCAAGGGGGAACCCCAAATTTTTTAAAAACCACCTCTATAGAGGTGGTTTTTAAAAAATTTATGGAATAGTTATTATAATACAACAAGTTAAATGTATTGAGATACTTATATTAAAAGAGTTGAATTAATAAAATAATTTAAAAAAAAGAGATAATAAAAAACACAAAAAAAGGGATACTGGAAATATCCCTCTTGATAATTTTTTCTATAAATTGGCTGACCACCGAATTTTAATAGATTAATAGCAAAATAAGAGACTTATCAATCTCCCATTTCTTCTTCAAAGAAACGAAATTAGATTATTTCTGCCAAGTTAAATATTTCCATAAATAAAGAAATAGTTGTTAAAGCTTATAACATAAGACTTTATGACTCTTATAATTTATCAACTATTTTCTTAAAATGTTAATAACTAGAGTTTATTATAACTCTGAAATAATTTAATTTAATATGAAAAGTAATTATGTAATATCGATTAATCAATTAGCTGCTTTTTCTAAGGCAACTGAAGCTGGTAAAAGAAGAATCATTAAACAACAAAAACAGCCAAATAAGTTTATGGTTGCTTGGTATCAATTACCAAAAGCAAGAATTAGAAAGGCAATTGCAAATAATTGTGATTTAGAACCTATATTAAGTGGAATTGAAGAATTAAAACTTAGAAAACCAGAGAAACCTAGACAGGTTTTGGATAGAGAAGTTTCGTTAGAAGCTTTGAAACGTTTTGTAAAAATTAAACTTCCTCATTTACTTAAAGATGTACCACATGAAGTTATAAAAAAAGTAGAAACAAAGTCTATAATAATAAATGGAGTTGAAATTATTATTTCTCCTGATGTTATTTATAAGCTAAAGTTAGATGGAAAAACTTATGTAGGTGCTGTGAAAGTTCATATTTCAAAAAGCAATGTTTTTGATAATAAACAATCAAGGTATATTTCGAGTCTTGTATATAGATACCTTAAAGAGGTTGTAATTGGAGAAGGTGAAGAAGTCATAGAAGAACTATGCCTTTCAATAGATGTATTCGGTGAGAAGGTAATTCAAACTCCTAACAATTTACCTAAAGCAATGACAGATATTGAAATCCTTTGTGAAGAAGTAAAATCAATTTGGAATGTTGCCTAAAGCAAAAAACACCTCAAAAGGGGTGTTTTTATAATATTAGTAATGGATTAAATTAATCTAATATATTGTTTTCGGCAATTGTATTATCGTTTTCAGACATTAAAGCAAAAAACTTATCAATGTTTGGAAGAATAATAATTCTTGTACGTCTGTTTTTAGATCTGTTTTCTCTAGAATTGTTTTCAGCAATAGGTTGGTAACTACTTCTACCAGCTGCAATTAATTTTTCTGGAGATACGCTATATTTTTCTTGAAGTTTACGTACTACAGAAGTGGCTCTCATAACACTTAAATCCCAGTTATCAGAGATGTTTGCAGTATTAATAGTTCTTGAATCCGTATGACCTTCAACCATTACATCTAAACTTGGCTCAGAGTTAATAACATCAGCTAATTTTTGTAACACGGTATCAGCTTTAGAACTCAATCTGTAGCTTCCAGAGTTAAAAAGCATATTATCTGCAATAGAAATCATTACAACTGTTTCGTTAATGTTTACAGCAAAATCTTCATCTTCGTTAATATTACTTTCGTTAATAGTCTTTTTAAGATTATAAGCCACTGCTAAATTCATAGAATCTTTAAGTGTTTTAGCACCACTTAATTTGCTAGCATCAACATTTTTTAAAGTTTCACGCATTTTTACTTTAGTATCGTTCGATATAACAGCAACGTTACCAACAGCATCTAACTTTGTGTCGTTTTCTTGTTTAAGTGTTGCTATTTTGGAGTTGTAGGCATCAACTCTAGCCTGAATTTTATCAAAATTAGCTTCTAAATCTTCTTTAGCTATTCTTGTTTTTTGTAATTCACTTTTAATCTCACCATTTTCTTTTTCTAAAGCCAAGTACTTCTTTTTTGAAACACAAGAAAAAGTGAGGGCAACTAGTAATAAAATTGAAATTTTCTTCATAATAATAAGCTTTTGATTTACATTATTTACGACGAAAAGGTGATTACAGATGTTGAAATATGATTTATTTTAACTTTTAATTTCTTTATAAATTCTTGCTATATTTTAAAGTGCTTGATGTCAAGTTTTTGTGTTAAAAAAGCACACTTTTAAGTGTGCTTTAACTTATTCTATTTTTTTTAAAATTATTTATACTGACACAAATAAGCCGTTTGCTCAGAAACTTTTACTTGAAATTTTTCATTAGCATTAATTTCATAAGCTTCTCCATCTTTATAAGTTTTCCAGTTGGATACTCCAGGAAGTTTTACAGTCATTTCACCTTCTATAACAATCATTGTTTCGTGTGTAGATGTTCCAAATTCGTATTCGCCAGCTTCCATTACACCAACGGTAGATTTTCCTTTTGCTGAGGTATAACCTAAAGATTTTACATTGCCTTCAAAATATTCGTTTGTAGAAATCATATCGTTTTTATTTAATAGTTATTCTTTTTGATAAAACGAAAAAGCACCTATTAATAAGGCGCTTTTTCTATTATTATTGTTTGTGTTTATGCTTCTTCTGAATCTGGACTAGATATTGTTGCTGGCTCAACAGAAGCATCATGAGAGTTATGATATTCTTCTAAAAGGCTCATAGTTGCTTTAAGTAAATCTTTAGTCTCAAGTAATAATCCAAAATAAAGCGTTGTATTTTTTGGACTAGACTCTTCAGTTCTTGTTCTTGCTACTTGATTAACGATTTTTTCGGTTACTAAATCAAGAACTTCTTTTTTACGATTAAGGATTGATTCAATTTGTTCAAACGAACGAGAATCAAATGCTGCTTTGGTATCTCTAAAAAGAATTTCTAGTGTATCATCAATGACTTTTAGTTCTTTTATTTGGCTAAACTTAAGCTTTTGATGATTGTTATTAATATGTTTATGACTTGCTTTAGATATATACTCAAGAGATTGTGTCATGTCTTCTAAATACCCCAAAATATTGATATAAAAACTACTTGCGCGTAAACTTGTTTCGTCTAAGTTTTTAATAAAATAGAATATATTATCACGAAGGCTATCTACTTCTTCTGAAAGTTTTGTGACTTGTTTTTTATTTTTCTTAAGCGAAGTTAAATCTTGTTTTGCTAAACCATTAATAGCGTTAGAGTAAATTTTATTACCACGTTTTACAACATTTGCAATATTCCCTGCGCTTTCAAGAATAACACCTTGTACAGATCTGCTACCAGTTGTTTTTAAACTATCTTCATCTGGTGTTTTAGACGATTTGTTTTTATGAGATTTGTAATTTCTATATAATAGTATTGCAGTTAAAAGCAATAAAATGGGTATCATAACCTTAGGATTCCAACTAATTAAGAATACTACCGTTCCTGCAGCAATAAATGCACCGAGTGCAGTACCAAACCATCCGCCAATTACGTTTAATACACCGGCAACTCTATACACAGCACTTTCTCTTCCCCAAGCTTTATCTGCTAAAGATGTACCCATTGCTACCATAAACGTAACATAGGTTGTAGATAATGGTAATTTCATAGAAGTGGCTATTGCAATTAATACACCAGCTACCATTAAGTTTACAGATGCTCTAATCATATCAAATGCAGGCGCATCAATACTCTGATCTTTAGTTAAAACTACTTCTGGTTTATCAAAGCTTTTAGCAAATTTATTTTGAACTGATTTTGGTAAAAGAACACTAAAATAGTTAGATAATTGACTAGATCCTTTTACGATTGATCTAGATAATAAATTAGGCTCAAATTTTTCGTGAGTTTCACCTTGGCGAGATAAGCTTAATTCCGTTTCAGCAACTGTTTTTGCTTTTTTAGAAAACCATAGGGTTAATACCATTATAGTACCAGCTATAAAAAGTAATAAAGGTTCTGCAGGTACTTTTTTGTCTAAAACTTCCATAGACATGGCTGCATCCATACCGCCAGCAATCCATGCTTCATAAGAATGATAAGCTGCCATAGGTACACCTATAAAGTTTACTAAATCGTTTCCTGAAAATGCTAAGGCTAATCCAAATGTACCAATACCAATTACAACAAGTAGTACAGTTTTTTTAGTCAATTTTTCGAATATGAATGAAAACAATGTCCAGAACACAAAACTTCCAAGAATGGTATATACCTCATTGCCTTCTAATAATCCTTTTAATTCTTTATAGTAAGGTGTGCCTTTAAGTCCTTTTAAAAAAATAAAGTAAGTAATTGCAGTAAGTGCAACACCACCAAAGATAATTCCAAAACTCTTTATTTTTTTTTCGTAATTAAACGTAAAAATAAGTCTAGAAACCCATTGCACAATTGCACCTACAGAGAAAGCAATAACAACAGATAATAAAATACCTGAGATAATTGTAATAGCCTTTTCAGTGTTTATATAGTTAGCTAAGTCTGCAAAAGTTTCGGTTTCAGAATGACTTATTTTAATTAAAGACATTACTACAGCTGCACCTAATAAATTAAATACAATAGAAACTGTTGTTGAGGTTGGAAGCCCTAGTGTATTAAAGAAGTCTAGTAGTAAAATATCAGTAATCATTACAGCCATAAAAATGAGCATAATCTCACCAAATTCAAATTGTGCTGGAACGAATATACCTTTTCTGGCTACTTCCATCATTCCGCTAGAAAAAACGGCTCCAATAAAAATACCTAAACTAGCAACAATCATTATTGTTCTTAAAGACAATACTTTAGAACCAATTGCAGAATTTAGGAAATTAATAGCATCATTACTTACACCAACAATAATATCAAACACAGCTAGTGCAGTTATGGCAATTAGCATTAATAAATAAATATTATCCATAATTTTTTAATTAAAATAAGTTTGCAAATATCATTTTACTATATGAGTATAAGGTTACCTAAATGTTATGTTTTAGAAATGGAAATCAAATCCTAGTCTAAATGTAATGTTATCTTCATTTCCATCAAGGGATGTATAACTTATATCACTTTGTACTTTTAGTTTATGCCCATGTACAAATTTATTAAAACCAAGTGTATATTGCTTTACTGGAAGTTTTTTAGTTACAGATTCGTAGTTTATAGTTGTAAATCTACCAGCAATTTCGTAGTTGCTTTTAAATAAATAACCAGCTTGTAAGTTTAATGCGTTACCTGTTAATACGATATGTTCGATATCATCATCAGTAGTTGAAGGGTCTCCAGAGTTGGTAAAGATAGGGTCGGTGGCAGTACGTTTAGCATATTCTCCCATAAAAGAGAAACCATTATGCTTATACATAGCATCAACGAAAACGGTAGTTTGATCTGTTTCGTGTAAAGGTCCATTTTTAGACTCATCTTCAGTTGTAAACATATAATCACCAGTAAAACCTCTTTCTCTAACCGCATTTTCATTAAAGTTATATGTAAATGTTAACGATAGTTTTGGTTTTTCTTCTCTTTTTAAATCAGATGCACTGTAATCACCTTTAGATTTGAAAGCACCGAAAGGCAATAATTCTAAACGGCCTGTGTATTGTAATCCACCTTCGTTTCCTTCAGTAACGTTTCGTCCTTCACCTTGCGATAAAGCCACTTTTTCGCGAATTAAAAAATTGTCTCCTAAATAAAATTTATGACGTAATTGAATACCAATATCACGGTCTAAAGTAAAACGGCTGTTAAGTAGAGAGCGGTCTATAAATTGAAGATTACCAGAAGATATAACACGCTCAACGTTACCAGGTAATTTAGTTTGTCCTGCCCAAAGTTCCCAGTTTTTAGCAAAATGCCACATTAAAACAGCATCAAGTATATAACGAGGTGTATTTCGATTAAATTGATTACCCCCAGATAAGTCTCGATTAGAAAGCCCTAACTCAATTTTGTATTTTAATTTTGGGCTATAAGCAAAACCGTCAAATTTTAAACGTGCACGTCTTATAAGTATGTTATGTTCTGGAGAACCATATTGATTTCCATCATGATTCCATGATCCCATGTATCGCATTTGAAAACGTGGCGCAAACTTAATACTGAATGAACTGTCTTTAGCAGTAAAGTTAATTAGACCTTTACCAAATGATGTATCACTTATTTCTTGTGATGTAACTGATAGAATAGTGCTTAAACATAGCACTAAAAAAAAATTAAATTTCATTATTAAAATATTAGTTTTTGTCGCTGCAAATAACCAAATATTTTGCGAGGCTAATGTTTCCTAATTGTTAAATAATTTAACAAAAAAAAGACTGCCTTGGCCAAGGCAGTCTCGTTAGAAATCATGATAATGTAGTCGACAAAAACTAATAGTTATATGAAATACTAATTGATTTAGTCTTAAGACATAGCAAATATCGCCGTTTAAGGTAATCTTAATGTAACCGCTATATTAAGTAATTATTAATATTTCAATGTTAAATGTTTAGTATTAATCAATTTAAAACCAGTTGCTTACATTTTTAATGTTAAATTAATGTTACGGGAGAGTTGCGTAAATGTTATGTATTTTATATCTTTATATCATAATGTTAAAACCCCCATAATTATGAAGAAGTTATTATTTGTTTTTGCCTTTTTAATTACTGTGGTCTCTTTTGGTCAAAAAGAAAGAGAATTAAAACTTAATAAAGACACAAACTTAATTGATGTTGTTTATTATCATGACAATGGTGTTGTAAGCCAAACAGGTTCTTACACAGCAGATGGTAAATTACAAGGTGTTTGGTTAAGCTTTAACACAGAAGGCAAGAAAACAGTTTCTGCAAATTATGATAATGGAAAAAAAGTCGGCAAATGGATTTATTGGATTGACGGATCTAAAAAAGAAGTCAATTATGAAAATAATGTCGCTTCGTTATAGTTTTATAGCCAAGTGAAAAACAAAAAAAGCATCCTGATTTTCAGGATGCTTTTTTTATACGTATCTTTTTTTAGTTATTATAAACTAGCACTTTTCCATGCCCATGCAGAGATGTCTAAAGCAGTCCCATCTTTTCCTGAGTTTAATGTGTACTTAGACGTTTCACCAGAAACTAAAGTAGCATCAGCATCGGCTCCATTAATTTGTACGTTAGATAAATCTCCAGCGTCTTTCATGTCTAAATCAACATCATATCCAGTTAAGTGTAATCCTGTTATTGTTCCACCAGAAGTTTTCTTGAATTGTAATGCAGTACCTCCAACAGAAGATATTGCTGTAATATTACTAAATGTTGGGTTTCCGTTTGCTTTGTCTCCTTCAAAAACTGTAGAGAATCCAGCAATTGTATGCGAAATGTAAGCATTAGTTACAGATCCGTTCCATCCTTCAGTCCAGTCAATAGCATCATCGCTATTGTTTTCTAAGTAAATGTTAGTTACAGATGCAGTTCCTCCAAAGAACTCAATACCATCATCATCACCATTAATTACAGAAATGTTTTCTAGTATTGTTTCAGAACCTACAGCGTATAACGATACACCATTATATTGAGACTCAGAGTTAATTTGAGCACCAGTTCCTTTAAGAACAAGGTATGTAATAGAACCTGAATTATCAGTATCATTAGTTCCACCATATATAAATCCACCAACTTCAGCAACAGCATCAACACCAGCAGAGGTCGTAGCATTACCACAAATTGTTAAACCTCCCCAATCACCTGGGCTAGCAACTGCAGAAGCAATTACTACTGGGTTGGTAGAAGTACCTTGTACATCTATTTCACCACCTTGTAAAATGGCTATGTAAACTCCAGTTCCACCATCTCTAGCAGTAATTCTTGTACCAGCAGGAATTGTTAATTTTCCACCATCTTGTACAATATAAGAAGAATTAAGGACATAGGAAATAGAAGCATCAAGAGTAACATCACCAGTTACGGCACCTTGAAGTATGCTGCTCTCAAAAGAAATATCTGAACTTACCCATGGAAAATCATCTAAAGTTGTGTTGCCAACTGCAGTTGTACTTAAAGAGTAAAAGTAGCCGTCTGTTGCAGGGTCTTCATTAATAGCAACTGGAATATAACCATCAGAAAAAGTAACGTTTGTTACAGTTCCACCATCTTTCATATCTAAATCAACATCATAACCTACTAATGAAAGACCATCAATTGTTCCGCCAGAAGTTTTCTTGAATTGTAAAGCAGTTCCACCAACAGTTGATACAGCTGTAATGTTATTAAATTCTGGGTTACCATTATCTTTATCTCCTTCAAAAACAGTAGAGAAACCAGCAACGGTATGCGAAATGTATGAGTTCGTAACGCTACCACTCCATCCTTCAGTCCAATCAATAGCATCATCACTATTGTTTTCTAAGTATAAATTAGAAACTTCAACAGTTCCACCAAAAAACTCAACACCATCATCATCACCATTTATTACGGCAAGGTTGTCAACTAAAGTACCAGAACCAACTGCGTAAAAAGAAACACCATTGTATTGAGACTCAGAGTTAATTTGAGCACCAGTTCCAGATATTTGTAAGTATCTAATAATTCCTGAACTATCAGAATCATCATTACCACCATAAATAAAACCGCCAACCTCTGCAGTTGCATCAACACCAGCAGTAGTTGTAGCTTTACCACACAATGTTAAACCTCCCCAATCTCCAGGATTACCATCAGCAGATGACATAATAACTGGATTTCCAGCAGATCCATTAATATTAATCGTACCACCCATTAAAGTTGCTATATAAACATCAGTTCCACCATTATCTGCCAGTATTCTTGTTCCTGCAGGAATGTTTAATGTTGCACCATCATCAATAATAAATTGACCAGTTAAGTTGTATACAGTTGACGCAGTAAGTGTGTAATCTTCGTCCAACGTTCCTTTTAGTATTCCTGCTTCTAGATTTTCTATAACTTCTGTTGTTTCTCTAGTTATAGGATCTGGATCTTCAGAGTCACAACTTGTTAAAGTAAAAGCTGCAAAGGCCATGGATATACTTAATAGTTTTACAAATAAATTTTTCATTCTAATTTTTATTTAAATTTTGATTTATTATTTTTATTTACTCTGCAAATTAAATGGATTGGTGTTGCTTTCTGATTAATTAAATATTAAGCATAGGTTACCTTTCGTTAGCTAAATAAGCATTTATGTTAAGCCTGTGTTAATTGCTAATTTTCCCTTAAGACTTGTCTAAAAATGAACAATCCTCAATATTATTTATTGAGGATTGTTCTATAGTTTTAAACCTTTTTATAGGTTTTGTAAATTTTAAATAGGTGCTTATTTACAATTAAAAATCGTATTTCAAACTTAGGTTTAATTGAGCTCCTTTTTTGTATGATAGAACCACTTCATCAGTTTCAACACCTGTATTAATATCTCTTATTAATTGTGTTTGTTGAATGTCTGGGTTAAGTAAATTTCTACCAACTAATTTAATTTGTAATTTTTCGGTTAACATTTTACTTAATACAAAATCAAGAGTAAAAAATCCTTTTTCAATAATTTCATCATTATAAAGAACATCACTGTTGCTAAAGTCTTCTGGAGAACCTAGAGCGAAAACCTTATCTGAAGAATAGTTGCCTGTTAAGGTAGCATTAAACTCTTTTTCGGTTTTACTATTATAACTTAATGAACTGTTTAAGATTAAATCTGAAGCACCTTGTAAATCAGACTCCGTCATATTGTTATATTGAAATTCTTCTAGTAAATTTTGGTTAAACCACATTTTTGTAATGTTGGTGTTAAAATCTAAAATACTTTCTTCATCTTCATTTTCAAGAAGTCCTAATCTAGCTTCAAATTCTAAACCAAAAATATTAGCGTTTTCACCTGTATTGGCATATTCAAATATTCCTGAAGACCCTCTTGTTTGCGCTAAGTTAATAGGGTTTTTAATGTCTTTGTAAAAAGCCGTTGCAGAAAGTAATTGCCCTTTTGAAGGGAAAAATTCATATTTTAAATCGGCATTAATAACAGTCGATTTTTCTAAGTCTGGATCACCTCTTGTAACACGACCTGTTGGTGATACATATTCGAAAGGTGCTAATTCTTTAAACTCTGGTAAAGTTTGAGTTAAGCTAGAAGCAAAACGTATAGCATGCTTATCGTTTAATTCGTATTTTAAGTTTAAACTTGGGTATAATTCAGAATATTCTTTTTTAATAGATCCAACTCGTCCAACATAGTTGGAAACATCCCATAAAACGTTAATTTCATCGCGCTCAAATCTTACACCAGCATTACCAGAAATTTTTTCGCCAAAATGAAAATCTAAATTTGCATAACCAGCCATAACATTTAAGTCTGCATCGTATCTATCTGCTTCCCTTTCTCTTAGAACTAGTCCGTTATCAAAATTCTCATCAGTAAATGTTTCTGAAAATTGGTCTACAGAGGGTACTTGAAAATCTCTTGCTCTTACACCAATAAATAAAGAGCTAAATACTCTGTCTTTTTGACGGAAGTTTGCCCCAAAATTTAATTTAAATGGATGATTTTCATCTTCATCTAATGTCCCAAAAGAAATGGCATCGTTTATATAGGCATTGTATTCTATGTCTTTAATTTTTTGGTTTGATTTTCTTTGTTGAAAATCTCCAACGTGAGCATATTGTACTGTATTTGCATCCAATATATTAGCTTCGTTTCTAATTCTATTTGGTTCTTGTGCTAATACATAGTTGTAACCTGCAGCCCAAGTTAGTTTGTTGTTCTCTTTTAAGTCATGTGAACCTTGAATTTGGTTTACTAATAAAATGGTTTGTTTAAAGTTTTGGTCCCTAACAAAAGCGCCATCTTCCTGTGGGTCTTGATCGAATACATAACCTTCACCATTTCTACCTTGTTCGTAAACATTATCATTACTTGTATTAACAGATAAACTGCTAATTTTAAGCCTGTGATTATCGCTTAATTTTAGCCCTAGATTTACATAACCAGTAGTGTTTGTTTTGGTACTAAAAGATTCGGTATCAGTAAATTCGTTATCTAAGATATTAGATCTATAACTTCTAAAAATTCCTTCTTGATATTGTGATGTTTTAGAGTGAGAACCAGCAACAAATACTTTAAGTTCTTTTCCAAATACATCAAATTTTTGAGCTCCAGAAAGTGATATTCCGTAATTCCCAATACTGTTTTGTTTTATAGGATCCCAACTTTGATTTGTAATCAAATCTACAGGAGCAAACTGTTTTTTATGAAAACCTAGAGTTACGTCTTCTGTTGCAACACTTCTTTTAAAATCACCATCTAAGTCTAAAACATTAGTGTTGTATCCAGAACTAATACTAATAGAGGCTCCTTTCTTAGAATATCCTTTAGAAGTAATATCAACATTACCTGAAGTTTGGTCTGCATAACTAGGCGTTGTATATGTTTTACTAATCCCTACATTTTCAATCATATTAGTTGAAAACAAACTCAGATTAATATTTTTATTATTAACATCATCAGAAGGTATAGGTAAACCATTCATGGTAGTTGATAGGTATCTATCTCCCAAACCTCTAATATATATGTCTCCAGATCCTTCACTTTTAGTTACACCTGAAATTTTGGTAGTTGCAGTTGCAGCGTCAGACACTCCTATTTTAGATAAACGTGTTGCACCAATACTTTCTTTAATTACAACCGCTTTCTTTTGTTCAAATAATAAAGCAGTTTCACTTTCTCTAGATTTAGTTGTTGTAATTACAACTTCGTCTAGAGATGCAGCACTGGCACTCATAATTACATTAATTTCTGTGGTTTTTCCAGCTTCAATAATGGCGCTGATTTCTTGAGTTTCGTAACCAACAAAACTGAAAATGACAGTGTAAGTTCCTGGTTCAATATTTTCAAAGCTATAAAAACCATCAAAGTCAGACGTTGTTCCAATGGTTGTTCCTTTTAAAAGTACATTGGCAAAAGCTAACGGCTCATTATTATATTCTTTATCGGTTAGTTTTCCCCTTACAGAACCTGTGTTCTGAGCATGGATAAACGCTGTGATTAAGAGTGTAAATAATATTAAAATTTTTCTCATTAGTTCATTTAATTTCTTGCCGCAAAGAAACTACCGTATTATGAACAGTATGTTACCTTAGGATTAAAGAACCGTAATAAAAGTGTTAGGATAGTGTTAACTAATCAGGTGTATTTTCAATATTGGTTACATTTAGTTAACATTAAAATGTAGTTCCTTGATAATCAATACAACTATTTTTATTCCAAGAAAGTATTCGGAATTTATATTTGAATAGCAGTAGTAGTTCTATTAAAGAAGTAAAAACAAAAAGTAGCTTTTTATAATGGAAGCTGCTTTTTGTTATATATAGTGTTCAAGACACACTACTAGCTAATTGTTTATTGTAGATGTTTGAGGTTTGTCAACACTAGCAACCGTCATCATTAAATCCTCCAAAGAAATAGTACTAGGTTCAAGTATTATTTTAAAAGTAGTTGTTTGATTTGATGCTACTTTTATTTTTGATTCTTTCGTTTCATAACCTGTAAAGCTACTTACCAAAGTATATTCTCCATCATTTAAGTTTTCAAACTTAAAAAAACCTTTTTCGTCTGATAAAACTTCTGCCCCCGTTTCTTTAATTAAAACTTTAGCAAACATTAAAGGCTCGTTATTAGATTCAAAATCCAATAATTTACCGTTTATTTCACCTGTGTTCTGCGCAAAAGAAACTACAGAGATAAAAAAGATGGCGATGTATAAAATGTGTTTCATGTATATTATTAATTACAGTGCAAAAGTACACTCAGACATCATTATTTTATGTTATCAAATCATTAAAGAAAAATGATTAAAAGGTTACCTTAATGTTAACAAAGGATAACTTTGTTTTTTACCTTTTTTTGGGTATTTCATCCGGAGGAATTGATTTTTGTTTATGAAAAAAACACAAAACATGGGTGCGTTTTAAAATAATATAAAGGAAATTCTTTGCTATATTGCTCCAGCTTTAAATGAATATTATGAACTGGGAACAACTTCTATCCTTAAAACGCTTTGGCGACACTAATAAACGACTAAGAAAAGAACAAGACGAAACCCGTTTGGTATTCGATTCCGATTATGATCGCGTTATTTTTTCTTCAGAATTTAGAAGCCTTCAAGATAAAACACAAGTAATCCCGTTATCTGAAACCGATTTTGTACATACCCGTTTAACACACAGTTTAGAGGTTAGCGTGGTTGGACGGTCTTTAGGACGTCGTATTGGTAAAAAAATATTAGAAAAGCATCCACATTTACAAAACACACATGGTTATCAAGTTAATGATTTTGGAGCTATTGTTGCAGCGGCATCCTTAGCACACGATATTGGAAACCCACCGTTTGGGCATTCAGGAGAAAAAGCTATTGGCGAATTTTTTAAAACAGGAAACGGGAAGCAATTCAAATCGCAATTAACCGAAAAAGAATATCAAGATTTATGCGATTTTGAAGGCAACGCCAATGGATTTAAAATCTTAACCGAAAGCAGAGTCGGTAGGCACGGAGGATTACGATTAAGTTACGCTACACTAGGCGCATTTATGAAGTATCCAAAAGAATCTCTTCCCAAAAAACCAACCAAACATATAGTAGATAAAAAATACGGCTTTTTTCAGTCTGAAAAAGATGGTTTTATTGATGTAGCCAATGAATTAGGTCTATTAAAAAGAAGCCAAACAGATTTAAGTTTTTCAAGACATCCATTAGCATTTTTGGTGGAAGCTGCCGATGATATATGCTATACTATCATCGATTTTGAAGACGGTATTAATTTAGGACTTATTCAAGAAGAATTTGCTTTAGAATATCTGTCTAAAATCATCAGAGATAATATTAAACCCGAAAACTATTATGCGCTTTCCACCAAAGAAGATCGTGTAGGGTATTTGCGTGCTTTGGCTATAGGCTCACTTATAAATGAGGCTGTTGATATTTTTATGGAAAATGAAGATGCTATTTTAAAAGGTAATTTCGATTGTGCCTTGCTTGATAAAAGCAAATACGAAGCGCAAATAAATGATGTCATTAAAATTAGTGTTGAAAAAATCTATCAATCTACCGAAGTTATAGATAAAGAAATTGCGGGCTACGGCGTTATAAATACACTATTAAACACCTATACAACTGCCATAAATAACTGTTTCATTAATAAGGGATCAAACTATGATAAGCTAATTTTAAAAGGATTACCAAAAACTATAAAAGTTGATGAATCAAGCTTATATAATAGATTGTCTAGTGTTTGTTATTACGTGTCATTATTGTCAGATAGCAAGGCAATATTAGATTATAAAAAAATAAAAGGTATAGAGTTTTAAGTTATTAGTTTGAGCGTTACCACTCCCGATAGCTATCGGGAGGTCGGGCTTTCACTACTCAATCCCTCCTACGGCGGGGATTTCAAACATGCCGTTCAATCCCTAACGCAGAGCATATTTACTAAAGTTAATTTATATTTAAAGACACAAATAAAAAACTAGAATACTTACATAAAGTAAAATAATATGAAAATAAAAATAGTACTTATCACCTTGCTAGTAGCATCTTGTAGCTCTAAAGCGTTCTTAGAACGCCCCTTTTTCAATACAAAAAAAGATATTTTAATTGCGCAGTTTGATAGTAAACCCGATCCAGATGATCTCCATGCACAAGCAGCTTTAGGGTGTATGCTATTACATAAAGACCTTAATGGTGTAAACTATTATGCGGTTGCTGGAGCAATAGGTATACAGGAAGGAAATTTTATTGATTCAAGTAGTTTATTAAATATTGCCTTTGGTAATAATTGGACAAACGCACATAAAGATTGGGAAGCGGCAGTAGAAAATATTACAAATAAAGTAGTTTCTATATTGAAGGAAGGCGGAAAAGTTTGGGTTCAAGAAGCAGGACAATCAAACATTACAGCAGATTGGATATTAGAAGTATTAAAAATCATTCCAGAAGCAACAGTTAAGTCTAATATAATTATTGTACAACATAGTAAGTGGAATGAAGACCATGCCGATTCTAAAGATTTAGAGTATGTAAAGACCAAAACCACCTATTTTGCTATAGATGATGGTAATATGGCTTTTGCTTCAGAGGAGAAAGATAGAGGTATTTATTCAACTCCTGGGTATAGAAGTAAAGACAAAAAGTGGATGCTACAAGCTAAAACTTCATCAAACATAAAAGCGAGGGTACTCTGGACAGAAGCATATAATTTAATTGATAAAGCGTTTCCAAATAAATTTCCTCATGAGTGGTCCGATATTCATTATGATGGTGTAGATTATTCAGATTGTGTAGAAAATTGGTGGATTTTTAATATAGAAGACCAAGCAAATAGTCATGCTAAATTTTGGAATCGTTACGTTTTAAATTAAGATTTCTTGTTATCTCACACATTTAAGTAACTTCTTTTAGACTACAAAAGGTGTTTTTTAACCCCTCTACATCTAATCCAATTAAGGCCTGCAATTCGCTAACTTTTCCATGCTCCATAAAAGCATCAGGAATACCTAATATTTTAATGGTATTTTTATAATTATACGTTGCCGCAAATTCTAGAATAGCAGAGCCAAAACCACCTGTAATAGCATTATCTTCAACGGTTACAATGTTGTCGTGGCTTTTAAAAATGGTGTGTAATAAGTTTTTATCTAAGGGTTTTACAAAACGCATATCGTAATGCGAAATATCTAAACTTGTAGTAGCTTCAGTTACATTTTTGGCAATAGTACCAATACTTAAAATAGCCAATTGTTTACCCTGTTTAATTTGTTTACCCTTACCAATTTCTATTTTACTAAAAGATTGTTTCCAATCTAAAGTTACACCTCTACCACGCGGGTAGCGAATGGCAATAGGTTGCTTTAAACCCAATTGCGCCGTATACATAATGTTGCGTAGCTCCACTTCATCTCGTGGTGCAAATATGATGAGGTTTGGGATGCAACGTAAATAAGAAATATCAAAAATACCGTGGTGGGTGGCGCCATCTTCGCCCACTAAACCAGCACGATCTAAACAAAATACAACAGGTAGTTTTTGCAAAGCCACATCATGAATTATTTGGTCGTATGCCCGTTGTAAAAATGTTGAGTAAATGTTGCAAAACGGAATTAACCTTTGTGTTGCCATACCTGCCGCCATAGTTACAGCATGTTGTTCGGCAATCCCTACATCAAAGGCCCGGTCTGGAATTTCATCCATCATATATTTTAACGAACATCCTGTTGGCATTGCCGGGGTAATACCAACTATATTTTTATTTGCTTTTGCTAATTCTACAATAGTATAACCAAATACATCTTGATATTTTGGTGGCTGCGCTTTATTAGATTTAGCTGCCAAATTACCTGTTTTAGCATCAAATTTCCCAGGTGCATGATATTTTACTTGGTTTGTTTCTGCTTGTTTTAGTCCTTTTCCCTTTGTTGTTATAACATGCAAAAATTTAGGGCCTTTCACATTTTTTAAACGTTCTAATTCTGAAATAACCGTATTAACATCATGCCCATTAATAGGTCCAGAATAATTAAAATTTAAAGCTTCAAAAATATTATCTTGCTTTTGAGTACCCTTTTTTACGTTGGTTAAATATTGTTTTAATGCGCCAACACTTGGGTCGATGCCAATAGCATTATCATTTAAAATTACAAGAAGGTTAGCATCAGTAACACCAGCATGATTTAAACCTTCAAATGCCATTCCGCTGGCAATCGAAGCGTCGCCAATTACGGCAATATGCTGTTTATTTTCACCTTTTAACTGCGAAGCTATTGCCATACCTAAGGCTGCCGAAATAGATGTGGAGGAATGTCCAGTTCCAAAAGCATCGTAAATACTTTCTTCACGTTTTGGGAATCCACTAATACCGCCTAATTGTCTGTTTGTGTCAAATATGTTTTTTCGTTCCGTTAAAATTTTATGTCCATAGGCTTGATGTCCAACATCCCAAATTAGTTGGTCAATGGGTGTGTTAAAAACGTAGTGTAATGCAATAGTAAGTTCTACAACACCTAAGCTGGCACCTAAATGTCCTTCTTTGATGGCAACAATATTAATTATAAACTCACGCAACTCTTTTGCAAGTAGAGGCAACTCTTTTTGATTTAAAAGACGGAGTTCTGTTGGGGACTTAATATGGTTTAATAGACTTTTTTGCACAGGGCAAAAGTACAAGAATGAATTTGTATTTTTGCTATTATGATAGAACCTTTTGATGACTCTTATTTTATGAAGAAAGCGCTACAGGAAGCTGAGGCTGCTTTTGAAAAAGGAGAAATACCTGTTGGTGCTGTTATTACTATTGATAATAGAATTATTGCACGCGGCCATAACCTAACAGAAACCTTAACTGATGTTACGGCACATGCAGAAATGCAAGCTATTACGGCCGCAGCTAATTTTTTAGGTGGTAAGTATCTTCAAAAATGTACGTTATATGTAACGCTTGAACCTTGCCAAATGTGTGCTGGAGCTTTGTATTGGAGTCAGATTTCTAAAATCGTGTATGGTGCTAGAGATGTAGAGCGTGGTTGTATTAATTTGAAAACGAAGTTGCACCCTAAAACTAAGATTGAGGGTGGTATTATGGCAGATGAGGCTTCTGCACTCATGAAACTTTTTTTTGTTGAGAAGCGGAATTTGAATTGATGTATTTTAAAGAATGGAATGACTTTAACAAATTTTCCCGCCCCCTTTTTTAGAGGGGTACACTCAAATATTAATACTTTTTTAAACGTTGATTCTCTCTCATTTTATCTAAATTTTCTTTTGTGAGCATATAATCTTTCATGTTTTTATCTTTCCAGCTATAATATGTGTACAAAGGGAAAACTACTAAAAATAGACCAGATACACCGAAACCAATGAGTTTTTCAGAATAATTAACATCTAAAGTAAATCCTAAAATGATACTTACTAAGGCTGAGATTGTTAATATGAGAATAATATATTTCATAATTAAAACTACTATGTAAAGTTGATTAATTGCTGTCTGTATGCGGTTAATAGTTTGGATTTTGAAATGTAACCATAATATTTACCGTCTTTAATTACTGGTAAATTCCATGCGCCACTTGATTTAAATTTATCCATGATTACGGTCATGTTATCTTCATCATAGTTTATAATCCCTCTATCAGCATGCATGAGGCTAGAGGCTTCTACTTTACTGTATAGGTTTGCGTCGAACATCATGTGCCTTATGTCGTCTAAACGGATTACGCCTAAAAACTCGTGTTTATCATTTACTACAGGAAAATGATTCCTGGAGGATTTAGCAACTGCATTTTTTAGGATGTCTCCCAGTTTCATTTCGGGTTTTAAAATTATAAAATTAGTTTCTATCACTTTATCAATATCTAAAACCATAAGAACGTTTTGGTCTTTATCATGCGTCATGAGCTCTCCGCGTTGTGCTAATTTTAATGTATAAATGGAGTGGGAGATATAGTACTTTGTAATAGCAAATGATATGGTAGATACAATCATAAGTGGTAAGAAAAGCTCATAACCACCTGTTATTTCTGCAATTAGGAAAATGGCGGTTAAAGGTGCGTGTAATACGCCCGCCATTAAACCTGTCATTCCAATTAATGTAAAATTAGATTCTGAAACGTCAAATCCTAGACCTAAATTATTAATGATTTTTGCAAATGCATTTCCTAAAACATTTCCCATAACTAAGGTTGGAATGAATACGCCACCTACACCTCCTGCCCCGAAAGTAGTGGTCATGGCTATGGCTTTAAAAAAACCAATACCTAATAAGAGTCCTATAACTATCCAAATGTTTGATAAATCTAAATTAAAAGGTGTGGTGCCTATTGCAGATAAATGATCGCCTTTTAGTAGATTATTCATAATACCGTAACCCTCACCAAAAAGAGGTGGAACAAAATATAACATGGTACCAATGGCTAAGCCACCTATTAATAATCGTATGGCTCGACTTTCAAATTTTTTAAAAAAGTTTGTAATGCCAAAAAACACTTTGGAAAAGTATACGGATGCTAAACCTGTAACAAGTGCTAAAAGAATATAAAAAGGAATGTCGTTAACAACAAATTTATCGGTTAACTCAAAACGTAATAATACATCGGTTCCTAAAAACATATATGATGTAACAACAGCAGAAACTGATGCTAATAAAAGTGGTACTAATGAGGTAAAAGCAATATCAAGACTGAAAATTTCAATAGCGAATACAATAGCTGCAATTGGGGCTTTAAACATTGATGCCATTGCGCCTGCGGCAGCACAGCCTATTAAAAGCATTCGCGTTTTTGTATTCATGTGAAAAAGGCGCGCTGCATTTGAACCTAATGCAGAACCTACGCTAACAGCGGGGCCTTGTAACCCAACTGATCCACCAAAGCCAGCCGTTAGTGGTGCTGTTATTAATGCTGCATATATATTATATCTTGGGATGATACCGTTTAGTTTGGAAATGGCATGTAAAGTTGTTGAAATACCATGACCTATATGTTTTTTTAACCAAGTTTGTTTAATAATATATACCAGCAAAAGCCCAATAATAGGCAATACAAAATATAATGTGCTTTGATAGTCTTTAAAAATATATTGACTAAAAAAATGCCCTATGTAGTGTGTAAGGTTTTTTAAAGTAACGGTTCCAATACCTGCTAAAAAACCTACCAAAACACTAAGTATATAAACAAACTGCCGCTCTGAAATATGTTTGTATTTCCAGATTAGAAATTTGCGCAACAGTTTTTTAGTGTATGAAGGCATGTATAAAACTAATAAAAAAATCCTGCAAAAGCAGGATTTTAATTTTATGATTTCAAATTAAGTTTTAAACTTAATTCTGTTAATTGTTCATCGTCTATTTTAGCCGGAGCATCTATCATAACATCTCGACCAGAATTGTTTTTTGGGAATGCAATAAAATCTCTTATGGTTTCTTGTCCGCCTAAAATAGCAACCAATCTATCCAATCCAAAAGCTAAACCACCGTGTGGTGGTGCGCCATATTGAAAGGCATCCATTAAGAACCCAAATTGTGCTTTAGCTTCTTCTGGGGTAAAGCCTAAATAATCAAACATTAATGCTTGTGTTGCTGCATCATGAATTCTGATAGAACCACCTCCAATTTCATTTCCGTTTAAAACTAAATCATAAGCATTGGCTTTTACAGCTCCTGGGTCTGTTTTTAATAATTCTAATTGCTCTGGTTTTGGTGATGTAAATGGGTGATGCATGGCATGATAACGTTCTGTTTCTTCATCCCATTCTAATAATGGAAAATCCATCACCCAAAGCGGAGCAAACTCATTAGGTTTACGCAAACCTAAACGTTCTGCTAATTCCATACGTAAAGCACTTAGTTGTGCACGCACTTTATTTGTATCGCCAGAAAGCACACAAATTAAATCACCTGGTTTTGCTCCTGTTACCTCTGCCCATTTTGCTAAGTCGTCTTGATCGTAGAATTTATCTACAGACGATTTAAAAGTTCCATCATCATTACAACGGGAATAAACCATACCTAATGCCCCTACTTGTGGACGTTTCACCCAGTTAATTAATTTATCAATCTCTTTTCTGGTATACGTGTTTCCTCCAGGAACAGCAATACCAACTACGAGTTCTGCTGAATTAAATACATTGAAATCTTTATGTTGGGCAACCTCATTTAACTCACCAAACTCCATCCCAAAACGAATGTCTGGCTTGTCGTTTCCATACAAGCGCATGGCATCATCGTATAAGATTCTAGGGAATTTTTCAACTTCAACTCCGTTTACTTCTTTTAGTAAATGGCGTGTTAAACCTTCAAACGCATTTAAAATATCTTCTTGCTCGATAAATGACATTTCACAATCAATTTGTGTAAATTCTGGCTGTCTATCGGCACGTAAATCTTCATCTCTAAAACATTTTACAATCTGGAAGTATTTATCCATACCACCAACCATCAACAATTGTTTGAAGGTTTGAGGTGATTGTGGTAAAGCATAAAACTGTCCCTCATTCATTCTTGACGGGACTACAAAATCGCGAGCACCTTCGGGGGTCGATTTTATCAGATAAGGTGTTTCAACTTCAATAAAACCCTCTTTGGATAAATAATTTCTAACTTCTTGAGTCACTTTATGTCTAAAAATTAAACTCTCTTTTACAGGATTTCGACGAATATCTAAGTAACGGTATTTCATTCTTAAATCTTCACCACCGTCTGTTTTATCTTCAATAGTAAAAGGCGGTAATTTAGCTTCGTTTAGAATGGTTAATTCTGAAACTAAAATCTCAATATCACCAGTGGGTATATTTGGGTTTTTTGATGCACGCTCAATAACAGTTCCTTTTACTTGAATAACAAACTCACGACCTAGACTTTGAGCTTGTTCTATTAAGGTTTTAGTCGTACGTTCCTCATCAAACACTAATTGAGTTATACCGTAACGGTCGCGTAAATCTACCCAAACAATAAATCCTTTATCCCTAGATTTTTGAACCCAACCTGATAAGGTAACTTCTGTATTTATATTTGCAACTCTTAATTGGCCACAATTATGACTTCTGTACATAGTGAAATTTTGATGTGCAAATTTACATAACTTCTAGAATTATTAATCAAAAAGCCCCAACAATTGTTGGGGCTTTTCTTCGCTATTAACTAATTCTTTTGAAATAAGAACAAAAGGATCTTTTTTAAACAACTTGAATCAAGTTGTTTAATTCATTGTTTAGAAATTAATCTAAGCGTTTATCCATATTGAAATTTTCTTGAGCAATCAATTCTTCATGAATTGAAACTCTATCTTTATACAACCACATTTTGAAATTAGTTACTAAGTAGAATAAAATAGGTACTACTATTAAGGTTAAAAATGTAGCTACTAAAAGCCCGTAAATAACGGTCCAAGCCAAAGGTCCCCAGAAAATAACATTGTCGCCTCCCATATAAATATTTGGATTAAACTCTTTAAACATAGTAAAGAAGTTAATATTAAACCCAATGGCTAACGGAATAAGTCCTAAAATTGTAGTAATTGCTGTTAATAATACAGGTCTTAAACGTGCTTTACCAGCAGTTACTATGCTTTCGAATAAATGGTTTTTGCTTAGATATGCGTTATCTTCTAAATTTAAATCGTGTTTTTTTCTATCAATAAGTAATTGCGCATAATCAAGCAATACCACTCCATTGTTTACAACAATACCTGCAAGGGAAATGATTCCCATCATGGTCATCATAATTACAAACGGATTGCCTGATATAACTAAACCACCAAAAACACCTATTAAACTTAAAAGTATAGCAATCATAATGATTGTTGGTTTTGAAATGGAATTAAATTGAAAAATAAGGATGAAGAAAATGAGACCTAAACCTGTAAATAATGCTCCCATTAAAAAGGCCATTTGTTTGTTTTGTTCTTCAATTTGTCCTGTATAATCAATCTTAATATTGCGTGGTAAACCTTTATAGGCTTTCATTTCATTCTGAACCTGATTAACAATAGCACCTGCATCTGTAAAACCAGGAGATAAAGCAGAGTACACAGTTACAACACGCTTAGTATCTTTATGTTTTATAGCACTAAATCCAGAATTATTGGATTGCTTTGCTAATGTAGAAACAGGGATTTCTTTAATTTGTCCAGAAGCCATATCTCTAAATGTGATTTTCTGATTGAAAATAGCACTTGTATTATATCTATTTTCTTTATTGAAACGTACATATATATCATAATCTTCCCCATCTTCTTTATATATACCTGCTTTTGCACCAAAAATAGAGTTACGTATTTGTTGTCCGACTTGAGATGCACTAACACCTAATTCACCAGCTTTTTCCCTGTCAACAAAAACTTTCATTCCGGGTTTATCTTTATTAACATCAATTTTTAATTCATCAATCCCAGGAATATTTTTAGTGTTAATAAAATCACGCATTTTTTCGGCGGTAGCGATTAGCTCGCCATAATCGCTCCCTTCAATTTCAATATTAATTGGGGCTCCAGCGGGTGGGCCGGCAGCATCCTTTTCAACCGAAATTAAAACGCCGGGATAAATACCAACTAATGCTTCTTGAACTTTTTGACGCAGTAACTCACTATCCTCTCCTTTTCTGTATTTATACTCACGCATTGAGGCTGTAATTTTTCCTTTGTGTGGCATTTCTGCTGCAGAACCACCATCAGTTTGAGGGTTACCTGCTCCTTCTCCTACTTGCGAAACAGCACTTTCTACCAAGAAATTGTGCTCACCATCCATATATTCTGAGCTGTTTAAAGTAGTATATACTTTTGTTTCAATTTGTTTAGTAATGGCATTTGTTTTTTCTATATCTGTACCCTGAGGATATTCTATATAGACAATAATTTGATTAGGTTTATTGTCTGGAAAGAACTCTATTTTTGTTCGTTGGGAACCAACAGATGCACCAAAAGACATAAATGAAGCAATTAGTAATGCAAATGTACCAGCAACTAACCAGTATGGTTTTTTACCAGATAAAGCACCTCGTAAAATACCTTCATACCAATTTTCTAATCTGGGTAATACTTTATTTTGAAAAGCATTTGCCCATTTACGTAAAAACAATCTGTATACCCAGAGCATAATAACTGTAAAGATCATTAATGTGCCCAGAGCTCTGTATTCACCGCCAGTAACAAAAATTAGAATACCAATTGAACCTATTATAATTGAATTTTTAATAATTTTTTTAAGTGGCAAATCTTTGTCTTCAGTACTCATAAACTCTGAAACTAGAACTGAATTAAAAAAGATAGCTACAAATAATGAGGAGCCTAAAACTGTTGCCAAAGTTATTGGTAGTAACTTCATAAATTCCCCCATAACCCCTGGCCATAAACCAAGCGGAATAAAAGCAGCTACAGTAGTTGCTGTGGAAATAATAATTGGAAATGCAATTTCACTTATTCCTTTTTTTGCAGCTTCAACTCGACTCATACCTTCTTGGTCCATGAGTCGATATACATTTTCTACTACTACAATACCATTATCCACAAGCATACCTAGTCCCATAATAAGACCAAATAAAATCATTGTGTTAAGTGTATAGCCAAACATGTTTAATATCATTAAAGACATAAACATTGACATTGGAATGGCAAACCCAACAAAAATAGCGTTTTTAAAGCCTAAAAAGAACATAAGTACAGTTACAACTAATATAACACCAAAAATGATGTTGTTAACCAAATCATCCACTTGCCCGATGGTTTTGTTTGATTGATCATTAGCAACAGTGACTGTTAAATCTGAAGGAAAAACATTGGCTTTTGCATTATCAACTATTTCGTAAATTTCGGTTGCTGCTGCTACCATATTTTTGCCTGCACGTTTTTTTATATCTAGCATTATAACACGATGGCCGTATTCTCTAGCATAAGTAGTTCTGTCTTTCGATTTAAAAGAAACTTCTGCAACATCTTTTAAATAAATAGGATTATTGTTTTCAGATTTAACAACGAAGTTTTCTAGTTCTGAAGGTTTTTCAATTTCGCCCAAAATTCTAATGGTTCGTCTTTGTCCGCTAGAAATAAGATTTCCAGCAGACATAGTTACATTACCTCCGTTTATAGCATTGATAATATCGCTGTAGCTAACCTGCGCCGCCATCATCTTATAAATATCTACAGCAACTTCTACTTCTTTGTCTTGTACGCCTCGAATATCAACTTTCTTAATCTCCTTAAGGTTTTCAATTTCATCTTGAAGATATTCGCCAAACTCTTTTAGTTTTTCTACAGTATAATCTCCAGAAATATTGATGTTAAGAATTGGCATTTCTTCACTCATACTTAAAGCAAAAACGTTAGGTTCAACTTTAGCACCATTAAATGTAGGCCAGTCCTCACCAGAAGTTTCAGAATCAATTTCGTCTTTAACTAATTGTTTAGCCTCTGGAATGGTTACACCTTCATCAAACTCAACAATAACCATAGAATAATCTTCTTGAGATGTTGAAGTAATTTCTACCATACCACTAACTGTTTTTAGTTTGTCTTCTAATGGATCGGTAATTAATTTCTCAATATCTTCAGCTGTATTTCCTGGAAATAGTGAGCTTATATAAATTTTAGTTTCTTTTATTTCTGGGAAATTTTCTCGAGGCATTTCAAAAAAAGCAGATACACCTAAGAAGAACATAACAGCCATAACCACATACATAGTGGTTTTATTGTTTATTGCCCATGACGATAAACCAAACTCTTTTTCAACTTTCTTTTTGTTTTTCTTTTTAGTCATAATGGATGGTTTATACGTCTAATACTTTTACAGTTTGTCCATTTTTTACACTTCTGGCACCTTCCTGAATAATTTCAGTTCCATTTTCAATACCTTTTAAAACTTCGATGACATCGCCTTGTGTTTTTCCTGTTTCTATAATAACACGCTCAGCAACACCTTCTCCATTTGCATTTTTGGTGTTAACAACATAAATATATTGTTCTCCATTTGCATTTTCTGATATTATACTTTGCGGTATTAAAAGTGCTTTCTCATTAGTGTAATCGTTTATTTTAACCTTTGCGGTAAGATTCGGTTTTATGCTTCTGTCTTTATTTGGTACTCCTATTTCAACTTTAAATGTTCGGTTTGCAGGATTGATAAAATTGCCAGCTTGTCTTACTTTGGTATTTATCGTTTTTCCTAAAACAGGGAATTCAACTTCAACATCTTTGTTTTTGGTGACATTAGAAATGTAACGTTCTGGGACGTTAGTCTCAATATACATGTCTTGTAAATTTACAATGCGTATCAGTTGTGATTGACCAGCTCCAACAACACTACCTTGTTCTGTAATAATATCATCAATAGTACCTGTAAAAGGAGCTCTTACTATTGTTTTTCCTATTTGTTGTTTGATTTGCTTAACAGCTTGCTCTTGCGCTTCATAAGTTGATTTAGCTTGTAAAAATTGAATTTCACTACCTATTTTTTGATTCCATAAACGCTCTTGACGCTCAAAAGTGGTTTTAGCTAAACTTGCTTGAATTTCTATCTGTGCCAATTGTTGACTCATTCCGCCATCATCAATTTTTGCTAAGGTTTGTCCTTTAGTTACTTTTTGTCCTTCTTTAACATAGACACGAGTTAAAATCCCTGAATATTCTGGAAAAATAACTAGATTGTTTTTTGTGCTTACGTTTCCTTGAAGTTCTAAATAGTGATTAAATACATTCAACTTGGCTGTAAAAGTTGTGATTAGAGGTACTTTTTTGGTTGTATCCAACACAGCTATTTTTTCATCTAATTGCTTTAGTTGCTCGGTTATTTCTTGCTGTTTAGCAACAATTTCACCTCTTTTTAATCTGATTTTTTCTAAGTTTTCAGTCGCTATAACATCTTCGATAGATTGTTTTTTGTCTCCTCCGCAAGATGCAAGTAGTAGCGTTATAATTAGTAGTGAAAATAGATTCTTCATTTTTTATTGTTTTTTGAGTTGATTATTTTATTGTGTTTAATACCGTTTCTAATTCAGCTTTTTTGTTTATAACGTCAAGCATAGCTTGTAAAAATTCTTGTTGACTTGCATAAAGTTGTGTTTGTGCCTGTCTCAAATCAAAACTGGAAGCAATCCCTTCAAAATATTTAGTTTGATTTTTTTTCTCAATGCGTTCTGCTAAGTTTAAGTTTTGTTTTTTATTCTCGTAATCTTCGATAGCAAATTTATAGTTGCTTTTTGCAGATGCCATTTGAAGTTTTAATTTTTGTTCAGTTTCAGTTAGGTCGTCTTCGGCTTTTTCAAGATTTATTTTAGCACGCTGTGTTCTTGCACTTTTTAATCCAGAACCAAATATTGGAATGTCTAACGTAAAACCAAAAGAAGCAATTCCTGCCCAAACTTGGTCATTATTTAAAAACCTAAATTTTTCGTTATTTCCAATATATGAGCCAGATAAATAACTACTTAAGGTTGGCAATGCTCTACTTTTTTCAAGTTTTAAGAGTAACTCTTTAGAGATTTTATCGTTTTTAGCAATTTTATAATCAATATTTTCTTCAATATTTTCATCAGCCTCTAATAAAGAAAGTATGGTATTTTGAGCTGCTAAACCAATCAAATTATCCGAAAGCGTAGTTTTGTTGTTTATGTCTAAACCTAATGTAATATTAAACATTTGATAGGCAAGATCTTTCAGACGAATTGTGTTACTCAAGCTACTCTTTACTCCAGATAATGTAATTTGTAATTGTTCTACACTTTCTTCCTCACCAAGCCCGTTTTCAAATATTTTAGTAGTTTCATTTAAGTTTTTTTCTAATACTAAAATATTTCGTTCAAAGATGCCTAAACTTTCTTCGGCTAACAAAACATTTCCGTAGGCATTTATTACTGCTTTTCGGATTTCTAAATCTGTTTTTTCCTTAGCATTTTTAGAGATTTCTAAAAAAACCTTGGCAGACTGTAAACCAACTAAATAGCTGCCATCAAAAATAAGTTGGCTTAATGTGGCTGTAGGCGTAACGCTTTGTTTAGCGCCAAAATCGACAACGCCGTCGTTATTAAAGTCAATACCAGGAAATTGTTGTTTTATATTGTTTACATAGCTAATACTTCCATTAATTTGAGGAAGACCAGTAGCTATGGTTTCCCATTTTTGTTTTTCGGCGGCTTTAATATCTAGTGCTGCGTTTTTAGAGGTTCTATTGTGTTCTAGTGCATAATCTATAGCTTCTTGTAATGTGAAACTTTGAGTGTTTTCCTGCGAAAACAGGGCAATAGAACTTATTAAACTAAAAACTAAAATTAGTTTGTTCTTCATTTTATGATTGATTTGATGTTATAAATTTATTTAATGTTTGTAACCCTTTTTCGGTAACAATGGCTCTTAAGTGATATTCTAAGTAGCTTTCCATAAGGTAATCCATAGTGTAAATCTCTTTTGGAAATATGGCATCATCTTTTATGCCCATCATGCCATTAAAATACATTCTAGAGATAAAATCGACATTAATGTTGGACCTGAACAGCTTAGTGTCAACTCCTTTTTGAAGACTATCTTTAACGGAATCGTGCATTTTTTCAAATTGCTTAAATTTTAAGACATGGTGTATCTGAGGGTAATATTTTTTAAGCTGAAATTGAGGTGATGTTTGCTCATTTTTTAAGTGATGCATCACAAACATTTTGATATCGTACAATTCCTCTATTGGGTTATTTGAAGCTTCGCAAATGCCATCAATACCATCACAAATAGTGTCAAAAAGCTCAAAAGTGACAGCTTCAACTAATTTAGTTTTATTAGCAAAATGTACGTAAATGGTTTTTTTAGATATTCCCATTTCTTGAGCAATATCATCCATTGTAACACTTTTAAAACCTAATTTTAAAAATAATTCTGCCGATTTATGTATAATTTTTTCTCTCATATTTCCGTGCAAATATAAGTATGGAAACTATGAAAACAAAAAAAGTTTCCAAAGTTTTAATGTTTTTTTAACATATCCCTTACTTTGAAAATTTTTAATTATGCCGAATTAATCTATTTTTGTTTGATGCTTTCAATAGAAAAATACCAAGACCAATTTATTTCTTATTTACAAGAATATTCAACCGTTACTGAGCCTAAAAACCTATATGAACCTATTGATTATATTTTAGGTTTGGGCGGAAAACGTTTACGCCCTGTTTTGACTTTAATGACTGCTGATATTTTTAACGGCGATTACAAAATAGCATTAAATGCAGCGTTAAGTATTGAAGTTTTTCATAACTTTTCGTTAGTTCATGACGATATTATGGATGATGCACCCTTGCGAAGAGGTGAAGAAACTGTGCATGAAAAGTGGGATATTAATACAGGAATTCTTTCGGGAGATGCTATGCTAATTATGGCATATCAACTTTTTGAGAATTATGAAGCGAATACATTTCAATCTTTAGCTAAATTATTTAGTAAAACTGCCTTAGAGGTTTGTGAAGGCCAGCAATATGACGTAGATTTTGAAACCAGAAACGATGTAACAATCCCTGAGTATTTAAAAATGATTGAGTACAAAACAGCTGTATTAGTTGGTGCTGCAATGAAAATGGGGGCTATTGTTGCTGGAGCTTCAAGTGAAGATCAAAATAGTATTTATGAATTTGGACGAAATTTAGGTATTGCTTTCCAATTACAAGATGATTATTTAGATGCTTTTGGCGATCCTAAAACATTTGGTAAGCAAGTTGGAGGGGATATTATTGAGAATAAAAAAACCTATTTATATTTGAAAGCTTTAGAATTTTCAAATGATACTGATAAGATTGAATTAAGTCAGCTTTTTAATTCTATTCCAGAGGATGTAGCTACTAAAATTGAGGTTGCAAAACAGTTTTTTGTCTCTACGGGTTCTGCTGATGCTACAAAAGAGGCTATAAAAGATTATACAACTAAAGCTTTTTTAGGTTTGGACTCTTTAAACATTTCTGAAGATAAAAAAGATTTGCTTAAAACCTTTGGCAGTAATTTAATGAATAGAGCGGTTTAATGCAGTTACCAAATACTTTTGAAACTTTAATTGAAGAAGCCAATCAATTAGATTTATACAGAAAATTAATTCTTCAACTAAATAAAGATTTTCTTTTGGCTAATATAGATTTGGATTTTCATGAGGAGGTTTTACCATCAAGTTTAAAATTGATGCTTCATGAAACGGTTTATAAATTAATTCAAGAGAAATTTACTGACTATTTGAACTTGCTATACATAATTGATGTTCCAGAAAAAGCAGTTAAAGCTTTAAATGGTGATGATACTTTAAAACTTTCGGAAGATGTAGCTTTTTTAATATTAAAACGCGAATGGCAAAAAGTGTGGTTTAAAAATAAATATTCCTAAACCACACGTTTTTATTCAATCTAATTTAGATAAAGCTTTGCTCTAATTGCATTGCTTTAGGGTGTAAAATATTGTTTTCCAAATGAATGTGTTGATGCAAATCTTGTTCAAATTCATCTAGTTTTGCATACAAAGCTTTAAATGTATTACATGCACCTTCAGGTGGCGTGTAATTATTTGTAAGTTGTGCTATGGTTTTAAAAATATCACCTGCAGATTCATGCTCTTCTTCCATCATTCGTATTGGATTATCTACTGAGCCAAATTGTGGTTTTTCAAAATCTAAGTTTCCATTTTTTACTTTTAGTAATTTTTTAATATATGGAAATAATATAAGTTCTTCCTTTTTTAAATGAGCAGCCAACTCATTCGCAACTTCAGTGAAAAGTTTATTAATTTGAATGACTTCTGCGTAATGATGCCCATGAACTTTTGCAACACGATTTGAATATTGAATAATTAACGGAATGGACTCTTCAACGTAGGTGTGATGAATATTAACAATATGGTCAATTAAAAAATCAAGATTCCATGAGTTATAATCATAAGCCTTAGGTGCATCGTCAACCGCTAAAATCTCAGACTTTAATGTTTCGTAGTTTAGCTGATTTTTTTCACATGCTTTTTAAATACATGAGCGGTTTTTATATTTCTGAAACAACTTCGGCTACTGTTTTATTTTCTATAGTGTTCATAATTTAAATAGTTTTTATAAAAAAGATATTTTTATCTTTTTTATGATAAGCCAAAAATATTCATTCAAAAAACGTATAAATATGACTTTTGTTAGCCTTTTATATTATTTTAATTTGCCTTAAATCTAGAATACAATAAATGAAGCGTTCATATAGAAATTTCGTCCTTGTCTCGGGATATTATTCCAATCAGCGTATGTTGAATAATTAGTGTCAAGTATATTTTCGATACCATATTTAAAAATGAGTTTATTATGATTAATGTAAGCTACATTTCCTAAGTTGAGGTTTAATACAGTATAAGAAAGGGTTTCATCTTCTCCATAAAATGGGCTGTATTTGGTTTGGTTACCATTACCTTCAAGTTGTAAAATGGCATTAAATTTTGCTGTACTATAATTGACTTCGGCTAAATAAGAAAATGGTTTTATTAAAGGTAGGTTTTTATTATTGCTACCACTTCCATAATTGTATCCAATAGAACTGTTGAACGAGAATGCATTAGAGAAGTCTATACTAGAATTAAAATATATATTGAAAATAGAAGCGTGATTAAGTGCGTTGTAAACTCGAACACCATTAGCACCAATAGTCATTGGGCTAATACTATTATCAATTTCTCCAATAATATAGTTTGAAATATGAAAGAAAGAAGATTCAATTCCTAAGGAAATGGTATTGAACTTATAGTTTGTTTTGGCATTAATTTCGATAGCTTTTTCATTTTTTAAGTTTGGGTTTCCTATATAATCGTACCCATCGAAACTATTAAATAAAAAATTTCCATAGCCTTCACTTACTGTAGGGGCTCTTTCTCCGTAACCAATACCAAAAACAGCATTCCAGTTTTCTTTTTTATAGGTGTAATCTGTAGATAAACTTGTTAAAAATCGAGTTTGAGTATCTTCGAGTTTAGGGTAAAATATCCTTAAACTATTGAACCCCAATTTATTTGCAATTTTGTTTTTATGATAGCCTAATCGTATACCTGCTGAAATCGTTTCGTTTTCATTTAATGCAATGTTATCCTTAACAAATAACCCCGAATAGAGTGTTCTAACATCTGGCCAAGTGTGCATAAACATATCTGGTTGACTTGTATCATTTGAAAACATGGTCATTTCCGCTAAAGAACGATTATAAAAACCATTTAGATTTACTAAAATGTTGTGCTTATTTTCTTTTAAAGTTGCTTTAGTATAAAATCCGTAAGTATCACTCCACCCCGGCATATCCATTCTTATAGGTACATCCGGACGTTTGGTGTCATCCATAATATGGGTTATGGTATTAAAATAGAGTTTGGTTTCTAAGGATTTAATGGTGGTTAATTCGTTTTTGTAAATATGTGTTGCCGAAGTAATTAAAGCTTCTGCTAGTGACACATCCATGGGAAGCGCTGGGTAGCCAACATCTGTGGCTTTGTCATAAATAATATGGGTTTCAATGGTATGATTAGTAGATAGCTTATAGCCACCATTTAGAGAGATGTTATATTTTTGAAATTGCGAATAGAGCACTTCTTGGTTTCCCCCAGCAGAGTAGTTGTTAGATTTTCTAAAAATACCATCTGTGGTTAAATAAAATTTATCTCCAGAATATTCTAAATCAAGACCTGCCGATTTATAATTCCCGTTAGTTTCATAACCTAAATCAGTACTTGTTTTTAATCCAGAATTATTGAATTTTGAAGCTGCTATTTGTAAATCAATACTACCACCTATACAATGTCCGTTTTCGGTACCCTCTTGACCAGAACTAACACTAATTTGTTTCAGGTTAGACACATCAACATAAGAGGTTATAGGATCCATTTTATCAGTACAAGCTCCAAATATTTGCATACCATTTATGGTAACATTTAATCTGTCACTGACCATATTGTTAATTGATGGTTCCCAAGCATAATTACCACGTTTTATCATAGTAACTTGGTTTGATTTTTCTAAATAGGCATCAACACTAGAGAGTGTTTTTTTTTGCCTGTAATTGCTCAATTTACGTTGCGCTACCAGAATTATTTGACTCAATTTGGTGGTGTCTTTGGCTGTAACCAAAGTGTCCTGTTGGGCAAAAAAAGAATGACAACAAAAACAGCAAATACCTATGTAAACAAGATGCTTCATGAGGTTGTTATTAATAAAAATGATGATTAACGAAGTTGCTTAAATATGTTTAAGCAACTTCATTAAATGAATTGAAAGAATTGGAATGTTTTAAAATTCTAATTCTAAATAAAGCGAACTTTTTTCATTTTGTTCAGTTACATCCTCTCCTTTTAAAATGTCGTCTGAACCATTTAAAAGTTTTAAATTAAGAAACCAATACCCCGTCATGGTTAAAGATAAGTTACCATGATACATGGCGTCATCGGCATTAAAGCTTAAATTAGTATTGTTTGGCGAACTATGATTTCCCATTCCTGGCATTCTAGGATCAAGCATGATTTTGTAATTCTCAACAGCTGGGAAAGACATCATGTTTTCCATTTTGTAAAGACCAACCATCATGTCATTTATGCCAATTGTTGGTTCTAATGGCTCAACAAGTGCAACTATGTATCGCTTGTCATCTGAGCCCATAAAGCTAGTTACGTTTTGTTTTTCTGCTTGAGAAACAGAAATAGTTTCTGTGACCGTATAATCAACGTTGTCAATAGAATAATTAACTGTTATGGACCATCCTGAACCATCTGTATTTGTCATTTGATATATTACTGAACCTGTATATAGCGTTTTCTTATCAGAAACCTTTGAGATAGTAGAATGAGGGCATGAGTGTTGCATCATTGGCATTTGCATTATTGGCATCCAAGAAATGCTAGCGTTTTCAAAGTAGGTTTGATCGTTATTATTTTTAATTCTAATATTTACATTGTTATAACCTGTTTGGAATGCACCTGTTTTACTATATAATTCAATAGTTTGATTATTATTAACAATGTCTTGTATTTTTATAAGACCTTCAGTTTCATTACTGGTTTTAGGAGATTCATCATCATCAGTTGAACAAGCTGTTGTAAATAAGGTAATAAAGATAATGGGAAAAATATATTTTAGTTTCATTTTTAAATGTTTTGTGTTTTATACGTATGTAAGTATCCTATTAACGTCATTAATAATGCGCTAACAGGAAGGGCAAAGCTCATGATTTGGCTTTTTTGAACAATAAAAATTAACTAAATATAGGAGGAGGTGTTTCTACCTTAAAAGATGTCTTAATAATCCGAGATGAATTATGAGGTATGATTGTTTGGGGTAAAATAAAAGTATTTAAACGCGTGTTAAAAGCATTATAAGAAACCAGGTAAAAAGTATCTAAAGAGGTTCTTTTATTTTCTTGAGTAGGAAATTCACTTGAAGTATCTGAATTATTTTTAGCAAGCTGTTTTTTTAAGTGACATTTACCGTTACACCCTTTCTGATTCTCTTTTTGAATACATAAAGTTTTGGCAATAAAATCTTGATTGACAACAAAGCTTCCAACAATAGCTAAAGTGTTTATATTGTTTGCTAACAATATAGTTATCAAAAGCAATGAAATGATTTTATATAAAAAACCTTTAATCATGGGGCTAAAATAGAATTTTTATATTTTTTAAAAGATGATACATGTCACTCAATTTGCTATTTTTTGTTAAAAATCTTTCTTTTTTGCTTTAAACGTAATTCTTAAAACTGGTAATACCACCCAAACAGTTAGCATTATAAAAGAGACAATCAGTCCAAAATTGGTTCCAAAAAATTGTTTAAAAACCGCTCCCGTGTATCCTAACAATGCAGAAATATCTAGCTTTAAAAGAATAAGTGTTCTTGATAAATCTATAGGATTTAGCATGGTACCAACTAAGGATAATTTATCTAGAGGATAGTCCTCAAACATAATTAATGTCATTAAAAATAAGCCGTCATAAATTACTGCTAGAAATAACCAAAGCAAAATAGCATACCCAAAACCTTTAATTTTATTTTCGTTTGATAGAGCGATATTAAAAGCTAAAGCCGTAAATATTAAGGTTAAAAATGTTCCAGTAATTAGTAATAATGAAAAATCCCAAATGGCACTACTTTTAAATAAACCATAAAACATAAATGGGATTCCTAAACCTAGAATTAAGCTCATAGAAAGTGATAAGGCAACGCCTAAATATTGTCCTAAAAAAATGGATGAACGTTTTAAGGGTTGCGCTAATAAAAGCTCAGTAAATTCTTTGGAATTATAATAATACATCACGCCAAAAATGGTGCCAATTAATGGGACAAGAATAATAATAACATTCATTAAAGTGATGACTGCTTTTGAAAGGTCGTTGTTTAAAAACAGTAACACAACGCCCAATAATAAATAAAAAGCGAAATATACATAACTCCAGCGGCTACGCATTAAATCGTAAAAACTATATTTTAATATTTTAAGCATGATTATCAGTTAATATAGACGCAATCGCATGTTCAAAATCGGGTTGATTGGTCTTGGTTTTTAATTTTTGAATGCTACCTTTAAAGTAGATTTTACCTTCGAGAATAAATACAATTTCATCTGAAATATCTTCAACAAAACTCATAATGTGAGAGGTAATGAGTATGGTTTTTCCTTTGGTTTTTTCAGTTTGAATTAAATCCTTTAATCTTATTAAAGAAATTGGGTCTAATCCCGTGGTGGGTTCGTCTAAAATAATTAGTGGACTATTAAACATAAAGGTTAAAACAATGTTTACTTTTTGTTTTGTACCTCCGGAAAGATTGCCTAGTTTTTTATCTAAAAAAGGTTCTAGTTTAAAGAGCTCTATTAATCGTTGGTCTTCGGTTGTAGATTTTCGTAAATCTTTAATCATTTTAATTAATTCTTTCACTTTTAAATTACTAGGAAAGTTTGCGATTTGTGGCAGATAATCAATTTTATGTCTGTAATCTGAGTTTTTTTTAATGTCTTCTCCCAATACGGTAATAGTTCCTTTATTAGGAATAACCATACCCAAAACTGATTTTATTAGCGTGGTTTTACCTGAGCCATTTGGTCCCAGTACTGCAAAAATTCCACCATCGGTAATGGTTAAATCCACACCACTTAGTACTTGGTTCTTTCCAAATTTTTTATGTAAATTTTCAATAGTTACCATGTTAGTTTTTTTATTTGTGGGTTGTTGTCTAATAAATCATCGGGTGTAAACACAGGAGATACTTTCTCAGAAAAATCAATAATATCTATAAACATACTACGCAATAATATGATGGTTTCTGGTGTGCGATTTACGATGTATGAAAACAGTTTTACAGGTCTGTAGGGTACATCCCCAATGCCATTTTTGTCGAGGTCGTAACCGGTATAATTACTCCAGTAGTTTTTATTAAATTCATTGTCGTTTACATTACTATTGTAAGCAATATCAAAAGAGTTGTACAAGAAGTTGTTTTCAATAAATTTATTAGTGTAGCATGCACCTTTTACTTTAATTGCCCAACCATTATTTGTAAATGTATTGTGTTTGTAATTAATACGGTTAGAGCCTTCTATGTTTATACCAATGGTATTGTCTTCAAAAATATTGCCTATAATTTCAGCATCATTTATTTCTTTTAGAAGCATGCCATAAGATGCTGTTCCCCAATTTTCTTTAAAAAGATTTTGATACATCTTAATTCGTTTTGAGAACATAACAGCAACACCAGCACCATTATTTTCAAATGTGTTGTTTTGGTAAGTGTCATCATTAGAGAACATAAAATGCAATCCGTAACGCACATTTAGTGTACTTACGTTGTTTTTAATTAGACAATCGTCAGAAAATTCTAAATAAATACCATCGCGAACGTGCTGAACAAAATTATGTTCTATTTGTATATTTTTACTGTACCACAATTGTATACCATTGCCTGAATTATATTCTTCCACAGCATCACCAATAATTTTATTGTGAAATACTTTTCCGTCTCTTGATTTTTCTATATAAATTCCGAAAAATAATTTTTCTAAAACTAAATTCTGAATGAAGAAATTTTTGCTTTTTTGAACTCTAATAGCTGCGTAATCTTCTGTATAACTTGTGCCAACATTAATGATGAATAAACCATCAACCGTAACATTGTCTGATATTATTGTGATGATTTCGCCTTTTAGTTCTCCATCAATTACTGGATACTTTTTACCAATAATGGTTAAAGGTTTGTTTATAATAATATTATACTCTTTGTAAGTGCCTTTTTTTACTATAATAGTATCAAAATCTTTAGCTTGTGTTATTGCATCTTTTAAAGATGAAATAGGGCAGCTTTTGCAAACTTCTATAGTTTGGGCAATAGTTGAGCTAGCCATTAAAATGGCAGCTATAAAACTGAATAGATGTTTCATATGATTACTAGTCTTTAAATTTTACTAGTAAGGTTTTCCAAGTGTACAAATCACCTCCTTTTTCAGTTTGAAACTGTTCAGCATCTGTTTTATTTTTGAAAGCAGAAAGGAAAGCTCCCATTGGGCTAGGGATATTTTTACTAATTAAAAATGTTGCTTTTGTGGCATCAATAAGTACTTCAGGTTCTGTATAGTTATTTGATAAATAAAGTTCTATTTCTGAAGTATCAACAAACTCCTTCATGAAGTTTATCATACATTCAGTAGCATCAAATTTATAAACTTTTCCTTTTTTGGTTACAATTTCTGCGGCATGAACTTTATCAACAATTGTCATGCTACAAAAATAACAACCATCATTTCTATAATCTATAGGTTTTGGAGATACATTACAGTTGAAAAATAACAAGAGTAGTGCAAGCGTTAAATAGTGTTTTAGTGTTTGCATTTTTTTAGTGTTTTAGTATTTTTTCGATTTCTAAATCCTTCCCTGAGAAAGGATTTTATTATGGGGAAAATATTTTTTTCTTTTTCTTACCTACAATATAGGCTAAAAATCCGGCAGCAATTCCTAATGCTAAAAATAGCGCACCAAATTGCGGATATGAATGTGCCTTAAAGTTTAAAATATCTTTAGATCCAAAAAGAGGAGGCTGAAAACCCATAACAGTACCATCTTTGTTTGTGAATTTCATAATGGCTTTCGGGTCTAAATTATGTCCGTAGTCATGTTCCCATAAATAGAAATCGTACATTCCAGCGGTACTCAAAACTAACATAAGTATAAACCACCCTAAAAACCATTTATAGTTGCCTTTCCATGCAATTAGTAAGCCTAATACGGTTGTTATAATTATTGCTACTGGAAAAACTTTAAACTCAGGTATAGCATCTGGTATATATTGCATACCCACATAATGATTCATTAAGTTAATGTTTTTAATGTCGTGTGGATGCACGTCAGAAAAATCATTTATATGAATATTCATTGCTAATGGTGTTGGGTATTGAGGGGCTTCTAGAGTAATTCTCCAAAGCGGAAAAAGAAATAATCCTAAAGGTAGCAATGCCGCTACAATCATAATGATATTTTGCTTTTTCATAATATTAAGTTTGAATCTTTGTAAGTTTAGTGTTTAAAAAAATAAAGGCGAGAGCGAAAAATCAACTCTCGCCTTAGTTAGAGAAATAAACACTAAAACAACATCTCTCTAAGTTTTATAGATTTTTCATTCTATATCTTCTCCCATTGACCATTTTAATGGTGTGGCTGCATTTGCAGGAGATACTCTTATATAACCTTGCATTTCTTGGTGTAATGCAGAACAGAAATCTGTACAATAAAATGGCCAGACACCAACTTTTGTAGGTTCCCAAACTGATGTTTTGGTTTGTCCTGGCATAATTAATAATTCAGATGTGTTTTGTCCAAGTACAGCAAATCCATGTGGTACATCAAAATCTTGTTCTAAATTAGTAACGTGGAAATAAACTTTGTCTCCTAACTTAATACCTTCAATATTATCTGGTGAGAAGTGACTTCTAATGGTTGTCATATAAATATGAACTTCATTACCCTTTCTCACTACTTTAGTTTCAGAATCAGATTTAGCAGCATAAGGGTGCTTATTATCTTCTAAATTATAGATTTTCTGAGAACGTTTTTTAATTAGATCTGCTCGCATAGCGGCTGCATAATGAGGCTCTCCGTGTGTTGGGAAATCTAATAGTAATTCCATTTTCTCTCCCGAAATATCATATAATTGTGCAGAGTGTTCCATTTCTGGGCCAGTTGGTAAGTATCTATCTTTAGTGATTTTATTCATTGCAAACATATATTTACCTTGTGGTTTTCTAGAGTTTCCTCCAGGGATTGTTAAGTGACCAACAGAATAATAAGTAGGTTTTCTGTCAATAACTTCCCAAGTGCCTAATTTCCATTTTACGACTTCCGAAGAAATAAAGAAGGTTGTATATGCATTTCCTTGACCATCAAATTCTGTATGTAAAGGTCCTAAACCTGGTTGCTCTACTGAACCAGCTAAAACATCTTCAAATTTTAAAATAGGAATACCATACGCTTCACCATCAAACTTTTCGCCTTCAATTGCAGCTAACATTTTTGTAAATGAATGCACCGTTAAATTTGCTGAAAGTTTACCATTACCAACAATGTATTCTCCAGAAGGATCAACATCACAGCCATGAGGCGATTTTGGTGTTGGTAAGAAAAATACAGCTCCAGGAACTTCTGCTGGATTAACAACACGTACTTCTTTTTTCATAGTAGATGTTGCTGTGTGTGTGTGCTCATCATATACGTTATGTGCATAATCAGCTGGCATCATAGTTCCACCACCATTATTTACGTATTCTTCAATTTTTTTCCAGTTTACCGCAGCAATAAAATCTTTATCGTTTTGAGATGCATTAACCTCTAATAAAGTGCTTGCTTCCTCTGTATTATAAGTGGTAAAGAAAAACCATCCATGAGATTTTCCACGTCCAGGATGTGATAAATCGTAGTTGAAACCAGGCATTAGAACTTGGAATTTTATATCCATATTACCCGTTTCTGGTGCTACACTAATAAATGATAGTGCGCCTTGAAAGTTTCCTTTGTATTCTTTTATTGGCATATCACGTTGTGGAATTGGTACAGAAAAACGCGTACCTGCAACAACATACTCTGTATTTTCAGTTACAAATGAAGAACTGTGGTTACCTGCACTGTTTGGTACTTCGATAATTTCAGTAGTTTCAAATGTTTTTAAATCAATTTTCGCAATTCTAGGTGTGTTGTTTTCATTGATGAAGATGAAACGGCCATCAATTTCTCCCGCAGTTTGTGAAATGTCTGGATGGTGAGAATCTCCCCAAGGAATAAAACCATGAGATGTGTTAAGCATTGGTTTTGTTTCTTCTGAATAGCCATATCCAGAGGTTGGGAATTGTGAAAATACAGGAATTTCTTTAAACATTCTTCCAGATGGTAAACCATAAACCGTTAAGTTGCCACTATAACCACCAGAGATAAAGGCGTAGAATTCATCGTGTTCGCCTGGTGCAACATATACTTTTTCTGCCACATTGCTAGATAAGGCTCCAGATTTACCGTTAGTCTTACCTGAGTTAGTACAACTTGTAAATGCTGTAAGAACCGTTACAATGGCAATAATTGATGTTAGTATTTTTTTCATTGTTGTATAGTTTTAGTTAATGTATATATTATTCTGAAGGTGGTAATAGAACTTTGTCTATGACATGAACTATTCCATTTCCTGCTTTAATACTTGCTAGTATTTTTGCGCCACCAATTATAGGTTCGCCATCCACAACTTCTATTTTTACATAGTCATTGTTAGCTTGCCCTAATTTTTTAAACTTCTTTAAAAAATCTTTAGAATAGTTTCCAGGAGTAACGTGGTATTTTAAAATATTTGCTAAAGCATTTTTGTTTTCTGGTTTCAATAAATTTTCAACGGTACCTTCAGGCAATGCTACAAAGGCTTCGTTTGTTGGTGCGAAAACCATTAATGGTCCAGCATTTACTAAGGCATTTTCTAAAGATGCTGCTTGAACAGCGGCTACTAGTGTAGTGTGATCTTTAGAGCCTATGGCAATACTTAAAACAGTGGGTTTGCCAAGATCATCTTTAATAAAAGCTTGACCAGACTCTTTAGAAAGTGCTTCAGTATTTACTTCTGAACTTGTGGTTGTAACGTCTTTGTTTGCATCTTTACATGAGCAGAAAAAAACTGCAATTGCAAAAACAAGAAATAGGTTTTTGATTAGTTTCATGATTTATTATTTTAAGGTTCTAAAATATTCTAATACTGCTCTAGCATCCTCTTCTGAAAGTCCCTGGTTTGCCATAGGAGCTCCATTGAATTCCATCAATAATTCTTTAGCTAATGGGTCCTCTTTTGTCATTTGTTCTGGGTTTAGAATCATGTTCATTACCCATTCTGGTGTTCTTCGCTTTAATATGTTTGCTGGTGCTGGTCCAATGAATTTTTTATCTGTTCTATGGCACGCTGTACACATTTTTTTATAAACGTCTGCACCATGAGTTACCATAGCTTGGTTAATTTCAGAAGGCAATTCTAAACTAGTAATAGGACCGATGCCCTTGTTGTTTAAATCTACTTTTTTTGAGGCTGGAATTTTTTCAGCAGCATTACTTACTTGGGTTTCTGTTGGTGTTTTTTTATCGTAAGAGAATCCTTCTTTTTTATTTTCTGCTTTCCCGCCACAGCTCATAAGTATAATGGCAAATAGAATAGTTGATAGTTTTAGTGTTGTTTTCATTATAAATGGTTTTTAAGAAAACAAAGCTATTGTGTTAATAGACAATATTTTATGATAAAAATCATATTTAAGACGAAATTATCTTTTTTATTTTTGTTGAAAATGTGTAAATTTGATGATGCTTTCAAATTCATCAAAATATGCGGTTAAAGCAGTCTTATATTTGGCTTTACACTCCAATGAAGACCATAAAATTATGGTTAAGGATATTGCAAAACCTATAAACGTTCCTCAAGCATACATTGCAAAACTATTTCAGCAATTGGTTAAGGAAAGTATAATTTCATCAACCCGAGGACCTAAAGGAGGGTTTTATTTAACTACAGAAAATAAAAATCAATCTGTTATAAAAATTTTAAACATTATTGATGGAGAAAAGAGACTTACTAGTTGTATGTTAAGTTTAGAAAAGTGTGATGAAGATAAGCCTTGCCCGTTACATGCTATTTTAAGCCCTTCAAGAAATAAAATAATAGAAAATTTAAAAGATAAAACATTAGAGGAGTTAGCATTAGATGTTAAACAGGGGTATTCTTATTTGCCTTTATAAACTAGAAATAGAACCTAACAAAAGGCGCCCAAGGCTCGGCATAAATGCTTTTTTTAGTATCATATAAAACATCATATCTAACTCCAAAAGTAACGTTTCCATTTCTGTATCCTGCACCAAGGTATAAGGCAGGAACCCAATAGTTTTCATCTATAGTATTTAAATTAACATTGTAGCGTCTATTAACATTAAGTTGTTCAAATTCTGCTGAAATTTGGATGTCTTGAATGGGGTCAAAAAGTCCAATTATACTTCCACCTAAAATTGTGGATTTATAGGTGTTTTTAAGACTATTAAAAGTAAAATTTGCACCTATTCCAAGTGAGAAATTTTTATCAAATTCATATATACCACTTGGTGCCATAGTTGCACTAAAAAAACCGTCGCCAAAGTTTAAACCTAACCCTCCGCCAAAGCGAACATGATTCCAAAAATCATTTTTAACCTCTTGTGCGTTGCTGTTTTGGCAGCAAAAAGTGATAAAAATTATAATAAGAGCAACTTTTTTAATAATAGAAAGAATTAAATTCATGAGAATGAGAAATAGTTAAAAAAATAACAAGAATTTAAGCATTTTCGCTAAACGCATATTACGTTGGTATAAATATAGTTAAAGAAACATCTATTTTTCGTAAAAGTTGTATTTTTGGCAAAAAAAATACTAAATCGATATAGTATAAAAAAAGTAATGGATAAATTTTCATTTTTAAATGCAGCACATACAGTATATTTCGCTGATTTATACGAGCAATATCAACAAAGCCCTGATTCAGTCGAACCAAGTTGGAGAGCCTTTTTTCAAGGCTATGATTTTGGTAATGATAATTACGGTTTAGAGGGCGAAATTATAGAAGGTGTTTCCACTCAAATACCTGAACATGTTCAAAAGGAATTTCAAGTTGTTAAACTTATTGATGGTTATAGAATGCGTGGGCATTTGTTTACTAAAACAAATCCAGTTCGCGACCGTCGTACTTATACGCCAGATTTAGAAATTGGAAATTTTGGACTGCATGAAAACGATTTAGGTACTGTTTTTAATGCTGGAGAAATTTTAGGTATTGGAGCAAAAACACTTCGTGAAATTATTAACCATTTAGAAAACATATATTGTAATTCTATTGGTATAGAATACATGTATTTGCGTAATCCTGAGGTAATTGCATGGTGGCAAGATCAATTAAATAAAAATGATAATCAGCCAAATTTTTCGACTGATACTAAAAAATATATTCTTTCAAAATTAAATCAAGCAGTTACTTTTGAAAACTTTTTGCAAACTAAGTATGTTGGGCAAAAACGCTTTTCGTTAGAAGGAGGAGAATCTTTAATTCCAGCAATTAGTAATGTGCTTTTTTATGCCGTTGAAAAATATGGTGTAAAGGAATGCGTTTTAGGAATGGCACACCGTGGACGCTTAAGTACACTGGTAAATATCTTTAGAAAACCTGTTAATGAGCTATTTAGCGAATTTGATGGAAAAGATTTTGAAGATGAAAATATTGATGGTGATGTTAAATATCACTTAGGGCTAACACTTGATAAAACTTACCAAAACGGAAAAAATATTAAGATGAATTTGGTTCCAAATCCATCACATTTAGAAACGGTAGCACCAGTTACAGAAGGTATTACACGAGCAAAAATTGATAGCGAGTATGGAGGTGATGATTCTAAAATATTACCTATCGTTGTACATGGCGATGCTGCTATTGCTGGTCAAGGTATTGCATATGAGGTAGCGCAAATGAGTCAATTAGCAGGATACAAAACAGGAGGTACTGTGCATATTGTTGTAAATAACCAAATAGGTTTTACAACTAATTATCTAGATGCGAGATCTAGTACATATTGTACCGATGTGGCAAAGGTTACTTTGTCGCCAGTTTTACACGTAAATGCTGATGATGCAGAAGCTGTTGTTCATGCAGTTGAAATGGCATTAGAGTATAGAATGAGATATAAAAAAGATGTTTATATAGATTTATTAGGTTATAGAAAATATGGTCATAACGAAGGAGATGAACCCCGATTTACGCAACCTAAATTATATAAAGAAATAGCAAAACACCCTAATCCGTTTAAAATTTATGCCGATAAACTAATAGCAGAAAACACTATTGACCAAGCGCATGTAGATAAAATTATTTCGAATTTTAAAGGCACGTTAGAAAGCGAATACACAAAATCTAAGAAAGCGAAGTCATCTAAAGTGCGTGAGTTTATGCAAGAGCGTTGGACTGATTTTGAACGTCAAGGTATAGATTCGATGCTTAAATCTGAAGACACCTCTTATTCTAAAGATAAATTAGAAAGTATTTCTAAGATAGTTTCAACAGTTCCTGAAGGTGTAAAGTTTTTGCGAAAAGCAGTGAGAATTCTTGCTGGGCGAGAAAAAATGGTTTTTGAAACCGATACTTTAGATTGGGGAATGGCTGAAACTTTAGCATATGGTAGTTTACTAGAAGAAGGTTTTAATGTGCGTATTTCTGGGCAAGACGTAGAGCGCGGTACATTTAGTCATCGTCATGCTATTTTACGTGATGAAATTTCAGAAGAGCGTATTAATTTATTAAATACCAATCCAGAAAATAAAGGTAAAATGGATATTTATAATTCATTCTTATCAGAATATGGTGTGCTTGGTTTTGATTATGGGTATGCTATGGCTAACCCAAATACCTTAACTATTTGGGAAGCACAATTTGGAGATTTTAGTAATGGTGCTCAAATTATATTCGACCAATATTTATCGGCTGCCGAAGATAAATGGAAAGCCCAAAATGGAATTGTAGTCCTGTTGCCTCATGGGTATGAAGGTCAAGGTTCAGAACATTCATCAGCAAGAATGGAACGCTATTTGCAATTATGTGGTGAGGATAATATGATTGTTGCAGATTGTACAACACCTGCAAATATGTTTCATTTATTGCGTCGTCAAATGAAACGCAATTATAGAAAACCTTTAATAGTTTTTACTCCAAAAAGTTTATTGCGTCATCCTAAAGCAGTATCTAGTTTAAAAGAATTGGCGTCAGGTCAATTTGAAGAAATCATTGATGATACTATAAAGCCTACAAACGTTAAAAAGTTAGTGTTCTGTACAGGTAAATTTTATTATGACTTATTAGCTGAAAGAGAAGATCTTGGGCGTAATGATGTTGCATTAGTAAGAATAGAGCAATTATTCCCGCTTCATTTAGAAAAAATTCAAAATGTTATTGATAAATATCAAAATGTTGAGAATTATGTTTGGGCGCAAGAAGAACCAAAAAACATGGGAGCTTGGAGTCATATGGCTCAGCGCATGGATTTAGTAAAACTTGAAGTAGCTTCACGTCCATATAGTTCTGTGCCAGCACCAGGATCAAGTACTAGAGATAAAAGAAGACAACGTGGTGTGATTAATCAAGTTTTTGGAAATTAAAAGAAAAGAATAAAATTCATATACAATTAAAATTATAAAGAATGATTTTAGAAATGAAAGTGCCTTCTCCAGGCGAATCTATTACAGAAGTAGAAATAGCAACGTGGTTAATTGAAGATGGTGATTATGTTGAAAAGGACCAAGCTATAGCTGAAGTAGATAGTGACAAGGCAACATTAGAATTACCAGCTGAAGCTAGCGGAACTATTACGCTTAAAGCGGAAGAAGGGGATGCTGTTGACGTTGGAGCAGTTGTTTGTTTAATTGATACAAGTGTAGAGAAGCCAGCAGGAGGTGATGTGCCAAAAGCCGAAACTAAAGTTGAAATTCCAAAAGTTGAGACACCGAAAGTAACTGAAACTAAAACTTATGCAACAGGTTCTGCAAGTCCTGCTGCTAAAAAAGTACTAGCCGAAAAAGGAATAGATGCTACAACGGTTAAAGGAACAGGAAAAGCTGGTCGAGTAACTAAAGATGATGCTGTAAATGCTGTGCCTTCAATGGGAACGCCGGCGGGAGGTAGTAGAGGTACTTCTAGAAGTAAAATGTCTATGTTACGCAGAAAAGTAGCAGAACGTTTAGTTGAGGTGAAAAATACAACGGCCATGTTAACTACTTTTAACGAGGTTGATATGTCTCCTATTTTTGCATTGCGTTCAGAATATAAAGAAATTTTTAAAACTAAGCATGGAGTAAGTTTAGGGTTTATGAGCTTTTTTACATTAGCTGTGGTTAGAGCATTAGAAATGTATCCAGCAGTGAATTCAATGATGGATGGTAAAGAAATGTTATCTTATGATTTTTGTGATATTAGTATTGCCGTTTCTGGTCCAAAAGGATTAATGGTACCTGTAATTAGAAATGCTGAAAATTTAAGCTTTAGAGGCGTTGAATCAGAAGTAAAACGATTAGCCCTCCGTGCAAGAGATGGTCAAATTACTGTTGATGAAATGACTGGTGGTACGTTTACAATTACTAACGGCGGTGTTTTTGGCAGTATGTTATCTACGCCAATAATTAACCCGCCTCAAAGTGGTATTTTAGGAATGCATAATATTGTTGAGCGTCCTATTGCTGTTGATGGACAGGTTGTGATTCGCCCAATAATGTATGTTGCTTTATCTTATGATCACAGAATTATTGATGGGAAAGAAAGTGTTGGCTTTTTAGTTGCTGTTAAAGAAGCATTGGAAAATCCGATAGAATTATTGATGAATAATGATGTTAAAAAGGCTTTAGAACTGTAATTTTAATTAGGTATTATAAAAAAGGGTGTTACATAAATTATGTAGCACCCTTTTTTAGTTTTGGTAAATGGGACTAGACTAACTAAACTAACTAAAACACATAACAATATTTACGGTAATAACTATTACAACTAAAACAGTTAATCCTATTACAAAATATTTATTAAGAATATTATTCTCTTTTTCCATTTGAGTCTTAAGCATTTGTTTGATTTTTTTTGATTTAAAAACTCTGCACTATTACAGTGCAGAGTATCTAAAAAATTCTCTCTCAAAAGAATTAATTAATAGCACTGTAAATGTAGTGTGGATTAGTGATAAAAAAAATAAGCACTTCTACGTATTTTTTATATTCATTTGGTGTTATAAAAAGTGAAAGCTCTAAATCATTACAATTTAGAGCTTTCTTTAATTCTCCCTAAGAACTAATTAATAGCACTGTAAAGATAAGTTATATTATTTATATAAAAAATACGCACTTCTACGTATTTTACATTTAGCTTAAAAAATCTTTATTTAAAGTAGACCAAATAGATAGAGAAGTTGGTTTGTTGTCTAATTCTAATTTCTGTACAATATTGCTACGATGTTTGTCTACCGTTCTAATAGAAATGGATAGTTCATTAGCAATATCTTGGCTTGTTTTATTCTCAGAAATAAGTTTTACAATTTTTAATTCAGACTTTGTAAGAGATTCCAGGGACTCAGGTTTTTTATCTAAAGTACTAGCTTTTAAGTAAGACGCAATTTCTTCACTAAAATAAGGCTTACCACTAACAACTTGACTAATACAAGTCTCAATTTCTTCAACAGCAAACTCTTTTAATATATAACCAAAAACACCAAATTCTAAGGCTTGGTCATAAACGTCTTCTTCTTTATCAAAAGTTATAAGAATCACTTTAGTATTAAGATTATTCTTTTTACAAGCTTCGGCAATTTCTAATCCTGTTTTGTAAGGCATTCTAATATCAAGAATAGCTAAGTCTGGCTTTAGTTTAACAATAAGATTGTAAGCAGCATTTCCGTCTGTAGCACTCCCAATAATATTATAACTTTTTGAGGTCAGAAAATCGGTTAAACCGCGTAACATTAACGGGTGATCGTCAGCTATAACAATAGATGTATTCATTTTGTTTAAGAGAGAGAATTTATTTGCTAAAAATTTATAACTTTAAATATAGATATTTCTTTTCATAATCTATTACGGCTTTCGCTTTTTTTAAAATATCTGCACCAATAATACCATCAACAGGTTTAGAATTATGGTTGATGAGTGCCGTATTTACATGTGTAAGATCAAACAAAACTAAAACAACTTTGTTACTACTCCATTTTCCAATTTTAAGTTTATTTTTTTTGGATGTTTGTGTATCCATGTCCGTAGCTCCAGCCCCAGCGGCTTTAATTTTAGAGTCCTCAGCTTTTAGCTTAAAGGTTTCAATACCTTCAAACCCAACGCAAGAATTTGATGCACCAGTATCTAAAATAAAAAGCCCTTTCTTACCATTTATAGTAGCTTTTATTTCAAAATGATTTGTTTTAGTGAGGTGCAATTTTATTTTGGTATACCCTTTTTTCTCAAGAAATTCTTTAAGCATCTTTATCTAATTAATTTAAAACAAATATAATCCTATAAAAACAATTATTTTTACAGAACTAGGATACTATAAAACATTGATTTTGATAATAACAGATACACATACACATTTATATAGTGAAGCTTTTGATGAAGATAGAGACGAGGTAATTAATCGGGCTCTTAAACAAGGTGTTTCTCGATTTTTTATCCCAGCTATAGATTCAACATATACAGAAGTAATGTTTCAGCTTGAAAAGGATTTTCCTAAACATGTTTTTTTAATGATGGGATTGCACCCAACACATGTAAAAGAAAATTTTAGGGAAGAATTAAATCATGTCGAGGAGATGCTAGCTAAGCGAAAATTTTATGCTGTAGGTGAAATTGGAATTGATTTGTATTGGGATAAGTCAACCTTAAATATTCAGAAAGAAGCCTTTAAATATCAAATACAATTAGCAAAAAAATATAATTTACCGATTGTAATTCATTGTAGAGAGGCTTTTAATGAAATTTTTGAAGTTTTAGAAAGTGAAAAGAGTGATAATTTGTTTGGTATTTTTCATTGCTTCACAGGCACACTAGAACAAGCTGAACAAGCTATTTCATATAATATGAAATTAGGGATAGGTGGAGTTGCAACTTTTAAAAATGGAAAAATTGATCAATTTTTAAATCAAATCGACCTAAAACATGTGGTTTTAGAAACAGATGCTCCATATTTATCTCCAGTACCATATAGAGGAAAACGTAATGAAAGCGCGTATATAATAAAGGTTTTAGAAAAATTATCAGGCATATATAATGTCTCTCAAGAAAACATTGCTGAAATAACAACAAATAACTCTAAAACTATTTTTAAAATTTAATTCAGATGACTAAATCTAAAGTAAAAATACTTCTCCTATATACTGGCGGTACTATAGGTATGGTAAAAGATTTTAAAACAGGGTCTTTGAAAACCTTTAATTTTAAAAATCTATTAGATAGAATTCCTGAATTGCAATTATTAGATTGTAAGATAGATACAGTTTCTTTAAAAACCCCTATCGATTCAAGCAATATGAAACCGAAGTATTGGTTGCAAATAGCAGAAATTATAGAGTCTAATTATAGTAAGTTTGATGGTTTTGTTGTGCTTCATGGAAGTGATACTATGAGTTATTCGGCTTCAATGTTAAGTTTTATGTTAGAAAACTTGGCAAAGCCAGTGATTTTTACTGGGTCTCAACTTCCTATAGGAGATTTACGAACAGACGCTAAAGAAAATTTAATAACATCTATTCAAGTTGCTTCAATGCAAAAGAAAGGTAAACCTGTAATTAAAGAAGTGTGTTTGTATTTTGAATATAAGCTTTATCGAGGAAATAGGACAACCAAACTTAATGCAGAACATTTTCAAGCTTTTGTGTCTTCAAATTATCCTGATTTGGCTGAATCTGGAGTACATCTAAAAATTAATGATGAATATTTATTTAAACCAAACCTGAGAAAATTTTTTAAAGTCAATAAGAACCTAGATGAAAACATAGCTATTATTAAACTATTTCCAGGGATTAAAAAAGAAGTTTTAGAAAGTGTTGTTAATATTTTAAATTTAAAAGCCATAATTATTGAAACATTTGGTACTGGAAATTGTACTACAGAAAAATGGTTTATTGATTTATTAAGGCAAGCTATTTTAAAAGGAATATACATTATCAATATTACACAATGTACAGGAGGAAGTGTTATGATGGGGCATTATGAAACGAGTAGTGAGTTGAAAAAAATAGGAGTAATTTCAGGAAAAGATATGACTACAGAGTCCGCTGTGGCAAAATTAATGTATTTGTTAGGTCAAAATATATCTCATAACACATTCAAAATCAAATATGAAATGTCTTTAAGAGGAGAATTGAGTTAAAAATAGTCTAAAAAATTTTAGTCTTCAAAGTTTTTTTTGTTATTTGACCCCCTGTAATTAAGTATAATGAAATTTAGAGAGGTGGCCGAGTGGCTTAAGGCGCACGCTTGGAAAGCGTGTATATCTCAAAAGGGTATCGAGGGTTCGAATCCCTTCCTCTCTGCTGATATTTTTTTACTTTTAATTGCTTTTTTTTTATATCTTTAACACTTTAACTAATAAAATTAAGATCGTGAACATGAAAAGATTATTTTCTATCCTTGCCTTAACCTTAATGGTGGCATTCGGAACTGCTAATGCAACTACAATTGCAAACACTAGTACAGCTGTAACAACAGTTACAACAATGACACAAGAAGAGGCTCCTGCCGAAGAACTTGGGTTTCATCAAGAATTAAAGAAACGTTTTATTGAAGGAGGTGCCGGATTTATGGGTATTGTATTATTATGTTTAATTCTAGGATTAGCAATTGCTATAGAAAGAATTATCTTTTTAAACCTTTCTACTACCAACACAAAAAAATTATCTCAATCTGTTGAAGATGCTTTGGCTTCAGGTGGTGTTGAAGCAGCGAAAGAAGTTTGTAGAAATACAAAAGGACCAATTGCATCGATTTACTATCAAGGTTTAGATAGAACTGATGAAGGCTTAGAAGCTGCGGAAAAAGCTGTTGTAGCTTATGGGGGAGTTCAAATGGGACAATTAGAGAAAAACGTATCATGGATTTCGTTATTTATAGCACTGGCGCCAATGCTTGGTTTCATGGGTACGGTAATAGGTATGATTCAAGCTTTTGATAAAATTGAAGCTGCTGGAGATATGCAACCGTCACTTGTTGCAGGTGGTATTAAAGTAGCACTTTTAACAACGGTATTTGGTTTAGTAGTAGCCATTATACTTCAAATTTTTTACAATTATATTATTGCTAAGATTGATAGTATTGTTAACAACATGGAAGATGCTTCTATTACGTTAATGGACCTATTAATTAGACACAAAAAGTAATATAATTTAAAAACTAAAAAAATGGGTTTACATAAAATTTTAAAAATAGTTGCATTTGCGCTCGCTATAATTGGAGCAATTATTGTGATGGTAATTATAGCAGGTGATGATGACTCAGCTTTAAGTATGAGTGGAAACTTACTATATGTTGCCTATGCAGTACTAGGAATAGTAATAGCATTGGTACTAATATTTGTACTAAAAGGATTGTTTGCCGGAGATATTAAGAAGACATTATTAACTGTTGGTGCATTTGCAGGAATAGTATTGATATCTTACGCTATGTCATCTGGGGCAGATTTAGATTTAACACCTTTTACAGATAAAGGTTTAGATGTAAATGAAGGAACATCAAAGATGGTAGGAGCTGGATTGTATGCTTTTTATGCATTAGCTATTCTAGCAATTGGATCTATGCTATTAGGTGGATTAAAAAAAATCTTAAATAAATAAGTTATGGCAAAAAGAGCAGCACCAGAAGTTAATGCAGGCTCAATGGCCGACATTGCTTTTTTATTATTAATATTTTTCTTAGTAACAACAACCATTGAGACGGATTCGGGAATTAACCGAAAACTACCTCCAATGGAAGAATCTGATGAGGATGTTATAATTAAACAAAAAAATATTTTTACTGTGTTATTAAATGGTAAAGATCAATTACTTGTTGAAGATAATATCATGGAACCTAAAGATTTAAGAGCAGCAGCCAAAGAGTTTTTGGACAATGGTGGCGATAAGTCTTGTGATTATTGTAGAGGGAAGAAAGATCCTTCATCATCTGATAATCCAGATAAAGCTATTATTTCTTTAAAGAATGAACGCGAAACATCTTATAAACAATATATAGCCGTACAGAATGAATTAGTAGCAGCATATAATGAGTTAAGAGATGCCAGAGCTCAAAGTTTATATGGGAAGTCATTTACTGAAATGCAAGCCAACTACAAAGATGTAAATTGGCCAGGTAATAAAGAGAAGTTAAAGGAGAAGATAGATAAAATAAAACTTGACTATCCTCAAAAGCTTTCAGAAGTTCAATAGATTAAAATTTAACATTTATAAATATGTCTAAATTTAATAAGAAAAAAAGTGGTGATATGCCTGCAGTTAATACGGCATCGTTACCAGATATTGTATTTATGTTATTATTCTTTTTTATGGTAGCCACAGTAATGAGGCAAAATACCTTAAAGATTGATAATAATTTACCATTCGCAGATCAAGTTGAAAAACTTGATAAAAAAGATTTGGTAATGTATATATATGCAGGTAAACCAAGTTCAAATTATAAGCAATATGGAACAGAAGCAAAAATTCAATTAAATGATAATTTTGCCGACGTTAATGAAATTGCTTCTTTTATTGCTGCAGAGCGCGCTTCAAAGCGTGAAGAATTAATTCCATTTTTAACAACTGCTTTAAAGGTAGACAGTGATGCTAATATGGGCTTAATAGGTGATATTAAGCAAGAACTCCGTAAAGTTAATGCTCTTAAAATTAATTATACTACTAAAAAGGGTAGTGTGTTTGGAAGAGATTAATTTTATTATACTTAATTTTATATAAGGGCGTTTTGATTTTTCAAAACGCCTTTTAATTTTTTAAAAACCTTTACAATTTTAATTAGTATTGTCAGGTTATAATAATAAACTCCTACTAATATTAGTTTTAGATGAAATTTCTATTTTTTATATTGTTTTCTTTATCTGGTATTTTATTTGGTTTTGCTCAAGAAACTGTAGTTAAAGATGTAGATTCACTTTATAAAGAAGATCAGTTTTATGCTGGTGTTACATATAATTTATTAGTTAATAAGCCTAAAGATGTTAGTCAGAATGGATTCTCGCTAGGTTTTCATTTAGGAATTATTAAAGATATTCCTTTAAATAAAAAAAGAAATGTTGCCATTGGTATTGGGCTAGGATATTCAGCTAATTCTTTTATTCAAAATATACTTATTAATAAAAATAATGTAGGTGATTTTGAGTATACTGTATTAGATGATAGCAATTCATTTTCAAAAAATAAATATTCTAATCATTTATTGGAGGTTCCTATAGAGTTTAGATGGCGTACTTCAACCCCAACCAACTATAATTTTTGGCGTATTTATACGGGTTTTAAGTTTGGGTGTGTGTTTTCTAATACAACACAATACCAGGGAGATTTAGGGAATTTAAGTTACACTGATAATAAAGATTTTAATAAGTTTCAATATGGTTTAACATTAAGTGCTGGGTATAATACTTGGAATATATATATGTATTATGCACTAAATCCAGTTTTCTCTAAAGATACCCAGCTAAATGGAGGTAATTTAGAAATTAACGAGGTTAAAGTAGGGCTAATGTTCTATATTTTATAACCAATAAGTTACCAATATTAATTGTGGAATAACGCCAATAAACACCCCTATTATTAATTCTATATACGAATGTGCCTTTAGGTGAATTCTTGAGGTCGCAATAGCTCCCATTATTACAGACACTAATGCTAATGTTCCATTTATATTAATACTAAAATGGATACTAAGCGCAATGAAAAACATAAAGATTCCAGATATAGCTATCATGTGGATACTGGCTTTAAATTTCATTATTGCAAGAAATAAACAAGTAAAGTTCGATACAAGAATACCTAAAAAGAAAAAATAAAGTTCAATAGACTGTGAGGGTGTTAATATGCGTTGCAATACTATTAATAAAACAATTCCATTAAGCAGTAAGGGGTAAATGCGTTCTTTACTGGTTTCTAAATTAATGGTCTTAACTAGTCCAATTGTTTTTAATAATAAATAGAGTAAAACAGGAAGTATTATGGTTAATATTAAAAGTGATACTATTTTCGCATGAATAATTTCAATTGGGACATAACGTGGAGATTTTGAAAAGTAAAAAATAACACCAAGAAGAGGCATTATTAATGGATGAAAAATATATGAGATACTCTTTAATAGTTTATCCATTATATTTTTTTACGTAATCGGGCTACAGGTATATCTAGTTGTTCTCTATATTTTGCAACTGTTCGACGAGCAATAGGATATCCTTTTTCTTTTAAAATTGATGCTAAATTTTCGTCAGTTAAAGGCTTTTTCTTGTTTTCTTCTTCAATTACGGTTTCAAGTATTTTCTTAATTTCTCTTGTTGATACATCTTCTCCTTGGTCATTTTTCATAGATTCGGAAAAGAATTCTTTAATTAGCTTAGTTCCGTATGGTGTATCCACATATTTACTATTTGCAACTCTAGATACTGTTGAAACATCCATTTTTATTTCATCGGCAATATCTTTAAGAATCATTGGTTTTAAGTTGCGCTCATCACCAGTTAGAAAATAATCTTTTTGGTAATGCATAATGGCACTCATAGTTACAAATAAAGTTTGCTGACGTTGTTTTATAGCTTCAATAAACCATTTTGCTGCATCTAGTTTTTGTTTAATAAAAATAACAGCATCTTTTTGAGACTTTGATTTGTCTTTAGCATCTTTATACCCCTTAAGCATATTGTTGTATTCTCTTGATACATGAAGTTCTGGTGCGTTTCTTCCATTTAGTGTCAATTCTAATTCACCATCAATAATTTTAATAGCAAAATCTGGAACTACATGCTCAACAATTCTGTTATTTCCAGCATAAGAACCACCAGGTTTAGGGTTTAAATGTTCAATTTCAGTTATAGCATTTTTGAGTTGATTTTCAGAAATATTAAACTTATGTAGTAATTTTTTATAATGCTTTTTAGTAAATTGATCAAAAGCATTGTCAATAATATTAATCGCTAATTCAGTATCTACTGTTTTTTCTTTTCTGTGCAATTGAATGCTTAAACACTCCTGTAGATTTCTAGCACCCACTCCCGCAGGATCTAATTGATGTACAATTTTTAAAACTTTTCCAACTTGTTCTTCGTTAGTATAAACACTTTGCGTAAACGCTAAATCGTCTACAATATCACTTAATTCACGTCTTATATAACCGCTTTCGCCTACACTCCCTACTAAAAATTCCGCAATATCTCGTTCCTCATCAGATAGCCTATAAGTATTTAATTGATTGACCAAATGCTGTGTGAATGATGTTCCAGCTGCATAAGGCATGGTTTTTTCTTCATCGTCAGTACTGTAATTATTCACTTGTGTCCTGTAATCAGGTACTTCATCATCACTCAAATACTCGTCGATATTTATATCTTCGGTATTAGATTCATTGTCATCAAAGTCGTCAGTGTTATCAAAATCAGAATCTAAATCATCTTGACTATCTTCTTTGCCACCTTCTAAAGCTGGGTTTTCCTCCAATTCTTGCTTTAAACGTTGCTCAAAAGCTTGTGTTGGCAGCTGTATCAATTTCATTAATTGAATTTGCTGAGGGGATAGTTTTTGAGATAATTTAAATTGTAAATATTGTTTAAGCATGTGGTTTATTCAGGTTGTTAATCAAAGATATAAAAAGGGATTAGTATACCAAAGTTGTACCAAGTTTACCTTTTTTAAAACTTTATTTTAAAATTCTGCATTTTGAGGGGTTCTAGGGAAAGGAATAACATCTCTAATGTTACCCATACCTGTGGCAAACATGACTAAACGCTCAAATCCTAATCCAAAACCTGAGTGTACTGCGGTACCAAACTTACGCAAATCTAGATACCACCAAAGTTCTTCTTCAGGAATATTTATAGTTGCCATTCTTTCTTTTAAAACATCTAATCGTTCTTCACGTTGTGCACCACCAACTATTTCTCCTATACCAGGAAAAAGAATATCCATGGCACGAACAGTTTTGCCGTCTTCATTTAAGCGCATGTAAAAGGCTTTAATGTTTGCAGGGTAATCGAACAAAATAACAGGGCATTTAAAGTGTTTTTCAACTAAGAAACGTTCATGCTCACTTTGTAAATCTGTTCCCCATTCATTTATTAAATATTTGAATTTCTTTTTCTTATTAGGTTTTGAGTTTCTTAAAATATCAATAGCTTCAGTGTAACTAACGCGTTTAAAATTGTTGTCTGTTACAAAGTTTAATTTTTCTATTAAAGTCATCTCACTTCGTTCTGCCTGTGGTTTTCTTTTTTCCTCATCTTGCAGGCGTTTATCTAAAAACTCTAAATCTTCACGATTGTTGTCTAAAACGAACGTAATAACAGATTTCATAAAATCTTCAGCTAAATCCATATTTCCCGCTAAATCCATGAAAGCTACTTCTGGTTCAATCATCCAGAATTCTGCCAAATGACGAGAAGTATTAGAGTTTTCGGCTCTAAAAGTTGGTCCAAATGTATACACTTTACCTAGAGACATAGCATAGGTTTCAGCTTCCAACTGTCCAGAAACCGTTAAATTGGTTTCTTTTCCGAAGAAATCTTTAGAGTAATCAATATTACCTTGATCATTTAAAGGCGGGTTTTTAGTATCCAGATTTGTAACCTGAAACATTTCACCTGCACCTTCAGCATCGCTTCCTGTAATAATTGGTGCATGCATGTAATAAAATCCATTTTCATTAAAATATTTATGGATAGCAAAAGAGAGTGCTGAACGTAAACGCATTACAGCGCTAAACGTATTTGTTCTTGTACGCAGATGTGCATTTTCTCTTAGAAATTCAAAAGAATGCTTTTTTGGTTGAATGGGATAAGTTTCAGGGTCAGAATCTCCTAGGATATTTAATTCGCTAACTTTTATTTCAACTTTTTGCCCTTTACCTTGGCTTTCAACCAATTCTCCTTTTATATGCATAGCGGCTCCTGTTGTAATCCTTTTTAGTAAGGATTCATCAAAGTTTTCAAAATCAACTACACATTGAATATTATTAATTGTCGAACCATCATTTAAAGCAATAAAACGATTTGCTCTAAAAGTTCTTACCCAACCTTTAATTTCCACCTCTGGCAGGATAATTTCTTGCGATAATAATTCTGAAACTGTTTTTGATTGCATATTGAAATTTTTATAATGTAAATATAAAATTTTCAAATATTAATCTCAATAGCAATTAAAGTAAATATTAAAAATGATTAGTGCCAAATACCAAAACCTTAAAGTTTTTAATCTAGACTTCATCATCATCATTTTCTTCTTCAGGAATAATATTTATTGAAGGCTTTCTAAGTACTTGTTGGTTAGCAATACTTCGTTCAAGAGATAGTAATAAAGAAGGTAAAAGCAAGAGGTTGGATAACATAGCAAATAGTAATGTGGCCGAGACTAATGCACCGAGTGCAACTGTTCCTCCAAAACTAGAAATTGTAAATACAGAGAAACCGAAAAATAAAACAATGGAAGTATAAAACATACTTACACCTGTTTCGCGTAAAGCACCATAAACCGACACTTTAATTTTCCAGTTGTTTGCTTGCAGTTCTTGCCTGTATTTTGCTAAAAAATGAATGGTATCATCAACAGAAATACCAAATGCAATACTAAATACTAAAATGGTAGAGGGCTTTATAGGAACACCCAAATAACCCATTAAACCTGCTGTTACTAAAAGCGGTAATAAGTTTGGAATGAGAGAAACGATAATCATTCGCCCAGAACGAAACATATATGCCATAAACAAGGCAATTAATAGTATGGCTAGGCTTAAAGATATTACTAAGTTTTTTACTAAATATTTTGTTCCTTTTTGAAATAATAATGCTTTTCCAGTCATGATAACATTATAACGTTCTTTAGGAAATACTTTATCAATTTTGGTCTGAAGATTTTCTTCAATACGTTCCATTTTATCGGTACCAACATCCTTCATAAAAGTAGTGATGCGAGCATATTGCCCTGTGCTATCTACAAAGTTTTTTAGTAAATCGATATTTGAAGATGAGTTTTTAGCGTAAGATAAAATAAAGCTGTTTTCTTGCGAAGTAGGTAGCTGATAGTACTTTGTGTTACCGTTATAATACGCTTGTTTGGAGTATTTAACTAAACCAACTACTGAAACAGGCTTTGATAGCTCTGGAGTTTCAATAATTAAATCTTCAAGTGTATCCATACGTTTAAGGGTAGATAGCTTCATAACTCCTTTTTTACGCTTGGTATCTATCATAATTTCTAATGGCATGATACCATTAAATTCTTCTTCAAAAAACCGAATATCATTCACAAATTCCGATTCTTGAGGCATATCTTCAATTAAACTCCCTGAGATTTTTATTTGATAAATACCAATAATACTTACTACTAGTAAAACGATCGAGGTAATATAAATGGCAATTCGCTCTTGCTTTACCATACGCTCCATCCAATTTACAAAACCACCAATCCAACGCTTGTTTAAGTGTTCTAGGTGACGGTCCTTCGGGTAAGGCATAAAACTATAAATGATAGGAATTATGAGTAAACACAGAATAAAAATAGCTAAAATGCTTAACGATGCTACAACACCAAACTCCTTTAAAAGTTTACTTTCAGTTAGAATGAAAGTTGCGAAACCAGAAGCAGTAGTAACATTTGTCATTAAGGTAGCGTTACCAATTTTTGTAATAACGCGCTGTAAAGATTTTACTTTATTACCGTGTAACTTTACTTCATGTTGATATTTATTAATTAGAAAAATACAATTGGGTATCCCAATAACAATTATTAAAGGAGGGATTAATGCGGTTAATACTGTAATTTCATAATTTAATAAACCAATAATTCCAAGAGTCCACATAACACCAATGCAAACAACAACTAGCGAAATTAATGTGGCTCTAAATGACCTGAAAAAGAAAAAGAAAATCACGGATGTAACCAATAATGCAGCTATAATAAATTTACCAATTTCATCAATAATGTTTTGAGAATTTAGTGTTCTTATATAGGGCATTCCAGATATTCTAACATCTAAGTTATTTTTGGTTTCAAAAGTTTCAATCTCTGGAAGTAGTACCTTAACAACAAAATCTTTCCTTGCCGATGTATTTACAATGGCTTTGTTAATGTATATAGCAGTTCTTATTGTTTTGGTTTCTTTATTAAACAAGAAATTATCATAAAATGGATACTTTTTAAAAAGCTCTGTTTGCAAGGTTTCAATTTGAGCTATAGATGTTATAGAATCTTTAATAAAAGGTACTAAATCGAACTTCTTATTTTTAGTGTTTTTTAAAAGCTTTTGAAGGTCTTTTATCGAAACAACTGTTTCTACAGCGTCATTTTTTTTAAAATTTTCCGAAAGTTTATTCCACGCATTTAACTTCTCTACAGTAAATAAAGTTGTGTCTTTTATACCAAGTATAATAAGATTACCTTCCTCACCAAAGGTTTCTAAAAAATCATTGTAGATGATATTTACTTCATGATCATCAGGCAATAGATTAGCTTCAGTATAGGTAAAACGCATGTTTTCCCATTTCTGCGCAAAAAGAAAAGTAGCAATTACAATACCAACAAGAATTACAATTTTATTTCGTAAAATCAATCTTGCTGTAACGTCCCAAAAATCTTTTGTAAAAAGTTTAAACATGCTTTAGCTAAAGAATTGGCAAAGGTAGAAAAAACAGTGATAATACCAGTTAACAAATAGAATAAACCTAATAATTAGTAATTATTAGGTTTGTAATTTTGAAATAAAAAAAACCGTCTTTATGACGGTTTTAAAAAAAGTTAAATTGTTACTATACGGTCATGATTTCTTTTTCCTTATTATCATATAGATCGTCTACAATTTTAACGTGATTGTCTGTTATTTGCTGCACATCTATTTCGGCATTTTTCTTTAAATCTTCCGATACATCGTCATTCTTTTTAATGTCATTCATAGCATCTTTACGCGCAGACCTGATACTTACTTTAGCATCTTCTGCTTCAGCCTTAGCTTGTTTTGCAAGGTCTTTACGGCGCTCTTCTGTTAATGGTGGCACATTAATAATAATAGTTTCTCCATTATTCATTGGGTTAAATCCAAGATTTGCATAAGCTATACCACGCTCTATTTCTTGTAGCATGCTTTTCTCCCAAGGTTGAACAGTAATCGTTCTACCATCGGGTGTATTTACATTTGCTACTTGACTAAGCGGTGTTTGTGTACCATAATAATCAACCATTACGCTTCCTAACATTGCAGGGCTTGCTTTACCAGCTCTAATGTTTAAAAATTGTTTTTTGAGATGCGCTAAAGCGTTATCCATTGCTTCTTTTGTGCTATCTAATATAAATTGTATGTCTTCGTTCATTGTTTTAAACTTTTTTCAAATTATATATACTTGTTCAAAAACTACGCCAATTATTATACGTTTACAACGGTACCAATATTTTCTCCAGAAATAACTTTAAGTAAGTTTCCTTTTTTATTCATATCAAAAACAATAATTGGTAATTTGTTTTCTTGACTTAATGTAAATGCTGTAGTATCCATAACTTTTAAGCCTTTTCTCAAAACATCATCAAAAGAAATAGAATTAAATTTAACAGCACTAGTATCTTTTTCTGGGTCGGCATTATAAATACCATCTACACGTGTTCCTTTTAAAATCACATCAGCCTCAATTTCTATAGCTCGTAAAACAGCTGCAGAATCTGTAGTAAAATAAGGATTTCCAGTGCCACCACCAAAAATAACTACACGTCCTTTTTCAAGGTGTCGCATTGCTTTTCTTCTTATAAACGGTTCAGCAACCTCATTGATTTTTATAGCAGTTTGTAGTCTAGTAGGTATCTCAGCATCTTCTAAAGCGCCTTGTAAAGCCAAACCATTAATAACCGTTGCAAGCATACCCATGTGGTCACCTTGCACCCGATCCATACCTTTACTAGCTCCGGCAACACCTCTAAAAATATTTCCGCCACCAATCACTATGGCAACCTCAATACCTTTACTGGTAATGGTTTTAATGTCTTCTGCATATTCTGCTAATCGGTTAGGGTCAATACCATATTGGCGCTCTCCCATTAGGGCTTCACCAGATAATTTCAGTAGTATTCTTTTGTATTTCATTTAAATTTGAAGTTTAGCAAAGCTACACATTTTTTTTATTTTTTGAATTTTATGAAACTCGAATTTTAGAATAAAAAAACCACTACTCTAATTTAGAATAGTGGTTTGAATTTTTATTGGATTTTCGCTTTACTTAAAAAAGTCTAGTACGTGTCGCATAAAAAATTATCCTACTGTAGCGCGTTTGAAACCTGCAATTTCAACTTCACCGTAAGTAGAAACATATTCTGCAACAGTTTTCTTTTCATCTTTGATGAATTTTTGATCTAAAAGACATTGCTCTTGATCTAAAGTTGTGTTATCAGAAATAAAACGTTCCATTTTTCCAGGTAAAATTCTGTCCCAGATTTGTTCTGGTTTACCTTCAGCTTTTAATTCAGCTTTAGCAGCTTCTTCAGCTTCAGCAATAACTTCAGGAGTTAATTGAGCCATAGAAATATATTTAGGAACATTTTTAAGTGTTTTGCCTAAACGTCCTAATTCAATATTGTCTTTTTCAATAACAGCAATTCTAGCTTCAGTTTCTGATGCTACAAAAGCAGGGTCAAAATCTTTGTATGATAACGAAGTTGCTCCCATAGAAGCTACTTGCATTGCTACATCTTTAACTAAAACATCAGCATTATCAACTTTAGCAGATAACCCTACTAAAGCAGCAATCTTGTTAATGTGAACATAAGAACCAACATAAGCTGCTTCTAATTTTTCAAAAGCTGTGATTTCAAGTTTTTCACCAATAACACCTGTTTGCTCAACTAATTTTTCAGCAACAGTCATACCTCCAAAATCAGCAGCTAAAAATTCATCTTTAGAATTTGTGTTAAGTGCAATATCTCCTAATTGACTTGCTAATGCTAAAAAGTTTTCGTTTTTACCAACAAAGTCTGTTTCACATCCTAGAACTATAGCAACACCTTCAGTTTGGTCTGCATTAATTTTTGAAATAGCAGCACCTTCAGAAGAATCTCTGTCAGCTCTTTTTTCAGCTACTTTTTGTCCTTTTTTACGAAGAACGTCAATAGCTTTATCAAAATCACCTTCAGCTTCAACTAAAGCTTTTTTGCAGTCCATCATACCTGCACCAGTTGCTTGTCTTAATTTATTTACTTCAGCGGCTGTAATTTTTACTGTAGTACTCATAATGATTATAATTTAAAAAAGTCGTTCAATTTATTCAACAAAGAAAAGAATCAAACGACTTTATAATGTTGTATTAAGTTTTTTTATTCTTCTTCTTCCGCAACAGCTTTTTTAGCAGGTGCAGCTTTAGCTTTAGGAGTAGATTTTTCAACTACTGCTTCAGTTTTTGCTTCTTTTTTAGCTTTTGGAGCTTCCTCTTTAGGAGCAGCAGCAGCTTCTTTTTCAGCTTTACGTTCAGCTAATCCACCAGATACTGCAGATGCTACATGCGTTAAGATTTTATCTATTGATTTAGAAGCATCGTCATTTGCAGGGATAACATAATCAACCTGACGTGGATCAGAGTTGGTATCTACCATTGCAAAAATTGGAATGTTTAATTTCTGTGCTTCTTTAATCGCGATATGCTCACGCTTAATATCTACAACAAATAAAGCACCTGGTAAACGTGTCATATCTGAAATAGAACCTAAGTTTTTCTCTAACTTAGCTCTTAAACGATCAACTTGTAAACGCTCTTTTTTAGATAATGTCATGAACGTACCATCTTTCTTCATTCTATCAATAGAAGCCATTTTTTTAACTGCTTTTCTAATAGTAACAAAGTTAGTTAACATACCACCTGGCCATCTTTCTGTGATGTAAGGCATGTTAATTTCTGTAGCTTTTTCAGATACAATATCTTTTGCTTGTTTTTTTGTTGCAACGAATAAAATTTTACGTCCAGAAGCAGCAATTTTAGCAAGTGCTGCTCCGGCTTCATCAATTTTAGCCGCTGTTTTGTAAAGGTTTATAATATGAATGCCGTTACGCTCCATATATACGTAAGGTGCCATGTTTGGATCCCACTTACGTGTAAGGTGTCCAAAGTGTACACCTGCTTCAAGTAATTCTTTTACTTCTACTGCCATTTTGTAATAGTTTACGTTCTGTTGAATTAGCAATGTTCCATTTGGCTTTTAGCTTTTTTGCTTTTGGCTCTTGGCTTCATTTAGATGCTAAACTAAATCCTGTTTTTACACTAGGACAACAATAACTGTTTTAATTTATAATTTTGATTTGAAAATGATAAAGAAATCTGGTAAACAGATCCTGAACCATGTCCAGAATATTAACGTTTAGAGAATTGAAACTTCTTACGAGCTTTCTTCTGACCGAATTTTTTACGTTCAACCATTCTTGGGTCTCTTGTTAATAAACCTTCTGGTTTAAGTGTTAATCTGTTCTCTGCATCAACTTCGCACATTGCACGAGAAATTGCTAAACGAACAGCCTCAGCTTGTCCAGTAATACCACCTCCATATACATTTACTGTAATATCAAAGTTGGCGTCATTGTTAGTCAAAACTAATGGTTGTTTTACTTTGTACTGTAAAGTAGCAGTAGTAAAATAATTAGCTAAGTCTTTTTTATTGATTGTAATGTTTCCTTTTCCTGGGGCAACATAAGCGCGCGCAACAGCCGTTTTTCTACGGCCAATTTTGTGAATTACTTCCATGTTATTTAAATTCTTCTAGATTTATTGCTTTTGGCTTTTGAGCTGCATGAGCATGCTCTGTTCCAACAACAACTGTTAAATTACGGAATAAAGCCGCTCCTAATTTGTTTTTAGGTAACATGCCTTTAACCGCTTTTTCTACTACTCTTGCAGGATCTTTTCCAAACAATTCTGTAGCAGTTAAACTTTTTTGACCTCCTGGGTATCCGGTGTGACGAATGTATGACTTGTCAGTCCATTTGTTACCAGATAACGTGATTTTTTCGGCATTGATAATGATAACATTATCTCCGCAATCAACATGAGGTGTGAAGTTTGGCTTGTGCTTACCTCTTATAAGTTTTGCAACTTTAGAAGCTAAACGACCAAGCGCTTGACCTTCAGCATCAACCAAAACCCACTCCTTATTTACAGTAGCTTTGTTTGCTGAAATCGTTTTGTAGCTTAATGTGTCCACACTTTGATTTTTTAATTATTAAACATTCCTCTCTTAAAAAAGAGTTTGCAAATTTACGATAAACTATTGGATTACCAAACCTAGTTTGAGGTTTTTTTATGGTTGAAAATCAGGTAGCTGGAGCCAAAGAAATTTAACTACTAAATGTAGCACGTTGCAACCTGTCGTTAATTGATTTTCCTAGTCCAAAATCTGGAAATTTTTCAGCGATTATAACGTCTAAATTTTGATGGTCTAAATCGTGCATAGCATCATAAAGTTTTGATGCTGCTTCTTGCATATCGCCTTTTTTAGATAAGATGATTTGTGTGGTTATAGTTTCGTCATTTAAGTCTTCTTTGAAAGTAAGAATGCCAATGTTTTTGCCACGGTGCTTTTTTATTTCTTTTGAAATAGCATCCGTTAAGAAGGTTTTCGTTGCCGGAGCGTAATGACGTTCTAACATCCCTGGGGCATCTGGACTCTCTTCTTTTTTGTTTTTTATGGCTACTTTCCCCACAACAGATTCAATATCTTCTATAGCTAATGCGCCTAAACGATAAATGATTGGTTCATCATTTTTAAAGCCTATAATGGTTGATTCTATACCATTTGTACATGCGCCACCATCTAAAACTTGACCGATAACATCTTTAAAATAACGCTCTACATGTTCTGGTTTTGTGGGGCTAATGTTTCCAAAAGGATTTGCACTAGGTGCTGCTAAAGGGAATGGTAACTGCTTTAAAAGTTCTAAGGTTACTGGATGATTTGGTACACGGACTGCAACGGTAGTTTTTCCAGCAGTGATTAAATCAGGGATTATAGATTGTTTTTTTAAAACTAAAGTCATTGGCCCAGGCCAGAAGGCTTCAGCTAATAATTTTGCTTTTTCTGGGATATGACTTACAATATCATTTAAGGCACTTATTGATGGTATATGAACGATTAGCGGGTTGAAAAATGGGCGTTTTTTAGTTTCAAAAATACTTTTTATTGCTATTTCACTAAAAATGTTGCCTGCGAGACCATATACTGTTTCGGTAGGTATGGCAACGAGTGTATCTGCACTTAGTAGTGAAATGGCTTTTTGTATGTCTTTTGAAATGATACTCATTTTTGTAAATCAGGTTGCAAAATTAGTTAAAATAAATATATTTTGTTCATTTTGCCTTGATGCAAAACGAACCAAAAAATCAAGTTCAAGCCGAGGAATTTTTTATTCCGATAGAATAGGTATTAAAACCGATTTGAAAACTCCGCGTAGAACTGCGTTCTCCTGTTCTCGGAACTTTTCTTCATCTATTCTGCGCCTTGACGTTCAATTCTGCGAATTGATTAGGGTGTTGACCTTTTTACTTAGGTATTGTTTTTGGTTATTCGTTTCATTCTTTATTTTGACTAATGACTAGAGTAGTGACTCTTGCAAGCAGGCTTGCGTTAGGGATTGAACGGCATGTTTGAAATCCCCGATATAGGAGGGATTGAGTAGTGAAAGCCCGACCCTTGTGGTAACGCCCAAATTAATTGACTTATAATGTGTAAGCGTTGTTTTTTGCTTATTTTTGCAGTGCTATGGAGGAATTAAAGCTTTCGGATTGGTTGCCTACCACAAATAAAGAGGTGAAAATACGCGGTTGGGATGCGCTGGACGTGATTTTGTTTAGCGGTGATGCTTATGTGGATCATCCGTCGTTTGGACCTGCCGTTATTGGTCGGATTTTAGAGAGTTACGGTTTGCGTGTGGCTATTGTGCCGCAGCCTAACGTGAATGATAATCTTCAGGATTTTGTGAAATTGGGTGCTCCAAAATTGTTTTTTGGGGTAACTGGTGGTTGTATGGATCCCATGATTAGTAATTATAATGCGAATAAAAAACGCCGCGATAAGGATGCGTATACGCCAAATGGTGATATAGGGTTTAGGCCGGATTATGCGAGTACGGTGTATTCGAATATTTTAAAGGAAAAATGGCCTGATGTGCCGGTTTTAATTGGGGGGATTGAAGCATCGTTGCGACGTGTAACCCATTATGATTATTGGAGTGATAAGCTTATGCCTACTATTTTAGAATCTTCGAAAGCGGATATGTTGGTGTATGGTATGGGCGAGCAACCCTTACGAGAAGTGGTACGTTTGTTGCAAAAAGGGGTTCCATTTTCTAGTATTACTACTATTAAGCAAACTGCTATTTTATTGGATGCGGATGCTAAAGTTCCAAAAAATAGTAATTGGGAAGATGTTGAAATTGTATCGCATGAGGTTTGCTTAAAGGATAAAAAGAAATATGCTTCTAATTTTAAAACAATAGAGCAGGAGAGTAATAAATTGGCTGCTAGACGTATTTTTCAGAAGGTAGGTGATAAGACCTTGATGATTAATCCGCCTTACCCTACAATGACTGAGGATGAAATTGATGCGTCTTTTGAGTTGCCTTATACACGAATGCCTCACCCAAAATATAATAAGCGCGGACCAATACCTGCGTTTGAAATGATTAAGTTTTCTATTAACATTCACCGTGGGTGTTTTGGAGGGTGTAGTTTCTGTACTATTTCTGCTCACCAAGGGAAGTTTATTGCGTCTCGTAGTCAGGAATCGGTATTGCGAGAGGTAGATAAGGTTGCAAATATGCCAGATTTTAAAGGCTATTTGTCTGATATTGGTGGCCCAAGTGCGAATATGTACAAGATGAAAGGGAAAGTTCAGTCCATTTGTGATAAGTGTGTAGCGCCTAGTTGTATTTCGCCTGTGATTTGTAGCAATCTGGATACGTCTCATAAGCCTTTAACAGATTTATATCAAGCGGTTGATAGTCATCCGAAAGTGAAGAAATCGTTTATTGGTAGTGGTATTCGCCACGATATGTTGGTGCCTGAATTTAATAAAAATGCCGACCCTAAAGAGTTGGATGATTATACCGAAGAGGTCATGACAAAACACGTTTCTGGAAGACTTAAAGTAGCGCCAGAACACACAAGTGATCCTGTATTGAAATTGATGAGAAAACCGTCTTTTAGTTATTTCCATAAGTTTAAGGAACGTTTTGATAAGATTAATATTAAGAAAGGGTTGAAACTACAATTGATACCTTATTTTATTTCGAATCATCCAGCTTGTGAAGCTGAAGACATGGCTAATTTGGCTGCAGAAACTAAAGACATGGGCTTTCAACTTGAACAAGTTCAAGGCTTTACGCCTACACCCATGACGGTGGCTACAGTTATTTATTATAGTGGTTATCACCCATACACTCTAAAAAAAGTAAACACGCCCATAACTCGCAAAGAAAAAGATGAGCAACATCGTTTTTTCTTTTGGTATAAAGATGAAAACAAAGCGTGGATTAAAAAGACTTTGAATAAACTTGGGCGACAGGATTTATTAGATGTCTTACTTCCTGAAAAGACAGAAAAGTGGCGTAAAAATAAACCTAGTGGTGAAGCAAAACATACTTTTGATGATGCTATTCCTTTTAATAAGCGCAAGAATAAAGCTAAATTTAAATCAAAGAAAAAGCGACGCTAACTTATGTCTTTAGTAGTTAATTTTTTTTTTATAAATTTTAATGATGACATTTTTAATTTATGTTTATGTATACATAATAAACATAAAATTAAATTCAAATGAAAATTATTAAAATCATTACTTTATCATTTTTGCTATTTACATTATCATGTTCAAATTCTTCTGATGATACTGAGGATAAAAAAAACGAAGTCAATCAAATTGTTGGGTATTGGGTATTATCAGATTTTGTGATAGATACTTCTATTACGCCTGAAAAACAGGAAGAAGCCCTAGGGCTGCAAACAGCATTACCTAACTTAGCTTGTTATGTGCTTTCTATAGATTTAAGAGCAGATAATACTGTTACTTTGGAAGTTGCAGTTTTAGATTTGGTTATAAATACAAATCCTACTAATCCAATCTATACATGTGTTGATGTTAATGAACAAATAGGAACCTGGAGTTTTGAAGATAATACCCTTACACTTACTTCTACAGGCGGATTATCTGATTCAGCAACAGTTAGGTTTGTAGGAGATAGAGCAGCTTATGTGTCAGCAGATCCTTTTGGTGAATTAAGTGATATAGCTACAGAACTTCTTTTTGAGAAATTTATAGAAATCTAGTATTAAAAAAGGCTGAAATCAAAATTTTGATTTCAGCCTTTTTTAATATGTCTATAATTAAGTGTAGATTTCTGGATTTGGATAAAATGCAGCAATAGCAAACCAATAACTAACTACAGATTTAGCTTTGCCTAAAGATTCTCCAGCATTTGGGCCAGATATAATTTCTCCAAAAATAGACCATGCATTTCCAGAATCATCGATAAAAATGGTCCCCTCAGCCTCATTAAATTCGTATTGGAAATTGGTGTTAGCATATTCAGGTGAAAGCTCGAAAGCATTAATTATAAATTCATTACCAACTATTAAATAATCTTTCTCATTTAAGGAGTCTTTAATTACTTTACCTCCAGCAAAACTTGAAAATTGATAAGCTTTTGATGTGTTATCATCAATTATGCAATATACACGTTCTTTATGGGGTAGTGTAGAATTTATAATATCAGGTCTAAAAATAAAAAAATCATTATTAGTGGCGTAATTACCATAGGGTGATGTCCCATAAGTTCTAGAAAATCCAGTTTGCCTATTCAAAATTTTAGAATCTGGATACAAAGCTTTCCATGTTTTCCAGTCTGTTTCAACTACATCTAGCAAAATAGGTTTAGCACTTATTAGTTCTCCATTAATACACTCTAAACCCAATTGAGACCAATTGCTATCTGTATTTCTATCATATAAAATCAAATTAGCATTATAAAGTAATCCAGATACACCAAAAGAACTTCGTGTTCCATCTGCTATACTTTCCCATGCAAAAGCGGTACCAGTTAATGGGCAGTAATTTATAGTAACAAAATCATTGCCAACTTGATCATTACTAACTTCATGCCAATCCATAATGATATGCGGATAAGCTTTTACTTCATTATTATTAATAATACCAATTACTAAATCATTATCATTTAAAAAATCAACATCCTTTGCATTTGTAAAGTTTGGGCTGTCTATAGAAGGAATACCATCTTTTCCTGGTCCACCATCTCTTATTTCGTTAATAGGAATTAACCATGAGTTATCATTTGTTGTTTCGTTTATAGGAGTTGAACTTGGACCGCCAATTCCATTTTGGTCATTATCATCAGAGATGCTACTACAAGAAATGATTAATAGCATTACAATAAGTTTTAAGATATACTTTTTCATAGTTTTATAATTAAGTTTGGATAAAAAGCTTTTTTGTTTTTGGCTTAATTTTGAATAAAAATCCAGTTGTAATTCTGTATGTGGGTGTTAATTGTGTGCCAATAATATTACTGTAAAGCGGTAATTCTGCTCTTGTAGAGAAAGCTATATTTGGTGTAATATCTATTGAAAAATTTGGAATTATAAATATCCAATCTCCTCCAGTATTTTCTAATGCTTCTCCATCTACTTGATCTTTTACCGCATTTCTGTATTTAAACGATAGACTAGGGTTTATAAGAGCTTTAAAAAAAACAAATTGATCTGAAAAACTTAAGAATCCTTGAAATTCATTACCATATTTATAGGTTGAGTTTCCAAGGTATTCATTGTCAGTTCCAGTATTTCTGTAAGTGAATCGAAGCGATGTATTCAATGAAGGTCTAAAATTAAAGCGTTTTGAAGTTGATAACCAATAAATAAAGTCCCAAGCATTGCTTCCGGGTTGTAAATCGTTTATCAATAGAATACCTCTTGAGTCTAATTCAGTAGAAGAGCCTAAAGGCATTTTTGTTCCAAAGCCTAAAGTTAAGTCACTGTTTTTAGAATAGATATCACGAAAGCGATATTTTAACAAAAGGATAGCATCTCCTATTCCTGATGAGGCTTCTATATTTTTGCTATTATCAAACTGACTTGTAATAATTCGACGTTGGTTTACCCATGTTAATAACCCTTCTGCTGAAAAGTTATTAGTAATTGCATAGCTTGTATTTAATAATACAGAGTGCGTAGTTCGCAATCTGAATTTTTCATTTAATTTTTTTAGCCCTGATTTTAGAGTATTTAAATTATTGTAGTCATAATTTAAACCTATTTGTAGCGTGCCTTTATCTTCTTGTGATAAGCCTAAATTGTTTGATAAAGGGACACCACCAGAACAGCATTGCGCACTAATATTTATCGAACAAAAAAGAAAAATACTAAGTAGGACTTTTTTAAAAAACATAGTGAAAGCTTATTAACTAATAAGTTGTCGCTATATATTTTATGTCCTTACCAATTTTAACATTTTTGATATTAATGAGTTTTTAATCAAGCATAATAAGTTTCTAAAACACATGAAATAGCATTTACAACAGTCTTAGCATTTTCTTTAGTAAAGCATAAAGGCGGTTTAGATTTTATCACACTATCATAAGGGCCATCTGTACTAACTAAGATGAAACGATTGCGTAATTCATTTTTTATATGATGCGCCAATTCTGTATTTGGTTCTATAGTATTTTCTTTGACAATTTCTACACCAATAAATAAACCAGAGCCTCTTATATCTCCAATACAGCTATATTTTTTCTTTAAAGCTCTGAATTGAGAGCGGTAGTACTTGCCAACATCTTTTGCGTTTTGTTGTAATTTACCAGCGTCAATTTCTTGTAATACTGCATTAGCAATGGCACACGATACTGGATTACCACCAAACGAACTAAAAAACTCCACACCTTTACTAAAACTATTGGCAATTTCTGTTGTACAAACTACAGCCCCCATTGGATGACCGTTTGCTATGGGTTTTCCTAATATCACGATATCAGGTACAACTTCTTGAGCTTCGAAACCCCAAAAAACATCTCCCAAACGCCCAAAACCAGTTTGTACTTCGTCGCTAATACAAACACCACCTTGTTTTCTAATGGCTGGGTAAATGTGTTTTAAATAGTCTTTTGCTAAAGGCACCTGCCCACCACAACCCACAACAGGTTCTGAAATAAAAGCAGCGATTGACTTCTCGCTTTGTTCTATAGCTCTAATAGCATCTTCGGCATATTGTTGTCCAGCTGTACCATTGTTATTGGTATATTGACCTCTGTAAGTGTCCGGAATTGGTGTTTTTATAATATGATTTTTTTGACCTTGCCCTTTTTTATTACTAAACTTATAATCGCTAATATCTATAGATAGTTGGGTATTACCATGGTAACCATGTTCCATAACCATTACATGTTTTTTATTGGTGTGCGCATGGGTTAAACGTATTGCTAAGTCGCTTGCAGCACTTCCAGAATTCACAAAAAACACTTTGTTTAAAGCATTAGGGAATTTAGATAAAAGCTTTTCAGCATAGTCTTGAAGTTCATCATATAAATAACGTGTGTTGGTATTAAGTTGCGCCATTTGTTTAGTGCCAGCAGCTACTACATTTGGGTTAGAATGTCCCACATGTGGAATATTATTATAGGCATCCAAAAAAGTATTTCCATGAGCATCGTACATATATTGAAACGCAGAGCCTTTCATATAGATAGGCGAATCGTAACTAACTGATAAATTACTGCAAAAATGATGATTGCGTTCTTGTAACACATCATTTGCCGTCTTTACAGGTTCTATATTAAAAGCCGCTGCTTTATAAAATGCGTTTTTAGCTTTTATAGGATTTATAGAAATCCATTTGTGCAACATATTCCAAGCATTTTTTTCACTTACTGTAGCATATGTATTATTTGGGTCTTCTTTTTTAGCATTAGCAGAATTACAAACGCTAGTACATAATCGGCCAGCGATGAGATAATAAAGAATATCTAACTCTTCCGTTTTTAGAGGTAATACTTTATGATAAGCCTTAATAATAGGTAACATCCATTGTAAAGGGTTTTCCTTATCATAAGCTACATACGTTAAAGCAATAGCTAACTCATTTATTAAAAAAGAATGCGCTAAATCTCCAAAATCAATAAATCCAGATACTGAATTATTATTAACTAATACATTCCATTCATTAGCATCATTATGAATAACAGAACGCCTTAAAGTAGGCGCAATGGGTTGCACATGTTGTTGATACTGTTGAAAGAAATACAAAACTAAATTCCGATTATGATGATTTTCAATACAGTCAATATATTTTCGGTTATGCTCTAAGTATTGTAAATCCCATTCCCACTGTCTGCCTTTAAAAACGTGATTATTCAATTTTAAAAGCTGGACATCTAAATGGCCTAAAAAAGAACCAAAAGATTGCATGAGCTTTTCAGTATGTTCTGTTTCAGCTAAAAAATCGCCATCTAAAAACGTTAAAAGTCTGCAAATGGTTTTCTTGCCATCAATAATTTCAACTTTAATAAAATTACCATCAGTAAAAGCGATGGGTTTTGGAAATTGGTTATTGTGGTTAAGTTGATTTAAAATGTAGTTTTCAGCAGTCACTAAAGCTAATATATCTTTGGTAAAAGAATAGGTTTTAAAAATATATTTGGCAGAATCACTCTTTACAAGGTAATTGACATTATCATAACCATTGAGTTTTTTTAACTCAACAATATTAAAATGTAACCAACTATTTAAAGTCTTCTTAAGTATCATATTTTAGTGTGCTTCAAGCCAATTAAAACCAGTATCCAACTCAACATCCAAAGGCACTTCTAGTTTAAATGCACTTTCCATTTCAGTTTTTACCAGTTCTTTAATAGTTTCTAATTCAGGTTTAAAAACATCAAATACCAATTCATCATGCACTTGTAATAGCATTTTGGTTTTAAAATCGCCTTCTTTAAGTTTATTATAAATATTAATCATAGCAATTTTAATAATATCGGCAGCACTACCTTGTATTGGTGCGTTTACAGCATTACGTTCTGCAGCACCACGAACCACAGCATTCCTAGAATTGATATCTTTTAAATAACGGCGGCGACCTAAAACAGTTTGTACATAGCCATTATCACGAGCAAAATCTACCTGTTCACTCATGTAAGCACGAAGTTTTGGATAGGTTTCATAATAGGTATCAATCAATTCTTTGGCTTCACTTCTAGATAAATCAGTTTGATTACTTAACCCGAAAGCAGAAACGCCATAAATAATCCCAAAATTTACTGTTTTAGCATTACTACGTTGTTCCCGAGTTACTTCATTAATAGTCACATTAAATACTTTTGAAGCGGTAGACGCATGAATATCTTCTCCATTTTTAAAAGCTTCAATCATGGTTTCTTCTTTACTTAAAGCGGCAATTATACGAAGTTCAATCTGGCTGTAATCGGCAGCCAATAAAATATAATCTTCATTTCTAGGTACAAATGCTTTACGCACTTGTCTCCCGCGTTGTGTTCTAATAGGAATGTTCTGTAAGTTGGGATTGTTGCTACTTAATCGTCCTGTAGCAGCAACGGTTTGCATGTAATCAGTATGCACTCTGCCTGTAGCGTCTTCAACCTGCAACGGTAATGCATCCACATACGTGCTTTTCAATTTGGCAAGCCCTCTGTAGTCTAATATATTTTGAATAATCTCGTGGTCTTTTGCTAAATAACTCAACACGTCTTCTGCTGTAGAATATTGACCTGTTTTGGTTTTTTTAGGCTTATCAACCAACTTTAGTTTTTCAAATAAAATAATACCCAACTGTTTAGGAGATGCAATATTAAATTCTTCACCAGCAGCCTCATAGATACTTTTTTCTAGGTTTGAAATATCAGTATTCAATTCTTCAGATAATCCATTTAAAAAGTCTTTATCTAAATTAATGCCTTCTAATTCCATAGCAGCTAAAACACGTAGCAATGGAATTTCTATATCATCAAACAGTTTTTGTGTATTGGCTTCGCCTAATTCAGTTTTAAAATGTTCTTTTAATTGTAAGGTGATATCTGCATCTTCAACTGCATATTCAGTTTGTTTTTCTAAAGGAACCTCTCGCATTGATAATTGATTCTTTCCTTTTTTACCTATTAATTCTGTTATAGAAATTGGAGTATAATTCAAATACGTTTCAGCCAACACATCCATATTATGACGCATATCTGGATTTATTAAGTAATGCGCTAACATAGTGTCAAACAACTTGCCTTTAACTTCAACATTATATTTTGCTAAAACTTTAATATCGTACTTTAAATTCTGACCTACTTTTTCAATGGTTTCACTTTCAAAAAACGGACGTAATTGCTCAATCAGTTCTTGAGCTTTGTTTTTATCATCTGGAAAAGGTATATAAAACCCTTTACCAACTTCCCAAGAAAGGGCAATACCAACCAATTCTGCAGTTAACGGATTTAAACCTGTAGTTTCTGTATCAAAACATACAGACGTTTGGCTCATCAAGTTTTTAATAAATAATTTGGTTGCCATCCCAGACCCTACACTTTGGTAGAAATGTGATACTGTTTCTGCTATTTTTCTCGAAGATGCTGAACTTGTTTCAGTATCTGTTCCACTTGAAGGGTCTGCTCCAAATAAAGAAAATTGACCCGCACCTGCCGAAGCTTGTTCTTTAGGAGTGGCTTTTGGTTTTTCATCTGTAGCTTTAGCGTTGGATGATTGTACAGTTTCACTAGCTGTTGCTTGGGCTTCAACACTAAATGTTTTTGTAAAATTATCAATCAATCTTCTAAACTCTAACTCTTGAAAAATCTCAACTACTTTAGGGATATCTGGTTGGTCTAATTCAAAATCTTTCGCATCAAAAGTGACAGGAACATCTAACATAATTGTTGCTAGTTTTTTTGAAAGTAATCCTAATTCGATATTCGCTTCAACCTTTTCTTTCATTTTACCTTTCAGCTGGTCTGTATTAGCCAATAAACCTTCCATACTTCCGTAAGCCGCTAAAAACTTTTTTGCAGTTTTTTCGCCAACACCAGGTAATCCAGGAATGTTATCGCTAGAATCGCCCATCATGCCTAAAAAGTCAATGACTTGTAATGGGTCTGTTACTTCAAATTTCTTTTGAACCTCGGGAATCCCCCAAGTTTCATAACCACCGCCAAACATAGGTCGATACATAAAAATATTTTCAGAAACCAATTGTGCAAAATCCTTATCTGGTGTTACCATAAAGGTTTGATAGCCCTCTTTTTCGGCTTGCTTTGCAAGAGTTCCAATAACATCATCGGCTTCATAACCCGCTTTAACCATAATGGGGATATGCATGGCCTTCAAAATGTCTTGAATAATAGGTACTGCAATTTTTATGGCCTCTGGGGTTTCGTCTCTATTGGCTTTGTATTCGGTGTACATTTCCACACGGTCTGCACTTCCGCCTTTATCAAAACAAACAGCCAAATGGTCTGGACGTTCCCGTTTTATAACATCTAAAAGGGAATTCATAAACCCCATTATTGCTGAGGTATCTAGACCTTTAGAGTTGATTCTAGGGTTTTTAATAAAGGCATAGTAGCCGCGGAAAATTAATGCAAAGGCATCAACTAAAAAGACACGTTTATTATCAGACATTTTGTTTGTTTTGATAGAAACCAAAGCTACAAAAAGTTAGTCGTAAATTTAGTTGATGTAATTATTTAATACGTTACGTTTTGTTTGTCCAAAACAGTTTTAGTTCTAAAAGCATAAAACACCAAATAGGCAAAACAAGCTACAGCAATCCAGTATGATGATTGGATGCTAAAAACATCTGCTATTTTACCTTGAACAGGAGGAATAATTGCACCACCTAGAATCATCATTACTAAAAAAGCAGAACCTTGAGAAGTGTATTTTCCTAATCCAGCAATACTTAAGGTGAATATACAAGGCCACATAATAGAACAGAATAAGCCACCAGATAAAAATGCAAACAAGGCTATATTTCCTGATGAGAACAAGCCGATTAACATAGCTACAGCACCAAGTAAGCTAAATGTTTTTAGTGTGGTTACTGGATTGTCTTTAGCATAGAAAAATCCTAAAATTTGAACTGCAATACATACCGAGAAGAATAAAATTTCATCTTTAGAGAAACTATATTTTATAGAATTTACTAAAATTATTATTCCAAGGGCAACATAAGGTACTGCAATAAGAAGTATTTTTTTTAGTCCTTTACTTGGGTTGAAGACAGCAATTGCGCCTACCCAACGACCAATCATTAAACCGCCCCAATACAATGATATATATTTACCTAATTCTGAGTCATTCAAAATAGGTAACCCAATACCATTTAAACCAGAATCACCAACACTCTTTTTTAATAATTCACCTAAATTACTCCCGATAGTTACTTCTGCGCCAACATAAGTGAATATAGCTAGCATGCCTAAAACCAGTTGTGGATACTTCATAGCACCCCAACCTTCAGGTTTTTTAGATGCACTTGTGTTTGCAATAAAAATAGCAGCTACTACTGCAAAAAGAGCAACAAAAAGAACTAGCAAACGTTGTTGTTCTAAATTTTCAGTAGCTACAGCATTACCAGAATATGTGCTAAATATATATCCAAAGCAACCAATGATAACTAGCGTTAAAACAATCAATAAATTTCTTGCTTTGTTTGCTGGTTCAAAAGCAGTGTCAGATTTAAGATCTGGTAGTTTTTTAGAAAAGTAAAATAAAGCAGCAGCAAGTAAAAATAACAATCCCACACCTACATAAAGCCATTGTACCGTTATTAATGTAATTTCATTGTTTTTTATCATAGTTGCCAATTCGCTGGTAGACCATGATGCCGATCCAAAAATAACAAGGCTTACTACTACAGGTCCAATGGTAGTTCCAAAAGAGTTGATGCCACCAGCTAAATTAAGCCTATGAGATCCTGTTTTTGGGTCACCAAGAGCAATTGCAAACGGGTTTGCGGCAGTTTGTTGTAAAGAGAAGCCTAAGCCAACTATAAACAAAACTATAAGGACAAAATAAAACACTGCGGTTTGCCCCTGTTCTGCTCCAGAAGTAGCGGGAAACATAATAAATGCACCAATTGCAGATAATAATAAACCATATACAATACCATTTTTGTAACCCCAATTATTTAAAATATCGCGTTTTACTGCACTAGACATGATAAATAGTAACAATGCACCAATATAATAGGCTCCATAAAATGCAAAGTCTACAAGTTGAGACTGAAACTGGTCAATATTAAAATACGTTTTACAAAACGGAATAAAAACACCGTTTGATGCAGCGATAAAGCCCCAAAAGAAAAATACAGTTACTAAAGTTGCTAATGCAGATTTGTTGTTTTTACTTGTCATATCTATGTTTGTTAGTGTCGATTTATATAATTAGAATCTTTAAAAAAAAAAATTCTAATTAAACTGAATTTTAAAAATACGTTTTCCAATATCGTTATTTTTTTTTAAGAAATGTTTCTTTTTAGACGGAAGTATGATTTAGAGAGGTGGACGTATCATATTTTATATTTTTTAGAAGTATCACATAATACAAGTGATTCATGACTAAAAGATTAGTATTTTTAGACAAAAGATTATCATATGGTTTCCAGGACTCTAAAAGTTTTTTTTGGTATAATACTTTTATTTTTTAGCTGTAAAAGCAAAGAAATACCTACTGAAATTCCGAATATAATTCCCAAACCATCGTCTATTAAAACAAATAATGCCGTTTTTACTTTAGATGAAAATACGGGTATGTCCTTTGATACTCAATTTACAATAAGTGCCAATTTTTTAAAACAATTTTTAAAAGTAGGCGGTGGTATTGATTTAAAATCTGGAACTACAATTGCGTTTTTAGAAGACACATCATTACCTTCAGAAGGTTATAGGCTTCATATTTCTAAAGAGCAAATTCAAATAAAAGCATCTACAGATCAAGGTGCTTTTTATGCAGTTCAATCATTACGTCAATTACTACCTGTATCGTTTGAAAATAAAACATCAAGTAGTAAAACTATCAAAATACCATGTGTAACTATTACAGATAGTCCAAATTTTAAATACCGAGGAATGCATCTTGATGTTTCTAGGCACATGTATTCTGTCGATTTTATAAAGAAGTACATAGATGCTATAGCAATGCTTAAAATGAATACCTTTCATTGGCATTTAACAGACGATCAAGGATGGCGTATTGAAATTGAAGCATACCCAAAGCTTAATACAATTTCATCCTTTAGAGATGAAACTTTAATTGGGCATTACAATGATCAGCCACATCAATTTGATGGGAAAAAATACGGTGGCTACTATACTAAAAACGATATAAAAGCTATTGTATCATATGCGCAACAACGGTTTGTAACCATAATTCCAGAGATAGAAATGCCAGGGCACAGTCAAGCCGTAATTGCATCGTATCCAGAATTAGGTTGCAACGGAAGCAATGTAAAAGTGCCAACAAAGTGGGGTATATTTGATGAAATATATTGTACAAAAGAGGAAACTTTTAATTTTCTAGAAGTTATTCTAGATGAAGTATTAGTGTTATTTCCAAGCGAATACATTCATATTGGTGGAGACGAAACTCCAAAAGTAAGATGGGAAAATTGTGAACATTGTCAGAAACGAATTGCTGATGAAGGGCTGAAAAACGTACATGAATTACAAAACTATTTTATTTCCAGAATGGAAAAGTATTTAAATACTAAGGGGCGACAAATTATTGGCTGGGACGAGATTTTAGAAGGCGGTTTAGCTCCTAATGCCACAGTAATGTCGTGGAGAGGAAGAAGTGGCGCTGTAGAAGCGGCTAAATCTGGACACAACGTGGTTTTAACACCAACATCCAATTGTTATTTTGATTATTATCAATCTGATAACGAAGATGAACCATTAGCTATTGGCGGCTACTTACCTTTAGAAAAAGTGTATCACTACAATCCAATCCCCGAAGAATTAACTAGTGAAGAAGCCAAATATGTTATGGGAGCGCAAGGTAATCTATGGACAGAGTATATACCTACAGAAGCAAAAGTAGAATACATGGTGTTTCCTAGAATGGTAGCTATGAGCGAGGTGGTTTGGAGCGAGCCAACACAAAAAGATTATAACGATTTTACTAAACGCTTAGAGCAATTTAATAAGCGTTTAACTGCCTTAAATATTAATTATGCAAATCATTTATATGACATTGAAGGTAATATGATTGTTGAAAATGGCAACGCCTATTATAACCTAGAAACCTTAATGAAAGATAAGATTATAAGATTTACTTTAGATGAAAGTATACCAAATATAAACTCTGAAGTTTACACTACTAAAATTCCAATTGAAAAAAGTAAAACCATAAAGGCAGTAGTTTTTGATGCTAAAACACAATTAGGTAAACCATTCGAGCAGTATATTAATTTTCATAAAGCTCTAGGTGCTAAAATAACACTAGACAAAACACCGCATAAAGCTTATGCGGGAAGTGGTGCTGAAGGATTAATTAATGGAATTAGTGGCAGTAACTCAAGATATGGCGATAAGGAATGGCTTGGATTTGAAGGTGAAGATTTAGAAATTATTATCAAATTAAATAAGGAAACCGAAATAAATACTATTAGTACACGATTTTACGAAGGTAAAGGCCAGTGGATATATAAGCCAAAACGTATACAATTTCAACTTTTTGATACCAATGGAAATGCTTTAACAGAAGCAGCTCCAATTTATTTTCAAAATAACAATTCAACTTCAAAAAACACGTTTAAAGCAGCAATAGCCTTTAAAGCCTTAAAAGCAAAAACAATTAAGATTAATGTTGAAAGCTTTGGTTTAATTCCTAAAGGGAAACAAGGTGCAGGACACAAAGCATGGACATTTATAGATGAAATATTTGTTAATTGATATATCTACAGAAAGTAAATTTATAGCAAACCATTAACACTATTATAAGATTTTAACGTAGCTTATATCCTTATCTTTGTACAAAAAAAAGAAAACTGTGCGTTGGATTATTATAATACTCATCTTTATAGTTATTGAAGTTTATGCATTTCAAGCGTTTAGAACCATTTCAAAAAATATTTGGTTATCTACCGCATATTGGTTGGTAACTGTGTTGGTTTTAGGGAATTTTATTTATCAATTCTATGGGTTAGCAAGAAGTGATTTTGGTAACTCCCAAGCTTTCGCATTTGGGTTTTTAATAGTTTTTTTAGTTCCAAAAATGATTGTATTGGCGGTGTTATTTTCAGAAGATATTTTTAGAGTGCCACAAGCCATATTTCGTTATTTTACTGAAGGTTCAAATGCGAATATAAAATATTTACCATCTCGCCGTTCTTTTATTTCAAAAATAGCCCTAGGTATTGCAGCCATTCCTTTTGGAGCTATACTTTATGGAATGTTTAAAGGGAAATACAATTTCAAGGTTTTAAAATATACATTAAGTTTTGAAGACTTACCTGTAGCTTTTGATGGATATAAACTTACTCAAATTAGTGATATTCATTCGGGGAGTTTTGATAATAAGGAAAAGGTGAAATATGCAGTCGATTTAATAAATGAACAAGAAAGCGATGTAATTTTATTTACGGGTGATATAGTAAATAATAAAGCTGAGGAATTAGCACCGTATAAAACCATTTTTAATAAACTCAAAGCTAAAGATGGTTTGTTTTCAGTATTAGGAAATCATGATTATGGCGATTATGTTAAGTGGGATTCTGAGGCTGCAAAAAGTAAAAATTTAGAAGATTTAAAAACACTACAAAATGAAATTGGCTTTGACGTCCTTTTAAACGAAAGTAGGCTTCTTGAAAAAAATGGCGAACGCATTGCATTAGTTGGAGTCGAAAATTGGGGAGCTGGTGGTTTTAAAACAGCTGGCGATTTAAAACAAGCTGCTTCAAACATTAAAAAAGACGATTTTAAAATATTAATGAGTCACGACCCATCGCATTGGGAGAAAAAAGTAATTCAAGACGATTATCATTATCATTTAACATTAAGCGGACATACTCATGGCATGCAATTTGGCATAGAAATACCGGGCTGGTTTAAATGGAGCCCAGTAAAATGGCGCTATAAATATTGGGCAGGTATATATGAAGAAATGGGACAATATATTAATGTAAACCGAGGATTTGGCTATTTAGCATTTCCTGGGCGTGTTGGAATATGGCCAGAAATTACCGTTATAGAACTTAAAAAAGGCTCAAATAGCGCATAATTGCTAAGAAATGCTATATTTGTAATTGTACGTCCCACTAATAAATAAAAAAATATGTCAAAATTTGGGGAACTAATAGATGTAGAAATTCCAGTTTTGTTAGATTTTTACACAGAATGGAGTGATCAAACAGAGCCTATGCATCTTACTTTAAGAGATGTTGCAGCTGCTCTTGGTGATAAGGCAAAAGTTATAAAAATTGATGTCGAAAAAAATCAAGAACTAGCCGAAGCACTGCGAGTAAAGACTTTACCAACACTTATTATTTATAAAGATGGCGAGATGAAATGGCGCCAAAGTGGCGAGCAAGACGCCAATACCCTTATAGGCATTATTCAAGATTATATTTAAAACTCTTAAACGTTTTTAAGTATTTTTTGGGTGTTACCACAAGGGTCGGGCTTTCCACTATATCTTTTTAAAAACGTTATTGCGAGGAGTAAGCGACGTGGCAATCTGTTAAATTTTAGTAACACTCCTATTTTTAGTCTGCTTAGTTTTTAAAAAGGATGCCGTTTCAATCCCTAACGCAAACCAGAACTTCAATTAAAATTCAAAGCTTCAAAAGAAAATCCTTTACCAGCAAAATGCTCTAAAACTTTAGGTAAAGTATATTGCATGTTTTTAGAAGCCTTAACACTATCATGAAAAACAATAATACTCCCTTTTGTAGTTTTGGTGAGTACATTCTCTAAACAGTTTTCTTGACTAACATTGTTATCCCAATCAAAAGATAACACATCCCACATAATTATTTTGTACCCCAAACCCATAAGTCTCTTACCTTGTTTTGGAGTTATTTGTCCGTAAGGCGGCCTAAAAAGATTAGTGGTTTTTGAAATTTGACTATGTGTATTCTGCGAAAGTATAACCTCTTGTGCTTCGGCAATATTTTCTAAATAATCTTTAGTTTTAGTTTTCCAGCCTTTTATATGGTGCTGCGTGTGGTTGCCAATGGCATGGCCATTCTTTAAAATAGTATAAAAAATATCTGGATGTTTCTCAATGTTATCTCCAATACAAAAAAAGGTAGCTTTTGCATTGTATTGCTTTAAAACGTCCATGGTCCAATTTGTTATTTTAGGTGTAGGGCCATCATCAAACGTTAAATAAATAACTTTATCAGTAGTCGAAATATCCCAAATATAGTTTTGGAACAGTTTTTTGGCAACTAAAGGTGTTTTTATTGGAGTTAACACACGTTGAAATTTGTTAATTCGCGCTATCGATTTCTATTGGCAATTCGCTATCAACAGGAATATCTTTATCTGTCTTAACTTCATCTTCGGTGTCATCTTCACCATAAAAATGTTTAAAAGATCTTAGGTAATTATTAAAAATATCACCCTCCGATTCAGCAAATTCAACATCGTATTTTATTAAAACATCAACTAAACCTTTGTAACGCTGAATATCTGTATAAATATCTTCAAACAAACGTTCTTGGTTATCAATTTTTAAACCACTGTAGTACGATAAGTTTTCTTGATATTTTTTAGAAACATCTTTAAACAAGCGTTGTGCTTTTTCCTTGTTGCCAACTTCATAATAAGCACCAATATAAGGTTCTAAAAGCGTGTAATAACCATAATATTCAACAGGCATGTTTTCCATGGCTATATCTGCTATTTCTTCAGCTTTATCAAGTTTTTCTTCATTAATTAGCTGTTCTGCTAAACGCGCTAAATTGCCTCTGTAAGTAATTGAGTTTTTACGGGTTTCCACATCATGATAAATATCAGAACTTCCACTATTACCCCAATCCCAGTTTTTAACTTTTTCATACATCAAGTCACTATCAACGCGACCCATATCAAAAGGATTAGCCCGATCCACAGGTGTTCTAATAGGCACTAATTTGTAGCACATACCATCTAACTGTAAGTAGTCTTTCATCCAAATATAATCATCATCACCAAAACTACCACCAGTAAAATATATAGGGCGTTTCCAATCGTTATTCGCAACAATATCCAGCATTAATAATCTGTTTTTATAAAGTACACCTCCAGAAACTGTGAGGTCTATATGTGGCACAATTTTATCTGCATCTTCAGGCTTTACAATACCAGAATTTATGGCATTTTCTTTATTTACAGGAAGTCTTAAATGTTCTGTTGGCATATAAGTAGCCTTTAACTCTTTAGGGCGTACTCTTGATAAATCTACGTTTTGCTTTTGTAAAACATATTTGTATTTAGTCCTAGGGTTATCACTAGCAACAAAATCTAAAAATTTTTTAATCTCTAGAGTATCTTTGATTACAGGTTGAATGACGATATAATCATTTGTCCCAAATCTATATAAATCATGAGTTAATTGAGAAGGAATTGGATCGCTCTCATAAGCCTTACGTTTCATTTGGTCTATATACCAGTCGGTTTGAAATAAACTGGTATTAACAACACGTACATCGGTTCTATAGCCCTCAATTTCTTGCGCATACCAAAGGGCAAAGGTGTCATTATCACCAATGGTAAATAGAATACCATTTTCGGCACAAGAATCTAAATACATTTTTGCCATAGCTTTTGCAGTGTATTTATCAGATCTATCATGGTCGTCCCAATTGTTCGCAACTAAAATTCCAGGAACTAGAAGTAAACATGCAATAGTTACAATTGGAGCAGCTAATTTTTTAGGAACATACTTTTTAAGAACATCATAAATTGCATAAACTCCAAAACCAATCCAAAGGGCAAATACATAAAATGATCCAACCACAGAATAGTCACGTTCACGAGGTTCAAACGGACGTACATTAGTATATACTTGAATAGCTATTCCTGTAAATAAGAAAAATACCAGCATTACCCAAAACAGTTTTTTATCTTTGTTAAACAAAAAGAAAAACCCGATAAGCCCTAAAATTAAAGGAAGTAAATAATATGTATTTCTTGCTTTATTGTTTTTTACATCACTGGGTAAATTGTCTTGAGACATACCTAAATGCCATTCATCTATAGGTTTTATTCCAGAAATCCAATTTCCATGATTATCATAGCGCCCTTGAATATCATCTTGTCTTCCAGAAAAATTCCACATAAAATAGCGCCAATACATATAACCCAATTGGTATTCAAAAAGGTAAACAATATTACTGGCTAGTGATGGTTTTTCAATATCAATATACCTCTGAAACTGTTTTAGAAAATTATTATAATCTTCATAATCAATATTACCTTGAGCGACATCATTTTTAAAATTTGAAACAGCTGCGCGCAATTCATTTTCCATTTGATAATCTGGTTTTAGCTTAAAATCTAAAAATCCAGAAAACATCATATAGTTTTCAGCATGTTCAGTACTCCACATTCGAGGGAGAAAAGAAGCATGTTTCGAATTGTAATTCTGTTTCGCGTTTTTCCAATCATTTATAACTACATATTCGCCATTTTCCTTTTCATATTTAGGTTTATCATCAACATACGGCTCGTTTTCATCTAAATATGCATATTGATCTGTAAACTGAGGACCATGTAATAAATGTGTTTCAGGATATTGTTCTAGATTGTAATAAGCTAATAATTCTCTGGCAGTTGAAGGATTATTTTCGTTAACAACCACATTAGCATTTGCACGAATAGGTAACATTAACCAAGTAGAAAAACCAATGATAACAAAGGTTAAACAAAGAATACCTGTGTTTACATGTGTGTATTGTTTTTTCTTAGTGTATTTTAAACTAAAGTAAATAATAGCAATCAATAGTAAACCAGCAATAATAGATCCTGAATTAAAAGGAAGTCCAAATGTATTAACAAAAAAGATTTCTAAGGTGCTAAAAAATTTAAGAATGTTTGGTGCTAAAAACTTAAAAATAAAAAGTAAAATTCCTATCGAAACCACATTGGCAATAATGAAGTTTTGAATGGTAATGTCTTTGTAATGTTTGAAATAATAGATAAGCCCAATTGCTGGGATGGTTAAAAGCCCCATAAAATGAACCCCAAAAGAAAGTCCAATAACAAAAGCAATCAAAATCAACCATCGATTTCCACGAGGTTTGTCCATATCTTGCTCCCAACGCAATCCTAACCAAAATAAAACAGACATAATTAAAGTAGCCATGGCATAAACTTCAGTTTCAACAGCACTAAACCAAAATGAATCTGTAAACGTGAATGCTAAACTGCCCACTAATCCGCTCCCTAAAATAGCCATGGATTTCCCTTGAGACATATCCTTTTTACCGCCAACTAATTTTTTTAGCAATAAAGTAATGGTCCAAAACATGAATAGAATAGTGAATGCACTAGCAACGGCACTCATCATATTCATCATAAAACCTACTTGATCAGGCTCTAGGGCGAACATAGTAAAAAACGCTCCCATCATTTGAAACAATGGTGCTCCTGGTGGATGCCCAATTTGTAATTTTGCAGAAGTTAAAATAATTTCTCCTGCATCCCAATAACTAGTGGTAGGTTCTACGGTTAAACCGTATGTTATAAGCGCTATTAAAAAAGAAAACCAGCCTAAAAGGGTATTCCATTTTTTATAGTTTACATATGCCATTTGTATCTGTGTTTATTTGCTTTGGCGAATTTAACAATAAATCTGAAATGAGACCTAACTATTTAGTTTGTCTTAACATATACTGTTAACATTAAAACCTTTTTAAAAACAAAAAGTATTCAAGATTATTTTTTAAAAAAAAACTTGTGCAAAGAATTTTTTATATTAAATTTGCACCCTCATTACACGAATGGCCTATGGTGTAACTGGCAACACGTTGGTTTTTGGTACCAAAGAGTCTAGGTTCGAGCCCTAGTAGGCCAACAAAAATCCTAATTTCGAAAGAAGTTAGGATTTTTTATTTTAATTCTAGCCTTAAAGAAAGCGACGTAGATAATCATCCGAATAATCGATTTCAAGTTCCATCCAAATTGGTAGGTGATCTGACATTTCATAGGTTGTCCAATTCTTATAAGATTTCGACCAATCAGCATAAGGTGCTTTTCCGTGTTCTTCTCTAATTTTAATTACAATATTTTCATAATGCTTAAGGAGTTCTTCCTTGGTTAATCGAGATTTACCATTTGCTATGTCTTCAGCAGTCAATTCGGGAGTTTCTTCTTTAGGATGTGGTCCAAAAACCGAGTGTCTCCAATCAAAAGTCCCGTGGCGCAAGAGTCGCGTTTTATTCCCAGCTTTCCCTTTTGCGGTAAAAGCCATTTGGTCAAACCACCTATTACCACCCATATTTGTAGGTCCAAAATCAGGGGTTGTTAATTTGGAGTCTTTAAGCGCTTGCATAACCTCGTCGTCCTTTTTCTCAATATTCATATCTCCAAGAAAAATATGAACCTGATCTTCAGTCTTAGCACGTTTTACTAAAATGCTTGCTACAGATTTAATTTCAGCAGCTCGAATTTTTAAATCGTTACCATAAATAATATGGGCAGAACAAAGCGAGAATTTAAACCACCCCGCCTGAAAAGAAGCAAAAAATGGCGAACGCGCCACTTGTTCTCCAGCAATTAAAGTCTCTTTTGGTAGCACAATCTCACCAATTAAATTACGAAAACGCACTTTGTTTTTGTTAAATACAAAAGCCATACGCTCGTTATTACCGCCTTTGTGTATAGAAACATCCGAAACAAAAAAGTCCCAACTAGGGCCAAGTAATTTAACCAACCTTCGTAACGGGTCTAAATCACCCTTAACTTCTTGGATGGCGCAAATATCAAAATGATCTATAATCTCAGCAATATAATGGTAACTTTCGTCCATTCTTAAAACACCATTATCAAAAGCACGAATATTCCACGACCCAATAATCAGCGAGTTGGGCTGTCTGTCTCTTTTAATGTTATTATATAAATCATGCCGAAGGGTTAATAATCGAGACGAAATCCACGATGCTTTTTTCGGATAATCTGGATTAGGATTTTTTTTGTATTTTTTTAAATCATGATAAAACGCCATAGTAATATTTTAATTAAAAAAGTTTAGATTAAAAATTTAAAGTTAGGCTTTTTTTTATTTTTATCAATAATTTTTATCTGGGTGTTACCCGAAAAGGGTCGGGCTTTTATTTATGTATTTCTATTTTAAATTTTTGAATTCATGAACATAAATGTTTCGTTCCAAGTCCTCTCACTTCTCCCAATAGCTATCGGGATCGGGTTGTGAGCTATCCACTGCAATCCCTAATTTTAGTACAAAGTCGATAAGACAGTGTTGCATTGAATAAGTTAATAATTAGAAAAAGTAAAGTCCTAAATCAATCCAAAGATTAAAACTTTGCGCCTCTGCGTCTTCGCGAGAAAAAAATTAAATCTTAAAAGTAACCACAGGTCGCTTCGCATGATTCACTAAATCCTCACTAATACTACCATTAAAAAAATGAGATATCCCTTGTCTGCCATGGGTGCTCATACCAATTAAATCAGCATGTATAGATTCAGAAAAATCGGTGGGAACTAGTATTTTTTTTATAGTAAGTTAAGTTGTGGTGTACCTAAATTTATGAATTTTTCCTTTAAAAATCAATAAAAAAGTATATATTTGCACCGTTGAAAGGCGAAATTAAAGATATGAGGGGACGGAAAGTCCCCTCTTTTTATACTTAAAATGTTTAAAACTAAAGTCACAGAATTACTTGATACAGCGTTAATTGAACGTCCAGATTTATTTTTGATAGACTTTTCTATTAACACAGAAAACCATATTAAAGTAATAGTAGATGGGGATAATGGACTTTTAGTTGAAGATTGTATGTTTATTAGCAGAGCTATAGAACACAACTTAGATAGAGAAGAAGAAGATTTTTCTTTAGAAGTTATGTCGGCAGGAGCAGCATCTCCATTAACACATACGCGACAGTATAAAAAGAACCTTAAAAGAACGCTTAGTGTAAGAACAAATTCTGAAGAAATAGAAGGAATGCTTACTAAAGCAACTGATGATAATATCACATTAGAGTGGAAAGTTAGAGAACCAAAACCAATAGGTAAAGGTAAAGTAACAGTAAAAAAGGAAGCTAATATTCCTTATGAAAATATTGTAGAAGCAAAAGTTATGATTAAATTTTAATTTAAAGAGTTATGGAAAATGTCGCGTTAATTGAATCTTTTTCAGAATTCAAAGATGATAAGCTAATTGACAGAGTAACGTTAATGGCAATTTTAGAAGATGTATTTAGAAGTGCCTTAAAAAAGAAATTTGGGGATGATGATAATTTTGACATCATTGTTAATCCAGATAAAGGGGATTTAGAAATATGGAGAAATAGAGTTGTTGTTGCTGATGGAGAGGTTGAAGAGCCTAACCAAGAAATCTCATTAACTGCAGCTCGTAAAATTGAGCCAGATTTTGAAGTTGGTGAAGATGTGTCTGAAGAAGTGAAGCTTATCGATTTAGGAAGACGTGCTATTTTAGCCTTACGTCAAAACCTTATTTCTAAAATTCATGAACACGATAATACTATAATCTTTAAACAATTTAAAGACTTAGTTGGGGAAATATATACAGCAGAAGTACACCATATTCGTCACAGAGCAGTTATTTTATTGGATGATGAAGGAAACGAAATTGTACTACCAAAAGACAGACAAATACCTTCAGATTTCTTCAGAAAAGGAGATAATGTAAGAGGAGTTATTGATAGTGTAGAGCTTAAAGGTGCTAAGCCAACTATTATCATGTCTAGAAGTTCTCCTAAATTTTTAGAAAAATTATTTGAACAAGAAATCCCAGAAGTTTTTGATGGTTTAATTACCATAAAGCATGTGGTAAGAATACCTGGTGAAAAAGCAAAAGTAGCTGTAGATTCTTATGACGATAGAATAGATCCTGTAGGAGCCTGCGTAGGTATGAAGGGTTCTAGAATTCATGGTATTGTTCGTGAGCTGGGGAACGAAAATATTGATGTTATTAACTATACCAATAACTTGCAGTTATTTATAACTAGAGCATTAAGCCCTGCGCGAGTAACTTCAATAAAATTAAACGAAGAAACAAAGCGAGCTGAGGTTATTTTAAAACCAGAAGAAGTAAGTAAGGCCATTGGTAGGGGAGGTCATAATATTCGTTTGGCAGGTCAATTAACTGGTTATGAGATTGATGTATTTAGAGAAGGCGCCGAAGAGGATGTTGAGTTACGAGAATTCTCAGATGAAATTGAAAGCTGGATTATTGATGAGTTTAGTAAAGCAGGTTTAGATACTGCTAAAAGCATACTAGAACAAGATGTTAATGATCTTGTTAAAAGAACAGACTTGGAAGAGGAAACAATCCAAGATGTTATCAGAATTCTTAAAGAAGAATTTGAAGAGTAGTAAATAAAAAAGTGCAGATTTGCATTTTATTATGCCTTAAAAGGTATAATACATATATTTGAGTATTTTAAAGGCGATTTATGGCTGAAACAATTAGATTAAATAAAGTATTACGTGAGCTTAACATCTCTCTAGATCGTGCTGTAGAATTTTTAGATTCTAAAGGCGTAGATATAGAAAAGCGTCCCACTACAAAAATTTCTGAAGAAACTTATAATCTTCTTTCAGATGAATTTGAAACGGATGCAAATAAGAAAGTAAAGTCTCAAGAAGTAAGCGAAGCAAAGCTGAAAGAAAAGGAAGATTTGCGCATTAAACGTGAAAAAGAATTAGAAGCTAAGCAAAAAGCACAAGAAGCCCGAGAAAAAGCTAGACAAGAGGAAATTGTAAAAGCCTCAGCAGAACTTTCAGGTCCTAAAACTGTTGGAAAAATAGATTTAGACTCAAAAAAGAAAGTTGAAGAAAAGCCAGCGGAAACAAAAAAGGTTGCAGAAACAGTTGTAAAAATTGCTAAGGAGGAAGTTGTAAAAACGGAAATACCTAAAGTTGAAGAAAAACCAGCTGCTGTATCAAAGAAAACTGAACCTCAAGAAAAGTCTAAAAAAGAGATTTTAAATGATGAAGGAGAAGTTGTTCCTGATGAAAAAGTAACTACACAGTATAAAAAACTTACAGGACCTAAAATAGCTGGAGATAAAATAGATTTATCTAAATTCAATAAGCCAAAAAAGAAAAAAGAAGAAAAGAAACCTGCTGCTAAAGTTGGTGATGGTAATAAGAAAAAACGTCGCAGAATTAGTAAAGCTGGAGCTCCTCAAGATAACCGCGGTGGAAATAGAGCAGGTGGAAATGATAGATTTAGAGGGAAACCAGGACAAGGACGTAGAAATGCTCCAAAGGAAGAGCCTAGTGAAGAAGATGTAAAAAAACAAGTGCGAGAAACACTTGAGAAACTTCAAGGTAAATCTAATAAAGGTAGAGGCGCAAAAAATAGAAGAGATAAAAGAGATAAACATAGAGAGCAGACAGAAATCGATCAACAAATCGAGGAAGCAGAAAGTAAAATTATTAAAGTAACAGAGTTTGTTACGGCTAGCGAAATGGCTACCATGATGGATGTTGGTGTTACTGAAATTATTTCAGCTTGTATGTCTCTTGGTATGATGGTAACCATGAATCAGCGTTTAGATGCTGAAACATTATCTATAGTTGCTGAAGAATTTGGATATCAAGTAGAATTTGTAACTGCTGATATTGAAGAATCTATTGAAGAAATTCAAGATAAACCAGAAGATTTAAAATCTCGAGCACCAATTGTTACGGTAATGGGGCACGTAGATCATGGTAAAACATCGCTCTTGGATTATATCCGTGAGGAAAATGTAATTGCTGGAGAGTCTGGTGGAATCACACAGCACATTGGTGCCTATGGTGTTCAGCTAGAAAACGGGCAAAAAATAGCATTCCTTGATACGCCAGGTCATGAGGCCTTTACAGCTATGCGTGCTCGTGGTGCTCAAGTAACAGATATAGCAATTATTGTAGCAGCAGCAGATGATGATATTATGCCGCAAACCAAAGAAGCTATTTCACATGCTCAGGCAGCAGGAGTTCCTATTGTATTCGCTATTAATAAAATAGATTTACCAGCAGCAAACCCAGAAAAAATTAAAGAAGGTTTAGCTAATATGAATTTATTAGTTGAAGATTGGGGAGGAAAAGTTCAGTCTCATGATATTTCTGCTAAAATGGGTACTGGTGTTAAAGAGTTATTAGAAAAAGTGTTGCTTGAAGCAGAGTTATTAGAGCTTAAAGCAAATCCAGATAAACCAGCTATTGGTACAGTTGTAGAAGCATTCTTAGATAAAGGACGTGGTTATGTATCAACTATTCTTGTACAAGCAGGAACTTTAAAAGTTGGAGATTATGTACTTGCTGGTCAACATAGTGGTAAAGTAAAAGCGATGCATGATGAGCGTGGTAACGATGTTACTGCTGCAGGTCCTTCTACTCCAGTTTCAATACTTGGTTTAGATGGTGCACCACAAGCGGGTGATAAGTTTAATGTGTTTCAAGATGAACGTGAAGCAAAACAAATTGCAACCAAAAGAGCGCAATTACAACGTGAGCAATCGGTTAGAACACAACGCCATATTACATTAGATGAAATAGGTCGTCGTATTGCACTTGGTGATTTCCAAGAGTTAAATATCATTCTTAAAGGTGATGTGGATGGTTCTGTGGAAGCATTAACAGATTCATTCCAGAAATTATCTACTGAAGAAATTCAAGTTAATATCTTGCACAAAGGTGTTGGTGCCATTACTGAAAGTGATGTGTTATTAGCATCGGCTTCTGATGCTATTATTGTTGGGTTTAATGTGCGTCCTGTTGGAAATGCAAGAATGATTGCTGATAAGGAAGAAATTGATATCAGAACATATTCTATTATATACGACGCTATTAATGATCTTAAAGATGCTATGGAAGGCATGTTATCTCCTGAACTTAAAGAAGAAGTTACCGGTACCGCTGAAATTAGAGAAATGTTTAAAGTATCTAAAATTGGAACTATTGCAGGTTGTATGGTAACTAACGGTAAGATACTTAGAAACTCAGGGATTAGATTAATTCGTGATGGAGTAGTCGTTTACACAGGTGAATTAGCTTCGTTAAAACGATTTAAAGATGATGCCAAAGAAGTATCAAAAGGATATGATTGTGGTATGCAAATTAAGAACTATAACGATATTAAAGAAGGTGATATAATTGAAGCTTTCCATGAAGTGGAAGTTAAAAAGAAGCTTAAATAATTGTGTTTATAAAGTAATTAAAGCAGCCCAATTTGGTTGCTTTTTTTTGCACATTAATAAGTAAAAGTAATTAATGGTGAGAGGTAAAAAGGTACGTTTCTTTTCTTTTTACTTTTGTTAAGATTTTATTATTTTTGCAGATTTGTAAAAATAGGGAAACAACTTTTTTACAAATTAAATAAATTCTTTGATTATAGAATTAGTTTGTTAAAGAAGAAAACAATATTAGATATTCAGATTTTTTTAAGTTGAATTGTATAATGAAGGTAAAAAGAAAAGAAGTAATTTCTCTTTTTTGCAATAAGATAAAAATAGTATCTCTTATGTCTTTAATAGGAATGTTATCTTTTAGTCAACAAAAGGAAGACCTTGTTGGTTATTGGAAATCTTGCGATGAGGGTGATAATATGGTTGTAAACGTTCAACTTGATAATAAAAATTTACCTGTAGGTTATTTGGTTGGTTTTCAAAGAGACAATGGAACTTGGGAGAAGAATAAACCAAAAAAAGGTATAAAAGTAATGTACCATTTTAAGTATGCAGGAAATTTAAAATGGAATCAAGGAAAAATTTACGACCCAATTGCAGACAGAACATATAGAGGAGTAGTTAAATTACAAAGTAAAGATACTATAAAGGCAACAGGCTATTGGGCTTTTTTATGGGATGATATATTGTTTAAAAGGATAAAGCTAGAAAAACTAGATGAGCCAAAAAGTTAATAAAAAAAATTGTTATATATTAATCATTATTTTAACAATTTCCTTTTCTTCCAATATATTATTTGGACAAGAATTTACTGGAACTGTTAAAGATACTGAAGATAATTCTAGCATTGCTTTTGTAAATGTATTTTTTAAGAATACAACAATTGGGGTGATTTCTGATATTGATGGAAACTATAGTATTAGAAAAAAAAGAGTAACAAAAAAAGATTCTCTTGTTTTTAGCTATTTAGGATATGCAACAAAAATAATAGCTGTAAAGGACTTAAAAAATAATGCTGTAATTTATTTAAAGCCAGAATCAAGTCAGTTAAATGCAGTAGTAATACGCGGTAAGGCAGACCCTTATACCGACAGACTTATGCGAAAGATTATTCGTAATAAAAAGAAAAATGATCCTGCTAACGTGAGGAAAGTTCAGTATAATGAAACGGCTCTGTTATCTGTGTATTTAGCAAATCTTCAAAAAGAGGTGTTAAATAAAAGGCGATTTAAAAATTTTAAAGACTCCTTTCTTAAAGATAGTGATTCTACAGTAATGATGCCTATTCTACTAAGTAAAGAAGGGTTTAAGCATCGTATAGATAAGGATGAAAACATAGATATTACAAAAAATATTTATGAAGAGCAAGAAGGGACATTAGAGCAATTAAATGGTTTAATTAAAACCACTATAAATCAAAAAATAACACAAAACATCAATTTTTATGATGAAAATATAGATTTATTGGGTAGAAGCTTTCAAAGCCCTATTACTAGTGATTATAAATCTTATTATCATCTATATTTAGCTGACAGTTCAATGGTTGATGGTGTTAAACAGTATCAGTTTCAGTATTACCCAAAGAACGAAAAGAGTGTGGCTTTTGATGGCGAATTTTGGGTAGATTCAGAATCTTTTGCTTTAACAAAAATAGAAGCAGCAATTCCAGTTGAAGCTAATGTAAACTTTATTAAATCTTTAGAAGTTGAGATAAATTATCAAAAACCAGATAGTGTTCATTGGGTGATTAAATCTCAAAAAACAAATACAACAATGTCTTTTACTGGTTCTAAAAAGAAAAAATCAAAACACTTTTTAGTACAAAAAAATCAAAAGTATAGCGATTATAATTTTGATTTTAAATCTTCTAAGAAATTGGTTGATTCTTTGGAGGCCATGATTCCTTACAATTCTGCCTTATCAAAACTTGGAGATGAAACAGTTCTAGATTCACTTGAGGCAAATGCAATTAAGGGTATTAGAAGTCTTAAAAAGAATAATTCAATTAAGTTTCTTGATCGTTTCGCAACTATGACTCTAACAGGGTATTACAATTTAAATAAATTTGATTTTGGACCATATTTCGATTTGTATATTAAAAATGGAATTGAAGGTAGTCGTTTTTCATTGCCTTTTCGAACAAGTCAAAAAATGTCTGATAAATATACAATAGGTGGGTATGTTGGTTATGGTTTAAAAGATAAAGGTTTTAAATATGGAATAAATGCAAAATATTTATTACCAACAGAAAAGCGGACTGTAATAGGAATAAATCATTTTGATGATTTTAGAACCATTGCACAAAGTAGGTATATTGAGTTTGTTCAAGAAAATCCTTATTCTAGAGGTGGTGGAAATGTGCTTTCAGTTTTTAGTGATAAAAATAGATTAAATTTCAATATGCTAAAACAAAAGCATATTGATGTTTCTTTAACCTATCAAGCCAATGAAAATGCTAGCTATTTAATTAGGCCTTTTTATGATACTTTCGAAGAAAACGAATTTAATAGACTCATACATAACTCAAGCAATGTAAAAGGTTTTAGATCCCAAGGCGTTTTATTTGATTTGAGGTATTCTAAAGCTAGAAATTTTGATCAACAATTCTTTTCAAGAATATATTATGGTTCAATAAAACCGGTTTATCATTTCACTGCTGAGATTGGTCATAATAAAATTACAGGGAGTGCTAGTAAATTTTCAGCATATTATGCTAGATTAAATGCTTCCATGAAGAAAAAGTTTTTAGTAGGGTCTGGATTTGTTAAAATGTTTTTAGATACGGGTTACATAATAGGTAAAGTTCCATATCCAATATTAAATAACCCTAGTGGAAATCAGAACATAGGTTTAGCAAGATTTAATTATAATTTACTAAATCCTACATCTTTTTCGTCAGATGTTTTTGCAAATTTGCACACAAGTTTTAATGGCGGAGGCTTTTTATTTAATAAATTGCCTTTATTATCATCTTTAAACATAAGGGAATCGCTTTCGTTTAAAGCATTTTATGGTAAATTAAGAGATGGACATGACGAATTCTTTAAATTACCAGTAGGTTTAATAGAATTACCTAAAGAACCTTATATGGAAGTGGGGATAGGAATTAGTAATATTATGAAAGTATTACGAATTGAATATGTAAGAAGAATAAATTCAAGCCCAATTTTTGATGAAATTTCTGTAAAAGGAGGTGTTAAATTAAGAATTGAGGTAAGTTTTTAAGGACAAAGTAAGAGTAAACTCATTAAATAAATGACTAGTCTAGCTATGATTAGTGAGTTATTTGATAAATAATTATTATCATTGTTAGATGGTATCAAAAATAATATAGATGGGTAAATATAGTTTTATCGAAAAGAGCGGGCTTACAAAAATGACACATTTTTTGAAATCTAGAGATTTATATCCTTTTTTTAAAGAAGTATCGTCTCCACAAACGGATGTCGCATTTTTTGGTGATAAGAAAGTTTTAATGTTTGGTTCAAATAATTATTTAGGACTAAATAATCACCCAGAAATTAAAAAGGCTGCTCAAGATGCTATAACTAAATATGGTACGTCTTGCACTGGTAGCCGTTTTATGAATGGTACACTTAGCCTTCATAGAGAGTTAGAAGATGCATTAAAAGATTTTTTAAAGCAAGAAGCTGCAATAGTTTTTCCAACTGGTTTTCAAGTAAACTTAGGTGTAATTCCTGCTTTAACTGGAAAAGATGACAGTATTTTTATAGATGAATTAAATCATGCTTCTATTATTGATGGCTGCCAATTAAGTTATGCCAAGCGAATCAAATACAAACATAATAATATAGAAGATTTACAGAAAAAATTGGCTTTACCTAGTGTTGAAGGTTCTAAAAAGTTAATTGTTACAGATGGTATCTTTTCAATGGATGGTGATATTGCTAAATTAGATAAAATTGTAGAAGTTGCTAAAAAACACGATGCTATAACTATGGTAGATTGTGCTCACGCCATTGGTGTAATAGGGGAAAATGGTTCTGGTACGGCATCACATTTTAATGTTTCTAAAGAAGTTGACCTTATTGGAGGTACATTTAGTAAATCATTAGCATCAGTAGGAGGATTTGTTGCTGGAGATGCCGATATGATTGAGTATTTGGCTCATGCTTCTCGATCATTTATGTTTAGTGCTAGCTTACCTCCTGCATCAGTTGCAAGTGCTTTAGCAGCATTGAAAATTATGAGAACTGACAATAGTTTTAACGAAAAACTTTGGGAAAATACTCATTATGCAATAGAAAAAATGAGAGAATTTGGGTTAGATATTGGTGAAACCGAAACCCCTATAATTCCTGTTTATATTAGAAATAGTGAAAAAACATTTAAAGTAGCAAAAATGCTTTTTGAAAATGGTGTTTATGTAAATCCTGTTGTGTCTCCAGCTGTTAAAGACTCTGATTCTCTTTTACGTTTTTCACTTACTTCTGCTCACAATAAAGAACAAGTTTTATTCGCTGTAACTGAAGTTGCAAAAGCTATTGAACATTTTTCTAAACAATCAATAATGTAGATGTCTGTATCAATAAAAAAGGTAGAAAGTAAACGTGATTTAAATACTTTCATTAAATTTTATATTTCTTTATATACTGACAACAGTAATATAGCTTTCCCTTTAGATTTTGATGAGCGCTCCACATTAACTGTTGGTAAAAACCCAGCACATAAAATTTGTGAATCTGCATACTGGTTAGCTTATAAAGGAGATAAGGTTGTAGGTAGAATTGGCGCTATTATAAATTCTAATGAATTAAAAAATTCTGACTCCAAAATTGGGAGGTTTGGTTTTTTTGATTTTATAGATGATTTTGATGTTTCACAGGCATTGATGCAAACTGCAACAAATTGGTTGAAAGAAAAAAACATGGCTCAAGTTCATGGTCCATTTGGGTTTACTGATTTAGACAGACAAGGTATGCTTGTTAAAGGATTTGATCGATTAAGTACAATGGCTACGCTTTACAATTATGAGTATTATCCAAAGCACATTGAAAAATTTGGATTTGAAAAAAGTGTTGATTGGGTGGAATATACATTTAAAATAAACCCAGAAGTTCCTGAAAAGATTCAAAAAATATCAAAATATGTTCAGCGTAAATATGGTTTACGGCCATTAGAAATTAAGACTAAAAAAGAGCTTAAGCAATATATCCCAGACCTTTTTTCATTAATCAATGATACTTATAAAGATTTATATGGTTATACAACTCTAAATAAAGAACAAATAGAATACTACGGTAAAAATTACTTTGGTTTTGTAAAAAAAGAGCTCATTAGTATTATAGTTGATAAGGATGATGCTATTGTTGGTATTGGTGTTACACTACCTTCTTTTACTAAGGCTCTACAAAAAGCTAAAGGAAAATTGTTTCCATTCGGATGGTATCATTTATTGAAATCTTTAAAATCAAATGATATTTTAGATCTTTATCTCGTTGCTGTTAAAGAGGGATACAGAGACAAAGGCGTTAGTGTAGTAATGATTGATACTTTGTATAGAGAAGCCAGAGATTTTGGAATTAAGCATATAGAAACTAATATTGAATTAGAAGACAATGTTCAAGTACAATCATTGTGGAAGTATTTTGATGCCGAATTGCATAAAAGAAGGCGCTGTTACATAAAAAACATTTGACTTTATGTCTAGTACTCGTCCTAAAAAGATTCTAATTACTGGTGCAACAGGTTTCATAGGAAAGTATATCGTAGAACAAGCAATACAACAACATTTCGAGGTTTTCATTGCATTACGGAAAACTAGTAATACCCAGAGAATAAATCATTTAAATTATACTGAGATTTATGTCGATTTTAATTCAGAAGAAACTATAAATCAGGCACTCTCAGACGCTCCTGTTTTTGATACCGTTATTCATAATGCAGGTGTTACGTCTTGTTTTTTTAATGAAGATTATTATAGGTTTAATACAGAGATAACTAAAAATTTATGTGCAGTACTTAAAACAAATCAGTTATTAACAGGAAGATTTATTTATACAAGTAGTTTAGCTGCATTGGGACCAGGAAGTGCTGTGAGTTTAGAAGATATTGTGGAAAACATGCCTGAAAATCCTATTACTAACTATGGCAAAAGTAAATTATTAGCAGAAAAAGAAGTCATTAATTCGGGTTTAAGTTATTTAATTATAAGGCCTACAGCAGTTTTTGGTCAAGGCACTAATGATTATAAAGATTTAGTTTCAATTGTAAAGAAACGAATGGCTATTTATACAGCTAGCCCCAAACAGCTTTTATCATTTGTACATGCCGACGATATTTCTACAGCAATATTTTTGGCTAATAAACATAGCAAGGAAAATCAAATTTATAATCTCTCAGATGGTAATGAATATACTTTAGCTTCGGTTTACGAAATTGTTGCTTTAGCATTAAAAAAGGAATTAAAATTAAAATTTAGAATTCCAAAGGGTATAGTTTATTCGGTAGCTTATATAAATCAATTTTTAGAGAAAAATTTTAAAATAAAAAATGCTTTAAATAGTATTGAAAAAGCTAAAGAGATTACGTCGATTAATTGGAGGTGTTCTGCAAGTAAAATAAAACAAGAGATTGGTTTTAAAGCTAAGCATACCTTAGAAGAAATTATTCATTAATTTTTTTGTTAATACACAACAAAAATATTTCGAAATTTTATGCGTTTTTTTAAAAGAGTTGATATTGTTTTTTTTGGTTTTGTAATCATTACAACCTTATTATTATTCTTTTCCAGAAATGAAGTTTTAAACTTTAATCAATTAATACTAACTAGATTTTATATTATCATTTTATCTATTGGATTAATTTTTTTTAGTGCAAAGTATAAGTTTAAAATACTATCATTTTTAAGAGATATATACCCCGTAATATTTAGTGGTTACTTTTACTCAGAAACTGTTTTTTATAATAAGCTATTTTTTAATAATCTAGATCCACTATTAATTGATTATGAAACTGCTCTATTTGGTTTTCAGCCTAGCTTAAGGTTTTCAGAGTATTTTAATAGTTTGTTTTTTAGTGAACTTATGTATTTTGGTTATTTTTCTTTTTATTTAATTATAATAGGTTTTGTTTTGTGCGTCTATTTTAAAAATAAACCAAGTTTTAATAGAGATTTTTTCTTATTAACATCTTCCTTGTATTTATTTTATTTTCTTTTTGGATTAGTACCGTCTGAAGGGCCTCAATTTTATTTTTCAAATCCAGACAGTCAAGTACCAACGGCCTATTTTTTTGATAAAGTGATGCATTTTATTCAAGAAAATGGAGAGCAGCCAACTGGTGCTTTCCCAAGTTCGCATGTAGGGATTTCATTAATCATTTTAATTATTTCTAAAAAAACAATTCCAATATTTTTTAAAATAGCCCTTCCTATTACAATACTTCTTTTTCTTTCAACAGTTTATATTAAAGCCCATTATTTAATTGATGTTTTTGGCGGAATAATTGTGGCTCCATTAATCTTATTTATATCTAAAAAGTTATATTATAACCTGAAAACTACCCAAAGTAAGGGTTAAGATTAGATGCACTGCTATTTATTTTTTCTTTGGCTTAAAAATAAATGCATTTGGAAACTTTCTTTTAATTCTCTTTAAAGCTCTATCTGCTTCCAAACGTGTTCTAAAGTTTCCTGCCCAAATTTTAAAATTAGGAGTTTCGTATTGCATAGAAGGATACCAATCTCCAAATGAACTACTAAATTCCTTTTGAGCGTTGTAAGCACCAGAACGATTACCAGAATATACTTGTATTTTGTAACGTTCATAACTGGTTTCGTTTTTATTCATCTTCTTTTTCAAATCCAATAAAACAGTAATATGTTTATCTTGATTTATTTCTACATTTCCCTGTTGAGAATAAGAATATGTAGTAGTTAATAAAAAAGAAAAAAGGATTAAAAAACTAATCTTCATGTGTAATGGTTTCATTTTAAACTAATTTAAACAAAGGTATGTCTTATAAACTTAATTGATACTCTTTTTATTATTTAGAATCTCTCTAAATTATCAATTAACACTTCTCTAACATTTATAAAATGGACTTTTAATATTACTTTTGCGAGAGATTTTTTTAACTATACTTTTTCATTTATAAAATGACAAAAGTCATACCAAAGTTTAGAAGTTAATTTGACCAATAATATGAGAAAGGTGATTCACCGTAAATTAAGCACAAACTTTTTTCGTTTAGGCTTAGTTTTTTTACTAGCATTTACCACAACTCTTTCTGCTCAAGAAGGAGATTCAGCAAAAGGAAAATCATTATTCAATGCCAATTGTGCCGCTTGTCATCAATTAGATAAAAAAATGACTGGCCCTGCATTACGTAATGTAGAAGCGCGTTTAGAAGAAGAGCAAGGTTTAGATCGTGCTTGGATTCAAGCTTGGATTCGTAATAGTGCTGGCGTTATCAAGTCTGGTGATGCGTACGCAAATAAAATTTATAATGAGTACGGTGGTGCAGCAATGACTGCTATGCCTCAATTATCAGATGATGATATAAATAACATTTTAGCCTATACTGCTGAAGAAAAAAAGGCGCCTGTTCAAGCTGTTGCTCCAGTTGGAGGGGCAGAGGCTAGTGGTAGTTCTGGGGGTATTTCAAACGAAATTATCTTAGGAGCTTTAGCTATTTTGTTTATTCTTTTAGCTGCTGGATTGTATTTGGTAAATAAGACATTGCGTCGTTTTGCAAATGCTCAAGGTATTGATTTGCCTGAGTCTTCTGGAAGAAAGCCGTTGTGGAAAGCTTTTGTTCAGAATCAGTTTTTAATGATTGTAGTAGCAATATTCTTTTTATTATCAAGTGCATATTTTGTGTATGGTTATTTATCTCAAATAGGAGTGGATCAAGGGTATCAACCAGTACAACCAATTCATTTTTCGCATAAAATACATGCTGGAGACAATGGTATAGATTGTAAATACTGTCACTCATCTGCAAGAGTGAGTAAAACATCAGGTATTCCTTCATTGAATGTTTGTATGAATTGTCATAAATCAATTTATGAGTACAATGGAGAAACATCTCCAGAGTATTCTAAAGATTTTTACGATGGAGAAATAAAGAAATTATATGCTGCTGCAGGATGGGATGATGCTGATCAGAAGTATGCAGGAGATGCTAAACCTGTAAAATGGATACGCATTCATAACTTACCTGACTTTGCATATTTCAATCACTCGCAACACGTTACTGTGGCTGGCGTAGAATGTCAAACTTGCCACGGACCAGTTGAGGAAATGGAAGTGATGTATCAACACGCACCATTAACTATGGGTTGGTGTATTAACTGCCATAGAGAAACTGATGTTAATGTAAAAGACAATGCTTACTATACTAAAATACATGAAGAGCTATCGAAAAAGTATGGTGTAGAAAATTTAACCGCAGCTCAAATGGGTGGTTTAGAATGTGGTAAATGTCACTATTAATAAATTTAATAAGAAGTAATTCAATTATATAATATGTCATCAAACAAGAAATACTGGAAAAGTGTTGAAGAGCTAAACGAAAACAGCTCTATTGTTGAGACGCTAAAACAAAACGAGTTTGTAGCAGAGATTCCTACTGATGAATTTTTAGGTGATAAAGAAACATTAGAAGAAACATCTACTACGCGTCGCGATTTCTTAAAATATGTAGGATTTAGTACGGCTGCGGCTTCTTTAGCGGCTTGTGAGGGTCCTGTGAAAAAATCAATACCATACATAGTACAACCAACAGAGATTATTCCAGGTGTTGCCAATTATTATGCCACTTCAATTGCTGATGGATTTGATTTTGCTAGTGTTTTAGTAAAAACCCGAGAGGGGCGTCCAATTAAAATTGAAAATAATACGCTTGCTGCTACCAATGGTAATGCAAATGCTAGAGTTAATGCTTCGGTTTTAGGATTGTATGATAGCTTAAGAGTTCAAGGGCCAAAAAAAGCTGGTGAGTCTATTTCTTGGAGTGATTTTGATGCTGAAACTTCTGAGAAATTAACAAATATTGCTGCGGCTAATAAAAACATTGTGTTATTAACACAAACGTTTGCTAGCCCATCTACAAGTAAGTTGATTTCTGAATTTAAAGAAAAATATGGTAACGTTAGTCATGTAGTTTATGATGCTGTTTCAGAATCTACTGCACTTGATGCATACCAAGCTAAATATGGGGAACGGGCATTGGCCAATTACGATTTTGCTAAAGCAATGACCATCGTTTCTGTTGGTGCAGATTTCTTAGGAGATTGGCAAGGTGGTGGATTTGATTCTGGGTATTCTAAAAATAGAGTGCCGGATCATGGTAAAATGTCTAAGCACATTCAGTTTGAGTCTAATATGTCTTTAACTGGAGCGAATGCTGATAAACGTGTACCGTTAACACCAACACAACAAAAACTAGCTTTAGCTAAATTATATAGTTATGTTGTAGGAGGTTCTGTTTCAGGAACGTTGCCTGTTAACATTGACGATGACCTTAAAAAGGCAGCCTCTCAACTTAAAAAAGCTGGGAGCAAAGGTTTAGTGGTTACAGGAATTCAAGATGTTAACGCACAAACAGTTGCTTTAGAAATAAATGAAGCTTTATCAAGTAAGGCTTTTGATAAAGCATCTCCAATAAAAACAAGACAAGGTAGCGATGTTGCTGTGGCGAGATTAGTTGGTGATATGAAAGCAGGACGTGTTGGAGCACTTATAATGAGTGGAGTAAATCCGATTTATACCTTGCCAAATGCTTCAGATTTTGCTGAAGGATTGAAAAAAGTAGAATTATCTGTGGCGTTTTCCATGAAAGCAGACGAAACGTCTTCGGAAGCGCAATATATCGCAGCAGCACCACATTACCTAGAATCTTGGGGTGATGTTGAAATCAAGAAAGGACATTATGGTTTAACACAACCAACAATTCGTCCTTTATTTGATACCAGACAATTTCAAGAAGCTTTATTAAAATGGACAGGAAATGATGTTTCTTACCATGATTATATTAAAGAAACTTGGGGAACTGGAATTTTAAGTGGAGGTTCTTTTAATAAAGCATTGCACGATGGTGTTTTTGTTGGAACAATTGCTACTGAAACTGAAGAAACTTCAAATGCTGAAGAATCAGCTGAAGCGCCTTCAGGAAATGCAGCTAGAGCCTTAGCAGCTTCTGCAAAAACGAATTCAGAATTAGAATTAACTTTATATACCAAAGTAGGTATGGGTGATGGGCAACAAGCCAACAACCCATGGTTACAGGAATTTCCTGACCCTTTATCAAGAACATCTTGGGATAACTACTTAACCATTTCAAAGGCTGATGCTGATGCTAAAGGGTTAACCAATACACACGTTGCAAATGGTGCATTGAATGGTAGTTATGCTAATGTAACTGTAAGTGGAGCAACATTAAAAGTTCCAGTAATGATTCAACCAGGGCAAGCAAAAGGTTCAGTTGGATTAGCACTAGGTTACGGAAAAACATTAGGTTTAAAAAGCGAAATGCAAACTGGCGTTAACGCTTATGTATTTTATCAAAACTTTAATGCGGTTCAAGATGTAACGATTGAGTCAGCTGGTGGTGAGCATGAATTTGCATCGGTGCAGTTACACAATACCTTAATGGGTCGTGGAGATATTATTAAAGAAACAACTTTAGAAATATTTAATACTTCGGATAGAAATGTATGGAATAAAGTTCCAACAGTTTCATTAAATCATGAAGAAACTCCAGTTACTTCTCCAGATGTTGATTTATGGGATGAATTTGATCGTTCAATTGGGCATCACTTCAACTTATCAATCGATTTAAATGCTTGTACAGGATGTGGGGCTTGTGTTATTGCTTGTCATGCTGAAAATAATGTACCTGTAGTTGGTAAAACTGAAGTACGTCGTAGCCGCGATATGCACTGGTTACGTATAGATAGATATTATTCATCTGAAGAATCTTTTGAAGGTGATAACAGTAAAAAAGATAATATTTCTGGATTAGGAAGCTCATTAAGTGAGTTTGGTGAAATGGAAAATGCATCTGAGAATCCTCAAGTAGCATTCCAACCTGTAATGTGTCAGCATTGTAACCATGCACCTTGTGAAACAGTTTGTCCTGTGGCAGCAACATCACATGGTCGTCAAGGTCAAAACCATATGGCATATAACCGTTGCGTAGGTACAAGATATTGTGCAAACAACTGTCCTTATAAAGTACGTCGTTTCAACTGGTTCTTATATAACGGAAATGATGAGTTCGATTATCATATGAATGATGATTTAGGACGTATGGTATTAAATCCTGATGTTGTAGTACGTTCTCGTGGTGTGATGGAAAAATGTTCTATGTGTATTCAAAAAACACAAAAAACTATTCTTGATGCAAAACGTGATGGACGTGAAATCAAAGATGGTGAATTCCAAACGGCTTGTTCTGCTGCTTGTAGTAATGGCGCAATGAGTTTTGGAGATATCAATGACAAAGACAGTAAAGTTGCAAAACTTTTAAAAGATGACCGTATGTATCACTTATTAGAGAGTGTTGGTACTAAGCCTAATGTGCAGTATCATACTAAGGTGAGAAATACAACTGAAGCATAAATTTAATTAAAGAATCAATTATATAATTATGGCGTCTCATTACGAAGCACCTATTAGAAGACCCTTAGTTACAGGCGAAAAATCATACCACGATGTTACTGTGGATGTTGCAGCACCTGTAGAAGGAAAAGCAAATAAGCAATGGTGGATAGTCTTTTCTATAGCACTTGTAGCTTTCCTTTGGGGAATCGGATGTATTTTATACACAATATCTACAGGTATTGGAACTTGGGGTTTAAACAAGACCGTAGGTTGGGCTTGGGATATTACTAACTTTGTTTGGTGGGTTGGTATTGGTCACGCAGGAACACTTATTTCTGCTGTACTTTTACTTTTCCGTCAAAAATGGAGAATGGCAATTAACCGTTCTGCAGAAGCAATGACAATTTTCTCGGTTGTGCAAGCAGGTTTATTCCCAATCATTCACATGGGCCGTCCTTGGTTAGGATACTGGGTATTACCAATTCCAAACCAATTTGGTTCGTTATGGGTAAACTTTAACTCGCCTTTACTTTGGGATGTATTTGCAATTTCAACGTATTTATCAGTATCATTAGTATTCTGGTGGACTGGTTTATTACCTGATTTTGCTATGTTACGTGATAGAGCTATTAAACCTTTCCAAAAGAAAATATATTCATTATTAAGTTTCGGATGGTCTGGTAGAGCAAAAGATTGGCAACGTTTTGAAGAAGTTTCATTGGTTCTTGCTGGTTTAGCAACACCTTTAGTACTTTCTGTACATACTATTGTATCGTTTGACTTCGCAACATCAGTTATTCCTGGTTGGCATACAACAATTTTCCCACCATACTTTGTTGCTGGTGCGGTATTCTCTGGATTTGCTATGGTAAACACGCTTCTTATTATTATGAGAAAAGTGTGTAACCTTGAAGATTATATTACAGTACAACACATCGAGTTAATGAATATAGTAATTATGATTACTGGTTCTATAGTTGGTGTGGCATATATTACCGAGTTATTTATTGCTTGGTATTCTGGTGTAGAATATGAACAATACGCCTTCTTAAACAGAGCAACTGGCCCTTACTGGTGGGCATATTGGGCAATGATGACTTGTAACGTATTCTCTCCACAATTTATGTGGTTCAAGAAATTAAGAACAAGTATCATGTTCTCATTCTTTATCTCTATTGTAGTAAATATAGGAATGTGGTTTGAGCGTTTTGTAATCATTGTAACCTCGTTACATAGAGATTACTTACCATCATCATGGACGATGTTTTCGCCTACGTTTGTAGATATTGGAATTTTCATCGGAACAATAGGATTCTTTTTTGTATTATTCTTATTATACTCAAGAACGTTTCCTGTTATAGCTCAAGCGGAAGTAAAAACAATTTTGAAATCTTCTGGCGAGCGTTATAAAAACATTAGAGAAAGAGGTGATAGTTTAGTAGGAACAGGTTCTGATGCAAGAACATCTGGTAATGCAGTTGCTAAACCTGCTGCAAAAGCTAAAAAGGGAACACCTTCAACTGATGATAATTCAGCAAAAGTGAGTAACTTGTTAGGAAGCATTGGTGCTTTTGATGCTGCTACTCAAACTGCTGATGATTTAAAGAAGATTAGTGGTGTTGGACCTAAAATGGAGGGCGTACTTAATAGTATTGGTATTTATACCTTCCTTCAAGTTAGTAAGATGACAAAAAAAGAATATGATTTGTTAGACTCAATTACTGAATCTTTCCCAGGAAGAGCAGAACGTGATGATTGGGCAGGACAAGCTAAAAAATTAATAAACTAAACATAGTCAATGGAAGCTTCAAAAGTTATTCACGCTATTTATACCGATGATGATATTTTAATGTCGGCCGTTAAAAAGGTTAAGGCAGATAAACATCACATTGAAGAGATATACACACCGTTTCCGGTTCACGGACTAGACAAAGCTATGGGGTTAGCACCAACACGTATTGCTATTACAGCATTTATGTACGGTTTAGTTGGTTTAACAGTAGCCATTTTGATGATGAATTTTATCATGATTGAAGATTGGCCACAAAACATTGGTGGTAAACCAAGTTTTAGCTACATAGAGAATATGCCAGCTTTTGTACCAATTATGTTTGAGCTTACAGTATTTTTTGCCGCTCACTTAATGGTAATTACATTTTACTTGCGTAGTAGAATGTGGCCTTTTAAGAATGCTGAAAATCCAGACCCAAGAACTACTGATGACCATTTTTTAATGGAAATAGCAGTTCATGGTAATGAAAAAGAACTTGAAAGTTTATTAGCAGAAACAGGAGCAGTAGAAATTAATTTAGTTGATAAAGCCCATTAATAAATACTATGAAGAGCTTAATTAAAATATTAGTAATAGCAGTTGTTTTAGTTGCAGTGTCTTGTAAAAAAGATACAGCACCAAACTATCAATTCATGCCTAACATGTATGAGTCTGCTGGATATGAAACTTATGGTGAAGCTGCATTTTCTAATGGAGTTGAAGCACAAATTCCAGCTGAAGGTTCTATCCCAAGAGGTTTTGTTCCTTTTGATATCGAGAATTCAACAGCAGGATATGAGTTAGCAAAAGCGACTTTAAAAAGCCCGCTTGATTCTACTCAAGTAGATTTAGAAAGAGGAAAAGAACTTTATAATATTTACTGTGGTATTTGTCATGGTAATAAAGGTAAAGGACAAGGAAACCTAGTTAAGCGTGAAAAAATTCTTGGTATTCCAAGTTATGATGACGCTGGTAGAGCTATAAACGAAGGAAGTATTTACCATACTATTTATTATGGTAAAAACGCTATGGGATCTTATGCTAACCAATTGAATGAAGAAGAACGTTGGCAAGTAGTTTCTTATGTGTTAAAGTTAAAAGCTGATTTAGAAAAGTAAGATTGATAAGATTATTATAGATATGTATACATTTTCAAATAAATTAAAGACATTTTCTTTCATTCTAATGATTTTAGGAGCATTGGGTGTTGGTTATGGTTTTATGACATCTCATAAATCTTTTGAAGAAGTTGAGCACTTGCTTGCAGAAGAATCACATCACGGTGGAGGACATGGTGAAGAAGTGGCTCATGCTGCTACTAGTCATGATGAACATGCAACTGATAAGCATGATGAAAGTCACGCAGAAACTGCTCATGCCAAAGTTGATGAACACGCAAAACACATTGAACACGTTCAACACCAAATTGCAAATAGACCTTGGTCTGCATTATATGTTGCGGCATTTTTCTTTATGATGATTGCATTAGGGGTTTTAGCATTTTATGCGATACAAATTGCATCACAGGCTGGTTGGTCTCCTGTACTGTTTAGAGTTATGGAAGGTATGACAGCATACTTATTACCAGGGGCTTTAATAGTTTTAGGAATAGCAGCTGCATCTCATTTCATTGGGCATAACAATTTGTTTATTTGGATGGATCCAGAAGTAGTAGCACACGATAAGCTTATAGCTGGAAAGACAGGATGGTTAAATATCTGGGGTTTCATTATTAGAGGACTTATATTTATTGGAGGATGGGTTGCATACCGTCAATTTTCTAGAAAATTTTCTATTGCTCAAGATACAGCTGAAGATAAAAGTAACTTTAAAAAGTCATTCCGTATTTCAGCGGCATTCTTAGTATTCTTTATTTATACAGAATCTATGATGTCTTGGGATTGGATAATGAGTGTAGATCCTCACTGGTTCTCAACATTATTTGGATGGTACGTATTTGCTAGTATGTTTGTAAGTGGTATTACTGTTATAGCTTTAATTACTATTTATTTAAAATCTAGAAATTATTTAGAGTTTGTAAATGAAAACCATTTGCATGATGTTGCTAAATTTATGTTCGCCTTCAGTATTTTCTGGACATACTTATGGTTCTCACAATTCATGTTAATATGGTATTCTAATATTCCTGAAGAGGTGACATATTTTGTAACACGTTTCCAAGATTATAAATTGCCTTTCTTAGGCATGGTAGTCATGAACTTTGTATTCCCAATACTAATGTTAATGAATGCCGATTACAAACGTATTCCTTGGTTTGTTGTTATGGCAGGATTAGTCATCTTATTCGGACATTATATTGATATTTTCAATATGATTATGCCTGCTACTGTAGGTGATAGATGGTTTATAGGAATTCCTGAAATAAGTTCAGTATTGCTTTTCGCTGGGTTATTCATATTTGTAGTATTTACAGCTTTAACAAAAGCACCATTGCTTGTAAAAGGATACCCTTTTAGAAAAGAAAGTGAAGAATTTCATTATTAATTAGATATAAATAAAGACGAACGATACCAATGACTGCTTTATTAACAATTATAGTTTTAGTATTTATTTTAATTGCCATTTGGCAAATGGTTAAGATTTTCGATTTAGCTCAAGCTAAAAACGAAAGTACTACCCCTGGGGTAGCAACCGATAAGGATAATACATTAAATGGTTATTTAATGATGGGCTTTTTAGCTTTCATTTATCTCATAACTATTGTGTGTTTCTTAAAATGGGGTGATTTACCTTTAATGTCGAATTCAGCGTCTGAGCATGGGCCAACTATAGATAATCTAATGATTATATCTATGGTTTTAATATTCTTTGTTCAAACTTTCACCCAGTTTTTATTACATTATTTTGCATATAAATATAAAGGTGAAAAAGGAAAAAAAGCTTTGTTCTTTGCTGATAACAACAAATTGGAAGCTATATGGACTATTATTCCCGTTATTGTTTTAGCAGGATTAATTATTTATGGATTGAGTACATGGATTAACATCATGGGTGTTGACGAAAGTGATGATCCATTAGTAGTTGAATTGTACGCACAACAATTTAACTGGAAAGCTAGATACGGAGGTGCAGATAATACATTAGGAAAAGCAAATGTTCGTTTAATTGATATTGATCGTGCTAATATTTTGGGATTAGATGAATCTGACCCGAATGCTCAAGATGATGTTATTACTAACGAACTACATTTACCAGTTGGTAAACCTGTATTATTTAAAATGCGATCACAAGATGTTTTGCATTCAGCTTATATGCCACATTTTAGAGCACAAATGAACTGTGTACCTGGAATGATAACGCAATTTGGTTTTACACCTACAGTAACAACTACTGATATGCGTCAAACACCACAAATGGTTGAAAAAGTTGAAAACATTAATAAAATTAGGGTTGAAAATAGTAAAAAGCTCATCGCTAAGGGAGAAGATGCTTTAGAGCGTTATGAGTTTGATTACCTATTGCTTTGTAATAAAATTTGTGGAAAATCACACTACAACATGCAAATGAAAATTGTAGTAGAATCACAAGAGGAATATGATGCTTGGATTGCCGAACAAAAAGAATTCAAGAACTCTTTAGTTAACTAATTTAAAAAAGATAAACACGATATAAGATTATGTCAGCACACGCAGATAACCACGTACACGACGACCACGGACATCATCATAAAGAAACGTTTGTAACTAAATATATATTTAGTCAGGACCATAAAATGATTGCTAAGCAGTACTTAATTACAGGTACTATTATGGGGGTTATTGGGGTTATAATGTCAATGATGTTTCGTATGCAAATCGCATGGCCAGAAGAACCTAATGTGCTATTTGAGGCATTATTAGGTAAATGGGCGCCAGGTGGTGTTATGGATGCAGATATTTATTTAGCATTAGTGACCATTCATGGTACAATCATGGTATTCTTTGTACTTACAGCGGGGTTAAGTGGAACATTTAGTAATCTATTAATTCCATTACAAATTGGTGCACGAGATATGGCATCTGGTTTCTTAAACATGGTATCGTATTGGTTATTCTTCTTATCAAGTGTAATAATGGTTATTTCATTATTTGTTGAAGCAGGACCAGCTTCAGCAGGATGGACTATATACCCACCATTAAGTGCATTACCAATGGCACAAGGTGGTTCAGGTATGGGTATGACTCTGTGGTTGGTATCTATGGCAATATTTATTGCTTCTTCTTTACTGGGGTCATTAAACTATGTAGTTACTGTAATAAACTTGCGTACTAAAGGGATGTCTATGACAAGACTACCTTTAACTATTTGGGCTTTCTTTGTAACAGCTATTATTGGTATTATTTCATTCCCAGTATTATTATCTGCAGCTTTATTATTAATCATGGATAGAAGTTTTGGAACTTCATTCTTCCTATCTGATATATTTATTCAAGGTGAAGTATTGCACTATCAAGGAGGATCGCCTGTATTATTTGAACACTTATTTTGGTTCTTAGGTCACCCAGAAGTATATATTGTAATCTTACCAGCAATGGGTCTGGTTTCTGAAATTATGGCATCGAATTCGCGTAAACCTATTTTTGGTTATCGTGCAATGATTGCTTCTATATTAGCGATTGCTTTTCTTTCGACAATTGTATGGGGACACCATATGTTTATTTCTGGAATGAATCCATTCTTAGGTTCTGTATTTACATTTACAACGTTATTAATTGCAATTCCATCGGCTGTGAAGGCCTTTAACTGGATAACAACACTCTGGAAAGGTAATCTACAAATGAACCCTGCCATGTTATTCTCTATTGGTTTTGTATCAACATTTATAACTGGTGGTTTAACAGGAATTATATTAGGGGATAGTGCTTTAGATATTAATGTACACGATACGTATTTTGTTGTAGCGCACTTCCACTTAGTAATGGGTATATCTGCACTTTACGGAATGTTTGCTGGGATTTATCATTGGTATCCAAAAATGTTTGGACGTATGCTAAATAAAAATCTTGGATATATTCACTTCTGGATTACTGCAGTCTGTGCTTATGGAGTGTTCTTTCCTATGCATTTTATAGGTATGGCAGGATTACCACGACGTTACTATACTAACAGTAATTTTCCATTATTTGACGACTTGGCTAATGTGAATGTAATAATTACCATATTTGCTTTAGTAGGTGGAGTAGTTCAAATAGTTTATTTGTACAATTTCTTCAGTAGTATTTTCTTTGGAAAGAAAACAGTTCAAAACCCATGGAAATCTACTACATTAGAATGGACAGCACCTGTTGAACACATTCATGGTAACTGGCCAGGAGAAATTCCTCATGTATACCGTTGGGCTTATGATTATAGTAAACCAGGCCATGACGTTGATTTTGTACCGCAAAATATTCCTTTAAAGGACGGAGAAGAAGAACTTCAACATTAATTAAGAACATATTATTACTCTTACATATTTGAAACCCACCTATTTTAGGTGGGTTTTTCTGTTTAAATGCGTATTTTTTCGATAAAATGTAAAATAGTTTGTAAAAACTCGATGAAATACAAAAAAATCAGTTAAATTGCATACGTAATTATTTCAATATTTATCTTATAACTATAAATTTTAAGATATAATTGTTTTAAAGCTATTAATAATAAGTTTTTAAATTTTCAACTATGAAAACCAAACCTACTCGAAGGAATGCTTTAAGCTATGCATTTTTTTATGTGTTGTTATTTGGGATGACCTATTCAGGATTTTCTCAATGCCCAACAGTAACTAACCCAAGCCCGCCTCCTATTTGCGATGCTTCTGGCTATACGTTTAACGATTTAAATGCTTTTGCTACCGATCTGGGCAGTGGTATTGTATGGTATGATATGTTAACTGGAGGAAGCCCGTTTAACCCAAATGAATTAGTTCAAGAGGGTGTTTATTATGCCGATGATAACTCTGGAACTTGTGGAGTTAGAGCCTCAGTAACAATAGACTTTACAATTGATTCTTCATCACGAATTTTAGATCGTGTGTATTGCAGTAATCAAAATGCTACCTATCAAGTTTATATTGATGAAGTTTTATTGACTAGTATTCCTTCTGGTGGCTCAGTAGAAATTTATACTGATGTTGCATTAACAAGTCAAGTAATTTCTACAGATGTTATATCAAGTAGCACTGTAAATCATTATATTATATTTGTTGATAATATTGGATGTAAAAGTCAAATAGAGAGTTCTAGAATAGTAGTAAGTAATTCTCCTAGTGACCCTACACCTCCTAGTAATCAGGAATTTTGTTCTGATACAAATCCAACAGTTGCAGAATTAAACCCAGGTACTATAGATACTTATTTTTGGTATGAAAATTTAGATGTTTCTGGAGATCCAATTCCACCTTCTTTATCACCTTCAGATCTTTTATCAAATGGGACTTATTATGTTCAAGTTGATAGTTTTGTTTGTGTTAGTGACCCTGTGGCAGTTATAGTTTCAATTGATGACCCTGTTAACCCAGGAACATCAAGTACATTAGAATATTGTAATGATAGCTTACCAGTTTCAAATTTTGATTTATTTGATGAATTAGGAGGGCCAAAAGACACAACTGGATCTTGGTCAGGGCCATTAACAACTACAAATGGACATAACGGTACAGTAAATATTTCAACATTAACAACGGCAGGAATTTATACTTTCACATATACAGTTCCGAGCAATGGTGTTTGTCCTGATGGTGTTTCAACTGTAACCATTACAGTTTATGAAACACTTTCTTCAGGAACTCCTTCAGCAGTAAATCCAGCATCGTTTTGTGAGTCAGGATTACCAACGGACTTTGATTTATTTACATTAATAGAAAATCATGACCCTGATGGACAATGGACACAAGGTACTTCAAGTACAGATCCAGTAGTTACATCTCCAATAGATTTAACTACAGGTGCTTTTACACCAGGAATATATAATTTTACATATACACAAAATATATCACCTAATCCATGTCCAGAAGAATCTACAACAGTACAAATTATTGTACTTCAAGATCCGGATGCAGGGAATGCTTTAAATGATGAATTTTGTGAAAACGATTTAGCCTCAAATTCACCATACAATTTATTTGACGCATTAGACGGCTCTCAAGATAACAATAGTGGTACTTGGACAGACTCAAGTAATAATACTATTTCTAATTCTTTAGATCTTACAATACTAACAGTAACTGGCAGTCCTTATACATATAATTATACAATTGATAATGGGGTATGTTCTGATACTGAACCAATAACAATAACTATTGAACCTGCACCAGAGTCTGGAACAGCAAACACACCAGTAGAGTTTTGCGAAGGTACTGCACCAGCAAGTTTTGATTTATACAGCTTAATAGAAGGAGAAAGCGGAACAGGAGTATGGACAAATAATACAACATCTGCAATAGTGCCAGATCCTAGTAATTTAGATTTATCTAGCTATACAGACGGTACTTATGATTTTACATTTGATATTGACCCAATAGATTCATGTGACGATGTTGATGTTATAGTAAGTATTATTATTAACCCTTTACCAAATACAGGCACACCAAACAATCCACCACCATTTTGTGAAAACGACCCAGCCTTAAGTAATACAAGTTTTGATTTGTTTTCATTGTTAAGTGGTACTGTTGATTCAGGAGGAACTTGGACTGATGATAGTACTAATCCTATATCAGGAGCATTAACCGTCAATACATTAGATTTAAGTCAATTAGTAGTTGATACCTATAATTTCACATATAGTATAACAGATGCAAATGATTGTACAAATAGTTCAACCGTTGCAATAATTATCGAAGAAGCACCAGAATCAGGAACACCAGTAGCAACTTTTCCAGATTATTGTGTAGGTTCGGCACCAGCAAGTTTTGATTTATACAGCTTAATAGATGGAGAAAGCGGAACAGGAGTATGGACAAATAATACAATATCTGCAATAGTGCCAGATCCTAGTAATGTAGATTTATCTGGTTATACAGATGGGACTTACGATTTTACATTTGATATTGATCCTATAATGTCATGTGACGACGTTGATGTTGTAGTAAGTATTATTATCAACCCTTTACCAAATGCAGGTACAGCAGATAATCAAACGTTTTGTGAAAATGACCCAGCCTTAAGTAATACAAGTTTTGATTTGTTTTCATTGTTAAGTGGTACTGTTGATTCAGGAGGTCAATGGTATACAGGTGTAGATAATTCAGGAACAACAATTACTAATATTATAGATTTATCAGTATTAGGCCTAGGGAATAATCAATATACTTATGAAGTTATAGATTCAAGCATGTGTAGCAATACAACAACGGTTGGTATTCTCATAGAAGATGCCCCAGAATCAGGAATAGCAAATGCCCCAGTTGAATTTTGTTTAGCAGAAATAACAACAGGTCAAACGTATAATTTATTTGATTTATTGACTGATGAAGACCAAACTGGAACGTGGAATGATGATGATGCTTCAGGAGCATTATCGGGTAATACGGTTACTTTAGATGGTCTTGTAACAGGAACATATGATTTTACTTATGATGTTGATGCTATTGACTCTTGTGATGACGTAAACGTAACAGTAAGTATTATTATTAATGATACGCCGGCACCTACAGCAGTAACTCCACAAGAGTTTTGTGATACCGCAACTGTAGCCGATTTAGTTGCTACAGGAACAACCATTCAATGGTATGATGCAGACACAGGAGGCAATCTTTTAACAGATACTACAGTTTTGGTTGATGCTCAAATTTATTATGCATCTCAAACTGATGCAACAACAGGATGCGAATCTTCAATAAGAACTGCAGTAACAGCATTTATTTATCAAACACCGAATGCAGGAGGTCCAAACGCAACACCAATTGTTGCGTGTAATGATTCTACAATAGATTTAACTATTGGTTTAGACGGTACTGAAGATACTGGCGGAACATGGTATGAAGGTTCAGATAATTCTGGAACAGTAATAGTAGACCCAACTATGTATGATGTTACAGCTTTAAGTGCTAATAATTATCAATTTACTTATTATATAATAGCTTCAGCGCCATGTGTTGATGCTAGTACGACAATAACTGTTACTATTGAAGAGCCGTTAGATGCAGGAACAGATGGTACGCCACTGAACCTTTGTAGCAATAATGGAACGGTAAATTTATTTGACCAATTAGGTGGTACTCCTGAAACTGGAGGGTCTTGGAATCCAACTTTAACTAATTCTGGAATTTTTGACCCTTTAATAGATGCACCAGGAACATATACCTATACATTAGAAAATTCTTGTGGAACTTTTAGTAGTGATATTAATGTTGCAGTAACTCTTGCACCAAATGCAGGAAGCGATAATACCGCTCCAATTTGTGTTATTGATGGTATTACAGATTTATCTACATTTTTAAGTGCAGATGCGCAAAGTGGAGGAACATGGACTTTTAGTGGTACAGGTGTTACCGACCAATTTAACCCAAGTATTGATCCAGCTGGAGTTTATACTTATACAGTTTTTGCATCAGGACCATGTTCAACAGATTCAACTGCCGAAATCACAGTTATAGTTAATGATACACCAACCCCGACAGTAACAAATAATAATCCTGAATTTTGTTTAGTTGATAATTCTATTGTTTCGGATTTAGAAAGTTTAGTTAGCTCAGCAGGAACTATAAACTGGTATGAAGATGCCGCTTTAACCTTTCCTTTAGCAGGCACCGAAGCTTTGGTAGATGGAGAAGATTATTATTTAACGCAAACTAATAGTACAGGATGTGAGTCTTCATCAGAGCAAATTAATGTTACGATTAACGATACCCCAACCCCAACATTAGATGACCCAACTTTAGAGTATTGTATCAATGACAATCCTACTATTAGCACGTTATCGTCAAATATTGCAGAGCATGACAGTGCTTTAGGTAATCTAAGGTGGTATGATACATTAACAGGAGGTTCAGCTTACTCAGAAAGTGATTTGTTAACCAATATTACGTATTACGTTGCATTGGTAGACCAAGTAACTGGTTGTGAAAGTAGTATACGTTTAGAAGTTATTCCAGACCTAACCGCTTGTGGTAAATTAGAAATTCCAGATGGATTCTCTCCAAATGCAGATGGCGTAAACGATACATTCGATGTAGATAATCTAGCCATTTTATTTCCAAACTTTGAAATGGAAATTTATAATAGAAATGGAAATATTGTTTATAAAGGAAATGCGAATTCACCGCGATTTGATGGAACTTCAAATCAATCAAGAGTCATTTCAAAAGGCAATTTACCAGTAGGAGTGTACTTCTACATTTTCAACTTCAATGATGGCGAAAATAAACCAGAACAAGGACGCTTATACTTAAGCAGATAGTTTATATAAAGCAAAATTTAAAAACATGAAAAATTTAAATATATATCATAAAATAGCTGCTTTGTTAAGTATAATGATACTGTCTTTTCAAGGTAACGCTCAACAAGATCCTCAATTCACTCAATATATGTATAATATGAGTGTTATTAATCCGGCTTACGCTACTGCGGAAGAAGGGATATTAAATATAGGAGGACTTTACAGAACGCAATGGGTTGGCATTGAAGGTGCTCCAAAAACAGGAAGCTTTTTTGCTCATACACCTATTAACGATAAAATTGAGATGGGAATCTCATTTACCAATGATAACATAGGTGATGTCGTAAACGAAAATAACATATATGCAGATGTTGCATATGTGTTACCAGTAGGTATAGAAAGTAAAATATCTTTTGGTATAAAAGCAGGTGTAACACTTTTTGATACCAATTTTAATGGATTTCAATTGCAATCTGGAAACGTAAATAATGGACTGGATGTTGCTTTCAACGAAAATACTAGTAAAGCCTTTCCAAATTTAGGTATTGGTGCTTTCTTTTTTACAGATAATTATTATTTAGGGTTATCGGCACCAAACATGCTTTCAACAAAGCATTTGGAAGATGAAAGCGGAATTATAGCAACTGGTGTTCAAAATGTACACTACTTTTTAACCGGTGGATATGTTTTTGATATTAATAAAAACGTAAAACTAAAGCCAGCATTTATGGCAAGAGGTGTAAAAGGAGCTCCGATGGCTATTGATGTTACGGCAAATGTGTTAATTAATGAAAAACTAGAAGCTGGTTTAGGTTATCGTTTAGATGATGCTATAAGTGCTTTAGTAAACTTTAGAATTACACCAGAGCTTAGAATAGGTTATGCTTATGATTATACAACTACTAACTTAGGTGATTTTAATTCAGGGTCACACGAAATATTCATTCTGTTTGATGTCGATTTATTCGGATTTAAAAGTGGATATGATCGTTCACCAAGATTCTTCTAACAATTTAATACTAGGAAAACATGAAAAAATATATATACATACTTGCAGGCCTTTTATTAGTTAGTGGAATGGCACATGCACAAAAGAAAAATTTGAAACGAGCAAATAAGCTTTTTGAAATACGCGCATATAAAGATGCTGCGGAACTTTATGAAACTAAAGAGCGCAATCAAGAAGTACTTCAAAATTTAGGAGATAGTTATTATTATAACACGAGTATTCAAAAGGCTATTAAAACCTACCGAGAGTTATTTGTAGAATATGGAGATTCTATTGATATAGAATATCATTTCAGATTTGCTCAGGCTCTAAAAGGTGTTAAAGAATATAAAGATGCCGATAAACATTTAAGTAGATATTATAATAAGCAAATTAATACATTAGCTTTTATAGGTCAAACAGATAAAACAACGCCGCATACTTTTAAACTAAAACAAATTGAAAATAAAAATTCAAGTAGCGATTTTGGTTTAACATTTTATGGTGATGATAAAGTGGCTTTTGCTTCTGGAAGAAATTCTGAAAATCCAGATTATGCATGGAACAATCTGCCATATTTAGATTTATATAGTGCCACTATTACAAGTCAAAATGTTTTAGAAGATATCCAACCATTTTCTGAAGCAATAAATACAAGTTCACATGAAAGTAATGCAGTATTTACTAAAGATGGTAAAACTATGTATTTCAATAGAACAAATACAACACGTAAGAAAACGGATGAAGAGCGTATTGCTCACATCAAAATTTACAAAGCCGAAAAAGTAGATAGTTTATGGACCAATGTTACCGCATTACCGTTCACCTCAGATGCATATAGTACAGAGCACCCAGCGCTAAGTAAAGATGGAAAAACACTTTATTTTGCTAGTGATATGCCAGGAACTTATGGAAGTTTTGATATTTATAGAGTTTCAATTAATGATGATGGTACTTATGGAGAGCCAGAAAACTTAGGAGAAACAATTAATACAAAACACAGAGAACAATTTCCTTTTATTAGTGAGTTTAATGTGTTGTACTTTTCTTCAATCGGACATTTAGGTTATGGCGGATTAGATGTATTTAGAAGTAATATGGTTAATGATGCATTTGATAAACCTGTAAATTTAGGAAGTTCTATAAACAGTAATTTAGATGATTTTGCATATGTGATTAGAGAGAAGAACAACAAAGGATATTTGTCTTCTAACAGAACAGGCTATGATAGATTATTTGGTTTTGCAAGACAAATAAACCCATTAACAATATATCAAGTAGAAGGTGTAGTGCAAGATTTAAATAGTAAGTCATTATTAGGAGGGTCATTAGTAACCTTATTTGATGAATCTGATACTGTAATTCAAGATACTATTGTTGGAGATGATGCTTATTATATTTTCAAAATAGAACCTAATAAAAAATATAAAGTTAGAGGAACTAGGAAAGCTTATATTCCTCAAGATGTTGAGTTTTCTACAGATAGTAAAGGGAAAGTGCAACACGATATTTATTTAAATTTAGAATCGTTTGCAGATGCTGAAGAACGTGTTAAAGAAAAAGACAAAGGAACAGAACAAGTTGTACAGGTTGAGCTAGATAAAATTTTCTTTGATTTTGATGAAGCTATTATCCGTGAAGATGCAGCAACTACTTTAAATGTTCTTGTTGATTTAATGAAAAAATACCCATCAATGGAAGTTGAAGTATCTGCACATACGGATGCTCGCGGACCCGATCAATACAATTTAGATTTATCTAAAGCCCGTGCCGCTTCAACACTTGAGTATTTAGTAAGTCAAGGCATTGAACGAAACCGATTAAAAAGTATTGGTTATGGTGAAATGCAACCACTCAATGCGTGTGTTAAAGAAGGTATTTGTGATGATAGAGAATACGATATTAATAGACGTTGTGAGTTTACAATTTTGAAATAATTAACCAAAAACACCAACCAAATATTTGAAAAGCCTTTCCAATTCGGAAAGGCTTTTTGTTTATATTTGCTATTACTGAACTTTTTGTCATTCCTGCGAAGGCAGAAATCTACTTTTTAAAAGCGCTAGTTAATTAAATAAGATTCCTGCTTTCGCAGGAAGTTGATATGAACGAAAACCTAGATCCAACAGACGACAATTTTTCACCTGAAGAATTAGATGTAGAAAGAAAGTTAAGACCCTTGTCATTCGATGACTTCACAGGTCAAGATCAGGTACTGGAAAATCTTCAAATATTCGTTCAAGCTGCAAATTTAAGAACCGAAGCTTTAGATCATACATTGTTTCATGGCCCTCCTGGATTAGGAAAAACAACATTGGCTCATATTTTAGCCAATGAATTAGAAGTTGGTATAAAAGTAACTTCGGGTCCTGTTTTAGATAAACCAGGGGATCTTGCAGGATTACTTACCAATCTTGAAGAACGAGACGTTTTATTTATAGATGAAATACATCGATTAAGCCCCATTGTAGAGGAGTATTTGTACTCAGCAATGGAAGATTATAAAATTGATATCATGATTGAAACTGGACCTAACGCAAGAACGGTTCAAATCAACCTTAATCCTTTTACTTTAATTGGAGCAACTACACGTTCAGGTTTACTAACAGCTCCAATGCGTGCCCGTTTTGGTATTCAAAGTAGATTACAATATTATAAAACAGATTTACTAACTACCATTGTACAGCGAAGTGCAACCATTTTGGATGTACCAATTACCATGGAGGCAGCTATAGAAATTGCAAGTAGGAGTCGTGGTACACCGCGAATTGCTAATGCATTATTACGTCGTGTCCGAGATTTTGCTCAGATAAAAGGTAATGGAAGTATAGATATTAAAATTGCTAAATATGCTTTAGAGGCCTTAAATGTTGATGCTCATGGATTGGATGAAATGGATAACAAAATACTAATAACCATTATTGATAAGTTTAAAGGCGGTCCAGTAGGAATTAGTACCATTGCTACTGCTGTAAGTGAAAGTCCAGAAACTATTGAGGAGGTTTACGAGCCTTTTTTAATACAACAAGGATTTATTATGCGAACACCTCGTGGACGAGAAGTAACCGAGCAAGCCTATAAACATTTAGGGAAAGTGAAAAACAATATTCAAGGCGGATTATTTTAAACTAATTTATATTGTCAGACTGAGCGCAGTCGAAGTCAATTAAAAAAGTGAATAACAAATCAAAATACACACAACTAATCAAAACCGAAGCAAAACGCCTCGGTTTTTTATCTTGTGGTATTAGTAAAGCTGAATTTTTAGAAGAGGAAGCACCAAGGTTAGAAAAATGGTTAAATAATAATATGCATGGACAAATGCAGTACATGGAAAACCATTTTGATAAACGCTTAGATCCAACTAAATTGGTTGAAGGTTCAAAAAGTGTAGTGTCTTTGTTATTAAATTATTTTCCTTCAGAAGAACAAAGTAAAGACAGCTTCAGAATTTCGAAATATGCTTATGGAAACGATTATCATTTCGTCATAAAAGACAAGCTCAAATCATTATTGCACTTCATTCAAGATGAAATTGGAGAAGTAGGTGGTAGAGCATTTGTAGATTCGGCACCCGTTTTAGACAAAGCTTGGGCAGCAAAATCAGGCTTAGGTTGGATTGGAAAGCACAGTAATTTATTATCCCAACAAGTAGGTTCTTTTTATTTTATAGCTGAATTAATTATCGATTTAGATTTGGAATATGATATGGTAACTACTGACCATTGTGGAACATGCACAGCATGTATAGATGCTTGCCCTACAGAGGCAATAACCGAACCTTATGTGGTTGATGGGAGCAAATGTATTTCTTATTTCACTATAGAATTAAAAGAAAATATTCCCTCAGAGTTTAAAGGTAAAATGGACGATTGGATGTTTGGGTGTGATGTATGTCAAGATGTTTGCCCATGGAATCGATTCTCAAAATCGCATAAAGAACCTTTATTTAATCCGCATCCTGAATTACTTTCAATGTCTAAAAAAGATTGGGAAGAAATTACCGAAGTCACTTTTCAAAAAGTGTTTAAAAAATCTGCCGTAAAACGCACCAAATTTTCAGGATTAAAAAGAAACATCAATTTTTTAAAAGAATAAACATATTATTTTCTTGTTGATTCTCTTTCAATTAATGCCGTATCAAGTGTAATGACCTTGGGAGGTTTAGGTTTTTCATTTTTTATTGCTTTAATTTCTTTGTAAAGTTGTTTAAAAGCGGTTTTTCCCATTTTAAAACCAGGTTGGTCAATAGTCGTTAAGGTTGGAGATATTACTGATGACATAAACCAATTACTAAATCCGACTATACTTATATCTTCTGGAATTTTCACACCTTGGTTATTAAATTCAGTCATAGCTCCAATGGCTACTAAATCTGTATTAATAAAAATACCATCAACATCATTATGTTCTATTAATAGCTGTTTTGCATTTTTTTTGCCTTCTTCAAAACTCATATCTCCACATTCACAGATGTAAACTAAAGAAGGGTCATAAGGAAGATTATTGTCTAATAAAGCTTTTTTGTAACCTAGAAATCTATCTATAGAATTTTGAGGTAAAAGTGCACCTCTAAAATGAGCAATACGTTTACAACCTATATCTATTAAATGCTGCGTTGCTAAATAAGCAGCTTTTCGGTCATCAATTATAACTTTAGAGCATTTTACTATTTTCGCAATCTTATCAAACATAACCAAAGGTTTTTCTTGATCGATAATTTGGTTTAAGTGACTAAAATCTGCTGTTCCATTTGCTAAAGAAATAAGAATACCGTCAACTCGTTGACTTAGTAACAAATCAATTTGTTTTTTTTCTAGTTCATAAGATTCATTAGATTGAAGAATGATAACCAAATACCCCTTTTTTTCAGCTTGTGAAATAATGCCTTTAATCACATTTGAAAAAAAATGATGTACAATTACGGGTATTATTAAGCCTATAGTCTTAGATTCTTTAGTTCTAAGATTAACAGCAAAAGTATTGGGTTTATAGTTTAACGTTTTAGCTAATTCTTTTACTAAGCCTTTAGTTTTTTTACTAACATCGGGGTAATCTTTTAAGGCTTTTGAAACTGTAGTAACAGATATATTTAATTGTTCTGCAATTTCTTTTAATGTTACAGGTTTCATATCTTTAATTTAAAGACTAAATATAATAATTAAATGAAGAATCGAAAACGTTTTCGGTTAAATCGAAAACGTTTTCGATGATAAAAATCAAAATTTAAATGTGCATAAATATAGATTTGATAAAAATTAACTAAATAATTTATCGAATAACTAAAATTAAGACAAAATGAATTCAATTAAAAAAAATGGATTTTTATTGATTATGATGCTACTTTCAGTTAGTACTGTTATAGCGCAATCAATATCAGGAAATGTAAAAGACAAAGCAGGTATACCTTTACCGGGTGTTAATGTTATTGTAGATGGAACTACTAAAGGAGCCGTTACAGATTTTGATGGGAACTACTCTATTAGTAATTTAGAAAACGGTACTTACACATTGTCTGCTACTTTTATTGGGTATGCAAAAACTTCACAAAGTATTACTATTGACGGTGCAGATATTACTGTAGACTTTATAATGGAAGAAGACGCACAATCATTAGATGAAATTATTGTAACGGGAGTTGTAAATCCTAAATCTAGAATAGAATCTAGTGTATCTGTTTCTACAATGGGTATTAAACTTATTGAGCAAGCAGCACCAAGAAGTGCTGGTGAACTTTTTAGAAACATACCTGGTGTACGTGCTGAATCTTCAGGAGGTGAAGGTAATGCTAACTTTAATGTACGTGGTGTACCTGTATCTTCTGGTGGATCAAGATATTTTCAAATCCAAGAAGATGGTTTGCCATTAAACTTATTTGGAGATACATCTTTTGGAAACGCTGATAACTTTTTAAGAATTGATTCTAATATTGGAAGAGTTGAAGCGATTAGAGGTGGTTCTGCATCTACGCAAACATCAAATGGACCAGCAGGTATCATTAACATGATTAGTAAAACAGGTTCGTCTGAAGGCGGTTCTTTAGCAACAACTTTTGGGTTGGATTACCAAACTAGCAGATTAGATTTTGAATATGGTACACCAATAGGAAATGGTTTGTCTTATCATATTGGTGGATTTATGAGAACTGGAGAAGGACCAAGAGATATTGGATATCAAGGAAATAAAGGAGGGCAATTTAAAGCAAACCTTACTAAAACATTTAAAAATGGATATGTACGTACATATTTTAAGTTTTTAAATGACCAATCTGTAATGTATTTACCAATGCCAATGCGTTTAGAGGGTGATAATTCTAATCCTACTTATTCTAATTTACCAGGTTTTGATATTACTTCAGACTCTCAACACTCTGCTTATTTACAACAAAGTGCAGGTACATCGCCTTTTAATGGTGAAAGACATGTAAATGATGTTAGAAAGGGCAATAACCCTATTTCAAAAGCATTGGGTGCTGAGTTTTCTTTTAGCTTACCAAAAGATTGGAAAATAACTGGTAAAGCTAGATATTCTAACAATAGCGGGCAATGGATTGCACCTTTTACAGCTGCTGTAGGTACAGTTGCTGAGATTCAAGGAGCGTTAACAGCTGATAATGATACTGATACTTCTGGTATACAATCACATTTAGGAAATTACGCGACAGCTGGTGATGTGCCTTCAACATTAGTTTATGCTGATGGTGATAGAGAAGCTTTTAATCCATCAAATGGATTAGCACAAATTATACACATGTTTGATGTTTCAATAGAAGATTTAAGTAACTTTTTTGGTGATGTTAAAATAAGTAAAAAAATAAGCGATAATGTTGGAATTACAGCAGGTTTGTTTACAGCTACTCAAAACACTAAAATTGGATGGCAATGGAATTCTTTCTTATCTGAGGTTAAAGGTGAAGGGGAAGCAAGATTAGCTGATTTTGATGGGTTCTCTAGAGGGGGACAATACTCTTATGGAACTCCAGTTTGGGGTAACTGTTGTCAACGTAAATATAATACTGTACATAGCGTGAATTCGCCTTATGTTGGTGTTGATGCCGATATAAATGATAAGTTGAACTTTGATGGTAGTATTCGTTTTGAAAACGTTAAAGTAAACGGAAATGTTATAGGTGATAAACAAGGAGAATTAGTTAGAAAAGGTAATTTTGATTATGATGGAAACGGAACTATAGAAGGTATGGAAGAAATAGTGCCAATTGCTACAGGTAACGCTGGTCAAATAGTAAATGATGATTACAACTTTGTTTCTTATTCTGCTGGTCTTAACTATAAGTTAAATGATGGAGCTGCTGTATTTGGAAGATATAGTTCTGGTGCTTCTGGTAGAGCAGCTGATAGAAATAATTATGGAACTAATGGTTTAGCTGATGTTCAGTATGACGAATTATCTCAACTTGAAGTTGGTTTCAAAAAAAGACTTAATAATGGTACACTTAATCTAACAGGTTTTATGAGTAATACAGATGAAGGTTTAAGTAATGAGTTAAATAGATCTGTAGGTAATCCATTTAAAGCTTTAGGTTTAGAGGTTGAAACAGCTCTTGCATTTGGAGAAAACTTCTCTTTTAATGGTTCTTTTACTTGGACAAAAGCAGAAATTGATGGGGGCCCTAATAAAGGGAATACTCCTAGAAGGCAAGCTGATTTAGTTTACAACTTATCTCCATCTTATAGTTTTGGTGATAATAGAGAGCATAGTTTAGCACTAAGTGTTTTAGGAACATCTAAATCTTATGCTCAAGATGATAACGATTTAGTGATGCCAGGGTATGCTTACTTTAACTTAATAGGTAGAGCAGGTTTAACAGATGGTCTTTCTTTAGTAGTAAGTGTAAATAATCTTTTTGATACGGTTGGTATTACAGAAGTTGAAGGGAATGGCGATGGTGCTTTTGGTAGCGATCGTTTAGTAAGGGCTAGAGCAATTAGTGCTCGTTCTACTACAGTATCATTACAATATAAATTTTAAAAAATAAGTTTAGTTTGATTTGAGTTTGTAATAAAAGAGTTGGAGTTTTATGCTAAGTTCCAACTCTTTTTAATTTAAATTTTATATATAATGAAAGCTTTAATTTTTTCAATATTAGTAATGGTTACCTTCGGTGAAGATAGCTATGGACAATTAAAAAATTCAGATTTAAATAATACAATAAGTTCTCAAAACAAATTGATTGTATACGGAAGTGATACATGTCATTACTGTATTGACACTAAAGCATACCTCAAAGAAAGAAACGTAGATTTTATTTATTATGATGTAGATGTAAACCTCTTAAAACAAAGAGAAATGATTCTAAAACTTCAAAAGGCAGGAATTTCTTTAGATAACTTATCATTACCAGTTGTAGATTTAGGAGAGAAACTGGTTATGAATGGCGCTAATTTTGAAAATTTTCTTAAAAAACTAAATTAAGATGAAGATAAAAAAACCAAGTTTATCCTTTTGGCAAATTTTTAATATGAATGTGGGGTTTTTAGGAATTCAATTCAGTTTTGGTTTGCAGCAAACAGCCGTTAATCCTATATTTTCATTTTTAGGAGCACATCATGAGGATTTACCTTTACTAAACCTTGCAGGTCCTGTTACTGGTTTGATAATTCAACCTATAATTGGTGCAATTTCAGATAAAACATGGTCGCCACGTTGGGGAAGACGTAAACCTTTCTTTCTTATCGGTGCTATAATAGGTAGTTTATGTTTATTTGCATTTCCATTTAGTCCAGCTCTTTGGTTTGCAGTTGGTTTGTTGTGGATTCTTGATGTTGGTAATAATATGGCAATGGAGCCTTATCGCGCTTTTGTAGGTGATAAATTACCTAACAAGCAGTTAAGTTTTGGTTATCAAATGCAAAGTTTATTTGTTGGAGCGGGTATTGTTTTAGCTAATGCCTCCATTTTTTTATTTCAAGATTGGTTTGGTGGTGCTGAAACTGTTGAAGCGGGTAGCGGTATTCCTAAATGGTTGTATTATTCATTTTTTATTGGTGCAATTTTATCGGTTTCTACTATTTTATGGTCAGTTTTAAAAACTCCAGAAATACCACCTTCCGAAGAGGAGTTTGATGAAATTAAAAAGCATAATGCTTTGCCTTTTTCAGATAGAGTAAAAACACCTTTTCTTGAAATTGTAGCAGCTATAAAAGATATGCCTAAATTTATGTGGAAATTATCTGCGGTTTATCTTTTTCAATGGTATGCCTTATTTGTGTATTGGCAGTTTATTGCACCTATGTTTAGAGAGAGTATGAATTTTGATGCTTCTCAAGCATTAAGCCAAGCGGCAAAAATGAATACCACATACAATGTTTCAACTATAGTTTTTGCATTAGCACTTGTACCATTAGCTTTAAAATTTGGTGGTAAAAAAGTATATGTGTTTAGTTTGTTTTTAACAGGAATTGCAATGCTTAGTATTCCATATATTCAGGACCCACTTTTGGTTATCCTTCCTATGATTTTGTTTGGTATAGGTTGGGCAGCAATGATGGGTATTCCTTATTCTATGGTGTCTAAAATAGTGCCTCAAGAAAGGCGCGGTGTTTATATGGGCATATTGAATATGATGATTGTAATCCCTATGGGAATTCAAACGGTAACATTTGGACCTATAGTAAAGAACTTGTTGAATAATAGTGCAGTTAATGCTATAATTTTTGGTGGTGTATTTTTTATCATAGCAGGCCTTTTGGCATTAAGACTTAAACAGCCAAAATCTTATGAAGAAGATGAGGATGTTGCTATTTCTAGCCATGGCGGACATTAATTTTAATTAAGAAAAGAAAAATAGTTTTGAAAAAAAATAATAAAGATATAGATATTCTTTGTGTTGGAGAAGTATTGGTTGATTTCATAGGGCATCAAACAGGAGTACTTATTAATAATACAAGAGATTATCATAGGTATTTAGGGGGGTCGCCAGCAAACGTAGCTATGAATTCTGCAAGATTAGGGCTAAAATCTGTTATGGTGGCTACCGTTGGCGATGATGGATTTGGAGATTATATTTTTGAAAGACTTGATGAAGTTGGTGTAAATACAGCTCAGGTAAAAAAAATTAATAACAAACCTACAAGTGTCATTTTTGTGTCTCGAACAGATAGTACACCAGATTTTGTTCCATTTAGGAAAGCTGATTCGTGTATTTCAGAAGATCAAATTTCAACAGAGTTACTTTCAAAAACCAATATATATCATACAACTTGTTTTGCTTTAAGCAAAAACCCTGCACAAACTACCATTTTAAAAAAGGCAGAGGAAGCATTTAATTTAGGGTGTAAATTAAGCATCGATGTTAATTATGCTAAGAAATTATGGAAAAGTCAAGAAGAGGCACTTAAGATTATTAAGGCCTATTGCAAGTTTAATCCTTTGGTTAAAATTAGTGAAGACGATATGCTTAGACTTTTTGAGCAGAAGCTACCTCATGAAGATATATTTAATTTTTTCCATTCTGAAGGTGTAGATACGGTGTGTTTAACTCTAGGAAGTAATGGTGTTAAGTTGTCTCAAAAAGGAAAAGAAGTTATTCAATTACCAGCAATACAAATCGATGTGGTACAGGATGCAACAGGAGCTGGAGATGCTTTTTGGTCTGGTTTTTTGTTTGCCTATATTAAAGAAAAGCCTATTAAAAAATGTTTAGAAGTGGCTTTGCAATTAGCAGCATTAAAGCTTCAAAATGTGGGGAGGTTACCAGATAATATTAACATATTGTCAGAACTTTTATAACTCTTAAGCGATGTCAAAAAAATCTATTGTAACTAATGGTGTTATGCTTAATGCATACCCAGATAGTATTGGTAAAAAATTAAGCGACATAATAAGGGTGCTTGAAATGCCAGAGTTTAGGGGTGTTTTTTCTTTATTCTATATGTTACCAACATTTTTTAATAGTGATTTAGATAGAGGCTTTTCCGTAATAGACTATAATCTTAATAAAGATTTAGTTTCAAAAGACGATTTAGAAGCTCTTGAAAAACTTAATATTCAATTAAAATTTGATATTGTATTAAATCATTTATCTGTAGCATCTCCTCAATTTAAAGATTTACTCAAAAATGGAGACCAATCAAAATACAAAGATTTCTTTATTAACTGGAATACATTTTGGAAAGGAAATGGTGCGTTAAACGAAGAAGGTGTTATCATTCCTAAAAAAGAATTTCTTGATAAATTATTCATGAGAAAATCGGGTCTTCCAATTTTAAAGGTGCCTTTTCCTGATGGGACTGAAAAACCATATTGGAATACTTTTTACCAAAAAGTGAATGAGGATAAAACCTTTTTAGGGCAAATGGATGTGAATGCTAAGTCTGAATTGGTTTGGAGTTTTTATGAAGAAACATTACAAAAAGTAAGTGATTTTGGATGCAAGATATTAAGGTTAGATGCTTTTGCTTATTTACATAAAGAAATTGGGCAATCAAACTTTTTTAATAAACCTGGTACTTGGCAGTATTTAGAACGAATTAAACAAATTGCAGATAAAAATGATTTGACCTTATTGCCAGAAATTCATGCGGAATATGGACTGCATTTGCATGATGAGGTGGCTAATGAAGGCTATCAGATATATGATTTTTTCTTACCAGGATTAACCATTCATACCATTGAAAAGGGTAATAGTAAAGCACTTTTAACATGGGCAAAAGAAATTATTAGCAAAGGTTATAAAACGGTAAATATGTTGGGTTGTCATGATGGTATTCCTGTGCTTGATTTAAAAGGTAAATCTGTTGATGGTAATTATAATAAGGGTTTACTAAAAGATAATGAGATAGAGGCTATTATGAATGTCATAATGGAACGTGGTGGCAGAGTAAAAAACCTTTACGACCCATCAGGTAATAAAATTTCATATTATCAAGTTAACGCAACGTTTTTTAGTGCATTAGGAGAGGATGAACAAAAACTACTGCTAGCTAGGGCTATTCAAATGTTTATGCCAGGGATTCCACAAGTATGGTATTTAGATATTTTTGCTGGTAAAAATGATTATGAAGCTGCCGATAAAGGTGGAAATACGGGGCATAAAGAAATAAACAGGAGTACGCTTTCAATTCAGGATGTTCAAAACGGTTTAAAACGAGATGTTGTGCGTAAACAATTAGAGATTATTAGATTGAGAAATACATCTAGCGCATTTTTAGGAACTGTAAGAATTAATGAAACTTCAGAAAAGGAAATTGATATTAAGTGGGTTAATCAAAATGAGATTGCGCATCTTACTGCAAATCTTAAAACGTGTAATTTCACTATAAATTATACAGAAGTTGGTGAAACTAGAATTATGTCTTTCTAAAATGATGTAATTTCAATTAACAAAAGAAACATCAATTTTCCAAAAGATTAGGGCTATCCTTTCTCAGGATTACTATCTTTGTTCGTTTACTAAACTATCCATCATTATTATGAGTGAAGAAAGCAAACGAAGAGAGGCTCTTATATACCATGCAAAACCAACTCCTGGTAAAATTAAAGTTGTTCCAACCAAAAAATATGCAAGCCAAAGAGATTTATCATTAGCTTATTCTCCTGGAGTAGCTGAACCTTGTTTAGAGATTGAAAAAGATAAAGAGAATGCCTACCGCTATACTTCTAAAGGGAATTTAGTAGCTGTAATTTCTAATGGAACTGCTGTTTTAGGTTTAGGGAATATAGGCCCGGAAGCCTCAAAACCTGTCATGGAAGGTAAGGGTTTATTATTCAAGATTTTTGCTGATATTGATGTATTTGATATTGAAGTTGATACTGAAAATGTTGAAGAATTCATTCAAACAGTAAAAAATATCGCACCCACTTTTGGAGGTATTAACCTTGAAGATATTAAAGCGCCTGAGGCTTTTGAAATTGAGAGGCGCCTTAAAGAAGAGTTGGATATTCCTGTGATGCATGATGATCAACATGGAACAGCAATCATTTCTGCTGCAGCGCTGTTAAATGCTGTAGAACTTGCTGAAAAGAAACTTGATGAAGTTAAAATAGTAATAAGTGGAGCAGGAGCAGCAGCCATTTCGTGTTCACGTTTATATCAAGCCTGTGGAGCAAATCGTGAAAACATGGTTATGTTAGACAGTAAGGGTGTTATTAGAAATGATAGAGACAATTTAACTCCAGAAAAAGCTGAATTTGCCACACATAGAAAAATAGATACTCTTGATGAAGCCATGAAAGACGCCGATGTATTTATTGGACTTTCAATGGCAGATATTGTAACTCCAGAAATGCTTTTAGTTATGGCTAAAAACCCAATAGTTTTTGCAATGGCTAACCCTAATCCAGAAATAAAATATGATATTGCTGTAGCTACACGAAAAGATATTATCATGGCAACGGGTCGTTCAGACCACCCTAATCAAGTAAATAATGTATTAGGGTTTCCCTTTATTTTTAGAGGAGCACTTGATGTTCGTGCTACCAAAATTAACGAAGCCATGAAAATGGCCGCAGTTCATGCTTTAGCAAAATTAGCTAAAGAGCCAGTACCAGAACAAGTTAATATTGCCTACGGCGAAACCCGTTTAACATTTGGTAAAAATTATATTATTCCAAAACCTTTTGATCCGCGTTTAATAGCACAAGTTCCACCAGCGGTTGCAAAAGCAGCTATGGAAAGCGGTGTAGCAAAGTATCCAATTAAGGATTGGGCAAAATACGAAGATGCCTTACTTGAACGATTAGGATCTGATAACAAACTAGTAAGGTTACTGTTGAATCGCGCAAAGTTATATCCAAAGCGTGTTGTTTTTGCAGAAGCAGATCAATTAGATGTATTAAAAGCGGCACAAATAGTTCATGAAGAGGGTATAGCAATACCAATTCTATTAGGAAGAAAAGAAGCTATTGAAACGCTTATGGCAGAAATTGAATTTGATGCCGATATTACTATTATTGACCCTAAGACTGAAGAAGAAAACGACCGTAAAAATAAATATGCTAAAGTTTATTGGGAACAGCGCAAACGCAGAGGCGTTACATACTATTCTGCCCAGCGTTTAATGCGAGAACGTAATTATTTTGCAGCAATGATGGTAAATGAAGGTGATGCAGATGCAGTAATTTCAGGGTATTCTCGTAATTATCCTACGGTGCTTAGGCCTATGTTAGAGCTTATTGGTTTAATGCCAGGTGTTAGTAAGGCTGCAACAACCAATTTAATGATGACTAAACGAGGGCCTTTATTTTTAAGTGACACCTCTATAAATATTGATCCTGATGCAAAAACACTGGCTAAAATTACGCAAATGACCTCTAGGGTTATTAAAATGTTTGGTTTAGATCCTGTATTAGCCATGGTATCTTATTCTAATTTTGGATCGTCAACTCACGATAGAGCTTCAAAAGTAAGAGAAGCTGTTTCTATATTACATAGAAATTATCCTGATATGATTGTTGATGGCGAATTGCAAACGGATTTTGCTTTAAATGATGAGATGCTTCGCGAACGTTTTCCGTTTTCAAAATTAGTAGGCAAAAAAGTTAATGCACTTATTTTTTCTAATTTAGATTCTGCTAACATTACATATAAGTTGTTAAAAGAATTACATGATGCAGATTCAATTGGTCCTATTATGTTAGGTATGCGAAAACCAGTACATATTCTTCAATTAGGAGCAAGCGTAGATGAAATTGTAAATATGACTGCAATTGCCGTTATAGATGCACAACATAAAGAAAAATGGGAATTAGAAAATCCAGACAGGTAAGTAAATAAAATGCGAATAATTTTATTACATTTGGTGAGTTAACGAATTGCTCTAAATGATAACACATATTCACGGAAAACTTACTGAAAAAAATCCAACACATGTGGTTATAGATTGCAATGGTGTAGGCTATATGTTGAATATTTCCTTGCATACATATTCTCAAATTCCCGAAAAAGAACATTTGAAACTGTATACACATCTTCAGGTTAAAGAAGATTCCCATACATTGTATGGCTTCTCTTCTTTGGCAGAACGCGAAATTTTTAGATTATTAATTTCCGTAAGTGGTATAGGTGCAAGTATAGCACGAACTATGTTGTCTTCATTAACGCCAAAACAAGTGCGAGAAGGAATTGCTAGTGGAGATGTGCCGTTAATTCAGTCTGTTAAAGGGATAGGAGCTAAAACTGCACAACGTGTTATTCTAGACTTAAAAGATAAAATCTTAAAGATTTACGATATTGATGATGTTTCTGTTTATAAAGGCAATACCAACAAAGATGAAGCGTTATCTGCTTTAGAAGTGCTTGGTTTTATGAAAAAACAGGCAGAACGTGTTGTGGATAAAATTATGATAGCTCAGCCCGATGCCGATGTTGAAACTATTATAAAACAAGCCTTAAAAAATTTATAATATATTTTGAACCAAACTAACTATAAGCTTTATAAATTAACTAAGCAATCTCTTTTAATAGCATTTTTATTATGCTATTCTTTAGTGGCTTGGTCTCAGCAACCAGACCAAGACTCTACAAAAACAGGGTTTAGTTTAGGAAAAATAAAAATACCTAGTCCTAATAGTGTCGAATCTAAATATACCTATGATCCTTTAACCGATAGGTATATTTATACAGAGAAAATAGGTAGTTTTAATATCAATTACCCAGTTATTTTAACACCCAAGGAGTATGATGATTTAGTCGCTAAAGAAAATTTACGATCTTATTATAAGGAAAAAATTGATGCTTTTGATGGGAAAAAAGAAGGTTCAGAAGAAAGCAGGAAAAATTTATTACCCGAGTTTTATGTAAAATCAGATTTTTTTGAAACTATTTTTGGAAGTAATACCATTGAGGTTATTCCGCAAGGATCTGTTGAAATGGATTTGGGTATGTTATTTTCACAACAGGATAATCCTTCATTTTCACCTAGAAACAGAAGTAATTTTACTTTTGATTTTGATCAGCGTATCAGCTTGAGTTTATTAGGTAAAGTTGGTACTAGACTTCAAGTAAATGCAAATTATGATACACAGTCAACATTTGATTTTCAACAGCTTATAAAGTTAGAATACACACCAACTGAGGATGATATCATTCAAAAAATAGAAGTTGGTAATGTGAGTATGCCTTTAAATAGCTCTTTAATTACAGGAGCTCAAAGTTTATTTGGTGTAAAAGCTCAACTTCAATTTGGAAAAACTATGGTAACGGGAGTGTTTTCTGAACAAAAATCACAGGCAAATACTGTTATAGCCCAAGGGGGTGGAACTCTTGAAGAATTTGAATTATTCATCAGAGACTACGATGAAAATAGGCACTTTTTTTTAGCACAATATTTTAGGAATGAATATGATAATGCTTTAGCAAATTACCCATTTATCAACAATAAAGGGTTGCAAGTAACAAGATTAGAAGTTTGGGTTACAAATAGATCTAATAGGACTGATAATGTTAGAAATATAGTTGCACTTCAAGATATAGGAGAGAGTGATCAACTATACTCAGCTTCAGTACCAGTTTCAGCTGGACCCGGAGCTTTTCCTGATAATGAGAATAATGGATTTAACCCTGAAGGCATTACAACAGGTAATTCAGTTTTAACCGAGCAAATAAGAGATATTTCAACTGCAGATCAAGGTTTTAGTTCTTTAAATAATGAAGTTAAAGAAGGAAGTGACTATGCAAAACTTGAAAATGCTAGAAAATTAATTAACGGACAAGAATACACTTTAAATACCGAATTAGGATATATTTCTCTTAATCAACGTCTAAATAATGATGAGGTTTTAGCTGTAGCATTTCAATTTACAGTAGGAGGAAAAGTTTATCAAGTTGGTGAGTTTGCTAATGATGGTGTGAGTTCTACAGGAAATGGTAATGATGCAGATGGTGATAATATTCCGGATACTATTGATGCAGATACTGATGGTGATGGCACTATAGATAATGGCACAGATACAGATAACGATGGTATAAATGATACAGGAGATGCAGATATTGATGGAGACGGTACCATTGACAATGGTCCAGATGCTAATGGAGATGGTATAAATGATACTTTTGTAATTATTCAGGCAGGATCTACCCAAAGTTTAGTTTTAAAAATGCTTAAAAGTAGTATTACTAATGTAGAGCAACCAGTTTGGGATTTAATGATGAAAAACATATATGATACTGGAGCTTATAATTTAAGTCAAGATGATTTTACTTTAAATATTTTCTATAACGAAGCTTCTCCATTAAATTTTATTTCACCTGTTGGGGCTAATTTTGATTTGGATATTAATGGAAACCCAGTAGATGGAAATACACCTAGTGAAAATCTTATTCAGAATTCACCATTACTGCGAGTTTTTAATCTAGATAAATTAAACTTTAATAACGATCCGCAACCTAAAGGAGATGGTTTTTTTGATTATGTTCCGGGTATAACAGTAATTCCGCAAAACGGAAAAATTGTATTTACAAGTGCTGAACCATTTGGTGAATATTTGTATAACGTATTGGGTGGAGGAACTAATTATGATGATGTTGATAATGCATTATTTAACGACGACCAGAAAAAATACGTTTATGATGTGCTATATAAAAGCACAAAAACAGCTGCTTTAGAAGAAGTTGAAAAAAATAAATTCAAATTAAAAGGACGTTTTAAATCTTCTGGTGGTGGTGATGGTATTCCAATAGGTGCTTTTAATGTACCGCGAGGTTCTGTAAGAGTAACTGCAGGTGGGCGTGTACTAGTTGAGGGTATTGATTATACGGTAAACTATCAATTAGGGCGTGTTCAAATTTTAGATGAATCTTTAAAAGCATCAAATACACCTATTCAAGTTTCTACAGAAAATAATGCAGTTTTCGGGCAGCAAACAAGACGTTTTACCGGGTTGAATGTAGAACATAAGTTCAATGAAAATTTTGTATTAGGTGCTACCTTATTAAATCTTAATGAACGCCCAATTACGCAAAAGGCAAATTATGGTTCAGAATCTATAAACAATACCATTTTTGGTTTAAATGGAAATTATTCTACAAAAGTTCCGTTTTTAACAAGGTTAGCAAATAAGTTACCTAATATTGATACCGATGTTGAATCAAACTTATCGCTTCGTGGCGAGTTCGCATATTTGGCTCCCGGTGCTCCAAGTGGCACAGATTTAAACGGTGAAGCTACTTCTTATATTGATGATTTTGAAGGGTCGCAAAATGGAATCGATTTAAAATCTCAACAATCTTGGTTTTTATCAAGTAGACCTTTGAATTTAGGTAGAATTTATACAGAAGATGAAGATGAAGCTGGTGTTCAAAATGGTTATGATAGAGCCTTACTAAACTGGTACACTATTGACCCTGTTTTTTATAGTAGCCAACGTCCAGATGAAATAACAGATGATGATGTTTCCAATTTGTACACTAGCCGAGTATTTATTGATGAGTTATTTCCAGAAAGAGTTCAAGTAGCTGGACAAAATTCAGTAATTTTTACTTTAGATTTGGCCTACTACCCAGAAGAGCGAGGGCCTTATAATTTTGAAACTGGGGCAGAGGATGATGTTTTAGATAATCCAGAAGAAAGTTGGGCAGGTATAACAAGGCAAATTACATCAACAGATTTTGAACAACAAAATGTAGAATATATCGATTTTTGGTTGCAAGATCCTTTTCAAGAAAACCCTGCTAATCCAGGAGGTAAATTGGTATTCAACTTAGGTAATATTTCGGAAGATATTATTAAAGATGGTAAAAAACTCTATGAAAACGGATTGCCTAAAGATGGAAATGTTGATTTATTAACAGAAACAAGATGGGGAACTGTTGTGCCTCAAAACCAATCGTTGCTTTATACCTTTGATAGCACTGGAGACGAACGAACTAATCAAGATGTCGGGTATGATGGTTATGGTGACGCTAAAGAAATACTAGAGTTTGGGTCTGGGTTTGGCGATGATCCTGCAAAGGATAACTATGCATACTTTTTAAATACAGATGGCGATATTTTTGAGCGTTACAAAAAATTTAATGGTGTTGAAGGTAATACACCTGATACCTTTACAGCTACAGATAGAGCTGCCAATACGCAACCCGATGTAGAAGATATTAATCGTGATAATACTATGAACACGATTGATAGTTATTTTGAATATGAATTAGACCTTACAAGAGCAAATTTACCACTTGATAAAGGGGCATTTGATAATATGCCAGATACAAATCCTTTAAAACAATTTTTAAGAGATTTTAAGTCTCAAAAAAGACAATTACCTAACGGGGATTCACCAGAGGTTCGATGGTATCAATTTAGAATACCTGTTCAAGGTAGCCATGTTAAAGAGGTAAACAACCCAGAGTTAAGATCGGTTAGATTTTCAAGGATATATTTAAAAGATTTTCAAGAAGCAACAGTTTTCCGTTTTGGAACTTTAGATTTGGTTAGAAGTGATTGGAGACGATATACTCAAACACTTGATGGAAAGCCTTTAAATACGGAAGATGATAATACAGAATTTTCACTAGGTATTATAGGAACTATTGAAAACGATGGTAGTTATGAAAGTCCTCCAGGAATTGAGCCAGAACAGTTATTTAATAATAACACAGTGGTTCCGCAAAACGAACAATCTTTAGTAACTAAGGTTTGCAAATTAGAAGATGACGATTCCCGAGCTGCATATAAGAATATAAATGTTGATATGCGTCAATACAAACGTTTAAGGATGTTTATTCATGCTGAAGATGATGATTCTGGGACAAGTACTGTTGACGATGATGAACTTATTGGTTTTATTAGAATGGGTAATGATCTTAATGATAATTATTATCAAATCGAGATTCCTTTAAAAATTACGGGTAATAACACTTCAGATATATGGCCAACAGCCAACGAAATTAATATACCTTTAGATATATTGGGTAAAGTTAAAGCAGAATCTTTTTCTGATGATGCGCCACCTGTAGGAGAAGCTAGATTTTATGATGTGATTAATAATGATATCATTAGAGTTGCTGATGGTACTGCTTACACTAGCGAACAACATCGTGTGGCTATAAAAGGAAACCCTAATTTTGGAGATATAAGAACCCTTATGGTTGGTGTTAAAAACAAGTCTGGTAGTAATGATTTGTGTGCTGAAGTATGGTTTAACGAATTACGTTTATCAGATCTAGATAACGAAGGCGGTTGGGCAGCAGTAGTAAGTATGGATACTAATATTTCGGACTTTGCGAACATTAGTGCAACAGGTAGGCAGAGTACTTCTGGGTTTGGTTCTTTAGAGCAAGGTCCTAGTCAACGAAGCTTAGAAGATGTAAAACAATATGATGTCGTTACCAATATTAATGTTGGTCAATTATTACCTAAAAAATGGGGTATTCAAGTACCATTTAATTATGGGCAAAGCGAAGAGCTTATAACTCCAAAATACGATCAGTTATATAAAGATTTAACTTTAGATTCTAGGTTAGAGGCGGCAGATAGTAATGCCGAAAGAGACGAAATAAGGCAAAAGTCAGAAGATTACACAAAACGACAAAGCATTAATTTTATTGGTGTTAGAAAAACAAGAACGACCGATAAAAAACCACGTTTTTATGATGTCGAAAATGTGACTTTAAATTATTCATATAACAAAATTGAACATAGAGATTTTGAAATCGAAAATTCAGTTAATAAAACACTACGAATAGGAGCGAATTATGCACATAATTTTAACCCCGTTAGCATTGAGCCTTTCAAGAAAAATGATTCGCTATTTAATGGTAAATATTGGAAAATTTTAAAAGATTTTAATTTTAATTTATTGCCAACAAGTTTTACTGTTAATACCGATATTAATCGACAATTTAATCGTCAGAAATTTAGAGATGCTTTAGAAGGAGGTAATATAACAACAGAAGAATTATTTAGAAGAAATTACACTTTCGATTTTCAATATGCAATCAATTATAATTTAACAAACTCCTTACAATTTAACTTTACTGCGGCTAACAATAATATTGTTAGAAATTATTTTAAGGATAATGATTTAATTGCTGGAGAGCAAGATGAAACCTTAGATGTTTGGGATGGTTTATTGGATGTTGGAGATCCGAATAGGCAAACTCAAAACCTTGGTGTTACATATCAATTGCCATTAAATAAATTACCTATGTTTAGTTTTCTTGATGCTACGTATCAGTACACTGGTAGTTTTCAATGGCAAAAAGGATCGGATTTATTTGGTAATTTACCTGTTACAGAAACCGTTAACGGTGTAGAAACAACTAATTTTTATGATTTAGGAAATAGCATACAAAACTCTAATGTTCATAACATCAACACATCGTTGGATATGAAACGTTTTTACAAATACATAGGTTTGGTTAAAAAACCAATTAGAAGAGTAAGAACAAGAACAACACCTGGTGGTGCGCCTCCAGGAGGAAATTCAGATACAGAGAAAAAGAAGGTGTCTAGAGTCAAAAATCAAAGTGCTACAAAGCTATTAAATGCAGGAATTGATATTCTAACTAGTATTAAAAGAATTCAGGTTAACTATTCAGAGAATAATGGTACGTTTTTACCAGGATATTTACAAACACCTGGGTTTATTGGTACATTAAAACCAACATTAGGGTTTACGTTTGGTAGCCAAAGTGATATTAGAGATTTGGCTGCAAGGAGAGGTTGGTTAACAACATTTCAAGAATTTAACCAACAATTTACTGCAACAAACACTAAGCAATTAGATATTTCTGCAAGTTTACAACCCGTTAGAGATTTAAAAATAGATATTGTTGGAAATAGAGCCTATTATCAAAATTTTACCGAGAATTATAGAGTAGAAGATTATCAAGATGGAGATGGAAATCCAGGTCAAGATGGGATATTAGATTATAATGGCTTAACACCAAATACTTTTGGGAACTTTAATATCTCAACTATTTTGATTAAAACAGCTTTTAGTCAAAGTGACGAATCAAATTCTAAAGCGTTTGATGACTTTAAAACCAACCGATTAAAAGTTGCAGAACGACTTGCCGAAAAGTTTTATGGCACAAATACATATGCCAGAAATCCAGACGATAACTTTCCTTTAGGCTTTGGAAAAACCAATCAAAAAGTATTGCTACCTGCCTTTTTAGCGGCTTATTCTGGGCAGGATGCCAATGATATTTCAACGAGTGCATTTAGAGATATTCCAATACCCAACTGGGATTTAAAGTATACTGGATTCATGAAATTTGGATGGTTTAAAAAACGATTTAAGCGTTTTTCTTTAACGCACGGTTATCGTTCAACATATACCATTAATCAGTTTAATACCAATTTAGATTTTGATTCAAAAGCAGTAACAGATCCTAATGATTCTAATACATTTCAATTAGATCAAGCGGGTAATTTTAAGAATGAAAGATTATTCAGCAATATTAACTTAACAGAATTGTTCAGTCCATTAGTTAGAATAGATTTAGAAATGAAAAACTCTATTAGAATTCTAGCAGAAATCAAAAAAGATAGAATGTTGTCTTTAAGTTTTGATAATAACTTATTGACTGAAGTTCAGGGAAATGAGTATATTGTTGGTTTAGGATATAGAATTAAAGATTTGCGTATTCGCTCAAAATTAGCAGGACCCAAAAAACGTATTGTTAGCGATTTGAATATGAAAGCAGATATTTCGGTAAGAGAGAATAAAACAATAATCAGGTATTTAGATTTAGATAATAATCAGATTACTTCAGGGCAAACAATTTGGGGGCTAAAATATTCAGCAGATTATGCGTTTAGTAAAAATTTAACAGGTCTTTTCTATTTTGATTATACTTTTTCAGACTATGCCATATCTACAGCATTTCCTCAAACAACTATTCGATCAGGGTTTACTATCAGGTATAACTTTGGTAACTAACTAAAATGTATTCCACTTGAATTTCATTTCAAGGATTAACTTTTTGAATGTTTGAAATACGCAAGCAAGTTTAAAAAGATAAAGAGTCTCATAAAATGTAAACCTTCAATTAACAAAATTTATATTTGAAATGTGACTCCGAATAAATACATTTGTTAAATAAATACATTTAAAATCTTATAAGATGAACATTCCTTCAGAATTAAAATATACTAAAGACCACGAATGGGTTAAATTAGATGGTGATATTGCTACTATTGGTATTACCGACTTTGCGCAAAGCGAATTAGGCGATATTGTTTATGTTGAAGTTGAAACTTTAGATGAAACATTAGAAGCTGATGAAGTTTTTGGGACTGTTGAAGCAGTAAAAACGGTTTCAGATTTGTTTTTACCATTATCTGGAGAAATTATTGAGTTTAATGAAGGTTTAGAAGATGAACCAGAAGTTGTAAACTCAGACCCTTATGAAGAAGGTTGGATGATAAAACTAAAGTGTTCAGACTTATCTCAGGTTGACGGACTAATGTCTGCTGAAGATTATAAAGCACTTATAGGTGCTTAGAAAAGGTGCTTTTTTAGCTGCTGTTGGGTATTCTATTATATTAGTAACAATAAGTTTAATTACTTTACACGATTTGCCTAATGTTAAAATATCTTTTGCCGATAAAATATTTCATTTTTTGGCCTATGGTGTTTTCGTAATATTATGGTATTTAGCTTTTTTTTATACATTTAGCTTAAAAAAAAAGAAAGCTATAGTATACGCTTTTGTTTTTGCAGTAATATTTGGTATAGTTGTTGAAATTTTACAGGGTACATTGACAGTCTCAAGAGCTTTAGATACTTACGATGCTTTAGCAAATACTCTAGGAGCACTTATTGCTTCTTTTGTGTTGTGGATTAAAAATGTTTTGCACGTTAAAAACTCTTAAACGCTTGCTTTTTTGAAAAATAAATAGTTATTTTAGCACTCTTGATAAACGATTTAAATTATGGAACCTAAAAAAAATCCCAAAGCAAATGTTGGACGTAATAGTTCGCTTTTCTTCGCCATTGGATTAGCATTAATGTTATTTTTAACAAATTATGCTATCAACTACAAAACTTATGATAAATCTGATATTGACATAGGGCAATTGAATCTAGATGAATTGGATGAAGAAGAAATTCCAATTACAGAACAAATTCAAACACCTCCACCACCTCCACCACCTCCAGCAGCTCCTGAAGTTATTGAGATTGTAGAGGATGAAGAAGAAGTGGAAGAAACGGTTATCGAATCTACAGAGGTTGATCAAGAAACAGAAATCGTTGAGGTTGAAGAAGTGGAAGTAGAAGAAGTAGAAGAAGATATTGATGTACCATTTTCTGTTATTGAAAATGTGCCAATTTTTCCAGGATGTGAAAAAGGAAATAATGCTGCGAAAAAGGCATGTATGTCTAGTAAGATATCAAAATTTGTAAATAAAAAATTTAATACGGAGTTGGCAAGTGATTTAGGTTTAACAGGAAGGCAACGTATAAATGTTATTTTTAAAATTGATAAAAAAGGTGATGTAGTTGGTATTCGAGCTAGAGCACCACACCCAGGGTTAGAAAAAGAGGCTAAAAGAGTTATTGGTTTATTGCCAAAAATGAAACCTGGAAAGCAACGTGGTAAGCCAGTAAACGTTCCTTATTCTTTACCAATTATTTTTCAAGTACAAGATTAAGACTATACTTTTAAATTATATATTTAAAAACCTCGAAGCTAGCTTCGAGGTTTTTTTATGCCTTTTGTTGAAGTATACTAATGTTTTTAAATAAATAAAATCCCGTTACAAAACTGTAACGGGATTTCTGTTTTTGGTATGCTTATTGAGACTTTATCATAACATTAACATTTAAATTATAATTATTATGAGAAATCAAAAGAATTCTCACGAACTCATTCGGCAAAATGAGCAAATCGTGAAAAAGTCACAAAAGCATGAAGCGAATTTACAAAAAAACTCAACCCTTTATTTTCAAATAGGGTTAATTGTGTGTTTACTGGCAGCTTTTGGATTGTTAGAGATGAAGTTTGAAACTGAAATTCCAAAAGTTGTAGATGTGTTAATCCCTGATGAGTCATCTGAAATTTCAATTGAAAACTTCGAAATTTATGTTGAACCTATAAAAGAAGTTCAGCCAGAAGTAAAGAAGAAAGTTCTACTTACTGATAAAATTAAAGAAGTTGATAACGATTTTAAGTTGGAAAAGGCACTTAATATAATTACAAGCGAACAGAATACGTCTTCAGAGACACCTATAGATCCAACCAAGATTATTGTCGAAAAGATACCAGAGGAAGTGAATGTGCCTTATGCATTTATTCAAAACGTTCCGATTTATCCAGGTTGTGAAGGAGAAAAAAGCAATTCAGGTAGAAAAAAGTGTATGTCTGAAAAAATCACTAAACTTATTCATAGAAAATTTGATGGAAGTGATGTCGCTTCTAGCTATGGTTTGATTGGTAGACAGCGAATTAATGTCCAGTTTACTATTGATAAAGAAGGTCAGGTAACTAATATAAAAGCAAAAGCAGGGCACCCAAAATTAGAAGATGAAGCTTTACGTGTTATAAATTTTATTCCAGAAATGATTCCAGGAAAACAAAATAACAAAAACGTAGGCGTTATTTATTCACTACCTATAGTTTTTCAGGTGCAATAAGTAAGTGCTATTTGTAATTTCATGCTATAAAAACCGTTACTACGATTAGTACTAACGGTTTTTTATGACCTAAATTTACATGTGTTGAACTTGTTTCAGTATTTCAGATTCTGATAAATATAGCTTTCAATATTACTAGTACTTATCATTGTTTAAGCATGATTAGAATCTAAAAATATAGTATCTTTCAAACCTAAATCAATTCTTAATTAGATAATATGAAGCAATTCATTTTACTATTCCTACTTTTAGTTCAATATAATTCCTATTCACAAAACACTTTATTTTCTGAAAAGCCACCAGTTTTTCCTAATTGTGAAAATGTAACCATAGATGCTTTGCAAGCATGCTTTGATAAGAACATATTTGATAAGATTTATAACAATTTTAAAGTTCCAGAGCGTATTACAAAAGAGAATTATAAAGGTGAGGTTGTTGTGCTTTTTGAGGTTGACACCACTGGACAATTTCGGGTAATGTATGTTGATGCCTTATATTCTGAATTAAAAGAAGAAGCGAAACGCGTGTTTGCCGAATTTCCAAAAATTACTCCTGCTACCTACAATGGTAAAAACACATTTAAGCAATATTCAATTCCAATCAGAATTCCTTTAACTGAGCAATCGGTGATAACTCAAGATTTAGCTAAAGAAAATGCAAATGATAAAGGTAAAGAACTTTCTCAGTTAGAAATAGCTGCCAAAAAAGAATTTGATGAAGTAAATAAAAGCTTAAAAGCGTTTGAAAATAAAGCATTTAAAAGCCAGCTAAATATCCAATTTACCCATAGTGATTATGCTAGGTTTGATAGACAGATGAACCTTACTGGAACGAACAGCCATACAGCATCAAAACCATTTGTTTATAATGATGTTTCAAAATATTTTGATTTTGAAGATGAACAAGAACGATTAAAAAGAGAAACGGAAACTTGGGCAGGAAAGAAATTATGGAATGAGCATTTAGTGCAATTACAAGGTGAGGACTATTGGTTTACTGTAGATCCTATTTTAGATTTAGAATTTGGAATAGATTCAAATCTTGAGAATAATAAAACATACAACAATACTAGAGGTTTTTTAGTGCAAGGTGGTTTAGGGAAAAAATTAAATTTTTACGCTTCGGTTTTTGAAAGTCAAGGACGATTTGCTGATTATGTAAATAGATATGCTGAAAGCTTAAAAGCCTTTGGACCAGACCCCGCTATAATTCCAGGGCGAGGTATAGCAAAACGTTTTAAAATAGATGCTTATGACTATCCGGTGGCTGAAGCTTATTTGTCTTATACCCCCGCAAAGTTTATAAACATCCAATTTGGGCATGGAAAAAACTTCATTGGTGATGGGTATCGATCATTATTGTTAGGTGATGCAGCAAGTCCACTTCCGTTTTTAAAATTGAACACTAAATTTTGGAAAATAAAGTACACCAATACATGGATGTGGGCGAAAGATGTGCGTCCAGAAGTAGAGCAAGACAAAGCTTTTTTAACTAAATATATTGCCAACCATTATTTAAGTTGGAATGCATCAAAACGTTTAAATATTGGTTTGTTTGAATCGGTGTTATGGACAAATTCTAACGACAGAGGTTTTGATGTCAATTACTTAAATCCAATTATTTTTTATAGAGCTATTGAGTTTGAAACTGGGCAAGGCGCTGGTAATGCAATTCTTGGGGCATCAGCTAAATATAAGTTTAGTGATAATGTAAATGTTTATAGTCAATTTATTTTAGATGAATTCTCTCTTAGCGATGTAAAAGCTGGAGATAAAAGTTGGAAAAACAAATTTGGGTATCAATTAGGTGTCAAATATTATAACGCTTTTAAAGTTGATAATTTATTATTGCAATTTGAATATAACCGTGTACGACCTTATACGTATTCTCATAATACCATTGTTTTAAATTATGCACATAACAACCAGTCTATGGCACATTTATGGGGTGCTAACTTTAGTGAAGCGATTATAATTGCGCGTTACCGTTACAAACGTTGGTTTGGTGATGCTAAATTAATTTTTGGTACTCGTGGATTGGATTTTAATGATGGTACAGATGATTTTAACTATGGTGGAGATATTTTTAGAAGTGAAGTGGACAGACCTTTTGATACAGGTGTTGAAGTAAGTCAAGGTTTAGAAACAACAGTTTTTAATGGAAATTTACAGGCTGGTTATTTGATAAACCCTGCAACTAATTTAAAAATATTTACAGATATTACAGTTAGAAATTTTAATCCAGAAGCTACAACAGTGTCAACCTTTAAGAACAGTACGCTTTGGCTTAATTTTGGTATAAGAACCGATTTGTTTAATTGGTATTTCGACAACTAAAGTTGGCGTGCTTAACTCGTTTCAGCATCTCAAATTATTTTTATTCCTGAGAAAGCAGGAATCTTGTTTTATTCTTTTTTCAAACCATTATAAAGCGTACGTCTCATTTTTTCTGAAGAGATATAACAGCAACCATAATTTAAATCGTCGTAGGTTTTTGTTAAGTTAGAATTTGATGCTACTTCTTCTTCGGTTTTTCCATTGCCGATTTCAATTTCAACTTTGCTTTTTAATGTTTCTAGCATATTTAAAAAAGTGGTGAATTCGGTTTTGTTTGATTGGTTGCCATGGCCAGGGATTATTTTGGTATTATCATCAACAAAAATCATAGCACTTTTTATAGCATTGATATACCCATCAACACTTCCGCCAGAGTTTAAATCGATGTATGGGTAGCGTGCGTTAAAATAGGTGTCGCCTGTGTGCAATACGTTACTTTTTGTAAAATAGAGTAGTGCATCGCCATCGGTATGTGCATTATCGACATGGAAAATGATGACTTGCTCACCATTAATATATAGACTCAATTTATTATTAAAAGTTATTGTGGGAAGTGAAGCATCTGTTTGTTTGGGGTTGTTTTTTACGCGTTTATATACATTGTTATGCGCAATTATAGGTGTGTTTAATTTTGAAATATTTTCGTTCCCGCCTGTGTGGTCTCCATGATGGTGTGTGTTTGCTAAATATTTAATAGGTTTGTCATTTAGTTTTTTAATAGTTTCTAAAATTTTAGGTGTTAATGGAGCAAATTGACTATCAATCATGAAAACACCATTGTCTCCAACGGATATTCCAATGTTTCCGCCCTTGCCTTCAAGCATGTAAATGTTTTCAGTGAGTTTGTGTGTTTTTATTATGACTTCTTTGTTTTGAGCACAAGCTGCTGTTATTGAACTAATAAAAAAGAAGGTTAAGATAAAGTTGAATGTTTTCATGGGATGCTATTAAAAATTTAGTCTCATTAAAAGTACGAATTTTTAAAGCGTAAGCGTTTTTAAATTTAGAGATAAAGCATTGCTCAAATTGCTTTTAAGGCGTATCTTTGCACTCGCAATATAAAAGCCGTCAAGGACATACAACATTGAGTAATTCAAAATCTTCAATAGCAACCCATTCTGTAATTTCAGATTTTAAGGAAATCACGAAAATGCGCTTGTCTATTAGTGTTGTTTTTTCTTCACTTATTGGATATTTGTTAGGTGTTGATACTATAGATTTTCAGACTTTAATTTTACTAGCTTTAGGTGGTTATTTTATGGTTGGTGCTTCTAACGGATTCAATCAAATTATTGAAAAAGATTTAGATGCGTTGATGAACCGTACTAAAAATAGACCTATTCCTGCGGGACGCATGTCTGTGAATGCAGCGTTTATTATTTCGTCCATTTTTACGGTTTTAGGGATTATTATTTTATACACCATCAACAAGCAAACTGCTATGTTTGGTGCTATTTCCATTTTTTTATATACCTGTGCTTATACACCTTTAAAAACAAAAACACCATTAGCTGTATTTGTTGGAGCTATTCCAGGTGCTATTCCTTTTATGTTAGGCTGGGTTGCTGCTACTGATGATTTTGGTATTGAACCAGGAACCTTATTCGCATTACAATTCTTTTGGCAATTTCCACATTTTTGGGCTATTGGTTGGTTTTTGTACGATGATTATAAAAAAGGCGGTTTTTTTATGTTACCAACCGGAAAACAGGATAAAGGCACTGCAGTACAAACTATTATGTATACCATTTGGACGATTTTAATTTCTATAATTCCAGTATTTGGTTTTACAGGGAGGTTACAACTTTCTATTGTGGCTGCTGTATTGGTTTTTGGTGCTGGTATGTGGTTTTTATATTATGCGATACGATTGTTTAACAAGATGACAGAAAAGGCAGCAAGACAATTAATGCTTGTTAGTGTATCATATATTACTTTAATACAGATTATTTACGTTGTAGATAAATTTATCAGATAGATTATGGATTTAACGCAAGGAACACCACAAGAAAAAAATAGCAGAGCCAAAAAAATGATGCTTTGGTTTGGGATTATTTCCTTAATTATGTCTTTTGCTGGGTGGACAAGTGCTTTTGTAGTAAGTAGCTCTAGACCCGATTGGTTAAAAGATTTTGTTTTACCAAATGCCTTTATTGTTAGTACGGTTGTAATAATTTTGAGTAGCCTTACATTTATTTTAGCGAAGCGCGCTTTAAAAAACGGAAATCATAAAGCAACTTCACTTTGGTTAATTGCTACATTAATTTTGGGTGTTATTTTTATTTTCAATCAGTTTTCTGGTTTTCAACAGATAATTGATTTAGGGTATAATTTTACGGGTCCAACGAGTAATGTAACCATGTCTTACATTTATTTAATTGCTATTGTGCATATTTTGCACGTTGTGGTTGGCTTATTTTGTGTATTGGTTGTAATTTATAATCATTTTAAACAAAAGTATACACCAACAAATATGTTAGGTTTTGAATTGGCTGGAACGTTTTGGCATTTTATAGATATTCTTTGGGTATACCTCTTTTTGTTTTTGTATTTTGTTAGATAATTACCTTTTTAAACGCACTGAATTTAGCTTGAAGACAAGGTGTTAGCGGTTTTATACTGCGTTAGAGATTGAGGCATTTGTTGAAGTTCCCCAACCTAAGGAGGGAACGACTGCCGAAAGCCCGACCTTTTACTCATACCTGCTAGATTTTAAAATCTAGCAGGTATGAGTAAAAGGTAACGCCCAAAATATAAGAACTAATCTTTTATTTTTTAGCGTGATGTTTTATTAGATGAATAAAATGATTATTTTTGTCCAACTTTATAAATAACAACCATTATATATGAGTACAGCAGTAGCAGAAGGTAAGACTTGGGGAGGTGGTAATCAGCCACTTAAAGCAAGTTACGGTAAAATGATGATGTGGTTTTTCATTGTTTCTGATGCCTTAACATTCTCGGGTTTTTTAGCAGCCTACGGATTTTCAAGATTTAAATTTATTGATGCATGGCCAATTGCAGATGAGGTGTTTACACACTTTCCGTTTTTGCATGGTGTAGATGCACCTATGTATTATGTGGCGTTTATGACGTTTGTACTTATTATGTCGTCTGTAACTATGGTGTTAGCTGTAGATGCAGGTCACCACATGAACAAGGCTAAAGTAACCATTTACATGTTTTTAACCATTATTGGTGGTTTAATATTTGTTGGGTCGCAGGCTTGGGAATGGGGTACATTTATTAAAGGCGATTATGGCGCAGTACAAACTAAAGGCGGTAATATTTTACAGTTTGGTCATTATGTTGACAAAGATGGCGAACAGGTTTTTAAACGTGTAGCTGTTAGAGATTTTGCAGTTGCTGCAGCGCATCAAGATAGAACGCAACATGAAAGCCGAAAAGGAATTTGGTTTGTAGATGAAGGTGCACTTCCTGCTTATACTATGGACGAAGTAATTCATGGATTACAAGCTAATAAAGATGTTTTAGTACGTACTCAAATCATAAACGAAGAAGGCGAAAAAACAGTTTTATCTAGAGAAGAGTCTATAAACCAAATCATGAAAAATGGTAGATTGTATGTTGAGGGTGCTAACCTTCATGTAAACGAGTATGGTTCACCACTTTTTGCCGATTTCTTTTTCTTTATAACAGGATTTCACGGGTTTCACGTATTCTCGGGTGTTATAATTAATATCATTATTTTCTTTAATGTTGTTTTAGGTACTTACGAAAGACGCGGAAGTTATGAAATGGTTGAAAAAGTAGGACTGTATTGGCACTTCGTAGATTTAGTTTGGGTATTTGTATTTACATTCTTCTACCTGGTTTAATAAATAATATTCGCCAATAGCCAAAAGCTAAAGGCCAAAAGCAAATTTAAAATGGCACACGAACATAAATTAGAAATATTTCAAGGATTATTAAAATTCAAATCAAACACTCAAAAAATTTGGGGCGTTTTAATTTTCCTCACCATTGTAACTATAATAGAGGTTGCATTAGGTATTGTAAAACCAGAGGCTTTAATGGCTAAGTTTTTAGGTATGAAACTCTTAAACTGGATATTCATTATCTTAACCATAGTAAAAGCATATTACATTACATGGGATTTTATGCACATGCGCGATGAAACAAAAGCGTTACGACGTATGGTAGTTTGGACTGCAATTTTCCTTATTCTTTACCTAATATTCATCTTATTGCAAGAAGGCGGTTATGTTTTTGATGTATATGACAATGGTTTTATAAAAAGAGATTTTTAGGACATATCAAAATATAAAAAACAAATCCTGCCAATTGGTGGGATTTTTTTTACAACAAAAGTTTTGGGCGTTACCTATATCCTGAATTTAGTTCAGGATATAGGTCGGGTTTTCCGTTACAAGTCCTCGCACTTCTCCCGATAGCTATCGGGATCAGGCTGTGGGCTATCCACTTCAATCCCTAACGCATGTATCTGCCAGGTTACATGACTAAATAAATAGGTTCGTGTAACCTAATCAAGTAGTTAAATAACAAAATTTGGGCGGTTATTAAATCCGCTTTTTTTACTTTTGCAAAACAATTTAATACAATAGAAATTTTAATAATTTATAAAAAGGTAAGTCGGTATGTTGTTCTAGGAATTTTATTCTTCCTTCCGGTAACGTTTTTATTGTTTTTATATCCCGCAACTCATAACTACTCACCATTAGATATTGTAAAAGAAACAGTCTTAGATTTAGATAATTTTACGTTAAACTCAGAAGAGAAAATCCTTTTGAAAGACCATATTACTGTCGTTGGTTTTTTTGGAAACGAACCTAAAAAAAGTAGTACTATAGCCTTAAATTTAAAAGAGTTAGTTTACGATAAATTTAAAGGATTTAAAAAATTTCAGATGGTAATCTTAATGCCAAAAGGTACAGAAGAAGCCGTTAAAGAATTAAAATCTGAAATTAGCTCTTATCAAGATTTAAGATTTTGGCATTTTGTATTTGGAGATCCAAGTGATATTAAGCGTGTATTTTTTAGCTTAAAAACAGAAGGGAACTTATCATCTAATTTGGTTACCAATCAAGTATATATAGTTGATAAAGATTTAAACCAACGTGGACGTTTGGATGATAGAACAGATAAGGAATTAGAAAAAAATAAACCTATCTATGGTCTTAATGCATATAATTGTATTGAAGTAGCCGAAATAAAAAATAAAATGAGTGACGATTTACGTATTTTGTTTACCGAGTACAGACAAAAACGAAAAGGTGAATTTAATTCTGATACCAGAAGAGCAAGTGATTTAAAATCAGAGTAAATTTATTTAAAGCTGTCATTCCTGCGAAGGCAGTAATCTACTTTAAAAACCGTAAATTAAATTGAATAGATTCCTGCCTTCGCAGGAATGACAAAAAGTTAAATAATGAGTAAAAAAACAAATTATTCATATATAGGCATAGCCTTTATTATTCTTGTTTTTGGAATTATTTTTATCCCAAAAATTGTTGATAGAATATCTAATAGCGATATATCTAGACAAGAAAGCAGAAGCGACCAACCAAAAGAGAAAGAACTTAAAAAATCCGATTTAGTTTTTATACCCAATAATGGAGTAAATAGAAAAGTGCCAAATTTTTCTTTTACAAACCAGTATGGAAAAACCATTACAAATAAGGATTTTGAAGGTAAGGTGTATGTTATAGAATTCTTTTTTACAACATGCCCTACTATTTGCCCTAGAATGAATAGAAACCTTATACAAATTCAAAATGAATTTAAAGATTTTGATGATTTTGGTGTAGCATCTTTCACCATTAATCCAGATTTTGATACGCCCGAAATTCTTAAAGCCTACGCTTCAAAATACGGAGTTACTAACCCTAATTGGCATTTAATGACAGGTAATAAGGAAGCTATTTATAAACTATCTAATGAAGGATTTTATATTTATGCTGCTGCAAATGATGATGTAGAAGGAGGTTTTGAGCATTCAGGTAATTTTGCATTGATCGATAAAAATGGGTTTATAAGATGCAGAGTAGTAAACGGAAATCCTATAATTTATTATAATGGTATAACCTCTGAATCTGAAAAAACAGATGAAGATGGTAAATTAGAAGAAATTAGTGCCTTAAAAGAAGATATTAAAAAGTTGCTTAATGAATAACATTTGTCATTCTGAAGATGTCATCCTGAGCACAGTCGAAGGGTTGTTTCAGAATCTTATCATATAATCATTTTAATAAAATGGATAATAATCAAGATAAAATAATAGACGAGAAAAAGTACAACAAACTTATTGTTGTATTATCTATAGTAATTCCTGTTGCAGTAGCAGCGCTTTTCGGAATTAAAATAGATGCCCAACTCCCAGTTTTTTTACCACCAATTTATGCAAGTGTTAATGCGCTTACTGCTCTTATTTTAGTATTGGCATTTGTGGCTATTCAAAAAAAGAATATAAAACTACATAATAGGTTAATGAAATTTGCAATAGTATTATCAGTTTTGTTTTTATTAATGTACATAGCGTACCATATGACAAGCGATTCTACTAAATTTGGAGGAGAAGGTGTGGCAAAATATTTTTATTACTTTATACTAATTACTCACATATTATTGTCAATAGTAGTTATTCCATTTGTATTAATTACTTATGTTAGAGCCATTACTAACAATATTGAAAAGCATAAAAAAATTGCAAAAATAACATTCCCATTATGGCTTTATGTTGCTATTACAGGTGTTATAGTTTTTATTATGATATCACCATATTACGCTTAAAAATGAAACGCACAATAATCTTTCTTCTTTTTTCTCTTTGCTTTTTTATTAGGAGTAATGCGCAATGTGCCATGTGTCGTGCCGTATTAGAAAGTGAAGAAGGGCAAACAGCTGCAGAAGGTATTAATGATGGAATAGTATATTTAATGGCTATACCATATATACTTGTTGCGGGTATAGGTTACTTTATTTATAGAAAGTATAATACGTTAAAAAAGTAATAAAAAGTTTTTTGTAATCTTTTTGTAACATTTCTTTGCATTGATAGTCTAATTAAAAACTGATTAGCTTAATTAAATCAATCAAATCATGTTAAAGATTCATCAACTTCACAAATCCTATCCAATAGGAGATTCAAGTTTACATGTTTTAAAAGGAATAGATCTTAATGTCGAAGAAGGTGAAATGGTAGCAATCATGGGATCTTCGGGTTCAGGTAAATCTACATTACTTAACATTATAGGAATGCTAGATGAAGCTGATTCAGGTGAATATATTTTAGATAATCTTCCTATTAAAGATTTAACAGAAAAAAAAGCAGCAGTTTACAGAAACAAGTTTTTGGGTTTTATTTTTCAATCTTTCAACTTAATAAATTACAAAAACGCTCTTGAAAATGTTGCACTTCCGTTGTATTATCAAGGACTAAAAAGAAAAGAACGCCAAGAAAAAGCGATGTTTCATTTAGGTAAAGTAGGTTTGGCAGATTGGGCTAAACATTTACCAAAAGAACTTTCTGGAGGTCAAAAACAACGTGTCGCTATAGCAAGAGCATTAGCTGCAAATCCTAAATTATTATTAGCCGATGAGCCCACTGGAGCTTTAGATACAAAGACGTCTTATGATATTATGGCATTTATCCAGCAGTTAAATGATGAAGGTAAAACCATTTTAATGGTAACTCATGAAGAAGATATTGCAAATATGTGCAAGCGTATTGTTCGTCTTCGAGACGGTGTTATTATGGAAGACAAAAAAGTTAATCAAGTAAGAGCAGAGCAGTATGTTTGATTTAGATCTTTGGCGGGAAATATTTCAAAGTATCAATATGAACAGAACTAGAAGTTTACTTTCTGGTTTTACTGTAGCATTTGCTATTTTATTATTTACCATACTTTTTGGAATTGCCAATGGACTTCAAAACACCTTTGCAGAAGCTTTTGTTGATGATGCTAATAATTCTATTTTCATAAGGTCTGGCAGGACAACTAAGGCTAATAAAGGACTTCAGGCTGGCAGGCGAATTCAATTTAAGAATGAAGATCTTGATTATGTAAAAGAAGATTTTGACGATAAAGTAGAATTTATTACAGCTAGAATTTATAAAAATTTTCAAGTATCATATAGAGGTGAACAGAATAATTATAACATTATAGCCGTTCACCCAGATCATCAATTTCTAGAAAAAACACAAATAAAAGAAGGTCGTTACATCAACCAAAACGATTTAAACAATAAAACAAAAACAGTCGTTATTGGTAGATTAGTTGAAGAAGATTTGTTTTCAAAAACAAGAGCTTTAGGGAAGTATGTAAATTTAGGTGGTATCCAATTTAAAGTGATTGGAGTTTTTACTGATGATGGTGGAGATAATGAAGAACGTAAAATTTATATGCCTGTTACTACCGCGCAATATCTTTATGGGAATAATGATTATATCAGTCAAATAAATCTAACATATAATCCAGAAATGGATTATGACCAAGCTTTGGTATTTAGCACCCTATTATCAAAAAAATTGAAGAATAGGTTTTCGGTGGCTAGAAGTGATCAAAGAGCTATTCGTGTGCGTAATATGGCAGAAGGCACTAAAGCCGTAAGCCAGATGACAGTAGGATTAACGTTCATAATTTTAGTAATTGGTTTTGGTACGTTAATAGCGGGTATTGTTGGAGTTAGTAATATCATGATTTTTATTGTTAAGGAGCGTACTAAGGAAATCGGTATTCGTAAGGCTTTAGGTGCTTCTCCAAAATCTATTGTTTCCATTATTTTAATAGAGTCTATTTTTATAACCGCTATTGCTGGGTATGTTGGTTTATTATTAGGTGTAGGCGTTCTAGAAATTGTAAAACCATATTTAGTAGACTATTTTATAAAAGACCCGGGCGTAAGTAATACACTAGTTATTGGAGCTACACTTACGTTAATTATAGCAGGAGCCATTGCAGGTTATTTACCTGCAAAAAAGGCATCGAAAATTAAACCTATTATAGCACTAAGAAATGATTAATCATGTTTAAGTTTTTATTTGACAGAGATACATGGCAGGAAGTTTATGATAGCTTTAGTAAAAATAAGCTAAGGTCTATTCTTACTATGGTAGGTGTTTGGTGGGGTATTTTATTGCTTATTGGACTTTTGGGATCTGCTCGAGGGTTAGAGAATTCTTTTAATCGTCTATTTGGAGATTTTGCTACCAATAGTGTCTTTATTTGGGGGAGAAGTACAGGAATGGCTTTTAAAGGTTTTCAAGAAGGTAAACGAATTCGATTATCATTAAGTGATGCAAAAAAAATTAAAGAAAATATTGAAGGTATAGAATTTGTTGTTCCAAGAAATCAAAATCAAGCAATAGTAATCAGGAATTTTCTTTCTGGGAGTTTTAGTATTGCTGGAGATTATCCTTTACTAGATCAAGTTGAAAAGAAAAAGCTTATTCGCGGGCGTTTCATAAATCAAAATGATATTGAAGATAAAAAGAAAGTCATTGTTTTATCAGAAGACGCATATAAACAATTGTTTGAAAAAGATGAAAATGCTATTGGTGAATATATACAAGTCAATAGTATCAATTTTAAAGTAGTTGGTCTTTTTAAAGTTTCAAAAATAAATATGGGGCCTCCTATTGAGATGCATATGCCATTTACAACTTTTCAACAAGTTTATAATCAAGGCGATCAAATAGGTTGGATGATGATTACAGGTAAGCCAGAGTATGATATTGTACAAATAGAAGAAGATGCTAAACTATTATTGAAAAACCTTAATGATATTCACCCCAAAGATAATCGTGCATTAGGAAGTGCTAATGCAGGAAAGGAGATTGGGAAAGTAACAGGTTTCTTAACAGGTATGCAATTTTTAACTTGGTTTGTAGGTATAGCTACATTAATCGCAGGAGTTTTTGCGATTGGAAATATTTTATTAATCACCGTAAAAGAGCGTACCAAAGAAATAGGTGTTAGAAGAGCTTTAGGCGCAACACCTTTCGAGATAAAAAGACAAATTGTTGTTGAAGCAGTTTTTTTAACCATAGTTGCTGGCATATTTGGAATTATAACAGGAGGCTGGATTTTAATTTTACTTGACCATTTCGTTGGGCAAGGTGACGATGCCGCCATTGTTAACGCTTCGGTATCAATAGCCGTTGTATTTATAGCATTAGTAATTTTAGTTGTTTTAGGTACATTAATAGGATTAATACCAGCATTTAAAGCAACAAGTATAAAACCAATTGAAGCATTAAGAGAAGAATAAACAATCAAAAAAATGAATAAAACAGTAAAAATTATTTTAGTATTAGTTGCTATCATAGCATTAGCATTCGTGTTAAAGTATTTTAAAGACGCAAATTCAAAAGATGTAGTAGACTATAAAGTTGAAGAACCTTTTTATAGCTCTATAGATACAAAAGCTGTTGCAACAGGGAAATTAAACCCAGAAGAAGAGATTGAATTAAAACCTCAAATTTCGGGTATTGTCAATAAAATTCTTGTAGAAGAGGGCGATAAAGTTAAAAAGGGAGATTTAATTGCAACTATTAGAGTGGTACCAAACGAGCAAAATTTAGTTGGAGCTAAGGGTAGAATTAGTACGGCAAAATTATCTTATGATAATGCTAAAGTACTTTATACAAGAAATAAAACCCTATTTGAAAAAGGGGTGATCTCGCAACAAGATTTTGAAAATAGCGAACTGTCTTTCAATCAATCTAAAGAATCATTGGCACAAGCTCAAAACGACTATCAAATTATAAAGCGAGGATCAATTTCAGGCGGAAGCTCAGCAAATACTAATATTATTGCCCAAATACCTGGAACCATCTTAGAAATTCCTGTTAGAGAAGGAGATCAAGTCATTCAAAGTAATAATTTTAATGCAGGAACAACCATTGCAACTATTGCAGATATGAGTTTAATGATTTTTGAAGGAAAATTAGACGAGGCTGAAGTTGGTAAAGTTCAAGAAGGTAAAGAAATTAAAGTAATCTTAGGAGCTATTCGAGATAAAGAGTTTCCTGCTAAATTAACATTTGTTGCGCCGAAAGGTGTAGAAGAAAACGGAGCTGTTCAATTCACAATTAAAGCAGATGTCACTATCGATTCACTTACCAATATAAGAGCTGGTTATAGCGCAAATGCTGAAATAGAAATAGAAAGTAAGGATAGTGTTTTGGTAATAAGAGAAGCGTTGCTTCAATATAACAGAATTACTGAAAAGCCTTTTGTTGAAATTATGAATGGTGAAAATAAATTCAAAAAAGAGGATGTCGAATTAGGTTTGTCTGATGGAATCAACGTTGAAATTACTGAAGGCGTTAAAGAAGGCGATAAAATTAAAGTTTGGAATAAAGCATCAAAAGATAATGAAGATGATTAATATGAAACAAACCGTTTTATTTTTTGGAATTGTAACATGTTCACTATTGTCTTTTGGGCAGCAAAAAACATGGACATTACAAGCATGTGTGAATCATGCACTTGAAAATAATATTTCTGTAAAACAAGGCCAGAATACTTTATTCTCAAATGAACAAGATATTATTGCAGCAAAAGGACAATTTTTGCCATCTGTAAGCGCAAGTGCGGCGCATAATATTACTATTGGTGGTTTAGAGATTGATCCTGGTGTTTTTGTGAGTCAAACATTTAATCAAAGTAGATTAGGTGTTAGTTTGTCACAAAATATATTTAATGGGTTTAGAACATTAAATCTTTATAAACAATCTAAACTTACTAGGGAAACTAATGAGTTAGAATTAAATAGAATAAAAGATGATATTTCTTTAAATGTTGTAAATGGGTATTTAAATATATTATTTAATCAAGAAACTCTAGAAACAGCTACTGCACAATATGAGTTTAGTGAAAAGCAGTTAAAACAGGTTAAAGAATTAGTTGATGCAGGTGTACAACCCAAAGCTAATATTTACGATGCAGAAGCTACTTTAAGTAGGGATGCTCAACAAGTGACTTTGGCAGAAAATAGTTATAATTTATCATTACTTTCTTTATCACAATTATTACAAGTGCCTTTTAATGATTTTTATGTTGAAATTATAGATATTGATGCGCCTTCTGAATCTTTACTGTATTCCAGTATTGACCCTGTATTAAATTACGCACTTGAAAATAGAAATGAAATAAAAGTGGCTAAAAAGAACATAGAGAATGCCGTTTTGGGGACAGAGATTTCTAAAAGCGGATATTTACCAAGTTTAAATTTTACATATGGTTATAGTTCTAGGGCATCTTTTACAAATCTTACAGATTTGGAAGCAGCATTTTTTGATCAAATTAATGATAACAAGGGGCATAGTTTTGGGCTAAATTTAAATATTCCTATTTTTTCAAGATTTCAAAATAAAACAGCCGTTGCTAAGTCTAAAATTCAAGAAGAAAATAGCTTGCTTAATTTAGAACAAGCAAAATTAACTTTAGAATCAAACATACAACGTGCATTTACAGATGCTCAAGCTGCATTTAAAGCTTATGATGCAGCCCAAAAATCATTAGAATCTCAAAGCTTAGCTTTTAACAATTCAAAAGAACGCTACGATATAGGTGCTATGACAGCTTTTGATTTAGAACAAGCACGTGTGCAATTAATAAATGCAGAATCTTCTTTGATTAATGCTAAATATGATTTTGTTTTTAAGACAAAAGTTTTAGACTTTTACATGGGAAAATCTTTAACAAACTAATTTGGCATTTATACTCAACCTAGAAACCGCAACAACTAATTGCTCTGTATCACTTTCAAAAGATGGTAATACCATTGTTTTGAAAGAAGATAATGATAAAAGTTATTCGCATGCCGAAAGACTTCATGTTTATATAAATGAGGTCTTAAAAGAAGCTAACATATCTTCAAGTAATTTAGATGCCATTGCGGTTAGTAAAGGCCCTGGTTCTTATACTGGTTTGCGAATTGGGGTTTCAGCAGCTAAAGGTTTATGTTTTGCATTAGATAAACCATTGATATCTATCCCAACTTTAGACGCTCTAGCACACCAAGTTAAAGTTAATGATGGTGTTATTGTTTCAATGCTTGATGCTAGGCGTATGGAAGTGTATTCTGCAATTTACGATTCAGATTATAAGCAACTACGTAATACTGAAGCACAGATTTTAGATAAAAACTCTTTTGAAGATTATCTGCAGAAAGGAAAAGTTTATTTTGTTGGTAATGGCGTTGAAAAAACTAAAACACTAATCAATCATCCTAATGCTTTTTTTATTGAAGATAATTTGCCTTCTGCTAGAGAAATGTGTGCGTTAGGATTTAATAAATATAAAATAAGCGACACCGAAGATGTCGCTTATTTTGAACCATATTATTTAAAAGATTTTGTGGCTTTAAAACCGAAACCAAAATCTTAAGCATCTTTATGTATCTCAACTGAGTGTGGGTATGGAATTTCAATACCAGCAGCATCAAGAGCTATTTTACATTTTTCAAGAGTACCAAAGTATACATCCCAATAATCGTCAACTGTTGCAAATGGTCTTACAGCAAAATTAACTGAGCTATCAGCTAGTTCAGAAACATTAACAGAAGGCGCAGGGTCTTTTAAAACTTGCGGGTTATCTGTTAAGACTTTCATTAAAACGTCTTTAGTTTGTTTTATATCTGCATCATAACTAACACCAATGGTTAAATCAACTCTTAATTTTCCTTCAGTAGAATAATTTGTAATGTTACCATTAGATAGAGACCCATTAGGAATGATTATTTCTTTATTAGTAGGTGAAACTATTTTAGTTGTAAAAATTTCAATTTCTTTAACAACACCTAGTTCTCCTTGAGCCTCAATTAAATCACCAATTTTAATAGGTTTAAAAATCATAATTAAAACACCTCCAGCAAAATTACCAAGAGAACCTTGTAAAGCTAAACCAATAGCTAAACCAGCAGCAGCCAGTATAGCAGCAAATGAAGTGGTTTCAATACCTAATTGAGATAAAATAGTTAAAACTAACAGGATTTTTAAAACCCAACCAATTAAATTAAGTAAGAACTTCTGTAAGCTTTCATCATAATTACGCTTAGTCATTACTTTACCAATTGCTTTAATGATTTTTTTAATAAGCCAAGAGCCAATAATCCAAACGAGGATGGCTCCTATAATTCCTTTTCCATAATCTTGAATGAAACCTATTCCAAGGTCAATCCATTTTTGAGGGTCAATGTTTTCTGTGTCCATGATTTTTATTAGTTTTTAGTTGTGTAAAATTAAAAATAAATACTCAGGGTTTTAATTTTACAGATGAAAATGATTAATTAATTTTAGAATAAGCAAAAAATTAATGTAATGATTGCAGGGACTGCTTGTACATAAAATAATTTTATTTGCTTTGTAGAGTAAGACCCATAAATACCTGCTATAGTCACACAAATTAAAAAGAAAATAGCAAATTTCATCTCGTTCTGAATGACAGAAAATATAAGACCTGCTGCTAAAAACCCATTATAAAGCCCTTGATTAGCTGCGAGTACTTTTGTGTCCTCAGCAAATTGTTTAGATTTTAACCCAAACGCTTTTATTCCTTTTGGTTTGGTCCACATAAACATTTCTAAATATAAAAAGTATAAATGTTCTAAAGCTACAAAAGCTATTAATATGATGGTTATAAGTGTCATTTTTTTAAAAATTTAATGGCATCATTTACTTCTGAAACAGGAAGCTTACAAGCTTTATTTACACACACATAAATAAGTGTATTGTTTGGGTTATATCTACTTTCTAATAAAGGCATATCGTTTTCTGAAGTACTTCCAGCTAAAAGTTTATTAGGAATATAAAATTTATTTAATTTGTCTATTTTCTGTTTTGCATCTTTTCCAACAATAGCTACTTCATAATAAGGTTGCGCATAATTCAGCATTAAATCAAACCAGTTAGAATATCCAGATGGGTATTCTTGCATTTCTGGTTTTACGTTATTTAACATTGTCATAGCCGTTATGCTGAAGTGTTCATTATCAAAATAATGTGATAATTTAAACAGGTTTTTTGCCATTATAGAATTACTTGCGGGTATCACATTATCCCTATACTCAATGCTTCTAGATACCAAGGATGCGTCTTCATTTGAAGTAAAATAGAACATATTACTCCCTTCGTCAAAGAAATGATTAAAAGTATAGTTTGCTAAATCTCTAGCTGTGGTTAGCCATTTTTCATTTAAGGTGTTTTCATAGAGCGCAATTAACGCATCAATTGTAGCAGCATAATCTTCTAAATACCCATTGATACTACTTTTTCCATTTTTATAATTATGGTTTAAACCGCCATCTTCTCGTAATTGATTATTTAAAATGAAGTTTGCATTCTTTTCCGCGGCAGCGATATAATCATCATTTCCAAAAACGCGATAAGCATCTGTATAGCCTTTAAGCATTAATGCATTCCAAGAGGTTAAAGTTTTATCATCTAATCTTGGTTTCGGCCTTTTGTCTCGCTCTTTTATTAAGACTGATTTCCATTCATTTTTCTTTTCAGCTAAAATGTTTGCAGTAATGTTGTGTTTTTTAATAATGAAATTATCGTCCTCTTTTCTAATAAGTACATAGTTGTTATGCTCCCAAAACCCATAATTATTTACATTATAATAATCAGAAAACAAATCAAAATCATCTTTTAAAAGTAATTTTAATTCATCTTTTGACCAAACATAAAAAGCACCTTCTTCTAATTCGCCTTCTAGTGTATTACTATCAGCATCAAGTGAAGAATAAAAAGCTCCATTATTTGTTGTCATATTAAGTTTGACATAATTTAGAGTTTGATGAACAATATCCTCATATAATTTATCTTTTGAAACGAGATAAGCATCAGCATATAAACTGATTAATTGCCCATTATCATATAGCATTTTTTCAAAGTGTGGTACATGCCATTTAGCATCAACTGAATATCTGGAAAACCCACCGCCTATTTGGTCAAAAACACCACCAAAGGCCATTTTTTTGAGCGTTATATTAACAAAGTCTAATAACTCTCTGTCATTATTTTGATGTGAATACCTTAACAGGAAATGATAGTTATTAGGCATCATAAATTTTGGTGTTCTATTCATGCCACCTTGGTTGTTATCAAATTGTTTTGACCAATTTTTTACGGCACTCTGAATGAATGCTTTCTCAAAAACGGGCTCGTCAGTATTCAACTTAACTACATCTAATGATTTTATACCCACTTCTAATTTAGTAGCATATTCTTCAAGTTTCTCAGGGTTTTTAGTATATAATTCTGAAATTTGATTTAAAGCGTCCATCCATTGGTTTTTCTTAAAATAGGTGCCACCCCAAACTGGTCTACCATCTGGTAAAGCTATAACGTTTAAAGGCCATCCGCCGCTACCTGTCATAAGTTGAACGGCATTCATGTATACTTGGTCTACATCGGGTCGTTCCTCTCTATCAACTTTAATATTGATGAAATTTTTATTCATTACTTGCGCTACAAGGCTGTCTTCAAAACTTTCATGTTCCATAACATGACACCAATGGCAAGCTGCATAGCCAACACTGATTAATATGAGTTTATTCTCGGTTTTTGCTTTCTTTAAAGTAGTTTTATTCCAAGGGTTCCAATCTACTGGATTGTGGGCATGTTGTAATAGATACGGGCTAGTTTCATTTACAAGTGCATTGTTATATTGGTGTTCCATAGACTCTGAATTCTGACCTTTACAGCCTATAATAAGAATCATAAACGAAAGTGGTAATAGGTACTTCATTTATCAAAGTTAGCGATTTTTAAGCACAAAAAAAGCGCTCAGAAACTGAACGCTTAGTATTTTAAAATGATTGTAAACTTAGTTTACTTCAAAAGTGATTTTTAAATTTACTCTAAAGTCTGATACTTCACCATCTTTTACACTAGCACTTTGGTCTTGAACGTAAACCGAACGTATATTTTTAACGCTTTTTGATGCGTGTTTTACTGCTTTTTTAGTTGCATCTTCCCAACTTTTGTCTGAGTTTGATAAAACTTCAATTACTTTTAATACTGCCATGATTTTATGTTTTTAATTAAAATTAATTACCTCGTATAAGATAACTATTTTTAGACACGCACGGAATTAAAAAGTCACCCATTTATAGCTTCAACAGTATCAATTTTTCCCGGTAACATTTCCTTAAGCATATTTTCAATGCCGCTTTTTAAGGTATATGTTGACGAAGGGCAACCACTGCATGCACCTTGAAGCAGGACGCTTACATTTTTCTCAGCAGCATCATAAGAAATAAATTGAATGTTACCGCCATCACTAGCTACAGCAGGTCTAACATATTCTTCTAGGATGTTAACAATTTCTTTTGAAATATCATCTAAAGCTTCAAAATGACTATCTTGTTGTTTAGAAGATTTTTCTAATGTTTCTATAGCTTCTGGTAAAACAACTTCTTTCCCTTTTTCAATGTAATCCTTAATAAATTCTCGAAGTTGGATAGTTATATGTTGCCATTCCGTAATGTCATATTTTGTAATTGACACATAGTTTTCATCAAGAAAGACACTTTTTACAAACGGAAAATGAAACAATTCAGTAGCTAAAGGTGAAAGTTTAGCCTCATCAATGGAAGTAAATTCAAAAAGAGCAGCAACTAGTTTTTTGTTAGCGACAAATTTCATTACAGATGGGTTGGGTGTACTTTCTGCATAAACGGTAATAGCCACTTTTTTAGGCGTGGCAGTTTCTTCAACTACAATACCGCCGTCATTCAAATAGGCTTCAATTTGTTCAGAAACTTCATCTTGTACATCATTCCACTCTACTATATCATACCTTTCAACAGCAATAAAATTACCAGAGATGTATACTTTTTTAACAAAGGGTAAATAAAATAATTGTTGAGCTAATGGAGAATTTTTAGCTTCATCTATGTTATTAAACTCAAAACTTTGGTGTTTTGTGATAAATTGATTGACCTCAAATTTTACTATAGAGTTATTGGATGTTTCCTGCACGGAAACCTTGAAAGTGTTCATTTTAGCTAATTTTTCACAAAAATACTAAAAGAAAACTTTAGTTATCCATATATTTGATTTTTGTTGCCTGTTAAACTAGGTCATTACAGGTAAGGGTTACCTTTATCTTTTTTGCGTGTAATTTTTTAAGAATCAAGGCGTTTGTATTAAACCAAACCTACTTGGGAATAAAAGTTTATGAAATTAAAAAATATCATTTTAGTGGCTATAATAGTTATGTTTTCAAACATGGCTTCATCCCAAGAAGGGTTGCCAATATATACAGATTATTTAACCGATAATTATTATTTAATTCATCCATCTATGGCTGGTATTGCTAACTGTTCTAAAGTTAGATTAACAGCAAGACAGCAATGGTTTGGTCATGAAGATGCACCAAAACTTTTAACGCTGAGTGTGAATGGTAGAATTGGAGATTCGCAATCTGCGGTTGGAGGGATTTTGTATGCTGATAAAAATGGATATCATTCTCAAAAGGGGGGATATCTAACTTATGCTCATCATCTTATGTTTTCTAGAAGTGAAGCAGATTTAAATATGTTATCGTTTGGTTTGAGTGCTGGGTTTATTCAATATCAATTGGATGAAACTACGTTTTTAGACGGCTCACCAATTCTTGATAATGCAATTGACGGCATTGTGCAAAACGAAACTAATTTTAATGTAGATTTAGGATTCTCGTATCATTATCTTGATTTCTATGCGCATGCCACTGTAAAAAATGTTTTGAATAATTCTGGTATTAATAAGGATATTGAAATTACGAGTAACTTAAGGCGCTATTTAGTGTCAGTAGGAAACGTGTTTAGCAAATTTGGTAGTGAATGGAGTTTCGAACCATCAGTAATGTTTCAATATAGAGATTTAACTAAAGAATCTAGTTTTGATTTAAATGGTAAAGCGTATAAGCAAATGGATTTTGGTAAATTCTGGGGAGGAGTATCTTACAGGCTAAGTTTGGATGGCGCTCAGTATTTAAACGGAACTACTGTAAATAGCCAAAAACTGAATCAAATAACAGGAATTTTAGGTGTTAATTATAATGATTTTATGTTTGGTTACACGTATACTTATCAAACAAATCCAATTGTTTTTACAACTGGTGCTTATCATCAGTTAACTCTTGGATATAATTTTGGTTGTAGAAGAGAAAAATATGCTTGTAATTGTCCTGCAGTTAATTAGATTTATATTTTTGCAACATAATTAAAGTAAAATCCCGCTGTATAAGGCGGGATTTTGTTTTTTAAATAAATCTAACTGAACCCTATTTCCATGTGTATTTTTTCTTTTTAGCTTGTTCTTTTATAGCATTTGTCATAGCGTTTTCTAAACCATTAGTGTTTTCTTTATTATGTTTTAAAATATAAGCTTTACGTTTAGCGTTCAAAGTATTAATTTCATTCTGAACAGCTTGACGTTCTTTACTCTTTTTAGCAACATAACTTTTAATTTCGGTTTTGGTTTTGCCCTTTAGCTCTTTTGGTAGTTCATCATCTGAAATACTTTCAATAATAATCTCATCCAATTTAGCAGCATCCACCAAATCCCAATTTTTGTTTTTATAAAAATGAGAACTTTTACTAACTGTTCTTTTTACTGCATTGGTTTTACTATAGCCACTTGCATTCATATCTTGTTCTGCTTGTAAAGCCATCTTTTGACTTCCTCTCGAGCCGTAAGCTATATAGGTTTTATTCAATTTATTATTTAAAATTAAAATGGCATCATCATAAGGGGAAGCAATATGAACTGTTGCTCTGTTTTGATTAATGGCCATATAGTCACCATGTGTTAATTGAGCACCATCTTTCCAATGACTAGAAATACCTTGATTATAATCACCACAAAAAATGGTGTTTACTGTAACATCTTTTTCATTAGCATTTGAAGATGCATTCTTATAATTCACTTTACCTTGATTAAAAGGTTCATTACCAGCAATAAAAATTAGTTTTAAATCATCGGGATTTTTACCCCATTTTAATTGGTTTAATGCCGTTTGAATAACTTGCCCGCAATATTCCTCGCCTCCATTTGTGGTTAGCGAAAAAAGCTCTTTAGAGATATCATCTAAATCTTCACTAAAGGCTAAAACTTGCCTGATATAACCTTCACTTCCATTTAATCTATCATTGCCATATTCATATAAAGCAATTTGCAAATTTGGCTTATTTGTACCGCATTTTGCATACGATAATTCGTTTACAATGTCCCAAAGTTGTGCTTTGGCTTGATCTATTAACCCATCCATACTATTACTAGTGTCTAATAATAAAGCAACTTTAATGAATTGTTTATTAGGTTCGTGATGTTCTATTTTAGTGTCATTAAGTACAATGGATTGTTTTTTATTTTTTGCGTTGCAGGATAAAAATCCCATTAAAGCAAAACTTAGTAAAGTTGTTTTAAAATACGTTTTCATGATTTTTTTGTTTTTAGATTAATGTGAATGTTTTTGAAATACCCATTTTGGACTATTTTGATTAATACTGTAAAACTATGTTCGACTTATTTCATAAAAAAAGTAGAATGAGTAAAGTGCTTATTTTAATGAGTAAACAAACCTTATAAGTTATTAAAGGCTTCTTATTAGTATAAAAAAATAGTTTTTTTGTAAAACCATCATTTTAATAAACCAAGTAAAGTGCGTAAGTTTATCTACTTAAAATATAGAATGCAATCGGTTATTAAATATATATGCGTGATGTTCCTCTCTTTGAGTGGGATGTATTTATACGCTCAAAATAATAGTGAACCAAAATTTACGGTACGTGGCTTGGTGGTTGAAAGCGATACGCAAAAACCAATAAAAGATGTAAATATTGAGGTTAATTGGGGCGGTTATACAGCTACTGATGTTTTTGGCGAATTTAGGATTGAAGCAAGGAAAGGCGATGAATTAACCATAAGACACAAGGATTTTGAAACCGTATTTTATATTATTCAAAGTAGTGAACGTATTAAGGTAGAAGTGCAACCTAGCGATGAGGATAAATCAAAAATATCTAAATTTAAATCCGTATCAAGAACTAAGAAAGAATTATTTAAGCCATTAATTGATTCCGCGGAAACATATCTAAAAAAAGATGCGAAGAAAAGTATTCAATTTATTGCCGATGCCCTATCAGAAAGTAATTCTACCAAAGAAAATGGCGAAGCTTATGACGTTTTAGGCGACATTTATATGTATTGGAAACAATACGATTTAGCAGTATCAAATTATAGAATTAGTTTGCAAAATGCTAAAACAAATACTGTTTCATTAAAACTTGCAAAAGCCTATAAACAGAATAGAAATTACCAAGAAAGTTTACAGATATATAATGCTATTATTAAAAGCGAATTAACCAATTGGCAATTAACCGATTTATACGAGGGCTTAGGTGATGTTTATCTTTTAACCAAATCATATAATCTATCTGTTAATGCTTATAAAGATGGATTGAAAGTGGCGCAAAAGCATTTAATAACACCAAAAATCACCGACTTAAACTCTAAAATTGCACAGGTATATACTGCAAAAGGAGAAACACAAAAGGCTCAAGGCTTTTTTAATAAGTCCATGAAGTTGGCGAATAGTGAAAACAAAAAAAGAGCTGTTGAAGAACAAATAAAGGTTGCCGATTTTCAAAATAAAGTCAATAATTTTTCTGATGAAATTGAATTACGAAAAGAAGCTTTAAACACTATTAACGAAATTGAAAGTGATGCTGACGATATAGATAATGAAAGCCCTTTAACACAACAAAAACAAAATTATAAAATAGGTAACGCCTATGCCTCACAAAGAGATTACGGAAATGCCATTGAATATTTGCAAAAGAGTATTGATGAGGCTGGTGGTAAGGCCGATTTAATTGTTCAGAAAGATGCAACCCGAAGATTGTCGGAAGTTTATAGAGATGCAGGGCAATTTAATAAAGCCTTATTAGCCTATCAAGATTATGTAGATTTGGTTGATAAATTGTATTCTAAAAAAGAACAAGAAATATCTCAGGCAGCAAGGTTTAGTAAAGATATTGTTAGCAAACAAAATAGGATATTGAGTTTAGAAAGTGATAGAGCACTTTCTGAGAGTAAATATCAATTATCTGAAGAGCAAGCAAAACGCCAAAAACTAATTATCTACTCATTAATTGGCGGATTAATCTTATTGCTTATTGGCGCCTTTTTAATGTTTAAATACATCAAGCAACAACGCTTAGCTAATAATTTATTAGCCTTAAAAAGCTTAAGAAGTCAAATGAATCCGCATTTTATTTTTAATGCATTAAACTCAGTCAATAGCTTTATAGCATCAAATGACGAGCGTACAGCTAATAAATATCTCACCGATTTCTCATTGTTAATGCGCGCTGTTTTAGAAAATAGCGAAGAAGATTTTATTCCGTTAGAAAAGGAAATTAAGCTTATTGAACTTTATACCCAATTAGAACATTTTAGATTTCAAGATAAATTTGATTACAACATAAATGTCGATAAAAATATAAAAGTAGAAGACTTTGTAATTCCACCAATGCTATTACAACCTTATATTGAAAATGCTGTATGGCACGGATTGCGGTATAAAAAAACAAAAGGAAAATTAGAAATAACTATTAGTCAAACCAAGCCAGAAGAAATAAAAATAACCATTACAGATGATGGTATAGGAAGAAAAAAATCAAAAGCCTTAAAAACCGAAAATCAGCAAAAACAAAACTCAAAAGGTATGGGTAATATTAAAAAACGTGTATCTATTTTAAACGATATGTATAAAGATAAAGTAGATGTGTTTATTGACGATTTTCAAGACGAAGAAGATGCAGGAACCAAAGTAGTTGTAACGCTTAAAAAGGATTAAAAAACATGAAGTTAACCTCAATAATAGTTGAAGATGAAGAAACTAGTAGAGAAATTCTAAAAAACTATCTCAAAAAGTACTGCCCAAACGTAACTGTTTTGGGCGAGGCGGCTAATGTTGAAGAAGCCCTAGTTTTAATTAGAAATAACAATTTAGATTTAGTGTTTCTAGATGTAGAAATGCCTTATGGCAATGCCTTCGATTTATTAGACAAAGTGGGTGATATAAATTTTGAAACCATTTTTGTAACTGCCTATAATCATTATGCTATAGATGCATTAAATGCACATGCAAGTTACTATTTAATGAAACCTATTTCAATTGACGAACTTATTAAAGCTGTAGATTACGTCACCGAAATAAAAACAAAAGAAGATGCACTTCAAGATCAAATACTAGTTCCAAAAACAAATAATATAGAAGGTAAAATTACCATTCCGCAACTAGACGGATTTGCAATACTAAATACCACAGATATTTTGTATTGCAAAGCTGATGATAATTACACAGAAATTTATTTAAACAACAGTAAAAAGAAAGTAGTAAGCAAAACACTCAAGTATTTTGAAGAAGCTCTAGTTAATTCTGGTTTCGCCCGGGTACATAAATCCTATCTAGTTAATGTAAACGAAGTCGTTAAATACATAAAAGGAAAGGGCGGAAGCGTAATGCTAAGTAATGGAAAACAAGTTATGGTTTCAGCGTCAAAAAAATCTCAATTACTATCTTATTTCAAATAACAAAATTATGCCAGTAATAAAACCAGTTAGAGGAAACACACCAGTAATACCAAAAAATTGTTTCATTGCCGAAAACGCAACTGTAGTAGGCGAGGTAACCATGGGAAGCCAATGCAGCGTATGGTTTAGTGCCGTAGTTCGTGGTGATGTAAACTTTATCAAAATGGGTAATAAGGTCAATATACAAGATGGTGCTGTTATTCATGGCACATATCAAAAAGCAGGCACAACCATTGGTAATAACGTATCCGTTGGCCACAATGCCTTGGTGCATGGGTGTACCATTCACGACAATGTTTTGGTGGGTATGGGAAGTATCATTATGGATGGTTGTGTGGTAAACAGCAATAGTATTATCGCTGCAGGTGCTGTGGTTACACAAAACACTATTATTGAGTCTGGGAGTATTTATGCAGGCGTACCCGCTAAAAAAGTAAAAGAGATCAGTAAAGAGCTCGTTTCGGGCGAAATAAACCGTATTTCCGAAGCTTATATCAAATACTCAGGTTGGTTTAAGGAATAATATTTGGGCGTAAACACTCCCGATAGCTATCGGGAGGTCTAGATTTCCGTTATATCTTTTACTTTTTGTCATTCCTGCGAAGGCAGGAATCCATTAATTAAATTTATAACTTATTTTGAAGGTTCTAGACAATTTACAAGAAAAGTAAAAGTATGCCGCTTCAATCTCTGGCCTAACTTGCCGGAATATATTTTTAAATCGAAAGTTGGTTTGTTTTTTGGAGTGGTTCGTTTAACGTGTTTGTATATGGTTTGTTGCGTTTTTTTAAGCTAAAAGTAAGTGAATTATTACTGAATAGAAAGTCTGCGAGGACTTTCGCAAGTAAGCTAAAAGCCAGCAATAAGGTTTATACTTTGTTGTGAAACGTATTTAATTATAGTTCTGCTAATTGTTTCATTATTTTTTTTACTGTTTCATAATAAGATTGGTTTTTTACTTTATCATATTTTCTCAACTCAATTAGTATTTCTGGAAGATATTTGAATTGTCTATTTTTTTGGTACTCTAAAAGTAATTCATTAGCCCCGCTTTTTCCTTCAACTTTATCTGCAATAATAATCTCTCCTGCTCTAACAAAATGTTCATCAATGCATAATTTCCAATTGATGTAATCCTGTTCTATCATTGCAGACTTTATGGGTATGAATAGATGTTCTGTACGTATGAGTAGATTGGCTGGTAATTTATCTATAGTTGGATTTACAAAAGAATGACCAAATTCATGAACGGTCAATTCTCTTAATTTTTGTTGGTTTAAAAAACCCATCTTCAAATTTTTAGAATTTTCAAATTCTTGAATATCTAAGGCTCCAAACACACTAAATATTTTTTTCTCGGCGCTATTGGTATTCCAAAAAGCAAATCCCATTCCTTTAGGAATGGTTAAACTAGGGATTAGTATATAATTGTCAAACTTCTTCTTATAAAAAGATTCCATAACTTTGATGAACCTAGTATTTGGAAGCCCATTTTGGACCTCTTCAATTACTTTGTTATAATATTTTTTTGAGTTAGTCAAATAGTTGTCAAAATCTATTTCTTTAGAAAAAGCATTTAGTCCGTTCAAAAATATTTCGGCATTCTTTTTTGCCTCTCCAATATTTTTTTCTTTTGAAAAATCTAAATAGTATTTTTTATTTATTGAGTCAGAAAACTTAGCCTGTGGGACACTTTCGGTTTGAAGGAGAAAAGCAGATATATATTCAATTCTTAAATGACTGGCAACTGATAAAGATTTTCCTAAGTTTTCACTTGAGACACTAGACTTGTATTGTTGGTAAATCGTAAAACCATAGTTGTGCCATTCTTTTTTAAGTAAAGTTTTACCTTCAACTTTTAAGGTTTTGGTTTCAAGATCTTGTCCTTCAAATAGTATAAAATAAACCAAGCCTAATAACTCGATGTTCTTATTTATTTCAATTGTAAGATTAGTCTGTTTGGTTGGATTTCTTTTTATTTGTGTGAATCCGTTTTGATAAATCAAAAAACCAACTATAATTATAAGTATATTTTTCATGATTAATGTTTTAAAATAATCATCAAATCAAGTGCAATTTTGATTGTTAATCGCTTTTAAAACAGAAGTTGGACGTCCAGAATCATATTTTAGGACATAATTTATGAACTGAGAAAATCTGAAGGTTTTTTTCCTGTCATGGATTTGAACACCTTATTGAATGATGATTTAGAATTAAATCCAGAGTCCATTGCTATACCTAGTAGTGTTTTATTTCTCTCACTTGGGTTTTTAATTTGCTTTAAGGCGTATGTAACCCTAAAAGAATTTACATAAGTAATAAAAGAAGAGTTAAGATGTAGATTAATAAGTCTTGAAACATATCGTTCAGGAAGATTAAGTTGTATTGCGACATCTTTTAAGGCTAATTTCTGTTTGGTAAAAATCTTTTCATCTTCAAAAAGTGCTTTTAATCTTTTCAACTCCTTTTTGTCATCAAAATGAGAGAATTTTTGACTTAGAGTATCTACTGTTAAAACTTTTGGAACATCAAAAAATGAGGGTTGAAAAATACCTATATAACCAAGAAGAAATAGAAATGTTATTAAACCAATTTCAATAATATAGTAAACTTTAAAATTAAATAAAGTTGCTAGCAACCAGAATAATGTTAACAATGAAAAAAACACGAAAAAGGTGTATAGTTTAAAAAAATAAAATGAATTATTTTTTGTCTTTGGAAGCTGCTTCTGTTTTATCTTTAATTTATTTAGTTCTTTTGCGAAAAAGACAAGAACCATTACCATTGAAATAACAGGTAATATTTCAGTAAACGTAAACCAAAATTGATTTTCTGTTAAATGGAAATTTACTGCTAATAACTTATAAAAATAAAAGGACAAAAATTCTATTGTAATTTCAACCAATGCAGGAACAAAAAGAATAAAACTCTTTGGTTTAGGATGAAATATTGGTTGTGTATTCGATTTGACAAACAACCATAAGGCTGGTGGAATAATTAAATATGAACCAAACAACCAATAAGGAAAAGCAGTTTTGAGACTATGATAGGAAACTCTCATTCCCCAAATATTTAAAATTTCTAATGTAACCACCGTAGTGATAAGTCCCAAAAAAAAGGTTGAATATTTTTTTTTAAATAGGAATGAAAGTAAGGCGATACTTAATATCATACCTTGACCAGAAATTAATAAAAGAATTATTTGTTCAAAGTTTTGCATTATATACCATTAAAAATCCAAATAATCAACATCAAAATTTTCCCCTAATAGCGATGTTATAACTTCAATAGCTCCGTTAGTATAAAATTGAGGTTTAGCTTTAATAGATAAGGTATTTAGCATATCATAGCGCTCTAAAACAGCTTTAGTTTGTCGTGCAACGGCTTCACCAGAATCTATAATTTTAACATGTTTAGGAAGTAACTCTAAAAGCATAGGAATTAAATACGGGTAATGCGTACAGCCTAAAACCAAATAATCGATATTGGCTTTAATCATGGGGTCTAAGTAAACTCTTAAAAGTGATTTCATCTCATCAGATTGTAGCTTACCATTTTCAATAAGTTCTACAATGCCATTGCCAATTTGTTCAATAACTTTAATGTTATTGGTAAAAAGATTTGAAGTTTTTGAAAACAATTCACTAGTTAAAGTCCCCTTAGTTGCTAAAATACCAATAGCATTTGTTTTTGTTTGCAACGCTGCTGGTTTTATTGCAGGTTCTATGCCTATAAACGGAACGGTGTAATTTGATCGTAAATAATCAATAGCATTTGTTGTAGCGGTATTGCATGCCACAACAATAAGTTTACAGTTTTCTTTAAGTAAGTACTCAGTGTTTTTTACGCATAAATCAATTATTGCATTTTTACCTTTTGGTCCGTAAGGTGCATTAGCACTATCAGCTAAATAAATAGTTTGTTCATTAGGTAGTAGTGTGTTTATCTCTTTCCAAATAGAGGTACCGCCAACACCAGAATCAAAAATGCCAATAGGTTGTTTATTCGTCATTGTTGTACAAAAATAAAAAAGCTGCCTTTATAGAAGACAGCTTTAAAATATATTTTAATTTTAGTTTCCCGATTTCTCGGGAATGACAATTTCAATTGAAACTACAACGTAAGTGTTGTAGAGTCTTTTTTCAATTAGATGCCTAATTGCTTCTTTACATCAGCAAGAATATCTGTACCGTTAGCAACAATTAATGATGCTCTGTCAATTACATATTCGTAACCTTTTGCTTTAGCTACTTCGTTAATAGCATTCATTGCAGCTTCTTGAATAGGCTTAAACAATTCAGCTTCTTTGTTTGCTAAATCTTTTTGAGCATCTGCTCTAAATTGTTGAATGCGTTGTTGCTTTTCTTGAAGTTCTAAACCTCTTTTTTGGTTTTCTTCATCTGTTTTTGTAGAAGCTTCAGCTTCATATTGCTTAACTGTATTTTGATATTCTGTGATTGAAGCTTGAATATCTGTTTGGTATGTTTTACCTAAGGCTTCAATTTCTGCTTGAGCAGTTTTGGCTGCTGGCATTGCTGCAATCAATTCCTGTGTGTTTATATGCGCAACTTTACTTTGTGCTTGTGTAAAACTTACAGTTGCAAAACATAGTGTGATTGCTAATAAAAGAGTTTTAATTTGTTTCATTTTAAATAGTATTAAGTGTGTTATAAATTATTAATTGTTATTGTTTATACTGTCTTTTGCCTTTTGGCGTTCTTCTAATATTTTCTTTTTTCTATCGTCTAGGGCTTTTTTTCTTGCCGCTCTTTCTGCTAATTTCTTTTGTCTGTTTTCTTCAACAAGTTGAGCTTTTGTTTTTGTTTCACCTGCACCAGAATCAGTTGCTTGATTTGGTTTATTTGTTTCTTCTGCTTCCTCAACGACTTTAGTTGTTTTATTTCTTGCATCTAACTTAGCCTGTTTTGCTTTTTCTCTTTCCTCTAATACTTTTTGGCGTCTTGCTTCTGCTTCCTGTTTTTTTGCTTCTCTTGCTGCTAAAATTTCTGCTCTACGTTTTTCAACTGCACTTTCTCTAGCCGCTTTCTTTTCTTCTAATGCTTTTTCTCTAGCTTCTAAGTCTTCATTTATTTCAGGTACTAATTCTTCTTGTTCTGCCTCTTTACGTTCTGCTTTTGTGCTAGCTTGCTTTCGTTTAGAAGTTCTTGTTATGCTTCTTAAAACTTGATCGCTAACATCAAATCGTTTTGCTGAAAACAACATCACAGCATCCGATGATTTATCCAAAATAAAATCATACTTTCTACTTTCAGCCATATCTTGAACTGCGGCAAAAATTTGATCCTGAATTGGCTGCATTAATTGTTTCTTCTGGATAAATAAATCGCCATTTGGTCCAAAACGTTTTTGCTGGTAATCTAATATTTCATTTTCTTCAAAAGTGATATCCTCCTCGCGCTCATCAATAAGCTCTTTTGTTAAAAGTGCTTTTTCATTGCTTAAATCATTTCTTTTTTGTTCTACAGCTTTTAATTTAGATTGAATCTCATTTTTCCACTTTTGAGCTTTATCTTCTAATTGCGCGATAGCTTCTTGATATTCTGGCACATTCTCTAAAATATACTCTGTATCTATATAAGCAATTCTTACGCCACGTTGTGCGTGTGAATAAAAGCTTAGCATAGAAACTAATGTCAGTAAAAAAAGAACGTTATTTTTCATCTGTTTTAATATTTTGTAATTTATGGCTTATAAATTCTAAAATGACAGATGATTTTTCTGCCTTTTTAAATTGTATCTTCAAAATTAACGAATTTTAATCTTAAAAATTTCAATTCTCTTGCAAATCATCAATGTGTTATTAGAAAATATCGTGCCAAAGTATTTTTTATCTTAAAACTGTTGCCCAATTATGAAATGTGTTTCCCATCCATGTTTTACTGTTTGCCCAGGTAAAGCATCAAAACCATGTCCAAAATCAATACCTAATAAACCAAACGCTGGCATAAAAATACGAATACCTAAGCCAGCAGATCGCTTAAGGTTGAAAGGGTCAAAATCTCTAAAAGTATTTGCAGATACACCGCCTTCTATAAAGCCAAGTGCGTAAATTTTTGCTGATGCTTTTAAAGTTATTGGATAACGTAATTCTAAAGAAAATTTATTGTAAATACTTGAACCATCTTGTGACGCTCTACCGATAGATTCGTCAAGATGAGTTAGCGATTGATTTGGATAGCCACGAAGTTGAATAACCTCTCTACCATCTAGTGAAAAATTACCTAAGCCATCACCTCCTAAATAAAAACGCTCAAATGGTATAACGCCTCTGTCATTATTATAGGCGCCTAAAAATCCAAATTCAATTTTGGGCCTTAAAACTAAATTTTTGGTTATTTGTGTATACCATTCACCAGAGAACTTCACTTTGTAAAATTCTAACCAACTAAATCGTTCTTGGTCTGCTTCTTCTAGTCTATCTCTTTCATCTTGTGTTCTTAATTGTAGAGGAATCGCGCTAAGTTCGTCGCTTGTTTCTCTTATAGCCTTATAATCTACATCATTAAACAAAGAGTAAGGAAACGAGAATTTTGCTGTAATTCCAAAATTAGACCCACCAGTTGGGAAAATTGGATCTACGCTAGTATTGTTCCTAGTTAAACCAACGGTGTATGATAAGTTGTTTGAAAAACCATCTCCAAAAGTAAACAAACCTGTGTTATAATTATTTAAGTCGTAACGTTGGTAACTTATGGCTTGAGACAATGTAAAATAATCGTCTGGAACAGATAATCGTTTTGCTAAGCCAAATGTAATTCCTGTAATATTAAAACTTCTACTTTTATCGGCATTTCCAGTATTTCTGTCAAATAAAAACTGTTTAGTATGTGATAAGGATGTAGAAAATTGAACTGGACGTTTACCACCCATCCAAGGTTCTGAAAATGAGAAACTATAGGTTTGATAAAAACGACTAGCTTGTAAACGTAACGAAAGTTTTTGACCATCTCCCATAGGAATTGGTTTGTATGCGTCCTTTTTAAAGATGTCTTTTATTGAAAAGTTATTAAATGATAATCCTAATGTTCCTATAAAACCACCACCTCCATAACCACCTTGTAACTCAATTTGGCTTGATCCAGTTTCTTTAACAGAATACTCCATATCAATAGTCCCTTCAACAGGGTTAGGGTTGTTAAAGTTTGGTGATATTTCTTGGGCATCAAAGAAACCTAATTGTCCAAGTTCTCTAACTGTACGTACTACATTTGCTTTACTGTAAAGCTGACCCGGTCGCGTACGAAGTTCTCTATATATAACATGATCATTAGTTTTATCATTACCAACTACAGAAACCGAGTTAAAATAGGCAGGCTTTCCTTCTGATATTCTAACCTCAATATCAATAACATTATCAACAGCACTTACCTCTACAGGGTTAATGCTAGAAAATAAATAGCCATTATTTTGGTATTGATTTGTAATATCTTGAGCATCGGGTTTAGAATTGTCTGCAATTCGTTCTTGTAATAAAATACCATTATATGTATCTCCTTTTCTAATGCGCAATAACCTGTTTAATTGATTATCTGTATAAACCGTGTTTCCAATAAATGATATATTACCAAAAGTATAAGGTTCTCCTTCAATAATATCAATTTTAAGTGATATGGTTTTATCATTATTATAGATTATACTATCAGATAAAATTCTGGCATCTCTATACCCATTTTCTTTATAAGTATTAATAATCTCCCCTAAATCTGCTCGATAAGTAGAGTCTATAAACTTTGAACGTTTTAAAATTCTTATGCGATTAATTTTTCTAGTGCCTTTCATGCTTTTTCTAAGCTTTTTGTCACTTAGCACATCATTTCCATTAAAGGTTATGTTTTTAATTTTTACTTTTTCGCCTTTATCTATATTAAGTACCATGTTTACTCTGGCAGTTTTAATAGTGTCTTTTACTTCAATAGTATTAATATGAATCTTAGTATTAAGGTATCCGTCTTTTTTATACTTTTTGGTAAGGAAGTTTTTGGTATTGGTAATTAAATTTTCAGTTACCTTGGTGCCTTTTTTTAATTTATTTTCTTTTATAATGCTTTCTTTCTTTCCCTTTTTTACTCCATTAATTTTAATTTCATTAAGTTGTGGTAAATCGGCTAACTTTATTTGTAGATATGCTACGTCGTCTTCTATTTTGGTAACGTAAACTTCAATATCGCTAAACAATTTAGAGTTCCAAAGTTTTTTTATAGCATTACCTATATCCTCACCAGGAATGGTTATTACTTTACCTTTTCTTAAACCAGAATATGTAATGATTGTTTGTTCGCTAAACGTTGTGTTTCCAGCAACCGAAATTTCAGCTAGGGTATATTTTGCACCTTCTTTATAATTTGAATTTTGTGCACTTATATTTAAGTAACTAATAAAAAATAATATAGTTAAACAGTACTTTAAATATGTATATGTTGGTATTTTTTTAGCTAAGTTGTTCACTTGTTTTCCCAAATCGTCGTTCTCTTTTTTGATATTCAATAATAGCCTCATACAAATGTTGCTTGGTGAAATCTGGCCATAATACACTTGTAAAGTATAATTCAGCATAAGCAATTTGCCACAACAAAAAATTACTGATGCGCTGCTCACCGCTTGTTCTGATAAGCAAATCTACATCTGGTAAATTTTGCGTGTAAAGATGCTCATTTATAATTGATTCATCAATATTTTCGGCCGAAATTATATTATTTTTAACTTTAATACTAATTTCTTTAACAGTGTTTAAGATTTCCTCTCTTGAACCATAGCTAAGTGCTAGTGTTAAAGTCATTCTGGTATTTTGTGCGGTACTTTCAATTACTTCAAAAAGTTCTTTATAAACTTTTTTTGGTAAGGTATTTAATGACCCAATTGCTGAAAGCTTTATATTATTTTCTTGAAGTGTTTTGATTTCTTTTTTTAGTGAAGACACCAAAAGTTTCATTAATGTTTGAACTTCAAGTTTTGGTCTATTCCAGTTTTCGGTTGAAAATGCGTAAAGTGTTAAATTCTCTACACCTAATTCTGCACAAGCTTCAACCGTTTGTTTTACAGATTTTGTGCCGTTTTCATGACCAAAAGCACGAAGCATACCTTTTTGTTTTGCCCAACGCCCATTTCCATCCATTATAATAGCAATGTGCTTTGGTAATACTTTTTTAAGTACGCTGTTTTTTAAATCCATTTTAATCTACGCAATAACAAGGGTTTTCTCCAAAGGTATAGGTAAGTGTTAATCCTGAAAACACATACCAGTCATTATTATTTATATTTCCAATTCGAAATTGTTGTCGTTGATTTCCATCCGGAACACTTCCGTCTAGTTCGTCTGAAAATGCATATCGTGCGCCAATTTCAACGCCTAATATAAAGTTTTCTAGGAAATTGGTTTTAAAACCTAAAGCCATTGGAATGCCATATGCCCAACTTGAGGTGTTTTCTGGTGTTTGTATACCATTTTCAAAATAATGATTATCATGGTAAGCTAGGGTAATTCCTGAATATAAATATGGTGTGCCTAGTTTTTTACCTGAATGAAGATTGAAATCGAAAAAGGTAAACTCCATACCTACTGAAAGTTCGGTGATTTTACTTGAGAATTCATAACCTCTTTGAATACGCCTTGGATCGTCTGAATTGATATCGATACCTTCTAGTTCGCTAAATATTAAAGTGGCTCGGTAAGAGTGTCTTTTACTTCTGTTCCATTTATAAATACCACCAATGGCTAATTGGTTTGGTGCAATATAATCGGTTGCACCTACATCTCCAATAAAATTACTGCCTCCAACAAAAATGCCAATTTCGTTGATTTGAGCATCGCTTAATTGGATGCTTAAAATGCTTAATATCAATATGGTTAAATGCCTCATAAATATTCAAAAGTTTGCAAATATAATAAACTAAGATTTGTCAAATGTAATTTGAGCTTAATTGTATGGGTTTAAAACAGAAATTCTATTAAAATATTGTTGAAATTTGTTTTGAAAAGGTACGGAAACATAAATTTATTGTGGTGAATGTAGGTGATGTTAAGAAGGAAATAGGTGATAAATTAAAATTGGAGATTACGGATTATACTGCGTTAGGGATTGCAGTGAAAAGCCCACAGCCCGACGTAGGAGGTGCGAGGACTTGCAACGGAAAGCCCGACCCGTTTAGGGTAACGCCCAAAAAATTATTTGTTTCTTTTGTCTTCTCCCCAAAGAAGCTTTTTTCTTAGTGTATCTAAAAAACTTTCGTTTAAAAGGTCTATCATTTTAATTTTAAAATTGGCCTTTTTGATTTTAATAAGTGTGCCATTATCTAAAGTGGCTATTCTAGAGTCTAATGATATTAAATGTGTTTTTTCTCTGCCGTTTACTCTAAGGTGTATTTCGGTTGAGTCTGGAATTACTAGTGGGCGAGCGCTTAGATTATGCGGCGCAATGGGTGTTAGTACAAAGCTGCTGGATCCGGGTGTTATTACTGGGCCGCCACAACTTAGTGAATAGCCAGTTGAGCCTGTAGGAGTAGACACTATAAGACCATCGCTCCAATAGGAATTTAGAAATTCGTCGTCTAAATAAGTGTCTATTGTTATCATAGCAGTAGTGTTTTTTCTGCTAACTGAAATTTCGTTGAGGGCGAAATTCATGGCTTTGATATCTTTGTTTCCTGAGGATGTTTCGACAGATAAAAGGCTACGTTCTGAGATTCTATAATTTCCATCTATAATATCTTGTATAGCTTTTTCAATGGCATTAACTTGAATGGTTGCTAAAAAACCAAGTCTACCTGTATTTATACCTATTATAGGAATGCCTAAATCTTTTACAAACATGGTGGCTCTTAATATAGTACCGTCACCACCTATGCTAACCAAAAAATCGAAATCTGTATCGAGTTCTGTAAACGTTTTGTAATTCTTGAAGTCTTTTATGCTATGCGATTCGCGGTCTATAAGGCTATAGAACTCGGTTTCAATATGTGCTTCTATTCCTTGATTTTCAAGATAATTGAAAAGTGTTTCAACAGATGTTGGGGTTGTAACATTATAATATCGTCCAAAAATGGCAACTTTCATGTGTTTATTTTTATTGTTTTTTATGGATCACATGGTGCATCCATATAATTGTTTTCATAACTAACTTTTAGCTATGGATGGTTCATGAATTAGATTTACATGTTTAAATATTTCTTTAAATAATCTGAACGCTCTTTTAAGCTTTCAATATAACCATCGTCTTCATGACCGGATACAATATTATAGCTATATCTGCGGAAGGTTTGAATAATTTCGTTAAGACCAATGTTTCCAATTTTTAAGGTAACTTGGACTAAATCTGTATTCATTTTAGATATGAATGCTCCCAGAAGTTTACCATCGTTAGATTCTACAATCTGGCTAATTTCGCTAAACGAATAATCATTTATTCCTTTTTCAACTACTAAAATACCGCCAGCTTCAGTAAAAAAAGGAGATTCGCTAAATAAACTAATAACATCGTTAAGTTCATAATAGCCTAAATACTCGTTTTGGGTATTTAAAACAGGCATAATATTGGTTGAATTTACAGCAAATGCTTCTAAAATATCCAACCAAAGTGTGTTGTTTCTAACATAAAAATCTTCTAACGAAAATAAATAGTCACTAACCAATTTGTCGCTATCAAAACAATGGGCGTCGGTTTCTGAGAAACACCCTAAGTGGGCTCCACTTTCATTTTTAACAGGTATATGAGAAAAAGTAAGTTGATTAAAAAGTTGTTGTAAATCACTTATTTTACTCGTGTTGTTTAACGGTTTTATGTCGTTTATTATTAGTTCTGAAAGTCTCATGGTATGCGTAAATAGAACTGCAAATTAATCAAAAAAATAGTATCAATGCATGTTCTACTTTGTATTTTTGCATAATTAGTTTAGGGTTTTTGCTTTGAAGCTAAAATTTTAGCTTTTGAATTTAGATTAAATCTTTTTTAAACTTCTTAGCCTAGTTATTTATTAAGAAAAAGATAAATTTAAAAGAAGGATTTTTTAGCCAATGTTAAAAATCATAAACTAATTATACTTTAAAATAGATTTATGACAAAGCTTAGTGTTAATATTAATAAGATTGCAACCTTAAGAAATTCAAGAGGTGGTGATGTGCCTAATGTTGTTCAATTTGCAAAAGATGTTCAGCGCTATGGTGCAGAGGGTGTTACCATTCATCCAAGACCAGACGAAAGACATATACGTTACCAAGATGCACACGATTTAAAACCAGAAGTTTATACCGAGTATAATATTGAGGGAAATCCTATTGAATCATTTGTGAATTTAGTTTTAGAAGTAAAGCCAACACAAGTTACATTAGTTCCAGATGGTGTTGATGCTATAACGAGTAATGCGGGTTGGGATACCATTAAAAATAAACATTTTTTGGTTGATGTAATTGCTGAGTTTAATAAAAACAACATTAGAACATCTATTTTTGTAGACCCAGTTTTAAAACAAATTGAAGGTGCTAAAGAAACTGGAGCCGATAGAATAGAGTTGTATACCGAAGCATTTGCACATCAGTACGGCTTAGGAAATATTGATGCCATTAAACCTTATGCAGAAAGCGCACAATTAGCAAATAATTTAGGACTAGGGATTAATGCAGGGCATGACTTGTCTCTTGATAATATTAAGTTTTTTAAAGATAATATTCCAGATTTGTTAGAGGTGTCTATAGGGCATGCTTTAATTGCCGAAAGTTTATATTTGGGTGTCGAGAATGTTATTCAAATGTATTTACATAAACTAAAATAATGCTTTTACATGCTAATATATTAGGAGAAGGAAAACCATTGGTAATTTTACATGGTTTTTTAGGGATGAGCGATAACTGGAAAACCTTAGGTAACCAGTTTAGTGAACAGGGGTTTCAAGTGCATTTAGTAGACCAGCGTAATCATGGACGGAGTTTTCATGACGATGAGTTTAACTATGAAGTACTTGCTAAAGATTTAAAGCATTATTGTGATGAACATAATTTATCTGATATTGTATTATTAGGTCATTCTATGGGAGGTAAAACAGCTATGTTAGTGGCTACTGAATATCCAGGGCTGGTTTCAAAATTAATTGTTGCTGATATTTCTCCTAGGTTTTACCCAGTCCATCATGATGCGATATTAGGTGGATTGAGTTCTTTAGATTTTAGTGTTATTAAAAGTAGAGGTGAAGCCGATAAAGAGTTAAGTAATTATGTGTCTGAAATTGGAATACGTATGTTTTTACTCAAAAATTTATATTGGGTTGAAAAAGGACAGTTAGGCTTACGAATAAATTTAGAAGTCTTAAAAAATGAAGTTGGTGAAGTTGGAGAATCCTTGCCTAGCTATGCTAGGTTTGAAAAAGATACTTTGTTTTTACGTGGCGATAGATCTGAATATATAGGAGTTGGTGATGAAAATATTATATCAAATCATTTTCCAAAAGCCGAAATTGTTACTATTTCTAACGCTGGACACTGGTTGCATGCTGAAAACCCTAAAGATTTTTATGAAGCTGTAATTAATTTTGTAAATTCATAATCAAAATATAAAACAATGAATCTATTATTAAGATTATTATTAAATGCCGTAGCTGTATTTGCTTTAGCAAACATTTTAACAGGTGTTAGTGTAGATAATTATGTAACGGCATTAATTGTAGCATTAGTATTATCTATTCTAAACCTATTAGTAAAACCTATTTTAGTTATTTTAACTCTACCAGTAACAATCCTAACTTTAGGCTTATTTTTATTAGTAATTAATGGGTTAATTATTCTTTTAGCAAATAAATTTATTGATGGGTTTTCTGTTGCTAGTATTTGGTGGGCCATCCTATTTAGCATCTTATTATCCATGCTACAATCGCTTCTACAGTCCTTCCTGAAAAAGGATAAAAAGTAGGTTCAAAATCAAGCAATTAAAAACTTTGTTAGGATGTAAAAATATATTATTTTTGCATCCCAATTTTAGTACCAAAAAATTTAGGGTTTTTAAAAGAAACCTTTATTGTTAAATGCCTGATTTAGGGCTTTATATCATTTAGAATGAATATTACAAGAGAAAACGTTGATGCATTAAATGCTGTAGTAAAAGTAGATATCGCTAAAGAAGATTATAGCGATAAAGTTGAAAAAATCTTAACAGATTACCGTAAAACAGCAAACATTCCAGGTTTTAGAAAAGGTCATGTGCCAATGGGAATGGTAAAAAAGCAATACGGAAAAGCTGTTTTAGTTGATGAGGTTAACAAACTTTTACAAGACGCTTTAAATAAGTATTTAACTGAAGAAAAGTTGGATGTTTTGGGGCAACCATTACCTAAAACTCAAGATGAAATTGACTGGGAAGCTGATAAATTTTCTTTTGAATTTGAATTAGGTCTTGCGCCTGAATTTAATGTTGAATTAAAAAGTAAAAAGGCTATCACACAATATAATATTATTGCTGATGATAAAATGATTGATGAGCAAGTTGAACGTATTCAAAAACAATACGGGAAATTAGTATCTCAAGATACTGTTGAAAAGGATAGCGAAATTACAGGTACTTATACAAACGAAGAAAAAGAAATTGATAATAAAGTAACGCTTACTTTAGATAAATTTAAAGGAAAGTCTACTGCAAAACAATTTGTTGGTGCCAAGGTTGATGATGTAATTACTTTAAAAACTAAAGGTCTTTTTGATGACGAGCATGATTTAATGCATGCTTTAAAATTAAGCCATGATGATGTTCATGGATTAAATATTGAAGTTAATTTTACAATTTCTGAAATTAATAGTCGTGAGTTAGCAGATTTAGACCAAGAATTATTTGATAAAGTTTTTGGACCAGAAGCTGTAACGTCTGTAACAGAGTTGAGAACTAAAATAAAAGAAGATGCCGAAAAGCAATTTGTTCAACAAGCAGACCAAAAGTTGTTAAACGATGTCACTGAGCATTTAGTTGAAAATACAAAGTTTGATTTACCTGCTGAATTCTTAACAAAATGGATGCAAACTGCTGGAGAAAAAGAAATGGATGAGGTGCAGGCTAAGGAAGAATATGAAAAGTCTGAAAAAAGCTTACGTTATCAGTTAATTGAAGGTAAATTAATTGAAGAAAATAATGTGCAAGTGACTATGGACGATATTAAAAATCATGCTAGAGAAATGATTAAAGGACAGATGGCTCAATTTGGTCAAATGAATCCTTCTGATAAAGAACTTGATGATATTGCAGCTCGTGTATTAGGAAATCAAGATGAAGCGCGTCGTATTTCTGAACAATTAGTAAGTCAAAAATTACTTAATGTTTATAAAGAAAAAGCAAATCTTAAAGTTAAAGAGTTAAGTTACGAAAACTTTGTTAAAGAAGTTTATGGTGATAAATAAGTAAAGAATAATTGCTTATATTTAGGCGCTTAAATCATATGGTTTAAGCGCTTTTTTATTCAAAAGCAATTGTTAAATTAATGTATATAAACTCATATTGATGTAAATCAGGAGTTTAATTAAAAGAAATACCAGAAAACATTATGGATTACGCAAAAGAATTTGAAAAATTCGCGATAAAAGATCAAGGGATAAGTAGTACCTACTACAATAAAATTATTAGTAGTATGTATCCAACTAACTTAACGCCTAACATTATAGAAGAACGTCAAATGAATATTGCTGTTTTTGATGTGTTTTCGCGTTTAATGATGGATAGAATTATTTTCTTAGGTACAGGAATTAATGATCAAGTGGCAAATATTGTTCAAGCTCAGCTTTTGTTTTTAGAAAGTACAGATGCTAATAAGGATATTCAAATTTACATTAATTCACCTGGAGGAAGTGTTTATGCTGGGTTAGGTATTTATGATACCATGCAATTTATTAAACCAGATGTAGCTACAATTTGTACAGGAATGGCGGCATCAATGGGTGCTGTATTATTATGTGCAGGACAAAAAGGTAAGCGTAGTGGCTTGACACATTCTCGAGTTATGATTCATCAACCATTAGGAGGTGCTCAAGGACAAGCTAGTGATATTGAGATTACAGCTAGAGAAATTTTAATCCTCAAAGAAGAACTTTATAGAATAATTAGTAAGCATTCAGGACAGGATTACGACAAAGTGTATGAAGATAGTGATAGAGACTATTGGATGAAATCTGATAAGGCTAAAGAATATGGTATGATTGACGAGATTTTGGCTCGCAAATAAATAATTTGTAATTTTAAAGAATAGTTATAGAGTGATTTATAATAATTCATTCCGAAAATAAATTAAGATTAATGGCAAAGGAAGAATTAGAGTGTTCGTTTTGTGGTCGTAAAAAACCTGAGACAAACTTGTTAATAGCAGGGTTAGATGCTCACATCTGCGATAGATGTATAGAGCAGGCTCATGGTATTGTAATAGAAGAGTCTAAACAAAGTGACAGCAGTGATTTATCTGCAGAATTAAAACTGCGTAAACCTCAACAAATTAAAGCATTTCTTGATGAATATATTATTGGACAAGGTGCTACAAAAAAAGTGATGTCTGTTGCTGTATATAATCATTATAAACGTTTATTACAGCCGCCATCAAAAGATGATATTGATATTCAAAAGAGTAATATCATAATGGTTGGACAAACTGGTACTGGTAAAACTTTAATGGCAAAAACAGTTGCTAGAATGTTAAATGTCCCATTGGCTATTGTTGATGCTACAGTTTTAACTGAAGCGGGTTATGTAGGAGAAGATGTTGAAAGTATTTTAACACGCCTTTTACAAGCCGCTGATTACAACTTAGAAAAAGCAGAGAAGGGTATTGTTTTTATAGATGAAATTGATAAAATTGCTCGTAAAAGTGATAACCCATCTATTACTCGTGATGTTTCTGGCGAAGGTGTTCAGCAAGCATTGCTAAAACTTTTAGAAGGAACAGTTGTTAACGTGCCACCAAAAGGAGGAAGAAAACACCCAGATCAGAAATTCATTGAAGTCAATACTGAAAATATTTTATTTATTGCTGGAGGAGCTTTTGACGGTATTGAGCGTGTTATTTCTAAGCGTTTAAATATGCAGGCTGTTGGATATAGTGCTTCAATGTCTGATGATGTTGTTGATCAAGAACATTTACTTCAATATATCATTCCAAAAGATTTAAAAGATTTCGGTTTAATTCCTGAAATTATTGGTCGTTTACCAGTATTAACTTATATGGATCCTTTAGATGCAGATACGTTAAGAGCCATTTTAACAGAACCTAAAAATGCTATTATCAAACAATATAAAAAGTTGTTTGAAATGGATGAAATAGATTTTTCTATTACAGATGGAGCTTTAGGTTTTATTGTTGGTAAGGCTATTGAATATAAATTAGGAGCAAGAGGATTACGTTCTCTATGTGAAGAAATTCTAACTGATGCGATGTTTGAATTACCTAGTAGTAACGAGAAAAAATTAAACGTTACAAAAGCTTACGCTGAAGAAAAACTGACTAAAACTACGTTAAAGAAACTGAAAGCAGTTTCGTAGAACGTTTAAATTGTCTAGTCCTAAATAGTCGATACAGATTATTAAAGGATTAAATTTATTAATTAAAACTGAACAATCATATGATTG